>JAUIFO010000002.1 GCA_030430385.1 Bacteroidia bacterium
CTCAATGGGGAAACTGGGGAGGAATTAACGACTTACAACGTAATCAAGAATTCACAATGGGAATGTCTGCTAACGATTATACATTTGGTGATCTAGCAGGAACAAATAACATTGTAATGCGTGCCTCAAAATATAGAAAAGGTGGACGCTTATCTTATGCTAGTGCTAACAGAAGTTATACTGGTCGTGTTATGGGAAGTTATAACTCTGGCCTTGTTGAAGGAGGATGGGCTTTCTCTGTATTAGCCTCTCGTCGTTATGGTGACGAAGGGTTTGTTGATGGAACTTTATATGACTCTAATTCATTTGTTGCTGTTGTTGAAAAAATCATCAACGACAAACACAGTATTAACTTCACATCTATTTATGCACAAAACAGACGTGGTCGTTCTACTGCTATCACTGAAGAGATTTACAGATTAAAAGGAAGAGAATACAACCCGTTTTGGGGAGAGCAAGATGGTGAAATTAGAAACTCAAGAATTAGAGAGATCAATGAGCCAATCTTAATGTTAAACCACTTTTGGGATATTTCAGATAAAGTAAAGTTAAACACGAACGTTGCTTACCAATTTGGTGAGATTGCTAACTCGCGTATTGACAATAATGGTAACCGCTTAGATTCAAGTAATAGTACCTCTTATGGTGGTGCGCGTAACCCAACTCCTGAATACTATCAAAACTTACCAAGTTATTTTCTTCGTGACGACAACCCTACAGCATATGATTATCAATTGGCTTATTTAGCTGAACAAGAATTTATTAATGATGGTCAATTAGATTGGAATAACCTTTACAGAGCAAATGCTATTAATGGTTACTCTGTATACGCTCTTCAATCTGATGTTATTGAAGACAAGCAATTGAGCATTAATTCGATCCTTGATGCTAGTTTAGCTGAAAACATTAGATTAAATGCGAATATCAGTTACAGATCTTTAAAGAGTGAAAACTATGCAAGAATGGAAGATTTGCTTGGCGGTTCAGGGTATTTAGATATTGATGCCTTTGCTGAAGATGCTATTGATCAGCAAACAGAAGGGCAAGCGCAAAGTGATCTTAATAATCCTAATAGAATTATTTCTGAAGGTGATCGTTACAAATACAACTACGATATTAACTCTGATGTTATTAGTAGTTTTGCGCAAGCACAATTCAAATACAACAAAATAGATTTCTACGTAGGTGCTAATGTATCTAAAACCACTTACCAACGTGATGGAAAATACAGAAATGGATTCTTCCCAACTTCTGGAAATCTTGAGGGTTTTGGAGATATAAGCTCGTTTGGTGAGAGTGAAAAACTAGATTTCACTAATTATGGTGCAAAAGCAGGATTCACTTATAAAGTAACAGGAAAACACCTTATAGATGTTAACGGTAGCTATTTCACAAAAGCACCAAGTATTAGAAATTCTTTTGGAAACGCTAGACAAAGTAACCAAACTGTACTTGGATTAGAAAGTGAAACAATTCAATCTGTAGATGCGAGTTACATTTTTAGATCTCCAACATTCAAAGCTAGACTTACTGGTTTTTACACAGGTTTCCAAGATGGAACTGATATCGGATTTTTCTTCACAGAAAACTCAAGTAATTTTGTTCAAGAAGTTCAAACTAACATAGAAAAACGTCATATTGGAGCAGAACTAGGTATTGAAGCTCAAGTAACACCAACCATTAAACTTAAAGCTGCTGCTTCAGTTGGTCAGTATACATTTAGCAACAACCCTAATTTATATTACACTGCTGCAGATTTTAAAGATGTTAATGGTAACAATACTGTTTTAACATATGGTGATGGTACAACAGCATTAAAAGATTTACATGTTGCTGGTGGTCCAGAAAGAGCCTTCCAATTAGGTTTTGAATATCGTGATCCTGATTTCTGGAACATTGGTGTTACGACCAACTTCTTCTCTAATGCTTATGTAGATGCTAGCGCATTAAAACATTCTGCATCATTTTCTCAAGATGTTGATTTATTACCAGTAGATGGAAACGGAAACTTGATCATTCCTGCTGGTGGTAACATTAGTGGTTATACAATTAATGATTATGATGAAGACGTTGCTAAAGATTTATTGAAGCAAGAACAATTTGATGACTATATGTTAGTTAATATTATTGGAGGTAAGTCTTGGAGAATTAAAGATTACTTTGTTGGATTTTTCGCAACAATTAATAATGTTTTTAATCAAGAATACAGAACTGGAGGTTTTGAGCAATCTAGACGTGTTGATTACAGAAGTCAGTTAGAAGAACGTGAGGCTTCTGGAGGTCCAGTATTTGGTAATCGTTATTTTTTCGGAAATGGTACGACTTACTACCTAAATGTATATGTAAGATTCTAAAAAAAAGCTAAGAAATAATAAATAAAACATTTAAAATGAAAACTTTAAAAATTAATAAGTTAATACTATTACTACTTAGTTTAGTAGTAATTAGTAGCTGTGTGCAAGATGATGACTTTGACACACCAAACCAATCATTTAATGAACCAAACATCCCTGTAAATCAATTAAGAACAATAGCTTCTTTAGCAGGAGACCTAGCACAAGAACAAAGTGCTAATGATGGTATTTTTGAACCACAACCATTAGACTACTCTAATGAAAATGATGTTGTTTCATACGAGTTTAATGAAAATGATGAATACATCACTGGTTATGTAGTATCCTCTGATGAAGCCGGTAACTTCTTTGAAGAATTGATTATTCAAGATGATTTTGAAAACCCAACAGTTGGTATTAAAGTTCTAATTGATGTTAACCCATTATTTACAAAATATGAAGTGGGTAGAAAAATCTACTTAAAAATCAACGGATTATCTGTAGGTATCACTAATGGTGTTTTAACTATTGGATCATTAAACGGTTCTGAAGTTGATAAAATTGCTTCATCTCAAGAAACCAGATATATCCAAAGATCTAATGAGGTTGCTACTATTGTTCCGTTACCTATTTCTTTTTCTGAATTTTCTAATGATAAAACTAATTTAATGGTGCAATTACAGGATGTTCAGTTTAACAGAAATCAAGTTATAAATGATTCATTTACTTATGCTTCTGAAGATCTAGATCAATTTGATGGAGAGCGTATTTTAGAGAGCTGCACAGTATCGTCATCTGTGATATTTAGCACAAGTACATTTGCTGATTTTAAAGGCTTAGCATTACCATCTGGACAAGGTAACATTAATGCTATTTTATCTAGAAACTTTGAAGGTGAAGCTTTTATAGTGACGATTAACACGCCTGAAGACATTAGTTTTGGTGGTGTAGAAAACAGATGTGATCCAGATTTCTTTGAATGTACCACGCCTTCTGGAGGTGGTTCTAATATCTTCTTTGAAGATTTTGAAGGGTTCGGTAATTATGCAGCTGAAGGATGGACTAATGTTAATGTAAGTGGTACTGATACAGATTGGTTTATCAGCAGTTTTAGTGGTAATAGCTATTCTCGAATCTCTGCTTATAACTCTGGTAATTCCGAAGCTGACGTATGGTTAGTAACTCCAGACATCGATTTAGATTCTACTAGTGGAGAAGAATTATCTTTTAGAATAGAATCAGCTTATGACGATGGAACTATTTTAACTGTTTTGATCTCTGAAGACTTTACAGGTGATGTAGCTACAGCAACATGGCAAATTTTAGATGTTACAATACCTGTTGGTCCTTCTAATGGTTTTGGTGGTTTACAATCTATAGACCCTATTAACATCTCTTGCCTAGATGGTACTATTAATGTAGCATTTTTATATGAAGGTTCTGATCCTAGTGCAACTACAAGATATCATGTAGATGACGTAAGGGTTACAGGAAACTAATTAAGTGAATAAATAAATAAAAAGCCGCATCTTTAACAGATGTGGCTTTTTTTATCTAAGTACCTATGTCAACATTTGATCTTATCTTTTTTAGTGTTTTTAATCACTTTAAAGCGCGTTATAGGCAAAAAGCAAACCGTATCGCCATTACTTATTTATCATTACTTCAAATCGTTTTAATATTACTATTAAGCGTTTTCTTTTCAGAGTTTGCGCAACAAATGCACATTACTACAATGTCGTCTTGGAAAGCTTGGACACTTTTTTTTATTATTAGTATTGTCTTATATTTTAGAAATTGGATTGTTTACAGTGGTAAAAAACGAAAAGTATTAAATGCCAAACGCACTAAATCAAAAGCAGTTCCTATACGTATGTGGAAACTTTGGCTTTTGTTAGTTGGTTGTTTTGGATTAGCCATAATCATCTTAAAAATTTAAATAAAAAAAGCCTCTATAAAAGAGGCTCTTTTGTTATCAATTTTAAAGCGGTTAGTTCTCGCGCTGGATGTATATCCAAGCACTTCTTCGTTTACCATTATCATATTCCATAGTATAGAAATACGTTCCAACAGGCAATTCTTCCCCATCATCTGTTTGACCATACCATTCGTTTGAATAGTTTTTTTTCTTATATACTAAAGTTCCATTTCTATTGAATATTTCAAGTTTAGTAACACCATAGCTACTTAAATCAAATACGTCATTCATTCCGTCTCCATTAGGAGAAATACCTTGAGGAATAACACAAGTTGGAAGTTCAATAACTGTGATTATCGCATTATTAGAACATCCTGTGTCATTAAAAGTCACCTCAATTTCATAGTCACCAGCAATTAAAACAGGAAGCGTTAATCCAGTTTCACCTGGTATTAGGACTCCATCTAAGTACCAATTAATACTCACTTCAGCTTCACTGTAGTTTTCAGCAGTAGCTTCAATTATGATTGGTACAGTAGCATTCGGACAAACCTCGTAATCGAAATTAGGAGTGAATGATGATACAGGTTCAGTTCCTATTATAAGCTCAAAACTATTAGTTACATAACAATCAGGATAAGCAACGGTTTCAACTCTAACATAAATTATTCCACCAGAACTACTGTAAGGACTAGTTAAAGCGCCTGCTCCCATCATTGCATCGGTTTCAGTAGCGTGATATGTTACATTATACTGTGATGCGTCCTGTCCGTTTAACACATTGGCATTATGAGCATCTAAATCAAAACTCGCAAAACCATCATCATCATTATCACAACCAATTATATCAACACTTTCCGCAGTATGTGTTGGCGCAGAAATTAAAATATTAAAACTTGTTGTTTCATAACACCCAGTTACATTATCCTCAACTCTTACATAGATCACTTGCGGATTAGAAGTGTTGGTATATGGTGACATAATTGGGTTATTATCTGATTCGGCATTGGTTAGAGACTCGTGATAAGTAACTGTGTAATTTGCTGGATCTTGAGCTCCAAGCACAACAGTATCATTAACTGTTAAATCAAATTCGGCTTGTGCAGTTGTTGAACAAGCAGAAAAGTCATCTGGTGTATTAGCAACTGGTAATGGTAAAAACTCAATTAAGATCTCATCATCGATGATACACGTTGGCGAGAAGATAATCTGAGTTGTGTACAATCCAGGTTCAGTAACAACTAAAGTTGATGCTGTTTCTCCTGGAATAACAAATCCGTCTTTATACCAAACATGATCTACGTTTGGTGCAGAAGTATCAAGTACAACTGGTTCATCTTGACATACTGCAGTACCTCCAACAACTGTGATATCAGCTCCTAAATCTACTTCACCAATATCAAAACTTCCAGCCTTTAAGAATACACCTGAATCATAAATATTATCACGAGCATCTGCAATTACTAATTTGATATGATAGGTCTCACCAATATTTACTGGAGAATATGCTGTAAATACAGCTGTTCTACCATCAAATGATATAGGTGGTAGGTTATCTGGAATGTATTCTCCAAAATATTGTTCATTAACTGCTGGACACGATCCATTATCTGGATGGATATTGGTCACTAATATTGGATCTGTAGTACCAGGAACTACAGCCAAGTTTGTGGTAGCTCCTCCAGAATCTGTTAATAAAAATGCGAATGCATCAGAGAATTGACATTCAAATCCTCCCATGTCATACTCTTCAGAAGCCATTAAGAAATCAAAGCTCAACTCATCATTAAGAGGAACGAAATCGAATTCAATAATAGTAGCGTTATTTGTATTATCACCAGCAATAGCCGTTAAATCTGCATCACCAGGCCAAGCTGCACTACCAGATGACACAAAGTTTACATTAGGTCCTGCGGCTTGACTAGCATCACCAGAAGTCATTAATAAACCTTCTTCAAATGGGAAACCTCCATCAGGATTAGAGAAATATCCAATACCATTAGCCTCTCCAAAGTTTGTTCCTGTTGAGAATGTAATATTTGTAATTTGAGCACAAGGGCTATCAATAAGTACATCAACAACCAATTCTTCAACTGTATAAATCGTTTGATCTACAAGTACGTTTCCAGAACCTGGTCTAATACATAAATCAAACGTATAATCTACAGGATCTCCATCAGCTGAAAAGATTCTAATATAATAGGTGTTTCCAACTGTAAGTGTTGGTGTTACGCTGGCATCAGCATCCGTACAATAGAGCTCCACAAGATTATCACAAGTGCCCTCATAAAGTCCATGATCTACGTCTTGAAAAAATCCTCCACCTACAATATTTTGAATTAAAATAAGTTGAATTTCATTTTCAGCAACAAACTGGAACCAAACATCATCATCTGGATTGCCTCCACAAGAACCTCCAGGCACACCTGAATCAGTTGCTTCTAATAACGTTCCAGAAGTAATTAATGTACAACTATCGTCTGTGTTAACAGCAGCAACTATAGCATCACAAGGATTATCATTATCTGGTGGACAAGCCTGTAATTGAATAGCACTACTATTAATGACACAGTTTGGATCTTGGTCATTGCTAGTTGTTATGATGACATCAACACCAAAAGGGAAAGGCCCTACTTGGTATACTCCTGTTGCTGTAACAGGAACAGTTGTAGCATCTTGGTTATTTGAAATGGTAAGTGATGTAGCATCTCCTAACGAAGTGATATTTACATTCACCAAGAATTGATTTCCATTATCACAATCATCAACCACCTGATAGGTTGCTGTAGGATTAATACACGTTGCACATGCTACAGTGTAGTCTATCCCGCCAGGAAATGCCCCTGAAGTACAACTTACTGAACCATCTGAAGTGATTTGAAAATAAATTGTATCTCCTGTTGATTGGAATGTTAATCCTGTTATGTCACCATCATTTCCTTCTCCATTATACAATTCTGTGATACCATCTGAATCTAATACTACAAGAAAATCAAAAGGAGCTCCTTCTATTTCACCAGCATTAATAGTCAGGTTCAATGGTGAACCATCAGAACTTGTGTATTGAAATTGGTTAGGGTCATTATTATCATAACAATAAAAAGCATTAACAGGTCCTGCAGAACAATCTACAACAGTGTCTAAACAAAACTCTTGTGTTAATGGTGCACTTGAGATCTCACAGTTCGCATCATCTGCATTTGATACCGTTATCACTACTGGTGTGTTATTTGCATATGGCCCAAACTGTACCACACCTGTCACACCTACTGTCTGATCTGCACTTCCCTGATCATCACTCAACGTAATCGAAGTCGCTGACCCTAAATCTGTTAAATCTACATCTATAAAAAACTCTGGTCCTACTACACAATTCGACACAACACTATACGTCGCCTGTGGATTCACACACGTCGCACATGCAACATCAAAATCCCATTGTGTCGTACAACAAAAACTCCCTGATGCACAACTAACACTTCCATCTGCATCAATCTCTAAATACATCGAATCTCCTAATGAATCAAATGTCAAGCCTGCTAAATCTCCACCATTATTACCTTGATATATCACTGCGCCTGTGTTGTCTGTACCTTCATACAAAATAATATCATCACAACACGACTCTATCCCTCCTGCATTGAAAGTCAATCGTAATGGACTACCATCACTTGAAGTAAAAGTCCAATTTGTCGTGTCATTGTTACCATAACAATATGTGATATTTGTTGGTGCCTGAGTACAATCTATCGTATAATCTGATTGGATCGTTGTCGTAAAGTTAACTGGTCCTGCCCATAAACTATACGTTCCGCCTCCACAATCGGCTCTTACCCATATCTCATAGTCTGTTGAAAAATTCAAGTTTGTTAAAGTAATTGTATTACTTCCCGTTACTGTTCCTGAGCCTGTTGGCTCTCCTGTACCTGCTGGCACAACAACATACTCCCATGACGTCTCGCCATTATTTCCTATCCAAGTAACATCTGCATCTGTGCCGCCTACGTTAGACACCAAAATACTACTTGGTGCGATACAAAACGTTCCACAGGTCTCTACACGTACTAAGTCGATTGACATATCGCCTTCAAAATCGCCTGTACCTGTATGACTGAACTCTACATAAATCGTCTGTCCTAAATAAGTGTCTAAATTTATCCCTACTGGAACCCATGGATCTGCGCCTGAGGTCTGTAACTCTCCTGCCCATGCAAATAATGTCGTGAATGGTCCCGTTGGTGACGTTCCTACGCCTACATTCAAGGTTCCCATATCGGCTCCAAAGGCATGCATCTGAAACGATAGCTCTGCGCCATCTACTGCTGTAGTTAAATCTATTGCTGGACTTACTGCTGAGGCTGTCGCTGTTGTAGCTCCTGAAGCCTCATAATTCATAAAACTCGCACCACTAAATGCTGCATCTGGCCCTGTGCCTCCCGAGCCTGAATCATTTGGAATCTCCCATGTACCATCGCCTCCATTTATATCGCCTGTCCATCCATCTACTGTGTCAAAATCTGCTGTGTAAACAAAAGAAGAACTCCCTGACATACAATTCACTCCTAATGGTGGTGGAGGTGGTGTGTTAAATGTTCTAAAGTTGATAGGTCCTACCCAAATACTAAATCCATCTGCACCACAATCTGCGCGTAAGTATATTTCATAATCTGTCGTTGGTGTTAGACCTGTAACGGTATAAGGATTTGTTGTTATTGCTGTCCCTGATCCTGTTGGAACTCCTGTGCCTGCTGGCTGAACAACAATCTCCCATGATGTACTACTGCCTGCTGTCCAGCTCAAATCAACTGATGTGTCTGTTAAATTTGCCAGCGTTAAATCTGCTGGGTTTGGACACAACGCATTGTAGACAATAACATTGTCTATCAACCAATACCAGGCCCAAACATTACCATCATTATAAACAAAACGAACTTGCATGTTTGCATTCGAATAGGCTGTAATATTGATACTCTGTTGGTCTGGAGCATCAAAATCACCTGCATCTGCTGACTGATTCAATACCTCTACCCAACTCGTACCATCAAAAACCTCTACTATCGCTGTATCATCACCTATATTATTGTAAAATTGATCGAAATCTAAAAACAGGTTCGTTGCGCCTGTTGTATCAAAAACTGGCGAAGTCAACGTCTCTATCAGCTCTACACCGTTCCCATTGGCATCACTGTCTACAATAGCACAGTTACTCCCATTTAAACCATTAACGCCTCCTTGTAACCCAGAAATCCAAGAATCTCCCGTAGCTGCTCCTCCATCATCTATAGTCCATGTGGCTGGTATCTCTGTGTCAAAATTCTCCTGTAGATAGGTTTGTGAACTTACAGAAAATGTAAGCAAAGCCAACATACTTATTAGTAAAATATTTTTCATTTGATTTAGTTGTTGAAGTAATTAAACTTTTCTTTTAAATTTTAATTAAAAACGTAAAAAGCCCTGCTTTGTAAACAGAGCTTTTATACTTTATTAATTATATAATGTTCTCATAATTATTGATCTTGTGGTCCTCCACTAACAATAAGAAATTCTGATCTTCTATTAAGTTGGTGTTCTTCTTCAGAACAATTTGAACCACAATCAACTTTAGGTTCATTTTCTCCTTTACCCATTCCAGAGATTCTGGTTTTATCAATCCCTTTAGAAATAACATACTGAACTGTTGTTTTAGCACGTCTATCACTAAGTCTTTCATTATATGAAGCAGATCCTCTACTATCGGTATGAGATGTTGCATTGATTACCATTTCAGGATATTTTTTCATAATCTGAACTAGTTTATCCAATTCAAATGCTGCTTGAGCAGTGATATTAGATTTGTCGTACTCAAAGAATATTGGATTAAGAATAATTTCTTCAGGACTCACAATAACTTCAATTGGATTAAGCATAATTGTTACTTGCTCTTCTTCATTTTCAGAAGCAGGTATTCTTAATTTCTGGCTTTCATAACCATCCATTACAATTTCTAATTCAGCTTCTTTGCCTGTTTCAATCATAAAATCGACTGTTCCATCAGAGTCGGTCACTTTAGATAATACTTTATTACCTTGATCATCATATAAAGTAACTGTAGCCGCATTAATAGGTTGATCTGTTTCAGCATCAACAACAGTACCTGCAACTAAAACATCAAATAAAGGCTGTAATTTTTTGATTCCGTAGATGTCATCACCACCAAGACCTCCATCTCTGTTAGATGACACAAATCCTTCACCTGTTTCCTCATCAAGGTTAAAAGCAAAGTCATCTGCACTACTGTTGATTGGAACACCAATATTTCGGACAGGTCCCATTTTGCCATCTACTATTTTTGCGAAGAATACGTCTAAATTCCCTAAACCAAGATGACCGTTTGAAGAGAAGTAAAGGATATCTTTACTACTTACAAATGGAAACATTTCTTGTCCAGATGTATTGACTCTTTGGCCTAAGTTTTCAGGCGCTCCTAAACTACCATTATCGTTAATAGAAGCTTTATAGATATCAAACAATCCATATCCTCCAGGCATATCTGACGCAAAATAAAGTGTTTTACCATCCGAACTTACCGATGGGTTTTTTATTGAATAATTTTTACTATTGATTGAAAAGCCTTCAACATTTCCCCAAGTGCTTCCACTTTTAGTGGCCTTAAATAATTGAAGTAGACTATATCTTACTTTAGTAATTGAATCTTTTTCGTATTCTCTTTCGAAGAAACTCTCTCTTGAAAAATACATTGTATTCCCATCTGGTGAAAACGAAACGACACCCTCATGATATCTTGTATTAACGTCATCTTCAACTAAAGTTGCTGCTTGGTAACTTCCATCTTCATTTTTAGAAAGCTCATAGATATCTAAAAAAGGCTCCTCATTCCAACCATATGTTTTACGGCTGGTATTTCTTGCAGATGTAATGTAGAGTTTATCATTCTTTAAAGTTCCCCCAAAATCAGCGTATTGTGTATTGAAGCCTAAATTTTGAACATTGAACTTTTTTTCTTTGTCTAAAATTTTAGGTAAATAATCAGGGTTTTCCTTATAAGCAATGGCTCTATCATCACTAGGTCTCATTTGAGCAAACTTTGCCATTTGTGTATTTGATTCTTCATACTTCCCATTTGCTTTAAGCATTTGCGAGTATTTGAAAATCATTTCAGGCTCATCAGAAGTTTCTAATGCTTTAGCATACCAAGTTTCTGCTTCCTGAGTATTGAATACATTATAGTAAGATTCTGCAAGTTGCGCATAAACATAACCATCACCTTTGCCATCGTCAACCAATTTTTTATAGGCTTCAGCAGCATCAACAAATTCATATCTTGAAAACAGTTTATCTGCTTTTTTTGTGTCTTTATTTTGAGCAATTAAGCTAATACTACTTAACGCTGCAACTGTAATAAGTGTTAATAATTTTTTCATAATAATTAGCTTAGTTGTTTAGAAATATCTAGGTGAACGTGATACATTTTTAGGGAAATTCAGATCGAATAGTAACATGAATTCGTGAGATGCTGGTGCATATTTCTTAATGTCTGATGTTACACTATCATAAGCATAACCAATTCGGATTGTTGGTGTTACTGCAAAATTCACTAAACCAGAGAAAGAATCGTCTAATCTGTATGATGCACCTACTTCAAATTTTTCAAAGAATAATGCATTCAAGTTAACATCAAAAGATGTTGGTGCATCAAAAGCTGACTTCACCAAGAAAGACGGTTTAATTTTTGTGTTCTTTAATTCAAAAACATAACCACCAGTTAAGAAATAATGTGCTTCTTCAGAACCAAGATCATTTCCATTAGCATCTAAATGAACAGAATTCAAAATATTTGGAACTGATAATGACAGATAGTAATTATCTGTATAATAAAACAGTCCAGCACCAATATTAGGTGTTGTGGTATTTATATTTTGAAAAAATGGATCAGTAGGATCAATAAGGTCAATTCCAGCTAATCCAATATCATGAAACGTTGCACCTGCTTTAACACCAAACGCTAAACGATGTGCTCCTCCCAAACGCAGTGTGTAAGAGAAATCAGCGTAAGCGTTTGTTTCTTTTACAGGTCCGATTTGATCAGAGATAACGGATAATCCCAATCCAACTTTTTCTCCAACAGGAAGATGACCAAAGAACGTCCCTGTTTGAGGAGCTCCGTCAATACCAGTCCATTGCGAGCGGTATATTAAACCAAATGAGAGGTTTTCTCGAGATCCTGCATACGCTGGATTAATCACATTCATGTTATACATGTACTGTGTATATTGCGGATCCTGCTGTCCATACATTTGTGTTGCGATGAGCAATACAACAATAATATAAAGTTTTTTCATCTGTTAATTTTTAGTTGTTTTTAGCTGAAATGAATTTGCAAAGTGTTTATTTATTCAACAAACACTTTACGCATTCGTAGTTTATTTTGGTTTATCTATTTTAGTTTAATCTTTGAATGTACACCCAAGCACTTCTGCGTTTTCCGTTATCATATTCCATAGTATAGAAATAGGTTCCAACAGGAAGTTCGTCACCATCATTAGTTTGACCATACCATTCATTTGTATAGCCTTCTTTATCATATACTAATGTTCCATATCTATTGAATATTTCGAGTTTGGTGACATCATAACTACTTAAATCGAACACATCGTTCATTCCATCTCCATTTGGAGAAATCCCTTGAGGAATCACACAACTTGCCAACTCAATAACCGTTTGAGCTGCGATACTGCTACAACCGGTCATATTATTGGTCACCTCAATTTCGTAAAGTCCTGCTATAAGTACAGGAAGTGTTAACCCTGTTTCTCCAGGAATTAATCCTCCATCTAAATACCAATTAATAGACACATCACTTTCATTGTAATTGTTAGCCGTTGCAGACATTTCTATCGGAACCGTTGCATTCGGGCAAACTTCATAATCAAAATTAGTAGTGAACGACGTATCTGGCAATGGATCAACAAGCAGTTCCATAGTAGTTGTAGAGTAACAATCAAAAGCAATATTGCTTTCCACTCTCACGTAAATAGTAGCTGATGGACTGTTGTATAATGAACTTGTATCAATAGCGTTAGATCCAGCATCAGCATCAGCTTGAGATTCATAATAAGATACTGTGAAATCGGCTGCACTTTGTCCTCCAAGTATATTTCCATCTCTGGATGCTAAATCAAATGCTGTGATGCCATCAAAATCATCATCACATAAAGGATAGACATCAGAATTTGCATTAGGCGTTGGTCCAGATATAATTAACTGGAAACTAGCTGTAGCATAACATTCGGTTGCTGTAGCATTTTCAACTCTAACAAAAATAGTTTGAGGGTTAGAAATATTAGTGTAAGGAGACATTAATGCTCCTGTTCCTGTATTTGCATCAGCTAGAGTTAAGTGGTACGTCACATTAAAATCTGCAGGATTTTGTGCGCCAATAACAGTAGCTGTTTGGCTTTCTAGATCAAAATCTTCAATTTCATCAGCAGAAGCATCATCACAAGTAATCAAATCATTTAAAACAAATGATGTGTCTGGTGACTGATTAACCACTAAATCCATTGTATTGGTAGCGTAACAATCAAAAGCTACATTACTTTCAACTCTAACAAAAATTGTAGTAGTTGGACTATTATATAGCATTGACGTATCAATAGCATTTGTTCCTGCTTCAGCATCAGCTAAGGTTTCATAATAGCTAACGGAGAAATCTGTTGCACTCTGTCCACCTAGAATAATACTATCTCTTGATGGTAAATCAAAATCTGCATTTCCATCACCATCGCCATCACATTCTGGATAGGTATCCGTATTTGCAGTTGGTGTTGGCCCTGAAATAATAAGATCGAAAGACGTTACTGCAGAACAGAATGTTGCATCTATATCTTCAACTCTAATAAAAATAGTTTGAGGATTAGATATATTAGTATAAGGTGACATTAACTCATTGATCCCTTGTTGAGCGTCATTGAAAGTTAAGTGGTAGGTCACATTAAATTCAGTAGGATCCTGAGCACCTAAAACTAAAGCTGTTTGAATTTCAAGATCAAAGTCTTCAATCTCATCTGCAGAAGCATCATCACAGGTTACAATATCGTTTACTGAATTAGCTGTTGGAGTATCTCCAAAGGTAATTGTAACTTCATCTAAAGCTTGTGATTGACAATCTTCATCAAAAACAATCGCTGTATACGTACATGATTCGGTTACAGTTAGTGTTAAATCCGTTTCACCTGGAATGATAAATCCGTCACAATACCATTCAACAGTATCAGCAAATGGTGAATCAGCAATAATATCATAAGAGTCAAATCCACATAATTCTTGATCAGCACCTAAATCAACTTGAATTTCAGCAGTTACACTACCATCAGTTGTATTTCCTCCATTAGTTTGGCTAATCGATATTTGTCCAGGGTCATCAGAGAAATTAGTCACTAATAAAATATAAATTTCTCCACTTAATGCATTATCAATAGTCAAGTTTTCAGTTGACTGAATAGAATAACTACAATCCACAATGTTTCCAAATGGATAGAAACCAGGATCTGTTGTATTGTTTGGACATGTTGGACAATCTTCAAAAGCGATATCCATACACGCAGTTTCAACATCTGTGAATGGTCCCCAAAGTACAAAATCAACATCAAGTCCGTTTCCTTGATCGTCTGTCTGTACAATTTCAATTTCAATAAGACCAGGATCTCCAATTTGAATAATGTTCCATGTTGGGTTTGGAGCTGTTCCAAGACAAGCAATATCGTTAGGGTCTGGAATACCAATAATGTTAGATGTCACTAATGCACCTCCATCCTCACAGAAATTTTCAGCATTTTCACATATAATATTGTTAGGAGCATTTCTAATACATAAATCAAACGTGCTTGTTTCAGAGTCATCTCCTCCTGAGAATATTCTAATATAATACGTGTTTCCTACTACTAATTCTGGAGTTACACTAGCATCATCATCAGAACAAGCGATTTCAACTAAGCCATCACAAGCACCTTCATATAATGCGTGATCAATATTGAATGTGCCTCCAGCAATATTTATGATTGAAATAAGTTGTACTTCATTTTCAGCAACAAACTGGAACCAAACATCATCATCTGGATTACCTCCACAAGACCCTCCAACAACACCTGAAGGTGTTGCTTCAACTAAAGTTCCAGGGGTTAGTTGCGTACAACTGTCATCTGTATTCACTACAGCTGTAATAGCATTACATGGATTATCATTATCTGGTGGACATGCTAATAATTGAATAGGACCACTATTGATCACACAGTTAACATCCTGATCATTACTTACTGTAATAACAACATCCACTAAGAATGGGAAAGGTCCCATTTGATATACACCTGTCATCGTTACAGGAATCGTCGTTGCGTCTTGGTTATTTGAAATGGTAAGTGATGTAGCATCTCCTAAAGAAGTAACATTTACGTCAATTAAGAATTGATCACCATTATCACAATCATCAACCACCTGATAGGTTGCCATAGGATTAATACATGTTGCACACGACACAGTAAAATTGATACCATCTGAACAACAGAAACTTCCAGATTCACAACTTACAGAACCATCTGATAATATTTGTATTGTTATAGTATCTGTAATAGATTGAAATGACAATCCTGTTAAATCACCATCGTTTCCTTCATCATTATATAAAACAGTACCATCTCCATCTGTAACTAATAAGAAATCGAAAGGAGCTCCTTCTATTTCTCCGTCAAGGAAATTTAAGTTCAATGGGTTACCATCAGAACTTGTATAAGTTAAAATAACCGAATCATTATTGCCGTAACAAAGGAATCCAGCAACTGGTCCTGCAGAACAATCTACAACAGTGTCTAAACATAATTCTTGTGTTAATGGTGCACTTGAGATCTCACAATTTGCATCATCTGCGTTCGATACCGTTATCACTACTGGTGTGTTATTTGCATATGGCCCAAACTGTACCACACCTGTCACACCTACTGTCTGATCTGCACTTCCTTGATCATCACTCAACGTAATCGAAGTCGCTGACCCTAAATCTGTTAAATCTACATCTATAAAAAACTCTGGTCCTATTACACAATTCGATACCACACTATACGTCGCCTGTGGATTCACACACGTCGCACATGCAACATCAAAATCCCATTGTGTCGTACAACAAAAACTCCCTGATGCACAACTAACACTACCATCTGCATCAATCTCTAAATACATCGAATCTCCTAACGAATCAAATGTCAAGCCTGCTAAATCTCCACCATTATTACCTTGATATATCACTGCGCCTGTGTTGTCTGTACCTTCATACAAAATAATATCATCACAACACGACTCTATCCCTCCTGCATTGAACGTCAATCGTAATGGACTACCATCACTTGAAGTAAAAGTCCAATTTGTCGTGTCATTATTATCATAACAATACGTGATATTTGTTGGTGCCTGAGTACAATCTATCGTATAATCTGATTGGATCGTTGTCGTAAAGTTAACTGGTCCTGCCCATAAACTATACGTTCCGCCTCCACAATCGGCTCTTACCCATATCTCATAGTCTGTTGAAAAATTCAAGTTTGTTAAAGTAATTGTATTACTTCCCGTTACTGTTCCTGAGCCTGTTGGCTCTCCTGTACCTGCTGGCACAACAACATACTCCCATGACGTCTCGCCATTATTTCCTATCCAAGTAACATCTGCATCTGTGCCGCCTACGTTAGACACCAAAATACTACTTGGTGCGATACAAAACGTTCCACAGGTCTCTACACGTACTAAGTCGATTGACATATCGCCTTCAAAATCGCCTGTACCTGTATGACTGAACTCTACATAAATCGTCTGTCCTAAATAAGTGTCTAAATTTATCCCTACTGGAACCCATGGATCTGCGCCTGAGGTCTGTAACTCTCCTGCCCATGCAAATAATGTCGTGAATGGTCCCGTTGGTGACGTTCCTACGCCTACATTCAAGGTTCCCATATCGGCTCCAAAGGCATGCATCTGAAACGATAGCTCTGCGCCATCTACTGCTGTAGTTAAATCTATTGCTGGACTTACTGCTGAGGCTGTCGCTGTTGTAGCTCCTGAAGCCTCATAATTCATAAAACTCGCACCACTAAATGCTGCATCTGGCCCTGTGCCTCCCGAGCCTGAATCATTTGGAATCTCCCATGTACCATCGCCTCCATTTATATCGCCTGTCCATCCATCTACTGTGTCAAAATCTGCTGTGTAAACAAAAGAAGAACTCCCTGACATACAATTCACTCCTAATGGTGGTGGAGGTGGTGTGTTAAATGTTCTAAAGTTGATAGGTCCTACCCAAATACTAAATCCATCTGCACCACAATCTGCGCGTAAGTATATTTCATAATCTGTCGTTGGTGTTAGACCTGTAACGGTATAAGGATTTGTTGTTATTGCTGTCCCTGATCCTGTTGGAACTCCTGTGCCTGCTGGCTGAACAACAATCTCCCATGATGTACTACTGCCTGCTGTCCAGCTCAAATCAACTGATGTGTCTGTTAAATTTGCCAGCGTTAAATCTGCTGGGTTTGGACACAACGCATTGTAGACAATAACATTGTCTATCAACCAATACCAGGCCCAAACATTACCATCATTATAAACAAAACGAACTTGCATGTTTGCATTCGAATAGGCTGTAATATTGATACTCTGTTGGTCTGGAGCATCAAAATCACCTGCATCTGCTGACTGATTCAATACCTCTACCCAACTCGTACCATCAAAAACCTCTACTATCGCTGTATCATCACCTATATTATTGTAAAATTGATCGAAATCTAAAAACAGGTTCGTTGCGCCTGTTGTATCAAAAACTGGCGAAGTCAACGTCTCTATCAGCTCTACACCGTTCCCATTGGCATCACTGTCTACAATAGCACAGTTACTCCCATTTAAACCATTAACGCCTCCTTGTAACCCAGAAATCCAAGAATCTCCCGTAGCTGCTCCTCCATCATCTATAGTCCATGTCGCTGGTATCTCTGTGTCAAAACTCTCCTGTAGATAGGTTTGTGAACTTACAGAATTAAAGGTAAAAAAAGCAAAAAATAATGCTAGTAGTAGTGTAATCTTTTTCATGAATATTACTATTAATTAATTTTTAAACTATTGATGTTAAACGCCTTATAAGTTATCAATCAAATCAATGACCGAAACTGGAGAAGTAACATCGATAAAGAATAGGAGCTAATAAGTATCCGAAGATAAAAAAAATGGCAATTAACAATGCGTTAACAATGTTATAATAGATAAAGTGCTGTTTTTATCGATAAAAAGATTTACGCTATTTAGAGTACTTACTAATTTGCATATAAACGGGAAAATGGTCACTATAACCTCCTTTATATTTCTTGCCAACATAAGTTCGAAAAGGTTGTCCTTTAAAGCGGCCTTTATATTGGGTTAAAAACTTTTTATCAAAGATATCTGCTTTTTCAAATTTTAAGCTTTCCGAATCCGATTCAAAAAAATTTGTAGAGAATAGAATTTGGTCGAAAACATTCCAAGTGAACTTATGATTTTGGGTGCCTCTTGAAAAAGACTGCATTGTTTTCATTGGGTTAAAAAGCTGTGCTTTTTCAGAAAGATGTCGTATACTATCATTATTGGGATTATCATTAAAATCTCCCATAACGATAATTTTAGGATCAACTTCAAATCGTCTAATATTTTCAATAATTTCAAGTGCTTTACTTGCTGCTTTCATTCTGTTTTTTGAAGATTCATCAACACCATCACGTCTTGATGGCCAGTGATTAACTAAACAATGTATTGGTTCACCATCTAGTTTCCCTGATACCCATAAAATATCTCTGGTAAAATCTTGAATCCCTGGTTCCTTTTCGAGATAGATAGAATATCTACTTGAATCATCAACTTGAAACACATCTTTGTTGTAAATAAATCCAACATCTATACCTCTTTCGTCTTTAGAATCGTAGTGTACGATATCATAATTATAATCCTTAAGCGCTTCAGCGTTTATCAAATCTAGCAGAACACCTTCATTTTCGGCTTCAGCAACACCAATAATTGCAGGAGGCTCTTTCATCTCATCTGAACCAATTTTAGAAATCACTTCAGCGAGCTTAGTGATCTTTCTGTCATATCGTTTTTTTGTCCATCGCTTAACTGAAGTCGGCAAATAATCATTGTCATTTGTATAGGCATTATCTTCAATGTCAAATAAATTTTCAACATTATAAAATGCAATGGTAAAATGTTGCTCTGAAAGGGTTCTGTTTTCCACAGAACAAATTTAAACTTTAAAGTAGAATTCACATACTTTCAATTATGTAACTTTGCCTATATTTTTTATTGTATGCTTGAAAAAAAGAACATAGAACTTGAAAAAGCAGTTTTAATAGGTGTGGTAACCAAAGATCAAAATGAAGCACAGTCTAAAGAGTACTTAGATGAACTTGAGTTTTTGACCTATACTGCTGGTGGAACTGTTTTGAAACGTTTTACTCAAAAAATGGATATGCCAAATCCGAAAACCTTCATTGGGTCTGGGAAAATGGAAGATGTTCAGCATTTTATTAAAGAAAACGATGTTGGTACAGCAATTTTTGATGATGAACTATCTGCGGCACAAGAACGTAATATTAGTAAAATACTGAATTGCAAAGTTTTAGATCGCACCAACCTTATCTTAGATATTTTTGCACAACGTGCACAAACAAGTTATGCGCGAACTCAAGTAGAATTAGCCCAATGTGAATATTTGCTTCCAAGACTTAAAGGTATGTGGACACACCTTGAACGTCAAAAAGGTGGTATTGGAATGCGTGGACCTGGGGAAACTGAAATTGAAACAGACCGACGAATTGTACGTGATAAAATTGCCCTTTTAAAAGCCAAGATAAAAACCATTGATAAACAGATGGCTGTACAACGCGGTAATCGTGGTAAAATGGTACGTGTTGCTTTGGTTGGTTATACCAATGTTGGTAAGTCAACATTAATGAACGTAATCAGTAAAAGTGAGGTTTTTGCAGAAAACAAACTTTTTGCAACCTTAGACACTACTGTAAGAAAAGTGGTGATTCAAAACCTTCCATTTTTGCTTACAGACACTGTTGGGTTTATTAGAAAACTTCCTACGCAACTTGTTGAGTCATTTAAAAGTACACTTGACGAAGTTAGAGAAGCCGATTTATTATTACATGTGGTTGACATTTCGCATCCTAATTTTGAAGAACATATTGAATCTGTCAATAAAATTCTAGGTGAAATAGATAGCGCAGATAAGCCTACTATTATGGTATTCAATAAAATTGATGCTTACAAAGCAGAACCTTTAGATGAAGATGATCTCATTACTGAAAAAACTTCAGCGCATTATACGCTTGAAGAATGGAAAAACACTTGGATGCATCGTGTTGGAAATAATGCTTTATTTATTTCGGCATTGAACAAAAAAAACCTTCACGAATTTAAAAAACGTGTTTATGATGAAGTCAGGGAAATTCATGTGACGCGATTCCCTTACAATCATTTTTTATATCCCGATTACGAAGAAGACCTTTAAACAAACTAAAAAAGGCCATCTCGATGAGATAGCCTTTTTTTTATTCATATTGGTCTATTACCAAATTCTTACTCGATCTTCAGGTGCAATCCACATTGGATCACCTTCTTTTATATCAAATGCTTCATAAAATGCATCGATATTTTTTAAAGGTTGAGTTGCTCTAACCATTCCTGGAGAGTGTGTATCAGTTTTAATAAGACGTCTTAATGCATCTTCTCTTGTTAACGTTCTCCATACAGTTGCCCAAGACATGAAGAAGCGTTGTTCAGGAGTAAATCCGTCAATATTTTCAGGTCGTCCTTCTTTTTCATATAACAGTTGTAATCCGTCATAAGCTCCAAGCACACCACCAAGATCTCCAATATTTTCACCAAGAGTAAACGGACCGTTTACATACACACTATCTAATACTTCAATAGCACTGTATTGTTCTGCTAATTTATTTCCTCTTTTAGTAAATTCTTCAAGATCTTTTTCAGTCCACCAATTCTTTAAATTTCCATCAGCATCAAAACGCGATCCAGAATCATCAAATGCATGAGAGATTTCATGACCAATAACAGCACCTATACCACCATAATTCACAGCATCATCAGCCGTGTAATTGTAGAAAGGAGGTTGTAATATTGCCGCTGGGAAAACGATTTCATTGTTAATAGGATTAAAATATGCATTTACCATTTGTGGTGGCATTCCCCATTCTTTCTTATCAATTGGTTCATTGATATCTGCAAGGTTTTCTTCATTTGCCCAATGACCAACAGCTAACATATTTTCAGCATAGCTGTTTCCTTCTTTTACTTGAAGCTCCGAATAGTCTCTCCATTCGTCTGGGTAAGCAATTTTAACAGTAAACTTATCAAGCTTTTCAATAGCTTTTGCTTTTGTTTCATCTGTCATCCAATCTAACTTTTGAATTCTGTTTTGGAACGCTGTGATCACATTAGCAATCATTTTTTCTGCTTTCTCTTTTGCTTCAGGTGGAAATTTTGCTTCTACATAAAGTTGTCCGATAGCTTCACCAACAGATCCTGTTACAGTTCCAAGAGCACGCTCCTCAGCAGAACGTTGCTTTTTAGCTCCACTTAGTTCTTTTGCATAAAATTCCCAATTTGCTTTTTCAATTTCAGTGGTTAGGAATCCTGCAGCATTATTAATTGTACTCCAATCCATCAAAGTTTTAATATCATCAATTGAAGTGTTCTTGAGGAAATCACTCAATGCAACCATATATTTTGGTTGTGCTACTAAAACAGTATCTATTTGCTTTTCAATTCCCATATCAGAAATCATTTTACTCCAATCTATTGCTGGGCACATTTCCTGTACTTGCGCAATGGATCTAGGGTTGTTGTAATTTCTTGCATCTCTTGCGGAAACTTTATCAAGTCTAGGCTCCACCAATTGAGTTTCCATAGCAATCACCTTTTCAGCAGCTGCGTCAGCATCTTCTTTACTATATTCAATAAACTGAAGCATTCTTGATATGTGCGCTTTGTATTTTTTTCTAATCTCTTTTGATCTATCGTCTTGTTCTAGATAGTACTCACGTTGTAAACCTGTTCCGCCAGGACCTATCCAAGCAGTATTCATACTACTATCATTTAAATCTGGTCCTGCTCCAAGTCCAGCAAAAGGCGCCGCAAGTCCAATAACCGTAGCGTAAGCCGTTTGCATTTCTTCTAAGTTAGAAATAGCATCTATTCGTTCTAGAATTGGTCTTAATGGTTCAATGCCAGCTTTGTCTCTAGCAACAGTATCTAGTTGAGATTCAAAAATTAATAAGGCTTTTTTCTGGTCAGTTCCTTCTTCGTATTTCCCTAACTCTTTAGATGTTTTCAAAATTTCTAAAACATCATCTCTAGTAGATTTACGCAATACTCCAAATCCGCCCCAACGTGTTTCGTCTTCAGGGATTTTAGTAGTCTTTTGCCAGTTACCATTTACATAACTGTAAAAATCATCTTTCGGACTAACACTAGTGTCCATATTTTCGAGATTGATTCCAGGTATTTTTTCTACCATAGCTGTTTCTTCTTTAGCTTCTTCCTTGCATCCCATAAATGCAAAAACAGCCAATACAGAAACTATCAAAATACTTTTGATATTAGTTTTCATAATGTAGTTTTAATTAATTTGATTTAAAATTAGTTATTAATTAGAAGCCTCAACTTGACAATTGTTACATATTAACAAAATATTATGATACTATTAACACCTTTAATTAGGCTTGAAGATATCATTCGCTTCAAATTCAAGTTTCTTATTAATTTGAAGGTTTAAGTTAGAAAAGGCTACCAACAATTCTTGTATACCTTCAAGCTTATTAGATTTAGAGATATTATTCAACAGTAAAAGACTATTGAGTTTTTGCATTTTAGTGTCTAGAACTGTTAGTCTAGCATTAATCTCTTTGGTGGCTAACGGCTTAGGAATTTCAGCTCTTAAGTCATTAAAGAAGGTCGTTATTAATGTAATCTCAGTTTGATAGAATGAAAAATCAGCTTGCTTTAAGAGTTCTATTTGTTGGGTTAGCTCCTGATATTTTTGCCAATTTTCAACAGCCCTTTTAGCATCAATGCTCAATCCAAAATCAGTGTAGTTTAAGGCTTCAATATCATTTTTAGAAATCTTTTGCGATGCAGAAGCTTCTGTAGGTTTTACTTCTGAAGTTGTTTCAGACGTTTGGTTGCATGAGAAGAAAAACATCACGCAAAAAAAGCCTACACATAAGTGTTTTATTAGCATTGTTTTATTTCAGAATTAGGTGTAAATATAACTAAAGCGAAACATTTCGGACTTCAATACGATTGTATTTAACAAAAAATAAAGTGTTGTTAATTTCAGCATCTCTCTTTTTTGCTCCTTATATTCTTAGTATTTTTGAATCCGATTTATAGCTCAAGTTTATGTCAAAAATATTAATAATTGGTGCTTGCGGTCAAATAGGTTCTGAATTAACTTACAGACTGCGAGAAATTTATGGCGATGCTAATGTTGTTGCTAGTGATATTAGTTATTCAAATTTAGATATTGTCAATTCTGGCGCTTTTGAAATACTTGATGCTAAAGATTATAACGCTGTAAAAATATGTGTTGAAAAGTACAACATTGATACCGTATATTTAATGGCAGCTATGTTAAGTGCTACAGGAGAAAAGTATCCTATGCGAGCTTGGGATCTAAATATGAATTCACTATTTCATATTTTAAACCTTGCTAAAGATGGTTTCATAAAAAAGATCTTTTGGCCTTCAAGTATTGCTGTATTTGGCCCAACTACTCCTACTGAAAACACACCTCAGCATACCATTATGGAACCTACAACGGTCTATGGTATTACTAAGCAAGTTGGTGAACGTTGGTGCGACTATTATTTTAAACAGTATGGTGTTGATGTTAGAAGCATCAGATATCCTGGAATTATTAGTTGGAAAACCATGCCTGGTGGAGGCACAACAGATTATGCTGTTGAAATTTATCACAAAGCAATAACAGATGGACATTATGAGTGTTTTTTATCTGAACACACGAAACTACCCATGATGTTTATGGACGATGCCATTAATGCTACCGTTTCTATTATGCAAGCCCCTTCTGAGACTATTAGTATCAGATCGGCATACAATCTTGCTGCGATTAGTTTTACACCTGAGGAAATTGCTAATGCTATTACTGCTCATATTCCTGAATTCAAAATCACTTACAAACCTGATTTCAGACAGCAGATTGCTGATAGTTGGCCAAAATCTATTGATGATGCTCTTGCACGAAAAGATTGGAGCTGGGATCACAAGTTCGACTTAAAGCAAATGACCGAAGAGATGCTTTCTCAACTTCAAAAAAAGTACGCGTCTTCAGAAAAAGTATCTTAATCCTTGATGACATTTTAATTCTAATTCGATGAACCATTAGAAACAACAAAAACTAATGGTTATATGAAATCTATTCTATTAATATTTAGCCTTATTCTCATCGTGTCTTGCGCAGAACAAAAAGACAATGAGAATTATACATTTGATTCTGAATCTTATTCAGAAAACGATACGCATTCCAAAAAAGGAAATCCTCAAAAAACAAAACTCTACAAGATAAAAAGCACACAATTCAATATGCTTTTTGGCGCTATGCCAATTCCTTCAAATTGGGAAGTCATAGATGATAAAAAAGAGAACATTCTTTTTAAATCATCAAATGGTGTTAAAGTATATGGAGAACGTGGTGCGAGATATTTCTACTCAAATAATCCAGAAATGAATTATTATTCAAAACAAAATGGTACTGAGATAAAAGCACCAAAAGAACTTAAATCTGTGATCAATGAAGACATAAGACCTTTTCTGGAGGCTAACGGATTAAAATATCTTGGTCAGTTTCCATTAAACCAACTTGCGCAAAAAGATGAGCAATTCGATAAAGCCTTATTTAAATCAATGCCTGAGCAAAAAAGTCACGAATGTATTGCTACAGAATGGGAAGATGACAAAGGGAATAAATCCTTAGGTATTATTAGATATTTTAAAAATTATTACACGACAATGGGCAGTATGGATTGGGGTTATACGCTCAATGCCATAGAAGCACCAAAAGCCTTATACGAACAAGCTAAAAATGATTATATCACAGCGTTATTACAGCTTCAAATAAATCCGAATTGGCTTCAAAAAAACAATCAGTATTATGCCAATCAGGCAAGACAAAGTAATGCACAACACCAGCAACGTATGGCAGCTATTAGAGCTCAAGGTCAAGCAGCTGTTAATGCAGGAAACACCTACAGTTCCATTTTAGATAGCAATCATGAAAGTTGGAAACGTCGCAACGGAATGGTTGACGCTGGTCATTCTAACACAATAAATAGCGGTATTTGGGAAAGAAATACGATGCAAGATCAATCTGGAAACCAATATCAAGTTGAAGGGCATTATGATCAAGTTTGGAAAGGCACTAACGATAATTATATTGGCACTAACAATACCAATTGGAATCCGAATATAGATAATAGCACCAACGGAATTGATTGGGAACAATTAGAACATAGTGATGACAATTACTACTAAAAAACGATGTAATTGTACAAATTAAAGTCATTAATCGATAAAAGTTTGGTTTAATAGTATAGTATTTGTTGAAAATTGAAATAGTTGTATCTTACTCATGATTAGCTATTAACATGAGGGAAGCCTACAAAATTGAACATCAACTACAACTTATAGATGCTATTAAAGCCAACGATCAAGTCGCTTTAAAACAGTTTTATGTTGGTAATTATTCAAAGATCGAAACCATGGTTTTAAAAAACAGTGGTACAATAGAGCATGCTAAAGATTTGTATCAGGAAAGCTTTATTGTGGTTTGGAATAATTTAAAGTCCAATACATTTGAGCCAAAAAACGAAACGGCTTTGCAAGGGTATTTATATCAAATAGCCAAAAACAAATGGATGGATGTATTACGTTCAAAAACATTTAAAAAAACAAACACTTTAACAGATGAAACATTAGCTGTTTTAAAACAAGAGTCTAATGATGATCTTGATGAAGAAGACGTTTTAAATTCAAGAGTAAAAACAGTAATGGAAGCCTTTAAAAACCTAGGACAACCATGCAAACAACTCTTAACAAACTTTTATTATGAAAAAAGGTCACTGAGAGATCTCGCTTCAGAATTACAACTAGGCGAAGCTTCAGTGAGAAATAAAAAATACAGATGTATGGAAAAACTCCGAAACATTGTATTATCCTCAAAATCTTAAAACATTGGAAACTAATAGCAATCACATATCACAAGAACTTTTAGAAACTGTTGAACGTTATATCAACAACACTATGACTTCTGAAGAATTAAAATCATTTGAAACTAGACTTCAAACTGATGCAGCCTTTAAAGTTCAGGTTGATGATATTCGAACCTTACTTACAGGAATTGAATCACAAGCGCTCAAAGAACAATTAGACGATTTTCATAAAGCTATCGATTCTAATAAAACTCAGAACTCACAAGCTAAAATACGTTATCTCAATGTGAGACGATTAGTTGCTGCAGCTGCAATTGTAATAGCTGTTGGTAGTTTTTGGTTTTTTAACCAAAACTCTCCTGAGAACTTGTATGCGAAATATTTTACTCCTGATCCTGGACTTCCAACGACCATGAGTAATCAATCAAACTATGAATTTTATGAAGCTATGGTAGATTACAAACAAGGCAAATACAAATCTGCCATTGAAAAATGGAATGCGATTTCGCAAAAAAATGATACCATAAACTATTTTATTGGTGTAGCCCATTTGGCTGATAAAAATGAAAACGATGCGATCTTGTTTATTGAAAAATCTGTTCAAAACTCAAGTTTCCCACTAGCTAATGATGCCTATTATTATCTTGGACTTGCAGCTCTTAAAAATGGAAATGAAACCTTAGCCGAAACCTACCTAAAACAAAGTAATTTAGAAAAAAGTAAAGCCTTATTGTCTGAACTTTTAGATTAATCTACTCATAAATAATAGGTATGAAACAAATACAATATTGTATTAGGCTTATTGTGCTTTTTACACTTGTTTTGGGCCTTCATTTTGAGGCTCATTCACAAAAAGACGATATTCGAGATACGCAACTTATTGACTCACTCATTGCTCAAAAAGCTTTTGAAAAAGCAGATTCTGTCTTGACCAAAAACATTAGCGATTTGAAAGCCAATGAGCTGTATCTAGAAATGACCAGACGCATCTACTATGTAGGAAAGATTGCCTTAAATTCTGGTGACAAAGCGTCTGCCATAAAAACAACCAATGCTTTTGCAAATAGCATTACTGATGCCACAGATTCACTAAGCGTTTCTCGGCAGAAACATTTGGTGCTGGCACGTTTTTATGTGTTTATTAGAGACTTTAAAAGTGCTGCCAATGAACATTTGTTAGCCTTAGAAGACACCAAAAAAATGCCTGATGCAACAGGAGATCTGTTTGGTTTAATTCATCATAATCTGAGTATAGACTACAGGCGACAAGGCAACATAAAAGATGCCATTTGGCACAGCAAAGAATCGTTGAGACATTACTTATCCTACCCAAAATCTGATAAAACCAAAGTGCTTGATGCTTACAATTCTCTTGGAGGAAGAATGTGGGATGTTTATAAAATTGATAGCGCTTTATATTATTTTAAAAAAGGCGAAAAAATTATAGATGAATTGGAACCAATTCCAATGAATAGATTTTATCATAAGGCTAAAACACAATCTAATATTAGTTCGGCGTATTCTCAAATTGGAAACATTACGGAAGCTTCTTCATATAACGAAAAAGCGATTAAAAACTACAACGCCTTTATTAATTCAGATTCTGATAAAGATTTTTTTAAAGAGGAAGCGCGTTTATTTATGTTTCTAACCATTCAAAATTATGCAGATGATTTTATCGCACAAGGCAACTATACCAAAGCAAGAGATTTGAATGAGTATGTGTATACTCAACAATTAAAACACATGCCTGACAATGATTATGAAATTGCATATTCATTACTTAATCTTGGAAACATACATCTCAAATTAAAAGATTATGAGCTTGCTGAAACTTATTTTGACAAAGGGTTAGAAGTTAGTTTGACAAACGAACAACAAAATCCGTTAGGCGTTGCAGATGCCTACTATTACAAAGGTGTCATAAATGATCACTATGGTAATATTGAGGTTGCCAAAACCAATTATGAATTAAGCAGAACGAGATACGAAAGCATTTTTGGTAAAAATTATGATGAGTTTTTTCTGAATGCCATGCAGAATTATTCTAGATTTTATTCTGAAAATGGGTATCATAACAAGGCTATAGAAACGGCTCAAAAAGCTTATGATTATGTCGTAAAAAATCAAGGTGAAACCACCACAATTGAAAGCTCACAACTTATTAATCTTGCAAAAATATATTTCAATGCCAAAGATTATGACAACGCATTAAAATACATTAATAACGCACTAGCATTGTATAATGATGCTAAGGACATTAATAGCAACAAGATTAATCACTTAAGCATGAACCTTGATAAACCTGCAGCTATATTGCTTAAATCTAAAATTGTATTAGAGCAGAATAATAAACAAGATTTATCGGTTTTAAAAACACAATATCAACATTTACAACAAGCAATCTCTATCTTAGAACATCAAAAGTCAATAATAACTGAAGACGAAAACCTATCTATAATCATTGAAGATAATAATGATCTCTTTGAATACACTAAACAAGTAGGTCTTTGGTTATACCAAGCCACAAATGAGAATAATTATTTGAAAGACATCTTAAGTTTACATGAGTCGAAACTTTACAATAGAATTCGCCAACAATTAAATGTCAAAACGAGCTCCTCATCTTATAACGTCCCAGATGATATTTTGAAAAAGGAAACCACTCTTGTTACCCAGTTCAAACAATCGTTAAACAATCTTGATAATATTGAGTTGTTTATGGAAACCAACGCGCAATGGGAGCAGTTTCTTGAAGTCCTAAAAAAGGATTATCCAAAATACTATAATCTAAAATATGCTTCAATTGCCAAGACCTTTGAGTTTAATAATATTGTACGTAAAGATCATTCTGTTCTGAGGTATATGTATATATATGATGCGCTCTTTGCTTTTATAATTGAAGACGAAAAGCTTCAGTTGGTTGAACTAAATGCAACCGATTTAAATAATATTCTTGAGACCTTCAATAGTGAACAATTAGGACAAAACATTTCGGTATATCATTCATTGTATACCATTTTATGGAAACCAATAGAAGCTTCACTTTCAAACAAGACCATTGTTATAATTCCAGATGGAAATTTATTTAATTTAAGTTTTGAAGCCTTTGCTACTCAAGAAACAAAAGCTCAAGAACAGTTATATAACCATAGTTTACTTCACAAGTATTGCATATCATATAATTATAGTTTATTACTAATCAACAAAAACAAATCGCCTAAGTTTTTTGAAAAGAATTTTATTGCGTTCTCTCCTGAATTTAATGAAGAAATGAAAACCAACTACAAAACAGTGATTAAAGACTCTGTTTTTTTAGACAAAAGTTATCTCAGATTATTACCGCAACCTTTTGCTGCTCATTTGGCTGAAGAATACTCCAAAGTATTTGATGGCACCTCCTTTTTAAATGAAAACGCTTCAAAGCAAATCTTTACGGAACAAGCTAAAGAACATAAAATCATTCATATTGGTACGCATGCCGAATCCAACAATATCTCACCTGAACTATCGCGATTGATCTTTGCCAAAAATGTTTCAGATAGTATTGCTTCAGAAGATAATTCGTTATACACCTATGAGATCTATAACCAAAATTTAGCTTCTAATTTGGCTATTCTTACAGCATGTGAAACAGGAAAACCTTCCTACCAATCTGGTGAAGGTATGATTTCATTAGCGCATGCTTTTAATTATGCTGGAAGTGAAAGCATGCTCACAAGTTTGTGGAAAATAGACGAGAAGTCTAGTGCAAAAATTATAGAATATTTCTACAGCCACCTAGAAGACGGACTTCCTAAAGACAAAGCACTTCAAAATGCTAAATTGGATTATATGGCTCATGCTGAAGGCAGAACATTAGCACCTCAATATTGGGCTGGTTTAGTAATAATTGGAGACACCGCTCCTATTGAATTGACTGGGACATCATCAAATCTATTGTACTGGATTCTTGGTCTCTTGCTAATAGGCATTATTGTATTCATAGTCTTTAAAAGAAAATAGACTTTATAAAAAAAGGAGCTCATTATTGAACTCCTTTTTAAGGTTAGACAGACTAATAAATCAAATAATTCCCCTAATAAATTAATAGCATGATGCCTGTCTTTTAATGCATCGATGAAATTATGTAATGTGAGCAAAAAAGCTATTAGAATTTAATCTAATAGCTTTTTTTCAACTAACTAAATAATGACACTTTAAAATTAACTACTGTTTAATAAATCGTTTTGTTACTGCACTTTTTTCAGAATTAATTCTAACAAAGTAAACACCACTAGCAAAACTTGTCATTGAAACCGAAACCATATCATTAGTGATCTTAATGGTTTGAACTATTTTACCTGTCACATCATAAATTGTAGCATCAATAAGTTCTTGGTTACTAGTGTTCTTAATTTGTAACACGTCATTTACAGGATTAGGATAAAGCACAATAGAATTTTCACTCAATTCAAAACCATTTGTACTTAAAGTTAAATCATCAACCTTTAAATTAAATGAGCATGATGCTGTATTTCCTGAAGCATCAGTGACTGTCATTATAACTTCATATTCTCCTTGAGGTGCTAATGTTCCAGGTATAAGATTTTGCTCAACTGTAAACGTACAATTATCAGAAGCTGTCACATCTCCTTCGTCAAAAAAGTTAGGGATTGTATACGCTCCTGTACTTTCCACATCAAGGTTTGTTGGACAATTTATAACGGGATCAATTGTATCTTCAACCGTTACTGTTGCTGTTGCACTATCTGAATTTCCACTAGGATCAACAACTGTTAAGGTCACTGTATTTTCTCCTAAATCAGAACAATCAAAATTTGAAACATCTAAACTCAAGCTTGCTACCGCACAATTATCTGATGAACCATCATCAATATCTTCAGCAGTTATTGAAACCATTCCTGAAGCATCCAGTTGCACTGTAATATCTTGTGTGATCACTGTTGGAAGTATATTATCTTCAACCGTTACTATTGCTGTTGCACTATCTGAATTTCCACTAGGATCAACAACTGTTAAGGTCACAGTGTTTTCTCCTAAATCAGAACAATCAAAATTTGAAACATCTAAACTCAAGCTTGCTACCGCACAATTATCTGATGAACCATCATCAATATCTTCAGCAGTTATTGAAACCATTCCTGAAGCATCCAGTTGTACTGTAATATCTTGTGTGATCACTGTTGGAAGCATGATATCTTCAACCGTTACTGTTGCAGGAGCAGATGCAAAATTTCCATCATTATCCGTAACTGTTAGATTAACAATATTATCCCCTAAATCTGAACATGTGAATGCATCAATATCTAAGGCAAACTGCAGTTCATTGGTTGGTGTACAATTATCTGTCGAACCATTATCAATTTGAGAAGGAGAAATTGACGCATTACCTGAAGCGTCCAATTGAACAGTAATATTCTGCGTAATTACATTAGGAGGAAGAATGTCTAATTTACCTGTGATAGTTAACACTACTTTATTGTTGTCTGGGTAAGACACTTCAAACGTATAGCGCTTCCCATCAAAATCAACATTTTCAATTGGCGTTTGTAAATTTTCAGAAGCTATACTCCCAGAAGTGGTGGCAATCGTAAATTCGTCACCAATATTACCTTCAAATCCCATAATGACATTCACGCTTCCTTCAAAAACATTATTATTACCAGTTATTGCAAGCACATCATGCTCAGTGTCTGGCACTAATCCATTTAACTCTATTTCTAACTGTGATGTTGATGTTGATGTATAATCACCTTGCACATTTAAAGTTCCAGGAGATAATCCAGGTGCAAAAATTCCATTATTTGTATAATTAGGTGTTGTTGGTAAATCGAAAATTCCGACACCTTTTACAATTCCTGTCGTTTCATTCACAAAAGGTCTTGATGAAGCTATTTCTAACTCTCCTGAAGCTACTTCAATGGTACCAGAATTATTCAGGTCAACAAAAATCTGTACTAGTCCTGAACTGTTCGATCTTCTAATAAGTCCAAAGTTATTAAGAATCCCCGAAGCTCCTGCCCAAGTAATGTTTCCTGCATCAAACTGCAAATCTATAATTCCTCCAACTTGATTATTCAGCATTGTACTTGTTCCACTTATTAGCAAATCTCCTGACGAAGCAATCGCTATGTTTCCTAAATTATTTAATGTAGTCTCAGACGCTATGGTTTTTGATCCATTACCAGTTAATGTCATTGAACCATTATTTGTTAGTGTACCACCTCCAGATATCGTTCCTGTTGTCCAGTTTAAGTTTTCAGAAAAATTTAAATCGGCTTGAGTACTTTCTGCCACTACGATGTTTTGATTCCAGTTCATACTACCGCTCAAAGTCCCTTCCAAACTTCCTGAAATTGTTACAGCATTATCCCAATCTAAGGTTGCCCCAGAAAACACATTGTAGGTCCCATCTGTAAAATTCTTTGGCGAATTTTGAAAAGACAACGTACCCTCTTCAACTTGAATCGTGCCATCATTATTATTGAGTGTTGCTATGATTTGTGCTTCTCCAGTAGACACCGTTTTTTTGATTAGACCTGTATTATTGATAACTCCTGGTGCTCCTGCCCAAGTAATGTTTCCAGAGTCAGACTGCATATCGATAACACCACTCAATTGATTATTTAGTATTGTACTTTCTCCATTGATAAAAAAATCACCTGATGAAGTGATCGCAATACTCCCAAAATTATTTACAGTAGTCTCAGACGCTATGGTTTTTGATCCATTACCAGTTAATGTCATTGAACCATTATTTGTTAGTGTACCACCTCCAGATATCGTTCCTGCTGTCCAGTTTAAGTTTTCAGAAAAATTTAAATCGGCTTGAGTACTTTCTGCCACTACGATGTTTTGATTCCAGTTCATACTACCGCTCAAAGTCCCTTCCAAACTTCCTGAAATTGTTACAGCATTATCCCAATCTAAGGTTGCCCCAGAAAACACATTGTAGGTCCCATCTGTAAAATTCTTTGGCGAATTTTGAAAAGACAACGTACCCTCTTCAACTTGAATCGTGCCATCATTATTATTGAGTGTTGCTATGATTTGTGCTTCTCCAGTAGACACCGTTTTTTTGATTAGACCTGTATTATTGATAACTCCTGGTGCTCCTGCCCAAGTAATGTTTCCAGAGTCAGACTGCATATCGATAACACCACTCAATTGATTATTTAGTGTGGCACTCGCACCATTAAGAAATAAATCACCTGATGAGGTGATCGCAATACTTCCTAAATTATTTAATGTAGTTTCTGTAGATATGGTTTTTGATCCGTTACCAGTTAATGTCATAGAACCATTATTTGTTAGTGTACCACCTCCAGATATCGTTCCTGCTGTCCAGTTAAAGTTTTCAGAAAAATTTAAATCGGCTTGAGTACTTTCAGCCACTACGATGTTTTGATTCCAGTTCATATTACCACTCAAAGTCCCTTCTAAACTTCCTGAAATTGTTACAGCATTATCCCAATCTAAGGTTGCACCAGAAAACACATTGTAGGTCCCATCTGTAAAATTCTTAGGTGAATTTTGAAAAGACAACGTACCATCTTCAACTTGGATTGTACCATTATTGTTGTTAAGTGTTACTATGATTTGTGCTTCTCCAGTAGACACCGTTTTTTTGATTAGACCTGTATTATTGATAACTCCAGGAGCTCCTCCCCAAGTAATATTACCTGCATCAAATTGCATATCGATAACACCACCTACTTGATTATTTAGTGTTGCACTCGCACCATTAAGAAATAAATCTCCTGATGAGGTAATATTTAAAACACCTTCATTATTTACAATAGTTCCATTATTTATTGTTTTGCCACTGTTACTTATTAAATTTAATTCGCCTTGATTTGTAAGTGTGAATGTGTCTCCAAATAATGCTCCAGAACTCCAATTTATTACTGTATCAGGACCAAAATTAGAATTTCCAGTAAAGGTTAAGTTCGAATTAATCTCTAGAATAGAATTGCCTTGAACATCTATAGATTGAACATTTCCAGACACATTTAGAGTAACAGTTAAACCTGTTGGAATAATCACATCATCTGACGCAGTAGGAACTATATTTGTATCCCAATTGTCTACATTGTTCCAATTTGTATTGACGCCCAAGCCTGTCCAAGTAGTTTGAGCAATTGCCATTGGGCTCCATATACCCAATAACAGAATTAGTAAAATTCGTTTCATAATTAATAGCTTTATATGTTCTTATATAGCTACATCGAAACTATATTAAAATGTGAGCAAGATTAAAAAGAAAACATCTTAAGAAGATTCTATTTTTAGATTTGAACGATCGCAAACTTAGATCTGTAACTTTTGTTACTGTGTTTAAATCCTGTCTACAATACTTTTACCAAAAAGTATAAAAATGATTGGCAAAGGAACAAAACTATACAGTGTATTAAGAATGAAATGCCCAAAATGTCATGAAGGTGATTTTTTTGAGGGCCATCCTTATAAGTTTTCAACTATGGGAAAAGTAAAAGAAAAATGTTCCCATTGCAATACTAAATTCGAGATTGAAACAGGGTTTTACCAAGGCTCTTACTATGTCTCATATGCTTTAGGAGTAGCGCTATTTATTGCTGTAGTAGCGATAAGTTTTTTAATAAGGGATGAGGTAACACCTACATCGTTAATGCTAACTTTTTTAGTGTCCTTAATTGGCCTTTTCCCCCTATTATATACCTTATCAAAAATAATTTGGGTAAATGCTTTCATGAAATTTAAGCACAAAAAAGAACTTAAAAACTCTAACTTAGTAGAATGATTCAAGAACTTAAAGATAATTATGGTCATCTTTTTGAAGATGACCTACTAAATGAAATAAACCAAGTAGGCACCTACAAAGAAGTTCCTGAAGGATTCAAAATGATGGAAATTGGTCAGTACGTAAGAGCAATGCCTTTGTTGGTTTCTGGTGTTATAAAAATATTACGAGAAGATAATGATGGTGATGAGTTATTGCTTTATTTTTTAGAAAAAGGAGATACCTGTGCTATGACTCTTACGTGTTGTTTAGGTCAAACAAAAAGTGAAATAAGAGCTATTGCTGAAACTGATGCAAAACTCATAATGATTCCTATTGAAAAAATGGAAGAATGGTCGGGAAAGTATAAAAGTTGGCGAAATTTTGTTTTTGAAAGTTATCATAATAGACTTAATGAAATGTTAGAGACTATTGATAGTATCGCATTTTTAAAAATGGATGAGCGGCTTCTTAAATATTTAAAGGAAAAGTCAAGAGTCTCTGAAGACAATATCATTCATAATACACATCAAGAAATAGCATATGAGCTTCATACATCTAGAGTGGTCGTTTCAAGACTACTAAAAAAATTAGAAGTTCTGGGAAAAATAGAACTTCACAGAAATTCAATAGTTTTAAAAGATATTTAAATTGTATATATCTCTAATGTTTAAGTAATATGCAACATATTGATTTTACATTTATCATAACAACAAACAATACGCTATGGAAATAACTGAAATATTGGGATACTTCTGCGCATTAATAATAGGTGTTTCCCTTGGTCTAATTGGTGGAGGAGGTTCAATATTAGCAGTACCAGTATTGGCGTATTTATTTTCAGTCAATGAAAAATTAGCAACAGCCTATTCGTTATTTATCGTTGGAGCTAGTGCATTAGTTGGCGGACTTAAGCAGCATTTTAAAGGCTTAGTAGATTGGAGAACTGCTATTGTTTTTGGTATTCCTGCAATTATTGGTGTGTCAGCTGTAAGGCATTATGTAGTTCCTGCTCTACCTGATGTTTTATTCACTGTCGGAACTTTTGAGTTTACTAGACGTATGGCTATGTTTGGATTATTTGCTGTGTTAATGATTCCTGCCGCATTTTCTATGCTAAAAACTCGAAAAGAAAAAAAGATTGAAGGCGATGTCAAGTATAATTACCCATTAATACTTATTGAAGGACTACTCGTAGGAGCAGTTACTGGTTTAATAGGTGCTGGAGGCGGTTTCTTAATCATTCCAGCCCTTGTAATTCTTGCTAATGTTGAAATGAAAGTCGCTGTGGCTACATCTCTAATTATTATTGCTTTCAAATCTCTATTGGGATTCTTTCTAGGTGATGCTTTTACAATGCCTATTGACTGGAATTTCCTATTAATTTTTACTCTATTTTCATTAGTTGGTATTTTTATAGGAAGCTATATGAGTAATTTTATTGATGGTAAAAAACTAAAAAAAGGCTTTGGTTATTTCATTTTCATTATGGCCTTTTTTATTTTCTATATGGAATTTTTCATATCACGCTAAGCTTTTAGTTCTTTTCTGACTATCGTCTCTTGTATGAAATATTTTCAATTCTTGTAAATCAATTTTATGACAAATATCATTGTTTTTTACTTATGTTCTCTTGTGTAACCTAAGTCACTAAACATTACAATCATTAAGACTACTTTTAACTTGTTTAATATTAAAAATTAGTCAAAATGAAAGTAGAACAAATTTATACAGGATGTTTAGCTCATGCAGCATATTATATTGAAAGTAATGGTGAAGCTGCTGTTTTTGATCCACTAAGAGAGGTTCAACCTTATATTGAAAGAGCACAAAGTGATAATGCAAAAATTAAGTATGTTTTTGAAACGCATTTTCATGCCGATTTTGTAAGTGGTCATCTCGACTTAAAAAATAAAACAGGTGCTGAAATTGTATTTGGTCCAAATGCCAAACCAGGTTACGAGGCAATAGTTGCTAAAGACGATCAAATCTTTGAAGTTGGTGACTATAAAGTGAAAGTGATTCACACACCTGGTCACACTATGGAAAGTACAACATATCTTCTTATCGATGATCAAGGTACAGAACATGGCATTGTTACAGGAGACACGTTATTTATTGGAGATGTTGGACGTCCTGATTTAGCACAGCATGTTATTTCTGACTTAACGGAAGACAAATTAGCAAGACATTTATATCACTCGTTACGAAATAAAATTTTACCTCTAAACGACAATTTAATTGTATATCCTAATCATGGTGCAGGCTCTGCATGTGGTAAAATGATGAGTAAGGAAACTACAGACACACTTGGTAATCAAAAAAAGGTAAACTATGCGCTACAAGATATGACTGAAGATGAATTTGTTGAAGCACTACTTACTGGTTTAACAACACCTCCTGGTTATTTTCCACAAAACGTGCTAATGAATATCAAAGGCTATGAAAGTTTAGACACTATTATTGATAGAGGAACAAGAGCACTTAATGCTGATGCTTTTGAAACAGCTGCAAACGAAACTGGAGCGCTGGTATTAGATACTAGAAATCCTGAGGATTTCGCAGAGGGTTTCATCCCTAACAGTATTAACATCGGTTTGTCAGGAAATTTTGCTCAATGGGTTGGCGAGATGATTCCTAGCGTAAAACAGGAAATATTACTCATTGCTTATCCTGAACAGGTAGAAGAGGCAATCACTAGATTAGCAAGAGTTGGTTATGATAATACGATTGGATATTTGAAAGATGGTTTCATAACCTGGAAAAATGCTCATAAAGATGTTGAGCGTATTAATAGAATATCAGCTGAAGATTTTGAAACTCTATACAAATCAGAAAGTCCTTTGGTTATTGATGTTCGCAAAAGAAGTGAATTCAACTCAGAGCATATCATTGATGCCATTAATATCCCTTTAAATGAAATCAATAAACATTTAAGTGAAATACCAAAAGACAAGTCATTTATTGTACATTGTGCTGGTGGTTATAGAAGTATGATTGCGGCTTCCATATTAAAGCAAAGAGGTTGGGAAGATTTCGTAGATGTACAAGGAGGTTTTAAAGAGATCTCCCAAAAAACTACAATTCCTAAATCAGATTATATTTGTCCGACAACAATGCTGTAAATCTGTTTACTATTCATAAAGCCTTGTGTTTAAAACATAAGGCTTTTTTTAGGTCAAACTGTGATTATTCTTTTTCTGTTTTTTCAAATCAACACTAGTGTAACTTATGTTACTGTCAATTATCAAATTAAGCAATAGTTTTGAACTTTCTCTTAATTATAAATTATGAAAATAGAACAAATATATACTGGATGTCTTGCTCAAGGTGCTTACTACATTGAAAGTAATGGAGAGGTTGCAATAATAGATCCTCTTAGAGAAGTACAACCCTACATCGATAAGGCCAAAGCAAACAATGCTGAGATTAAATACATTTTTGAAACACACTTTCATGCTGATTTCGTAAGTGGTCATGTTACCCTATCAAAAAAAACAGGTGCGCCTATCATTTATGGACCATTAGCAAACCCAAGTTTTGATGCAATCATTGCTGAAGATAAACAAGAATTCAAACTTGGAGACATCACCATTGTAGTGCTACATACACCTGGTCATACCATGGAAAGTACTGTCTATTTACTCAAGGATAAAAATGGTAAGGATCATGCAATATTTAGTGGCGACACTTTATTTTTAGGTGATGTTGGACGACCTGATCTTGCACAAAAAGCTGGAGAGATCACAGAAGAAGACTTGGCGAGTTATTTATTTGATAGCTTACGAAATAAAATCATGCCTTTAAATGATGATGTAATTGTGTATCCAGCGCATGGTGCAGGTTCTGCTTGCGGAAAAAACCTAAGCAAAGAGACTGTTGACACCTTAGGAAATCAGAAAAGAAGCAATTATGCGCTTCGATCAGATATGACTAAAGAAGAATTCATTAAAGAGGTTACTGATGGTCTTTTACCTCCTCCCGATTATTTTCCGTTGAATGTAAAACTGAATAAGGAAGGTTATGAAGATTTTCAAGAGGTATTAAAACGAAGTGCCATTGCACTATCACCAGATGCTTTTGAAACTGCTGCAAATGAAACAGAAGCTGTGGTATTAGATGTTCGTCATCAATCAGATTTTGCAAAAGGTCACATTCCTCGTTCTATTTTTATTGGATTAGATGGCAATTTTGCGCCTTGGGTAGGTGCTTTAATTGCAGACGTACAACAACCCATACTACTTGTTACTGAAAAAGGAAGAGAAACAGAAGCTATAAAACGTTTATCTCGTGTTGGCTTTGACAATACGTTAGGGTATCTAGAGGGCGGATTTGAAGCATGGAAAAAAGCTTCAAAAGAATATGATACTGTAAGTTCTGTACCAGCAACTACATTTAAAAAATCTTTTATTTGTGAAGATATTCCTGTCTTCGACGTAAGAAAAAAGGGTGAGTTTTTGTCTGAGCATGTCATTAATGCTCATCATACACCTTTAGATTATATCAATGATCATCTTTCAGAATTTCCAGATCACAAACCGTTTTATGTGCATTGTGCAGGTGGTTATAGAAGTATGATTGCAGCATCTATTCTTAAAAGTAGAGGGATTCACAACCTTATTGATATACAAGGCGGATTTAAAGCTATAAAAGAAACAGGTGTAGCGATTACAGATTACGTATGTCCTTCAACACTTTAAACCTATACTAATGATAAACTTAACACAAGAAGAATGGATGTCTCAATTAAATGAGGATGAAAATGCCATTATTATAGATGCCAGAAGACCTGATGAATGGGTAAAAGGAATTCAAGAAAATGCATTAATGATGAACATTATGAATGTAAGTAGTTTTCAGCAACAAGCTTATCAGCTAAATCCTGATAAAAATTATTATGTCTATTGCAGAAGTGGTGTTCGAAGTTTAAAAGCTTGCCAAGAGCTAGAACGATTAGGATTAAATACAACATATAATCTTTTAGGTGGTATGCTGGATTGGAAAGGCAAAACAGTTATCCCTAATTGATTTTTTTTGGTTGGTTAGAAGTAAAAAGGAAGTGTTTTATAACATTTCCTTTTTACATTAGTACGCATTTTGAAGACAACACATTACAATGATAGATTTATCTGAAACATTCTGGAACAATCGTTATCTAAATAACGATATAGGTTGGGATCTAGGTAAAATTTCAACGCCATTAAAATCATACTTTGATCAGCTAAATGATTATGATTTGAAAATTCTAATTCCAGGTGGTGGCAACTCTTATGAGGCTGAATATTTACACCTTTTAGGCTTTACTGATGTGTATGTAGTAGATGTTTCAGAAAAAGCACTATTAAATCTCAAATCAAGAGTGCCTTCATTTCCATCGTCTCATTTAATTCACTGTGATTTTTTTGATATAAATATGAGCTTTGACCTCATTGTTGAGCAAACTTTTTTTTGTGCCATCCATCCTTCATTACGTAACCTATATGCTAAACAAGTAAATAAACTATTAAATACAGGTGGAAAAATTGTAGGTCTTCTTTTCAATACACCTTTGTATACAGACCATCCTCCTTTTGGTGGCAATAAAGAGGAATATCTAAAGTATTTCCAACCGCTTTTTCATATCAAAATTTTGGCACCTTGTTACAATTCTGTTGAAAGCAGATCTGGAAAAGAACTATTTATGATATTATTAAAAAAATAGCCCTCCAATCTTAATATTTACTCCCTCTTTTCAATCCCTGTAAATTCTATAAACTAAAGCTAACAAAAGTTGTGTTACTCATAGTAGTCTATTATGTAACAAATGTTACTGAATAAAAACTATGTTCCACTTAAATTTATGAAATTTTAAAACTAACTAGCTATGAGCAAACATCATCAAATCTTAATTATAGGAGGTGGAACAGCAGGTATAATGGCTGCTGCTCAACTTTTAAAACAAGATCACACTCTAGATATTGGTTTAATTGAACCAGCAACGACACATTATTATCAACCAGCATGGACTCTAGTAGGTGCAGGAACTTATGATTTTGATAAAACTGCAAAACCTATGGCAGATGTAATGCCTAAAGGAGTCAACTGGATAAAAGACTATGCCTCTGGTTTTAATCCAGAAATAAACTCTGTTTCTACTAAATCTAGTGGCGATATAACTTATGATTACTTAGTGGTAGCTCCAGGATTAGCTTATGATTTTTCACTAGTTCCTGGACTTGGAGATGCCATTGATAAAGGCGTTGTTTGTAGCAACTACACAGATCCAAAACACACTTGGGACGTTATTAAAAACTTTAAAGGAGGCACAGCCTTATTTACACAACCTACAACTCCAATTAAATGTGGAGGCGCTCCACAAAAGATCATGTACCTAGCAGAAAGTCATTTCAGAAAAAGTAATGTAAGAGCTAAAACCGATGTTATATTTGCTACTGCAGGAAGTGTCATTTTTGGTGTTAAACCTGTTGCTAAAACTTTAATGGAAGTGGTTGATAGAAAAGATATAAACTTACGATTTCATCATAAACTAGTAGCTATTGATGCTGAAAAACAAATCGCTTGGTATGAATTAGGTAAAGATATATCTGCTGGTGGATGTGTGGTGATGTCAAGTGAAGAAAATGGTGAAGAGGTCATTGATAAAGATTTTCAATACAATTATAAAGATGTTAAAGTCACTATTGAAGGGAATCGCTATGGTATTCACTACGATATGCTACATACAGCGCCTCCATCAGTAGCTCCAAAATTTATACAAGATTCTTCTTTGGTCAATGATGCTAAGTGGTTAGATGTAGATCATCACAGTATGCAACACAATAAGTACGCAAATATTTTTGGTTTAGGTGACGTATGCGCCTTGCCAACCGCAAAAACAGGAGCTGCTATTAGAAAGCAAGTGCCTATTGTGGTTGATAACTTGTTGTTACTAATAAAACATGACAGAATCGGAGAAAAATCTTATAATGGATATTCTTCTTGTCCACTAGTAACAGATTATGGGAAAATGGTACTGGCCGAGTTTGATTATGACAAGAACTTTATTCCTGATCCAAAATTAAAACAAATGCTTATATCCGACTCTTCAAAAGAGCATTGGCGACTTTGGATGTTAAAAAAATACATGCTACCATACTTATACTGGAGTAAAATGCTTAAAGGACAAGATGTCTAATGTATGGTGCGATTAATAGCAAAAAGGTGTAATTTTAACGTTACACCTTTTTAAATAAATTCTTATGAAATACTTAAAAATAACATTCGTTACAGTTGTACTTCTTTCATTAAGCTGTATGTCTAAACAAAATGAATCAAGATCTCAAAGTGATGTTGTCTCCGTTGCTGCAATGAAAGATGTTATGTGGAAGGGAGAGCTTTATGGCAAGGTATTGTTGGACACCTTAGATAAATCTGGGCTCTATGGTTTAGGTCCTGTAGAATATTTAAAAGGCGAGTTGTTAATTGTTGATGGAAAATCGTATAAGTCTGAAGTTCTTTCAGATTCAACAATGAGTGTACAAGAAACCTATCAAGTTAAAGCACCATTTTTTGTATACGGAAATGTGTCGAAGTGGGATAAAGAACCAATAGATAACTCTGTAAAAAACCTTAAAGACCTTGAAGAATCCCTAAATATAAAAGCAACTAAATTCACAACACCTTTTGTATTTAAATTAAAAGGAACTGTGTCAATGGCTAAAATTCATATTCAAAACCTACCTAGTGGCTCTACTGTGAGTTCACCAAAAGAGGCTCATGTTGGACAAACAAATTACACCATAGAGAACGAAGCTGTAGAGATAATTGGATTTTATTCAACAGAACACAAAGGTATTTTTACCCATCATGATACAAATATGCATCTGCATTTGATTACTGAAGATCGTCTTAAAATGGGACATTTAGATAGGGTTGTTTTTGAAGAAGGAATGCAACTTTACCTTCCCAAATGAAGATCAACATAAAAGATATTATTTACGTAAGCCTACAAGTATTACTTCTTATAGCCTATCTATTTAACATTAACATACTACACTTTAAACCTCTAAAATTTGTGTCTGTTCTTGGACTAATATTATTTGTGTTAGGAATTATTATAAGTATTATAGCAATACTACAACTACGTAAAAGTTTATCGCCTTTTCCTTCTCCTAGATCAAATACACAATTGATCACTGAAGGGTTATATAAATATATAAGACATCCAATCTATTCAGGAATAATTCTTATAACCTTTGGTTTCAGCTTATACGAAGCCTCCTTTTATAAAATTATGATATCTATTTTGCTTTACACATTGTTGCATTTTAAATCATTATATGAAGAAAAAAAACTAACAATTAAGTTTCACGATTATAAAGATTATAGAAATTTTACAGGACGCTTTTTTCCAAAATTTAAGTAGTGTAACCTTTGTTACTGTCTATGGTTAATCTATAGTTTATTTTTATAAAAATAATTTTATTAATAATTAAAAACTATAGAAATGCATCTAGAAAACACACAACAACAGACAAATACAATGCCTAGAATTGGGGATAACGCTCCAGATTTTGAGGCACTAACTACAAAAGGACAAATAAAGTTATCAGAATTTGCTCAAGACAAATGGATTGTAATGTTTTCACATCCCGCAGATTTCACTCCAGTATGTACCACTGAAATGAGCGGTTTTGCCAACAAAAAAGCAGAATTTGAAGCATTAAATACCGAATTATTAGGCTTGAGTATTGACAGTATTCATGCGCATTTAGGATGGGTTCAAAATGTTAGAGAAACTACTGGAGTATATTTTGACTTTCCTATTATTGCTGACTTAGATATGAAAGTGTCTAAGTTATATGGAATGCTACAACCTAACGAAAGTGAAACAGCTGCTGTAAGAGCTGTGTTTTTTATAGATCCTAAAAAGAAAATCCGTCTAATCATGTACTATCCGCTAAATGTTGGAAGAAATATGGATGAAATTTTAAGAGCCTTAGAAGCATTACAAACTTCAGACAAACACGGTGTTGCAATGCCATTAAATTGGAAAAAAGGAGACAAAGTGATTTGTCCTCCACCAAAATCTCTTGAAGCACTTAATTCTAGATTAGCAGATGATACTCTAGAAAAAACAACCTGGTACTTAGCTAAAAAAGATATTTAAATTGTAACTTTTTAAGGTGTTTAAAAAACACCTTTTTTTATTTTAAATCATGGATACAGAAATTCTTGCACGAATACAATTTGCCTTTACTATTGCATTTCATTATATCTATCCTCCTCTTAGTATTGGGCTGGGTTTACTTATGGTAATCTTTGAAGGTCTATATTTAAAAACAGGTCTCAAACATTATGAAACATTAACGCGTTTTTGGCTAAAACTATTTGCCATTACTTTCGGTATTGGTGTGGCTACAGGTATTATAATGGAATTTGAATTTGGTACAAATTGGTCTGTATATTCAAAATATGTTGGTGATATATTTGGAAGTGCTCTAGCTGCTGAAGGTTTATTTGCCTTTGGATTAGAAAGTACCTTTTTAGGAATTTTACTTTTTGGTTGGAATCGAGTATCTCCAAAAACACACTTTATATCTACTATAGGCGTTTTTTTAGGCTCAATGTTTTCGGCAGTATGGATTGTAGTAGCCAATAGCTGGCAACAAACTCCTGCTGGTTATCATATTGTAGGCGAAGGGCTTAATGCTCGTGCAGAAGTTACCGATTTTTGGGCTATGGTATTTAACCCTTCAAGTGTAGATAGAATAATTCATGTTTGGCAAGGAGCTTTTTTAGCTGGTGCTTTTTTAGTGTTAAGTGTCCATGCGTATTATCTATTAAAAGGAAAGTATATCGAATTATCTCAAAAAGCATTCAAAATAGCCTTGGTTGTTGCTACTGTTATTTCTTTATCACAATTAGTATCTGGTCATAGTTCTGCCGATGGTGTCGCTAAAAATCAACCTGCTAAGCTGGCTGCAATGGAAGGGCATTACGAGACATCTGGACCTGCAGATTTATATCTTTTGGGTTGGGTAAATAATGATACTCAAGAAGTAACAGGTTTAAAAATTTCTGGAGGTTTATCATATTTAATACATCAAGATTTTAAAGCCGACGTAAAGGGTTTGAATGCTTTTAATAAAGAAGATCAGCCAACACAAGTAAATGCCGTATTTCAATTCTATCATATTATGATTGCAATAGGCATATTTTTAATCGGTATTACACTATATGCTTGTGTATTGTGGTGGCGCGGAACGCTATTTGACTCAAAGTGGTTATTAAAGATTTTTGCCTTCTCGGTTATATTACCTCAAATAGCTAATCAAGCAGGATGGTTTGCTGCTGAAATGGGTAGACAGCCTTGGGTGGTTTACGGACATTTGAGAACTAGTGATGCCTTTTCACAAGAAGTTTCTTCAAATCAAATCTTATTTTCTTTGATTATGTTCTTTTTTATTTACAGCTTACTGTTTTTATTATTTATTTATTCAATGCACAAAAAGATAAAGAAAGGCCCTTTTGAAGAAGCTAAAAAAGAAATGCAACTTACTTAAACTAGATAACTATGGAAATGTTTTTAGGTATAGATTATCCGACACTCTGGTATTTAGTGGTAGGACTTTTATTTTCAGGATATGCAATTTTAGAAGGCTTTGATTATGGTGCAGGTGCGTGGCATTTATTCTTTAGAAAAGACTTAAGTAGACGAATAGCTATAAATGCAATTGGGCCTTTATGGGATGCCAATCAAGTATGGCTTATTATTGGTGGTGGTGCTTTATTTGCAGGATTTCCTGTAATGTATGCCACAATGCTATCGGCAATGTATGTTCCTTTTATGTTGTTTTTAATGGCTTTAGTATTACGCTCGGCAGCGATTAAGTTTAGAAGTGCCGAACCTATGCTCTGGTGGCGTAAAACATGGGATATTATTTACTTTACATCTAATGTATTAATCTCTTTTTTATTAGGCGTAGTATTGGGTAATGTTCTTTTAGGATTAGATATTGGTGCAAATTTTGAATATGAAGGCGGTATTTTCCTGTCATTTTTAAGTCCATATGCCATTATGGTTGGGTTAACTACTTTGGGAGTTTTTATGACACAAGGTGCAATATTTCTATTGCTAAAGACTGAAGGAAGATTACACGCGAGGTTAACTTTTCTATTAAAAAAAGCGATGATTTTCTTCGTTGTGAGTTTTGCAATTACTTCACTTTATACACTAACATTTATTGAGGGTGTAACAGACAAGTTTAAAGAAAATCCCATTTTTTTTGTATTACCTCTATTAGCATTTTTGGCCATTGCAAATGTTCCAAGATTAGTGTCTAAAAAAAAGTATTTGATAGCTCTACTATTTTCATCATTAACAATGGCATTTTTATTAATGTTGGTTGCATTTCAGTTATATCCTGTCTTGCTGCCTTCAACTTTGAACCCTAATTATAGTGTCACCATATATAATGCTGCATCTTCACAAAAGTCATTAGGAATAATGCTCACCATTGTTGTGATAGGAGCTCCCCTTCTAACACTTTACTTTTTATTTCTATACAAGACATTTAATGGAAAAGTTAGGCTTGACGATACTAGTTATTGATCAACCAATTGTTACATATCCTAATAAATGTAACAATAGTTACTGTAGGACTTGCTGTCTTACACTTAATTTGTTCAATAAATAAATTCAATAATGGAAATACTTTATAACCCTTGGCCATGGTATATCTCTGGGCCTATGATTGCTTTTATTATGTTTCTTTTAATAATGGTTGGGAAAAACTTTGGAATGTCTGCAAATTTAAGAACAATGTGTACCCTATGTGGCGCAGGAAATAATGCTGATTTTTTCAAATTTGATTGGAAGTCTCAACGTTGGAATTTAATCGTTGTCGTAGGTGCAATAATAGGTGGTTTTATTGCTTCAAATTATTTAACAAATAATGACACTGTTATTATTAACCCAGACTCCATGGAAAACTTAAAATCATTAGGCTTTGAAAGTGCTGGTTCTGCTTATCTTCCAACTGAATTATTTGGTAATGGAGTAATTATGGACGTTAAAGTGCTTTTGATTTTAGCTATTGGAGGTTTGTTGGTTGGCTTTGGTGCTAGATATGCTGGAGGTTGTACCTCTGGACATGCCATTTCTGGGTTGAGTGACCTTCAATTACCATCTTTAATTGCTGTAGTTGGTTTCTTTATTGGTGGATTAGTTATGATTCACATTCTTTTTCCTATTATTTTTTAATCAATGAAGACTCTAATATTAATAGTGTTTGTGTTCATTAATATGTCCACATTAAAAGCTCAAGATCATTGCGACAATAGTGAGGTTGAAAAACTCAAAGAGATCTTTACAAAGGCTGAAGTTGAAGGACATATACGTAACTATTTTATGACCACTATTAATGACAGAAATCTTAAAAACTACTACTCTAATGCTTTAGGAGGCGCTATTGCTTTTAAAACAAAAACTTATAAAGGCTTTGAAATTGGTGTAAAAGGAATTTTTACTTACAAAGGATTTTCATCTGATTTAAATGAACCAGATGAAACAACTGGGAAAATCTCAAAATGGGAGCATGAACTTTACGATTTAAATGACCTTGATAACTTTAATGACTTAGATCGCTTAGAAGAGCTATACCTTAAATATAACTTTAAAAATGGGTATATCACATATGGCAAACTGGCCATAGAAGAAACACCATTACTCAACGAAAGTGATGGTAGAATGAAACCCTTTGCTTTTAAGGGGCTTTGGTTTAACATGAACAAAATCAAATACCAATTACATATAAATTGGTTAGATAGAGTATCACCTAGAAGCACCGTTGAGTGGTATGATTTTAATGAGGCAATTGGTTTGACAAATAACGGGTTTCAACCTAATGGAGAAATAGCAAATTATCGTAATAAAACTAAAAGTAAAGGCCTAGCATCAATTCAATTTGAAACAGGAATTAATAGTTTCGATTTAAGATTAAACCATTATTATCTCCATCATATTTTCAACACAAGTCTCTTAGAATTAGACTATCATAATAATAATTGGTTTATAGGCTTACAATATGCCGCACAATTTCCAGAGGACTATCAAGATAGACTACCTTATAAAGATCGTTATATTCAAACAAATGAAAACGCTCAAGTTTTAAGTAGTCGGATTGCTTTTGATCCTAAACATTGGTATGTTGGAATTAATTTTACAAGAGTCTTTCACAATGGAAGGTTTTTATTTCCAAGAGAATTAGGTAGAGATCACTTTTTTACATCCATCTCAAGATCTCGACTTGAAGGTTTTGGTAATGCGAATATATTTACAATTTCAAGTGATTATGATTTTAATATTAGAGGTTTAAAATTTGGATTGGAGTTTACTGAAGTTCTAGGACCTGAAGTAGGTGATCTAGAATTTAACAAGTATAATCTTGATGAATATTTTCAATTAAATACTCGTCTTCACTATGAATTACATGGTTTCCTTGAAGGATTAAATTTTGATATCCTCTACGTTTACAAAGAAAACCTCAATAATTATGATCCCATTAATTTATTCAACCAGAGTAATTACCATCAAATAAATTTTGTAACAAACTATATTTTTTAAGAAAATGAGAACAATAATATACTTATTTATAGGCATTCTATTTGGAATCACAATGTATAAATCTGAAGCCGCGTCATGGTTTCGTATTTACGAAATGTTTAATTTGGACGCCTTCCATATGTATGGCATTATTGGATCTGCACTTATATTAGGAATACTTACAGTACAGAGTATAAAAAGATTTAAGATAAAGTCTTTTTTTGGTGAAGACATATCATTTTGCCCAAAAAATAAAAGTATTGCTCGCTACCTTATTGGTGGTACTATTTTTGGATTAGGATGGGCATTAGCTGGTGCTTGTCCTGGACCTATGTTTACCTTAATTGGAGCTGGATTCCTTCCAATGTTTGTTGTAATTCTTTTTGCCCTTATTGGAACTTACATATATGGCTTGTTAAGAAATAAATTACCACATTAATTAGATTTAGTAAAATCGTATAAAAAGAAACCCATTCATTAATTGAATGGGTTTCTTTGCTTTGCTCCTCAGACTGGGCTCACTTCGACTCCGCTCAGTATAAACTTCTCACCCAGAAAGCTGCTAAAACAAAAACGCCACCTTTGGTGACGTTTTCTTTTCAATGCTCCTCAGACTGGGCTCGAACCAGTGACCCTCTGATTAACAGTCAGATGCTCTAACCAACTGAGCTACTGAGGAGTGTTTTTCTTTTGTTTAGCGAGCGCAAATATAGGCTATTTTTTATTTTATACAAAAAGACTATTAAATTTTAATGCGATTTTTTAAAATTAAAATTCAATATTAAACTCTTAAGTCTTTTTAACCTGAAACCGCTCTTACAATATCGTTTCCGTTGGCGAATAAAACTAGAAGGATCAAGATCACAAATCCTACTAATTGAGCTCCTTCAAGAAATTTTTCGCTAGGCTTTCTTCCTGAAATCATTTCATATAGCAGAAACATCACATGTCCACCATCTAAAGCAGGAATTGGTAATAAGTTAAGAACACCTAACATAATAGACAAGAACGCTGTTATTCTCCAAAAGTCTTCCCAAATCCAAGTGTCAGAAAAAATATCAAAAATGGCTTTAAATCCACCTACACCTTTATAAGCTCCAGTTTCAGGGTTAGAGATTAGCTTAAGCTGTTCACCATACTTCTTAAATTCCTTGACAAATCGTTTAGAACCTGCTGCAAAACTTTCTCCAAAAGAGTATTCTTTTCTTACAATATCAAGATATCCGAGGTCTTCAAAAATAGAATAGCTACCTCCTCTTATAATACCCAAACTACCTTCTTCACCAACTTGTAATGTTACATCAACTTCATTTTGATCTCGAAGGACTTTAGCTGTAACTGTTTGGTTCTTGAATTGCGATAAGGCCGCTTCAATTTCATCATAATACCTATACTTCTGGTCATTGATCCCTACAATAACATCACCTTCTTTTAGATCTACCTTAGCATTTTGTAAAGAATCAACAGTTTTAACCACATAAAAAGGAGTTCTTAACTGAAGTAAAGGACCGTCTTCTTTTTTGGTATCGGATAGCTTTCCTGCAAAATCAACAGGAAATTGAATATTTTGTTCAACACCATCACGCTTTATTAAAACCTCTTCCGCTGTTAAAAAACTGTAGGTTAAATCTGTTAAGTTCTCATAAGTATTACCATTCACTGAAATTATTTCGTCACCTGTTTGAAGGCCTATTTCTTTCAGAACAGGATTTTCAATGATATAACCGTCTTTGATGCTGTTAGTTGCAATTGTGGTGTCACCATAATATCCAGACATAAAGACATAAATGACCCAAGCTAAAAAGAAGTTAACCGTTACACCACCAAGCATTATAATCAAACGTTGCCAGGTTGGTTTTGATCGAAACTCCCATGGTTGTGGTGGTTGCGCCATTTGCTCCTTATCCATACTCTCATCTATCATCCCAGAAATTTTCACGTAACCGCCTAATGGTAACCATCCAATTCCATAAACTGTTTCACCAATTTTTTTCTTAAACAGTGAGAATTTAATATCAAAAAACAAGTAGAATTTCTCTACACGCGTTTTAAAAGCTTTTGCTGGTAAGAAATGTCCTAATTCGTGAAGTACAATCAATAATGAAAGGCTCAATAAAAACTGAGATATTCTAATTACAAACTCCATGTATATCTTTTCAAAATTTTACAGTGCACAAAAATAGTGTTTTGCCTGCATTTAGAAAACAATATTAGAAGTAATGCCTATTTTTTTATGAGTCTTTTAGTAATTATCCCGTTTGAAGTTTCCAATTGTACAAACAATAAACCATCTGAAAAAGCTGAAACATCAATCATATGAGTCCATTGGGTTTCAAGTAAAGATTGTCCTAATGCATTGAATATACTTATCTTTTCAACTTTGAGTGATTGAGGTTTCGTAATGTAAATCAAGTTGGATACTGGATTAGGAAAGATTTTAAATTCAGACTCCAATTGAAAGCTTTCTGTACTTAAAACCACTTGATTGTTTCTGGATACGATATCAGACTCTGGATCAAAGATCACATCTGCAACATCAAAAGTAACGGATTCAATAAACTGTTGATTGTTTGCCGTATTGTCTAAAACAACATCTTGTGTTTCTCCGAGTGTTCCAACAAAACGCAATCGCACAGGTGATTCAAAGAAACTGACTGAAGGATGGCTTTGCTCTTGCGATAATTGAATTGTAACTTCTGTAGCATTTGGCTGACTCCATGTAACTGTATAACTCGGATAGCCTTGTTTGTACAACCAGTCGTCAAAAAACTCAGTTAAATCTTCACCTGAAGATGCTTCCACAATAGCAATGAATTCATCTGTTTTTGCATAATCAAAAGCATGTTCTGGACTTGATAAATAATCACGAATAGCTTGAAAAAAAGTAGCGTCACCGAGCTTTTTCCGAAGCATGTGTAATACCATTCCGCCTTTATTATAGCTTAACCTTCCGCTAAAAATTCTATTAACATTAGTCGTATCTGCATCAGACAAATAAACTGCTCCTCCAGGTTGTGAAGTGATGGAAGCATTTCGTTGTTGTTTCCATAAGGTGAAAATATCATTGCCATCTAAGTTCTCAAAAACAAGACCTGATAAATAGGACGCAAAGCCTTCATTTAGCCAAATATCTTTCCAGCTTCCACACGTTATTTTGTTTCCAAACCATTGGTGAGCCAATTCGTGAGCAATTAAATTTCTTCCATAACTTCCCATAAAAGATACTGTGGTATGCTCCATTCCGCCACTAAATCCAAATTGCGCATGACCATATTTTTCATCTTCAAAAGGATACGGTTCAAAAAGGTCAATAAATAAATCCATAATATCAACCGTTACTGGAGTACTCGCTTGCGCTGTGGCAAAACTTTCTGGATAAACATAATTCACAATCTCAAATGGATTGCCATTATTGTCAACTTGATGTGTATATACTTGATAATTAGTTACCGAAATAGCAATGAGGTAAGCTGGAATGGGATAACGATGTTTGAAATGCGTTGTTTTGGTATTGCCATTAATTACCTGACTTTGTTCAACGCCATTAGATACTGCGATGTATTCTTCATTGGACGGATTAAATTGAGGCGAAGTTATAACAACATCTATAGAGTCTATTTTATCAATTAAATCTTGTTTACAAGGCCACCAAGATTTGGCGCCATAAGGCTCAGATAAGGTCCAAATTGTTGGATCACCATTATGAGTTTCTTGAACAAAGGAGGCAAAGCCAACACTTACAGGGCTTCCTGAATAACTTACCGTTAAAGAATCTAAAACACCCATATTTTGAGTCACTGGTAAAGTCACCACCAATTCGTCATTGCTATTTTGAGAGAAGGCTAAACTTGTTCCGCGTTGATCTACATCTGTAACTGTCATATTACTTGCTAAATCAAAGGTGATTTCAGTCATAGCTTCTTTAGCAACAAAATAACTGGTAATTGCTCCAGAAATAAAGTTGACAGAAGGATCAACATCTAATTCTAATCTGTGGTATTTTAAGTCGTAATTTCCTGTGTTCAGGTTCGCGCGATGCATGATTTGATTCAAAGCAGCTTTGGCTTCTGCAATCTGCACTTCTTCAAGCATTTTTTCATAGTCTTGCGCTTGAAGCTGAAAACAAAACAGCACAACAAATAAACGTAATAGTGATCTCATTATTTTTTCTTTTTGTAACAATATAGCTTGTTAAATGTACTGAATTTGTTAGAAATGTGTCGTATTTTTGTATTCAATTCTTTCTGTAAAGCCTTAAATATCAATTCATGCTTAAGTTTTTTAAACAATTGAAGCTCTTTTTTTTAATTCTATTCATACTTTCTGGAATTATCATTTTTGTGTTTTATAATATTCTATATGTTGAAAAACCACTACCAATTTATCAGCCTAACAGAATAGATGCTTCGTTAGTAGATAGCAGCATTCAACATCAACGAAAATACCACACTATCGCAGACTTTAAACTTGTGAATCAAAATGGTGAAACCATAACTCAAGACACCTATAAAGACAAAATTTATGTTGCCGATTTTTTCTTTACCACATGCCAAACAATTTGTCCGATAATGACAGATCAAATGCATCGTATACAAGAAGAATTAAAACATGATAATGAGGTACTATTGTTATCACATTCGGTAACTCCTGAAATCGATTCTGTTGAACAATTAAAACGCTATGCTATTGAAAAAGGCGTGAATGACGAAAAATGGAATCTTGTTACAGGAGATCGCAAACAAATTTATGACCTTGCTAGAAAATCATACCTTGTTGTAAAACATGATGATTCTGAAGATTACGGAATGGTGCACACCGAAAACTTTGCTTTAATTGATAAGAAAAAGCAAATACGAGGTATTTATAATGGTGTGAGTCCTGCTTCAGTTGATTCACTATTGATGGATATTCAAAAATTAAAAAAAGAATATGAATAGTTTTTACTTTACTTTTTCATTAGCATAAATTTTTCAATTACTTTTGCTTCTTTAAAATCAGTCTAAATAAGCTTGCATATCACATTAGCAGACATAAAACGCGGCGAAAAAGGAATCATCCTCGATGTGTCTTCGGAAGAGATTCCCTTTAAATTACTGGAAATGGGTTGTTTGCCTGGAAATCCTGTCGAATTATTACAAGTTGCGCCATTTGCAGATCCTATGTACCTCAACATAAACGGGACACATTTAGCAATTAGAAAAGACACTGCTAAGCATATTTTAATAGAACTTTCAGATGGCTAAACAAATTAATGTTGCGCTTATTGGTAACCCTAATACAGGAAAAACGTCTGTATTCAACGCCTTAACGGGTTTGAATCAAAAAGTTGGTAACTATCCTGGAATTACTGTTGAAAAAAAAGAAGGTATTTGCAAACTCCCTAAAGGGCTCAAAGCGCATATTATTGATCTTCCTGGCACCTATAGTTTAAATGCGTCTTCTTTAGATGAGAGTGTCGTTATTGAACTATTGCTAAACCAGCAGCATAAAGATTTTCCAGACGTTGCCGTTGTGGTTACTGATGTCGAAAACTTAAAGCGCAACCTGCTGCTTTATACCCAAATTAAAGACTTAGAAATTCCAACGATTCTAGCCATTAATATGGCAGACCGAATGACCTACAAAGGCATTCAGTTGGATATTCCATATCTAGAAAAAGAGCTGCAAACCAAAATTGCACTCATAAGCACTAGAAAAAACAAAGGTATTGATCATCTAAAAGAATTGATTACCAATTACAAAGCCTTATCTACTCAAGCTTGCTTAGAGGCTTCAGAAATTGACAAACCTTATTTTGAAGGACTTCAAAAAGCGTTTCCAAATCAGCTTTTATACAAACTATGGTTAGTCATAACTCAAGATGTAAATTTCGGAACTCTTGAGCGACAAGACATTGATGCCATTCAAGACTTTAAGACCAAAAGCAAAGCAGACCTAAAGCGACTTCAGCAAAAGGAAACCATTAAACGTTACCAGTTTATCAATAATACTTTGAAAAAAGGTCAGACGATCGATTTGAGTTCTGCAAAAGATTTACGTATAAAATTAGATCGAATTCTCACACATAAAGTGTTTGGTTACCTTATTTTCTTCGGAATACTAATGCTAATATTTCAAGCTATTTATGATTGGGCTGAATTGCCAATGGAATTTATTGATGGTGCGTTTGCCTCGTTGAGTGAATGGGTTAAAGCCAGTTTACCTTCAGGTGCATTTACCGATTTAGTTGCTGAAGGTGTCATTCCTGGTATTGGTGGCGTCGTTATTTTTATTCCGCAAATTGCATTTCTATTTCTGTTTATTTCCATTTTAGAAGAAACAGGCTATATGAGTCGTGTGGTATTTTTAATGGATAAGATCATGAGGCGTTTTGGTTTAAGTGGAAAAAGTGTTGTACCACTGATGTCTGGAACTGCTTGTGCCATTCCTGCAATAATGGCAACACGAAATATTGAAAATTGGAAAGAACGGTTAATAACCATTTTAGTAACGCCTTTTACAACGTGTGCCGCAAGACTCCCTGTATACTTAATCATTATAGCACTTGTGATTCCTGAAGGAACGCTATTTGGTTTAAGCTATAAAGCCTTAACATTAATGCTATTATATCTTATCGGATTTGTAACTGCTGTGCTTTCGGCGAAGCTTTTAAATAACATCTTGAACATTAAAAGCAAAAGTTACTTTGTTGTTGAAATGCCTAACTACAAACTGCCTTTGTTTAAAAATGTAGCGTTAACCGTTATAGAAAAAACAAAATCCTTTGTGTTTGGTGCTGGTAAGATCATCTTAGCGATTTCTATCGTACTATGGTTTTTGGCGTCCTACGGACCAGGAGACCAATTTAACAACGCTGAAGAGATTATAACAATAGAGTATGCGAATCAAAATGTATCTGAAGATGATCTTCAACAAAAAATTGCAGCTCACAAATTAGAACATTCCTTCATTGGAATTACTGGTCGTGCCATAGAACCTGTTATAAAACCTTTAGGTTACGATTGGAAAATTGGAATCGCTTTGATTAGCTCATTTGCAGCTAGAGAAGTTTTTGTGGGAACACTCGCAACAATTTACAGTGTTGGAAGTGATGACGAAGACACCATTAAAAATAGAATGGCTAAAGAAAAACATCCCGTTTTAGGAACACCATTATTTAACTTAGCAAGTGGTATATCATTATTACTTTTTTATGCCTTTGCTATGCAATGTATGAGTACTTTAGCAATTGTAAAACGCGAGACTAATAGTTGGAAATGGCCACTATATCAATTAGTCATTATGACTGCTTTTGCTTATATTGTAGCATTGATCGCTTACCAAGTTTTAAAATAGATGAATGAGATTATACAACATACCCTTGTATTTGTAGCACTAATTTTAGCGCTTGCATTTTTAGTAAGAACCTTTATTTGGAAACCTAAAAAAGCGACTTCAACTAAAGCGTGTGGTAAAGATCAATGTGGCTGTCACTAAATACAGATCTTTAATTATAGTTCTTAAACCAAGCCAATGTATGTGCTACTTTACTAATTAAATTACTTGGTTTTTTAGCAATTCCGTGAGATGCTTCTTGTATTTCGACCAAAACGGTTTCAATTTTTCTAAGTTTTAGCGCATGATATAATTGTTTGGCTTCACTTGGAGGTGTTCTTAAATCGTTCATCCCTACCATTACCATAGTTGGTGTTTCTATGTTACCTACTAATGATATTGGAGAGAACTTCCAATAGGTTTCATAATTTTCCCAAGGCTGACCAGGATATCGCGAATTTGCATACCCATAGTAATTATCTGCGACTAAGGTTTTACTAATCCAATTCATAACAGGTTTAGCAACAACAGCAGCTTTAAATCTATTGTTCTTTCCTATGATCCAAGCTGTCATAATGCCTCCTGCACTTCCACCAGTAACAAACAACTTGTTTTTATCTACAATGTTTTGTGCAATGAGGTAGTCGACACCATCCATCACATCATTGTAATCTTGTCCTGGATAATTGTTGTAGAGGAGGTTTCCGAAGGCCTCACCATAACTTGTACTTCCTCTCGGGTTTGGATAAAACACAACATAACCCTCAGCAGCATACAATTGGATTTCGGCAGTAAAGCGATCACCATAATTTAAAATTGGTCCACCATGATTTTCTACGATTAAAGGATAGGTTTTAGAAGCATCGTAAAAAGGAGGTTTTACAATCCAACCTTGAATTGGTCTGCCATCAAAAGACGACGTATACCAAACTTCTTCCGTTTGACCAAGAGTTCTATAATCTAACACATCTGCATTTAGCGTTGTAATACGATTAAGTTTTTTGTTTTGAAGGATCGCAAGATCAGCTGGATATTCAGGTCTTGTTTGCGTAAATACAATCGTTCCAGAATTTGAAACCGAATAAGACCCAGAAGCATAAGGTCGTCCTATGGTTGTACCTCCAACATTGTCGGCTAGCTTTGAAATTTTTCCAGAAGTCGAAATATAGCCAATCTTGGTGTTGCCCTTTTCATCATACATAAAATACAAGCCCTTGCCTTTCGTATCCCAAGAGATATTATAAACACTTTCATCTAATCCTGAAGACAATACTCGCTGATTTGAGCCATCAGAATTCATTAGGCTTAAAACCGTGTTTTGGTGAGCTTGTACATTGTCTTTAAACCCTAAAAATGCAACTGTTTTACCATCTGGAGAAACCAAAGGCGAATAATCTGGTCCATCTTGAGTGGTTAATGCAGAAATGACTTTTGTGTTAATATCAACTTTATAAACTTCACTATTTCTAAATCTATACTCCCAATCGTCTACTCTATTTGCAGAAAAATAAATACTTTGTCCATCAGGTGAGAACGACAAATTACTGCTATGATCAAAGTTATCTGAAGTGATTTGTCTTGCCGAGCCGCCTTCTGCAGGAATTATAAACACATGTGTAAAACCAGGCTCCATATACCCAGAACCATCACGCTCATGTTTTAATCTGTCTGTAATTCGAGCCGATTTTGCCCATTTTGCGCCTTTAGGCTTTGAAGGCATCTCTGCCACTACTGGTGGCTTCTCGGAAACAAACATGGTAAATGCTAAATGCGTTCCATCTGGTGACCATGTTAAATGACTTGGCGACTTTTCTAATTGTGAAAGTTTTGCAATGTGTCCAGTTGCTACCCAATACATATACAATTCTGAACCTTCAGAAGTACTACTTATAAACGCAATACGATCTCCACTAGGCGACCATCTGGCTTGAGATTCAGACACTTCTCTAGATGTTAACTTATGATGTGAGAATCCATCTGCATTGATGATCCAAAGATTTCCTTTGGTGTTGTCTTTCATAATATCAAACCCATTTCGTCTGTAAATCACTTGAGAGCCATCAGGCGAAATTTGAGGATCAGAAGCCCATTCTAATTCGAAAACATCTAAGGGTTGGAACGGAATCTTTTCAACTTGAGCTGAAATAAATTGAATAGCCAAAAAGAAAAAAAATTGTCCAAAAAATTTATACATATTAATTAGATTAAATTAAAACTGTGAAATTAGTAATATTTGACAAAACTATACTAAAGTTAGTTTAAGCATTTTTATTAACTTTGAGGAAGTGAATAATCTGTTTTCCATAGTATTATCTTCATTATTACTTATACAAAGTTTTAATATTAGTATTAATGATATTGTTCAATTAGATGAACTAATTGAACACGCCCAATATCATAAAGCAAAATATGGCGATAATCTATTTGTTTTTATTTCCAAGCATTATGGCGAACTTAAAAATGATCACAATGACCACAAAGAAAAAGGTCATGACCATCAAGAACTACCATTTCAAAACTGTGACCATATTGTTCCCATATCACTATTTGTGATTGAAAATTATGTTATAGAAACGGTTGCTATTCAGATTATTGAACCTAGAAATACCCGTTTTATCTATTTAGACCCTCTTTCAACACTACACAAAGAAGGATTGCTACAACCACCTAAGTACGTATAATTCATTTTATCGAGTCTATTTTTTTCTGCTTTTCATCCATTGGCAGATGTATACTTTTATCTCAATGAATTATGCTTTCACATATTATAAAGTTTAGCTTAAAGAATAAGTTTATTGTTCTCCTATTTACTGTTTTTATTATTGGTTTCGGATTGTTTTCGTTATCACAAATTCCTATTGGTGCCGTTCCAGACGTTACCAATAACCAAGTTCAGGTCATTACAACATCTCGAAATCTTTCCACTCAGGATATGGAACAGTTTATTACCTATCCTATCGAGTTGGAAATGGCCAACCTTCCTGGAGTGGAAGAAATCCGATCAGTCTCAAAGTTTGGATTATCAGTGGTCACCATAGTATTTAATGACGACGTTGGAACTTATTTACCTCGTCAACTTATTGCTGAAAAAATAAAGTCAGCATCTGAAAAAATTCCTGAAGGCTTTGGTTCTCCTGAAATGGGACCAATAACTACAGGCTTAGGAGAAATCTATCAATACATTTTAGATGTTGAACCTGAATATCAAGATCAGTACACTGCTCAAGATCTTCGAACCATTCAAGATTGGATTGTCAAACGTCAATTGTCAGGAATTCCTGGTGTAGTTGAAGTCAATACTTGGGGCGGATTTTTAAAGCAATATGAAGTAGCAATAAGTACCGAAAAACTCAATGCTATGAACATTACAGCGCAAGAGGTCTTTGCTGCTTTGGAAAGCAATAACAATGTTGCAGGAGGCGGTTACATCGAAAAGGTAAATCAAGCCTTTTTTATCAGAGGCGATGGTTTGGTGAACTCCATTCAGGACATTGAAAATATAGTTATCAAAAACAATGATGGTATTCCTATTTATATTAAGGATGTTGCTGAAGTAGGCTTTGGCAATGCAACGCGTTTTGGTGCCATCACTGGAAATGCTGAAGGTGAAAAAGTACTAGGTCAGGTCATGATGTTGAAAGGCGCCAATTCAAAACAGGTTATCGATGCCGTTAAGGAACGTGTCACCTCTATTTCAAAATCGTTACCTAAAGGTGTATATATTAACGCCTTTTTGGATCGTAGCGATCTAATAGGAAGAACAACGTTTACAGTTACTGAGAATTTAGTTCTAGGTTTCCTAATTGTCATTTTTGTAGTGGTTCTCTTATTAGGCAATTTACGTTCTGGACTCGTCGTGGCTTCAGTTATACCGTTATGTTTACTATTTGCCCTGTCCTTTATGTATGTGTTTGGAGTGGATGCCAACTTGATGAGTTTAGGTGCTATTGATTTCGGAATCATCATCGATGGTGCTGTCATAATCGTTGAGTTCATTGCTTTTAGAATTACTCAAAAACATAGCGAACTGTCTAACATTGAAACTTCAAAAGTTCAAGCCTTAAAAGATGATATTACATTTCATGGGGCTTCAAAAATGATGAACTCCGCTGTATTTGGCCAGCTCATTATCTTAATCGTCTTTATTCCTATCCTTTCCTTGAGCGGTGTTGAAGGCAAGATGTTCAAACCTATGGCATTAACCTTCAGTTTCGCACTCATTGGTGCTATGATTCTATGTTTTACCTATGTGCCTGTTGTAGCATCTGTTTTTCTAAAACCTAGCAAAACATCCAATCGTAATATTTCAGTGAGATTGATGAATTGGTTACATCGCATTTATGAGCCAACCATTCATTGGGCATTGCATAAAAAACCATTGGTTTTGGGTATTGCAACTGTGCTATTGGGTGTTTCTATATACATGTTTTCAAAAATGGGAGGTGAATTTGTGCCAACTTTGGATGAAGGAGATTTTGTCATTCAACCTGTACTAAAAACAGGAACATCACTAAGTAAAACTGTTGAAATCACAACCGAAATTGAACGAATTCTCTTAGAAAATTTTCCAGAAGTGAAACAAGTTATCACTCGAATTGGTGCTGCCGAAGTTCCTACTGATCCAATGTCGATGGAAGAAAGTGATGTCATTATCGTATTGAAACCAAAAAGTGAATGGGTCTCAGCAGATTCCAAAGATGAATTAGCAAATCGGTTCAAGGAAGCTTTGAAAATCATTCCAGGAATGGAAGTTGAATTTACACAACCTATTGAAATGCGCTTTAATGAATTGATTACAGGTGTGAGATCTGACATTGCCATTAAGGTCTTCGGAGAAGATTTAAATATTCTTTCAAAAAAAGGAGATGAAATTAAATCCTTAATTAAAGAAGTGAAAGGTGCTGCAGATATTTCCGTAGAAAAAATTGATGGGCTTCCACAAATGAATGTAAAATATGATCGTCAAAAAATCGCACGTTACGGACTCAATATTCAAGACCTCAACCAAATGGTTTCAATGGGATTTGCTGGAAAAAACGTGGGGAGTGTTTTTGAAGGTGAAAAACGTTTTGATCTCGTGGTTCGGCTTGATGCCTCCAAACGAAAATCTATTGACAATCTTAAAAATCTTTATGTAGATCTGCCTAATGGCGGCAAAATCCCACTCGATGAATTAGCAAGCATCACCTATCAGAAAGGTGCCGCGAAAATATCAAGAGATGATACTAGAAGACGCATTGTGGTTGGTATCAATGTTCGTGACAGAGATTTGGAATCGGTTGTTGAGGATGTTCAAAACCTTATTGATAAAAACCTCAGTCTACCTGTTGGTTATACCATTAGCTATGGAGGTCAATTTCAAAATTTACAGAACGCTAAGGAACGCCTGTTAGTTGCTGTTCCTATTGCCTTAGTACTTATTTTTATCATGCTCTATTTTGCTTTTAAATTGGTTAAAGATGCGATTTTGATATACTCAGCGATTCCACTAGCTGCAGTTGGAGGTGTCTTGTTTTTATGGTTAAGAGACATGCCTTTTAGTATTTCGGCTGGTGTTGGATTTATAGCACTTTTTGGAATTGCTGTTTTGAATGGTATTGTACTTATAGAACATTTCAAGGAATTAAAACACAAAGAATTTGACTCTATAGAAGACTTAATCAAAGAAGGTACTAAAGATCGTTTACGAGCTGTATTGTTAACTGCTACAGCTGCAGCATTAGGATTTTTGCCAATGGCTGTGTCGACCAATGCAGGTGCTGAAGTACAACGCCCTTTGGCAACCGTTGTTATTGGTGGTTTAATTACAGCTACACTTCTGACCTTAGTCGTTCTTCCTGTGCTCTATGCCTATTTTAATGATTTTAAAGAGAAACGTTTTAAATTCAGAAAAAGCCAAGTGTCAATTATAGTCTTTTTATGTCTGAGCTCTTCATCGGTTTTTGGGCAAGAGAACTCAAGAAATTTGGATGAATTGATTGACTTAGCCATAGAAAACAATGCCGGATTACAAGCCTCTAAACTAAAAGTTGAACAATCAGATGTCTTAATCAACTCTGCATTTGATTTAGACAAAACTCAAATCTACTATTCGTATGATGAAAATAATTTAGCGCTTAATAACAAACCTATAAATGTATTTGGTATTCAACAGGACTTTAACTTCCCGACTTTTTATTTTGCTTTAAAAAAAGCGAATCAAGCAAGATTCAATGTGGAACAGTCCTATTATGGCATCAAGGAAAAAGCAATAAAATATGAGGTCACCTCAAATTATTATCAGTATTTGTATGAATTGGAAAAAGAACGTTTGTATGCTCAATTGGATAGTTTGTATCAAAACTTTTCCGCTATTGCCAACAGGCGTTTTGAATTGGGTGAAACCAATTATTTAGAGAAAATTACAGCTGAATCCAAACAGAAACAGATTCATCTTAATTTGATAGATGCCAAACAAGAGGTTCAAATTGCCTATAATAAGTTAAAAGCTGTTGTACAAAGTGAAGATTCCCTTGTTATCAACTCGCAACCTCTTGTGAAATTACAACGTCTAGAAGTTGATTTGAATTCAAGTCCAGAAATGCAATTTTATAAAAACAAGTCCGCTCTATTTCAAGCCCTACGACGTGTTGAAACCCAAAAACTACTCCCAGATATTACTGTAAATTATTTCCAAGGGACCAATTCTGGAATCAATTCTAATCTGATTGGGTATCAGTTCGGACTTAAAATTCCGTTGTTTTTCAATGCACAATCCTCAAAAATAAAAGCTGCTAGAATTGATCAGGATATTAACGAAGATGAATCTTACAATTATCAGATTCAACTCAATTCTAAATATGAAACCTTGCTGAATCAACTGATGCAACAAGAAAAGGCATTGGAATATTTTGAAAATGAAGGTGAATCACTTTCCAAAGAGATTCTTAAAACCAGTAATAGTAGTTTCAAAAATGGTGAAATCGATTTCTATCAATATATATTGAGTACTGATAATGCCTATGAGATTCAAACTAACCATATTGATAAACTCAACGATTACAATCAAACAATCATCAAACTCAATTATTTAACCTTATAAAACAAGACATAATGAAACGATATATATACAACATAAACATTTTACTCCTTTTTGTGATAACATTGGGTTGTATGAATTATGAAAAAGAAACCGAAAACACCGTTAGCAATGATACAGATGATCGCATTACGATCTCAAAAGTACAATTTGAAGCCTCACAAATGGAACTTGGAAGTATGAAAGAAATGGCTTTCCCAATCACTTTTTCTGTGAATGGAATGATTGATGTGCCACCAGAAAATAGAGCTGTCATCAATTCAACAATGGGTGGATTCATTAAAACAACGCACCTGTTGGAAGGTGATCAAGTAAAAAAAGGACAAGCTTTAGTTACCCTTGAAAATCCTGAATTCGTAGGCCTACAACAAGACTATATGGAAATCAAGGGACAACTAAGTTATTTAAAGTCTGAATATGATCGTCAAAAAACAATGATGGATGAAAATATCACCTCAGAAAAAAATTATATAAGAGCCGAAAGTAGTTACAAATCGGCGATGGCAAAATACTCAGGTTTGAGAAAACAACTCTTACTTTTAAATATTTCGCCAGATCAGGTTGATAATGGCTCCATAACAGCTGTCATAACGCTCTATTCTCCGATTGAAGGTAGTGTATCTAAAGTTAATGTTTCGAAAGGTTCTTATGTGTCTCCAGCAGTAACCATTATGGAAATTGTTGACAATAGTCATATTCATTTGGAGCTGTTCGTTTTCGAAAAGGATATCCTAAAAGTTAAAAAAGGACAAAATATTCTATTTAAAATCCCTGAAGCTTCCAGTGAAACCTATAAGGCTGAAGTACATTTAGTAGGAACCGTTATAAATGAAAATAGAACTATAAAAGTACATGCACATCCTAAAAATGATGCAAGACATCTTCTTACAGGTATGTTTGTTAATGCTGAAATTATTATTGACAACAAAGAAGCTTTTGTGTTACCTGAAACCTCAATTGTAGAAGTAGACAACGACAACTATATTTTGATTTTAGATGAAGAAGATGAAAATCAATTCTATTTCAATCAGCTAAAAGTTGATGTTGGTTCTACAGTTAATGGTCTTACAGAACTGAGAGATCATTCCAATATTAAAAACACGGATAAAATTTTAACCAAAGGTGCTTTCAGTTTAATTGGCATCTAAGACAAATATGTAACTTAATCAATTACTTTCTTTTTTAAATATTTTAGTTACCTTTGTAAAACTTTTAAGTTAGCTTAAAAATTAATTAAAGTAACTAAAAATGTCAGTAGCTATTGAAAACTTTATAAAGGCCATCTACAACAATGATAGTCATGATATAAAGGACACTAAACCAGGAAATATTGCCAAGCAACTTGGGATATCGAGTGCCGCTGCAACAGATATGGCTAAAAAATTGGCTACTAAGGATTTGCTGCATTATGAAAAGTATCAAGCTTTACAGCTTACGGACAAGGGCACAAAAATGGCGCTCAATGTTGTTCGGAAACACCGTCTCTGGGAGGCTTTTTTGTTTAAAATGTTCGATATGTCGTTGCATGATATCCATCGAGAAGCGGAATTACTGGAACACCAAACTTCAGATTTTCTCGCAGATAAAATCAGTGAATATTTAGGCCATCCAAAGTTTGATCCACATGGAGATCCTATTCCGAATTCCAATGGAGAAATAACAACTGAAGATCATTCCATCGCTCTTGCCGATGCCAATGAAGGACAAACTTATGTCATCTCTCGACTTATGAGTGACAACAAGGAATTCTTTGAATTTTGTGCCTTAAATGATATTAAATATCGCAACACCCTTGTTGTTTCTAAACAATTTACTACCAATAAAATGACCCAAATAACAATTGGCACTAATACGATAGTCCTAAATCAGGATTTTACTAAAATTATTTATGTCGATGAAAAATAAACCTACTATAACTTCTGTGTTAATCTATTTGATAAGCCTTGTTTCTGTTTCACAGAATACTTCAGAACCTACAGAAACAGAAGCTTTGGTTACAGATCGACCTGATGCCACAGAGTCGCCATCTACAGTTGCTCCTGGTTTTATTCAGATTGAAACAGGTGGCTTTTATGAACGCTTTGAAGACAATGGGATAACATCTGAAAGCTATACCTTTAACACAACACTTGTTCGTTTAGGTCTGCTAGACAATTTAGAATTACGTGTTGGATGGGATTTTGTTGAAGGAAAAACTTCTGTCAACGGAAACACTCTCGATAATGTAACTAGCGGATTTAATCCTTTACTATTCGGAACAAAAATTGCCATTGCTGAAGAAGAGGGCTGGAAACCTGAAATCGGTTTTTTAGGACATTTATACCTCCCTTTTACTGCAAGTGAAAACTACAGACCTGAAACAACAGGAGTAGATTTTAGATTTGCTTTTGCGCATACACTCAGTGAAAAATCAAGCCTATCTTATAATCTTGGTGCACAATGGCGAGACGACTCTCCTGAAGCTGCTTACATCTATACTTTATCTTATGGCTATAGTATCACTGAAAAATTTGGAGCATATCTGGAAATTTATGGTGATTTTCCTGAAGATAGCAAACCTAATCATCTTTGGGATTCTGGACTTACTTATTTACTTTCTAACAACGTACAACTAGATGCTACAGTAGGTTCTGGTATAACCGAAGGTCAAGATGTTTTACTCAGTGCAGGCGTGAGTTTCAGATTACCAACTAAAAAAAATAACATATGAAAACTATAAAATATATCATTCTGATAAGTCTCTCAATCACAGTACTTGGATGTAAAAAAGATAAACCTTCTAATGAAAAACTCAATGTAGTGACTACCACGACTATGATCACTGATCTCGTTAAAAATATTGGTGGCGAATATATTAATCTTCAAGGCTTAATGGGAAGTGGTGTTGATCCACATTTATACAAAGCCAGTGAAGGTGATGTGACCAAATTAGTTAATGCTGATATCATTTTTTATAACGGATTACATCTTGAAGGAAAACTTGTCGAGGTCTTTAAAAAAATGAAAACTAAAACTCCTATTGCCTTAGGTGATGGATTGGACAAAAAAGGGCTAATTGGTTCAGATTATTTCGCATCAAACTATGATCCTCATGTGTGGTTTAATATTGATTATTTTATTGCCTATGGAGAAAAGGTAACGCAAACCTTAAAAGAAAAAGACACTAAAAACGCTCAACTGTTTGAAGAAAATTGGCAAAACTATTACAAGCAACTTATAGAACTCAAGGAGCAAATCAAGATAAAGATTGAAGAATTACCTGAGGAAAAACGTATTCTTGTGACTGCTCATGATGCTTTTAATTACTTCGGAAAGTCCTATGACTTTGAAGTCGTTGGCCTTCAAGGATTATCTACAGCCACTGAAGCTGGCGTTCAAGATGTTCAGAAACTCTCTGCATTTATCATAGAAAAAGACATAAAAGCTATTTTTGTAGAAAGTTCTGTCCCAAAACGAACCATTGAAGCGTTACAGGCTGCTGTAAAATCTAAAGGTCATGAGGTTGAAATTGGAGGCACATTATACTCTGATGCTTTAGGTAATGCAGGCACTGTAGAAGGTACTTATATTGGTATGTATACGTATAATGTTCAAACAATAGTAAATGCGTTGAAGTGATTGGAAAATAGATTCTTCAGTAGTTTCGGTAATCATCGAGACGCTTTCTGAATGACAACCTAAAAATTATGAAACAAAACATAGCTGTTCAAATTGACGATTTAACCGTTGCTTACAATTACAAGCCTGTACTTTGGGATATCGACTTAGAAATTCCAGAAGGTGTATTAATGGCAATCGTTGGACCTAATGGTGCTGGTAAATCAACACTTATCAAATCGGTATTAGGCATTTTAAAACCCATTGCTGGTAGTGTTTCCATTTATGGTAAATCTTATGAGCAGCAACGAACACTCGTTGCCTATGTGCCTCAAAAAGGAAGCGTCGATTGGGATTTCCCAACAACAGCTCTTGATGTTGTGATGATGGGAACCTACGGAAGTTTAGGTTGGATCAAAAGACCTCGTCAGCAAGAAAAAAAAGCAGCTTTAGAAGCTTTAGAAAAAGTTGGTATGCTTCCTTTTAAAAACCGTCAAATAAGTCAGTTGTCTGGTGGCCAGCAACAACGTATTTTCTTAGCGAGAGCTTTAGTTCAAGATGCCGCAATATATTTTATGGATGAACCCTTTCAAGGTGTAGATGCCACAACCGAAATTGCTATCATCAATATTTTAAAAGAATTACGTAAGGCAGGCAAAACAGTTATTGTGGTTCACCATGATTTACAAACAGTTCCTGAATATTTTGATTGGGTTACCTTTTTAAATGTAAAAAAGATTGCCACAGGACCTGTTAAAGACATCTTCAATGATGATAATTTAACTAAAACCTATGGTATCAATTATAAAGTAAGTATTCAAGAATAAAAAATAAATATCGTTATCCTGAACTTGATTCAGTATCTCATAATAATAGATTCCGCATCAGGTGCGGAACAACAAAACATAAAAAATCGACCTAAAAGATTACATACAATTAGTGTTTTCTGATTACACACTCCGAACCATCACACTTGGAACTGCAATTTTAGGTGCTGTGACAGGAATGTTGGGAAGTTTTGCTGTACTCAGAAAACAAAGCTTGTTAGGTGATGCGATTTCACATGCTGCACTTCCAGGTATTGCTATTGCGTTTTTACTAACTGGTGCAAAAGATAGCAACACGTTACTTTTTGGAGCTTTGATAAGCGGACTTATTGGAACATTTTGGATTCGAGGTATTATCACTAAAACTCACTTGAAATCTGATACAGCACTTGGTTTGATCTTATCTTTATTCTTCGGATTTGGAATGCTGTTGTTAACCTTCATTCAAAAACAACCAAATGCCAATCAAGCTGGTTTAGATAAATATTTATTTGGTCAAGCAGCTACTTTAGTTGAAAGTGATGTTTGGATGATGGCTATAGTCACTGGGATTTGCCTTTGTGTGCTATTACTTTTTTGGAAAGAATTCAAGATCTTATTGTTTGATAAGGACTATGCTAAAACACTTGGCTTTAATACCAAAACCATTGATATTCTAATCACAAGTTTTATCGTATTAGCTATTGTTCTTGGTCTTCAAACAGTTGGCGTTGTCTTAATGAGCGCGATGTTATTGGCTCCTGCTGCTGCTGCAAGACAATGGACAAACAGTTTGGCTAAAATGGTCTTTTTAGCAGCTTTATTCGGTGCTTTTTCAGGTGTATTTGGTACTGCAATTAGTGCTAGTAAAAATAACATTCCAACAGGACCAGTTATCGTGATCATTGCAGCTGTTTTTGTGTTTGTGTCGTTTGTGTTTTCTCCAAGTCGCGGACTCCTTTTTAAACAAATACGATTTATTAAAAACAGACGTGATTTACAATTGCATAAAACCTTGGCATTTATGTATGGTATAGCTGAAACACATGCAAATATTTCACATCCTCACGAGATTAAGATCTTAAATAATTTTCAAGGGTTTACGAAAAGCAGCTTGAATAAACTCGTTGAAAAGAACTATGTGACACTTGAAGGTTCTACTTGGAGTTTAACGCAAGAAGGTTTTGATTCAGCAGCAAATTTATACAATCAAAATACCAAACAAAATGAGTAGTGCGCAAATAGAAATACAAATCATTGCGAGTTTGGTAGCTATTGCTTGTGCCATTCCAGGAACATTTTTGGTATTGCGAAAAATGGCTATGATTAGTGATGCTATAAGCCATTCCATTTTACCTGGAATTGTAATTGGTTTTTTTATCACGCATGACTTGAGTTCTCCTCTATTAATTCTATTAGCTACTGTTACTGGCGTAATTACTGTGGTTTTGGTTGAATATATTCAAAAAACTGGCTTGGTAAAAGAAGATACTGCCATAGGCCTTGTGTTTCCTGTTTTATTTAGTTTAGGCGTTATTATGATTGCACGAAACGCCGATGATGTCCACCTCGACGTTGATGCTGTCCTCCTTGGAGAACTTGCCTTTGCGCCTTTTGATAGATTGGTTGTTTCTGGAGTTGATCTTGGCCCAAAATCAATGTGGATCATTGGTGTTATTCTATTGGTAACACTAGTGTTACTTTATGTCTTCTTTAAGGAACTAAAGCTCAGTACATTTGACAAAGGTTTGGCTGCATCTCTAGGGTTTTCTCCAGTGATAATTCACTATGGATTGATGACTGTATCTTCGGTAACTACTGTAGGAGCTTTTGATGCGGTTGGCGCCATTTTAGTGGTTGCATTAATGATTGCTCCAGCTGCTGCTGCTTATTTATTAACTAAAGACTTAAAGAAAATGCTAATTCTATCTGTACTCTTTGGTGTCTTTAGTGCTATTGTAGGCTATTGGTTTGCACATTGGATAGATGCTTCTATTGCTGGATCTATCACAACTGTTTTAGGTTTACTTTTCTTGGCTGTCTATTTATTTGCGCCAAGCAAAGGTGTGATTGCGGTTTTGTATAGAGAGAAACAACAGCGTACCGAAGTATCATTATTAACCTTCTTACTTCATCTAAAAAATCACGATGAAGTCTCAGAACGTCATGTGAATCACCTCAACGAACATATTAATTGGCAAAAAGTTCGATCTAAAACTGTATTAGATTTAGCCTTAAAAAATAATATGATTGCTATTGACAATCAAATCGTGTCATTAACGCCAAAAGGAGAAGAATTTACGTCTTTAGCTATTGATTATATTATCACTAATGAAGATGCTCAGATAGAAGACATGAAAGCTGATTTCTTTTTATTTAGAGGTTAGGCTATCAGTCCTTCTTTTTTCTCAGAATAATAATTACTGCTTGATAAGTTTTAACCCTTTTAAAATACCAATCTCAGTTTCGTAAAATTGAATTGAAGTTTTTATAATTCTATCGGATTTATCTCTCAGAGATTTATAGATAAACCTTGCTTTTGTACCTGAGAAATTTAAAGTAAATTTAGTATCCAAATCAGAATCGTCACTATTAAAAATAATCACTTTACCTTCTTTGATCCAAGTGCCTCTTCCATAAGTATGTGTTTCCTTCGGACTACTTTTATCAATATACCTATAATTGTAATACGTAAACCTGCCATCAGGATGTAGTTGTAAAGTGCGTTTTAGTTTGTATTCGTTTGAATCATCAGAACCAGATTCAAATTGATAAGTACCAACAACATCTTGAGCATTAACAAGAATCGCACATAATAAAAATGTAACGCAAAACAGGTATTTCATAATTATACATTTAAGATTCTAAAATATATCAAGTTTTATGCCTTAAATCACCCACAATTAACACAGAGTAAACTCTCAGGTCTAATCAAAATCCGCGTTCTTTCTGAAGTTGCTCATAAGCTTTTTGTACTTGCCTAAACTTTTCTTCAGCACCTTTTTGATGCTCTTTGCCAAGATGTATCACTCGGTCAGGATGATACTTCTTTGCCATTTTACGATACGCCTTTTTAATTTCTTCTTCGGTAGCATTTTTAGAAATTTCTAAAACTTTGTAAGCATTGTCAGAGCTATTGTAAAACATAGCTTTAATACTCTCATAGTCTCTAGAACTAATGCCGAGATAACCAGCAATTGTATAAATCTCTTTGACCTCAGGTTCGGTCACCATGCCATCAGCTTTAGCGATTCCAAATAAAAAGTGAAGTAATTGTAAACGTGAAGCATGATCCATCATCTGTTTGATCTGTAAGCATACTTGTCGTTTAGAAATTTGTTGTTGATTAATTGATTTAAACAACTTGAACGCATGATTTGCTCTCGATTTCCCATACATACTCACAAACTGTTGACGCACATAATCTAACTCTCTTTGATCTTGAACACCATCGGCTTTTATCACAATGGTACCTAAAATCAATAAGCTCACTTCAAAATCTCCAGATTGTGTTTGAGGACGCTGCCTCTGTCGTTCATATTGTGGTCTACTTCGCTGTTGTCTGCGTTGACTTTGCCTAGAATTGCCTTCACCTAAAAGAAAACCACCTTCCTCTGCTGCACTATCAACTAAACTCCCTAACGCTAATCCAATAATTGCGCCTATCGGACCACCAAAAGACCAACCAATTGCGCCACCAAGCCATTTTGCAAAACTCATATTAAAAACTATAATTTTAAGTAACTTTCAAATATACTACAGTTAGTAGATTTATAGCCTGTTTTGTTACTGAAATTAACTATTGAAATTTGCAATGGCAGTATTAATACTGCTAACCAAAAAGGACTTGTAAACGCTCAATTTTAGTTATCTTTGCATTTCAAACATTAAAAACAAAATTTAAATATATGTATCCACCAGAATTAGTAAAACCAATGCGTGATGATTTAACTAACGTTGGTTTTGAAGCATTATATACCTCTGAAGAGGTAGAAAAAGCATTAGCCAAAGAAGGAACAACACTTGTTGTTGTAAATTCCGTTTGTGGATGTGCTGCAGCCAATGCTAGACCAGGTGCTAAAATGAGCTTGAATAATGATAAACGTCCTAATCACATTGTTACTGTTTTTGCAGGCGTTGACAAAGAAGCCGTAGATGCTGCTCGAGCACACATGATTCCATTTCCTCCAAGTTCGCCAAGTATGGCCTTATTTAAAGATGGCGAATTAGTTCACATGTTAGAGCGTCATCATATTGAAGGAAGACCTGCTGAACTAATTGCAGAAAACCTTATGGACGCTTACAACGAATATTGTTAATGTCATTATGAGGAATGAAATGACGTAATAATCTTTACTAAATTAGAATTTTTAATTTGTTAGATTCTCACGCTTCGCTCTGAATGACAACACATATAAACCACGATTCTGTCGTGGTTTTTTTGTGGATTATGGTCATTAAATTACTTTTGTCTCATGAATAAACTCTTGGCCTATCCTCTAACTGTCCTTTATTTTATTTTATTTGGGTTGACATTACTCATTTTTCATCCCATTCAGTGGATTTGTCATAACATTTTTGGCTATCAGGCGCATAAATTAAGTGTCGATGCGCTTCAGTTTTCTATAATGCGTTGCTTGAATGTTTTAGGAACCCGATTTTCTTGGAATAACCCTTATCAAATTCCTAAAAACAGACCGTTACTCATTGTGTCAAATCATCAAAGCATGTATGATATCCCTCCCATTATATGGTATTTAAGAGCGCATCACGTTAAATTTGTTAGTAAAAAGGAATTAGGAAAAGGTATTCCAAGTGTGTCATATAATCTGAGGCATGGAGGTTCTGTTTTGATCGACAGAAAAAATCCGAGACAAGCGCTACCAGCAATGATGGCCTTTGGAGAATATATTGAAAAACGCAATCATGCAGCTGTGATTTTTCCTGAAGGCACTCGAAGTAAAGACGGAAATCCAAAACCCTTCAAAACCAAAGGCTTAGAGTTACTTTTTAAGGCAATTCCATCAGCTATCATCGTTCCAATTACAGTCAATAATTCTTGGAAAACGTTACGTTATGGGAAATTTCCAATGGGAATAGGAAGTCATCTTAAATTTCAAGTGCATCAACCTATTGATCTTGCTTTAGCTGAAAATCATTCAGAATTGATACAAAATCTAGAAGACACCATAACCAGCGCTGTAGAATTATAATTATGAATAAAGAGCAAGCAAAGCATATTGAACTTACCAAAGCTTTTGTAAAAAACACTTTAGCTGAAGCTGAAGGTGGTCATGACTGGTTTCACATTGAAAGAGTTTACAGGAACTGTCTTCTCATTTCAAAGCATGAAAATGTCGACGACTACATTGTTGCACTTGGTGCCTTGCTTCATGATATTGCTGACAGTAAATTTCACAATGGAGACGAAGCTGTTGGACCACAAAGAGCAAGAGAGTTTCTTCTTGAAATCAATGTAGACACAATTGTCATAGAGCACGTAGAGAACATCATAAAGCATATTTCTTTCAAAGGAGGAAACCATACACAATCCTTTTCTTCTCCAGAATTAAATGTTGTTCAAGATGCAGACAGACTAGATGCTCTTGGAGCAATTGGTATTGCCAGGACTTTTAATTATGGTGGCTTTAAAAACCAGAAACTATATGATCCTGAGATTCCACCAAAATTGGACATGACTAAGGAAGAATACAAGCAGTCAAAAGCACCAACAATCAATCATTTTTATGAAAAGCTACTCCTTTTAAAAGACCGAATGCATACTAAAACAGGAAAAAAATTAGCACTTGAAAGACATCGCTATATGGAGGAATTTCTAGAGCGTTTTTATGACGAGTGGCACTCCAAAATATAACACATCCTTTTAAAACACGACACTTTTATTGATACACTTGCATAAACTCTTTTCGGTATTTAGAAGCGCTTTTTCCAACAACTTCATTAAAGACTTTATTGAAGTGCGAAAAGTTGTTAAATCCGCACTCAAAACTTATATCAAGAATACTAATTTGACTTTCTGCTAATAATTTTGTTGCATGCACAACGCGATACTCATTGACAAACTTTGTAAAAGTTTTTCCTGTTACTTTCTTAAAATACCTACAAAACGCAGGAACCGTCATACTCACTAAGTTTGCAATGTCTTTTAATGCTATTTGAGATTGAAAATTTTGACTTACATGACTAAAAATCAAATCAATCTTAGGATTGTCTTGTAGTTCTGTTTCAAAAACAAATCCATCTGCATTTAATATGGTATAATCTTCAGATTTTGCTAGTGTATGTAACACCTCTAAAAGCGTTAATATTTTTTTAAACCCTTCTTTTTCTGATAGCTTTTGTATTTTGGTTCCAACTTTCTTTTTGGTTTTTACACCAAACAGAATACCTCCTTTAGCGCGCTCAAAAAGACTATTTATACGTTCCATCTCAGGCACTTCAAAAAAATGATGTCCTAAAAATTCTTTTCTAAATTGAATAACTGTTTCAGATCCATTTGTGGTTAATCTATCCACAAATCCAATATGAGGTAAATTTGACCCAATTAGGATCAATTGACTGTTATTAAAATAAGCCATATGGTTTCCTATGTGGCGCTTACCTTTTCCTTTATTAACATAAACCAATTCTAATTCTGGATGAAAATGCCAATAGGGTTTATAATCGCCATCATAAGAATCATTTTTCATCACTTTGAAAGAAGTTCCAAATTCAGGACTAACTCTTTTTAAGGTAGGTTTACGTTGGCTCATTTACTAACAGCTTTAAGCAAAATTATAGTTTATAAAAATTTAAACAATGTGGTATATTACCTTAAATATATACTATATTAACCTAATCGGCAATTCAAACATCTGTTTGGGTTAATTTAGAACATATATTTGAAAATATACTTGTTTTCTCTCAGTGATTACAGACCTAAATTTGTAAGTATAAATTTTAAATCTGAAAACAATGAAAACCTTCAAAGCGCTTATTTATTTAGTTATGTTAACAGTAGTAACAATTGCAAATGCGGAAACAAAAGCATTGAAAAAGGCTTTTTTGGCTAAAGCTGTTATTATTGATTTTGAAAACGTAAAGGAAGGCCATCTCCTTTCTGTAATTGATAACGATGGAAATGTAATCTATTCAGAAACACTATCAGTAAATGGTAATTTCGAAAAAATGTACAATTTTGATGCCTTAATGAATGGCAAGTATACCTTAGAATTAGAAAAGGATTTTGAAATACAAGTTCGTCCATTTCAGATTAAAGACAATGCTATTCTGTTTGATAATTCTGAGGAATATACATACTTCAAACCTTATATTTCAACAGACAAAAACCTTTTGAAAATATCTCAACTAAACCTAAACAGCCAACCTATAACTATTAAAATATTTTATGAAGACGAGTTAATCTATATTGAGAATATTAAAAATCAAAATATGATTAAAAGAGCTTTTAGACTATCATCTAAACTTTATGGTGATTATCGAGCAGAAATCTCAAACGAAAAGCAAACCTTTGTTCAGAATTTTGAAATTTAATAGCTCAAAAAAAAAAATTCAAATGCCACCTTGTTAGGTGGCATTTTTTTTAAAACAATTTTAACTGCCCATTTTTATAGCTCTCATGCAAGGCCGTATTCAATTTAGGCATTGCTTTGTCTTTAAAATACTTTTGTCTTGCTAATTTAATTAGGTCATTGATCTGTTTGGCAATTTGGCCTTCGCCTCGCATTCGCTTACCATATCGCGACTCATTTAACGTGCCTCCGTGACAATTTTTAATTTGATTAAGGACTTTATCTGCACTATCTGGCAAAGCTTTTTTAATCCAATCTGAAAACAATTCGCCAATAGCTCCATTTAACCTTACAATAGTATGTGCCATACTTAAAGCACCAGCATCTGAAGCGGCTTTTGCTAAAGGTAAAATCTCATGACTATTAATGGATGGAATGATTGGAGCAATCATCACATTCACTGGAATGCCGTTTGAACTTAATGTTTCAATAGTTTTTAAACGCTTTTTAATACTTGCTGTTCTTGGTTCTAAAATACGTCTTGTGGTTTCAGAAAGTGATGTGACTGAAACATTCACGCTTATAAGATCATCCTTTGCTAATGCTTTTAAAATATCTAAGTCACGAAGAATCAACGCATTTTTAGTAATAATAGCTGTTGGATGTTTGTATTTTAAAAACACTTGCAAGCACGCTTTGGTAATTTCAAACTGTTGTTCTGCAGGCTGGTAACAATCTGTATTGCCAGACATTACGATTGGATGCGCTTTCCATTGTTTTCGCTTGATAAAAGCTTCTAACAATTTAGGCGCTTCTTTTTTAACTAGAATTCGCCTTTCAAAATCTAATCCTGCACTAAATCCCCAAAACTCATGACTATTTCTTGCATAACAATAAATACAACCATGTTCGCAACCTTGATACATATTCATTGAGAATGCCATACCAACATCTGGACTGGTAACTTTGTTGACGATGGTTTTTGGAAATACAGTAAGGTATTGTGTTTTATTAGAGCTAACCTCATCACCTTCTTTTTCGCAGTATTCTAAAAAATCATCTCGAAGTTCATGACTCAACTCAAAAAAACGATTAGGACTATTTTGTTGAGCACCACGACCTTTGATTAATGATTTTTCAAACATATTTTGTATTTTTTTGTAAAATTACAAAATATAGTTCATTAATCTTATAGGTATTACTTGTACAAAAAAAGATTTTAATTTGATGTTTTTATCACTTACCAGGAAAGTTAGCCTTGCGCTTTTCTAAAAAAGCAGAAGTGCCTTCTTTGAAATCTTCAGTCCCAAAACACTTACCAAATTGTTTGATTTCTGTTTTAAAACCATCAACGCCATCCTTATAATTAGCGTTAATTGATTTAATAGCACCTTTAATAGCTACTGAAGAATTTCGCATGATTTTAGAGGCTATCTTTTCAGCTAAAGGTAATAGTTCATCTTGAGTCGTAACATGATTAACCAATCCATATTGAAGTGCTTGATTAGCATCGATCATACCAGCAGTCATCACCATTTCCATCGCACGACCTTTCCCAACTAATTGTGGTAATCTTTGTGTTCCGCCATAACCTGGAATCACACCAAGAGAAACTTCAGGTAATCCCATTTTTGCGTTATCGCTTGCAACTCTAAAATGACAAGCCATTGCTAATTCTAGTCCACCTCCAAGCGCAAAACCATTTACAGCAGCAATGACTGGAGTTGATAAATTTTCAACAAAATCGAATAATATTTTTTGTCCCTTAGCGGCTAATTTTCCACCTTTTTCGACACCAAAATCAGCAAATTCACTAATATCAGCTCCAGCAACAAAAGCCTTATCACCACTTCCTGTAATAATGACAACCTTAGTGTTGTCATCGGCATTCGCTTCATCTAAAGCATCGTGTAATTCTTGAATAGTGGCTTTGTTAAGCGCATTTAGTTTATTAGGTCTGTTGATTGTTATGGTCGTAATTCCATTAGAAGAATCAGACAAAATATTTGTATAACTCATGGTGTTTTAATTATAATTTAGGAAATCTCACCGTAAATAGGGTTCCAGATTCGTGTTGCGATGTAAAGGTAATACTTCCATTATAAGTTTCAACAATATTTTTTACCATCGCTAATCCGAGTCCCATACCACTACTCTTTGTAGTAAACTTAGGTTCGAAAATTTTACTCTTATTCTCTTCAGCAATTCCTGAACCATTATCTTCAACAGTAATTTTAACCATTTTCCCTTCTGAAGACACGCCAACTTTAATCTTAGGATCTTCTTTGTCATGAGGAATGGCTTGAATACTATTCTTAACAAGGTTGTTTACAACGCGAATAAGTTGCGTACGATCAAAATTAGCCAATAGGTTGTTATCGTCTGAAACAAATTCAATGTAATCTTCACTGAAAATATCTATGGCTAACTTTACAATTTCAGAAACATTAAGCGTTTCATTTTGCTGAGCTGGCATTTTAGCAAAATTTGAAAACGCTGAGGCAATAGAGCTCATGGTATCAATTTGCTGAATTAAGGTCTTGCTATACTCTTCAACTTTAGTATGAATATTAGAATCTTCAGGATCAAATTTGCGTTGAAAACTTTGGACACTCAATCGCATTGGTGTTAACGGATTTTTAATTTCATGAGCGACTTGTTTTGCCATCTCACGCCAAGCTTGTTCACGCTCACTTTTAGCTAACTGAACTGCACTTTCCTCAAGTTCGTCAATCATGCTGTTGTATGAATTTACAAGTGTTGCAATTTCTTCACTTGAAGAGGTAATGTCAATTCTTTTATTGTGCTTTTCTAAACGGGTTTCATTGATCTTATCTGCTATAGTTTTTAAAGTACTCGTAATGTATTTTGATAAAAGCAAGGCCAACAAAATAGCAATAAGCATCATAAACAAGTATGCATAACCTAAGCGTTCTAAAAACTCAATAAGCTCTCTGTTTAAGAAGTCATCATTCTCAAGATAAGGTAAATTAAGAATGGCTAAAGGCTTCGATTTAGAATCGTATATGTAGGTGTAACTTGACTGAAATGTTTCACCATTTTTACTATTCTTAACGACGTGGCGATGTTCGGCAGTATTAGATATAGCCTCTAAAATTTCAGCATCAATAGATTCAATATCAGAATTAACCGTGAAGCTCGCCTTTGATGTTTTTAAAATGTGTCCTTCGAGATCGTATAAATTAACTTTTAAGCCATGAATGGCAGCAATTCTATAGATTTCATCTTTGAAAATTAAAGGGACTTTTTCGGTTTCAACAGGATACGTCGTTTCCTTGATTACATAATTGATATCACTCAATATAGCACGCTCTTTTCGTTCTAAACGGTCTCTGTGATAATCTTGAGCTTCCTCATTATATTGATAAATAGTCACTGCAGCAATTAGAATTGAAGCAATAATTACCAAGACAATCATGGCAAAGAAAATACGAACACGTAAGGATAGCTTTTTTAACCTCATTTGAAAATTTGTAGTACGCTAAATATAGCAATAATCAATCCAAACTAATGTTTGAAATGGAAATTTAAGCTTCAGGATTCTTTTCTCGAATGCGCTTGTATATTTTAAATCCTAGCATTAATAATACACCTAGAAGAACAATGGCAATAACTCCAAAAATCCAATTGAGCGCATTTCTTAAGATCACCAAAAACACAACTGCAAACAGAATAAATGTTGCGCCTTCGTTCCAAAGCCTCATAAAATTAGAGCTTTTTTTAACGATTCCTTTCTGTAAATCAAGATAGTATTTGTGCGTCATTCCATGATACATGAAAAGTAACCCAACAAATGTAAGTTTGACGTGCATCCAAGACTGTTGCAACCAAACAGGCTGCAAAATTATAAGCCAAACCGCAAATACTATTGCTAAAATAGCAGAAGGCCATGTAATGATCGTCCATAAACGTTTAGCCATCAATTTTAATTGCTTTCCTAAAATCTCTTTATCAGGCGATGGCTTATGGAAGGCTTCAATTTGGTAAACAAAGAGTCTTGGGATATAAAACAATCCAGCAAACCAGGTGATTACAAAAATGAGATGAAGTGATTTTATGTAAGGATAATATTCCATTAAAAACTATTTAAGAGACAACTAAATTATCTTCCACCAATAAATCTTCAGCTGAGGCGGTTCTCATTATGATAAAGATTAATCTTCTACAAAAAGATAGTTGAGTTGTTTCGCATTAAAAGCATCATTAAAAGCTTTAATTTCTTTTGAGACTAAATTATTAAACGCATTGAGTTGTTCGTTAATTTGAGCAGTCAATTCATTTTTAACCGCAATGTCTTGATCTGTTGGTGCAAAATCTCCCATACCAACCAAAGCATTTAAATGTCCTAATTTATTAGTTAATCGAATTGGAAAATTAAGCGGATCTTGACCACTTCTATTTTGAGTTTGATACAAGGCCTCTTCTATTTTCGTAAATTCTTCTTTAAGCGTTTTTGCATCCTCTAACAAGCTCTTTAAATTAGCGTTGTCTTTGTATTGTTTTTCAAATGCAGCAAGTTGATCGCGAATATTTCGAATTTTTTTAATCGACTTATGCGCCTTATCCATTGTTTTATTAACATCTGTAATAAAATCAAATTGTTTTTGCATGTCTGCCTGAGAACTTTCAGCTCTTGGATCTGCTTTTACCTTGAATGTTTGTGACCTCTCAACATTGTTTGATGTTGCCTCATTTTTAATATGTAAACTCACTTTATATGTTCCAGGAATGGCTTGAGGACCATCTAAGCTTGCCCACCACAGAATCATTCCATCTAATTTTTCGGCACCATCATAGGTCATATCCCAGACAAATTGATTCATTCCTTGTTTAACCTCTAGTTTGTCTTTGGATTTGTTTTTGGTTGAAAACGTTTTGATGGTATCCCCTTTTTGATCAAAATAGGTTAGTGCAACCTCATCATTGTCTTTGTCGTAATTTTTCAGATTAAAATAGGTGATCACTCCATCAGGATGATTGGTTCCAGAAGTTTTGCTGTTTTTCACATAACCTCCATGCATCCTATACGTATCCTTAGGCTGAAACAACCTGTTTTCATTCGTATTAGATTGATACAATTGATGAAGCACAGTTAAATCATCTATGATCCACAGGCTTCTTCCTTGAGTCGCAACAATAAGGTTATTGTCTTTTACAGCCAAATCTGTTATTGGAACAATTGGTAAATTCAATTGAAACGGTTGCCAGTTTTGTCCGTCATTAAATGAAACATACATACCTGTTTCTGTTCCTGCATAAAGCAATCCCTTTTGCTTAGGATCTTCTCTAAGCACTCTGGTAAAATGTTCAGCATGTATGCCGTTGGTGATTTTTTTCCAAGTTTTACCATAATCTGTGGTCTTGTATAAGTAGGGTGTAAAATCACCTGTTTTATATTTTGTACCAGCCACATAACACGTTCCTGCATCAAAAGCACTCGGTTCAATACTGTTGATCATCATCCATTCTGGCATGCCTTTAGGCGTAACATTATCCCAAGTTTGACCTCCATTTTTTGACACATGAATTAATCCATCATCACTTCCAACCCAAAGTAATCCTTCGGTAATTGGAGACTCTTGAGCAGCAAAAATGGTACAATAATACTCCACTGAAGTATTGTCTTGGGTAATTGGTCCTCCTGAAGATTTCAGCTTTTCAGGATCATTCCTCGTTAGATCCGGACTAATAATTTCCCAAGATTGTCCTTCATTTTCAGTCACATGAACGTGTTGAGAAAAGGTATACAATCGATCTGGATTATGCTTTGAGAAGATAATTGGAAAGTTCCATTGGAAACGATATTTCATGCCTTCTGCACCATGACCCATTGGATTATCTGGCCACACATTAATAGCTCTAACAGTACCTCGTTTATGATTGTATCGCGTTAAAAACCCATCATAACTTCCTCCATATACAATATCATTATCTTCAGGATCAATAGCAATATGAGCCGACTCACCTCCAGCTGTAGATTCCCAATCGTCTTCAGTAATGGTCCAACCATCAGTTCTATGCGAAATTCTAATGGTTGAATTATCCTGCTGAGCTGCATAAATGCGATATGGAAAATGGTTATCTGTTGTCACACGATAAAATTGAGATGTCGGCTGATTGTGATAGGTACTCCAAGTATCTCCACCATCATAGGTGACTTGTGCGCCACCATCATCGCCAATGATCATACGCTTTGGGTTTTCGGGTGCAATCCACAAATCATGGTGATCACCATGTGGTGCATTGTATGTTGAAAATGTTTTTCCTCCATTACTACTTTTATGGTATCTCACATTGAGTACATAAACTACATTTTCATCTTTGGTGTCAGCATAAACTCTGGTGTAATACCAAGCGCGTTGTCTTAATTTACGTTCAGAGTTTACTTGAGTCCAAGTATCACCTCCATCATCACTTCGATATAAACCACCATCATCTTTGTTTTCAATAATAGCCCAAACACGTTGGTTGTTAACAGGAGACACGGTAACACCAATAATCCCAAGCGTACCTTCAGGGAATCCTTCCTTAGTTGAAATTTCAGTCCAAGTTTCACCTCTATCAGTACTTTTCCAAAGCGCAGAACCTTCACCACCAGAACTTAAACTGTAAGGTGTGCGTTGTACTCTCCAAGTTGAAGCATATAAAATTCTAGGATTCGTAGGATCAATTAATAAATCGACCACACCTGCTTGATCATTTGAAAACAAAACCTTTCTCCAAGTTTTACCACCATCAGTACTTTTATAAACACCACGATCTTGAGTTGGCTTGTAAATATTTCCTAGAACACCAGCATAAACAATATTATGGTCCGTAGGATCAACTGCAATTCGAGGCACGTGTCTTGAATTTTTTAAACCAGAAGACGTCCATGTTTTACCAGCATCTTCACTTTTCCATATTCCATAACCAGACGACACATTCCCTCTAACTGTTTTTTCTCCTCCACCAACATAAATCACATTTGGGTCACTTTTAGCCACTGTTATTGCGCCAATACTTCCACCGAAAAATCCATCAGAAATATTATCCCAGCTTCGACCACCATCTAAAGTTTTCCAAATACCTCCACCAGTAGACCCAAAATAATATAAATTAGGCTGATTAGGAACACCAGTAACTGCAGCACTTCGTCCTCCTCTAAAAGGTCCGACTAATCGATATTCTAACGCATCATATTGTGATTCGTTAAAGGTTTGCGCTTCGATGTTTAATGTTACTAATGCGCTAATAAAACAGAAAAAAAAGATTAATACTCTCATGGTTTTGGTATGGTATGTTTTGTTTTGCTCTTAAAAATACTAATAAATACAGACTATTTTTCTTGAGGCAATAATTTTAACTTGACCTCTCTATGTAAAAACAATCCCGTTACAAAAGTTGATAAGATATCAGATATTGGAAATGACATCCAAACACCTAGTTCGCCATAAAAACGAGGTAAAATAAAAATCAAAGGAATAAAGAAGAGGCCTTGTCTTGTTAAGGTTAGTAACAATGCAGGAATTGCTTTTCCCGCAGCTTGAAAGTACGCCGCACCAATAAGTTGGACGGCAATGATTGGCGTTGCAGCAAATACCCAACGCATTGCTGAAGGTGTTTCTTTTAGTACTTCTAAATCTGAGGTAAATAATCTTGTAATTGGTTCTGGAAAAATCATCAAAACAATAAAAATCACTGATGCAAAAACAGCTGCGTATTTTATTGCTGTTGCTATAGTCAATCTTACACGATCGTAATACATTGCACCATAATTGTAACCTGCAATTGGCAAAAACCCTTGGGTAATTCCGAAGACAGGAAACAACGCAAACATTAGCATTCTGGCAACAATAGCATAAGCAGTTACAGAAGTTTCGCCACCTAAATCATATAAAATATTATTCATAAACAAATAGGTGATGCTTACGATAGCTTGTCTTGATAAAGTTACAAATCCAAGAGATCCGATTTCTTTAACGATGGACAACTGTAATCTGAAATAACATTCGGTGAGTTTTAATTCGGAATGCTTCGATAAAAAATACCAAAGAATGAATGCAAAGCACAGCACATAAGATCCTGTTGAAGCCCAAGCTGCTCCAGCCATTCCAAAATCAAAAACATTAATAAGGAGATAGTCCAATACTAAATTCCCAACAGAAGGAATCATCATGGCATACATAGCGAATTTAGGTTTTCCTTCGGCTCTAATAACGGTGTTTCCCATCATACACAAGGCTAAAAAAGGAATACCATATAACACTATGGTGTAGTATATTTTAGCAGGATCAAAAATGGCACCTTTACCACCAAACACAGGAATGATATAATCTACAAAGGCTAAACCAGGAATAACCAAAGCAACCGTAAACAATAAGGTTAAGGTAATTTGATTTCCGAAGGTTTGAAGTGCTTTACGATTATTATTTGCGCCTAATGCACGTGAAATAATTGAAGATCCTCCAACACCAATACTCATTCCAAGAGCTGCGATAAAAAAGGATACAGGAAGTACAACATTAATTGCAGCAATCGCTACAGAACCTATCCATTGTCCGACAAAAATTGTGTCGACAAGAATATTTAAAGACATCACTAAAATTCCAATGGAAGCAGGAACCGCTTGCTTAATCAAAAGCTTTCCTATAGGTTGCGTTCCTAAATCTTTGGACGATACTTTAGCCATTATGCTTCAACCGTTTCAGTTAAAGACCATTCTTTTATCCAGTTTGCTAATAGGTCTACAAACTCTTGATCGTCATTTAAACACGGAACGGTTGTAAACTCTTGACCTCCCATTTCAAAGAAAATCTCTTTCCCTTCCATAGCAATCTCTTCAAGTGTTTCCAGACAATCACTAACAAATGCAGGTGTTACAATTGCCATAGATTTAAGACCTTCTTTCCCTAGACGTTCAATAGTTCTGTCTGTGTAAGGTTGTAACCAAGGATCAAATCCTAAGCGTGATTGAAATGATGTTGAAAAACTCCCATCCTTCAAGCCTAAGTTTTCAGCAACAAGTCTTGTAACCTCCAAACATTGATGTCTGTAACAAAACTCGTGTGCTTTACTAGGTGTCACACAACAACTTCCATCAATTTTACAATGTGATTTTGTGACATCTCGTTTTCTTATATGACGTTCTGGAACACCATGATATGAAAATAATATATGCTCGTAGTTTTTACCTTCTAGATGACGCTTCATTGAGTTTGATAAGACTTCAACGTATTGCGGATTATTGTAAAAAGGTTTTAAATCTTGAATTGAAATCTGAGGAAAGTGTTCTTTTCTAATTGCTTCAGCCAACACTAAAATAGTCTCGGTTGTAGCCATAGCAAATTGAGGATATAAAGGCATCAAAAACACCTCATCTACACCTTTATCTACTAACTCTTGTAAGCCTTTTTTTATGGTTAAGCTTCCATAACGCATTGCAAGCGCTACTGGCAAATCAACCTGTTGCTGAATTTTATGTTGTAAACGTTCAGATAATACAATTAGTGGCGATCCTTCATCCCACCAAATTTTTTGATAGGCTTTAGCAGAAGCTTTTGGTCGTGTATTCAAAATGATCCCTTTAACCAACAACGTTCTTGCCCAAAGTGGCACATCAATAACACGCTCGTCCATCAAGAACTCTCCTAAATAGCGCTTGACATCTTTAGGGTCTGGAGAGTCAGGCGAGCCTAAATTTACTAATAATACACCTTTCATTAATTATTCTTTTTCATTAAGCAATTCTGTTTTAACACGATCTGGAATTATAGTGCTCACCAAGGTTTTCATAGCATCGTCATTTCCTAAAAACTTCCAACTATCGTATTGAGGATCATTGATAGCAAACATTGTTGCGCTCATTTTTATAATTAAAGCCATCTCCTCTTTTTCTTCGGTAACATTACCTTCTCCAAACTGAGATTCCATTGTCGCTTTCATAAACATTAAAAATCCTTCTCTTTCTTCTTTTGGTTGATTGAGTTCAGACAAAAAGGTCATTTTCATAGTACTGTCATAAAAAATGGCAGCGTAGTTTATTCCGTCTGCTTCTGTTTGATCTGTGATTTTGGTAACGTTATTGGATAAAAACTGAATTTTCATATCCTCAGCATTGAACATTTGTTCCATACCTTGTTTCATACTTTCTCTTGGCGCTGATTCAAAAATTTTTGGGTACATATAATCTAAAACACCATCAAAATTTTGATTGCTCATATACTCAAAATACATATTGGCTTCTTTTGTTAAAACCGTTTTGTGTGTTTGAGAAAATACTGAAACTGATAAAAATAAAGTGAGTAAGGTTAAGGATAGGGTTTTCATAAAAGTATTTATTTGTGTGATGCAAAAATACGACAGTTATCTGTTAAGGTTAAGCCTGAGACATCAAATATTTTTTTGGCGTTGTTCCATACTTCTTTTTAAAGGCTGCAATGAAATGACTGGAAGTGCTGTAACCAACTTTCAATCCAACCTCTGTAACATTGTGATTGCCTTTTTCTAATAATTTTCTAGCAACTTCCATTTTATAATCGAATAGAAAACTAAAAACCGAATCGCCATAAATTTGTTTAAAGCCTTCTTTTAGTTTTTTTAAGCTCAAGCCAATCTCATCTGATAGTTCTTGTAAGGTTGGAGGCTCTGCCATTCGAGATATAATAATATCTTTTGCTTTTCTAATCTTTATGACGTTAGATTCGTCAACTAAAAACGGACACTGCTCTATATCTGCACCTTCACTTCTATTGAAATAAAGACTTAGTAATTCTAAGGCTTTTCCTCTAAAATAAAGCTGTTTTATGGACGCATTTAAGTTGTAATTTATAATCTGATTTAAAGCTATGGCCATAGATGGCGAAATTTTGCCATCCTTATAATACTTTTTGTCTTTATTGTCCTCGCTTAAAAAAGTTATGTAGTCTGCTTCTTGAGAGAACAGACCGTGAAATCTCTTAATAGAAACCAAAATAGAGACCAACCAAGAATTAGGATGAACGTCTAAATGGATTGGTAAATCTCGCTGAGGATTATACAGTAATAGTGAGTTTTCTTCTTCAATTTTTAGGCGATACGTGCCATTATTAAATATGAACTCTTGAGACCCCTTAATACAAAAATGAAATTGAATAAAACGACTATCAATCTCACGTTCAACCACTTGCGTATAGCTTTCGTTGTTTTGAAAAGTTAACACATAAAATCCATCTCCTAAAACAGTTTCATCAAACGAACCTCTAGCGACATTTTTTACACTATTAATCTCGGTTTTATTTTTTATGTTATTTAGATTCATTCTAAACAAATTTAATTTTAAGTGTTGTCATTCCTACAAAAATAAGACTTTTAACTATTTATATTTAGAAATAAGATCAAAAAACCACAAACGACACTAAAAGTTCTTTTAGCGTTGTTTTTTATTGAATAGCCTTTTTATTTTTGTTTTTCGAAATTCTGTAGTCAACCTATGACACAAAATAATAACGTTAAAGGAACCTCTTTTTATGCTATTGGTCTCAGTTACAAAAAAGCTGATGCCGAAGTTCGTGGTCACTTTAGTTTAGATGACACCTCTAAAGTTTCCGTGTTACAACAAGCCAAATCAAATGGCATCGAAAGTCTTCTTGTGACTTCTACATGTAATAGAACTGAACTTTATGGCTTTGCACAACATCCTTATCAACTTATTCAACTCCTTTGTGATAACACCAAAGGTACTGTTGAGGAATTTCAAAAAGTGGCCTATATCTATAAAAACAGTGATGCTGTTTCACATATATTTAAAGTTGGTTCTGGTTTAGATAGCCAGATTTTAGGGGATTTTGAGATTATAAGTCAGCTTAAAAAAAGTGCCCGACTGTCAAAGTCACATCAATTACTTAATCCGTATTTAGAACGCTTAGTAAATGCAGTGATACAAGCTTCTAAGCGCATTAAGACCGAAACGGAGATATCTTCAGGCGCGACCTCAGTTTCATTTGCTTCTGTTCAATACATCATGAATAATATAGCGCATGTTTCTGATAAAAATATTTTGCTTTTTGGAACAGGTAAAATTGGTCGAAACACTTGCGAAAACTTAGTGAAACACACTAAGAACAAGCACATCACATTAATCAACAGAACAAAAGACAAAGCTGAAGCTATTGCTGGTAAGTTTAATCTTATTGTCAAAGACTATGCAAATTTACAAGAGGAAATCAATGCTTCAGACATATTGATTGTTGCCACTGGTGCTCAAAATCCAACTGTAGACAAACACTGTATTCAAACCAGTAAACCTTTATTGGTTTTAGATTTGTCCATCCCAAAGAATGTCGACAATAACGTTACCGAATTGGACAATGTTACTTTAGTACATTTAGACGATTTATCTCAAATAACCGACAAAACTCTAGAGCGAAGAAAGCAGCATATTCCGCTTGCGGAAGCAATCATTGAAACTATTAAAAGTGACTTTAATGCTTGGTTGGCTACGCGAAAATTTGCACCTACAATAAAAGCCTTAAAGCATAAATTATCTGATTTTGCTTCAGCAGAACTGGAAACGCAACGCAAAAAAATGAATGATTTTAATGAAGTCCAAGCTGAAGTTATCAGTCAGAACATCGTTCAAAAAATCACTAATCATTTTGCACACCATCTTAAAGGTGATGATATTTCTACAGATGATAGCCTTGAGTTAATAAAGAAAGTTTTTCAATTAGAAGCGACTACTGACGATGTCTAAAACAATAAGAATCGGAACACGTGATAGTGAATTAGCACTATGGCAAGCCAAAACAGTACAATCTCAGCTAGAACATTTAGGATATAAAACAGAACTTGTTCCTGTAAAATCTACGGGTGACCTTGTTCTTAACAAACCTATTTATGAGCTTGGTATCACTGGCGTATTTACCAAAACACTTGACATTGCGATGCTTAATGGCGATGTTGACATTGCTGTACACTCTCTTAAAGATGTTCCAACAATACTCCCAAAAGGCATTGTTCAAGCTGCTGTTTTAAAGCGTGGCAATGTAAAAGACTGTTTGGTTTTTAAGAAGAATGAAGAGTTTCTATCTCAAAGAGATGCTGTCATTGCAACAGGAAGTTTACGCCGTCGTGCACAATGGTTAAATCGCTATCCTACGCATCAATTAGTAGATTTAAGAGGGAATGTAAATTCTAGATTACAAAAGTTAGAAGATAATGATTGGAATGCAGCCATATTTGCTGCAGCTGGATTAGGAAGAATTGGAATTAGACCCGAAAACACGTTTAATTTAGATTGGATGATTCCTGCTCCTGCCCAAGGCGCTATTATGATTACAGCTTTAGAAGCTGATGATGAATCACGTGCTGCTTGTGAGCAAATAAATCATAGTGATACCGAGATTTGTACCTCAATAGAACGTGAGTTTTTAAATTTGTTAGAAGGTGGTTGTTCTGCTCCTATTGGTGCTTTGGCGTTTATAAAAAATGATGAAATTCACTTTCAAGGTGTGCTTTTAAGTTTAGATGGTAGCAAAAAGGTTGAAGTCAAAAAAACAGTTCCATTAGGAAAACACGATACACTAGCTCAAGATTGTGTCGCTTACATTATTGAGCGTGGTGGCAAACGCTTGATGGACACCATAAAGGTTTCTAACAATACGCCTAACATCTACTCTACAAAAACTTTAACCGAAGCTCAAAAACAATTATTTCATAATGATGTGGTTTCTCAGAGCTCTGACTTTGTAAAGATTAGTTTAAATCGAATGACTCCAAGTGTCGTTAAACCACGTCCAAAACACGTCGTTATTACAAGTAAGAATGCTGTTGAAGCCTTGATTATGAATTTTGAACCTGAAGCACTTCAGTTTGAAAATATTTATTGTGTTGGAAGACGTACAAAGCGATTGATCGAACAAAAGATCGGACCTGTTACACATTCAGAAAAAAATGCAATAACTCTCGCTGGATATTTGGCAGAACACCTTGAAGATGCTGACATTACTTATTTCTGCAGTGATATCAGATTGGACGATATCCCATCTAAGCTTAATGAACATAACATCACTGTAAACGAAGTAGTTGCTTATAGCACAAAATTAGATGCTGTAAAAATAGATGACACTATTAAAGGCGTCATGTTTTATAGTCCGTCTACAATTAAAAGCTATAAGCAGGAAAATGACAATGACATTATTGCTTTTTGTATTGGAGAAACCACAGCTAAAGAAGCAAAAAAACACTTTAAAGATATTAGAATTGCAAAAGTTCCTACTGTTGAAAGTGTCATCGAATTAGTTAATGAATATTTTATCTAAATGATTAAAAACGATTTATTTTTAAGAGCATTAAAAGGAGAAACTGTTGAACGTCCACCTGTCTGGATGATGCGTCAAGCAGGACGATACCTTCCAGAATTCATGGAAATCAAAGCCAAATATGATTTCTTTACAAGGTGCCAAACTCCTGAATTAGCTAGTGAAATTACAGTACAGCCTATTAGACGCTATGGTATGGATGCTGCAATTTTATTTAGCGATATTCTTGTAATTCCTCAAGCCATGAACATTGAGGTGTTAATGAAACCCAATTTTGGTCCTTTTTTACCAAGCCCTATTCGGTCTCAACAAGATGTTGATCAAGTTATTGTGCCTGATGTAAAGGAAGCTCTAGATTATGTTTACCAGGCCATTAAAGCAACTAAAGAAAAATTAAATGACGAGATTCCTTTAATAGGTTTTGCTGGTTCGCCTTGGACAATTTTATGCTATTGCGTACAAGGTCAAGGCAGTAAAAATTTTAATAAGGCTAAAGCTTTTTGTTTTACAAATCCTGTTGCTGCACATACCTTACTTCAGAAAATTACTGACACTACCATTGCTTATCTTAAAGAAAAGGTGAAAGCTGGTTGTAATGCCGTCCAGGTATTTGATTCTTGGGGAGGCATGCTGTCTCCAATAGATTATCAAGAATTTTCCTGGCAATATATTCAACAAATTATTGATGCTTTAAAAGAGGAGGCTCCTGTAATTGCCTTCGGAAAAGGATGCTGGTTTGCTTTGGGAGATATGGCTAAATCTGGTGCTTCGGCTCTTGGTGTTGATTGGACCTGTTCTCCAAAAAATGCAAGATATTTATCTGGTGGAAACATTACTTTACAAGGAAATTTTGATCCTACGAGATTGTATTCTCCTCCACCTGTAATTAAAGAGATGGTACACCAAATGATTGATGAGTTTGGAAAAGACAAGTATATCGTTAATTTAGGACATGGTATATTACCTGATATTCCATTAGAAAGTGCTGAAGCATTTATTAATGCCGTAAAGGACTATAAATCATAAACAGTTGTAATGATTAAGCATATTTTAAGTGGCATGCAAGCGTACTCTGGCGCATTAACTTTAATCTCGAAGTTAAAGCTATGGAAGTATTTCTTCATTCCTATTATTATAAGTGTAATTACAGCTACTATTATTTTGCTTTCTGCTTACGGACTCTCTGATAATCTCGGACGTTTCATAGCAAAAATCTGGATCTGGGATTTTGGTAAAGATACCTTCACTTCTATTTCAACGTTTATTGGTGCCATCATAATTATTGCGCTTGGTTTGATTTTATACAAGCACATTATCATGGCTTTGTCTGCGCCATTTATGAGTCCTGTTTCCGAAAAAATAGAAACCTACTTAACTGGACAAACTACACATTATCACAGAAACACAACATTTAAAGAACAATTGTGGCGAGGGATTAGGATAAATATGAGAAACTTAGGAAAAGAGTTGCTAATTACCATCCCAATTCTTCTATTGAAATTTATTCCTGTTATCAATATTTTTTCTACAGTACTTCTGTTTTTAGTACAGGCTTATTATGCTGGTTTTGGAAATATGGATTATACCTTAGAGCGTCATTTTAAATATCGTGAAAGCATTCAATTCATAAGAAAACATCGAGGTGTCGCTATCGGAAATGGTATCGTTTTCATTTTATTTTTACTGATTCCATTAGCAGGAGTTATTCTAGTCTTACCTATGAGTGTTACTGCTGCCTCTTTAAAAACAGTAACCCTTTTAAAAGACAACCAATTACTTTCAGAACACAAACCAACAAGCTAATGATACTGCAATTTGAAGGTTTTGAAATCAGTCCAATTCATGAAGGTGATGCCTGGAAAATTTGTGATTTTGCCATTGCCAATACAGATCGTTTAAAGCGATTCTTCCCTGTGACATTGTCTCAAAACCTCAATCCTACTTTATCAAAGCTCTACGTTCAAAATCGTCTTAAGGCGTTTCAAAACAAAGAGACCTTTGTCTTTACAGTAAAAGATAGTGAAACTCGTAAATTAGCAGGCTTAGTCATCCTCAAAAACTTAGATTGGAACACAAAACAAGGTGAGTTTGCTTATGCTATTGATTATAATTTTAGCGGACAAGGTTTAATGAGCAAAGCTGTTAAACTGCTGAGTAAATTTGCGTTTGATTCATTAAAGTTAGAGCGACTACAAATTATTGTCCATAAAGAAAATGTACCTAGTGTAAACGTAGCGACCAATAATAATTACTCGTGGAAAAAAACATTAAAAGCTGCATTTACGCCTAATGGAGAAAATCCATTAGACATGGAACTCTATGAACTATATAAGCATTAAATTTTGAAAGATACATTTTTCCAATACATACATGAATTACAAGACACCATCACTTCAAAGATAGAAGCCATTGATGGTAAGGCTAAGTTTAATCAAGATCTTTGGGAACGCCCTGAAGGTGGTGGCGGACGAACTCGTGTGATTCAAAATGGCGCTGTTTTTGAAAAAGGTGGTGTAAATATTTCTGGTGTTCATGGTGCCTTACCCGAAACGATGCAAACTTATTTTGGTGTAAAAGATGCTAATTTCTTTGCTTGCGGATTGAGTTTAGTCCTTCATCCAAAAAATCCAATGGTGCCAACAGTTCATGCCAATTGGCGTTATTTTGAAATGTATGATCAAGAAGGGCATATTGTTGATCAATGGTTTGGTGGCGGACAAGACCTCACACCTTATTATCTATTTGAAGAAGACGCAATCCATTTTCATCAAATCTGTAAACAAGCGTGCGATAATCATAATGCCGATTTTTACAACACCTATAAGAAGCGATGTGATGACTATTTTTACAACGCACACAGAAATGAAGCGAGAGGTATTGGTGGATTGTTCTTTGATTATTGCAAATCTGCTGAAGAAATGAGCATGCAAAACTGGTATGATTTTGTTACTGAAGTTGGCAATAGTTTCCTTGAAGCTTACATTCCAATTGTTGAAAAACGAAAGGACTTACCTTACACCGAATCTCATCGTAATTGGCAAGAAATTAGACGTGGTCGCTATGTCGAATTTAATTTAGTTCATGATAAAGGCACGTTGTTCGGACTTAAAACTAACGGAAGAATTGAGAGTATTTTAATGAGTTTACCACCTCATGTACAATGGGTTTACGACCATAAACCCGAAGCTGGTAGTGAAGAAGAAAAATTATTAAACGTTTTAAAAAACCCGAGAAATTGGGTTTCTTAAGTTACACGTTCAAAGCTGTAAGTTTAATGTTATTTTCACTAATTCGAACAATTAAAAAAACGATTTAAACTAACAACTTATAGCTTTAAGCTTTAGACTTTAAACTTATAACTATGTATCCATTAATAAGAAACAGACGATTACGAACCAATGAAGCTATCAGAAGCTTGGTAAGAGAAACCATCATTTCTCCAAACGACTTTTTGGTACCGCTTTTTGTGGTTGAAGGAAAAGGCATAAAAGAAGGCATTGCCTCTATGCCTAATTATTTTCGTTACAGCTTAGATGTTTTACAAGATGAAGTGAAAGAACTATGGAAGCTCGGACTCAAATCGGTGTTGCTATTTGTTAAAGTCCCTGACCACTTAAAAGACAATAAAGGTACTGAAGCTTTAAACCCAAACGGATTAATGCAACGTGCTATTAAAACCGTTAAGGATGCTTGTCCTGAGATGTTGGTAATGACAGATGTTGCTCTTGATCCTTATTCAATTTATGGCCATGATGGTATAATTGAAAACGGCAAAATAGTAAATGATGACACTGCTGAAGTTCTAGCTGAAATGAGCTTGTCTCATGCAGAAGCTGGCGCCAATTTTGTAGCGCCAAGTGATATGATGGATGGTCGCATTTTGACCATAAGAGAAGCACTCGAAGACCATGGTTTTATAGATACAGGAATTATGAGTTATTCAGCTAAGTATGCCTCTGCATTTTACGGTCCTTTTCGAGATGCTTTAGACTCTGCTCCAGCAGATGTAAAAGACATTCCAAAAGACAAAAAAACCTATCAAATGGATTTTGCAAATCGTCATGAAGCCATTCGTGAAACCGAAATGGATATTGATGAAGGCGCTGATATTGTTATGGTAAAACCTGGATTGTGTTATCTTGATATTGTAAGGGAGATTAAAAATACCGTTGATGTTCCTGTGGCTGTGTATCAAGTTTCTGGCGAATATGCAATGCTTAAAGCTGCTGCCGAAAAAGGCTGGTTAGATCACGATGCTGTAATGCTTGAACAAATTACTGCTATTAAGCGTGCAGGCGCAGATATTATTGCGAGTTACTTTGCGAAAGATGTAAGTAGGCTTTTAAATGACTAGAGGTTTTTATTAATCTTTAGAAAACACAGTCTTTCCCAACTGTTTATATTCAGATTCTGGCATAATAGTTCCTTTTATTGGTTCTTCAATTACCTCATATTCATTGTTAGTTAAATCAACATCAATAGCTTTAAGCAAGAACCTATTTTGTTTTACTTCTAAAACCAAACCTGGTAAACCATTATATCCTCTTGGTCCATGCTTTACCTTAAGTTCTGTTGTATACCAAGCCTCAATTTTAGTGCCTTGTAATTTTGCCTTAAAACAGGTATACCCTAGAATTGTTTTAGTGTCAGTAGTATTTATCCATTGTTTGGGTTCATACTTAATTCGTTTGCGTTCAAAAAAGACCTCTTTTTGAGCAATGTCCCAATCTCTACTCCAATCTGTATAATGTAACGATTCGCCTCCCGCAAAAACCCAAGTCAAATTTAAGTTAGCTTTAGTAATTGTAATCTTGCCATCAACATTTTGCCATCCAGGAATATCAATTTTTGGCTCAACTCTATATAACGCAATACTATCACAAAATACTAAATACGATTCAACAGGATGTGAACCATGTATCATTTGTAATGCTTCATATCTTGCCATATCTTCTTTTAAAGCCTCAGAAGGCATTTGAATGCTATCTTTATTCAATGTCGCTAAGTATGTAACTTTACCATACGTTTGACCATATAGCGTAAACGTGAAAGACATTAGTAAAACCAAAAGTGTTTTTCTCATACTTCAATTTATGAAAAAAAAATTAACCATTAAATTAAGATTTCTATTTTGTAACTTCGCAGTAATCAAACTAAAATATACTAATGGGTTTACTCATTTTTTACGCTGTAATTTCTATTTTCTTTTCGTTTTTATGTTCTATTCTTGAAGCTGTTTTATTGAGTATTACGCCTACTTTTTTAAATCTGAAAAAGAGTGAAGGAAAAGCTTATGCTGAAGATTTAGAAGCGCTTAAAAAAGATGTCGATCGTCCTTTAATTGCTATTCTAACTCTCAATACCATCGCGCATACTGTAGGTGCTATTTTAGTTGGTGTTCAAGCCAAAGCTGCTTACGCCGAACTTTATGGAAGTCAACCTCGTTCTTTTTTTGGTATTCAGTTTACCGAAGAACTTATGGTTGGTGTTGTATCTTCTGTGATGACTATTCTTATATTGGTTGCTTCGGAAATTATCCCGAAAACCATTGGCGCTACCTATTGGAAACAACTCGCTAATTTTACAACTAAAGCTCTAAATATTCTAATCTTTCCATTAAAATGGACAGGTATTTTATGGATTTTGCAACTCACAACAAAACTTATTGGAGGTAAGGGACATGGCAGTGTATTGAGTAGAGAAGGATTTTTAGTTATGGCAGATATGGCTCATGAAGAAGGTGTTTTTCAAGAAAATGAAAGTACCATTATTAGAAACCTTTTAACCTTCAAAGAGGTCTTTGCTAAAAACATCATGACACCAAGAACAGTCATGAAATCTGAAGATGAAAAAACTACTGTTGAAGATTTCTTCAATAGAAATATGAACTTACGATTTTCCAGAATTCCAATCTATACAGATGATCCTGATAACATCAAAGGGTTGGTTTTAAAAGATGAGATCTTCAAGGAAATGGCTTTAAATAATGGTTCTAAAAAACTTGGTGAGCTTCGAAGAGATATCATAGTGGTTAATCGTGACTTACCCATTCCAAAACTCTTTGAAAAACTAGTTGAAAGTCGAAACCATATGGCTTTAGTTGTTGACGAATATGGTTCTGTAAGCGGACTTGTCACAATGGAAGATGTTATTGAAACCCTTCTTGGCTTGGAAATTATGGACGAAAGTGATAACGTTTCAGATTTGCAATTAATGGCACGTAAAAGCTGGGAAACAAGAGCAAAAAAATTAGGCATTCTTGAAGACGACTCTTCAAAAGATAGCGAATAATAAATGGAGATCTGTATCATTAATTCGCCATTAGGATACACTAAAATAGTTGGTGATATAGATGGTATTTCTGAAGTAACTGTCTTAAATTCTGAAGAAAAAATAAGTGCTATTATTCCTGAAGTTCTTGAAGATTGTGTCTTTCAATTACAAGAATATTTTGAGGGAAAAAGACAAACCTTCGATGTCAAACTAAACCCTGAAGGAACTTCATTTCAAAAGTCTGTATGGAATCAGTTACAGCACATTCCGTATGGAAAAACAATATCCTATTCTGAATTAACGCTACAACTCAGAGATATTAAAGCCATTCGTGCTGTAGCCAATGCTAATGGAAAAAATCCTATATGGATTATCGTGCCTTGTCATCGTGTAATAGGGAGCGATGGAAGCTTGACAGGATATGCAGGAGGGTTACACAGAAAACAATGGCTGTTAGAACACGAAAGCCCTTATAAACAACAACGCCTTTTTTAATGTATAAAACCGCCTCAACTTTCTTACAACGCTTTGTAAAACCCTCAACCATTTACAAGTATGGTTTTAACTGGTCTCCTATGTACAGAAGAACGACTGCCAAGATTATTGAGGTTAGTGACGATTTGCATAAAGTAGTTATCAAGTTACAACCCAATTGGAAAAACAGAAATTATGTTGGTAGTATTTTTGGCGGAAGTATGCTTGCAGCAACAGATCCTATCTATATGATCCAATTGATTCAAATTCTTGGAAACAACTATGTGGTTTGGGATAAATCTGTTGAGGCACGATACAAAAAACCTGCTAAAACTAAGATTTTTGGGGAGTTTTTATTTTCAGAAGATGAAATCACAGCCATTAAAAAAAATGTAGAACATCAAGGTGAAATTGATGTCATTAAAATCATGCACCTCATTGATGAAAAGCAAAATAAAATTGCTACTTTTAAAAAAACGCTTTATGTCGCCGATAAAACATTTTACAAACAAAAATTGAAGCAAAGGCGGCAACTAACTAATTCTTTATAATGAAATTCCTAAAAAAACTATTCAAAGTTCTTATCGTATGTTTTGGTTTACTCATCGCTATATTATACATCACTGATACCGATTATCTAATCAAAGCAGTCAGAACCATTTATATGAAAGGTCATACCACTGCATTTCTGGAAGATTATAAAGAATTTGACAATCAGCCTATAGCTGCCTCAGACCATCCGCAAGCTTGGCCTAATCATAACGAATACAATTCGGTTGAACCAACTGAAACTTTAAAAAAAGCAAATATTGATTGGGGAACCATTGCTTATGTTATCATTAAAAATGATAGTATCTGGTTTGAAAAGTACTATGATGGTTTTGGTGAAGACTCAAAATCAAATTCCTTTTCTATGGCTAAAAGCTATGTTTCTGGATTATTAGGTAAAGCTATTATGGATGGTCATATTAAAAGTCTTGATCAGCCTGTTTGTGATTTTCTACCAGCGTTTTGTGAAGGAAAAGCAGCCTTGATGACTGTTGGAGATTTATCATCAATGGCTTCAGGAACCAATTGGGATGAAGCTTATTATTCGCCTCTGTCTATTACAACCAGAGCTTATTTTGATGACGATCTTGCTAAGGTAATGAATGGATTAAAAGTTGTTAATGACCCTGGACAAAGTTTTAAGTATGCTAGTGGAGACACACAAATGTTAGCTATGGTCATTGAAAAAGCCACAGGTAAAAAACTGTATAATTATCTGGAAGAAAGTTTTTGGAAACCTCTCGGAAGTGAAAACGCTACACTTTGGCAACTTGATAGTGAAGGTCATGATCTCGTTAAAGCTTATTGCTGCATTGCGAGTAATGCCAAAGACTTTGCACGATTTGGGAAGTTGTATAAAGATCATGGAAAGTGGAATGGCAAGCAAATTTTAGATTCAGCATTCGTAGCAAAATCAATAACACCTCGTTTCCCTGAAAGTCCAGAATATGGCTATGGCTTTTGGATGAATGACTACTTAGGAAAAACCTTTTTTATGATGCGAGGTCATCTTGGACAATACGTTATTGTACAACCTGAAGACAATATTATCATTGTAAGACTTGGTCACTCCAAAGGTCCTGGAAATCCATTAGAATCATTCACTAGTGATATTGGATTATACGTTGAAGAAGCATATGCTATGTTAGGAGAATTATAAATCAGGCATACAAAATTTAGTTTTGTAGATTATTTTCTATATATTTAACTTATCATATTACACCTATGAAATTTATTAAAGTCATTATTGCTTTCGCATTCACTTTAGGACTATTTTATGTCCTAAATACTAAAATTGGTAGCCTTCCGCCTCTCGGAAAGTTTTTAGCACCTAACGAAGGTATTTGGCAAAATGAAGGAACAGAATCTACAGATGGCACGCTTCAAATTGAAGGTTTACAAGATCAAGTGATCGTCCATTATGACAGACATTTAATTCCGCATATTATTGCTAAAAATGACTTAGACCTATATAAAGCTCAAGGGTTTATTACTGCTAAGCATCGTTTGTGGCAAATGGAGTTTCAAACCTTTGCTGCTGCTGGACGCATTTCTGAAATTATTGGTGAAAAAGGTTTAGAATTTGATAGAAACCAGCGACGAAAAGGCATGTTGTTTGGTGCCGAAAATAGTCTTGAAGTTATTAAAAATGATCCTCAAGCATTAGCCTTTTTAACTGCTTACAGTGAAGGCGTGAATGCTTACATTAAGCAACTAAACCCTGAAGACCTTCCTGTTGAATACAAATTATTAGACTACAAACCCGAACCTTGGTCTGTAGAAAAAACCACACATTTGCTCATGTATATGACAGATATGCTCTGTGGAAGAGATTCTGATCTAGAATACACCAATATGCTACGCAAATTTGGCAAAGCTCGATTTGATTTATTATTTCCTGACTTCTTTGATATTACTGAACCTGTAATTCCTAAAAATCGTGATTGGAGCTTTATTGATGTTCCGCAAACAGAAACACCTTTAAGCGAGCAACTTCTTGACAGTATTCCTGAAGTTATGGACAAACCTCATCCTAATAATGGTAGTAACAATTGGGCTGTTAGTCCGCAAAAATCCTATTCTGGAAATACAATATTAGCCAATGATCCTCATCTTGGTTTAAAACTTCCTGCAATTTGGATTGTAATGCAATTGCAATCGCCTACTCAAAATGTCTTTGGTGCCACACTTCCAGGTGCTCTAGGCATCATTATCGGATTTAACGACGATATCGCTTGGGGAGTTACCAATGCTACTCGTGATGTTAAAGATTGGTATAAAATTGAATTCCAAGATGCTTCTAGGCAAACCTATAAATATGGTGACGCGTGGAAAAAGACTAGCCTTAGATTGGAAGAAATTAAAATTAGAAACAAACCCTCGTTTATAGACTCCGTAGTTTACACTCATCATGGTCCAGTGGCATACGACCATACTTTTAAAAGTGACAATTCAAAAAAAGGATATGCTATGAAATGGGCTGGTCATATAGGTCATAACTTTACCAATTTGTTTTTAAAGCTTAATCGTGGGGAAAACTACGATGATTATGTTGATGCCATCTCAGGACATGTAGCTCCTGCGCAAAATTTTGCCTTTGCATCTAATCAAGGCGATATTGCGCTTTGGATTCAAGGGCAATTTCCAAATAAGTGGGAAGGTCAAGGTAAGTTTTTATTAGATGGCAGCAATCCTGAACACGACTGGCAAAGCTTTATTCCTAGGGCGTTTAATGCACATGTTAAAAATCCAGAACGCGGATTTGTAAGCTCGGCCAATCAACATCCTGTAGATTCAACTTATCCATATTATGTGTTTAATGATGGCTACGGAACTTATAGAAATCGTGTCATCAACAATTATCTCAACGTTAGAGAAAAACTAACTGTACAAGATTTTAAACATCTACAGAATAACAATATCAATTTAAAGGCCAAAGAACTTGTGCCTTTTATGTTAGAAAAAATGGAAACTCCAGCCCTTACTGAAGCAGAGCAACAGCTCTTAAATCATATTAGAGCATGGAATTTTGACAATAATATCCATAGTGTTGCGCCTAGTATTTGGTCTGTGTGGATTAAACATTTATATGCATTAACTTGGGATGAGTTTGATGTTGAAGATGAAGCTTTAAAAGCGCCTTTTATGTATCAGACCATATACCTGTTAAAAAATCATCCTAACGATCCGTTTATGGATGTCATTGACACGCCTTTAAAAGAAACTGCTATAGATTTATTCACCTTATCATTTAAAGAAGCTGCTAAAGAGTTAGATGAATGGAAGCGCAATAATGAAAGTCTTGAGTGGAAACATTTTAAAGGTGCTTATGTTGGTCATTTATTACAAAATCTTCCTGCATTTTCAAGGTTCGACATCCCAATTGGAGGAGACCGAAATACTGTCAACGCCTCTGATGTAAATCATGGCCCATCTTGGCGAATGATTGTTGAGATGTCTTCACCTCCAAAAGCTTATGGAATTTATCCTGGTGGTCAATCTGGAAATCCAGGAAGTAAGTACTACGATAATTTTATTGACGATTGGGCAAAAGGTGTCTATTATGATATGCTGTTTTTACAAGACGACAAACAAACAGAAGGGATTATGTCAACGCAAACTTTAACTCCAAAACGATGAAAAAAACCACAAATTTTATAGCAACTATTATTGCAGCTTATCTGTTATCGTTAGTATTACCTTGGTGGTCAATTATGCTGGCAAGCTTTATTACTGCAATCTTATTCAGACTTAAAAAAAGCGCTGTGTTTTTTATTCCTTTTTTAGCCATTGCTTTATTATGGGTCGTTCACACCTATTGGTTAAGCAGCGCTAATGATTTTACACTATCAAAAAAAATAGCAACATTATTGCCGCTAGAAGGAAATGCTTATCTGCTTATTTTAATTACTGGCCTTGTAGGAGGCTTAGCAGCTGGTGTTTCTGCGATATTTGGAAATCAATGTGCAACCCTTATAAATACATCAAAATAGTCATCTATGCTTACAAAACTGAACTTAGAGTACGTATTGTTTTTGGATATTGAAACTGTTCCAGAGACTGAAACGTACGCTGAGTTGGAGGAAAGTAAGCAATTGCTATGGGAACACAAATCGCAATACCAAAGACGTGATGAATTTACTGCTGAAGCATTTTATGATCGCGCAGGTATTTGGGCGGAGTTTGGAAAAATTATTTGTATTTCTGTTGGTTATTTCACTTTTCAAGGTGATCGAAAATTTAGAGTGACTTCATTTTATGGTGAAGAAGAAAACATACTGAAGGATTTTAAAAATCTGGTTATTTCGCATTTCAGTCAAACCAAGCATTTATTGTGTGCACACAATGGTAAAGAATTTGATTTTCCGTACATCGCCAGACGTATGATAATTAATAACATTGAACTTCCTTATAAATTAAATCTCTTTGGAAAAAAGCCTTGGGAGGTTCCGCATCTTGACACTTTAGAATTGTGGAAATTTGGAGACTACAAAACCTTTACTTCTTTAAAACTGCTAACTAATGTTCTCGGCATACCTTCTCCAAAAGATGACATTGATGGTAGTGAAGTGTATCATGTTTATTACAAAGACAATGCTATAGATCGTATTATCAACTACTGTGAAAAAGACACTATTGCTGTGGCACAAGTTGTTCTAAGGCTTCGTAATGAAACACTTTTAGACGATAGTGAAATTATTCATGTCTAGCTCTGCAAAAAGGATTGAACGGTTTGTTTGAACTCGCCATTAAAGCTTTAAAAGCTTTGATGGAAGTGAGTAGTGAAAGCCTGGTTTCTGGTGCAACCAGAAATTTGCCCAAAAAAACAAAAGCCTAGACATTACATCTAGGCCTTTGAGGAATTAGAGTTAGTTAGTTATTGATTATTGTTTAATAAATCGTTTTAATATAATGTCATCTTCAACTGAAAACTTAACTTGATAGATTGCACCTTCTAAATGACTTACATCAATTGAATTTTGATTGAGAATTCCTCTGGCAACAATTTGACCAACAGCATTATAGATCTCATACTTAACATCTTTAAATGTTGTGGCAACATATAATTTGTTCCCTTTGAGAGGATTTGGATATAACTTAATCTCTTTAATATCGTCTAATGGTGATGCAGCAGCAATGTTATCTTTTGCTGACGATCCTGTTGTAAGATTAATGTTATCTATAGCGATATCTGCTTGCCATGTGCTTCCTGTAACTCTATTGAAGCGTAATTGTACACTTCCTCCTACATAAGCTGAAAGACTTACATTAGCTGACTGCCAAGAATTTCCTAAGTTCCCAGAACTCGTCCATATTGATGTCCAACTAACTCCATCATCATTGCTAGCTTCTAAATCTATGGTTCCCATATTTGCCGATCCATATTGGTGATAATTAAAGCTAAAAGTAGCCGAAGATTGCGAACTTAAATCAAAGCAAGGCGAATTGATAATGGCTTGTTTATTAGGATAGCCTGTTCCGTTACCTGAAGCTTCCACATAAATGTAAAAACTTCCTTGAATGGCACTAGAAGGGCCTGTGCTACTTGACGGTGTTCCGCTGGCATCTCTAGTCCAATCAATATCATCTGCTGACGATTGTGTCCAACCACCAAAATTGCTTTCAAAACCTTCAGAATAAGGATATGACGTAATTCCTCCTAAACATCCAGAAGATGTACCTCCACCATCATTTAAACTAATATCGTCTATAGCGATATCTGCTTGCCATGTGCTTCCTGTAATTCTATTAAAACGCAACTGAATGTTTCCTCCTACATACGCATTAAGGTTTATACTAGCCGATTGCCAAGAGTTTCCTAAATTTCCTGAACTGTTCCAAATAGAGGTCCAACTTGCACCATCATCATCACTGAGTTCTAAATCGATTGTGCCCATATTTGCCGATCCATATTGATGGTATTTAAAACTAAATGTAGCTTCATTTAATCCTGACAAGTTAAAACATGGTGAATTAATAATAGCTTGTTTATTAGGATAACCTGTTCCGTTACCTGAAGCTTCTACATAAATGTAGAACGACCCTTCGGAAGCACTTGCTGGACCAGTATTACTCGACGGTGTTCCGTTAGCATCTCTTGTCCAATCAATATCATCTGATGACGATTGCGTCCAACCACCAAAATTGCTTTCAAAACCTTCAGAATAAGGATATGTAGAAATCCCTCCTGAGCATCCTGAAGAAGGGTCAGAAACAATCACAGTTCTTACCACTTGTGTAGCAGCATTTCCAGCAGTATCACTTACATCATAAGTCACATTATACGTTCCAGCAACAGCTGTATTTACAAATCCGCCTATAACAATGCTAGAAGTTAAATTACCATCAATATTATCTGTAGCAGTAGCGCCTAGTTCGTTATAGGTATCCCCCACAGTTAAGTTAATTGTAGAAGATCCGTTAAGCACAATAACAGGAGGTGTGGTATCAGCCGAAACCACAACTGTTCTGGTCACCTGAGTGGCAGCGTTCCCTGAAGAATCACTCACATTATAATTAACGAAGTATGTTCCAGCTGAGGCTGTGTTCACCGTTCCAGTAATAACAATACTTGAAGTGAGATCTCCATCTAAGTTATCTGTAGCTGTTGCACCTTGTTCATTGTACGGATCACCAACATTTAGATTAATTGTAGAAGCGCCAATTAATGTAATCACAGGTGGTGTTGTATCTGGATTAACCGTAACAGTTCGGGTAACCTCTACAGCAGCATTTCCAGCAGCATCACTAACATTATAAGTAATCACATAAGTTCCAACAGTATTCGTATCTACAACATCGCCACCAACAACAATACTAGAGGTTAAATCGCCATCAACATTATCTGTAGCTGTAGCGCCAGCATCTGAATATGAATCGCCTAAATCTAAATTTACATTAGCAGATCCATTTAAAGTAATTACAGGTGCTTCAGTATCTGGACCTGAGCCTTCTATAACAACTGTATAATCTTCAACCTCACCATAGGTAAAATTATCACATGGCCCAGGAATTTGATTGTAACGCATCGTTACTCTCATACGAGTTGCATTCTCAACTGCACTTGATGGAATTGTGAAACTTCCACTTACCGACGTTGCTTGAGTATTCCCTTGTGTAAACACTTGTTCACCTGCGTCTGTAAAATCTCCATCTCTATTATAATCAATCCAAACACCATAAGCTTCATTATAAACCGTACCAGTCCACGTTGGTGTTATCGTAATCGTATATTGGGTATCTTTAGTTAAGGTTGTAGAAATTCCTGTGAAATCTGAATAAAACTGCGGACCAGAACTATTGTCAATTGTATTTAATTGCACACGACTGATGTATTCATCATTAGTATTGGTACTTGCAGAATCACAATAGTTAAGCTGGACATCTGTCGTAGTAAATGTTACAGAACTACTATATGGTGAATTGCTTCCACCAGAACATTTACTTCTTACCTGAGCTTCATATTGGGTTAAAGCATTTAATCCAGAAATATTTGAAGATATTCCAGTAACAGCATTGGTAGTCCAAGTTGATGTTCCTGTTTGACGATATCTCAAGTCATAAGTTGCTCCAGGAACCGCATTCCAACTTAAGGTTGCAGAAGCGTCAGTGACATTTGAAGCTGCTAATCCAGTTGGCACATTAGCATTACATACCACTGGAGCGCCTATTGTAAAATTGGTATTTGAGATATCGAAGAAAATAGTATTGGCGCCTCTGACCATAACCCTGTTTTGATTCCCTTGATTATTAGGAACTATGATATCGTGAGAACCATCATTTGCAACTCCTGACGCTAACGTAATTGGGTAAGTATTTCCTCCATCGGTAGAAAGAAAAATATCAACATTAGCCGCATTAACGCCATTGCCAGTTGTTCCTGCAACGTTCCAAGTAACTGTTTGTGTTGTTCCAGCATCCCAAGTGACATTGGTGTTAGGACTGTTTACAACAAATGGTCCTGCAGTGCCATTAACTGTAACCACCATATCATCACTATTATTCGTTCCACCTCCAACAACATTATCTCTAACGGTTAATCTGAAGTTAAGTGTTCTTGCAACATTAGGAACAGCTTCCCATTGCCACGATGTTGCACCAGTTTTGATAGTGGATAGTCTCGGGAAATATCTAAAAGAATCTGATGTAGGCTCATAAGCTCTAAATGCTACACCAGAAGTAGCAGTTGTACTTGGGTAAGTTGAGGAAGCGTTATTTTCATCCATTTGTTCCCAAACATAGGTTAACTGATTTGATGGTGTATCAGCATCAGTTGCTGAACCTTCGAGGATAAAAGGTGTTCCCCTTGGAATGGTATAATTAGCTCCAGCGTTCACAGAAGGCACTGCATTTCCAGTTGCTGTATTGGTTTGGCAACTTGTTGTTTTAATGTAATCCGTTACCTGTTCTATTGACACTGCATGAAAGTTTGGGGTTACATTCGGTTCAACATCTGTTGCGCCTGTAATTCCTGCATAACTCATAATGGTTGTACCACTACCAGGCTCTACTTGTACGTTCGTTCCTTCATTTCCGCCAAAAGTCCACGTGTGATTCGCTCCAAATTGATGCCCTAATTCATGTGCTACATAATCTACGTCATAAGTATCTCCTTCAGGAATTGTTCCGTTAGTCCATCCACTTCCTTTTTGTCCATTTACACAAACACAGCCAATGCAACCTGCATTTCCATTGTTCTGTCCTTGAGCAAATAAGTGACCTACATCATAATTTGCTTCTCCAATAACACTCGTTAGGGTTGATTGTAATTGGCTGTTCAACGATGACGTATAAGGATCAGATCCTGCATTGGTATATATCACATCATCTGTATTGGCAATTAAGATCATCGTCGTATTAAAATCAACTTCAAAAATAGCATTAACGCGAACCATGGTTTGGTTGATTGCAGCAAGCGCCAAGGCCTTAGTACCTCCATGATAATTGGTGTATTCACCTGTTGTAGATACTGCTAATCTGTAGGTTCGTAATATCCCATCATCTGCATTTCTGTAAGCCATATTATCTGAGCTTAATATTTTATTCATGCTTTCAGAAACAGAACATTCAAAATCATCATTCATGTTGATTTTCTGATTTCTAGAGAATACAGTATACATACTTGCATCTACTGTAATCGCTTCTATGAATGTTGCTGGTTTAGTTGCAGACAATCGCATACTTTGAAAACCAAGAGGTGATATACTAAACCTAATGATAGCAGAGGGATCATCAATACCTTGTCCAGCATACGACTTAATTTCAGGATATCTAGCAGCCAATTCAGGATGCATTACTGAAGCTTCATAAATTCTGAAACGCTCAAATTCGCCTTCTGCATTTGGAAATGATACGATAACATTAGAAACCGTAGAGAAGTTGCTCCTGCTTGGTGCATTAGTAAGGGTTTGTTTTAAAGATTGGGTGTCTAAATTAAAAGTCTGAAGCCTTGGTAAGTTCTGCTTCCCATTTTTAATTTCAAGATTGTTGTTTAATGTTTGTTTTTGCCACAAAGATTTCCCTTGTGAAAAAGCAAACCCTGTACTCATCAAAGTGATGAGCAATAGTAGTTTAAATTTCATTTTTAGAGGGTTTAAATAGGATTAAATAAATAAAAAATTTTGTTGTTGAAAATTTAGGGTTTTTGGTCGGAAAAAAATTGCATTGTTGATAAGTTTTCAATAAAAACAGCCTATTTACGGTTTTTCCGTAATTATATTGAAGAAAATTACTACAATTCGTAATTTTAAGTCAGTTTTATTGAAAATAACAAATTAACGTATGTTAATTTTACAAAAAAACGCCTGAACATAACATTCAGGCGTTTACTTAAATATATTGGTGTTATTCTATTTTATAATAAGCTTCTTACTTATTGTTTTGATGGTATCTGAGATTTGTACTAAATACACACCATTAGCATAATTGGTTGTATCAATAGTATTAACAGTAGAACTTGCGTCTAAAATACTTCTAACAATCTCACGTCCTTGAATATCGTAAAGCGTTAATGTTGTGTTTTCAGATAACTGACCACTAACTACAATTTGCTTCACATTAGAATCATTAAAGACTTTAATATCATCTAAAACAGATTCTGTAACTGATAATGTTTCAGCTTCAAATCGAAGGTAGAATCGACCTGTTCCCATCAAATCTGTAGATGAAGACAAATTAAATGCTGTTGTATTTAGCAAAGTAGATGTGTTTTCTAAAGTATCTTCTAAATAAACATCATACTCTAAATCTTGAGTATTTAAGGTAATACTAACTTGTTCGCCTTGAGGCAAATTAACTCCTAACGGAATTAATGTAGTTCCGTTAACATCCTCAAAACCGATAGATTGAATTGCCATAGGTAATGGTATATTGTTTTCAGTAAGCTCAGTATAAATCATAAATGGAGATGGTGTTTCCTGAAAGATTTCAGCATCATATCCTATGTCTAATCCTAAGGTTGCTACATCTTTAAAATACACGTCAGTTTCATAAGCTTTATCTGAAGACTCCATACGAAGTATAAAATGCGCATAATTTGAACTTCTTCCGAGTATAAAATCATCAGTATTTCCAATTTCCTGCATTGCAGGTGTGAAAGACACTGTAGACCCTCCATCTTTGGCGGTTACAAAGAACCCTTGTCCAGGAGCAACAAGAGCTCCAGGGTTTGCATCAGAATACGATACATTCCAAATAGACCATAAGCTTCCGTTAGAAATATCGGCATCGTAACCATAAATTGCAACACTTTGCGAGTCCAACTCATTTAGGTTTGCTGCTAAGAAAGCATCTAATCTTATGTATGTTGTGTAAGGGTTTCCTATTAAATTCCACTTGTCAAAATCTAGTCCTGTTTTTACTATTGGGACATTTACTGGACCCGTAGTCACTGAACCTTCAAACGTAAACGTGCCATCATCTGTTGAACCTGTTCTATAACCAATACCTGCATCAAGTGTAGCTGTTTCAGTATCTGAATACAACACGTACTGATTTAAAGGTTTTTCAAACGGACCAAATAAATATTGCGTTTGTCCAGTATTCGCTAAAATGTTAGGGTTGTTTCCAGCAAAACTAGCAAAGGTTTCACCGCTTAATGGTGGTGCAATTAAATCGTTACCATCTGGATTAGAGTTAACATGACGTAAATATTTAATTGTTCCTGTAATGGTTCCTGTAGCCATCAAACTAGAGAACTCATTTGAATCAGAATTCATAATAAACTCTCCATTATTCGTAATATCTCCACCTAAAGTGACGCTTGAATTACTAGGTACATTTAACGTTGCACCAGTATTAACAATAATATCATTCACACTAATTGCTGTGGTAACATCATAGGTGCCATCTAAAATCAAGATATTATCTGCCGTTGAAGAACCGTCTGGTGCACTTGGATCCCAAGAACCACCTGAAAATAACAATCCGTCATATCTAACATTTACCGTATAATCTTCAACTTCTCCATCAAAATTAGTTAAACACGATGTAGGGTCTTGATCATATTGGGCAGAAACTCGCATTCTAGTTGATCCAAAAATCATACTTTCAGGAATTGTAATAGATAAGGTAGGAAGTGCTCCATCTGCAACGTTCTGGATGTCTCCTAAATCATACTCTTCTCCTGGATCGTCAAAGTCTCCGTCAATATTCCAGTCAATCCAAGCAAAGGCATGGACTACGTAATTCCCATCCGTATCTACTTGAACTGTAAGGTCTACGGTTGAACCTTGTAAAACATCTGTGCTTATTGAAGTAAAGTCTTCATAGCCTACATCTTTAGGTGAACCGTCGACATTATCAATTGATCCAAATATCACTCGAGTTACTCCAGTTTCAAATGAAGTATTTCCAGAAGACACACAATAGTTTAAAGGAATAACAATTGGGTCTCCAATTCCAATTTGATCAATAGCAATATCACTAGCAAAACCATCTCCTGTGGTTCCTGTAATTCTAATCTTTATATTTTGATTGAGATAAGCTAACAAGTCAACATTTTGAGCATTCCATGTATCACCTTGATCTCCGCTTTGATTAAAAACACTAGTCCAAGAATTACCATCATCGTTGGAAACTTCAACTTCAAGAGATCCCGTATCTGCTCCATACATATGATAGTAAAACGATAGTGTTGCTGAAGTTAATCCAGTTAAATCAAAACACGGACTTTCTAAAACAGCTGAAGCATTAGCACCAATTTCTCCAGGAGTTCCGTTGGTAGACGCTTCAATATATAAATAGTTTCCACCAGTAGAGATATCATCTGAAGGTCCTGTGTTAGGAGAAGGTGTCCCAGCGTTATCCACAATCCAATCACCATCATCTCCTGAAGCTTGCGTCCAATCTCCTAATCCAGAGTCAAAAGTTTCAGCATAAGGAAATGCCGTTATTTGCGTTCCTGAACAAGGAGGTAACACAGGCGTAGAAAATGTAATTATAGATGTATAAGCAGAAGTTGAATTATCTGGACAACGACTTCTAACTCGTGCTTCATAATCGGTTTCTGGTGTTAATCCAGTTAAATCTAATGTATTATTAGCTGTTGACTCATCAATCCAAGTCCCTGAACCTATTACTCTGTATTGAATATCAAAAACTACGACACTAATCGTATCCCAATCTAAAGTAGCGCTTGTTGCGCCAACAGAAGATACTGTAAAGTTAGTTGGAACCGTAGCTGTACATGCAATTGGAGGATCAATTGTAAAGTTAGTATCAGAAATATCAAAAAAGATATGGTTAGATCCTCTTACCATAATTCTGTTTTGTGTTCCTTGATTATTAGGAACCACAATATCATGAGAACCATCATTTGTAACTCCTGACGCTAATGTAATTGGATAAGTATCTCCGCCATCTGTAGAAAGAAAAATATCAACGTTAGCCGCATTAACACCATTACCGGTTGTTCCCGCAACATCCCAAGTAACGGTTGCAAATGAACCTGCATTCCAAGTTTCATTTGTATTTGGTGTATTTACGACAAATGGTCCAGCAGTTCCATTAACTGTAACCACGACATCATCACTATTGTTCGTTCCACCACCAACAACATTATCTCTTACTGTTAATCTAAAATTAAGCGTTCTAGCAACTTCAGGCACAGCTTCCCATTGCCAAGATGTTGCGCCAGTTTTGATAGTTTCTAATCTTGGAAAATATCTAAATGTATCAGATGTTGGCTCATAAGCTCTAAAAGCAACACCTGTTGTATTGTTTGGACTTGGGTTGGTTGTTGACGCATTATTTTCATCCATTTGCTCCCAAACATAGGTTAACTGATTGGATGGTGTATCAGCATCAGTTGCTGAACCTTCTAAAATAAAAGCTGTCCCATTTGGAATGGTATAATTTGAACCAGCATTAACAACTGGTACTGCATTTCCAGTAATTGTTTCTGTTTGACAGCTTGTACTTTTCACATAGTCTGTTACCTGTTCTATTGAAACCGCATGAAAGTTAGGCGTTACATTTGGTTCAACATCTGTTGCACCTGTAATTCCTGCATAACTCATAATGGTTGTTCCACTACCAGGTTCTACTTGAACATTAGTTCCTTCATTACCTCCAAAGGTCCACGTGTGATTTGCACCAAACTGATGTCCCATTTCATGAGACACGTAATCTACATCAAAAAAGTCACCTTCAGGAACAGTAGCTGATGTCCATCCACTACCTTTTTGTCCATTCACGCATACACAGCCAATACATCCAGCGTTTCCATTATTTTGAAGATTCGCAAATAAATGTCCGATGTCATAATTTGCTTCACCAATTGTACTTGTTAATTCAGATTGAAGTTCACTATTATAGTTTCCTGTCGTATTTCCATATGGATCAGTAGCTGTATTCGTAAAAATCACATCATCTGTATTAGCAATTAAAGTCATATTCACATTAAAATCAATCTCAAAAATACCATTAACGCGAACCATGGTTTGGTTAATCGCCGCGAGTGCATCAGCAACCGTACCACCATGATAGTTTGTATATTCACCAGTTGCAGAAACTGCTAAGCGGTAATTTCTTAATATCCCGTCATCAGCATTTCTGTAAGCCATATTGTCTGAGCTTAATATTTTGTTCATACTTTCAGTAACAGAACATTCAAAATCATCATTCATATTGATTTTCTGGTCTCTTGAAAACACAGCATATGTACTTACATCTTCTGTAATCGCTTCAATAAATGTTGCTGGTTTAGTAGCAGACAATCGCATACTTTGAAATCCTAAATGCGACATACTAAAGAATATCACTGCAGAAGGGTCGTCAATACCTTGACCTTTATAAGATTTAATTTCAGGAAACCTTGCTGCTAAATCAGGATGCATCGTAGTGCTTTCATAAATTCTAAAGCGTTCAAAAACACCTTCAGCATTTGGAAATGATACGATCACATTTGAAGAACTAGACAAATCATTTCGCAAAGGCGTATTAACTAAAGCTTGCTCTAGCGATTGCGCATTTAAAACAAAGGTGTTGGTCCTTGGTAAGTCTAGCTTACTTTGTTTAACTCTTAAATTGTTGTTGATTGTTTGTTTTTGCCAAATTGAGTTGTTCTGTGACAATACAAACCCAGAACTCATCAAGGCGATGAGTAGTAGTAATTTTAATTTCATATTTAGAGGCATATTAATGTGATAAATGTACTGATAATAAAGATTTTCGCAAAAAAACCTTTAAATAATTGTTAGATTGATGTTAATTTAATCAAAACACAAGTGAATTTTACACCATTATATCTTTAGACCATAAGTTTTATAAAAAGTCACAGCAAAAAAAGCCTAACATTAAAGTCAGGCTTTTTTTAAGGGTTTTGACTTACTATCTAATAATGAGTTTTTTACTAATTGTAGTGGTCTGATCAGAAAGCTGAACCAAATACACACCATTAGCATAACTACTTGTATCAATTGTATTCACCATTGCATTTGAGTCAAGTGCTTTTTGCACCAATGCTCGACCATGTATATCGTATAATGTAAACATGGTGTTTGCTTTCAATAATCCGCTCACCACAATTTGTTTTACATTAGCGTCAGAATATATATTCACTTCGTTTAATGCAGAAGATTCAACAGATAGTGTTTCGGCTTCAAATCTTAAATAAAAGCGTCCAGTACCAACCATATCTGATTCAGCAGTAAAGTTGTATGCTGACGTGTTTAAAAGTGTTGAGCTGTTTTCAACGGTGTCTTCTAAATACACATTGTATTCAATATTTTCTGTATTTAAGCTGATATTTACTTGATCTCCTTGTAATGCATTTACACCTAAAGGAATTAAAGTACTTCCATTTACATCATCAAATCCAATAGATTGAATTGCCATAGGTAATGGTGTATTGTTTTCTGTTAGCTCTGTATAAATCATAAATGGTGAAGGCGTTTCCTGAAAGATCTCAGCGTCATAACCAACATCTAATCCTAAAGTTGCCACATCTTTTAAATACAAATCGGTTTCGTAAGCTTTATCTGAAGACTCCATTCGAAGTACAAAATGCGCGTAATTAGCATTTCTTCCGAGTATAAAATCGTCAGTATTTCCTGTTTGTTGCATTGAAGGATCGAAGGTCACAGAAGCTCCTCCGTCTTTACAAGTCACAAAGAATCCTTGACCTGGTGCTATGAGTGCTCCAGGATTAGCATCGGAATATGACATGTTCCAAATTGTCCAAACACTTCCGTCAGAAATATTTGCGTCATAGCCATATACCGCTACACTTTGAGAATCCATTTCGTTGATGTTTTCAGCTAAGAAATCTGATAATTTGATATACGATGTATAAGGATTTCCTATCAAGTTCCATTTATCAAAATCTGATCCTGTTTTTACTATTGGCACATTTAAGGTTCCTGTAGTCACAGCTCCTTCAAATGTAAACGTCCCATCGTCTGTTGAAGCGGCTCTATATCCTGTTCCTGCATCAAGTGTTGCTGTTTCAGAATTAGAAAAAATGGCATAATCATTCAACGGCTTTTCAAAAGGACCAAATAAATATAAGGTCTGAGTTGAATTGGAAAGTATATTTGGATTATTAGAAATGAAGCTCGTAAAACTTTCTCCACTAACAGGAGGTGCAATGATATCATTTCCACCAGCATTAGATGTTACATGACGATTATACTTTACAGGTCCCGTAACTGTTCCATCAACAATTAAACTTGAAAATTCATTAGAATCAGAATTCAATATGAACTCACCAAAGTTGATTATGCTTCCAGCAACATTCACATTAGATGTTTTATCGACGTTAATAACAGCACCAGAATTCACCCTCAGGTTATTCAAACTTATATCTGTATTTACATTATAGGTACCATCTTCTACCAGTACATCTTCTGAAGACGTTGAGCTGCTAGGTGCGTTTGGAATCCATGTATTACTACTGTAAACTAAACCATCAAACAAATTAATTGTATAATCTTCAACCTCTCCATAGGTAAATGTTTCACAAGCACTTGGTCTAGCGTTGTATTTCATAGACACACGCATTCTTGTATTACCATTAGTAACTGTATTAGGAACAGTAAAGCTTGCACTTACAGAAGCGTTTTGAGTAGGAGCTCTATTTAATATACGCTCCGCTGTACTGAAAGTACCATCTTTATCAAAATCAATCCATACTCTATAACCTACATTATAACTTGATCCTGTATATTCTGGTGAAACAGTAATTGTATAAGTGACATCATTCACAAGGGTTGTAGACATATTTGTAAAATCTCCATAACCTTGGGCTCCAGAGTTATTGTTATCTATTGTGTTTAGTTGTACACGATCTATGTAGAAAAAGTTGGTGTTATTCCCTTGAGAATTACAATACGTCACAGAAGACGTCGTAAAACTAAAACTTGTAGAATATGCCGATGTTAAGGCACCACAAATTGCGCGTACTTGGAACTCGTATTCGGTATCTATATTTAATCCTGAAATGTTATAGGAATTACTTGTTAATCCCATTACATCTGTCCAAGTAGGGTTTCCAACCTCTCTGAATCTTAAATCAAATGTAGATCCTGTAGACACCCAACCTAATGTTGCCGAACTTGTTGTAATTGCAGAAGCATTTAAACTGCTTGGTACTGTTGGTGTTAATGGAGTCATTAACACATCCGATAAGACTACAGTATTCCCATCAGAAATACTTTGACTACTTACCGTTACTGATTGGTAACAAGGCGCTTCAAATAGTAAGCTATAAGTTCCACCTTTAATAGGTCTGTAATACGCACCATGATTATCGGTATAAATCTCTGAGTTAAATGCATCATGTCCAACTACTGTTACTTTAACATCTTCAATAGGATTCGTAGTATTCGCATCTTTAACTAAACCTCTAAAACCATACGTTCCCTGAGTTAAGAAATCTAATATAGCATCTCTATTATAGTACCAATAATCATCAAGCAAACTTTCTTGTAATATTTTTTGATCTGATAACTCAATTGTAACTTCTCTACAGTTTTGGTAATAATTCATGTAATCTTGACGTCCACCATATACTCTATACCATTCTGCACCATGAGTAACACCTGGACTTTGCATATAGTAACTAGGAGAACCATCCCAATCATCATCATCTGTCATATATGACGATTTATTAGAATATGATGGTGTTGATGTTGAACCAGCATTTGCATCTATTTGGCAATGTGTGGCATATTCTACACCAATATGTTCAAACCATTCTGTATCTGCATGCTCATGCTGACTTGGATAAGCATTATCAAAAGGGTAATTCACAAGCTCGGTCCCACCGTGAAAATTGGCAGAAATCACAAAATTATGAGCGTCAGCTAATGCCATAAAAGCTAAGGTTTCAGCTTGATAAGCTTCTCCATCATCATGTGGCCCAGCAATATTATCAGGATAGTTTCTGTTAAGGTCGATGTTATTGGCATTACCACGTCTTGCTTGTGTCACAGAAGTGTTGCTTGAACTATTATGATACGTGCCATCTGGGTTTGCATTTGGGTTGATCCAAATTTCAGCGTTCTCAACTAGATTAGCTACTCTTGCGTGATCGGAATGACCAGTATCATTATAAACTGTAAGAATATAATCTATTAATGTAAGCATCATTGGATAACCTGCAATTTCATCACCATGCATTGATGAGGTTAACATTAATTTTGGTTCTTGCTCGTCTGTCGACACATTATCAGAGATTTTTACAAACAACAGCTCTTTATCTCCTTGAACTGTATTTCCAATACTTACTTTTTCAACTAATGTTGGATAATCATCTTCAAAATCTTGCATTTGTTGTGCATATTCAGCATAAGTTGGGTAAGAACTTAATGGAAAAGACAGGGTTGATGCTGTTGATCTGCTAGCTAATGGTCTAACATCATATATATCAGCTTCACTGACTTCATTTTCGTTTTTAGGAACATTGAATGGAATGTTTCTTTGTTCAAACTGTCTAAACTGTTCTGTATTAGCCCATGCTTTTACGGTTTTAGTAGCAGAATCATAATGTACTAAAGACATATTATGTGTAAGCATTTCTAGATCTGCTTCATTTTCAATTTGAAATGTGAAAGTAATTTCTCCTTTTGTTGAAAGATAGGTTTCAGCCTTTTCTTTTTCGAAGTTTTTTTGTGCATTAACATTTAAAAAAAATGCACACATAGCGGTTAGTAGGGTAATTTTTTTCATTTGATTTGGGGTTTCTAACGAATTTTGATGGCGCTAATATATAATATAATTCCTGCATTTCATAGATTAAATGCAAAAAATATCGATAAAATGCATAAATAAAAATCAACCATAATCATAAAACTTTGATTATAAACACCTTAAATATCTGTATAGAATTTTGTTTTTGTAATATTATTCGTACTTAAAATTGGTCTTTTCTAATCGTTCACTCCTTAATAATGTATATTTTTACGTATGGCTAAATCCGTTCTACTTGAAGTAAACAACCTTTCTGTTTCATTTTTTAACAACAAAAAAGCGTTAAAAATTTTAAATGATATCAGCTATAAACTATACCCAAATGAAATTTTAGGTATTGTTGGAGAGTCTGGTTCAGGCAAATCTGTCTCATCACTTGCCATTCTTGGGTTACTCCCAAAACACATATCAAAAATTGACGAAGGTCGTATTCATTTTAACAATCAAGACCTAACGCAATTATCAAATCGTGCTTTTCAAAAGATAAGAGGAAAAGAGATTGCCATGATATTTCAGGAACCCATGAGTTCATTGAACCCTTCGATGTGTTGTGGCAAACAAGTTGTTGAAATTTTGATGACCCATTTAAATATCTCTAAACAAGACGCTAAATCGGAAACATTATTACTTTTTGAAAAAGTAAGATTACCTCAACCTAAGCGTATTTTCGAGGCCTATCCTCACGAAATATCTGGTGGGCAAAAACAGCGCGTTATGATTGCTATGGCAATAGCCTGCAAGCCTAAATTATTGATTGCAGATGAACCTACAACGGCTTTAGATGTTACTGTACAAAAAGAGATAATTAAGCTGTTAAAGGCACTTCAAAAAGAGGAACAGATGAGTATTATTTTCATCTCTCATGATCTTGCCTTAGTGTCAGAAATAGCAGACCGCGTTATTGTTATGTATCAAGGCGCTATTGTTGAAAAAGGATCTGTTATGGACATCTTCAATCATCCTAAAGAGCTTTATACTAAAGCTTTATTGAATTCAAAACCTTCATTAACCCAACGCCTAAAACGTTTACCAACAGTATCAGACTATTTACAAAACGTTTCAAAATCTGAAGTAATAAGTTCAGCAGAACGTTCCTCAGCCCATAAGAAACTGTATAGTAAAGCACCTCTTTTAGAGGTGTTGAATGTTGAAAAAACATATGTATCTAAATCAGGACTATTTAAGCCTTCTGAACCTTTTAAGGCGGTCAATAATGTTAGCTTTAATGTTTATGAAGGAGAAACATTGGGTCTGGTTGGAGAATCAGGTTGTGGAAAAAGTACCTTAGCAAATGCCATTTTATTATTAGAAAAATCGACTTCAGGGACTATTTTATATCAAGGAAAAGACATCACACAACTTAATCGTTCACAAACAAGAGCGTTACGTAAAGACATTCAAATAATTTTTCAAGACCCATTTGCATCACTCAATCCGAGACTAACTGTTGGAAGAGCAATAATGGAACCTATGAAGGTTCACAATATTGGAGCGTCAGATCGTGAAAGAAAAGAAAACACATTAGAACTTCTTCAAAAAGTTGGTTTAGATAGTACTTACTTTAATCGATATCCTCATGAATTTTCAGGCGGACAACGTCAACGAATTGGTATTGCAAGAGCAATTGCTGTAGAACCGAAACTAATCATTTGTGACGAATCGGTATCAGCTTTAGACATTTCGGTTCAAGCCCAAGTACTGAATTTATTGAATGATCTTAAAGAAAATTTCGGATTCACATATATTTTTATTTCGCACGACTTAGCTGTGGTCAAATATATATCTGATCAGTTATTAGTGATGAATCAAGGTAAGGTGGAAGAAATTGGAGATGCCGATAAAATTTACAGCGATCCAGAAAGCGAATACACTAAAAGACTAATTCATGCTATTCCGAAAGGGTTATAGCATGAATATCTTTTTGGTTAATGTTAAGATGTTTTTGAGCAATCTTAGGGTTTGTTGAAAGGAAGCTAAAAGCTTGCTTTCTTTGTTTGTAGGTTTAAGTAGATTTGGGGCAAAAAAATTCATAGGTTTTAATTTATGATAGATTTGGGGCAATATCATAAAGTTAAGTTCATGGTAAATTTGGTTGTTTTCGATTTGGATTGCTAATATGAAACATTTCTTAAAAAAATCGGTTTAAACACTAAAATAATCGATGAAATACATTAAATTTTAACTTTTAAAGTGGTTTTTGAGGGTTTTTCTTACAAAGAAAACAAAAAAAAACCACATATAAATGTGGCTTATAATTTAAGTTGAAACGTCTTTACAATATCATCTCAGGTATATCACCTTCAACAATTAAATGTCCGTCAGTGGCATTTTTAATAACGTCTACAGATACTCCAGGAGCACGTTCTAAAAGTTTGAACCCTTCCTTTGTAATTTCAATAACTGCGAGATTGGTTACAATCTTTTTGACGCAGCCAACACCAGTAAGGGGCAACGAACAACGCTTTAATAATTTAGATTGACCTGCCCTATTGGTATGCATCATAGCGACAATGATATTTTCGGCACTAGCAACAAGATCCATTGCGCCTCCCATTCCTTTGACCATTTTACCAGGAATCTTCCAATTAGCGATATCGCCATTTTCAGCTACTTCCATGGCACCAAGTATTGTAAGGTCTACGTGCTTACCACGTATCATTGAAAAACTCATTGCTGAATCAAAAAAGCTTGCACCAGGTAATGTGGTAATGGTTTGTTTTCCTGCATTAATAACATCTGGATCTTCTTCACCTTCAAATGGAAATGGTCCCATCCCTAAAACACCATTCTCGCTTTGAAATTCAACTTCAATATCGTCACGAACATAGTTTGCTACCAAAGTAGGAATCCCAATTCCTAAATTTACGTAGTATCCATCTTGAACTTCTCTAGCGATTCGCTTTGCTATTCCGTTTTTATCTAACATAATTAATCTCTTTGTCTAACAGTTCGTTGTTCTATTCGTTTTTCGTAGTGTTCGCCTTTAAAAATACGCTGTACAAAAATTCCAGGTATATGAATTTGATTTGGGTCTAACTCGCCAACGGGAACTAGTTCCTCTACCTCAGCTACAGTAATTTTTGCAGCACCACAAATATTAGGATTGAAATTTCTTGCAGTTCCTTTAAAGATCAAATTCCCTGCGGTGTCACCTTTCCAAGCTTTAACAAAGCCAAAATCTGCTTTAAAAGCATGTTCTAACACATACATCTTTCCATCGAACTCACGTGTTTCTTTACCTTCAGCAACTTCAGTCCCAAAACCAGCTGGTGTATATATGGCAGGAAAACCTGCTTGCGCTGCTCTGCATCGTTCTGCTAAGGTTCCTTGTGGTATCAGTTCAACTTCAAGCTCACCTGACAGCATTTGTCTTTCAAACTCATCATTTTCGCCAACGTATGATGAGGTCATTTTATCAATTTGTCTGCCTTGCAACAATAAGCCAAGTCCAAAATCATCAACACCTGCATTATTTGAAATACACTTGAGGCCTTTAACACCTAATTTCACTAATTCTGCTATTGCATTTTCAGGTATTCCTGAGAGTCCGAAGCCTCCAAACATACAAGTCATATTATCTGAAATGCCTTGTAAAGCTTCAGAAACATTAGCCACTTTTTTACTAATCATTTTACTTCTTTTTGGTATCGAAAAATACGAAATAAAAAAGCCATTCTAAAATGAATGGCTATTGTTTTTATATCTCAAAATGTTAGTGTTTAAAAATCAAAAACTTCTTCAATTTCATCTAGAGGATCTTTTTCATCATTACTTTCTTTTTTTAGCTTATCACAATCTACTTCAATTGAAAGTTCGCTTGGCTTTTCAAAAGCCTCTTTAGAAACATTTAATTCAGAATCAGCATAACATGCTTTCATATACAATGCCCAAATTGGTAATGCCATCGAAGCGCCTTGTCCGTAAGTTAGACTCTTAAAATGTGCTGCTCTATCTTCAGCACCAACCCAAACACCAGTCACTAAATTAGGAACCATTCCCATAAACCAACCATCACTTTGATTTTGCGTTGTTCCTGTTTTTCCGGCAATTGGGTTAGTCAATTCATAAGGATAACCTGTAACGATCTCTTTATAAACTGCTTGTTTTCCAGCCCAATTATGAACTAATCGTCTTCCTGAACCAGACTCTACAACACCTTGCATTAGGTTAACAGTTGTATAAGCAACTTCATCACTTAACACATCGCGACTTTCAGGTGTGAACTGATATAAGACTGTTCCGTTTTTGTCTTCGATTCTAGTGACCATAACAGGTTTGTTATACACACCTTTATTAGCGAAAGTTGCATAGGCCGCAACCATTTCATAGACACTTAAATCTGGTGTTCCTAGAGATATTGCTGGAACTGGAGGAATTTCAGATTCCACACCTAATCGCCTTGCTAAATCGATTACAGGTTGAGGCCCAACTTTGTCCATTAAACGCGCTGTAATTGTATTTACAGAATTAGCTAAAGCAGCTTTTAAAGTTAGAAAACCATCATAACTACCATCAGAATTTTTGGTAGTCCAAGGTTCTGGGTTACCATACTTTTCAGCTTCAATAGTAATCTGTTGTCTAGGAAGCGTATCACATGGTGACAAATGTAATTGATCGATTGCAGTTGCGTACACAAACGGTTTAAATGTAGAGCCTACTTGTCGTTTGCCTTGCTTCACATGATCGTATTGAAAATGCCTGTAATTCATTCCACCAACCCAAGCCTTCACATGACCTGTCTGAGGATCCATAGACATCATACCTGGTTGCAAAAATGATTTATAATAACGCATTGAATCGATAGGCTTCATAATCGTATCGATTTCTGAAGCTTGACCATCTTTCCAAGCAAAAATTGACATTTGGACAGGCTCATTAAAAGAAGCTTCAATTTCTTTATCGCCTTTACCTTGGTTTTTTAACACTCTCCAACGCTCAGAACGACGCATTGATGTTTTCATGAGCTTATCAATCTCTTTACTATCAAGCTCAAGAAAAGGTGCAGTTTTATTTCTGTCTGGTGTGTTTTGGTGATCAAATTCAGCTTGAAGCTTTGGCATGTGGCGCTGAACGGCATCCTCAGCATACTTCTGCATTCTAGAATCGATGGTTGTGTAAATCTTCAACCCATCATTATACAGGTTGTATTTTTCTCCATTAGGTTTAGGATTGTTCTTGATCCAATCCTTCATAAATTTATCTAAATAAGCTCTAAAATAAGTCGCAATCCCTTCTCTGTGCGATTGTGGCGTATAGTCTAAATCTAATTCGGTTTTCTGAAGAGAATCCTTTATTGTTTCATCAATGAACTCATATTTTTCCATCTGACTTAACACAACATTTCGCCTGTTTTTTGTTCCGACAGGATTTCTACGAGGATTGTAGAGTGATGAATTCTTGAACATGCCTACAAGCATTGCAGATTCTTTGAGATCTAATTCTTTTGGTTCTTTGTTGAAGTAGATATTTGAAGCCGAGCGAATGCCATCACCATTATTTCCAAAATCATAGATATTAAAATACATCGCAATTATTTCTTCTTTAGTGTACTGACGTTCCAATCGGATTGCAATTACCCATTCTTTTATTTTTTGGGTAATGGCTTCAAATTTATTTCTTGATCTAACTCCTACAAAAAGTTGTCGCGCTAATTGTTGAGAAATCGTACTAGCTCCACCGCGACTTCCTAAAAAAGCAAATGCTCTTATGGTTCCTCTTACATCAATACCAGCGTGATCATAATATCTAATATCTTCTGTAGCAACTAAAGCATCTACAAGCACCTTAGGGAGTTCATCATAACCTACTGGTGTTCTATTGTCATTGTAGTAAAACTTTCCTAGTGTTTTATCGTCACTAGAAATAATTTCTGTAGCTAAATTGTTTTTAGGGTTTTCGAGTTGTTCGAATGTAGGCATCTCTCCTAAAAGTCCCCAAGACGCTAACAAAAAAGGGAGAATGCTTAAAAATATGATTGCAGCAAAACTTATCCAAAACCATTTGATGTATTTTGAAAAATCACTTGGTTGGGTCTTAGCCGATTTTTTTTTAACTGCCTTTTTTGCCATGATTAGTTCGAATTTACATGTTCTACTCTAAAACCTACATCTGTAACACCTTCAAGGTTGACAACACCATTTACTTCTCCATTAGCTCTCATAGCATGCTGAATGTTAACTGTATAGGTGCCTTGCTCTTCAAAAACAAAAGGGTCTTCAAAGCCTTTGTACCACAACTTGTTTTCCTTAACATCAGAAAAACCTGTTCCTAAAAATGTTCCGTCTGGAGCAGCCATTCTGTATTCTAATGTGTCTTTAATGGTCTTTCCGTTAGGATAATTCAGTTCAACAACCAAAAACAAATTACTGTATTTGTAAGCATCATTATTTCTTAAATTCACAAACAAATTATAGTGACTTATAGTATCAGGAGCTATCATATTGAAAGACATCACACTGTCTTTATGCCATTGATTTGCGACCGATTGATACTCATCAAAAACACGATTAGAATCGCATGAAAGCATAATCAAACAATAGACTAATAGAACACTGAATTTATTTTTTAGCATTATTTTGTTGCTTTTGTCGGCGTCGTTGTTTTCCCTTATTAGTTCTACGTTTCTTTTTACGTTTTGGATTATCAAAACGTGTTAAACTGTCTTGGCCTACAACGTTTTCAAATTCTGTTTTAGTATCCTGAACCAATTGCGAGGCATATTCTTCTATACTTGGCACCTTTTGTTTGGCCTTATTTTTTTCAATAATCTCTTTAACCTGGTCTGTGGTTAACACATGCCAATTCATCCATTCACCTTCATAAGCATACCATAAGTGTCCTTTAAAAATATCTGTTTTCTGACAAACAGCAACACCTTTTTCGGTGTATAGTTTCGTGTCGTTTTTTGGAAAAGCCTTTAAAGCATCTAAATACGCATCTAGCTCATAATTGAGGCAACACTTTAGTTTTCCACATTGTCCTGCCAATTTTAAAGGATTTAAAGATAATTGCTGGTATCGCGCTGCAGATGTACTAACAGATCTAAAGTCGGTAAGCCAAGTAGAACAACACAATTCACGACCACAAGATCCAATACCTCCTAACCTAGCGGCTTCCTGACGGAAACCAACTTGTTTCATTTCTATACGTGTTCTAAATTCTCTGGCAAATACTTTTATAAGTTCTCTAAAATCCACACGTTCTTCAGCAGTGTAGTAAAATGTAGCCTTGCTTGCATCACCTTGATATTCAATGTCTGAGATTTTCATCTTTAAGTTCAAATCAATAGCAAATTGCCTTGCTTTGACCTTCATAGGTTCTTCCTTATCTCGAGCAGAGGACCAAACATCTATATCTTTTTGAGAAGCTTTTCGATAGATTTTCATCACAGCCTCTTCATCATTGATATCGATTTTCTTACGCTTCATTTGAACACGAACCAACTCGCCTGTAAGCGTGACTATTCCTATGTCATGTCCAGATTTTGCCTGAGTGGCAACAATATCACCTATACTAAATGTTAGATTCTCTGTGTTTTTATAATATTGTTTTCGTCCATTTTTAAAACGCACCTCAACACCATTAAAAGGCTCTTGACCTTGAGGTAACGACATATTGGCTAACCAGTCAAAAACAGTGAGTTTATTACAGCTATCTGTGCCACAAGTTCCATTGTTTTTGCATCCTTTTGGTTGACCATCTTTTCCAGTTGAGCAACTGTTGCAAGCCATAAATAGTTATATATAAAATTCAGAATTATTGAATATTCTGAATAAAGGATTCATAAATCTTTGAAATGTAAAGATACTATTATTTATTAAGTAATATAAAAGGGTTTACACATTATGAAATAAATATTATTTTAAAAATTAAGTTGTTGTTTTTCAAGTTTTTAACTAAATTTAAGTTCTCCCAAAATCATCTATATCGATTACAAATATTAATTTAATCGATGTAATAATAGAATCTTTAAAAATCATCTATTATGAAACAAAACTTTACACTTTTAATTGTCTTACTTTTTCTTACTTCTTTCAGTACAGCTCAAGTCTCATTTGAACCTGTAGCTAGTGGATCTTACACATTTAATCCTGACAATATTAAATGTTTAAGTGAATCTCAAAGAGAAACCATCAAACAACAACTACAACTCAATGTTGAAGATTTAAACAGAAAAAATGAACTTGCATTCAATTTTAGCAATCGTGGAAGTCATCCATTATTTATATGGCCAGTTCAAAAGGCTTCAGGAGTAAATTATAATGAAGTTTGGGGAATTTCAAATTATTTAGATCACAATGCTTCTGGTCCCAACTTACTTTCAGATTATAATTGTGGGACTAGAACTTACGATACGACTAGTGGTTACGACCATCAAGGTTTAGATATTTTCTCATGGCCTTTTGGGTGGCATATGATGGACAATGATGAAGCTGAAATTATTGCTGCAGCTCCAGGACAGATCATTGCAAAAAATGATGGTGAATTTGATAGAAGCTGTGATTTTAGTACAACTACACCATGGAATGCTGTTTATGTACAACACAATGATGGTAGTGTCGCTTGGTATGGACATATGAAAAACGGATCTACAACAACAAAAAATGTTGGAGAAATGGTTTCACAAGGTGAATATTTAGGTATTGTAGGTAGTTCAGGTACTTCCACTGGTCCACATTTGCATTTTGAAGTTTACGCTGATAATTTATTTACACAACTAGTAGATCCTTATGATGGTCCATGTAATACTTTAAATTCTGATTCTTGGTGGCAATCTCAAAAACCATATGTAAATCCTGGAGTAAATGCTGTTCTTACTCAGACAGGCCCTCCAGTATTTCCATCATGTCCAACTGCTGAAATATCTAATGCCAGTGATCAATTTGAAACAGATGATACCATCTACTTTGGTTTGTATTTAAGAGACCAGGTTAATGGAGATAGTGCAAATTTAAAAATCATTAGACCAGATGATTCAGTGCTTTATGATTGGAATTTTAATATGACTGTGAGTTATTATGCATCATGGGCTTATTGGAATTATCAAGGTGTTTTTGATATGGAAGGTGAATGGCAGTGGCAAGCAACGTACGGTGGCGAAACTGTAACACACACATTTAATGTTGGAGATGCTTTAAGTATTGAAGAGAATAATTTCAATGCTACATCGATTTATCCCAACCCAGTAAAAGATCACTTTTACATATCTTCTCCATTAAAAATCTCTCATGTTGAGATATTTGATGCGCTAGGAAAACTAGTGTATTCTATTGCTAATAGCACTGATGGAATTACTGAGATAAATTCTAACCAGCTTTCAAATGGTTTGTATTTTGTAAAGCTATGGAGTGAGGATAAAGAATCTAAAACCATAAAACTCATTAAAGAATGAGTACAGAAAAGGCTCCATATGGAGCCTTTTTTATTTTTTCAATACGTCAAAAATATTTCGTAAATCTTTTTTGTAAGGCAAATGATCTGCTCGTCCTTTTTTGAAAATATCATTACTGTTCCCTTGACCTTTTCTTAAGGCCTTTTGCTCTTCATAAGGCAATCTGTTGATTTCCATACAATTTGTAGAGCAGCAGTTTTCCATCTTTTCTTTACATTCATCACATTGAATGAATAATAAATGACACGCTTCATTAGCGCAATTTGTATGTAAGTCGGCAGGCTTTCCGCATTGATGACAATTCGCAATGACATCATCTGAAATACGCTCAGAACGACGTTGATCAAAGACAAAGTTTTTACCTATGAATTTGTTTTCTAAGCCTTCTTTTTCAACTTGTCTAGCGTAATTAATAATACCTCCTTCAAGCTGAAATACCTTTTTGAAGCCTTTGTGTTTATAGTATGCACTTGCTTTTTCACAACGAATCCCACCAGTACAATACATCACTAGATTTTTATCTTCTTTATGTGCTTTCAGATCGTCTTCAATTAAATCTAAAGATTCTCTAAAAGTATCTACATCTGGAGTAATAGCGTTTTTAAAGTGTCCTATTTCGCTCTCATAATGGTTTCTCATATCGACCAAAACAGTGTTTGGATCTTCTATAAGTTCATTAAACTTTTGAGCGCCAACATGGACTCCTTTGTTAGTGACATCAAAAGTGTCATCATTCAATCCGTCGGCTACAATTTTATGACGCACTTTAACTTTCAGTTTAAGGAAGGCAAAATTGTCATGTTCAATAGCAACGTTTAATCTTACATTTTCAAGAAACGTTATAGAATCTAAATGTGTTTTAAAGGATTCAAAGTTTTCCGCAGGAACTGAAAGTTGAGCATTTATTCCTTCAGTAGCAATATAAATTCTGCCTAGGACCTCCAATTGGTCCCAAGCTAAAAACATATGATTCCTGAAAATTTCGGTATTGCCAATTTTGGCATATTTGTAGAAAGAGATGGTCAAGCGTTCTTTTCCAGCTTGAGAAATAAGTTCAGCTCTTTCTTTGGCACTTAAGTTATTGTACAGTTGCATGCTATACTAATGTTTATGTGTTAAAGAAATATTGAGGCGCAAAGATAAGAAAATGGAATGAGATGTTAGTTACTGTACTTTTCTCAAACAAAAAAGCACTGATAGAATTTCTACAGTGCTTTTTTTACAGACTAACTCGTTATTAATATTTTTAATTTTGTTCTTAAAAATATTTAGCGAGTTAGCCGCCATCGGCTTTACAGTTGCTGTTTAAATTTACAACAACTGAAACACCTAATGCGTTGTTAAAAATAATTTTTCTAAAGAATCTCATTCAATTATGATGATTATTTTCTTGGATATGTCAAATTAATGACAGTTTTCATAGCAAGATTTCCCAATCTCAATTGGTAGATGCAAATTGTTCAAAAAGGTTGCGTCAATAAGATTGAAAAAATTAAAAGTTATTGTAATTTAGCAGAACTTTCAAAATTTAAATTCTAAAGAAATGAGTAGTGAAAAAGACGCTAAATTAAAAGCATTAAAATTAACATTAGACAAGCTAGATAAGGCTTATGGGAAAGGAACAGTAATGAAAATGAGTGATCAAGCCGTTGTAGATGTTGATGCTATTTCGTCTGGATCATTAGGATTGGATATTGCTTTAGGTGTAGGTGGTTATCCTCGTGGAAGAATTATTGAAATCTATGGTCCAGAGTCTTCTGGAAAAACAACATTAACCTTACATGCTATTGCTGAAGCCCAAAAGGCTGGAGGAATTGCTGCATTTATAGATGCCGAACATGCTTTTGACAGAACTTATGCTGAGCGTTTAAATGTAGATATTGACAATCTTATCATTTCGCAGCCAGACAATGGAGAGCAAGCTTTAGAAATTGCTGATAACCTGATTCGCTCTGGTGCTATTGATATTGTTGTAATCGATTCTGTTGCGGCTTTAACACCAAAAAGTGAAATTGAAGGTGAAATGGGAGATTCTAAAATGGGATTACATGCTAGATTGATGTCTCAAGCCTTAAGAAAACTTACAGGCTCTATTAGCAAAACAAACTGTACTGTGATTTTTATTAATCAATTGCGTGAAAAAATTGGTGTTATGTTTGGAAACCCTGAAACTACAACTGGTGGTAACGCCTTAAAGTTTTATGCTTCTGTAAGATTAGACATTAGACGCTCTACACAAATTAAAGAAACTGATGGTAGTGTTGCTGGAAATAAAACTAGAGTAAAGGTTGTTAAAAACAAAGTAGCTCCGCCTTTTAAAATGTGTGAGTTTGATATTATGTATGGCGAAGGGATTTCTAAAGTTGGAGAAATTCTCGATGTTGCTGTAGAACACGAAATCATAAAGAAAAGTGGTTCTTGGTTTAGCTATGGAGAAACCAAATTAGGACAAGGAAGAGATGCTGTGAAATCTCTGATAAAAGATAATCCAGAACTTATGGATGAACTCGAAGAGAAAGTAAGAACTATCATAAATTCTTAAGCTAAATAATCAAAAAAATCCCTCAAGAGGGATTTTTTTATTTTTACACGCAACCTTTATCTATATATTGCATCTATTTATTGTATAGGCAATTATTAGCCTCAAAGCGTTACATATATGAAGAAGCTTTTTTTATTGGGTTTGTTAGTGTTTTCGGTACTATCGTGTTCTGTTGAAGATGATGGAGGACAAACATTTTATAATGAGATTTTACCAATAGCTACTGTAAATATGCCTGACGAGTTTGTTTATGGTAACACCTACGAAATTACTATGACCTATATCAGACCTTCTGGATGTCATGTGTTTAGTGATTTTTACTATTTAAGCGAAATCAATCAGAGAACCATAGCTATTATCACAACTGTATTTCCTGATCAAAATTGTGAGCAATTTGATAATGAGGAAGTTGAAGTGTCATTCAATTTTAGAGTCAACGACATAGATCCTTACGTATTTAGGTTTTGGCAAGGTGAAGATGAAAATGGAAATGATATCTATTTCGTAGTAGAAGTCCCAGTTTTACAATAACAAAACCCATATTAACCATTAAAAGAAAAACCATCTCATTTGAGTTTAGAACAACTCATAGAACAATGTAAAAAAAATGATGCTCAGGCTCAAAGTCAAATATACAAGCTCTATGCGAGTAAACTGTTTTCGATTTGCTTGAAGTATTCACGTAACTATGCCGAAGCTGAAGATAATTTGCAAGACGCTTATGTTACCATATTTAAAAAAATAAGTCAGTTTAAAGGTAAAGGCTCCTTTGAAGGTTGGCTTAAACGAATAACCATAAATACAGCCTTACAATGCTACAGAGGTGTTGGCGTTTTTGATATTGTTAATGAAGATCAAATTGAAGACGTAACCGTTGAAGTTGATGAAGATCAAATTAGTATCGATTTCTTATTGGAAATCATTCAAGAGCTACCAGATAGATACCGACTCGTATTTAACTTATATGCTTTAGATGATTATCCTCATAAAGAGATTGCTAAAATGCTTGATATTTCTGTAGGAACCTCAAAGTCGAATCTTGCTAGAGCAAGACAGATTTTAAAAACTAAGGTTGAACACTATAAAGCGAATCCTAATTCGCGAAGTTTATAATGAACGAGAAGAAGAACATAGATAAACTCTTTAAAGAACAACTTAAAGATTTTGAAGTTGCTCCCAACGATGCTGTTTGGGAGAAGATTCACGATGAGTTGCATCAGGATAAGCGTAAAAAACGTCGTGTGCTTATAATTTGGTGGCGAGCAGCTGGTATTGCCGCAGCTATAGCCATATTAGTTGCTGTTGGTACTCGCGTTTTCAATGCTACAGATAATTTAAATCAAGAACCTACCATTGTTAAAGATTCGAATTCAGATGCAACATCTGATAACGAAAATTCTAATGCGAATTCCAATTCAAAAGAGCTCAATAAGCAGCTTATTGATAATAAAGACAACAACACGCAAATCGTAACGACCAATAATTCAGATTCAGAAGAAAACACCACAAATAATATTACTATTTCAAAAGAAGATCCACTTACAACTTCTGAAACCCAAAACACTATTGTTTCAGAACATAAGCGCTTCAAACAAGAAGATCAAAAGTCCGCTAACAAAAGCTCTGTTTCAGAATCGAATCAAAATGAAAACCGTCTGAAATCTCAGTCTTCAGAAGACTATGGTTTAACAACAAAGGATGTTGTAGCTGATGCGCGCCAAGGTTCTAATACCTCCAATGAAGATTCAGAAACGGTAATTAAAAATAAGTCTGAACTTAAAAAGCTTATTCAAAACGAAAAAGAAAGTAGCTCAACGTCTGTAACTGATAATGGAACTACTCAAAATACTGAAAGCAATACAACTTCGGAACAAGACAATAAGACTTCAAATTTAGAAGATACTGATCCGCAAACCACCTCTGAAGACGAGAATACAAATGCAATTGAAGATGCTATTGCTCAAGCAGAAGACGACACCAATGAAAAAGAAAAAGAAGATGAAAAACTAAACAGGTGGAGCGTTTCTCCAAACGTGGCGCCTGTTTATTTTAGTTCTCTAGGTGAAGGCTCTTCTATTGATGACCAGTTTATTGGAAACACCAAAGAATCTGAAATCAATATGAGTTATGGTATTTCTGGAAGCTATGCCATTACTGAAAAATTGAAGATAAGAGCAGGAATTAACCGTGTAGATTTGGGCTACTCTACAAATGATGTTTTAATATTTGAAAATGGAAATTCAGATGGTTTAGCTAGAGTTAGTTCGCAAATGAAACACGTAAACGTTTCTGAAAATGTTGGACGTTATTCTATTTACAGTGCTGATAGTTTTAACTTTAATAATGCGCCTGCAACCTTATTTATTCAAGAACAAGGCTCGCTTGATCAACAATTAGGTTTTATTGAAGTTCCTGTTGAAATTGAATACAATTTAATTGAGAAAAAAATAGGTTTAAATCTTATAGGTGGCTTTAGTACACTATTCTTGAATCAAAATGATATTTATGCCGTATTTACTGATGGACAAAGAGAACGTATTGGTGATGCTTCAAATGTGAGAGACTTAAGTTATTCAGCAAATTTTGGTATTGGATTAGATTACAATTTCTCTAAGCAATGGCAATTTAATTTTGAACCAACCTTCAAGTATCAAATCAATACATTCGAAAATACATCTGGTGATTTCCAACCATTTTTTGTTGGCGTTTACACTGGACTCAGTTTTAAATTTTAGGTTTTTTAGTTGGTTAGACCGTTATTGTTGAGGCAATAACACTTAAAAGCTACTCTGTGCCAAGGGTAGCTTTTTGGTTTTGTTGATATACTGAAAGCTGATCTCGGATAAGATGATGTGTGTTTTGATTTAACGCTTTTGTATCATCAATAGCAAGTCCGTTAGTATTTATAAACTTATGAATCTTCACACGCATTTGTCCAGGACTTCCACTAAAAAACGTATATGAAAATCGCTTTTTATTATCGGCAAATGTTAAAGGTACAATAGGAATTTGATGGTTTATAGCCATTCTAAAAGCACCATCTTTAAAGTCGTCCAATATAATAGTTTCTTCTGGCACGCCTCCTTCAGGAAAAATACAAATACTTAAGCCTTGTTTTAAACGACGTTGCGCTCTTAAAAACACTGCTTGCCTACTCTTCGCGCTACTTCTATCAACTAAAATACTCGAACGCTTGTAGAAAAAACCGAATAACGGAATTTTAGCCAACTCCTTCTTTCCAACAAATACAAACGGATTTTTTACAGCCACCAACATTAACATGATATCTGTCATTGAAGTATGGTTAGCCACAAACATATAGCTCTTCCCTGGTTCTGGAGTTTGTTCACGATCTATTATAACGCGAAATCCCATGCCAATTAAAATGAATCTTGCCCAAAAACGAGCTAACTTAAAAAAGAATGGATACCAACTTTCTTTTGCTAAAGAGAGTAATAATATTGGCATGAGCACTAGTATAGGTAATGCCACTAAAACGTAGAACCAAATACGGTAAAACAACCAAAAGATGTATTTAAAAGGCTTCATACGCCTCAAAACTACTCAAATTAATTTAACAATTCTACTAAAAAAATTACCTTTGCTGACGATTAAAAAGTTAGAGAAAATCGATCTGACTTTTAGAATGATATTATGGCAAGAATTTTAACAGGAATACAAAGTACAGGAACACCTCATCTAGGAAATATTTTAGGCGCAATCCTTCCTGCAATAGAGATGGCAAATGATTCTAAAAATGAATCGTTTTTATTTATCGCTAATTTACATACCCTTACGCAAATTAAAAATGCTGAGGAATTACGACTTAATACATATTCGGTAGCTGCTACATGGCTAGCCTTTGGCTTAGACATTAATAAAACTGTGTTTTATAGGCAGAGTGATATTCCTCAAGTAACAGAATTAGCTTGGTATTTAGATTGTTTTTTTCCTTACCAACGTTTAAAGCTTGCTCACGGATTTAAAGATAAAGCCGACCGTTTAGATGATGTGAATTCTGGGTTGTTTATGTATCCTATGCTTATGGCTGCTGACATCTTACTGTATGATGCCGAAATTATTCCTGTTGGAAAAGACCAATTGCAGCATATTGAAATGACACGTGATGTAGCATCAAGATTTCATTCTAAAATGGGTGAAACATTTGTATTGCCTGAAGCTAAAGTTCAGGAAAACACAATGCTTATTCCTGGAACTGATGGTGAAAAAATGAGTAAAAGCCGAAATAATTTTATCAATATTTTTCTTCCTGAAAAGCAATTACGAAAGCAAATCATGTCTATTGAAACCGATAGTACGCCATTAGAAGACCCTAAAGACTGGAAAACGTGTAACTGTTTCGCTATTTATAAACTATTGGCTATAGAGGCGCAAATAGAAACGATGAAATCTAACTACGAAAATGGAGGTTATGGCTATGGTCACGCTAAGCAAGCCTTGTATGAGCTAATACTGGATAAATTTTCATTGCAACGTGAACGCTATAACCATTATATGGCTAACTTAAATGAAATTGATGAAGCCCTAGCTGTTGGTGCCAAAAAAGCCAAAGTTGTTGCGGACAAAGTAATCAACCAAGTTAGAGCTAAAGCAGGTTATTAGTATGAAAAAGTTACTGTTGTTTTCAATAATCAACACAACAGCCATGTTGTTTTTAATAGCATCAAGATTTCCTTTAAAAGAAGATGGTATCGACTGGATACTCGTTTCAGGAATTCTACTCATCATTGCGACATGGATTCACTTTTTTTGGGAACGCAATAAGTTAAACAAGCTGAAATAGTTTGCCGGGTAACGGTCTCACGACACCTTTCAACTCCATGTTTAAAAGTAGACTAGCGACTTTGAAAATAGGCATTTGACATTCAAGTGCAATGAGATCTAACAGCTGTTTATCTATCATTTTTAAGTAATTATAAATTTGCTGTTCTTCAGCATTCAATGTTACAAATAATTGCTTTTGAATTGTTTTTGAAGCATCAGATTCTAATTCCCAATTCAAAATATAAGGCACGTCCATTGGATTAGTTAACACATGAGCATGTTGGTATTTAATTAAATTATTACAACCCATACTTTGCGAATCTGAGATACGACCTGGAACAGCAAATACATCTCTATTGTATGAATTCGCAATGTCTGCAGTGACCAAGCTTCCGCCTTTTTCAGCAGATTCAATAACTATTGTCGCTTCACTTATACCAGCAATGATGCGATTGCGCTTTAAAAAATTATTCCGATCAAAATCATCAGTACTCCAAAAATCAGTTAAAAAGCCACCATAAGCTTCCACTTGTGCCATGTACTTTTTATGCGATCTTGGATAGATTTGATTCAAGCCATGTGCCAAACAACCTATGGTTTGTAGCTTATGCTTAATGGCCATTTTTTGTGCTGTAATATCAGTTCCGTAAGCAAACCCTGAGACAATAACTGGATTAAAAGGTGCTAATTGCGCCACTAGCTTTTCACAAAATGCTTTTCCATAAGTTGTAATCTTTCGTGTACCAACAATACTAATAATTCGTTGCTGTTTTAAGTTTATATTTCCAACTTGAAACAACAAAATTGGGGCATCAATACAGTGCTTTAATTTTTCAGGATAGTCTTCATCGTTGAAGTACAAACAAGAAATACCATTTGCTTCAATAAATTTCAATTCAGCTTCAGCAGCTTTTAAATATGTTTTTGAATTGAATTTCGACAACATGATCCTCCCAACACCACCTATTTTAAGAAGATTAGACGGCTTTTCTTTTAGAACCGCTTCAGCAGAACCACAATGCTGAATCAATTTTTTTGCTGTGATATCGCCAACTTTAGGAATGCTTTGCAATGCCAAAACATAAAGTAAGTCCTTTGAATTCATTTTGTAGATTATTTTCTATAAATCTACTAAATTTACCTGTTAATAAATACTTGTTTCTGTATTTTATACACTGCCAAATTTGTTTAACTTTGTTTTTATGCAACTTGAAACTTACATCAGCGATTTACTATACCGATATGACTGTGTTATTGTTCCTGAATTTGGAGCGTTTTTAACACAACGCGTTTCAGCAAAGGTTCATGAATCTACACATGCCTTTTATCCTCCAAAAAAGATGTTATCTTTTAACGAACAATTGCAAACCAACGATGGTCTTTTAGCAAATTATATAGCTGATGTTGAAAAATTACCTTACGACGTTGCCCTTTCTAAAATCACCAAGCATGTTAAATCGATTAAATCCTATTTAGTTGCTGGTGAAACCATTGCTTTTGAAAATATAGGTGAGTTGTTATTAAATACTGAAGGCCATATTAATTTTGAACCTTCACATCAAATCAACTACCTTACAGATGCGTTTGGTTTAGCTCAGTTTACATCTCAAGACATTGCTCGTGAAGTGTATAAAGAAGAAGCTGAAGCTTTAGAGGAAGCTATACCATTAACAATAACTCCTGAAAAACGTTCAAAACCATATCTTAAATATGCTGCTATTGCGCTTATTGCTTTAACTATAGGTGGCTTTGCAACTTCACGTTATTACAATACTCAGGTTGATGCACATAACCAACTAGCACAAGAAGATGCTAACGAACAATTGGATGCGAAAATTCAGGAAGCAACCTTCGTTATCGATAGTCCATTACCTGCTGCTACCTTATCTGTTGCTCAAAAACCTGTTGGAAATTATCATATTGTTGCAGGTGCTTTCCGAATCGAAGCTAATTCAGATAAAAAAGTAGCGCAACTCAAAGCAAAAGGTTTTAAAGCTCGAAAAATTGGTGTAAATCGCTATGGTTTACATGAAGTGGTTTATGCCTCTTACGAAGATCGCTTAGAAGCTTTACAAGCACTACGACAAATTAAACGTGAGCAAAACAGAGAGGCTTGGTTGTTGGTTAAAAACCTTGATTAATTACTTTTAAGTTTTAAATAAAAGAATCTTCTCGTCATTCTTAATGACATAAAAATTCAGTGTACCTTTGCAGGAACAAAATTTCTATGGTTATGGAACCCAGAACTGCATTTCAATCAAAAACCGTAATGACCGATTTGGTCTTACCTAGTGAAACCAATCCTATTAATAATTTATTTGGAGGTGAACTTTTAGCGCGTATGGATCGTGCTGCCAGTATTGCAGCTAGACGACATAGCAGACGTATTGTTGTAACCGCTTCTGTGAATCACGTAGCCTTTAATAGATCAATTCCTTTAGGAAGTGTTGTCACCGTTGAAGCCAAAGTATCTCGCGCCTTTAAAAGTTCTATGGAAGTCTATTTAGATGTATGGATTGAAGATCGAGAGTCTGGTGAATCTATTAAGGCTAATGAGGCTATTTATACCTTTGTTGCTGTTAATGAAACTGGACATCCTGTTAAGGTTCCTGAATTAGTTCCAGAAACTGCACTTGAAAAAGAACGCTTTGATGGCGCGCTTCGTCGTAAACAATTAAGCTTAGTATTAGCGGGAAAAATGAAACCTGCTGATGCCAAGGAACTTAAAGCTATTTTTGAATAAGTTTATCTTATAATTTTTTAAGCCAACTAGCAGGATTAATTGGTGTGCTCTGGTCGTACAAACTAAACCACAGTAAGGTTTCACCATTACCATTAGTAAATACTTCACCAATGCTTTGCCCTGTAGTTACTGTATCGCCTTTACTCACAAAAATTTTGTTTAGATTTTTGTAAGCCGTAATGTAATTACCATGTTGAATAAGCACAGCAGGATTCCCTTTCTTTTGTGTAATAACAGCTAGAACCTCTCCTTTAAATACAGCTCTAACGCTTGCATTTTTTTCAGTTGCGATTCGCCAACCACTACTTTGTATGGTTACAGTTCTATCTATTGGAGATGGTTGTTTGCCAAACTTAACTTTTACGATCCCTTTCACTAAAGGCCATGGCAAATTACCTTTATTAGACTGAAAGTTTTTAGCAAGGGCTTTGGCTTCGGGAGTTAAAATGAACTTACCAGAATTATTAGAGGTGTTTCCTGCCTTCTTGTTTGATGCTGCAATAGCTTCTTTAATCAAACGGTCAATCTCGCGATCTATTTGATCAATCTGCTTTTGTTTTTCTTTAGCCTGAGAAGCATACTTGCTCATGTTTTGTCTTATAGAAGCCATCAACTCTTCTTGCTCTTTTAACTCCGCTTCTAACTCACTCTTAACGATTCTGTTTTCAGCGACAAGCTTATCCTTATCCTTTTTTTGTCGCTGTAAGTCTAAGTTTAAAGTTTCGAGTTTACGTGTCTTGTCTTTAATTAATTCACCTTGTTCTTTTTGATGATCTGTGTATTGATTTAGATACTGTAATCGTTTGTAAGCTTGTTTAAAATTGTCTGAAGACAACAAAAACATCACACGGCTTTGTTCAGATTTGCTTTTGTATGACTTGACAATCATCTTGGCATAATTCGCCTTGAGGGTTTCTAATTGATCTTTTAAATTAGAAATTTCATTTTGATTGGCATTGATCTCACGTGTCAACAAGTTTGCTTGATCATTAGTGATTTTGATAAGGTTGCGTCTCACACTAATTTTTGTGTTTAAGTTTTCTACCAACGACACTAATGATTTTTCCTTTTTTCTATCTGAAAACAGCAAGGCATTAATTTGCTTTAATTCCTTCTGATATTGCTTTCGTTTTGCCTCTAATTCCTTTTGCTTTGCGCTTTGCGAAAACCCAGAAAATGAGCTCATGATAAAGCTCATTAGAATGATGATATGTGTTAATTTATAGGACTTCATTCTAATACAATTTCTTTGAATCCAGATGGAATTTTAAACGGAAAACGTACCGCTTCATTAATGGAAACCGATTTATATTCCATCGCAATAATGACTTCTTCGTTATCTTCAACCGCTATGATCTTTATGTCTTTCGGAAGGGTTTCCTGATCAACATTTTGATAGGCTAGATAATCTACTTGTAAGAATCGTTTCTTTAAAGGTTGCATCAATTGCTGTGAATCCATTTTGAAATGCGAAGGGTTGAATAATAAGAACAATTCTAATAAAGCCGATTGCTCCTTAGGTTGGAGAATGTAAGATGTTTCAGAAGTATCAATGATGTATTTTCCTTCTTTTAAATTAAATAAAGATTCACCTAACAATAAACTTTGAACCTTTTCAAAATTAAGCTCTATTCCTAAAATATTACTCAATAAACGATAGTCTCCTTTAAAATACTGATCGTTAATTTTATCGTAGAAACTAACTTCATCTGGTGTAATCATTGCTCTTGCTAGACCCAAGGTCGCATTGATCCATATCACCTTATCTTTTTCCATTCTAAGGTTTACAGTATATCCTTGTTCGTCTAAATCTTTTGTGTAACCAATCTTTACACGTGCTTGAAGTGTTTTGAAATTAGCGTTTTGCTTTGTGTTCTCTCTAATTAATTGTTTGGCAGTAATTTCAGAACTTACCTTACCATCTGTTGCAATAGCTTTAGCAGATCTACATGATATAGCCATACCACAAACCAACACCAAAACACAACATATTTTAAGATACTTCATAGAATTTACTTATTGCTTAGACAGCGCTTTTGCCTTATTAGCAAACGTTTCAGATTTGGTAATATTATTAGTTCCCTTATATGCTAAACTCAATTGCGTATAAAAATCGGCTAGCATTGTATCATCATCAATGACAAAATCAACACCAATTTCAAGACTTTCAATCGCTTTTTTATAAGCGCCAAGTTTATTGTTTGCCACACCATTGGTAAGATATAAAATAGGTTGGGCTGGATAAAGTTCTAAGGCTTCAGCGCTTAATTTTGCAGCATCACTATCGTTGTTGAGATCCAATCGAAGCAATAACACATCTTTTATAACTTTAAAATTATTTGGATCTTCCTCCAAAAGCTGTTCAAAATAGCCAAGTGCTTTTTCCTTGTCATTAACTTTTAAATGATACTGAGCTAATTCGTTTAGGGTTTTCGGACTTTTCTCGTCATCAATCAACGAAGTGATTTCGATGAGTTGTGGTTCATACTCTGGATTAGCTGTAACAAACCTCACAAAATCATTTAGCACTTTGGTTTTAGCTTCAGGTTTTATAATAGGACTCGTTAAAACAATTTTCATTGAGGTAATGGCGTCTTCAGTTTTGTTTTGGTCAAGATAAAACTTGTACAAAGCCAGATGCACCATTTGTGATTTTGGGTTAACTTTTAAAAGTGTTTTAGCGGTTTCAAAAGCTTTTTCAGAATTTCCAGATTCACTATACCTATAGATTAATCTGAGGTAACTGTCTTCATCATTAGGATTGTCTTTAACTCGAGTTTCAAGGTTTTCAATTCGGTCATCGTCATTTCCTGTCAAGTCGTATACTTGGTTTCTCAGACGATCCCGTTCTTCACTATAACCAAACTCCAGATCTAATTCGTCAAGGACTTGAAGTGCATTTTTGTATTTTTTTGCTTCAATATATAAACTAGCCAAATCTTGTTTGTAGTCTGGATGAAATTTAACCAATTGCTTAACGGTTTTTAGTGCCTTATCAAGTTCATCTTGCAGCATGTACACATCATACAATTCGTCTAAGAACCATTCGTTTTCAGGTGATTTTGCCACAGCCTCTTTAAGAGCATCTTCAGCAGCACCAAAATTTTTAAGCAGTTTGTAATTCTTTCCTAATTCAAAATACAATGTAGGATCAGAGTTATCTAGTCTGATGCATTTTTGTAAGGCATCAATTGAGCGTTGATAGTTTTCAATTCCCTTTTGTTTAAGGGCTTCAAAAAAGTATTCCTGATACTTGTCTTCATAATTCCCTAAATCGTCATTAGGTCGTTTATTAAAATCGACTTGAGCATAGGTAATCTCAGGAAAAAGAAGCATTCCAAAGAAAAAAATTATTATTAATTGTTTATGTTTCATATCAAAAAAACCTTTCAATCGCTTATACACCTAACTTGTTTATAGAAGGTATCGCGCTCAAGGAGACACTTAAACTCAAAATGACAATAACTATTCCAAAACAGAATAATCTCCAATACTTATACTTTTAAAATCGCCATTATAAGACACGTGGTTTCCAATCATCGCGTTCTCTAAAGTAGCGTTTTTAATAGTTGTATGGTTTTGAATTAAGCTATTTTTAACGCTTGAGTTCTCAATCGTACAATGATCTCCAATACTAACGTTAGGACCTACCGTAACATTGTTTAGCACCACATGTTCGCCTATTCGGCAAGGTTCTATGATTGTAGAGTTGTTATTTACAACAGAATCTGCAATGAGCTGTTCCTCACCATCAGCTTTAAGAAACCCTAACATCTTGGCATTAGTGTCTAGTGTTACGTTTTTGTTTCCACAATCCATCCATTCATCAACAGTTCCTGTTTTAAAAACTTTTCCATCTGCCATCATGCGTTTAATACCATCATTAATTTGATATTCGCCACCATTCATAATGTTTTCATCAAGAATTTCCTGAAGCTTTGACTTTAAAACCCCAACATCTTTAAAATAATAGATTCCAATAACGGCTTGATCACTTACAAAGGTTTCAGGTTTTTCAACAAGTTCGATGATCTCATCGTTGTCATTTAACTTAACAACGCCATAAGCTTCTGGATTTTCAACACGCTTTGTCCAAATCACACTATCGGCATCATTGTCAAGGTCGAACTCCGCTCGTATTAATGTATCTGCATAAGCAATCACAGCAGGTCCAGACAGCGAAGGTTCGGCACACATAATGGCGTGTCCTGTACCAAGAGGTTGGTCTTGACGATAAATTGATGGTTTTGCATTCAAACTCTTTGCTAGGTTTTGTAAACTTGTTACAACCTCATCGCCAAACCAAGCAGGATCGCCGAGAACAAAGGCAATCTCATCAATAGGTTGTTTTAAAACTTTAGCAATGTCTTTAACTAATCGGTGTACTATAGGTTGTCCCGCAACAGGGATTAAAGGTTTTGGAACCGTTAAACTATGAGGTCTTAAGCGAGAACCTCTTCCTGCCATTGGTACGATTATTTTCATGTTACGTTGTTTTATAATTTATAGTCATTTCTAGATACTAGCCTTTTCCAGCTTTGATAGATATGACATTCTAAAATAAATGTTCTTGTTAAAATTTGTTATTCAATTCCTGTACTGCCAAATCCGCCTTCACCTCTATCGGTTTCTGACAATTCTTTTACTTCAGTCCATTCGGCACGTTCGTGTTTTGCAATAACTAATTGCGCAATACGTTCACCATTATTAATTACAAAATCTTCACTAGATAAATTCACCAAAATCACACCTATTTCACCTCTATAATCCGCATCAATCGTTCCTGGAGCATTCAATACCGTAATGCCTTTTTTTGCTGCCAAACCACTTCGAGGTCTTACCTGTGCTTCAATTCCAATAGGTAATTCAATAAAGAGTCCTGTTCCGACAATACTTCGCTCTAAAGGTTTTAAAGTTCTAGGTTCTGAAATACTGGCTCTTAAATCCATACCTGCAGAAGCTATAGTTTCATAGTGTGGTAAGTCGTGATTAGATTTATTTATGATTTTGATTTGCATAATTTGAGACCTCTCTGCTACACTAGAGGTGGCATTTAAATTAATGATTGGTTTTATGTAATATCGTTTTCAATTCCTTTCGTTCTAATACAATGATCAAAAGTAAAAAGAGTAACAAAAATACAGTTCCTAACCATATATTTCTATCGAAATAATAATAAGTTATAAAACTTAATACTGTACTCGTTAACAAGTAAAAAGAAATTCGTCTTAAGTCGTAAGGCACTGGATAATATCGCTTCCCAATAGCATATGAGATTAACATCATTAAGGCATACGCTAACAAGGTAGCATAAGCACAAGCCATAAATCCGATTTTAGGGATAAATATCAGGTTAAAACCAATAGTAATTATAGCGCCTACTATGGAAATATACATTCCAAAACGCGTACGATCAGTAAGTTTATACCAAATAGATAAGTTGTGATAAATCCCTAAGCAAAGGTTGGCTAATAAAACTATTGGTACAATATCTAGGGCGACTAAATAAGTTTCCTTTTTAATGAAAATGGGTCTTAAAATATCAATATATACCACCACAATCATCAACCCTAGAGCACCTACAATGGTAAAGTATTTTAATATAATTGCATAGGTTTCTCTTGCATTTTCTTTATCAGAATGACTGAAGAAAAAAGGTTCGGCTCCCATTCTAAACGCTTGAATAAACAAGGTCATAAACACAGCCAATTTATAACAGGCACTATAAGCACCATTGATGAATTCGCCTTTAAGTTGAGGCAACAACCATTTGTCAAGATTCTCATTAATAACAAATGCTAATCCAGCAATCATAATTGGCCATCCGTAGCGCAATAAACTCTTAAAAATAGAACTATCAAAAGTGAATTTAGTCTTGAAGAAATATGGAAACACCAAAACTAATACTATCGCACTTGCTACAAAATTTGCAATAAAAATATACTCGACTTTATGACTTACAGAAACCAACGACTGGAGCTTATCTGAACCAAAACTAGAAGATAACAACAAGATGTTTAAAAGGACAAAGACAAGAACATTGATAAGTTTAATAGACGCAAATTTTATGGACTTTCCTGTAACTCTTAAATAGGCAAATGGAATAACCACTAAAGTGTCAATAAGTGTAATTCCGACAAGGAATGAATAAAACTCAGGATTAATATGTAAGGCTTCTACAATTGGAGTTTTAAACACAAACAGTAATACTCCAAAGATTAATGTCGTGGTAATAATGGAGATCATTGCTGTTGACAACACCTTACCTTTATCTTTATTTTTACTGAAAAACCTAAAGAAAGAGGTTTCCATACCATAGGTTAAAACAACATTGAAAAAAGCGGCAACAACATAAAACTCGGTGTTTTCAGAATAGCTTTCATTTGGTAAAACATCGGTATGTAAGCGTACTAAAAGAAAGTTAATGAGTCTCGGCAAAACGATTGCCAAGCCATAAATTGCTGTGTCTTTAAAAAAGGATTTTAGTATGCTCAAAAAGGTAGGTTTTGTTCTGCTAAAAATACACTTTTAGCAAACGTAAACCAAAGATATGTTATTGTCTACTAGGTGCGCTGGGATAATGAACAGGTTCTAAAATAGAGATTTCAGATATTTTGTAATACAAGGTTTTGTTATCTGATCTATAAGACACTACACATTCATCGTCTTTTAATTCAAATGGAAGTGTTTGTTTTATGATTGGAAGCGTGTTTTTCGATTCTTCTTTCATATCAGAACTAACCACAATATCTACTGGTTGGTTCCATTCGGTTTTGAAGCGACCTACATAACTATTTTGATCTTCTAAAAACTCTAACTTGGTAATCTGATCTCTAAAATAAATACTATCTAAAACCATATTATTAGTAGTAACAGGTATAAATACATTTATGCCTGAACCGCCTCCCTTAATACCTGCAACCCATTTTTGAGCATACACATCGCCAAAGGTCATTGGAGCCTTCTTTTGTAATTGCTGGGTTGTAGAGCATTTCGAAAAACTAGCCATGAGCATAAACATTACAAGTGAAAAAGATATTGATTTTAATATTTTCATCGCTTTAAATTTATATTTATAAAGATACGATTTCAAATTTAGTGCCATAAAAAAGCCCAACTCGATAAGTTGGGCTTTTGTCTATTTTAGATTCTTCGCTTACGCTCTGAATGACATTCTAATTGTTTGCTTCTTTTGAAGCATTTGACTCCGTCTAATTGTTCAATGCTTCCTTTTTATTTGAAGCATTTGACTGCGTCTAATTGTTCAATGCCTCCTTTTATTTGAAGCATTTGACTGCGTCTAATTGTTCAATGCTTCCTTTTTATTTGAAGCATTTGACTGCGTCTAATTGTTCAATGCTTCCTTTTTATTTGAAGCATTTGACTGCGTCTAATTGTTCAATGCCTCAGCACCACCAACAATTTCTAAAATTTCATTGGTAATCGCAGCCTGACGTGCTTTGTTGTAAGTCAATTTCAATTGATCTCTCAATTCCGTAGCGTTATCAGTTGCCTTGTGCATTGCTGTCATACGAGCACCATGCTCACTAGCAAAACTATCTCTTACACTTTTGTATAATTGAGTTTTCAGTGATTTAGGAATTAGTTGCTCTACAATAGCAGCTTTAGATGGTTCAAAAATATAATCAAGATTAGCATTGTTACTGCCTTCAACTGGAACAATTGGTAAAAACTGTTCAGACATAACAATTTGCGTTGCAGCGTTTTTGAATTTGTTGTAAACAATTTCAATTTTATCATATTCGCCTTCAACAAACTTATCCATTAACGTTTGCGCAATTTCAGCTACATTATCGAACGTTAAATCATCAAAAATATCACTCTTATTATCGATAACCTTATTGGTTTTCTTGAAAGCATCATTTGCTTTTTTACCAATAGCTAAGTAAGATACTTCTTGATTAGCATACGTCTCAGAGGTAAGTCTGTTAACCTCTTTAATGATGTTAGAGTTAAATGCTCCAGCTAAACCTCTATTTGATGTAATAGCAACAATCAAGACCTTATTAACCTCACGTTGATCTGCAAATTTACTACCTGAGTCTGCATCTAAAGTAGCGCTTAAACTCTGTAAAAGCTCGGTTAGTTTATCTGCATATGGTCGCATTGCCGTAATAGCATCTTGAGCTTTTTTCAACTTAGCTGCAGATACCATTTTCATGGCACTAGTGATCTGCATCGTTGAAGATACTGAAGATATTCTGTTACGTATTTCTTTTAAGTTTGCCATATTCTCTTTTTTGTCATTCCACAATTATTGCAGAATCTATTTTATAGTGTACTCAAATAATGAGATTCCTGCTTTCGCAGGAATGACAATTAAGCTTTAAACTTCGCTGATAAATCTTTAGCTACATGACTTAATGTGTCTGTAACCTCATCTGTTAATTTTCCAGATTTTAAAGTATCTAAAACGTCTCTGTGCTTCGCATTTAAGAATTCAATGTAATCTCTTTCAAATTCTTTTACTTTTTCAACAGGCACATCTCTCAATAAGTTTTTAGATCCAGCATAAATAATAGCAATTTGATCTTCAACTGTAAATGGATCGTTTTGTGCTTGCTTTAAGATCTCAACATTACGTTTACCTTTCTCAATTACATTTAACGTCGCAGCATCAAGGTCAGAACCAAACTTCGCGAATGCTTCTAATTCACGGAATTGCGCTTGATCTAGTTTTAATGTACCTGCTACTTTCTTCATCGATTTAATCTGAGCGTTACCACCTACACGAGATACAGAAATACCTACGTTAATTGCAGGACGTACACCAGAGTTAAATAAATCAGACTCTAAGAAGATCTGTCCATCTGTAATCGAAATTACATTTGTTGGAATATATGCAGAAACGTCACCAGCTTGAGTCTCAATGATTGGCAAAGCTGTTAAAGAACCTCCACCTTTAACCATAGGTTTTAAACTGTCTGGTAAATCGTTCATTTCTTTTGCGATGTTATCATCGTTGATCACCTTAGCAGAACGTTCTAATAATCTTGAGTGTAAGTAGAAAACGTCTCCAGGATACGCCTCACGTCCTGGTGGACGACGTAATAATAATGACACCTCACGATAAGCAACCGCTTGCTTAGATAAATCATCATAGATGATTAATGCTGGGCGACCAGTATCTCTGAAGTATTCACCAATTGCAGCACCAGCCATTGGAGCGTAAACTTGCATTGGAGCAGGATCAGAAGCGTTAGCTGCAACGATAGTTGTATACGCTAATGCACCTTTTTCTTCTAATACTTTAGAAATGTTAGCTACAGTAGAAGCCTTTTGTCCAACTGCAACATAAATACAGTATACAGGCTCACCTGCATCGTAAAATTCTTTTTGATTTAAGATGGTATCGATACAAACTGTTGTTTTACCAGTTTGACGGTCACCAATAACCAACTCACGTTGACCTCTACCTACAGGAATCATCGCATCGATAGATTTGATACCTGTTTGAAGTGGCTCTGTTACAGGCTCACGATAAATTACACCAGGAGCTTTACGCTCAAGTGGCATTTGATATGTATCACCAGCAATTGGTCCTTTACCATCAATTGGGTTTCCTAATGTATCAACAACACGACCAACAATACCTTCACCTACATTGATAGATGCAATTTTGTTAGTACGTTTTACTGTTGAACCTTCTTTGATTTCTTTTGAAGGGCCTAATAATACAATACCTACGTTATCTTCTTCAAGGTTTAGTACGATTCCTTCTAAGCCACCGTCGAATTCTACTAATTCTCCGTATTGCGCATTTGAAAGTCCGTAAGCACGAACAATACCATCACCAACAGTTAATACTGTTCCTACTTCATCTAATGAAGCTCCTGCTTCAAAACCTGAAAGTTGTTGTTTTAAGATTGCTGATATTTCAGCTGGTTTTACTTCTGCCATCTTATTATTTATTTAGATATAAATATCCTAGTTTAATGTAAATTCTCTTTTTAATGCGTTTAGTTTATTAGCGATACTTGCGTTGTATTGAATATCTCCAACACGTAGTATAAATCCACCAATAATACTTTCGTCTACTATATTTTCTAACTCAACCGATTTGCTGGTTAGTTCTTTTATTTTAGCCATAACCTTAATTTCCAAATCACCTGTCATTGGAACTGCTGTTGTGACTGTTGCTTTTTCTTTACCAATGTGAGCTTCATATAGCTCGTTGTATTTTGTTGCAACCTCAGCAACAACATCAATTCTGTTATTCGTTACCAGAACGTCAAATAAATTATTGGTTAAAGCATTTGTTTTTGGAAATACCTTGTTTAATATTTCACGCTTTGCATCTTGTTTAGCAATAGCACTCTTAAGCGCAGCATCAAGTTCAGGATTCTCTGAAATTGTATTTGCAATAAGCTTCATGTCATTGCTTACATTTTCAGCAGAATTTTGATCCACTGCTAAAGATAAAATTGCTTTTGCGTAACGTATTGCTGCTCTAGACATACCTTATTAGTTTAAAGTCGCTTCACCTAACATAGACTCCACTAACTTGATTTGCTTGTCTTTATTAGATAATTCTTCACGTACTACTTTTTCTGCGATATCAATTGAAAGGTTAGCTACTTGAGATTTTAATTCTGCAATAGCTGCTTTCTTTTCTGTTTCGATAGATGCTTGTGCTTGCGCAATTAATTTGCTAGCTTCAGCTTTAGCTTCGTCTTTAGCGTCTTCGATCATTTTATTTTTGATATCTCTAGCCTCTTTAAGCATTGCTTCACGCTCTACTCTAGCTTCGTTCAATAGTTTTTGATTATCTGCCTGAAGATTTTGCATTTCGCGTTTCGCTTTTTCTGCAGAATCAATAGCATCTTTAATACCTTCTTCTCTGTCGTTTAAAGCTTTTAAAATTGGCTTCCAAGCAAACTTGACCATGATAAAAATCAGAATCAAGAATAAAACAGTCTGTTTTACAAATAAGTCAAGAGAGAAATTTTCAAGTAATTGTTCCATTTATATAAATCTTGTAAAATTTTAATTTTTGAATTTTCATTTTCCTGCAACCAACCGTTACAGGAAAATGAAATTTTAAGGTTGTTATTTTCCTAAGAAAATAGCTGCGAAAGCAAGACCTTCTAAAAGTGCTGCGATGATAATCATTGCAGTCTGAATCTTGTTAGTTGCCTCTGGCTGACGAGCGATACCTTCCATAGCACCTCTACCAATTTGACCTAATCCGATACCTGCACCGATTACGATTAATCCTGCACCTACTAAATTAGGAACTAATGAAGTTGCTTCTTGTAACATTGCTAATGCCATAATTAAAATATATATAGTTAAACAAAAATTCTTTTTTAATGATGCTCTCCTTCTTCAACAGCCATACCAATAAACAATGCCGATAACATTGTAAAGATATACGCTTGAAGAAAAGCAACTAACACTTCAATAAGTGTGATAAATAATGATAATACTAATGACAAAGCTGTAGACCCAAATGGTGTCATTTGCTTTTGCATTGTAATACCAATAGCAATTAAACTCATTACTACAATATGTCCAGCTGTAATGTTAGCGAACAAACGTACCATTAACGAGAACGGTTTAATAATCAATGTTCCAGCTAATTCGATAACAGCTAAAAGCGGTCTTAGTAAATAAGGCACTCCAGGCATCCATAATTGGTGACTCCAAAAATGCGCATTTCCAGACACTAAATAAATTACTAATGTAAATATTGCTAACGCAGCTGTTACAGCTAATTGTCCTGTAACGTTAAATCCGAATGGTGTTAAGCCCATTAAGTTTAATATCCAAATGAAGAAGAATACAGTCATTAAATACCCTGTAAACTTTCTATATTTAGGACCAATATTTGGCTTCGCGATCTCATCTCTAACATAGATCACTAAAGGCTCAAGCACTCTACCAAATCCTTTTGGAACAGCGTTCTTTTTGTACTGACGTGCTAAACCTCCAAACCACAAGAACATTAATAGACCTATTAACAAAATCCCAAACACACTTTTTGTGATCGACAAATCAAAAGGCGTTGAAGCATTCGTTGGGTGGTGTGATTCGTCAAACTTAACAGCGGCTTCTCCAGCATTTAATTCGTAAATTTTTCCATGAAGTTTTACAAATCTACTATCGCCTTTTTCAACGATCACTTCACCATTATCATCATGATGGAACGCAGACGACATAAACATCGATAATCCATTTTCTCCCCATAAAATCACTGGTAACGGAAAACCAACGGAATGTTGTTCGCCATTAGAAAAGTAGTCAAACAAATGAAAATCATGCGAATCTTTAACGTGATGTTTGATGTAATCTGTAACCTCTTCTGAAGTGTTTACAGGATTAGCTTCATGACCATTATGCTGATTGTTTTTCGCGTCTCCAGCAAATGCTGAAAAAGATACTAAAAGCGTAAGCGTTAAAGCTGAAATTAGTTTAGTGACTAATCTTAATTTTCTTTCTTCCATAGTGTTCCGAATAGGATGTCTGAAATTCGGCGCAAATATAGGTATTATTTTTTGGACTAAATCATCTTTTTAGTCATTTTTTGAAGCACTCCACTTATTTAATAATTTGGATAAAAAAAGGATTTCAAACAATAAGGCTAAAAACATAGGAATCAATAGATTAGCGCTTTCTGTGTTTGTAAAAGATTGGGTATTGAAAATATGATTCTTGAAAACAAGACAAAACAAAATTATTTTAAAAACCATACTTGCCAAATACAAAAACCCTAATTGACCTTCTAATTTATTACTAAAATGTAATAGTGCAAGCCCTAAAGTGAGCAACAACGTAAACGCACAATGAAAGCCATAAAGTGCTTCTAATTGTATTGGAGAAGCCTTGGCTAAATTCACAAAAACATTAGCGTGTAAAACATAAAACAATACAAATAATACTAGAAATGAACTTAAGTAAAAAACAACGGCTTTCATCATTAATCTGCGTTAAATTTATTCACACGTCTAATAATGATGTACATTGATAAAAAGACTGCTAAAAGTGTTAGTGTTTCTTCTAAATACGATGTAGATAATTTGGTGTCTAACCAAGCTCCAGCAAAATTTCCAAGAAAAATAGTTAATGCCATTTGAATCCCAATTCCAGAGAAAATAGCCCAATTTTTAAGCGGATTGCCCTTTTTCTGGCTGCCCTGTTGCTGGTCTTTGAATGGTTGTTTGCTGTCCTGTTCTTGAGCCATTATTAAGTTCTTTAAGAGCGCCTTTCATTACACAAGTAGCATTAAAAGTTGCTCCTGGTTCAACGGCAAGTTTACCAACTTCAACCTCACCTTCAACATGTGCTGTAGATCGTAAAGACAAGGTATCTGTAAGCATCAGCTTTCCTGAGAATTTCCCTTCAACATCTGCATTAGCACTTTTTAACGTGCCATTAATAATTCCTGTTTTTCCAATAACTACCTTTCCAGGTGTTTTAACATTCCCTTGTACAGATCCTTCAATTCTGAAATCACCATCACTAATAATATCACCTGTAATTGTTGTTCCTTTAGCAATTGTATTTTGCTGAGACATTGTTTCTGTTGCCATTTTTCCTGTTTTTTTATCTGAAGAAAACATAGGTTTACGTTTTATTGAGAGGCTAAGTAGTCATTTAGATTTTTGTGTCTTTGAACGATTTCATAGTTGGGTGAAGAAATCGCATGGAAATCTCTTGTAATCTCATGTTTATTCTCCTTTAATATCTCTGCAAATCCTGATGCGCCTTCTACACTTTTTAAACCGTGTACCACAACAAAAATGGTGTTGGCATCATAAACATCTACAGATGTTGTTAGGTCAAAATAAGTGACTTTAGATACTGCATCATTTAAATCTTTGACAAACGCATCAATGTCATCTTTTTCGTCTACAGCAAAAGGATACAACACATTAAAATGCTGCGCTCTGGAATCGTCAATGAATTTTTTCTGAGCTAATACTGGAATAACTTCACTTAAAATAGTTTGTGCTTTTTTACCTTCTTCTGAATTTGGATACGTTAAAGCAATGTAGTTCACACCTTCCTTGTATGCATCAAAACCATTTAATCTTCCGTTAGCTGAAGCTTTTAAAATTTCAAATTTTGGAACAATGGGATCGCCTTCAAACTTGGTTATATTTAATTCAGCTTCAGAAATAACAGTAGCGTATTCCTGATTATTGAACTTTTCATACAATGCTTCATAAATGCTTTCAGGACTGTTTTCATCTTTAGCTAAAGCAGATTCTGGATTCAGTAAAATTTGAGCATATCGCGATTCAGCATGATTACTAATGATGTTGGCTTTCATATCTTCAGCCTTAGCATCATTTCCTAACTCAACATAAATTTTATATAAATTATACTTAGACGGTAAAATTAAGCGGTCCTCAGGATTATTGAGGAGTAATTTTTCGAGCTTGTCCTGAGCCAGTTCCAGTTCCTTAAATTTCTCTTTATAAATAGCACCTAGTTGATAATAGGCAAAGTTGCGTTCTTTGGCGATGCTGTCAATGACTTTTTGATCTGTTGGGATTTGAGAAATATAAAATTCAGGATCAAAGGCTTCGTCATCTTCTAAGTTTACTGAAGTACTTGCGTTATTTGAATTCTGAGCTTTATTGGTTTGCTTACTCGAAAGTCGCCAATTATCTTTTAACTCACGATCTCCCCAAATTTTGACAAACTCATTTTTCCCAAAAGAAGCGGTTGTTTGATTGTAAAAATAAAACTCTTGTTTTCCGCCTGCACCTTTAGGGTTTGCGCGAGATGATTTCCCGACTTTATTCGTCGTATTTGCAGAAGCTAGTCCAGAATTTCTACGTTCTGCAGCTTCCGCTTTTTCGCGTTCTTCTTCTGCTATTCGCTTTAAGTTATCTGTGTATTCCGTGAAAAGTGCTAAGCGGTCTGCTTCAGAAAGACTTACTAAATTAAGAATGCTATCATTGACTTGCGCAATCTCTTCATAGTAAATCACATCGTCTAAGTTTTCACGCTTCTTTTTAATGACACGGTATGGTTTAGAATTACGCTTTTGGTGCGTCATCGTACTATCATAATATGCTCCAGCTGCTCTGTAATTAGCTTCATCAAAATTCATATCGCCTAGAGTCGAATAATTATAGGCTAACAACTGTTGGTCACCTGAGTTGGTTCTAAGCGATTTGTTATAATAGGCTATTGCTGTTGAATCACCTCCATTTGCTCTGTAGTATTCAGCAATTCTGTAATAAATCTTATCTAGGAAAGGCCTATTTTCACGGTTTTCTTCTAGATCAGTAAGGTATTCTTCAAATTCAATTCGGTCACCAGATTCCATATCAAAATTGGCAACTTTTGCTAAGTGCGCATTGATGTAATATGGACGTGGGATTTTTCGATGCATATCAATGATCTTATCAAAAACCATATTTGCACTATCCTTGTGTCCAAATTCGTTATAAAGTTGTCCAATTATAAAATTGTAGCGTGCTTTTTCTCTATGCTTTTTAGTGTGTTCTGCAGCGATTCTTAACTGCGGAAGTGCGCTGTCCTTCGCTTTGATATTGATATAAGCTTGCGCCATCATTGCAGTAGCATCAGCAAGGTCTTGATCTTCAAGTTCTTCCTGATCTAACAAACGCTTTAAATTCTTAAGCGCCAATTCGTTATTCTCTAATCGAATATTCGTCTTTTCTCTCCAAACTTTAGCCGTGTTGATTTTGTCACTAGCAGGATACTTGTAAAGAATATAGTTAAAGGCTTCGAGTGCTGGCACAAAGCGTTGATCAAAGTAACGCGCTTCACCAAGGAGCAAATAAGCCTCATCAATTTGAGGATTGTATTCTTTTCCTTTGATGTTCATGCCATGCTTTTGGACAGCCTTTATGGCTTTTTCTTCAGCACGTTCAAAATCTTGATTTCGGCCTTGTCCAGGAAAAAACACATCTTCCTCTAGTTGCATTCGTTCGACAGGAAGCAATTCCCAAAAATTATCTGTAGCAGCATTATCAACAGTTTCGCGACCTTTTTCTAAGGCAATATAACCGTTGTAAAGAATATTGTATTTAGTACCTAAAGCGTGGAAATTTCTATTGATAAAGGTATTGTTCTTACGAGAGCATCCTGTAAAAACAAGAGCCAACAAAACAACTGATAATCCTATTTTGAACGATGTCTTCAACGTGGTTGAGTTTAGTTAAGTTATAACTTAAAACCGTCGCAAATATTATGCAACGCTGTAAAAATAAGCATCTTTTTGAATTATCGGTCAAAAACACTTGGTTTTTGGATGTCTTGAAAACGCTAAAGTGTTTCAGAAGCAGCAAAATGCGCTTCCAATTCTTTGAGTGTTGCTTCGCTTGTGATTAAGTCTTTTACGATTTCACCTTTTTCAAGCACAACAATACGTTCACATACATCGGTAACGTGTAATAAATCGTGTGAAGAGATGAGTACCGTTACGCCTTGTTTTTCGGCTAAATCTTTAATAATTCCTTTTAACCTAATTTGCGTCGTTGGATCAAGGTTTGCAAATGGTTCGTCAAGAATTATAACTTCAGGATTTCCAATTAATGCAGCAACAATACCAGCTTTCTTTTGATTTCCTTTACTTAGATCGCGAAGGTATTTTTTCTGATTCAAAATCTCACCATGAAAAAAGTCAGCAAACTGAGCAACAAGCGCATCAACATCTGCTTTATTTTGTCCTCGAAGCTCACCTATGAAATAAAAATATTCTTCAGCTGTTAGATAACCTATTAGGAAACTCTCATCAATGAAAGCAGACGTAAATGGTTTCCAGTCTTCACTCTCGTGAACTCGAATATTATTATTTGTAATGTAACCTGTTGTTGGCTGAATTAAGTCTAATAGCAAACTAAAATAAGTCGTTTTTCCAGCACCATTATTTCCAACCAAACCAAAACTCTGCCCTTTAGGAATGTCGAGATTGTTTATTTTTAAAACGGTATTGCTTCCGTATGTTTTACTGAGGTCGTTTGAGATTATCATAGATTTTTAATTTTAGTTGTCTTGATCAAATGCGCTTATCATAGCATATTTTGATGTGATATATTTTTTAGTAATAGAAGTCATTAATTTTTTGTGAAGCACAATACCAACAACACCACAAACTACTAAAGCAATGATGCCTGCTTCAAAGCTTATAGCGAAATTGAAAATTGAAAAAATAGCGATTGGAAATAGCATTAAAGGGATTCCAAGCAACCATTGTACTGCTCCAGTGCCTTGATAGTTAAATGCAGCTCTTTGGTTAAGATCGATCTTTTTTCTATTAAAAGATCCAGCCAAAAGGATGACATACGTGTTTACACCAATATTATAAATGGCAGCCGCAAAATGCGCGATTAAAATCTTCCATCCAAAATAGACGTATGGAATTGTAATGATTACCAAAATAATGACACTAGTTGTCATTAAAACATACTTTGATTTTAGGTAATCTTCATACTTAATATTCTGGCTCATTAACATTTTATAATAACCACTGTCCCATGCAGGAATAAATTGTCCGAAATTGATTAGGAAGATTCCTGTTACAAATATCCCAATGAATGCAAATAAAAATTCTTTGTCTTGAAATGCTGGATTAGGATAAAAGAAAAGACCATATAAAACACCAATGATTAGAATAAACACTGTTGATCGAGGTCGTTTATTACGCCATAATAATTTTAGATCTAACTGCATAAAAGGTGCAACATCTCCAAATTTACGTGTCCATGCTAAATCTGAAGTTTTTACTTCTTGCGTTTTCGATTTAAGTGACGCATCTAAATATAATTTATGCTTTAAGAGTTTGAAATTATAAAGGTAAAGGCCAATAAGAATCCCTATCGGAATAATTACCAATAAAGGATTGTTTGTAATAGCAATAATACCATCTGAAACGATACTAGAAAAAGATATTACTTCAAAATAGTTTAACCCAAATAAGGTACCAGTAATAACAATTAATGGCAAAAACGACAATTCACTTTCTGCTGAAACACTTTCAATAATAAAATTTAAAAAATTGATGATTAGTGCGATAATAAACATTGTAATCATCCACACCACAACAGTTAATGCGTTGTAATCTTTAAATATTAAGGTTAGTCCAAAAGGAACAATAGCAAAAAGTGGCAGAATATTAAAAAACGACAATGCCGACTTACCAAGGATATAATGTACAATGCTGTTTCGTTTCACTTTCTGAGTCAATAATGGCTTAACTGACATTACAGGAAGCTTTTGAAAAAAGAAACGCATGATCAAATCTCCTAAGATCCAGAAAAAGACAAAGGTGTTAACCACAGTAAAAGGGTCTTGTTCTGGGAATGCTTTTTTAAGGATAGGAAATAGCGCAACACCAAGTGCTAGAAATGAGACCATAAAATAAACAGCCATAAAACCCATAAATATTTTAATGGCAAGGCTTTTTCCTAAACTGGCAGATCTAAAAAACTGTTTCCATTCTAGGCTAATAAAGTGTTTGATTTTCATATGTTCTGGTTAGTTAATCTTAAGAATCAATGATTTGATGGTATTAGTACAGTAAACTCTGGTTTTGTTACAATCATAAACAATTTGTGAGCACGATTTCATATTTTTACAAAAAAAATAATGTCGAAATTTCACACACTCAAGATACAAAAGGTTGAAAGAATAACAGATGCTTCTGTCGCAATTAGTTTTGAAGTGCCTGACCATTTAAAACAAGATTTTAGTTATAAAGCTGGCCAGTACATCACCCTTAAAACTGAAATCAATGGTAACGAAATCAGAAGAGATTATTCCTTATGCACTTCTCCTAAAAGTGGCGAATTAAAAGTTGCGGTTAAAGAAGTTGAAGATGGCACGTTTTCATCGTTTGCAAATAGAGACCTTAAGGTTGGTGATACTCTAGAAGTTCACACGCCAAACGGACATTTCGTTTTTGAACCTAATGACTCTAAAACCAAGCACATTGCTTTATTTGCTGCTGGTAGTGGTATCACTCCTGTTTTAAGTATTATAAAATGTGCTTTAGAAGAAGAGGTTTACAGCAAAGTGATTTTAGTCTACGGAAACAAGACTACAAAAGACACGATGTTTTTAGACGAACTTTTACAGTTACAACATCAGTATAGTGATCGTTTCTCAATTCAGTTTGTGTTTAGTCAAAGTCAGGAAACTGACGCTGTTTTTGGTAGAATTGAAAAAAGCACTGTAAATCTTGTTCTTAAAAACAAATACAAACATTTAGACATTGATGCCTTTTACCTCTGTGGTCCTGAAGGAATGATCAATACGGTTAAAGATGTTTTGGTTGAACATCAAATTGATTCCAGTTGTATTCATTATGAACTGTTTAAAGCTTCAAAATCAGTGCCTATTGATGAAGGAACTGTTCCAACTGGACATACAAAACTTACTGTTTTGTTGGATGATGAAACGTTTTCTTTTGATATGCCACAAAAGCAAACCATTTTAGAAGCTGCTTTAGATCAAGACATTGATGCTCCATATTCTTGTCAAGGAGGTATTTGCAGTAGTTGTATTGCGAGAGTGACTGAAGGTGAAGCCACGATGCGTCAAAATAATATTCTTACTGATGGTGAGTTAGCTGAAGGCTTAATTTTAACCTGTCAGGCACAACCAACATCTGATACTCTGACAGTTGATTACGATGATGTCTAATCTATTATGATGAATTTCGTCTACTTAATTAGCTTTTAATCTGTTAAATCAGACGCTTCGTCGAATAATTGTGAGTTATTCTTACAAAGATTTGAACGTGGTAATTAAACAAAATACATTAGCAAAAGATTAAGACGCTATTTTCATTTGGGATTATCTAACAGCTCTTAATCAGAGCCTTACTCCAAGGAGTAAGGCTCTTTTTATTTTAAAGCTGTTTCAATTTTTGAAATAATCATTTCAGGAGTAATGGTATTGAAGACCTCTTCATAGCCTTCAGGATACGTATTTCCGTAGACTGATGTTGGAATCTTAGGAAACTGTTTTCTGTCGGCTAAAACTGCATTGTTTTCATCTTGATAAAACGGATAAAACCCAGCATAAGGATGCGTCACGCCCCAAATAGTAATGACCTTAATTCCTAACATGGCTGCAAGATGCGAATTACCAGAATCCATAGACAACATAAGACTTAGGTTTGAGATGATATTTAATTCTTCAGTTAAACTCAATTTTCCTGCTAAATTATAGACACTCTCATAGGTGTTTGAAATACTTTCAAGTATATCGGCTTCATGTCCTGAAGCGCCAAACAAGAGTATTTTATATGACTTTTTTGAAAGCGATGCAATTACGCGTTCCATTTTCTCTAAAGGATAGGCTTTACCTTTAAATGCAGCAAAAGGTGCAATCCCAATCATAGGTTTAGAGTTTGAACCTAGAAGTTCTAAACTGTCTTGACTAAGCTTCGCAGGTTTTGGAAACACAGGTTGAGACAGATCAATGGGAAAACCAAGAGTTTCAAAGACATCTGCATAGCGTTGATGCGTCGTTTTCAGCTGCTGAAAGCTCTCCCCTGAAATCAAAGCCTTTTTTTCTGCTCTGCCTTTGTCGATTTGAACGACTTTTTTTCCGAAGAAAAAACACTTCAAAATTTTAGTTCGTAAAACATTATGTAAATCGGCAATCGCATCAATATTTTTAGTCTTTAAAAATTTAGAGAGTTTATAGAGTCCGATAACTCCTTTATGTTGTGTTTTAACCTTAGCTTCAACCACCTCAACATTAGGTAAACTTTGGAATAACGGTTTAAAAAAAGGTTTGGTTAAAACCGTAAGTTTTATATCTGGATATTGTGAAATAAAGGCTCTTAAAACAGGAACAGTCATTGCAACATCTCCCATTGCAGAAAGACGAATCACTAGAATATGTTGTATTGGTTTTGACATAAAATAGTATCATGTCCTATTTGAGCGTAGTCGGAATATTCAGAACGGTAATCTGAGCTTACTTTTGAGAACGCAATACAGGATTCAACTCGTCATCATTATACATCTTCATCTGCTTGTATACTTTCATATACTTATCGCCTTTGCTGATATCATCAAGCAAGGTGTCAATTGCAGTAGACAAATCTACACGTTGTTCTAATAACACGTCTAATTTCTTTTGACAAGCAGCTCTATGACTATCTGAAGCGTCTTCACGTGTAGCTTCTTCGTTCATATGGTATATTTTGAGGGCTAAAATTGACAACCTGTCAATTCCCCAAGCTGGACTTTCAGTGTTAATAGTTGCATCAGATTTGGCTTCAACAGCTTTATATTTTTCTAAAAAATAACTGTCAATATATTCTACCATATCTGTTCGGTCCTGATTAGAAGCATCAATTTGTCGCTTCAATTTTAACGCTGCAACAGGATCAATATTAGGATCGCGAATAATATCCTCATAATGCCATTGAACAGTATCAATCCAACACTTTCTGTAAAGCAGGTGTTCTAATAAATTTTCATCCTTATCATATACATTTGAAAAAGGCTGATCTACTGTATTTATAACGTGGTATTTTTCAATGACATCTTGAAAAATTTTATTTGCATTTTCTGAAAACATATTGTTTGAATTTAGAGAGTACAAATATATAAGTTATTATTAACTTTAAGGCTCTAAAAACGTTAGGACAACTATGCATATTCATAATTTATCTGAAAACAATTCTATATTAAATTCTTTTATTGCTGAACTAAGAGACGTCTCCATACAAAATGATCGTATGCGATTTAGACGCAACATTGAACGTATTGGAGAAGTGCTTGGTTATGAAATGAGTAGAACCTTAAATTATAGGGCGAAAACTATTGAAACACCTCTCGGAAAGAAAGACAGTTTTTTATATCAAAATGACATTGTGCTTTGCTCGATTTTAAGAGCAGGTGTGCCTTTACATAACGGTTTACTGAACTACTTTGATGATGCTGAAAATGCTTTTATATCAGCTTACAGGCATCACAAACACGATCCTGAATCTTTTGAAATTGTTGTCGAGTATTTGGCTTGTCCTGATTTGGAAGGAAAAACCCTTGTATTAGCAGATCCAATGTTAGCCACAGGGCAATCTATGGTTGCCACCTTTGAAGCGCTCAAACCTTTTGGAACACCTAAACAAATTCATATTGTTAGTGTTATAGGTGCTCAAGCAGGTGTTGATTATATCAATACTTATTTTGATTCGGAATCACATTTATGGATTGCAGCTGTTGATGAGGAACTAAATAGTAAAGGTTATATTATTCCTGGTCTTGGTGATGCTGGCGATCTTGCCTTCGGAAAAAAATTACAACATTAATATCGCTCCTGGCGTCAGCACAAGGATCCAGAGCAATACTTCTTTAAACCAATGGTCGGAGATTACTTCGAGGTAATTCGTAATAATGATTGATAATGGTGCAAATAGGAATATAAACTCGCTACCATTCTTTAAAGGAGATAAGGCTACAATCAGTAAACCAATAATTGCTGTTACGATAACTAAAGAAAATGAAGGTCTTAAACTTTTGGTTTGCGTTCGCAAATTTTTCAGATAATAAAACAACGACCACAAGCCTATAGAAAATAGAATTGTAGCACCTACAATGATTTGTTTTGAATTTAATAAGCTAAAATCAAAACTCACACTTACAAGATCATTAAAAACTAACATCATATCTTGATTGGTGATAATCATATAGGAAGCAAAAATGATTATAACAGTAGCAAAACCTGTTAATGGAATCAGCCAATTTTTAATATCAACAATAGCAAAAACAATTAATGAAGCGATGACCAATGCAAAAAATAAGATGCTCCAAAAATAAAACAAGGCTGCAATAGTGATCCAAAATGATGCATCAAATAATTTCTTTTTAATCGCTTTTTTAGTTCTTAAACTAATAATGCGTCGTATGGCAAACAAAATAAAAAGGTTTGCTATTAAGGTTTTAGAGTTAAGAATGGTTTCTGGAATGATTGCTATAAAAAGCACAAATAATAAAATCTTGAAGCTGTTCTTTTTCGTGAGGCTATTCTTGCTTACAAAAAAATCGAGCACAAAAACCGAAAATAAACATACTCCAAAAAGTAAAGCGTGCTTTGAAATCATAAAGGCACTAAACGCTGTATCTAAAGCATTGTATTTTGCAGCTACAAAAACTATCAAAAGCAACACGCTTACTACAACAAAATGTATCGGTTTAGATTGACTGAAAAATTTTGATATCATTTTCTGGACAAAACTTTAAAAAGACCTTAGGAATCTGCTTCTTTGTTTCTATTTTAAATTGAAAAAGCTTAATTTTGCTCTGTAAAGATAAAATTTAAACCTACAACAGCATTAATTTTAGACTAATGAAAGATTTATTTTACGGTATAGAAGATTTATTTGTGAATGTTTTATTTGCACCATTTGATTGGTTAAGAGCATTAGAGCTTGAGAATTGGTGGTCTGCAAACTTTATGTCTTGGATATTCATTATTGTAGGTTTCGTCGCTTTTGCATACTGGATGAAAGAATTGCAAAAGTTCAACAATAATGGAGAAGAAGATAAAAGTATTTCTTCTCACTCTTATTTATAAGTCGAAACCTATATCTTTTCGATAATACATCTTATCAAAACATACTTTTTGAATGTTCTGGTAAGATTTTTTTATGGCCTCTTCGTAAGTGTTCCCATAAGAAGTCATAGCCATTACGCGACCTCCTGACGTTATAATTTTTCCATCTTTTAAAGTTGAGCCAGCATGAAACGGAATAGAGCCTTCAACCTGATTTAAACCCGTAATTTCTTTTCCTTTTTCATAGGCTTCAGGATAACCTCCAGACACCATCATAACTGTTGTTGCAGCACGTTTATCTATTTCGAGGTCTACCTCATCTAAACGCTGTTCTGCAATGGCTTTGAAAACAGTCACTAAATCGGTTTTGAGTCTTGGCAAAACGACTTCAGTTTCTGGATCTCCCATACGTACATTGTATTCAATAACTTTAGGATCATCTCCAACTTTTATTAAGCCAATAAACACAAAACCTTTGTATGGCAGCTTGTCTTTTTGAAGTCCGTTGATCGTGGGTTTCACAATACGTTCTTCAATTTTATTCAAGAAATCTTCCGTAGCAAAAGGCACAGGAGAGACAGCTCCCATTCCACCAGTATTCAATCCAGTATCACCTTCGCCAATACGCTTATAGTCTTTGGCTGTTGGTAATATTTTATAGTGTTTGCCATCTGTAATAACAAAACAACTTAGTTCAATACCATCTAAAAATTCTTCAATAACAACTTTAGAACTAGCATTGCCAAATTTAGCGTCGACAAGCATTTGTTTTAATTCAGCTTTTGCTTCTTCGAGATCATCAAGTATTAAAACGCCTTTTCCAGCGGCAAGTCCATCTGCTTTTAACACATAAGGCGGTTGTAAGGTTTCTAAAAAGGCATACCCTTCTTCTAAATTAGACGCATTAAAACTTTGGTAAGCAGCTGTTGGAATATGATGTCTCGACATGAATTCTTTAGCAAACTCTTTGCTACCTTCGAGTTCTGCAGCAGCTTTTTGCGGACCAATAACAGCAACGTGTTTTAGGGCCTCGTCATTTAAAAAGAAATCATGAACTCCATTTACCAAAGGATCTTCAGGCCCAACCACAACCATATCAATTTTATGATTCATCACAGTCTCTTTAATAGCTTCAAAGTCGGTAACCTTTATATTAATATTGGTTGCCAATTCACTAGTACCTGAATTGCCAGGTGCAACAAAAAGCGATTTACAAAGTGGACTTTGAGCGATTTTCCAAGCGAAGGTATGTTCTCTTCCGCCAGAACCAAGAATTAAAATATTCATGCTAATACGTTGTTTGCGCAAAAATAATTGGTTTTAACTTGAAAAAACAATTAATTTACACAAACCTTAATTGAATTTTACAATCTTGCGCTTATTTGATTTAACCTTAAAAATGAATGGCTTTCCAATAGAAAAAGCTAAAGCGAGTTTAGCTAAAATTCAAGCCGTTGATTCTAAAACATATCAGGACTACATCCTTCAGAAAAAAAGAGAGATTGTACGCTATCATTTACAACATAATAGCATGTATAAAGCTTTAGGGAAAACAATCAATGTTGACAATTGGAACTCTATTCCGATAATGACAAAGCTAGACTTACAACAACCACTAGATTTACGCTTGTCTGATGGCTTCACAAAAAACAATTGTTATATTAATAAGACTTCTGGGTCGTCTGGAGATCCTTTTATTTTTGCAAAAGACAAGTTTAGTCATGCCTTAACATGGGCTGTTATTCAAAATCGATTTGGATGGTTTGATATTGATTTTAATTATTCAAAGCAAGCGCGTTTTTATGGTATTCCGTTAGATAAAAAAGGCTACTATAAAGAACGATTTAAGGATGTGTTGAGTCAGCGTTTACGTTTTTCGGTATTTAACCTTAGTGACGACGCTTTTGAAAAATTGCTTGGCAAATTTAAATCAACAGCCTTTCAGTACATCAATGGTTATACGAGTGCTATTGTGCAGTTTGCTAAATTTTTACAACGAAAAGGTATTGTTTTAAATACGGTTTGTCCTAGTTTAAATGCTTGTGTGGTTACTTCTGAAATGCTCTTTGAAGACGACAAACAACTGCTAGAATCACAATTTGGCGTTGCTGTGATTAACGAATATGGTGCTTCAGAATTAGATCTCATTGCTTTTCAAAACCCTAAAGGTCAATGGCAGGTAAATAGTGAAACTTTATTTGTTGAAATTTTAGATGATGATGATCGGCCTTTGCCCAATGGCGAAGAAGGTCGTATTGTAATCACTTCGCTATATAACAAAGCGCATCCATTTATTAGATATGATATTGGTGATATTGGTGTCCTTTCAGAAGACAGTACAGCTAAGCTTCCTATTCTAAAGAAACTTGTTGGAAGAACTAATGATCTCGCGATCCTTCCAAGTGGAAAAAAAGCAGCGGGATTGACCTTTTACTATATTACCAAAACGCTCATTGAAGATGATGGAAATGTAAAAGAGTTTGTCATCGAGCAAACTCAAACAGATGTATTCAATATTAAGTATTCAAGTACTATTGAACTTTCAGAAGACAAAAAACACCATATTGAAAAGGAAATTAAACGCTATCTCGAAGATGGAATTAGGATCTATTTTAAAAGAGAACCAAAAATAGCGCGTTCTAAAAGTGGAAAGTTAAAACAGTTTATCTCATTAGTTAAAGACGAATCTCAATGAAAGATGTTTTAATTATTACAAGTTATTTTCCTCCTGAAACTGGCGCTGCTTCCAATAGGATTTTTCATTTGGCTGAAGGGTTAAACGCCAATGATTTCAACGTCTCAGTATTAACACCTTTACCAAATTATCCAACAGGTAAAATATTTGAGGCATACCAAGGAAAGTTCAAACATAGTTCTAAAGAAAATGGGATTCAAATTCACAGACTATGGATCTATGCTAGTAATTCAAAAAACAAATTGTTACGATTAATCGCGATGTTGTCTTACAGTTTTAGTTTGATGTGGTATTTTTTATGGCATAAAATTCCGAAAACAGTTATTGTTCAGTCGCCACCACTATTGGTTGCTTTTACGTGTATGCTTTTTTTAAAATCAAAGAAAAGAAACCTCGTGCTTAACGTAAGTGATCTTTGGCCAATAGCTGGATTAGAGTTAGGCGCCTTCAAAAAAGGGTTTAGTTATCGTGTTTTAGAGCGTATTGAAACATTCAATTATAAGCGTGCGAGTTTAGTATTAGGTCAAAGCAATGAAATTTTAGATCATGTGAAATCCATAATCCCAGACAAGTCTGTTTTCCTTTACAGGAACTATCCTGATTTCACCTCTGAAAGCGACACTTATTCGTCACCTAAAGAGCGCTTAAAGATTGTTTATGCTGGTTTATTGGGAATAGCCCAAGGCATTTATACGCTTTGTCAGGAGTTAGACTATACTCGTATTGAATTTCATATTTATGGCTCTGGTGCTGAGCAATCAAAGATTGAAGCCTTTATTAAAGCGCATCCTGAATTGCCAATTACATATCATGGGCAAGTTACAAGGGCTGAACTTCATAGTGCATTAATGCAATATGATATCACGATCATTCCCTTGCTGAAGCGTATTTATGGTTCGGTACCATCTAAGATTTTTGAATATGCAAAACTAGGGTTACCTATGTTGTATTTTGGAGGAGGTGAAGGAGAATCTATAATAGAAAACCACCAGTTAGGTTGGGTTGCTGAAGCTGGGAATTACAACCATTTGAATACTGTTATCTCTCGTATTGAGTTGTCTTCTATAGACGACGCTTTTAGACATAACATTAGAGCGACAGCGTCTAAGGTGTTTGATTTTAAGGTTCAGTTACAAGCGTTAAAAAAGAAACTTTAATACGCTTTGTCTTCGCCTTTGATAGCATTGACAAAGGTTTTTATAATGATTTTTATATCTAGAAGTAGGGACCAGTTTTCTATGTAAAAAATATCATATTTAACGCGTCCAATAATATCTTTGTCAGATTCTACTTCACCTCGAAACCCACTTGTTTGGGCTAATCCAGTAATTCCAGGTTTTACAAAATGACGCACCATAAATTTGTCAATCTTTTTAGCATACATATAAGTATGGCTTACCATATGTGGCCTAGGTCCAACAACAGACATATCACCAAAAAGCACATTGAAAAATTGAGGAAGTTCATCTATACTTGTTTTCCTGATAAACTTGCCAATTTTTGTGATTCTTTGATCACCTCTTGTGGCTTGATGAAGATGCGCGTTTTTGTTTGGTGTCATAGACCTGAATTTGTAGCAATCAAACTCTTTATAATTAAACCCATTACGTGATTGTTTAAAAAACACAGGACCTTTTGATTCAAGTTTAATAAGTATCGCTATTAAAGGTGTTAGCCACGATAATAAAAAAACGACTACTAGAACAGAAAAAATGATGTCAAAAACTCGTTTAACAACCATGTTAAAAGGCTCTTCTAAAGGAATAACTCTTAAGGTAAGTATTGGAATATAATCGTAATATTCATACTGTAATTTTTTTGAATATATCTCTTTGTTATCTGGAAGAAATTTTAGAACCTTTAAGTTGTTATCTGCAAAGTCTATGATTTCATTTATTTGTGTGTTTGTAAGCTCTGAAATTGAACAATAAATTTCGTCGACAGCATTTTCTTTAATAAAATTAAAGCTCTTTTTTAAGTCGTAGGCTTTTTTGTCTTCAATTGTAAATGTCTTTTTATGAATGTATCCATACTCAGGATTTTTATTAAAAAAGTGTTCTAGTGCTAAGGTTTTTTTGTTGGCGCCATAAATGACTGTATTTCTATAATTTCCTCCAAATGAAACCCTATATTTCTGTAGTAAATAATAAATCGTAAACTTAAAAAATGCTATTGCTAAAAATGTAAAGAGTATATATTTAAAAATGGTTCCTGGATAAATATTTAAGTCGTGATAATACCCAAAAAAAGCAAACACAATAAGTGTAAAAAGCATCATTTGCCGTATTGTTAAGGCAAATATTGTAACTTCTCTAGTATATCTATATACCTCATAAAATTTTGAAAAGATTGAAATTGAAATCCAAGAAATTGTTGTAAAAAAAATAAATACAACCTGATCAATGTTGCTAAAAAAGAAAAATATAGCTAATCCATTGATTATACTTAAATCAATTAAGTATGAAATAGGTCTTAAATAACCCGAATATCGTCCTTGTTTAAATAAACTCAAATTATGCTTTTATGTGTTTTGAAAAATCTCTATGCTCGCTTTTATACAACTCTTCTCTAGTGAGGCTTTTAAAGTACTCAAATGTTTTTTTCATTCCCTCTTCACGATGAATTTTAGGTTCCCAATTTAATATTCTTTTGGCTAAGGAAATATCTGGTTTTCTTTGTAATGGATCATTTACAGGTAAGTCTTTGAAAATAATTTTTTGATCTGTACGCGTAAGTTTAATTATTTCTTCAGCAAAATCTTTAATTGAAATCTCATGTGGATTACCAATATTTACAGGATATACGTAATCGCTAAATAGCAGCTTAAAAATTCCATCTATTTGATCATCTACATAACAAAACGAACGTGTTTGTGATCCATCTCCAAAAACTGTTAAATCTTCATCTCTCAGCGCTTGTCCCATAAAGGTTGGAATTACTCTACCATCATTAAGTCGCATTCTTGGTCCATAGGTATTAAAGATTCTAACAATTCTTGTTTCAAGGCCATGAAATCTATGATAGGCCATTGTAATGGATTCTTGAAATCGTTTTGCTTCATCATAAACACCTCTTGGTCCTATGGCATTCACATTTCCATAATAATCTTCTGTTTGAGGATGCACCAAAGGATCGCCATATACTTCAGATGTTGAAGCAATAAGTAATCTCGCCTTCTTTGCCTTTGCTAAACCCAAGCAATTATGAGTTCCGAGAGATCCTACTTTTAGGGTCTGAATCGGTATTTTTAGATAATCTATTGGACTAGCCGGAGATGCAAAGTGCAGCACATAATCTAATTTTCCATCAATAGTTATATGTTCCGTAACATCGTGTTCAATAAATTCAAAATTGTTGTTATCTCGAAGGTGCTGAATGTTTTTTGCGGTTCCTGTTATAAAATTGTCCATTCCTATAACGTAAAACCCTTCTAAAAGAAATTTATCACATAAGTGTGATCCTAGAAAACCTGCAGCTCCAGTGATAAGTACTTTTTTCATTTTTCAACAACTTTTCTCCCTATCGATGTGTAATAAAATCCTTCCTTTTTAAGATCATTTAAATCGTATAGGTTTCTTCCATCAAAGATCACAGGGCTATTCATTTTTGACTTTAGCTTTTCAAAATTAGGTGTTCTAAATATACTCCATTCTGTACAAATAATCAATGCATCTGCATTTATAGCAGCCTCATACTTATCGTCAACATATTCTAAAGAATCTTTGTATTTCTTTTCTACGTTAGGCATTGCTTCAGGGTCAAATACTTTGATCTTAACTCCTTCCTTTAATAATTCATCAATAATATACAAAGCTGGTGCTTCTCGAATATCGTCAGTTTCAGGTTTAAATGCTAATCCCCAAATAGCAATTGTTTTTTCGGATAAATCGTTATTGAAATAAGCCTTGATTTTTGGAATCAAAATCGTTTTTTGAGAATCATTAACTTTAATAACAGCATTTAAAATCTTAAAATCATGATTGGTGTCTTTTCCTGATTTATGAAGTGCCTTAACATCTTTAGGAAAACAAGAACCTCCATAGCCTATTCCTGGAAATAGAAAACGCTTCCCGATTCTAGAATCGGTTCCCATACCAATTCTAACCATATCAACATCAGCACCTACTTTCTCACAAAAATTAGCGATTTCATTCATAAATGTAATTTTGGTCGCTAAGAAAGAATTTGCGGCATACTTTGTTAATTCAGCAGAACGCTCATCCATTATTAAGATTGGATTACCAGACCTTACAAAAGGTTTGTACAGGTTTTTCATTAAAGTTGTTGCGCGATCAGAACTTGATCCTATAACGATACGCTCAGGTTTTAAAAAATCATCTACGGCAAAACCTTCTCTAAGAAATTCAGGGTTTGAAACCACATCAAATTCCACATTGGTTTCTTGAGAAATCGTTTCTTTTACCTTGTCTGAAGTTCCAACAGGTACAGTACTTTTATCAACTATAACCTTATAATCTTTGATAAGCTGTCCTATATTTTTAGCAACGTTTAAAACATAGGAAAGATCTGCAGAACCATCTTCATCTTCTGGAGTTGGAAGCGCAAGAAATATAACATCTCCATGACTTAAACCTTCTTCTAAGGATGTTGTGAATTTGAGTCGGTTAGCCTTAATATTTCTATCAAATAAGACATCTAGGTGAGGTTCATAAATTGGGACAATCCCTTTCTTCATTTGAGCCACCTTTTGCTCATCAATATCTACACAAATAACTTCGTTGCCAGTTTCGGCTAAACAAGTTCCGGTTACCAAACCAACATATCCTGTTCCAATTACTGATATATTCATGTTTGCTGCTAAATTATTATATAATGGTTTTTGATAGGTTCTAAATGATTGGTATTAAAAACTCAATCTGTTTTTTAATCTTTTTATTAAAACATCTCGCGCTTTGATTGCTGGATTAGAACCGTTGGCGATATTATCTGTTTTATAATACAATTGCTCTTTGTCAAAACTCATATTAGCATTCCCTACAAAATACGCATGAATTCTTTCGGGTTCTTTTATAAACATTTGATATGTATTGTTTTCTAAAAGCGCTGTTTGTATCTTAATTATTTCTTTCTCATTATTAAACATCAATGTTAAATCTGTTGGTTCTTCGGGTAAACAAAATTCAATAAATTGATTTTGATTACTTCCAATGACATCTTGTGTAACTTGGTTAATATTACCCGTGTTATTAACATAGTTAAGCTTCATAGTTTGGTTGTTTTCAACAACAACCTCAACTCTAAGTCTAAATGCATATGCTTCATTATTACAACAATTAACGCAAGACACTATTAATTGGGAAATAATAACAAAAGCACAGATAATAGTTTTGGAAGCTTTCATGATGTTTTAAAAGCCAAATATATAAATTAAAAACTCTAGTAAAGGACAATAGTAAAATTAAACTTAGTACATTAGCAAATAAAATTTTTGGATTAAAATCAATGAGAATTGGAATAGATGCTAAATGGTATTTTAATGGTCATCCAAGTGGTAAAGTAGTTGTTGAAAACCTAGTAAATGAGCTGTTGCAGATTGATAAATCTAATGACTATTTTATTTATTTAGATAAAAAAGATCAAAACTTAAAATTCCCATTCAAGAGCAGTAACATTCATTTAGTGTATGTTAAAAATAGGATTAACGCACTTACCAATTTCTTTAGCTTACCGTTTTACACCTCAAAAGATAAACTTGACGTTTGCCTTTATCAAAACTACGCACCTCTTTGGGGCGCAAAAAAAAGGGTGAATTATGTTCACGATGCGTTGTTTATTGATTATCCTCAATACTTTTCTTTATGGGAAAGAATTTATTTTTGGCCCATGAGATATTTGTCGAAATTCTCAAGCCATGTGGTGACCATATCAAATTCAGAAAGACAACGAATGGTTAAATATGGGTTTTCAAAAGAATACGACATAAGTGTTGTTCATCACGGAATTGGTTTAGCAAAAAACGCACTAAAAAAGGAAAAGAATACAGCCTCCTTTTTTGAAAAATACAAGCTTCCTGAAAATTATATTTTGTACTTAGGCAGATTAAATGTTAGAAAAAACATTCAAAACCTAATACAAGCAATGCCTAGTGTTGATAAAAACACAGCTCTCGTAATTGTTGGTAAGGACGATCATAAAACGATTAATTGGGATCGGCTTGTAACAGACTTAGGGTTATCTGAAAGAGTGATTCGTGTTGGACATGTTCCTTTTGAAGATATTCCTCTGTTCTATCAAAATGCGACATTGTTTTGTTTTCCTTCTTTTGCTGAAGGGTTTGGGTTACCACCTTTAGAGGCCATGTATTATGAAACACCAACGGTAGTTTCAAATACAACCTCATTACCTGAGGTTTGTGGAGATGCTTCTCTATATGTTAATCCAGAAAACATTGATGAGATTTCAAGTCAAATTAATCGTGTTTTAAATGACGATGCTCTCAAAGATCAGCTTATTGAAAAAGGCAAGAAGAGAGTGAAGCTTTTTAGTTGGGATAAAGCCGCTAAAGAATTATTACAAATTTTAAAATCAGTATAACTCAATCTGAAATGGATTTATCTATAATAATCGTTAATTATAATGGTGAAACGTATTTGGCTGATTGCTTAAATTCAATTGAAAAGCAATGTCAAGGAATTACGTATGAGATTATTATTTGGGATAATGATTCTAAGGATAATTCGGTTGCTTTTTTAAAAGAACATTATAACGATAAAATCCAGCTTTATGCGTCTAAAGACAATTTAGGTTTTGCTGGCGGAAATAATGCTGCTGCTAAATATGCTAAAGGGAAATACCTTTTTTTACTTAATAACGATACCATTCTTTTAGACCCAATAGCTCCAATAGTTAATGCGCTAAAAAAGGATTCCAAAATTGGTGTATTAGGAGCGAAAATGCTGAATGGAAATAAGGACTATGTGATTTCTTGTGGACACCTTCCTAAACCGCATCAGCTCATATACTTTAAATTATTTTCACAAATTGGAGGCGCTTTTGTTGATGGTGATTTTGACCCGTCTGAAGAAATGATTGAAGTTGGATGGCTTTCGGGATCATTCCTGATAACACCTAAGGTACTTTGGGACGAAATTGGAGGTTTAGACGAAACCTTTTTTATGTATGTTGAAGATGTAGATTATAATAAAGAAGTCGCGCTAAGAGGTTATAAGCGTGTTTTTTATCCTAATGTAGAATACCTTCATTTTATTGGTTTTAATGGTGCCAAAAACAACCTTCTCGTTAAAGGGTATTACATATACATTGACAAGCATTTTAAAGGCTTAAATAAAGTCGTTGCTCGATTTTGTCTTGGTGTTAATGCTCTCGTTAAAAAGCTAAAAGGAAATTATAAATAAAAGCCTGGCTATTGAGTTTTTTAGTTTTTCTTATTAACCGCTTCTGACACCAATGTGGTAAAGATATTTGCACCTTCTTCGTTATAGTGTGCTCTATCAAAGTAGTATTTATGATTAGAAATTGGGTTGTTTTCAATCTGCCAAAGCTTTGTGTTTTCAGAAGGAAACTGAAACCCAAACATTTCATCTGTATCTAGTTCTTTAATTTCAATGTCTTCAGGGTTAATTTTCACATGCTTATTGGCCTTTACACTTTTCAAGTAGCTTTGTCTTCGTTCTTGTAATTGCTTTCCTTTTCCTATTTTGAGGTCTTGATCTAAAGAGTAAAATCCATTTTGCTTGGCTACCAATCCACTCAAAGGATTAATCTTTGTTGTATTATAATCATAAATCTTTAAAAACTGACCAATGCATAACTGATTTTCAATATAACTGGATAAGTGAAAGTAGCTTTGTTCATAATCGCCCTGACTTAAATAATATTTTAAAGCTCTTTTAAGTCTTTTTGAATCCATATAATAATTCACCCTTAATGAGTGAAGATTTTCTTCGCTAATTTCCATATAATCTATGTGTTGAACGTATACATTTTCAGTGCTTTGAAAACTTTTTGTCTTTGATAGATTATCAATCATATACTCAGTTTCTAAGGCAAACATGCCACTACAGCCTAAATTAAATGACGCCTTTCCAGTCTTTTTTTCAAATAAAATCGGGTTGATATGTCGCATTGTCTTACTAGACCCAATAAAAAAACTATTATAGGCTTGATCTGAGTTTTGGATATACTCAATTTTTTGATTCATTAATTTATTTCCCCAATAAAATGGCACACTCGATTTTATTACCTTAATTGTTAAAAGTAAAATGAGCGTGAAAACAAAAACTTCTATTGAAAACCTTTTCATAATATTAAAATTGAAAATAAATAAATTCGCTCTTTCCAGCTAAATATTCTAAAATAGCAATACATAAAAACACATATATAAGATAACGAACTATTTTAAATTTAGGAAGTTTATAAAGTCCGAAAGAATTTGATCTGTTTAACCATTCCGTTACAACCATAACCGAAATAAAAAAAACAGTTATATAAAAAAATTGATTTGATAGATTGATTTTATTTAAAAAATCGCTGTTGTAAAAAGTGTTAGTTAGCATGTGTTTAATGTAGCTAAACCCTTCACTTATATTGGACGCTCTAAAGAAGATCCAAGCAATAGTGACAACTGAAAACGTTTTTAGAATTTGTAAAAATTCAATCGTCTTCGGGAAGATCTTTCCAGAAGCAACAACCTCAAGATGCTTGCGATTACTCTTTAAAAACACAAGTGGAATGTAATACAGCGCATGTAAAAATCCCCAAAAGATAAAAGTCCAATTTGCGCCATGCCAGAAGCCACTCACTACAAATATTATAAATATGTTTCTAAATTGTAAGGCTTTAGAAACTCTACTTCCTCCTAATGGAAAATAAACATAATCTCTAAACCAAGTAGATAATGAAATATGCCATCTTCTCCAGAACTCTGCAATATCTCTTGAGAAGTATGGATAGTTAAAGTTGAGTTTTAACTCAATCCCTAATAATCTAGATACTCCTATTGCAATGTCTGAATATCCTGAAAAATCACAATAAATTTGTATTGCGAAAAAAACAGCGCCTAATATTAACGTGGTTGAGCTAAAATCACTGTAATCTGCAAATATTGGATTTACTAATTGCGCACAATTATCTGCTATTGCAACTTTTTTGAAAAGTCCCCAAAGAATTTGTCTGAGACCAAGCTTAGCGTTTACATAATCAAAATGACGCTTTTTTTCAATTTGAGGCAATAAGTTTATCGCTCTTTCAATTGGTCCAGCAACCAGTTGAGGGAAAAAGGCCACATAAGTGAAAAAATTGAGCATGCTCTTTGTTGGCTCTAACTTTCTTCTGTAGATATCAATTGAATAACTCAGTGTTTGAAAAGTATAAAAACTTATTCCTACAGGAAGCACTATGTTTAATGTAGTGTAACTAGGTTCAAAATTCAATAGCTTACATAAATCGACAAAACTTTCAGCAAAGAAATTATAATATTTAAAGACTAATAAAAACCCTAGATTAACTAATAAGCTTAAAAGTAAAAGCCCTTTTCGAGCTAATTTTGAATCGCTTTTGCTTAACGAAATCCCAACCAAATAATCTACTAGTGAGCTTATTATTATGAGCGACAGAAACCTATAATCCCAAAGTGCATAAAAAAAATAGCTTGCAGCAAGCAAAAACACATTTTGAAGTATGAGTCGCTTGGAAATGCTCCAATAAATTATAAATACTACTGGTAAGAATAACAGAAACTCAATAGAATTAAATAGCATAATTTAGAAAATGATCTTGTTAAAGTGTTATTTTAAACTGTATTGATAGGTTGAAATTTCTGATTTAATAATATTATTAAGCCAGTCCTGTTCTTGTTCATTTAGCACCTGTTTCCAGTTTCCGATCTTGCCTTTATTAAAGGTTGAACTTTTAGGTGAATATATATGATTGCATACCTCTAAAAGCTGTTCCTCTTCAATCTCGATATTTAAAAATGTCACAATGTCTCTTACAGCATGAATTTGCTTTGCTCTATCTCCTCCTCCATTTGGTCCTATAAGATCCTCAAACTTTATAGACAAAACCGCTTCATTATCTAACCATGGAGAGAACTTTCTTAAAACTTCAGGAAATGGTTCTAAAATATTTTCTTTCCCTTCAACAATAGCTTCAAGCTTTTCAAGTCTCGAGCCAAACTGTTTGATATACTTGTGTGAGCTTTGCGTAGTATCCATGTTTTCGATGTAATTTAAATGCGATAATATTACATCTCTAGGATCTCTAATTAAATGTATGATTTTAGTATCGTTCCTTTTAGCAGTATCAATTATTGATTGATGGAATTGCATATGTGCTAATAAAAACTGTCCTTTCTTTAGATTTGAAATGGTTTTTAATTTTTTTTCAATTGGGTTTTGTAGTTCAATCTGAAGTGTTTTAGCTCCGCAATGACGCATTAATGGCAATTGAAAAAACAACGTCTCCAAAAGGTGTGTTCCAGATTTAGGTAAGGAGTTCAAAATCACTTTTGGTCCTGTTTTTCTTCCTAGTAACTGAGATTTTTTCAATCCGTGAAAGAAAATTTCTTTTCGTTTAACAAGATAGTATTTATACTTCTGAAATTGATTTTTTGCCTTCATAGTAATGTTTAGAGCTCATTAACAGAATGTATACAATTCCAAAAAACATAATACCTCTTTGTCTCCATATAACCGATTCTGAAAAAAACAAAGCTATAGTAATTATTATAAATGGAAAAAGAGATTTATACTTAATGCTTTTTTTGAAACCAATTACAAGAACAATCACAAGAGTAATTAAGCCAACTAAACCTAGCTCAGCAAAAACCTGAAGGTATTGGTTGTGAAAATTATAGTGATGAAAGGCTTCAGGTGTATTAAGTCTTTCGTGTATTTTTGTGATTTGTCTATTTGTAGATGCTAGACCAACACCTATTAGATATTCTGAAGGCTCATCTACGATCTCATTAAAAACCCTAATTTGCAACACCCTTGCTTCTAATCCAGTGTACGCTCGTCCTTTCTCAAAAGAAGGCGCATTTAAGATCTGTGAAAAAGAGGTATTAAACTCTGTCGTAAATCTATTTTGAATTGGCTTAGCAAATTTCATTATAGCTAAAATTGCCAATATGATTAGACCCAATCCTGAAAACCGTAGTAGTTTCCCTTTAAGCTTAAAGAAAAGAATTGCAGCAGCTAAAATTACTGTTATCACTATGATCATTTTAGAGCTAAGCATTAATAAGAAAACGCCTAGTAATAGCAAGACTAAAGCATACATTGATTGAGCATCTTTTAGCGTACTTAAAAGAAAAAGAAAAACAGTTGAAACTATATATGAAATATAGATAGCGTTTAATTCTAAAGGCGCTACTAATTCATGATAAAAAAGAAAATCCTTGTATTGGTATTTAGTATACTTAAATGATGCAATTAATATTAAAACTACAATTAGAAAACATAAAAAAACAGAGTATTGTTTTAAAATTTTAGTGATGTGTGTTCTAGAAATTGGAGGCAAAAACATCCCTGCAACAGGAAACAGTAATAAAGGCAGTTGCCTTCCAATAGCATGCAAGGTACGCTCAGTATCTTGTGTCCAAATTATCGTAATGAATGAAAATAACGTAAAAACTAATAGTGGTAATAATACCCGTTTAAGCTTAAAGTGTTTTTCAAAATATCCCCATAAAACACAAATTGAAAACCAAATTCCAAAAGCCAAACTACCTAAAAAATATCCAAACGGAATTGACATCAATAATAGCAATGTCGCAATATTAAAAAGGGAGCTCCAAGAATAGTTATACTGATTCATTTTTACACTTTATTAAAAAATCAATGTATTTTTTATTTATTCGTTCCCAATTATATTCGTTTTTAATTTTATCTAGGTTTGCTTCAATCTTATCTTTATGCTCATCTTTTATAGTGGACTTAAGAAGACTTGCAACTTTTTGAGATGAATCAAAATAAAATGCATTGCTTTCTAAAACCGCTTTGTTAAATGCGTTGTCATGTGCAGCGATTAATGCGCCAGAACCCATAGCTTCTAATAAAGAAGGATTGGTTCCGCCTACTGAATGTCCATGAAAATAAAGTGTAGAATAATATCTTAATTGATTTAAAAAGTCTAAATCATAAATGGCTCCTAAAAAACAAATGGTTTCGTATTTAGAGAATTTATCTTTTAAATAGCGTCCAAAAACTGTTGCCTCTGTATTTCCAACAACATAAATATTTTTATCTGATTTGCTTTCAACATAACCATCTAAAATCATTTCAATATTGTTTTCTGGTTCCATTCTAGCTATCAAAGCATAATAGGCGTTTGGTAATAATCCCTTAGCGCTAATTAGGTCAGAATTACTTGGCGAAAACACGTTTGATCCATACGCTATAAATTCAGAAGTACTTTGGTATTTTTCTTTTAAATAATCTTGTATTCCTATAGAATCTGCAATAAGATAATCGCTCGTTTTTATGGCTAACTTTTCAGCATATTTCAAAAACCTTTGTACCTTTTTAGAATACTTACTTCGTTTCCACTCTAGGCCATCCATATTGGTAACAACGACAGCTTTTTTAGGCAATAACCAGCCCCAAATAGAACTACTTGTATACCCTAATTGCAATATGACGTCAAAGTTTCTTTTTCTAGCGTCTCTAATACAATTAAAGTCGTAAATAAACTGACCAGCAGTTCCAATTTTCTCTTCAGGGTCATAGCAGTGAATTATTTCAACACCTTCAAAAGATTTCTCTTGAAAAGGATGATTGTGAGAATTATAAACAAATATATCATGGCCTTGTTGTTTTCCATATACAGCAAAATATTCAGCAAATTGTTCAAATCCGCCATGATAATTTGGAATCCCTCTAGTGCCTACTATTCCTATTCTCATTTATCTAAATATAATATTGGATTATTAATAGTTGATAAGCCCATTGTTATTCCTAATAAAAAAGCTACCATCATCCCTAAGTTAAAAATTCCAGTAATTACTAATGTTGAAAACAGAAGATACAATCCCAATGCCGAAACTGTTTTATGAAATATTGCTTTTTCTTTATTAACAGTGTCTTTATAGATATAGCCATACACATAAAAAATCCAAATTAACAACAATATTAATCCTAAGGTTCCTGTTTTAAAAAACACATAACCGTAACCGTTATGAATATGAGGTATGTATTGCATGCGTTCTTTTCCAAGAGGAGCTTCAAAGCCAAGGTCTACCAAAGCACCTAAGCCTACTCCTGTGATAAATGGCATCGTGCTGTTTTTATCAGACATGGTTTCAATAGCCTTTTTTACTTCATACGCTCTCCAATTATCCCAAAGCTGTGTGTGATCTTTGGTGTTTATATCGGCATCAAATATTTCGGTTGGTGCAATTTTAATTTTATACAAAAACGATTCAAACCCTGTAGAATCACGTCTAATATCCATAAACTGTAACGAAACAATAAATGAGACAGCTAAAACGAAAACACCAATTAAATAAATAATTTGCTTTCTGGTGACTTTAGTAAACCCATAAAAGGTTACTAAAAAGAAAATCATAGCGATAAATGTTGTTCTTGATAAATAAAGCGCAATTGAAATGATTGTTAGCAATAAAAACCATCTCTTGAATTTTCTTGAAAAAACCTTCGATCCTTTTTTTCTGAGGTAGACCCAAAAAAAGCTAAATACGAATGCTTCATAATCACTTCCTTTACCTCCTACCATTCGTATTGTAACCGTATTCCATTCGCCTTCAAAACCAATTAAAAGTGTGAGAATATGAACAACAGCCGAAAAAAAACAGAAATAAACTAGAGTTTTAATAACCCATACTTTATTGGAAAAAAAATGCACTAAATAAAACCCTAAACAAATGGTGAGTATAGGTTTTGTTATGTGAATGCAATCTTTTATGAAATCGTAAGCTGTTGGATGGTAAAAAAGGGAACTGAAAAGGGCAATAAAAAACAAGCCTAAGAGTGGTGTGATGACATAAATAAGACTTGAATAAATTGTCCTTTTACTAATGATCACACCTAAAGTAAAAAGGAACAAAACGATGTATTTTAACTCAAGACTTACTTCTGAACTAAAAAGCCATAACAATGCAAATAGCATGTATGAGAAAAACTTATCTTTTGGTATTTTTAGTTCTTTTATTGTTTCCAAGCAGATAGGTTTATTTGTAATTTGTGTTCTAATTCGGAAACGTGATTTGCATAGTAAGTCTCAAACAATTGGTTCTTTAATGTCTCAGATAACTTTTCTTTTTTTGAGGCTTTTAAATTTATTCCTTCTATATTTTGCGCAATCTTTCTTTTAATGTCTTTTGATGGAATAAGTTTTCCTATTGCTTTTTTTATGGGATTGTCTTTGTAAAGAACATCCTGAACAACTTTTAGTCTTGGAGATGAAGCAGGATTGCTCACTTGATCTGTTTCGTAATAACACTCTGAAAGACCAATAAACTCTGATATGCTTTTGACATTTTTATGAGTATCATTAATAAAATCTTCAAAAAGAATCACTTTTATATTCTGGCTTCCGAAGCATTTTTCAAATGCCTCGTATTGTTGCAAATAATACCCTCTAGATTTATAGCTAAAGTGCATTTTGTCATTATCTGTTTGCATTCGCTCACTTTCCTTTGCCATAGCTTCTTCAAAGGAAAGCGTTTCTAAACCTCTTCTTTTGGTCATTAAGTAATGTGAAAATGCTCTTTCGACTGGATTCCTAATAATGAATATAATTTTAGTCATCCCAAACATTTCATATATTTTCTTAGCCGAATCAGAAAAATAAGAATACTCTGGATCTATTTCTCCAAAAAAACGATGTTGACTTTTAATATCAAAAAAGCTTTTGTAGTAGTTTTTACCTTGAGAAAACATAGTTTCTCTAGAAAAAAAGTGCGTTTCTTTTTTTTGCGGAAGACATAAATCAGGATTCTGGTTGAGTATGTCATGCAAGGTTGTTGTACCAGCTTTTTGAGCACCTATGCATAAAAAATCTATTTTCCTCATTTATAACTTAATCTTAAAAAAACTATAGAAGCCAAACTCTTTCCGAATATAAATAATACAAATTGAATTTAAAATAACATTTGAAATTAAACTTGCTATTGCTGCGCCTTCAATTCCCATTTTAGGAATTAAAATATAATTTAGCAAAATATTTGTAAGAGCACTAAAAATTGTAAAGTTTCTAAATTGCTTCTGATGGTTTGTCATATTTAATACTTGAGCAACACTTCCAGACATTGCATTAAATAACATTCCTAATGAAATAATTACTAATGTCATCTCTCCTAAAACAAATTCATCACCAAACAATCCAAGTATTGGTTTACGAAATAAAATCAAAAAAAGCACCAATGGAAGCGCCACATAAGTAATGAGTTTTGTTGCTTTATGTACCTCAACACCAATCTCTTTTATATTTTGATTTGAAAACAAACTAGAAATCTTAGGCGCTAATACTGTATTTACTGTGGCTATAATTATTAACGCTAGGCTTGCTAACTTGAAGGCAACATTATAAACACCAAGTTCAGCTTTAGAAACCATTGCTCCAAGCATAAATGTATCAGTCCAACTTGAAATAAATAAAAATGACGAACTAATCATCATAGGGGTTGAAAGCTTTAGTATAGATTTATAACTGACAATTTTTTGAACCTCTTTTTTTAAATTATAAACCGATCCCAGTAATATCAATCCGAAAATACCATAAGCAATAATATAACCTCCTAATAAATAATAGTTTGGCCATTTGAAGTAATAAACAATGAGAATGGATAAAACAATTAAAATATTAGGGAATAAGAAATAATAATTTCCATACTTCTTAAACTCTTCTCTTACAGTTAAAAAACCAATCAAGGTTTTGTGAATCAAAAAAGGAAAAAACAAAACACTAATAACTAATAAAAAATCAGTGAACTTTGCATTTACGAAAACATCTAAGGCTATTTTTTCTTTAAAGAAGAACAAAAGAACAGACAGTAGAATAGCCGAAACACCTACAATGATAATGGATTTTTTAAAAAAGTCTGATGTGATGACCCCTTTATTATAGTGGGTTTTGGTGGCGCTTAATTTAACTATAGCCATATCAATACCCAACCCAAAGATCATTCCGGCAAAACTCAAACAAATCTTTCCAAGAGCAAACAAACCATACGTTTCGGCACCATAGAGGTTAGTAATTAAAAAAACCCAAAAAAAGCTTAAGCCTAGACCAAAAACACGTCTAAGAAATACACTTCCAGAATTAACAAATAACTTATTAAGATTAAGAGATTCTAGAAACTTAAAGTATGTATTGCCTTTTATGAATTTCATTGCAAATCTCTATGTTTAGTTTAAGTTTCGTATGATGAATATACTTTCTTAGACTTTAAATTGCTCGCTAAAAAACATCAATGTATAGAGATGCTCTAAAAGAAAGTTGTGTCAATCTTATTCTCTAATATTCTTCTAGAAAAAAGATTTGGTCTAAATTTACCATCTACTTCTTTTGGAGTCGCAGTAAACGTATCTTGATTGTAGTTTATGAATTTGTTAGGATTGAAAAACTGAAATATTTTCTCTTTTTCTACAGTGATTTTATGGTTTCTGTACCCTACTTCTATAGTGTTAAAAACAATCTTTTGATCTGAAGCCTCAGGACCTCCAAGTCTTAATACTAATCGTGTAGGTAAAACATCTTCTTTTAACTGAAACTCTAAGTTTTGCGATGCTTCCCCTCCTTTAACTTTTATAGATACAGAATTTTCTCTGGTAATATTCTTTTCATTGCCTTCAAGATAAAAAAGAGTAAACGTATCATCGCCTTTAACTACAGCATCAATCTTTACATTAAAAAAATTAATCGGCTCTCTTTTCTGATTGGTATCTACTTGCTCTTTTTTTTCTTGCTTGCAACTAATTATTAGCACAAGAGACAGAATAAAAATTATCTTGTTTTTCATTTTAAGAATTACTAATTACACAATCATTCCTGCAGCAACAGTTTCATTGGTTGCATCATCAACTAAAATAACACTTCCTGTGGTTCTGTTTTCTCTGTACGAATCTACCATTAACGGTTTAGTTGTTCTTATTTTTACTTTAGAAATGTCATTCATTTTCAATTCCTTGTCCTCATTATTACGCTCAAGAGTGTTTATGTCAAACTTATAAACCACTTCTTTTATCATGGCCTTTTGTTCATTTGACGTATGACGAATGCTGTATTTTGCTCTTGGCTTCGCTGGATTGTTATGTAACCAACACAACATTACCTCAATGTCTTGAGAGGCTTCGGGCTTATTATTAGATCTTACAATCATATCACCTCTACTAATATCAATATCATCTTCTAAAGTAACAGAAACAGACATTGGCGCGTAGGCTTCTTCAAGTTTTTTGTCTAACACATCAATACTTTTAACTCTAGAAGTAAATCCAGAAGGCAGTACAGTTATCTCATCACCAATTCTTAAAATTCCACTCGCAACTCTACCAGCATAACCTCTATAGTCGCGATGTGCGTCACTTTGTGGTCTAATAACGGTTTGTACAGGGAATCTAGTGTCTACTTTATTAATATCGCTACTAATATGCATATTTTCTAAAGTATGTAATAACGGTGCGCCTTGATACCAATCCATGTTTTCAGAACGATTTACTACATTATCTCCCAATAAAGCACTAATAGGTATAAATCGAACATCTTTAACCAACATTTTAGAAGAAAACTCTTCAAATTGATTAATAACATTGTTATATGCGTCTTCAGAAAAATCAACCAAATCCATTTTGTTAACACAAACAATAACATGAGGGATCTGTAACAGAGAAGCAATAAATGAATGGCGTCTTGTTTGCTCAATAACACCATGTCTAGCATCCACTAAAATAATAGCTGCATTGGCTGTTGATGCTCCTGTAACCATATTCCTAGTGTATTGAATATGTCCTGGTGTATCTGCTATGATAAATTTACGTTTTGGTGTTGTAAAATATCTGTAGGCTACATCTATGGTAATCCCTTGTTCTCTTTCATCTCTTAAACCATCTGTAAACAATGCTAAGTCAACGCCTTCGTGACCTTTCTTTTTGCTTGTGTTTTCAATGGCTTGTAGTTGATCTTCAAAAATAGATTTAGAGTCATATAGTAAACGTCCTATTAAAGTACTTTTACCATCGTCTACGCTTCCTGCTGTAGTGAATCTTAATAATTGGTTATTGTCAAGCATGCTTCTTCTTTTAAAAATACCCTTGTCGTTTTCTATCTTCCATTGCAGATTCAGAACGTTTGTCATCACTACGATTTCCACGTTCGGTTTGTCTCATTCCAGAAACTTCGTCCGCTATTTTTTCTAAAGTATCGGCATCAGACTCGATACCTCCAGTAATTGTTATATCTCCTAACGTTCTAAAACGTACTTTTTTAGTGACTACTTCTTCATGGTCTTCTAGAACTAAAAATTCTGAATTTGGTATCCACGAATCCTGTCTCCAAACAACTTCACGTTCATGAGCAAAATACAAAGAAGGAATAGCAATATTTTCACGTTTGATGTAGTTCCAGACATCCATTTCGGTCCAATTACTTATCGGAAAGGCTCTAAAGTGTTCGCCTTCAAAATGCTTTCCATTGAAGATGTTCCAAAGTTCTGGGCGTTGATTTTTAGGATCCCATTGTCCAAAATCGTCACGATGAGAAAAGAATCGTTCTTTTGCTCTTGCTTTTTCTTCGTCACGTCTTCCTCCACCAATTGCACAATCAACTTTATTAGATTCAATAGCATCTAAAAGTGTGGTGATTTGCAGCGCATTTCGAGTCGCGTTTTTTCCTTTTTCTTCAGCAACACGACCTTCATCAATAGATTCCTGAACAGAACCCACAATAAGTTGAACTCCTAAATCTTTAATAATATCGTCTCGAAACTTTATGGTTTCAGGAAAATTATGCCCTGTATCCACGTGCATTAAAGGAAAAGGAATTTTAGCTGGGTAAAATGCTTTTTTGGCTAAATGCGTAACTAAGATAGAATCTTTTCCTCCTGAAAATAATATTACAGGGTTATCAAATTGTGCCCATACTTCACGCAAAACAAATATAGCTTCGCTTTCTAATTCATCTAAATAATTTAAATAATACTTACTCATTGTAACTCTGACAATTTTGGTGTTATATAATCAACGATTCTCTGTGCTGCTTCATCAACAGATTCGTCTTCGGTTTTAATTTCTATATCTGGGTTTTCAGGTGCCTCATAAGGTGCCGAAATTCCAGTCATATTTTTAATTTCACCAGCACGTGCTTTTTTATAAAGCCCTTTAACATCTCTACGCTCACACTCTTCAATGCTAGTGTTTATAAAAATCTCGACAAAGTTAACATCTTTGACGATACTTTTAATGTTCTGACGGTCTTTTTTATAAGGCGACACAAATGCAGCTAAAACGACTAATCCTGCATCAACCATTAAATTAGCAATTTCAGCAATTCTTCTAATGTTCTCTGTTCTATCTTCTGGAGAGAACGTTAGATCATTATTGATTCCTTTTCTAATATTATCGCCATCAAGTGTATAGGTTTTTATACCTTGATGAAATAGTTTTTGCTCAACCACATTAGCAATGGTAGATTTACCAGAGCCTGAAAGCCCTGTAAACCATAACAAAAACGAGTTGTGTTCATTAGCCTTAAGTCTATCTTCTTTAGAAATTTGATAGCTATGCGGAACAATATGTTTTGACATGTTATTGCTTTTTTCTATTGAAAAATTGTCTAACTCTTCCTAAAGGAAGTTGTATCCAAAGTCTTTCGTGTAAATAATATAATACGAATTTCGTAAATAATTCTGTTAGTGCAATAAACAATGCTATCTGATCAAAAGATTCTAAAACTGATCCTGATATAATAAAGGTCATTGTTGTTGCGATGATTCGCCATGAAATTGTTTTTTGTAGCGTTTGCTTTTTAGTGACTTCTTTATTAGAAAGGCGCTTTTGCCAAACCCTTTCATGTAGATAGTATACTATAAATTTTATCAAAAACTCTATCGTTCCAATTTTAATTGCGCTATCTATACTACAATCTCCACTCAAGCACGTAATTAAAAGCACAACAAGAATCGTGTCGGCAGTAGCAACAATTCGCCATGAAACACCTTTTATAAGGCTTCTAATATGAGATTCTTGTTTATAAGTGGTCATCTATATCATTTTATATTACTTTGAAACCACAAACCAAGGGTTCAATAAATTCTCTTTGTTGTATAATAATGGTTGATTTGTTGCTTTTGAGATCACTTCAATTCCAACTGCATTACAAATAGCTTGACCAGCTGCAGTATCCCATTCCATTGTTGGTGCGAATCTAGGATAAATGTCGGCATTTCCTTCGGCTACTAAACAAAATTTTAAGGAACTTCCTTTTGATACAACTTCAGTGTCTTTTCCTGTAGATTTTATAGACGCTATAAAATCTAAGGTTTCATCACTCATATGAGAACGACTTCCTACGATTTGAACCGTTTCACCGTTTCCGTCTTTAGGTTCTAATACTGAAAGCTTATTTTGTATATCAACTATTGACGTTAAGTGAGTGTCTAGTTGAGCTTTAAATCCCTTTGAAGCATTTACATCTCCAATGTATAACAATTTAGACGCAGGAACATAAATCACTCCAAAAACAGGTCTTCCGTTTTTAACTAAAGCAATATTTACCGTAAATTCTCCATTGCGTTTTATAAATTCTTTTGTGCCATCTACAGGGTCAACAACCCAGCATATGTTCCAGTGTTTTCGCTCAGAATAATCAACCTGTTTATTTTCTTCACTAATAATAGGAATATTCGTGGTTTTCAAAAAAGAGTTTATAACATCATTAGCTTTTTTGTCTGCTTCCGTTAATGGCGATTTATCATCTTTTATTTCAACATCAAAAGCAGAGTCATAAACCTCCATAATCACTTTTCCTGCTTCTAATGAAGCTTTAATAGCTGTTTCTAAATTCTTATTGTTCATAAACTTTTAATTGACTTTTCTAAGCTATCTCTCCAGTAAGGTATTGAGACATTTAGTTCCTTTTTTATTTTCTCTTTATTTAAAACACTAAATCCTGGGCGTTTGGCTAACGTAGGAAAATCATTAGTACTGATAGGGTTTATATTTATTTTACTATTTGTAATATCGAAAATTGCTTTAGCAAAATCATACCAACTTGCAACACCTTCGTTACTGTAATGGTAAACGCCGTAGGCTTTTTGGTCTTCACTAATAATTTTTAGAATCACATGAGCCAAATCTTTGGCATATGTTGGAGTGCCTATTTGATCTGAAACAACGTTAATTTCGTCTTTCGTTTTTTCAAGTCTAAGCATTGTTTTTAAAAAATTATGACTGAATTCAGAATATAGCCATGACGTTCTAATAATGAAAAACGACTTACAGTGTTTGATTAAGGCTTGTTCTCCATCTAATTTTGTACGACCATAGACGCCTAATGGGTTGGCTACATCTTTTTCTACATAAGCCTCTGAAGACGATCCATCAAAGATAAAGTCGGTAGAAACATGAATGAGTTTAATGTTGTGCTTCTCTGAAGCTTCTGCTAACTTCATTACAGCAGTTGTATTAATACTGCGAGCAAGTTCAGCTTCAGTTTCAGCTTTGTCTACATTCGTATATGCAGCGCAATTAATACACCAATCGAAGGAATTCTTATTAAAAAAACGATCTACTTGTGAAGCATTAGAGATATCAAAATTGGTTTTGTTCGTAAAAACAAACTTTAAGTTTGGATATTTATCTTGGAGTGCTTGTAATGATAATCCTAATTGACCATTTGCACCAGTTACTAAAATTTGCTTCATAACCTGGCATCTTGAAATATTGGAAGGCGTATGTCCTTATCGGAAATAATCAAATCATTATGTTCTAGTTTCCAATCAATGTTTAATGTGCTATCATTGTAAATAATTCCTCCTTCTGAAGCTTTATTATAATAATTATCACATTTGTAGGAAAATATAGCTTGTTCGCTCAGCACCAAAAATCCATGGGCAAAACCTCTAGGAATAAACAGTTGCTTTTTATTGTCTTCAGAAAGTTCAACCGAGATATGCTTGCCAAAAGTTTTAGAGTTTTTTCTTATGTCAACAGCGACATCTAAAACACTACCTTTTAAAACCCTTACTAATTTTGCCTGGGCATGTTCTCCTGTTTGATAATGAAGACCTCTTAAAACACCTCTAGTAGAAAAGGATTCATTGTCTTGAACAAAATTGACGTTTAGATTTAAGCTGTTATTAAATGTGTTTTGATTGAAACTCTCCATAAAGTAGCCTCTATTATCTTCAAACACTCTTGGCTCAATTATGAAACATCCGTCAAGTATTGTTTCTTCTATTTTCATTTCTTGTGCTTAAGAAGTCCTAATAAGTTTTTTCCGTAACCGCTTTTTAGAAGCGGTTCTGCTAAGGCTTTAAATTCATGTTCAGAAATATAACCCATTTCATATGCAGCTGCCTCTATAGAGCCTACTTTTAGGCCTTGACGCTCTTCAATAACCTCAACAAACTGTGATGCTTGCATTAACGATTGAAACGTTCCTGTATCTAGCCATGCTGTGCCACGATCTAAAATACTAACGCTTAATTTATTTTGAGCAAGGTAAGCTTTGTTGACGTCTGTTATTTCTAATTCTCCTCTATGACTTGGTTTGATCTGCTTAGCAATGTCTACCACAGAATTGTCATAAAAATAAATTCCCGGAACAGCGAAGTTAGATTTAGGTTTTTTTGGCTTCTCTTCAATTGATATAGCTTGTCCTTCATCATTAAACTCTACAACACCATATCGTTCTGGGTCATGAACACGATACGCATAAATAATACCTCCAATAGGGTTATTATTTGCTTGCAATAATTTAGACAGTCCTGAGCCGTAAAAAATATTATCTCCTAAAATGAGTGCTACTTTATCATTTCCAATAAAATCAGCGCCAATAATAAATGCTTCAGCAAGGCCGTTTGGGTCTTTTTGTTCAGCATATTCAAACTTACAACCGTATTGCTTACCATCACCAAGTAGTCTTTTAAATAAGGGTAAGTCTTTAGGTGTAGAAATAATAAGTATTTCGTTAATTCCTGAATACATTAATGTAGACAAAGGATAGTATATCATTGGCTTATCGTAAACAGGCATAAGTTGTTTACTTATTGATAATGTAAGAGGGTGAAGTCTTGTACCAGATCCTCCAGCTAAAATAATTCCCTTCATCTTTATCCGTATTGTTTTTGATAGTATGATTTATAAGCTCCATTGGTTATACTATTCAACCAAGGCTCATTATTTAAATACCAATTAATTGTTAATTCTAAACCTTCTTCGAAAGTCACAGAAGGTGTCCAGCCTAATTCATCTTTTATTTTTGAAGCATCAATGGCATATCTTAAATCATGACCAGGTCTGTCCTTAACAAAAGTGATTAATTTTTCAGACGAACCAATTTCTCTGTTTAATTTTTGATCCATTTGACGACATAAAAGCTTTACTAAGTCTATGTTCTTCCACTCGTTAAAACCTCCAATATTATACGTTTCTCCAAGTTTCCCTTTATGAAACACCAAGTCAATAGCTATAGCGTGATCTTTTACATACAACCAATCTCGAGTGTAGTTTCCGTCGCCATAAACTGGTAAGGGTTTATGGTTTATAATATTATTGATAAAAAGAGGAATTAATTTTTCAGGAAATTGATTTTGACCATAGTTATTAGAACAATTGGTTATCACATAAGGCAAATTGTAGGTTTCGCCATAAGCTCTTACAAAATGATCTGAACTTGCTTTAGAAGCTGAATAAGGCGAATTAGGATCATACGATGTGGTTTCTGTAAAAAGCCCTGTTTCTCCTAATGTTCCGTAAACTTCATCTGTGCTTATATGATAAAATAACTTCTCTTGAAAATCACCCTGCCAACAAGATCTAAATGCATTGAGTAAAATCATAGTTCCAATCACATTTGTTTTTACAAATGCTAATGGATCAGAAATAGAGCGATCTACATGAGATTCAGCAGCTAAATGGATAACACTATCAAATTTATGAGTCTCAAAAATGTTTTGAATAAATACATCATCTGTTATGTCTCCTTTTATAAAAGCATAATTTGGTGCGTCTTCAATATCTTTAAGGTTTTCTAAATTCCCTGCATAGGTTAAAGCATCAAGATTGAAAATATGATAATTAGGATACTTTTTAACAAATAATCTTACAACATGAGACCCTATAAAACCTGCGCCACCTGTAATTAAAATTTTCTTTTTAATACTCATAACTGTTTACAAATGTGATTGTCTTTCTTACAATGAAAACGCAACAAAGTGCAATAAATGCTAAAATTGGAAATATAATAACGTATTTGTTTAAAAAAGAATCGTCAGTGCTTCCAACTTCCTGAAAGCCAGAAACGGTATCAAAAAACACATCCTCTTCAATCTTTCTTTCTTCTAAAACTCTTAATTCATCTCTAAGTTTAAGCTCTTTGTTAAGTAATTCAAACTCTTTAGTACTTGATTTTTCAGGCTCAACGGTTAGTCTTTCACTTAAGCTAATAGATGTTGATCTTGATTTAGACTCTTCCTCAAGAACATTAATATAAACTTGTTGTAGAGAATCTATTGATCTAATAGAGGCTAATACCGCTTGTTTTTGTATGTAAATTAAAGAGTCTCTCTTCTTCATTTTCTTTTCAGAATACGTGTTCTTAAACGAAGAGTTTAAGCCTTCTTCTAAGTTTTTAAAAATGTCTTTCTTTTTTGCTTCAACTGTAATTTCAAAGAAGTCGGACGAGTAGATGTTTCTGTTTTCAATAAAATCATCATAACTTATTTCCTGAGCTCTTATACTATCAAGAGATTTTAGGTAGGTGTCGTATTGTTTTATCTTTTCATTTTCACTTTCTGGACCAATATTAATTTCGAACTTATTAATCATCTTCGCGTCCTCAACATTTATTGAAAACACATCTGCAACACCATCATAATCTTGGTTACTAATAAGTGCATTAAAATAATTGATGTTGTTAACTAATTGGTATTTCGAGTCAAAATAAGGCTTAACAAACATTGAAGACTTAAATGTAGGTGTCTTTACTTTTTGTACTGCATAACCCGCAATTGCAGCAATAAGAACCACAACAGCAATGATTTTAAAATTGTCGATTATTGTCTTTAAAATAAAAACAAAAATTGATAAAATGCCTTTAAAAATCGATTTAAAGAAGTTGAATATTCTTGCGAAAAAGTTTCCTATAAAATTTAAAAATACAATTAAGTCAACTTCTTCTTCTCTATCCCTTTCAGGTGTAGTATTACTCATGGTTTTACTTTTAGTTAAATATTTGTTGCAATATTTTTCTAGTTATTAAATATGTTGGTTTTACTCCCGAAGTTCCTAGTCCTCCAGAGGCTAATGTACTTCCTGTTTCTAATGGGTTATCACTCGCATAATACGCATACCTCACTTTGACATTTGGGTTTATGCTCCCTCTTACTTTCGATGCCGCCTGAATGGCTTTTTGATAATGCGCGCCTTCCATTTCAAGACCAATTACATTCCAAGTTGAATTGTGAAAGAACTTCAATATTTCTTTGTTTTGAAGCGATGTTCCTAAAACTGTTATCATTGAACCTTCATACACATCAACACCTTGGTCTTCTAAATCAGATTTACTTAATTCGTTTTCAAACGGATAATTGTCTGCAGTGCCTTCAAATATGTGCGCAGATGGAATCATGATATCGCCTTTGTCGCCTTCTAGAATTCCTGCTTTACCCATAATTGATACCGATTCAACATTTAAGTGTACTTTTTCACCATTTACTTTTATTGGTTTCAATAATTCATCAATGGTTTCATAAGCCTGTTCTCCAAAGGCATAATCCATAACAAAAAGCACTGGCTTTTCTTGTGTTTTAAATGCTTTACTGATATCAATATCTGTCTTTGAAAAGTCAATTTTTTCAGTATCAAAAATCTGGACATTAATGTTGGTTCCCGAAGTGTCTTTAATGTGAATCATTCCATTCTGCAACGCTTCTTTTTGTACTTTATTGCGTAAGGCCTCATTTTCTTTATCACTTAGAGATTCATAGACTTCATAAGCGCTCTTTTTTGCGAATAAACTCTTTAGTGCTGATGGTGCAAAAATAGAGTTCATTACACTGTGCATGTTCGCACTTATCACATGAATTGGTCGCTCTAAAAGATTGTTAGTATGTAGCACTTCTTTTATGTGATCTGCCCAAACCTCACCATGTATGTGGTGTCCTAAACGCTCTCTTAGCACAGGACTAAACGTTACGGTTCTTTTCTGGTTATTGATTACTTCTTCAATCGCAAGCTTTCCTAACCAATATATTATTTGCAGCAGGCGATCAGGTTTTTCTTTTGATGTAAATTTTTGATGTGCCTCTGTGAGTTCGTTGAACGTTCTACCTAGAATATTAGCTGTATGCGTAATTGCAATTTCGCGCTCCTCTTGTTTAAGCTTTGTTTTAGAAAGTGCTGCTTTCTCAAGTTTGATCCAATCTCTGGTTGTGCTTCCTTTTTCATCAATTAATACGCGTTTACTAATCTTATGAGATTCGATAAACAAGAACGTAAGATGTGTTAAAATATCATAGATCTCTGAACGTCCTCTTGTAACTTCAATGTTCATTTGTTCATCGTCAATACGATAGCAGTTACGACGTCTTTTTGGAGGAATAATGGGTTTAAAATGTGAGTTTCCGTAACCTTCGTCACTAGTTAGATTTATAAATCGGCACTCTTCAATACCTTCTGGAAGTCTATCAATAACATAGAGTAAGCCTTCCAATTCGGCTTTCTCATCAGCGACAGACCCATAAATCTCAGGTCTTAACTGCAATAAAGCCTCTCTAAGGGTCTCTCCCGAAACACCCATTGGCTTGTAAAATCCACGATTAAACAAATGCCGCATCGTAATGTACATTCTTTCAATAGCATTTGAACTTTCTTGGGCTCTTGTTCTTTCGTGATGTTTTCTCTTACTCATACGCAGTATTTAGCGAGCAAATATAATACTATTTCGTCAATTTCAGACGGTTTAGAACATCTGCTATTTTACGATCATTTGAAAGTCTTGGAAGTTTATTTTGACCACCTAATTTACCTATGGATTTCATATACTCTTGAAAACCGTTTTTTTGTACAGAAGTAATTTTTAGAGGCTGAAGTACTTTGCCTTCAATTAAATCAAAATAATAGCTGTTTTGTTGTTGTAAGGACTGATCGATTTTAAGCGTTAATTCTGAAAGGTCTACAGGTTCTTTTTCAAATTCAACAAACCATTCATGATATGGTAATCCAGATTGTGGATTGATTTGAGGCGCAACTGTAAATTCAGAAACTTGAATATCACTATCTTTTAAAGCCTCTTGCATGGCTTGTTCGACTTCTTTTCCTATGACATGTTCTCCAAAAGCAGAAATAAAATGTTTGATGCGTCCTGAAACAATCACACGATAAGGACTCAGACTTGTGAACTGAACGGTATCTCCTATGTTGTAAGCCCAAAGTCCAGCATTAGTTGAAATAATAATCACATAATTAACACCTAGTTCGACATCTTTTATGGTAAGTCGTTTCGGGTTGTCCTCAAAAAACTCATCGGCTTTAATAAATTCATAAAAAATTCCAGAATTTAATTGAAGTAACATTCCCTTTTCATCTTGCTCGTCTTGGTAAGCAAAAAAACCTTCGCTTGCAGGATACAATTCAATACTGTCAACTTTTCTTCCGATTAAGTTCTCAAACTTAGCACGATAGGGCTCATAATTAACACCACCAAAAATGAACAGGTTGAAATTTTTGAACACTTCACCTACCTTTTTCCCAGTGCGTTCCTGTAACTTTTCAAAATACATTTGCACCCAAGATGGTATTCCTGAAATTATCGTCATGTTTTCGGGTAAGGTTTCATCTACAATAGCATCAACTTTTGTTTCCCAATCCTCTATACAATTGGTTTCCCAAGATGGCATTCTGTTTTTTTGAAGATATTTAGGTACGTAATGTGCCACAATTCCAGAAAGTCGTCCAAGCTGAATTCCGTTTTGTTCTTTCAAGATTGGACTTCCTTGAAGGAAAATCATTTTACCATCCACAAACTTGCTCTTTCCTGTCTCGGCAATATACATTAGAATGGCATTTCGAGCCGCTTCAACATGAGTTGGCATGCTTTCTTTAGTGATTGGAATATATTTTGCGCCAGAAGTTGTTCCAGATGTTTTAGCAAAGTAAATTGGCTTACCCTTCCAAAGCACATCAGCTTCTCCATCAACGACACGATCTACATATGTTTTTAACGCTTCATAATCTCTTATAGGAACCTGATTGACAAAGTCAGCGTGTGTATTTATAGTTTTAAAATTATGGTCTTCGCCAAATGCAGTTTTTTGACCTTCTTTAATTAACGCCTGAAAGACTTTTTCCTGCGTTTCAATAGGATTATTAGCCCATTTTAAAATCGACCTTCTAATGCGTTTTGCAAAAGGAACGGCTAATAAGGCTTTAATTGAAGGCATTATTTAAAATCTATAAAATTAGACGGATTAACAGGATAACCTCGATTCCAAAGTTCAAAATGTAAATGCGGACCAGTAGTGAGTTCACCAGTGTTTCCAGTTAATGCAATAACTTCTCCTGCTTTCACAAGGTCACCTTGTTGTTTTGTTAGCGAAGCATTGTGTTTGTAGACCGAAATCAATTCATTACTGTGTTCTAATATAATCACATAACCTGTCTCTGTGGTCCATTCTGAAAAAATAACAGTGCCATCAGCTGTAGCTTTAACAGGAGTGTCTTTAGCAACAACAACATCAACCGCATAATGCTTTTCTTTAATGTTGAAAAGTTCAGAAATGCTACCATTCACAGGTGGAAATAACACAAAGTTTGAATTAGAAAGTGTTGTTTCAAACACATTGTATTTATCTTCTTTGTCAACAATATCTCTTAACAAAGAGTCTTCTTTTGAAGGTGTTAAATTAATCTCGCTAGCATCAATATTTGAAGCGTCAAGGATCGAATCTTTATTAAACTCGATGGTACTCACATCTCCAGTAAGGACACGTTTAATAGACGCATAATATTGTTCGTTTAGGTCAATAACTCTCTGAAGCGAATCTGTTTTGTAATGTAATTCAGTGGCCCTCTTTTTAAGAGACGTTGAAGCATATCCAGGAATGTATTCACGTAAAGAGGTAAAAGCAATTAGAAAGATGGTTCCCGTTACTAATAAAATTGTACAAAGAGATCCTATAACAAACACATTAAGTCGTGTTAGCTTAATTGCAAAGCGCTCTTCAAACGTGTCTTCATTAAGTACAACTAGACGATACTTATGAAGTAGTTTTCTGGCGAATTTACGTTTCTTCTCTTTTTTTGCCATATTCCAACAAAATTAAATAAATTTTATAGTTGCTAAGCCTATGATATCTTAAAGTTTGTTTTTAAACGTTTATTCTAAAGTTTAATTATTAAATTTGCAATTCAAAATTAAGCATTATGATAGCATCTAGTACATTTTTAGCTATAGGAGCATGGCAAATCATTTTAATTGTTGTTGTGGTTTTATTAATGTTTGGAGGAAAGAAAATCCCTGAACTAATGAGAGGTCTTGGAAGTGGTATTAAAGAGTTTAAAGATGCCAGTAAAGATGAAGACAAGCCTGCAACTACAGACAAAGAATAATCATTCATACTAATGAATAAAAAAAGCCTTCAAATTTGAAGGCTTTTTTTATTTTACTTAATCGATAGTGATTTTATTATCGCTTCAAGTTCAAACACATAACTTCGCTTAGCTACAGAAGGTGCAAACACATAACCCTCAACAATAAGCATACGATTGTTAACCTTATCTTCTATGGCGTAATTTATAAAAGGACCAGACATAAAAGCATTTTTAACATCCCAAAGTCCTCTTGTTTCAAAAGCAGGTTTGTTGTCAATTATCGTTTTAGAAATAAAAGGCGTGTATTTATCTTCAGTTGCCATATAAGAATCTGGTGTAGGGCCTTCAATATATATTTTCCCTACAGAATCTCTTAATCTTACGATATCAACAACTGTGCTGTCGTCTTTACGTATCGCAGACAATGGTGTTTCATAAACCATAAAATCAACCGTTCCTGTTTCAATATCGCGTCGCAACCAAAAAAATGAATCATCGTCTTTTGCGATTCTATAGGCTGAAGGAAAGCGTAAAGAAACTCCTAATTTTTCCTGAAGTGGTTTGTCATTAAACAGCGATTTCTTTATGCGTCGTTGCTTTTCTTTGAGTTCTTCCTTTTTAAAAGCATCAATAATTTTTGGTGCATTAGCACTAATTTGTTCAATGATCTCTGCATTTGTTTCTCCTGAAATAACAACAACTGTTTGAGGCTTGGCAAATACATTTGACGCGATTTTAGTCGCTGCTGATTTTCCTTTTTCAATTTTTAGAATCGTTCGTCCTTTGGTTGCAAAACCTGTAAAAACCGAAGGTGGCATTTGACGCATTTTAAATTGCGCTTCATCTATTGAAAGCCCCTCAACAGGAGCTGCTAGTGTATCTCTAATCACTTCGCCTACTTGATCTTCCCATAGCAAATTATCAACTACAACCGAAATATCGTTCAAGGCTCCTCCATTAGATTTAGGAACGATTCGTTTTGCATCTCCATCATTGCATGCGTAAATGCACGATACTATAATTGCTATTAGTGCTACTTTTAATTTCATTAAACTGTATTTGATGTTAGTTTGACACAATGAGTGTCATTCCTATTTTGAGTTTATTACTGCTAATATCATTCCAATCTTTAATATTCTGAACAGAAACTCCAGGAAATTTTTGAGAGATGCTCCAAAGTGAATCTCCTTTTTTAACCTTATAAACCGATTTACCTTCGGTATTAATAACTTTCTTTGGTTTTGTTACACTAGCAACTTTAGAAGATGTACTTGGCTTTCTTGGATAAATCGTTAACCTCTGACCAATACGCAAATTATTACTTCTAAGTCCGTTCCATTGTTTTATCTGACTTACACGAACGCCATAACGCCTCGCAATTTTTCCAAGATAGTCACCAGATTTAACACGATATCTAATTTTAGAGTCTGCATCAAAAAATTGCGGCAAAGGTTTTTCTCTTTTATTAAATTCACCTTCAGCAAAAGCATAAATCTCATTTTCATTATTGACAAATTTACCAACAACATGTCTTGGTAATCTTAGTGTGTAATTTTCACCTTTAATGTATGGTATAACATCTAGTTTGTATGACGGATTTAAAAACTGAAGTTCTTCAATTGGCACGTCTAACAATTCAGAAACTTGATCTAAGGAGATCATTTTCTTAACGTGAATGGTATCGGTTTCTACATAATGAAAATTAGGACGTTGTTTTTTGAAACCATGTTCATCAGCGAATTCAAAAATGTACATTGTGGCTAAAAATGCAGGAAGATAGCCAGCTGTTTCACGAGGAAGATGCCCTCTAATATTCCAATAGTTTTCATAACCGCCAGAGCGTCTTATCGCTTTACTGACGTTTCCTGGGCCAGAATTATAGGCCGCTAAAGCTAAATCCCAATCTCCAAAAATCTTGTATAATCTTGCCAAATATTTACTTGCAGCATCTGTAGATTTTATAGGATCACTACGTTCATCAACATAACTACTCACATTTAATCCATACTCTTTTCCTGTACCAAACATGAATTGCCATAATCCTGTTGCACCTACTCGAGACTTCGCTCTTGGCTTTAAAGCAGATTCAACAATGGCTAAATATTTTATTTCTAATGGAATATTATGATTGTCTAGTGATTCTTCAAACAAAGGAAAATAATAATCGCTCAGAGCCATTAGTTTTTCTAAAGATTGCCTTCTGTGTTTGAGATAAGATTTAATAACACTTTCTAAAGATGGATTATATTCAACATTAAAAGGTGTTCGCGCATTTAGACGTTTTAACCTAGCTTTTAGCGTATCTGTAGATAATTCTGGATATTCAACAGGTTCGTATTTCAATTCTGTAACCGATTTGTAAATTGAATCGTATAATGTATTGCTATACAACTCCTCTAACCACTTACGATCAAGCTCAGCAGCAAGCGCATTATCTTCAAGAACCCTTACTGAAGAAGAGTCTGCTTCAGGTTTAATATCTGCTTTAATGATTTGCTTAGCATCAATAAGGGAGTCCTTACTGTGGGTTTGTGCCTCAACATCTGATTTTTGTTCTGGTAATTTTGTTTCTGTTGGATTAGGAATAGAGTCCTGACCGTAACTAAAAACAAAACACCAAAGCAAGGCTAATGTTAGGGTAAAATGCTTAGGTTTCATTGGATTGCGTGTTTAACTATCTTAACGATAGAGGAGCTAAAATCGTACTTTTTTAGATAAAATGAAAGTTTAAAATCATAATTTAATCCGTCGTCCTCATTCAATTAAACAAATGAGAAAGCACTTTTTAATCTAATATTGCGGCAATACCAGGAAGGGTTTTACCCTCAAGACTTTCTAGCATGGCGCCACCACCTGTGCTTACATAACTCACTTTGTTTTCAAAACCAAACTGCTTGACTGCAGCAACAGAATCTCCTCCTCCTACAAGTGAAAATGCACCAGCGCTTGTAGCTTCAGCAATAGAATCTCCTAAAGCTATGGTGCCACTCGCAAATGTTTCCATTTCAAAAACACCTAATGGACCGTTCCATAAAATGGTTTTACAGGCCATTACAACATTATGGAAATTCACTTTAGATTGTGGTCCAGCATCTAATCCTTGCCATCCATTCGGGATTTTATTGACGTCCATCACTTGAGTTTCAGCATCGTTACTAAAAGCATTTGCAGCAAGTACATCAACAGGCAAGTGAATGGTTACGTTTTTGGCTTCAGCTTGTTTAAGAATGTCTAGCGCTAAATCGATTTTGTCGTCTTCACAAATAGAATCCCCTACTTGACCACCTTGAGCTTTTATAAAAGTAAAGGTCATTCCGCCTCCAATAATCAAATGATCTACTTTGTCTAGAATATTCTCAATAATAGTAATCTTTGAAGACACTTTTGCGCCACCTAAAACTGCTAAAACAGGCTTTTCTCCTGATTCCATAACCTTTTTTATACTTTCGATCTCTTTTGCCAATAAGTGTCCGAAACATTTATGCTCAGGAAAAAATTGAGCAACCACTGTTGTTGAAGCATGCGCTCTATGTGCTGTCCCGAAAGCATCATTTACATAAATGTCTCCAAGTTTTGATAAGGCTTCAGCAAAACCGACATCGCCTTGTTTTTCTTCTTCGTGAAAACGAAGGTTCTCTAATAACAATATTTCGCCAGGATTAAGTGCTTCAGCAGCTTTTTCAGCTTCATCGCCAACACAGTTTTCAACGAACTTTACTTCAACACCAAAAACATCCTCTACCTTATTGACAATATGCTTTAATGAAAACTCATCCTGAACACCTTTAGGCCTTCCTAAGTGCGACATTAAAATACAGCTTCCGCCATCTTCAAGCACTTTAATTATAGTGGATTTAGCAGATACAATTCTAGTAGCATCAGTAACTTCAAAATCATCATTTAAAGGCACATTAAAATCTACGCGTATTAAAGCTTTTTTATTCTCGAAATTAAAGTCGTTTAAGGTTTTCATTTCTTGTGGTTATTTTGACAAATTAAGTCACAAATGTAATTAATAAATATAATGGATGAAAGCCTGTTTTTGAGAAAACAATCAAGCTAATAGTATGAGAATTAATTTATATTTGTCACATGTTATTTTCAGATGTTTTAGGACAAGAACATATTAAAAATCATCTTACCACAAGCGCTGATCGTGGACGTGTACCACATGCTCAATTATTTGTGGGACCAGAAGGTTCTGGAACATTGCCAATGGCTATTGCTTATGCGCAATATTTGTTGTGTAAGAACACGCAAGGAGAAAACACTAATGGTAATGAGGCTTGTAATTTAAAATTTGAAAACATCTCGCATCCTGATTTGCATTTTGCATTTCCTGTAGCAAAGAACGATAGAATAAAAAGTCATCCTGTGTCTAGTCATTTTTTAGAAGAATGGCGACAACTTATAGATAGGCAACCTTATGGTAATTTATTCGATTGGTATCGCATTTTAGGAATTGACAATAAACAAGGGCAAATAGGTGTTGATGAAGCGCAAGATATTGTTAAAGCCTTGTCTTTAAAATCCTATGAAGGTGGTTATAAGATCATGTTGATATGGATGGCTGAAAAAATGAATATTTCGGCAGCTAATAAACTCTTAAAGCTTATTGAAGAACCTCCTAATAATACCATTTTTATTTTAATAGCTGAAGATGACGAACAAATTATAAACACGATCAAATCACGTTGTCAAATACTGAAATTTCCACCTTTGGCTGAAGACGTTATTAAGGCGTCACTTATCAAAAATTATCAAATTCCCGAAGCTGATGCTACAAAGATTGCGCACCAATCTAATGGAAATTATAACAAGGCTTGTGATTTGGTTTACAACGACAGTGAAGACACACAGTTTGAAGATTGGTTCGTATTTTGGATACGTTCAGCATTTAAAGCTAAAGGCAATAAAAGTGCCATTCACGATCTCATTTCTTGGAGTGAAACCATTGCTAAAACTGGTAGAGAAACGCAAAAACAATTCTTACATTTCTGTCTTGACTTTTTTAGACAAGCTTTATTGATGAATTATAAGGCCGAAACCTTGGTTTTTATGGAACCTAAAACCTCATTTAAACTAGAGAATTTCGCGCCTTTTGTACATGGCAATAACATTATGGAAATTTCTAACGAGCTTCAAGATGCTATTTACCATATTGAACGCAATGGAAATTCTAAAATAATCCTCACTGATCTATCAATCAAATTGACTAGACTACTCCATAAAAAAGCGAGTTAGTCATATTCTTTCTGAAAAGAAATTTTGTTTTTATTCGAAAGTATAGGTTGCTGTGTCAACTTCAGTAACTCTAAAATAGCCAAATGCATAGGCTTCAGGGTTTGTAGGATTGATACAATTCCCTCTTATTTGAGCTGCTGTTGAGCTAAATGGATCCCCTTGGCTACTATGTTGTTCTATAAGTAAGCGTATAAAATTATAGTACTGTTCAGAAATGCCATACAGACTTATATGCACCACATCACCTGCTTCAAAAGGTGTTTCATCACTATTGTCGTCATCCTCTTTTTCAAGAAAATCATAAATTTCATTACCATCTGTAAATTCATCTGAAACGTCTTCCAAATATGGAAACACATCACCTTCTACATCATATTTTATTAAGTAGTGGTTTTCAATGTTAGCTGGATCTATAAAATACAAATTCAGTTCCAATAACTCGTCATCAAAACCTCCATCCACACTTTGTGTAATCGAGTTGATTTCAGAAACCGACATTAATGTTTCTGTTGCTTCATAAGTTTCGCCATCATAAATGACTTCCAAGTGATAAGTGTTATTTATAATTGGCACGAAATTATCAACAGAATAGGTTCCATCATTATTATCTGTAAACGGAAATATCTCATCAGTATCTTGATTGGTCACAATAACCGATGCTCCAGTAACCGTTGTGTTTTGATTGGTTTCAAAAAAAGGCGTGGACAAGCTCAGCTTTATCGTTTGGTTTTGTCCTGAAGTTCCTTTTTCCCAATCTAAAGAAGCTTCAATAACCAATCGCGTTTGCGCTGTTGGCACATCGACATCTACTACATCTTCACAGGATGCAAAAAGTAAGGCTATTAAAATAAGTTTTATATAAGATCTCATTGTTTTAAAATTTAAAGTTATAGGTTACCGAAGGAACAATTCCGAAGATGGAAATACGTGTTGCTTCATTAATTCCTGTTTCACGGTTTTGTCCAAAGCTAATTGAAGCCGCGTTTTTTCGACTGTACACATTATAAATTCCGAAAACCCATTCGGAAGACCAACGCTTATCAGGCTTTCTGTTAGGTTTATAAATGGCTGAAACATCTAGTCTATGATAAGTTGGTAAACGATCTTCATTTCTGTTGGAATATGTAGCCACTGAAAGTCCTTCATACGAATATTGACCGTTGGGATACGTTACTGGTCGTCCTGTTTGAAACACAAAGTTAGAACTGAAGCTCCATTTGTCGTTGAGTTTGTAGACTCCTGTTACAGAAACATCATGCGTTCTGTCATAAGGTGTGTTGTACCAATCGCCATTATTAATTCCTGGTCCACCAGCATTTCCACCTAAAGCACGTTGTTCAGATTTTGAAAGCGTATAGGCCAACCAACCTGTAAAATCGCCTTTGTTTTTTCGAAATAAAACTTCCAAGCCATAGGCTCTCGCTTCACCATTTAAGATTTCGGTTTCTATGGTATTGTTTCCTATTAAGTCAGAACCATCGATATAATCAATACGGTTATCAATATGCTTATAATAGGTTTCAAGTTCTAGAGTATACGTGTTGTTATTAAACTTCTTATAATAACCCATTGCAAATTGATTTGAAATTTGCGGTTTGATATATTTTCCGCTAGGTGTCCAAACATCTAAAGGTGTAACTGAAGAAGTATTGGAAAGCAAATGCAAGTATTGTGTTGATTTGGTATAACTGGCTTTAATTGAAGCTGTTTCATTAAGTTGATAGGACACTCCTAATCTTGGTTCAAAATTTCCAAAGGTTTTAATGCTTTCGCTCTTGCTGTAATAGGTTTCGCTTTCGGCTTCGCCACGTTCATAAATTCCTAGATCGCTATTGTAAACAAGCGGTCGATCATTCACGTAATTGGTCATACTTTGTCCGCCAAGTCTTGAAAACGCACTATAGCGCAATCCGTAGTTAAATGCTAGCTTATCCGAAATCTGATGTTCGGCACTAATATAAGCTGCAGCTTCAAAAGCGCGTTTTTCATCTAGCTTTAACGGATTTATTGGTGATGATTCTGAAGAAGGTCTAACTTCTCCAGGATTGACATTGTAGGTTAATCCGCTAATTCCAAAATCAAGTGTGAGATTATTGCTAGCATAATAGCCTAAATCGTATTTTACATTGAGATTTGTAATGTCGGCATCCCAATCTAATTCAATAAAATCTAGCACAATATTATAATCGTATTTACTGTAAATGAATGAAAGGTTAGAGAATAACCGATCGTTAAACACGTGGTTCCAACGTAAATTTCCAGTTGCGTTTCCATAGTTGTTTTCAATGATCTTGGACAGGTTGAAAATATCACGCCCGAAATAACCAGACAAATACAGTCTGTTGTTTTCGTTTATTTCGTAATTAGTCTTCAGGTTTAAATCGTAAAATGAAATTTTATCGTCTTTTATGTCTTCAATAAGTGGCATAAATAAGTGTGCATACGATGCTCTTCCTGCAATTAAAAAAGAGCCTTTATCCTTGAATAAAGGCGACTCTGCTGTCAATCGGCTAGAGATTAAACCAATGCCACCTGTAAGTCCAAATTGCTTGCTATTTCCATCTTTTTGTCGAACATCCAAAACCGATGATACGCGTCCACCATATTTAGCAGGAATATCACCTTTATAAAGTTTGATGTTTTTAATAGCGTCAGCATTGAAAACCGAGAAAAAACCGAAAAAATGAGATGTATTATAAATAATGGCCTCATCTAAAAGCACTAAGTTTTGATCTGCAGCACCTCCTCTAACATGAAACCCAGCTGATCCTTCACCGTTATTCGTAACACCAGGAAGTAATTGAATGGATTTAACCACATCTACTTCACCTAAAACTGCTGGCATTTCTTTAATAGTTTTAGCACTCAATTTAGCTACGCTCATTTGAGGTGTTCTAATATTGACCGTTTCAGGTTCTTCGGCAACTATTACAATTTCATCAAGTGATGTTGCTGATTCTTGTAATTCGAAATCTAATTTTTGGTCTTTATCCAATGTAATATTTCGGCTAACGGATTCAAATCCGACATAGGAAATGATTAAAGTGTAGCTGCCTTCAGGAGCAGTTAATGAGAAAAAACCATATTCGTTGGTAGTCGCACCAAAATTGGTGTCTTTTAAGTATACGGTTGCTCCTAAAAGGGTTTCACCGTTTGACAAATCTTTGATTGTTCCGCTAATCGTAAATTGTTCTTGAGCTTGGGACCATAGGCCTATTAGAAAAAAAAGACCTAAACATAATTGTTTCATTGATTGTGATTCTGTTTTTTGATTGATAAAGTTAAACATTGATTTTTGGTTAAAATCAACTTTAGGTTATGCATTTGTTAACGCAAATTAATTTCAAATATTTATAAAACCTCTATTCTAGACGCACTAATGGAGTGAATTGTTACAGATTTGGAGTGAATTGTATAAAATTTATCATTATTGATTAAGTTCCTGCTTGATAAATTTCAAAAATGAATTAGATACAGGAATATCTATTGTTTGAAAATCGGTACTTAAAATCAAAGCATCCCTTCCTTTTTTTCGAACTAAATGTTTCACGTGAATTAAATTAACAGCATAAGATCTGTGACATTGTTTTATTGGCAATGTTTCGGTTTGGGTTAAGATATGCTTTAGGCGATTTCGAACAATATGTTTTTTGATGGTCTTATTTTCAATAAAATGGACCAATACGTATTGGTTGCTGGATTCAATATATAACACATCTTTTAGAGCAATTGAAACTTCCAACTGATCCTTTTCATCTTTAATATGCAACATGTTTGCTTGTTTTGTTTTATCATACTTATACTTAAAAGATAGCAACTGTTGATCTAGTACTTTAACCTCTGTGCGAAGGCGTTTGATAGCGATATAAATGACACTTCCAAAAAAAGGAAAGATGAGAATCATCAAAAGCTTTGGGTACATTGCGACCTGAAACCAAAGATTGAGTTCCTTTTCAAAATCATTCCCAAGATCTGGAATGATAAAGGACATTCCAAAATTGATGAGTAATAGAATTAAGGCTTCGATTAACAACCAAATCATATATTTATTGGTGTTAACATTCTGAAAACCAAATTGTTCTCTTAAAACGAATTGTGAAAGTGATAAGGCAAAAAACGTACTGAAAGCAATCGAAAAAAAGAATAAAAACTTATGAAGTAACGGATTATCTGGACTTTGGATTTCTTCTGAAAGCCCATAAGGTTGAAAAATAATTAAAAACAATTGTGCAAATACAATAGCGATTGTGATGTATAACCATTTCGTTTTAGTGGTGTTGAAATAATCAAAAGGTTGGGTTAAAAAAGCTTGTGTTTTCATAAATGAAACTGATCCATTTTATAAACAAAAAAGCCAGATGTGAACATCTAGCTTTTTGATAACGTGTAATTCTAAATATTATTTTTCACTGCTGTAAGTATCGTTAAGCGCTTTTATAATAACATCTGTTAAATCACTCTCATCCATACCATACATTACACTTCCAGCATCGTTAGCACCAAGGATATAAGTGTAATTATGTTTCTTTCCATACTCTTTTACAAAGTCCTTTACTTCATTAATTAAAGAATCAATCTTCTTTTGACCTTCAGCTTGTAAGCTTTTCTCCTCTGTTTGAATTTGATAATCTTGCATTTGTTTCTTTTGAAGTAATGCTTGATATTCTTCCTCAGCTTTACGCTGTGACATTTTTTGAGCTTTAGACTGAAACAATTGCGCTTCAATTTGAATAGCCTTTTCTAAACTATCTGCCTTTTTATTGAATACATCAATCTTAGATTGAAACACTTTTTCAAAATCAACCTTCTTTTGAAATTGGTTCACAACTTCAGCATTATTTATAAAAGCAATTTTTTGTTGTTCTTGACAAGACACTAAAACCAAAACTAGTCCTAAAAGACCACATATTTTTTTCATTATCAGATTTTTTAATTTTTGCAAATGTATAAAAGTGAATGTATTCTTTATTCAAAAAAATCAACTATAGATTATATTTATTGAATAAAAAAAATCGATTAGTTAAACCAATACAAAAACAACAATATACATCAAACACAAGCGCGCTTTAAAATTTATCAAAGTCATCTTTCGTTAAAAGACATAAAGTGGCTTAAAACGTCTTAAAATTAGTTTTTCGTCTTTTTAACGATATATATAAGTGAAGAATACTCACCTGTTCGTTTTGCTTTACGATTAGATAGCCAACCAAACCAAAATGCTTTAAACGGATTCATAAAACCTGACTTATACTTTTCAGATAATAAAGACACGTAATAGGAATCAAAATACATTGGCTCTGTTTTTTCAACGATCATTTCTTCTTTTTCTAAAAGATTAGAAATTGAAGTCTGAGAAAAATGCCACAAATGTCTAGGGACATCGTAGGCAGCCCAATATGCTTTGTAATGGTATGCATCGAAGCTTTTATAGTTGGGAACAGCTATAACTAATTTCCCATTTGGTTTTAAAAGTTGTTTAAACAAACTTATATGATCTTGAAGTTTAGGAAGGTGTTCTAAAACATGCCATAACGTAATGACATCAAAACTGGATGATTTAAATTTCAATAACTGATCGACATCAAAAACCTGATCTTCTGTTTTAGTATTCGCAATTGCTCTTGCAGAACTATTAGGTTCTACACCTGTAATCGTCCAACCATTGCTTTTAGCAATTTTAAGAAAATCTCCTGTACCACATCCTACATCTAAAAGTGATTTTGTTTGAAATGAAAACGAATTGATAAGTTTTAATTTTCGTTTTAAGGCTATGGATTTTATGTATTGGTAGGTCTTTTCAAAAAGGTTTCGAGAACCATCAGTATGTGAAATATAGTCTTCTGTTTCGTAATATGCTGCTAACTTATCTTCAGAAGGTTTTGGAAAAGTTTCCAGTAAATCCAATTCATTGTTATAAATTAATTGAAATTCCTCTCCAGAAACAGAGTAGTCTTTAACAGTTAAATATGTGGTTTTGTTATCCATTATTTATCACTTCGAGAGTCTCAGTGACCATTTATATTGGTGGCTGAGGCTCTAGAAACCACCAAGTGTTCCACGTGAAACATATAAACAATTACCTTCCTAAATAAACTAATAACACAGAAATATCTGCAGGAGAAACTCCTGAAATTCTAGAAGCTTGTGAGATGGTCACTGGCTGAATTTTGGCTAACTTTTGCTTGGCTTCTGTGCTCATAGATTTCAATTGTTCATAATCAAAATTCTTAGGGATTTTTAAATCTTCTAAACGGTTTAATTTATCAGCATTGTTTTTTTCCTTTTCAATATATCCAGAATATTTAACTTGGATTTCGGTTTGCTCAATCACTTCGCGATCTAAATCATTCGTGTCGATATATTCAGAAACAGCCTTAAATTGACGCATATCTTCAATGGTAATATTTGGTCGCGCAAACAATTTAAACATCTTATCGGATTGTTTTACTGGAGATGAATTTTTGGCTTCTAAAACAGGATTGGCTTCTTCTGGTTTCACACTAGTCTCTCTAAAAAAATTCACAAAATTATCAGAGGCTTTTTGCTTCTCTTCCATTCTTCTCAGACGTGTTTCACTAGTTAATCCTAAATCAAATCCTTTAGGGGTTAATCTAAAATCTGCATTATCTTGACGTAATAATGTTCGATATTCAGCTCTAGAAGTGAACATACGGTAAGGTTCTTCAGTACCTTTAGTAATTAAATCATCTATTAAAACACCTATATAAGCTTCATTGCGTTTAAGAATAAACGCCTCTCTTTCCTGGACTTTTAATGCGGCATTTACACCTGCCATTAGACCTTGTGAAGCGGCTTCTTCATAGCCTGTTGTACCATTAATTTGTCCGGCAAAAAACAAACCTTCAACTAACTTGGTTTCTAAAGTGTGCTTCAATTGTGTCGGTGGAAAATAATCATATTCTATGGCATAACCAGGTCTGAAGAATTTGACATTCTCGAATCCTACAACCGATTTTAAAGCTTTGTATTGCACATCTTCTGGGAGTGAAGTAGAAAACCCGTTTACATAAACCTCAACCGTATTCCATCCTTCAGGTTCTACAAAAAGCTGATGTCTATCTTTATCTGCAAAACGATTGATCTTATCTTCAATAGAAGGACAATATCTTGGACCAGTACTTTTAATACGACCATTAAACATTGGCGAACGATCAAAACCATCACGTAGCAAATCATGCACTTCAGGACTTGTATACGTCATATGGCAAGATCGCTGATTGGTAAGCGGTTTTATATGTTCTAAATAAGAAAATTTTTCTGGCTGATCATCACCAGGTTGCTCGATCATTTTAGAATAATCCAAAGAACGTCCATCAACTCTTGGAGGTGTCCCTGTTTTCATTCGCCCTGAATCAAAACCTAAATCAATAAGCTGTTCGGTAATTCCAGTAGCCGCTCTTTCTCCAGCACGTCCTCCTCCAAAATTTTTATCACCAATATGAATTAACCCATTTAGAAAAGTCCCATTTGTGAGCACAACTGTCTTAGCTTTAACTTCAATTCCTAATGAGGTTTTAACACCAACAATTTTATGGTTTTCTACTAGTAAGCCAGAGACCATTTCTTGATAGAAATCTAGATTAGGAGTTTGCTCTAAAAGTAATCGCCAATCTTCTGCAAATCGCATACGGTCACTTTGAACTCTCGGACTCCACATTGCCGGTCCTTTAGACTTGTTCAGCATTTTAAATTGAATCGCAGAAGTATCACTAACAATCCCACTATAACCTCCAAGCGCATCAATCTCACGTACAATTTGTCCTTTGGCAATACCTCCCATTGCAGGATTACAAGACATTTGTGCAATGTTCTGTAAATTCATTGTGATAAGCAGAGTCTTGCTTCCCATGTTTGCAGCAGCTGCTGCTGCTTCACTTCCTGCATGACCGGCTCCAACCACTATAACATCATAGATATCGTTGAACATAATTATAAGTGTTGTTCCACGTGGAACATTAATGTTTAAATTTTTGAGTTTGCAAATATAAGGCTAAATCTTAATATGTTAAGGCACCTGTGTGATATAGTGATCTTCTTTAGACCGCATCGTTAATTGATCACTGTCAGATTTGTCCTTATAACCACAGTAATGTAAAATACCATGAACCATGACACGTTTTAATTCTTCATCAAAAGACACACTAAAATCTTGGGCATTATCGGCTACTCTTTCAACTGAGATAAAAACATCTCCATGTAGCTTATTTCCCACAGAATAATCAAAGCTTATGATATCAGTAAGCGTATCGTGATTAAGATAATTCACATTGACATTATGAAGGTAATCATCATCACAAAAGATATAATTAATGTCACCTTCAACACATCCTTCAGAAACGATAACTTGAGCAATCCACTTCGCATATTTAGCTTCATTAGAGAGCTTAAAATCGGTTTCATAATTAAAGTTGATCATTCGTTTTTTTAAAATATTCTTGAACCTTCTTCTTATAAATATCCTGCAAAGGTAGGGCTTGCCTGTTTAATATTTCAGTAGTGTTGAAATATTCTTTAGCAGTAGGCAATTTATTGTTGATTGTATTCTTATATGGACTGTAATCCGTTTCAGACTTTCGTTTAGTGTCTTGACCTTGCATAAAGGTAGCGTTTTCCATCTTCAATAATTGATGTTGTAAATCCATCATCTTTTGAAGGGTTTGATTCGTAAACCCTTTATTAATTAAATCCAGTTCAACGTCTTCCATGTCTTTTAGCAACTGTTTTCCAAGACCTTCTTTTCCTTGTTCTCCTAGCCTGTTTTCAAGAGCTTGTCGTAGCTGTTGTTGCTGCTGGTATATTCTGTATAACTCACCATTAAGTTCTTCATTACTTCCTTCTCCTCCACCTTGGTTTTGTCCGTTCTCTCCTTGCTGACCTTCTTTACCTTCCTGTCCCTTTTTGGATTTTTCACTTTCGCCTTCCTTTTCCTGTTCACCTTCTCCCTCTTTCTCTCCTTCTTCGCCCTCTTGAGATTTTCCTTGATTTTTCTTCATACCATCCTGCATTTGTTGGTTGAGCTGTTCCTGACTCATGATAATGTCTGGGAGCTGCATATCACCTCCTCCTTGTCCCATAGACGGATTCATTTGAGCATTCATGTTATCTAAAACATCACTTAAGAAGTTAGCTAAATCGTTTGTTGCGGTTATGGTATATTGCTGCGCAGCTGTTCCTTGATAAATTCTATTTTCAGAAAGTTGCCCTAAAGACTTGTCAATATTGAAAAACACATCAGTGATTTTTTGATTAACCAGTTCTGAGATCTTTGGCTGCCTTAATGATAAGGCAAATAAGCTATCGTCAATATGCTCAAAATGCTCTCTTAGATTACTCTGTTTGCGTAAGAACTTGCCATATTCGCTATGGTTAATTTCAATGCTTTTAAACTGATCCATTAAGTCTTCTTGATCAAAAGAAAACAGAACTAAATTCTCTAAAACCTGTCTTAACATGGTGGCGTCTTCTTGCATTTGGTCTCCACTTCCCATTTGCATCATTTGTCCCATTTGCTGACTCATTTCTTTCATTTTTTGAGCCGCTTGTTTCTGTTTTTTCTTAGCCTTTTGTTGTGGACTTTCATTTCCTTCAGGCTGTTCAGAATCTTGATCCTGAGGGTCTTGTTGGTCTCCAGGTTCTCCTTGTTCTCCCTCTTGCTGATCCTGCGCTTCTTGCGCTTCTAAAGCCTCTTTTGCTTCTTGCTGGTCTTGTTTAATAGATTCTTCTGTGGGTTTGTCTTGAGGAAGCTCCATAGGCTTCTTCAACGCTTTATTTTCTTTCTGAAGGTCGTCCATTTCCTTTTGAAATTCTTCAAACCGTTCATTAAGTTTTTCTTGAGCTTCTGATGTGTTTTTGTCTTTCTTTTCCTCGGAAAGCTTTTCTTGTTCTTCAGCTAATTGTTCTAACTCTTTCTGAAGTTTTTCAGCTTTTTTAGCTACATAATAACGCTTCGTTAATTCTAATAACTGTTGAAGACTTCGCTCTTTGTTCTTGTTCTGCTTCGCTAACTCTTCAAGCTTTTGCGTTAATTCTTCTTTTTGAATTTTATCTTGAAGCTTCTCTAACTCATCCAATAACTTCTCATCCTTTTTAAGCTGTTCTTCATTCTCTTGTAATCGTTGTTGCAAGTCTTCTTTAAACTCATCCTGTTCTTCATTTTCGTTCTGAAACTGTTCTAGGTTTTCCTTTAGTTTCTTATTGAAGTTTTGCATTAATTGCTCTTGTTCCTTCTGACGTTTCAAGAAATTCTCAAACTTTTTCTTATCATTAAAATTAAGCTCTTCTTTTTCTTTTTGTGTTTTAGAAAACTCTTCAAGCTGCTTGTCTTGTTGTTTTAGTTTTTCAAAAGTCTTCCCTATGTCTTTTATGGTTTCATTTTGCTCTTGAAGCTGTTTTTGTTCTTCTTCATCTTGTGTGAGCTTTCTGTAGTTGTAAACTGTGCTCTTGGTGCTTTTATAGTTATGAATGGCATCATTATCAAACACCTGAAAATAAAACTCGTAATCTACACCTTCAGTGAGGTTCAATTGGTTCGGAAAAGCACTTACAAATTCGTCAAAATTCGATTTAGAAATTGGAATGCGCTCAGAGGATTTGTCTTCAGGATTTGTTGAAGGATAATACACCAATTGAAGCTTGCTTAATCCATAATCATCACTTACCTGACCAAAAAAGTAAAGGGTTTGATTATCAATGGAATCCTTTTCCATTTTAAGGTTCAATTCGGGATAGCTGTCTTTAATCACGCTTAAAGAAAAGGACAAGTTTTCATAATCCTTAAGATCTTGGTTGCTCGTGCTTATACTATAATCTGTATTAGAAAACACGCGTTTACTTGCTTCAAAATTTCCATTTTCTATCGTCTTAAAATCTATCGTATCCTTAGCATAAAGCCTAACTGCATCTGTGGAGCGAGTTGCAACTTTCCAGGTAACGTTGGTTCCTTCTGGAATAATGGCATTTCCTGTACTATGCAACACCTCATCCTTCTTTTGAGTATACGCAGGATAGTCTAATACCATATCAAAATTAACAAGGGTTGGTACTTTCGTTACAGAAATCGTATAGGCTTTGGAACGCACTTCGTTTGCGGATAAATTAAAGCTTAAGCCTTCTTTAAGCTGCGGAAAAACATATTCGAATTCTCCAGCGGCAACCTGTTGAAGAAAATAAGATTGTTGATTGTAATGAATTTGTGCGTTCTCAGGAATCACCTCACCTGCTGTTCTAACCCTCAATCTATATTCTTTATTCTCAATAGCATTCATATCGCTATTAACGATAAAGAATTCAAATGGCGCTGGAGGTTCATAAGCCGTTTGATAATTTACAACACGTTCGTAACTGTCACTAAACCAATTAATTTTTCCTGTTGCATAAGACAACAATAAAATGACAATAGGAATCGCTGCATATTTCAAATACTTGGCGTTCTTCTTGAAGTTTATAGCCAGTTTAAATGGTATCGGACTTAACTCAGATGATTTTTGTTCGATGCTGGCTTCAAGTAATTCAGATTGTGTAGTGCTTTGCTTAAGCTGAAGTACATTCAGTAATTTATCACTAACCTCAGGGAAATGATTCCCGATAATCGTTGAAGCTTGTTCGTAATTAATCCCTTTTTGTAGCTTAAATAGTTTTGCTAAAGGAAAAGCGATAAACTTGGCAAAAAGAGCTAATTCAACTACAACAAACAACCAAAATAGTACTGTTCTAGCAGTTGGATTTAACCATAACACGTATTCAATAAGTAAAGTGAAAATAAAATACAACAAGCCAATGGCGAAAAACAGAATCGCACCTTTAAGTAATTCGTTAGTGTAATAACGCCTAACAAATTGCTCAAGTTTCTCTTGTATGTGGTTAAAATTACTTGTCATCACTTTATCTAACTTACTAAACTACGATTTTATTTTAAACAGCAATTGTCTAAATTTGGTAAGATTCTGTTAATTTCGAGAAGATGTGTTAAAATTCAGGTTAATTTAAATCAAAAGTCATGAAAGATTTAAAATATTTAGCGGCATTCACCATTCCTTTAACGGCTTTTATTGGACTCTACCTTAAAGGCGCTTGGGTTTACCTCACTCCTATTTATGCTTTTGTGATGATTCCAATATTAGAGTTAATCTTTCCTGTAGACACAAAAAATTTATCGTCTGAAGCTGTGGAGAGTAAACTTAAACTAAAGCTTTTTGATTGGTTGTTATATTTCAACTTACCTGTTGTGTTTGGTTTGGTCTGTTTTGGATTGGTTCAAATTAGTAATTCAGCGCTTGAAACTTATGAACTTGTAGGTTTCGTTCTATCTGTTGGAATTGTTCTAGGTGTGAATGGTATTAATGTTGGTCACGAACTTGGACACAGACAACGCACAAACGAAAGGTTCATTGGCAAAGCACTTTTACTACCATCATTGTATATGCATTTTTACATTGAACATAATTTTGGTCATCATTTACATGCTGCTACTCCTGAAGACCCAGCAACAGCACGATACAATCAATCGGTGTATTCCTTTTGGTTTACCTCAGTATTTAGGCAATATGTAAGTGCTTGGAAGATTCAAAAGAAACTGCTTAACAACAATAATTTATCATTCTTCTCCTTTAAAAATGATATGCTTTGGTACAGCATCATACAAAGTGCTTATTTGTTTGTTATATGGTTTGGTTTTGGAGCTAAAGGATTGCTGTTTGCTTTTTTGGCTGGCGTGATTGGCTTTATTCTATTGGAAACTGTTAACTATATTGAGCATTATGGTTTAATCCGACTCAAAACAAAGTCTGGTCGCTACGAACGTGTTAAAGAAATTCATTCTTGGAACTCTAACCATGTTATTGGAAGAATCGTGCTTTATGAACTTACGAGACATAGTGATCATCATTTTAAATCGTCTAAAAAATATCAAGTTTTAGATTGTCATGATGAAAGTCCGCAAATGCCTTATGGTTATCCAACTTCTATGGTTTTAGCAATGGTGCCACCTTTATGGTTCAATATTATGAACAAACGTGTGCCTAAAGAAATGATTTTAGCCTAAGTATTTCAAATCCTAAATATCATTTTATCTTTGCAGTCATAAAAGATCATTATGACTAAAGATGTACGCGTAAGATTTGCGCCAAGCCCAACAGGACCTTTACATATTGGAGGTGTTAGAACAGCACTTTTTAATTATTTATTTGCCAAAAAGCATAACGGAACATTTGTACTTCGCATTGAAGATACCGATCAAAACCGCTATGTTGAAGGTGCTGAAGATTACATAGTAAAATCACTGGAATGGTGTGGTATTCCATTTGATGAAGGCGTTGGAAAGCATGAGAAATTTGGCCCTTACAGACAGAGTGAACGCAAGCATCTTTATAAACAATATGCAGATCAGCTTATTGAAAGCGGTCACGCGTACTATGCTTTTGATACTGCAGAAACCTTAGATTTCCATAGAAAAGATCACGAAGCAAAAGGTAAAACCTTTATTTATAATTGGCACAATCGATTAAAGCTCAACAACTCTTTATCGCTTTCAAAAGAAGACGTTCAAGCAAAATTAGATGCTGGAGAAGATTATGTGATTCGGTTTAAATCACCACAAGATGAAACACTTCACTTAAAAGACATCATTCGTGGAGACATTCAAATAGACACGAATATTTTAGATGATAAGGTACTTTTTAAAAGTGATGGAATGCCAACCTATCATTTGGCAAATATTGTTGATGATCATCTTATGCAAATTACACATGTGATTCGCGGAGAAGAATGGTTGCCATCATTAGCTTTGCACTATCAGCTCTACAATGCCTTTGGTTGGGACACACCTCAGTTCGCACACCTTCCTTTAATTCTAAAACCAACAGGGAAAGGGAAATTAAGCAAACGTGATGGTGATAAGTTAGGCTTCCCTGTATTCCCATTAGAATGGAATGATCCTAAAACAGGAGACGTTTCGATGGGTTATAAAGAAGAAGGGTATTTTCCTGAAGCTGTTGTAAACTTCTTAGCGTTTTTAGGTTGGAATCCAGGCACAGAGCAAGAAATTTTCAATTTAAACGAACTCATTAATGCTTTCGATCTAGAACGCGTTAATAAAGCTGGTGCACGATTTGATCCTGACAAGATTAAATGGTTCAATCATCACTACATGCAAGAACAAGATAATGCCGATTTAGCTCTTAAATTCCAAAGTTTACACTCAGAATTGTCTGAAATCGATATTCAATACATAGAAATGGTCATTGAACTCGTAAAAGAGCGCGCTAATTTTGTTAGTGATTTTTGGGATTTAAGTCATTTCTTTTTTGTTGCTCCAAAAACCTATGACGAAAAGGCCTTCAAGAAAGCGATTAAAGAAGACACAACTTCAATTTTAAATAGTGTTAAAGATTTAATTTTAAGTGTTGAAGATTTTACTGTGGAACAACTTCAGACTACTATTAAAGGTTGGATCACATCTAATGACATTGGCTTTGGGAAAGTGATGATGCCGTTACGATTGGCCTTGGTTGGTGCTTTGCAAGGTCCTGACGTGTTTGATATTATTTATATGATTGGGAAAGCTGAAGCTTCTAAGAGAATTGATGCTTTAGTGACTTCAGTTTAAAAAGTGATCTGCAAAGCAAATACCATCATACTTTGATTTCCTTTAAAGTCTTCAGAGAGCGGTGTTGTGCTTAGGTCTTCGTCGTTTAATGTTCTAAGAATATTTGTAAAACCATAGCTGTACATAGCTCTTAGCTTGAAGTTTCCAATACCTGCTGATGCACCTATTAATCCATTAACATTAAAAGGCGCTACTTCGCTAATATCTTGAGACAACAGACTGTCGTAACCATTGATAATAAAGTCTTCCTGACTATCGCTTTTTAATTCTAATTTACCATTATACTGGAGTTGTGGACCAACATCAAGGGTTAAGTTATCGCTTAAGAGTTTTACGTGTAATACAAAAGACAATTGCGCTGCCATTATATCATATTCTAACATTTCAACATCAGTAGCTAAAAGTGATGACCTACCTTCAACCTCTAAGGTGTTTTGAGATAAGTGTAAGCCGTAGCTCACTGTAAACCATTTATGAGGAATGTCCACAGTAGCTGTAAGTCCGCCAATAAAACCCGAAGCGCTTTTGGTAGAAAAATTATCTGTTTTTATATCGTATTGTGTAAGTCCACCTAATAAACCAATACCATTTTTAATGGTATATTTCTTATGCTGTGCTTGACTTATTGTAACAAAAGCTATACAAAAGACTACTAATACTATAAATTGCTTTTTTTGCATCTTAATTATATGTGAGTTGAGCAAATATAACTTAAATTAGTAACTGATTATTTTATCTAACCATTAAAAACCACGCTATGGGTCAATTTATTCTTATTCCAATTTTATTTTTTGGTATTATTATTCTGATATCGTCTTTCTTTATTGTAAAACAGCAAACAGCTGCAGTTGTTGAGCGTTTTGGTCGATTTCAAAGCATCAGACAGTCAGGTCTTCAAATGAAAATTCCATTAGTGGATCGTATTGCTGGAAAACTGAGTTTAAAAATTCAACAATTAGACGTTATTATAGAAACAAAAACACTTGATGATGTGTTTGTAAGACTGAAAGTGTCTGTACAATATATGGTCGTAAAAAACAATGTATACGATGCCTTTTATAAATTAGAATATCCACACGATCAGATCACATCTTTTGTATTTGATGTAGTTCGCGCTGAAGTTCCAAAAATGAAACTTGATGATGTGTTTGTTAAAAAAGATGACATTGCAATTGCTGTAAAACGTGACCTTCAAGAATACATGTCTGAATATGGATACGACATCATTAAAACCCTTGTCACTGATATCGATCCTGATGCGCAAGTAAAAGCTGCGATGAACAGAATTAATGCCTCTGAGCGTGAAAAGATTGCTGCACAGTTTGAAGGTGATGCGGCTCGTATTTTAATTGTTGAAAAAGCAAAAGCTGAAGCAGAAAGTAAGCGTTTACAAGGACAAGGTATTGCTGATCAAAGACGTGAAATTGCACGCGGACTTGAAGAGTCGGTAGAAGTTTTAAATAAAGTAGGTATTAATTCGCAGGAAGCCTCAGCATTAATTGTTGTTACGCAACATTACGATACCTTACAAGCTATTGGTGGCGAAACAAATAGTAATCTTATTTTATTGCCTAATTCTCCGCAAGCAGGAAGTAATATGCTCAATGATATGGTAGCGAGTTTTACGGCTAGCAATCAAATTGGCGAGGCGATGAAGAATGCTAACAAGAAAACTGAAGAATAGTTTTAACTATAAATAGATTAAAAGCCTTGGATAACTTTCAAGGCTTTTTTATTTAAAAGGATGTCGCTCCTCCCATTCTCTAACAGGATTGGCATACTTCACCACAAGTCTTAAAATAGCATTTGCCATAAAATTATTGGTGTGTTTAACATAGATATGCATGTTATGAGGCTTGGCTCCTATTGAGCTTTTAATTTCCATAGCTGTTCTAGCAAAGACCACTTCATCATAAGCTTCATTAATTCCAAATGAAGCCATATCAAACAGCATATTAAGATACATTTGGTATTGGTGTTGCAAATCGGCTTTATAACCTAGAAAATAGGTTTCAAGCTTGTTGAAGTTTCGAATCAAAGTATAAAAACCAACAAGTTCATTGTTGAGATAATATCCGAATAATTTGAAATCGTCATTTAGTTGTGATTTTAAATGATAAAAATGGTGCTTATTAAGTTTAAAGGAATTTACACCAGCATTATCTGAAACACATTCATACAGTGAATACAATTGCTCTGAATTAGATTCAATTTCATGTAAAGTGAGCTCTTTACGTTGAATAGCAGCACTTTTTTTGCGTGCTGTTTTATAACGTCTTCTGTATTTTTTATTGAAGCTAGCAACATAGTTTTCAACAGAGTTCCAAGAATCACTAACCTTGAAGATCATATTGGGTTGCGCAATGGCTTTATATAAGTTTTGTGCTTTGAAAAACTTATCATTATTACTAATAGGATCATCTTCAAAATAATCCTTAAAGCCTATAATACGGACTTTTTTACCAAAATCGGTTTTTATAATTTCAGTAAGTGTCGTAATGCCTTTTGAAATGGTATCCAAAAAAGTATCTTGAGTTATAGCTTCAGCGTTATAATACAAACCATGCTGACCAGTATGCATCAAGTTTCCGACAATAAGTGCATTCCCTTTAACAATTTTAGAAATTAGGACTTTTCCACAGCGCTTAAAAAAAGTATTTGACGTACGTCTGAATACATCATCTAAATACATTTGCACACGTTGCATAATAGCAATACCAACTAACTGTTCAGCATTATAAACCGCTAAAAAATAGCTTGAAATATTAGATGGTGAAGACGCTTCTAAAGCCTTCAAAAAGGGTGTTTTGAGAAAAACATCATCTGTTGGTAAACGGTCCCAATCATCTGGTACTTCTGAAACGCGACTATGTATTTTAAAATGAATCAATACAGCAAAATAAAAGACTGAAAACCTAAGTCATCAGTCTTTATAGATTTTAAATTGTTACAAGATTATACCCATCCACCAATAATGGCTCCCATAACACCTAGGGTAACCACCCAGTAACCTGTGTTAATAAAAATATATTTCCAGCTCTTTCTTTCAAACAAAGCGTTGATTCCTAAAACTGGTAAAACAAAAAATACACCTGACATTGCGCCATGTAAAGCACCATGTTTAAACGATCTGTACTTGCCTTCCCATTCTGCTAAAAAGGCCTGAACCGTTTCGCCTTCAAGTTGACCTTCAGTCATTCCCATTACTCCCATTTCATGAACCACTAAAAATTGCGTCATCACTGCTAAAAGAAATGACAAAATCAATGATACAATAAAAATAACAGCCATGTTGCCGCCTTTCATTTTCTCTTCTGTCATTTCAGCTGCTCTTGCCCAAGCTGTACCAAATACTTTAGGATTATACCAAACAAAACCTAAAATAATAGGTACAATAGCAGCAACTAAAATTGCTAAAAAATTAAATTCCATGATGTAAATTGATTATAGTTAGTGTTATAAATATAGTCAAAATCAAGGATGTATCTTTATTTTTAACGTTTTAGAAGCATTTTTGAATCCTAAAAACTATTGAATAGCCTTAGCTTCAGCGACTAGAAGTTCATTTTGATCTTCTAATGCTTTTGCAATAAAAGCGTCAATATCCTCATTACGCTGGAGTCCGTTTTTTAATAACACACTTAACGCTAAAACGGTTGCTATTCTAGTTCCTGTTTTTTTAACTGCAGTATTAAAAAGTGGTTGGATCTCATCATAACTCACTTCTTCTGACAACATTAAGATTTCAGCTCTAGATTTAGCTTGCTTATCTTCAGGTAGATTTGTGTACTTTTTACCAAGTTGCTTTATAACAGCTAAAGCAGATCGCTTTTGTTGTGGTTGTTGTGGCTTGTTGGGTTTGTTTTGACTGTGTTGCGCACGCGTTTGTTTTGCCCAAGAATCACGAAGTCCGACAGTTTTATTAAAAACTAATTGCTCTGAAGTTGAATCGTCATCGACATTAAAATAACCTATACGTTGAAATTGAAAACGATCTCCAATACTTGCATCAGCGAGACTTGGTTCAACAAAAGCTTGAATCTTGTTTAATGAATTCGGATTAATAAATTCCATAAAGTCTTTATCTTGATGACTATCAGGAGCTTCATCCATAAACAAACGATCGTATTCTCTAACCTCAGCTGGAATTGCATGCTCAATAGAAACCCAATGCAGCGTTCCTTTTACTTTCTTTTCTGTATCTGTTGAATAGGTACAGTGAATTTCAGAAACGGTACCATTATCGTCTTTAATAACGCTTTCAGCTTTGATGATGTAAGCGTTCTTTAATCTAACCTCTCCTCCTAACCTCAATCTAAAAAATTTAGAACCAGCCTCTTCTTTAAAATCGGCTTTTTCAATGTATAATTCTCTTGAAAAAGGCACTTTTCTGTGTCCAGCAGAAGCATCTTCAGGATTGTTTTCAGCATCTAACCACTCTACTTCTCCTTCAGGATAATTGGTAATAACAACCTTAACAGGATCTAAAACAGCCATCACTCGCGGCGCACTTTGATTCAAATCTTCGCGAATGCAAAACTCTAAAAGCGAGACATCAATGACATTTTCACGTTTTGCAACACCAACCTTTTCAATAAAATTCCGAATCGCATTAGGTGTATAGCCGCGTCGTCTAAGTCCTGAAATTGTAGGCATTCTTGGATCGTCCCAACCAGAAACCACTCCTTCTTGTACCAATTTGAGTAGTTTGCGTTTACTCATAATTGTGTAACTTAGGTTCAAACGCGCAAACTCTCGCTGTTTAGGAGGCATTGGAAGCGTTTTAGAAGCATATTGGTATACGTGGTCTCTAAACCAGTTGTAAAGCTCTCTATGAGGCTTAAACTCCAGTGAGCATAAAGAATGTGAAATTTGTTCAATATAATCGCTTTCACCATGTGTCCAATCGTACATTGGATAAATACACCATTCATTTCCTGTGCGATGATGGTGTTTTTTTAAAATACGATACATAATTGGATCTCGCATCAACATATTAGGATGCTGCATGTCTATTTTAGCTCTTAAGATATGTTCTCCTTCATCAAATTCGCCATCTTTCATACGTGTGAACAACTCGAGATTTTCTTCAACAGATCTGTTTCGAAATGGACTATCAACACCAGGTTGCGTTGGTGTTCCTTTTTGTTCAGCCATAGCTTCACTCGATTGTGAATCTACATAAGCTTTTCCGTCTTTAATTAATAAAACAGCCCAATCATAAAGGGTTTGAAAGTAATCAGAAGAATACAATTCATTAGCCCATTTGTAACCTAACCATGCGACATCACGTTTAATGGCATCAACATATTCTTGTTCTTCTTTAGCTGGATTGGTATCGTCAAAACGAAGGTTAACAGGTGCGTTGTATTTTTCCCCTAAACCAAAACTAATACCAATAGCTTTAGTGTGCCCAATATGTAAATAACCATTAGGTTCTGGAGGGAAACGGAATCGTAGCTTATCTTTTGCTAATCCGTTAGCTAAATCTTCTTCTATGATATGCTCAATAAAATTAAGCGATTTTGAGTCTTCTGCCATGTTTTTAAATAATAGGCAAAGTTATTAAATATTAGTATAATATATTTGCTTAAAAATAGAATGATTTGGGTTTAATTAAGTTAGAAAATATTCGGGTTTATGCTTATCATGGTTGCTTAAAAGAAGAAACCATTATTGGTAGTGATTATCGTGTAGACCTTGATGTAAAAGGCGATTTAAAGTTATCGACACAAACCGATGATTTAAAAGATACTATCGATTATGTATTACTTAATAACATTGTTAAAGAAGAAATGTCTCAGGCTTCAAAATTATTGGAGACGGTTGCACAACGTATTTTAAATCGTATTTTTAAAGAAGCCTTAAAAGTAGATAAAGTAACCGTTTCTATAAGTAAAATAAATCCACCAATTGGTGGAGATGTGGAAATGGTAACGATAAAAATGACCAAAAGACGAAAAAAATGAGGGTTTATGGTGTAAAAAGGTATTTTTTTTTACATTTGCCTTCCTTGTTCTTATAGAACAAACATAATGGCGTCTTGGCCGAGTGGCTAGGCAAAGGTCTGCAAAACCTTGTACAGCGGTTCGAATCCGCTAGACGCCTCTGAATCCCAACTATTAAAGTTGGGATTTTTTTTATTTACTAATTTTTAAGAAAAATTAATTAAATATAGACACGGTTCGAATCCTTTAGATGCTTCAGAATCCCGACAAGTTTTGTCGGGATTTTTTTTAATTTTTAGAAAAGATTAAATATAAACGCGGTTCGAACCTTCTAGAGATCTTAAAGTATTGATCTCTTAATTAAACCAAACCGCATAACGTTGGCGTCTCAACTCTAAAGCTAAGGTTGCTTCCATTTTTAATGCTTCTGCTCTTGTTTTGAGTGGTGGAATATGGTTGTACAAACTAGGCCTTAAATACGAACCATATTTTTCAACAATATTGGACGAGAGCTTATACCCTTTTATATTACGATAGCCTGTTTTGTGTTGCTGAAAACGCTCTTTCGGTGTTTTGCTAGTCATGCCAACGTAAAGGCATTCTAAAACACCATTAAACTGAGGGTTGGCTTCTCTAAACTTTCTGTTTTCAGAAAAGACACGTTTTGATAATTCAACAACATAAATACGATAAGGCATCAGTACTGTGTTACAAGCGGTTTTCGATTTGTTCTTGAATTTTATCTTTTCCTTCAGGAAATAAACCTTGTACCAAGAGCAACACTCCAAAACCTAAAATGACTAAAGCAATCACTTTTTTGGTTTTGTATATGAGTCGTGGAGTTAATTTGCTTTTTAAACGTTTGGCAATAGCAATTTTAACAAGGTCTGTTAGTAAATACACCACTAACATTGTGATTATAAATATGGTAACTCCATTTTCAGACGTCGTAATTGAGCTTCCTATCACAATAAAACCCAACCAACCGAGAAGCACACCAATATTGATAAAATTAAGTAGAAAGCCTTTAACGAATAACTTTCCGAAGGCATTTTTAGGCATGTCTACTTTGTGATATTCTCTAACAATAGATCGGAAAGATTTTGAGGTTTTGATAAATGAAATAATACCATAAACCACCAGTAAAGCACCACCAAAAATCAAAAAATTGGGATCGTCTTTGATCTTATCAATAAGCTTATTTGTACTATAAAACGCGACTAAAATAAAGATGATATCAGCAAAAATAACCCCTAGGTCAAATATTAAAGCGCTTTTAAACCCTTTTGTAGCACTCGTTTCCAGCAATACAAAAAATACTGGTCCGATAGTAAACGCCAAAATAATTCCGAAAGGAATAGCTGCTAAAATATCATCAAACATAAACGTGTTGGCTTTCTTACAAAACTAATAAAAAAGACACGTATTCACTAGGTTTGAAAGTGGTTTTAATTCATGCGTTTGATACGTCCACCTAAAGAGGTTTTTTCATTTACCGTTTGAGGATTCCCATAAATAAAGACATCGCCTCCAGCCAGTACCTTAGCATCAACAACACGAGACGCATGTACATCGGCTTCACCAGCAGCTTTAATATTCACAGAAGTATTTTGGGTTTCAAACGATTGTCCTTCATAAATTCCGCCTGTATTTAAAGTGATGTCTTGCGATATCGCTTTTCCTTTAGTTTCAACGATGCCTCCTGTTACAGCACGAATACTTACCTTACTAACATCTAAACCAATCTTAAGTCGCGCTCCTTCTTGAGCTCTAAGTTCTATGTAGTCTTGAGTAATGAGTTCATTTGAAGTAATAAAAGCACCTTCATTACCATCAATAATCTTAAGATCAGTATAATAAACAGACACAAAAGTGCGGTCGCCATTAAAGATCTTGTCAAACTTCATTCTAATTTTAAGTTTGCCATCTTTATTAACTATTTCAACATCTTCTACATCATCTCCAGTAATAGTTACACGATTTGAACTGGACTTGATCAAATTCACTTCAATCAAATCAAAGACTTTGATCTCAGTAAAATCTCCAACATTTTTATCTAAAGGGTTTTGCGCATTAAACAGTGTTGTTGTTAATAACAGCGCAGCAATAATAAAAGTTCTCATATCTAAAATTATAATGGTTTCACTACTAAAGAGTATGTAAAATCTAAAGTGTTACAGTTTTTATGCTATTAAGCAACATGAACTGCTGTTCCTGTAACCGAAACCATCGTATAATTACTAGTCGTTAATTCGATATCAATTTTGATGCCTACAACAGCGTTAGCGTCGAGTTTCTTGGCATTATCTCGTAACCTTTGAAAAGCTACTTCTTTGGTTTTATCGATACTTTCCTGAACAGACTTGTAGTATTTTGCCATACTAAAACCCATGGTTATTTTACCTTCAAATATGGCAACTCCAGTTACAATCCCTTTGTAATCTGAAATTTTGAATCCTTCTATGGAATTTGTTGTAGTTAAAATCATATTTGTGATGTTTTAATCTTCTGAATCGTGTTTTCCTATTAAGGTGAAATCTAAATGTTTTTTTACTAAATCGGTGTTTTTAACTCTCACAATGACTTCATCTCCTAATTGATACATTGTTTTGGTGTTTTTTCCGATCATCGCATAATAATCTTGATCAAAATAATACGTATCATCTCTCATATCTCTTACACTAACCATTCCTTCGCATTTATTCTGAAGAATTTCCACATAAATTCCCCAATCGGTCACACCAGAAATCACACCAATAAAATCTTCGTCTTTATGATCTTGCATGAACTTAATCTGCATGTATTTAATAGAATCACGTTCGGCTTTTGTTGCTAGATTTTCCATATTAGACGAATGATTACAGCGTTCTTCAAACACCTCTTCGTTAGCCGATTTTCCGCCATCTAGATAATGCTGCAATAAGCGATGTACCATAACATCTGGATAACGACGTATTGGCGACGTAAAATGTGTGTAATAGTCAAATGCTAATCCGTAATGACCAATGTTATGTGTGGTATATTCAGCTTTACTCATTGAACGAATGGCAAGTGTATCGACTAAGTTTTGCTCTTTTTTACCAACTACATCTTTTAGAAGATTGTTTAAAGAACTCGAAACACTTTTTCGATCTTTAAAATTAAGCTTATAACCGAAACGACCAACTACATTTTGAAGTGCTGCTAACTTACTGTCATCAGGCTCGTCGTGTACACGATAAACAAACGTTTTTTTAGGGTTTTGCTTTCCAATAAATTCGGCAACTTTTTTATTAGCCAACAACATGAACTCTTCAATAAGTTTATTAGCATCCTTACTGGTTTTAAAGAATACTCCTGTTGGATTAGCCTCGTCATCAAGGTTAAACTTCACTTCTACTTTATCAAATGAAATAGCGCCTGAACTCATACGTTTTTTACGCATGATCTTAGCTAACCTATCCAGAACCATAACAGCTTCCGCAATTTCAGAAGATGTTTGATACTGCTTACCTGTTAAAGAGACTTCTTTAGGAATTGTTGTATTTAATTGAGATGCTTCGACTTCACTCAGCATGACACTTGGATTATTTTCGATAATCGCTTGTGCTTCTTCGTAAGCAAAACGTGCATCAGAATACGTTACTGTTCTTCCAAACCATTGATCTTTTATTTCAGCTTTATTATTCATTTTAAAAACCGCAGAAAAGGTATATTTTTCTTCATGAGGACGTAAAGAACACGCACCATTTGATAAAATTTCAGGAAGCATTGGAACTACGCGATCTACCAAATACACAGATGTAGCACGTTGATAAGCTTCATCATCTAAAATAGTATCGTCTTGTAAATAATGTGATACATCAGCAATATGAATCCCAATTTCAAACCAGCCATCATCTAAAACTTTAAACGATAACGCGTCATCAAAATCTTTAGCATCTTTAGGATCTATGGTAAATGTGAGATCCTTACGCATGTCGCGACGTTTAGCTATTTCAGCTTCAGTAATGGATGTGTCGAGTTGGTTTGCATAGGCTTCGACATCATGAGGAAACTCGTATGGTAAACCATATTCGGCAAGAATAGCGTGTATTTCAGTATCGTGTTCTCCAGGTTTTCCAAGTACTTTCAGAATTTTACCATTAGGTGAATCGGCTTTATCTGGCCAATCTTCGAGTTGTACCAATACTTTATCACCTTCTTCAGCTTTATTGATTTTGTTGATTGGTACAAAAATATCGGTATACATTTTTCCACCATCAGGAATCACAAAAGCATAATTTTTATTGACCTGAATGGTACCAACATATTCGGTTTTAGCGCGTTTAATAATGCTTGTAATCTCTCCTTCAATCTTACCACGTTTTCTACGTTTATAAGCATAAAATTCAACTTCGTCACCATTTAAAGCTTTGTTGATATTATTGGAAGCTATAAATACATCTTCATCAAAATCGTCACTAATGATGTAGGCTGAACCTCGTGCAGATAGATCGACAATACCACGATGATATTCGGCATTCACTATTGCTTTATACTTACCGCGATCTACTTGTTCTATTTCTTGTCGTGCAGTTAGTTTAGCTAGGGTTTTTATGATTTGATTGCGACTACTGGCATCGTTAACACCAAGAATAGCGGCAATTTGTTTATAGTTAAAGGATTTATTACGTTCTTTTTTTAAAATACTTAGTATGGTATTCGTAAGGTTAGAAATCTTATTCTTTTTTGATTTCTTGTTTTTCTTTCTTGTCATGTAATAGTTGTAATCATTTTATGTCTTTGTCATTCTGAATTTGATTCAGAATCTGAATGAAGATAGATTCCGCATCGCTGTGCGGAATGACAATTCTAGTAAACTTAAATATAGCGAAGTTAATTTTTAAGTTTACACAAATCTACGGTTTATAAATTAAATGAAATGGACTTTATGTTAAATCCTTGTAAGATTTAAGTAAAGATTACTCAATAATCAACTTTTTTGATGCTGAACCTTGTGTTGTTTGAATCTCAACAATATAGTTTCAAGGATTGATGTATCGTTTAATTGAATGGTGAATTTTACAAACTTTAAAGAAAGGTTATCAACATATAAATACATAACATCTTTTTTCTTTTTAAAATTTTAAAATAAAAATGATAATTATTATGGCTTGTTAATAGCTAGAATAACTTTTTTAAAGTTTAGTTTGATTTATGACTTATTGAATTTAGTTCATAGGTTATCAACATGTCATTAAAAACAGCAGCATTTTTTATAAAGTATCATGCATGCTATTTAACTTTTTGATTTTTAATTGCTTTTATTAAAAAAAGATTTCTCGACTACGCTCGAAATGACAGCTGAAATTTTTTTAATAACAAATATTTAGCATTGTTAATAACCAAAGTTGACAATAAAATTTTAATAAATCTTACGCTATTTTATGTTGGTATCTTAACTTTTCAATGCTGATATCTCAACTAAAAATTATCGCTAACTTTTTTGGAATTTATAAATCGATTATGGTTTGAAAAAATAATTGAATTCCGCAAAAAAATCTTTTCAAAAATTACATCGAGATATTAACAACTCATCAAATACGCTATTAACCAATTTTAATTATTTGTAGCTTTGTATAAGATAAATTCATAACATAATGTTATTCAGTATTATAAGTCTTTTAAGAGATTTCTAGACTATATTCAGAATGACATCACAAACAAAAGCTAATGACAATTTCAATTGGTAATGATCACGCAGGAACAGATTACAAAAAGGCAATTACTAAACATTTAACATCTAAAGGAATCCAGGTTAAAAATTATGGAACAGATACTAATGATAGTGTAGATTATCCAGATTTTGTACATCCTGTTGCTAATGATGTTGTACAAGAAACATCTACTTTTGGAATCTTAATTTGTGGGAGTGCTAATGGTGTTGCTATGACTGCTAATAAACACCAAAAAATTAGAGCTGGCGTATGTTGGACCAAAGAAATTACAGAGCTCACAAGACAACATAATAATGCAAATATTTGTTGTATTCCTGCACGTTTTACAGCTTTACAACAAGCCATACAAATTGTAGATGCGTTTTTAAATACCGAATTTGAAGGCGGACGCCATCAAAATCGCATCAATAAGATTCCTATATCTTGTTAAATGAGTCATTCGCATTCTCATAATCACTCACATCATCAAGGTGATCTAAAAGGTAGAAACCTCTTTATCACTATCTTATTAAATATTGTCATCACGATTGCTCAAGTTATTGGTGGATTGCTTTCTGGTAGTTTATCCTTACTCAGTGATGCGCTTCATAACTTCAATGATGTTATTTCATTAATCATAAGTTATATAGCGAATAAACTCACTAAGAAAAAAGCATCACTTAGCAAGACCTTTGGCTATAAACGTGCCGAAATATTAGCAGCTTTTATTAATGCTGCCACACTTATTATTGTGGCTGTATTGTTAATTTTTGAAGCTGTTGAACGTTTTAAAAATCCGCAAGAGATTGCATCTAATCTTGTAATCTGGTTATCTATCGTTGCTATTCTAGGGAATGGATTTAGTGTTCTGTTACTAAAAAAAGATAGTCATACCAATATGAATATGAGAAGTGCTTATTTACATTTATTTACTGATATGATGGCTAGTGTAGCTGTATTGATTGGTGGATTAGTGATGAAGTTTTATGAAGTATTTTGGGTAGATAGTGTATTAACTTTTGTGATTGCACTTTATCTTATTGTCGTAGGTTATCAATTATTAAAAGATTCGTTTAAAGTATTAATGTTGTTTACTCCAGAAACTATAGAAGTAGAGACTATTGTTAAAACCATTGAAGCGATTACTATTATTAAAAATGTACATCATGTGCATATTTGGCAATTAAATGAAGAGGAGATTCATTTGGAAGCACATATTGATTTTAAGGATGATATTTCATTAACTGAATTTGATACTGTATTGAATAAGGTTAAAACCTTAGTTTTTGATAACTTCGGAATAAATCACGTGACTATTCAACCAGAGTTTGGAAAAGAAGGAGAAAAAGCGATTATAATACAAGACTAAAGATCTATGTTAGACATCAAAGTAACATCGTTTGAAGACTTGCAGACACAAACCCTGTATGACCTTTTACAATTACGTAGTGAGGTCTTTGTGGTCGAACAAGATTGTGTGTATCAAGATATTGATGGAAAAGATCAAAAGGCAATACACGTATTAGGATATCATTCTGAAACATTAGTCGCTTATACAAGAGTATTTCCACCAGGTCTTTATTTTAAAGAGGCTAGTATTGGTAGAGTAGTGGTCGCTGAAAAATATAGAGCACATCAGTATGGTTATGAGATTATGAAAGCTTCAATAACTGCTATAAAAGATCATTTTAAAGAAACAACGATAAAAATTTCAGCGCAAACCTACTTAAAGCGGTTTTATAATACTTTAGAATTTTTTGAAGTAGGAGAGGAGTACCTCGAAGATGGTATTCCGCATATAGCGATGCTAAGATCTAATTAGAAGTACCAACATACGTTACCAATATATCAACACGTCTGTCAAATTTTGGTTCTCCACCTAACGGAAACTTTCGACGCATTCCAACATATTTCATACGTCGTTTATTAACCCCTTTTTTGGCTAAAAAGTCATAAATGTATTTCGCTCTTGCTACTGAAAGATTTCGCTTTTTTGTTTGTCTATCAATAGCATCTCTACTGTTTTGTGTACAGCACACATGTCCTTGAATTGTAAAGTAAATATCTTTACGTTCTAATAAGGCCTGAGCAATACTTTCTAGTACTGGCTTAGATTCTGGAAGTAATTTGCTGTAGCCTGTTTTAAATAAAATATTATCTAAGGTAAACTTATCTCCAGCTTTAAGTTCTCCTTTAATGATATCTTCAACCTTTGGTTTTTCTTTTGATTTTGCAACCCTTGGCGGATTATAAGGTTCGACTATAATCTCAACCTTTCTGTTAAGACCTCTTATTTTATGTATGTCTTCCTCTTTTACTAATTTCAAAAGGATTTTACCTTTTCCATCTACATTAGTAATGATCGATTCGTCATACTCATTATTTGAAAAAATGGTTTTTATAGAATTGGCACGATTTTGAGATAAAACCATGTTGTAACTATCACTACCTCTGTCGTCAGTAAAACCATAAATAGATACTTTTTTAATATCCATTCCTTCTATTTCAGACATAAATAATAATAATCTGTAGTGTTCGGTTGGAGGGACTTCAAACTTATCCGTTTCAAAATAAACTTCATGAGTTCTGGTCTCAGTTTGAGCCAACACCATCGCACTTAAAAACATCAATATGAGGCTAAAATGTTTCATATATCCACAAGAGTGTAGTTGTAATATAGCTTTTTTTTGCGGTATTATCAACAAGAACGCTATTAATCTAAGTATCCTTGATAATTTGAAAGTGTATTTAAAATTGCTTTACTTTCCTGAATTTCAGGGTTTGTAGCTTTGTAATAAGTATACAATCCTTCTCTATAAAAATAGCGTTTTACGATCTCGTCTGATAATAACGCTAAGATTTCATTTTTATTAGCATCTATCGCTTGGTTTTTATAAGTATCAAGCGCATTTAGTAATTGTTCGTAATCAGAATCTATAGCAGTTCCTATTTTCTCTTCTTTAGCTACTAAATAAGCTTCAGCGAAGGCTTTTTCAGCTTTGGTATCAAAATTAAAATCATTGTTCTTCAAGAAACTTTTAAACTTTGAAAACTCAGTCGATTTTAATTCAAAAGCAGTCACATCAACAGGTTCAGGATTGTTATAGTAGTAATCGGTTGCGTATTTAAAAATAAGATTTTCATTCAGGATCGCTTTAGTGATCGGACTTTGTTTTGTGGCTTCAAGTTCTAGATCTGGTTGAATCCCTCCACCATCGTAAACGGTTCTTCCTTTTTTAGTTCTAAACGCATTGTAGTTTTCACGTTTAACACGAGTTGCTTTTCCATTTTCATCGCGATTCCAGTAATCTAATGCCTGAATGCATCGTCCAGAAGGCGTATAGTATCTGGAGATGGTAATTTTAATTTGCGTTCCATAAACTAAAGGTTTAGGGCGTTGTACCAACCCTTTACCAAAACTACGCGCTCCAACAACTACAGCGCGATCTAGATCTTGCAATGCTCCTGAGACGATTTCACTAGCAGAAGCACTTGTACCATCAATAAGTACGACTAATGGAATTTCGGTATCAATCGGTTCATTTTGAGTATAATAGGTTTTATTATATTTTTTAACCTTAGATTTTGTGGTCACCACAAGTTGGTTTTTAGGCACAAACAAATTGGTTATTTTAACAGCTTCAACTAACAAACCTCCAGGGTTTCCTCTTAAATCGAGAATTAATTTTTTTGCACCTTGATTTTTTAAATCTCTAACAGCACTTTTCGTTTCTGAAGCTGCCTTTTTTGTAAATTTTCTAAGAACAATATAACCTATATCATCTTCTAACATTGAATAATGTGGTACAGCGTGAATATCAACTGCTTCTCGCTTAATGGTAGTGGTTTCGGTTTTACCTTGTCTAATATAAGTTACAGTAACATCTGTTCCTGCAGCGCCTTGAAGCAAGTTACCTGCATCATCTTTAAAGTCGGCAACAGTCACATTATCAACTTTAATGATCTCATCACCAGCTTTAAGTCCAGCTTTATCAGCTGCGTAATCTTTGTAAGGTTCTATGATAACAAGTTTGTCTTTAAGCGTGAGTACATTAGCTCCAATTCCAGTATAATCTCCAGAATTATTGATTCTTGAAGCTTCTACATCTTGTTCGTTATAATAATTTGTATAAGGATCAAGATCTTCCAACATGCCTTTAATAGCTGTATCCATCAAATCACCAGGATTGGTTTCATCAACATAGTTCATGTTGAGTTCTTTGAAAACAGTGGTGAAGATTTCTATTTGTTTTGCAACTTCAAAAAAGTTGCTTTTAAACGCAGTTGTTCCAATAAATACAGTAATAACAAGTATTGGAATAAGGATGCGTTTTTTAAAAAATACCTTCATAGTTTCATTCGTTTATTGTTGGGACACCTTTTTAGAAAAGGCCTCTAAAAGTTGTTTCATTTTTTTGTTTACAGATTCAAAATCTGTTCCATCTTTACTAATGTACAAAATCATTAACGCATAAGACTCAGAACTATTGTTAAAAAATGTTAGCTTATTAAGTCGGTATGCTTCTCGTAGTAAGCGTTTGATACGATTTCTATCAACAGCTTTTTTAAAATGTCGTTTACTTACTGAAACACCACATTTTAATCCTTTTTCATCGCTTTCAGTCGTTTTTAAATACACCATTCTCAAAGGAAAAACCGAAACCGATTGTCCTTCAGTAAACAGCTGTTCTATGAGCTTTTTACTTTTAAGTTTTTCTTTTTTAGAATAGGTGTTTGACATTTAAGATTCAGGATTATTTTGAATTTTATGCTCTAGCGACATAATTTTATGTTCTAAACGCTGAAGTTTATCTTCAATAGCGACTGGTTGAGGGATTTGTAAAGAGGCATACATAACCACTTGCCAAACCTCAACAATATCATCGAAAGCAATGCGATAATCTGGAAAATTTCCATCGGCATTATCACTTTTTAAAAGTAGAACGTCGTCTTCAGAATGCTTTACAACGCGTTTGAGTACAATTCCATCATTTTTACTTACAATGACATAGGCTAAATTATCTTTAATATCTGAAAGACTTTCAATGTATTTTCCAAAGACAAAATCGCCATCATAAAAGGTTTTCACCATAGAATTTCCTTGTACTTCAAAACATCGAAACGTTCCGTTTTGTAATTGAGGCATCTTAAAACTCGGTAGCGATTCAATAAACTCAGTATCACCATAACCAGATAAATATCCTGCTTTTGCTTTGGTAGATACTAAAACAATGTTCTCTTGGCCTTCAGAATTAGAAGTTACAACCTTAGGCATTCCAGAATATATTGGAACTTCAGCTTTAAGCATGATATCACTTTTTCCGAAGAGATAATCAGGATTAATATCAAATTCGTTGATAATTGCTAGAAGCACATCGTAACCAGGTTTTGTTCTTTTACGTGTGCCATTAGCTTGAGGTCTTCCATTAACAATGCTATCTACTGTGGTACCTGTAACACCTATACGTTTAGAAAACGCATAATTGTTGAGGTTAAATGCATTAATGATTGCTGTTATTTTTTTATCAATAGATAACATAGTGTCGGGATATAACGCGATATAAAATAGTTTGACAAGATACTAAATGATGCTTTAATCAAACATTTGTTATAGCATTAATTGTTAGTTGCTCTCGAGTAGACGTTGTTTTCCATATCGATATCAGCCATAAAGGTTGATGGATCTATTTCTACAGATTGAATTTCTTTTTGAGTTGTAAAAGTATAAGTCGGAATAGCCCAAGTCCAATCTTTTAATTGCGTTGCTGTAGTAGGTTTTTCGCCTCGCATTTCACGTAATGGGATATAGAAATCTTCTGAAGATCCATCCTTATAAGTTACTTTTAAATCAATAGGCATCGCCATTAAGCCTATACGTTTTAAGATGATTTTTTGTTGATCAACAGAAGCAATGGCATAATCAATGGTATTGGTTGTTTGAGAAAAATCAATGAGATACCAATCGAGTTCTAAACCAGAGATACGTTCTGCAATACGAATAAAATCTATAGGCTTTGGATGTTTAAAGGCAAATTCAGAAAAATACGTTTTAATAGTTTTATCTAGATTTTCTTCTCCAATGATATAGCCTAATTGCACCAAAAATACACAACCTTTGTAGTATGATGCCACACTGTACGCACTATTTAATTCATATTTATCAGCATAAATAGACTGTGGTTGTTCTACACCTAATGTTGCAATTTGTTTGTATCGTTTATAGGCTTTCTCCCAAGGATTCTTTTTGTTTTCGTTATAAAAATCATCCATAGCTAAGTATTCAATATAAGTCGCAAAACCTTCGTCCATCCACTCATGCTTTGCTTCATTAGTGGCTAATAAAAACTGAAACCAAGTGTGCGCCATTTCATGAGACACTGTAGACCTGAACATACGCTCAAATTTAGCTTCACCACTAATAAATGTGCACATACCATATTCCATTCCAGAATCACCAGCTTGAATAATAGAGTATTGTTTGTAAGGATATTGACCAACCAAATCACTAAAATAAGTCATTAATCGAGATGCTTTAGGTTGAAGTTGTTTCCAGTTTTCAAGCTGTTTAGGAGTCATCGTATTTTTGTAGAAGAAGTGAAGTGTAGGTCCGTTTTCAACATTTAAGGTGTCATGATTAAAATGTGGATCTGCTGCCCAAGCAAAGTCATGAACATTAGGTGCTTTAAAATGCCAAGTAAGTTTATCTCCTTCAGTTTGAACGGTTTTTTCAGCATAACCATGACCAATTTCTTCTGGGTTTTGAAGGTATCCTGTTCCGCCAATAACATAATCTTTATCTATGGTGATTTTCACATCATAATTTCCCCAAACACCATAAAATTCGCGTCCTATATAGGAGTAGGCATGCCAACCTTCATCGTCATATTCCGCCAGTTTCGGATACCATTGCGACATTGATAAGGCCACGCCTTCTTTGTTATTTCTACCAGAGCGTCTAGTTTGCAAAGGCACTTGTCCTTCAAAGAGCATATCAAAGCTTACCTCTTCTCCTGGTTGAATCGGTTTGTTTAAGGTAACTTCTAACACGGTTCCTTCAACGTCATAGGAAAGCTGAACACCATTTTGTAGTAAAGATTTGACATTGATATAACCAATTTCATTTGGTTTCAATATGGCAATCTTGCTTTGATAAATAGGATTTGTTTTAGTTCCAATATTGTTTGATAATCTCCGACTAGGATCAGCAATAGTTTGTGCTCTAACATCCATTTCACTTCCAGGTTGAAAAGCATTAAAATACAAATGGTAAAACACTTTATCTAAGACATCAGGAGAATTATTAGTGTAGACAATCTTTTGTTTTCCAGTAAAAAGATAGGTCGTAATGTCCAGATCAATTTCCATAGTATAATCTGCTTGCTGTTGCCAATACGTATCTGTTTTGTATTCCATTTTTGGTTCTTGCGCGTTAGCAAAAAAGCATAGAAATAAGAGGCTGAAACCAATAAAACTATTAAGTTGTTTCATAGTAGGAAGTGATGTTTTGAGGTTATTGGTTTGCTAATTTAGAAGCCATGATTAAAGCATTGTAAGCATTAACTATTTTTCCTGATTTAGAGATTTCGGTTAAGTTTTTAATAGCTCTGTTTTCACCCACAACAACTTTAGCAACAATAGGTAAACCTGAATCCATTATGATTTGTTTAACCTGAGCAGCAGTTAGTTTTGGGTATTGCGAACGAATTAATGCAGCAACACCAGAAACATTTGGTGCAGACATAGACGTACCACTTTGGAGTTCATATTTGTTATTAGGAACGGTAGAATAAATCTCTGTTCCTGGAGCAAACACATCAACGTTTTCGCGTCCGTAATTTGAATAATCTGCTACCAAACTCGATCCATATCTAGGAGACAAAGCACCAACAGTTATGAAATTATCAGCGACTTCTTGACCATTGTATAGATCGTTTGGAAAGTTTTTATTGACATCAATATTGTGAGCACTGTTTCCAGAACCATGAACAATGAGTACATCTTTTTCAGAGGCATAAACAATAGCATCTCTAACCCAATCACGATGAGGAGAAAATGCTTTTCCGAAGCTCATATTAATAACTTTTGCACCATTATCTACAGCATATCTAATTGCTAGAGCCACGTCTTTATCGTATTCATCTCCATTAGGTGTCGTTCTAATTGCCATAAGCTTGGCATTATTTGCAACCCCTTTAATACCAATACCATTATCGCGTTCGGCTAAAATAATTCCACTTACATGTGTGCCATGCGTTTCAGAAGAATCAACAGGTCTTGGGTTATTGTTTCCGTAGCCTATATCTGTTAGATCATTGATGTTATCGTTGACCTTTCTACCTTTTAAGGTTGTATTTAAATGGTAGTTTAATCTGGTATTAATTCTTTCTAGATCACCATCTATAGCTTCAATAAAAGCAGAAGCGGAATCATATCCATAAGCATAAATACTTCTCACAATAGAAACTGATTGAAGTAATGTTTCGTCTTCAGTTTTAATTGCAACGACCTCTTCTTTGGTGTAATCTTTCTTTTTTAAATACTTTGAAACGGCATTATCAGCATTAATAACTTGCTGTTTTAACGCGTTAGATTGTGTTTTGAGTTGGGTATATTTCTTCAGTTCGGCATCATACATGTCTTGGGCTTCAGCATATCTTGGATGATTCGTGTTTCCTGAAGCTAAAAGCCTAACGTATTCAAACTGTTCATAATAGGTGTCTCCTATAAAATTCCAACCGTGAATATCATCGACATAACCATTACGATCATCATCTTTTCCATTATTTGGAATTTCATCGTTGTTCACCCAAAGCACATCATTTAGATCTTCGTGATCAATATCTGTTGCCGAATCGATTACAGCCACAATAACAGACTTTCCTTTTTTGTTTTTTATAATTTCTGAATAAGCCTTATCTACACTCATTCCTGGTATGGTGTCTTTTACAAGATCTAAGTGATACCATTTTTGAAGTTCAGCTTCAGTAACATCTGAAATTTTTAAAGGCGAGCTATCAATATTTTCAGGAGGCGTAGAGATGATTCCTGTAGAACCACCACAGGCAATAAGTAAAATAGCAGAAATAAATCCAACAATTATAGGTTTACAAGTACTGCGCATAATTAATTAAAAATATCGTTTGTAGTAAATACTTCGTTTAGTCTTACGCCTTTTTCGGTGTGTTTTACAGTAATAATTTCATTATGTGCATCATGTTCTAAATACAAATAGAAATTATGGTCTGCAGCTAGGTTTAAGAATTTTTGTTTTTCATCTAAGGTTAACAAAGGTCTTGTGTCGTAACCCATCACAAAAGGCAGTGGAATATGACCAGCTGTAGGCAAGAGGTCTGCCATAAAGCATATGGTTTTGCCTTTATAATGAATCATAGGAATCATTTGCTTTTCGGTATGGCCATTGGCAAAGAAAATATCAAAACCTAGTTCAGAGTTTTTAAGCAAATCGACCTCTGGAAGCGATGTAAATTTAAGTTGTCCACTTTCTTCCATAGGAAGGATATTTTCTTTTAAGAATGAAGCTTTTTCACGATTATTAGGCTCTGTTGCCCACTTCCAATGGTTGTTATTACTCCAGAAATGTGCATTTTTAAAAGCAGGTTCGTAACCTGTTCTATCCTTGTTCCATTGAATGCTACCACCACAATGATCAAAATGTAAATGCGTCATAAAGACATCTGTAATATCGTCTCGATGAAACCCATAAGTATTTAATGATTTATCAATGGTATCATTTCCCCAAAGGTAATAGTAGCCAAAAAATTTCTCACTTTGTTTGTCTCCCATCCCAGTATCAATTAATATCAAACGGTTTCCGTCTTCAATAAGCAAACAACGTGCCGCTATATCAATCATGTTATTGGCATCTGCCGGATTAGTTCTGGTCCAAAGTGATTTTGGAACCACACCAAACATAGCACCACCATCTAGTTTAAAATTACCTGCGTTTATTGGATATAAATTCATAGTTGCAAAATAATAAAAAGCCGATAACTGCTTTAAATCGTTATGATTAAATTAAGATTTAAAAAGGTTTTTGAGCTCTGAAAAGTTGTGATAATGCTTTAGGTCTTTGTTTTCTGTGATTTCTTATTAACTTTACTCCAAACCAAATTTGAATTAATGTTAGAACTAGCTGGAATCATCATCCTTGGAATATTAGCGCAATGGGTGGCATGGAAATTTAAAATACCAGCCATTTTACCTTTAATTTTAATCGGTCTTTTAGTTGGTCCCATTGCTGCTGAATTTTTATCAGCCGATGGAACAAAATGGATAGAACCTGTTTGGAATGAAAGTCAGCAAAAAGGACTCTTTCCTGGTGAAGGGTTGTATTATTTTGTGTCTTTAGCAATTAGTGTCATCTTATTTGAAGGTGGTTTAACACTAAAACGTTCTGAGATCAAAAATGTCGGGCCTTCTATTACTAAGCTGATCACTCTTGGAGCTCTGGTTACTTTTTTTGGAGCTGCTTTAGCGTCGTATTTTATATTTGGATTGAGCTGGGAAATTTCATTCTTATTTTCGGCATTAATTATAGTTACAGGTCCAACCGTAATCACACCAATTTTAAGGAATATTCCGCTTAAAAAAGATGTGTCAACTGTGTTAAAATGGGAAGGAATTCTTATTGATCCAATAGGTGCTTTAGTTGCGGTTTTGGTATTTGAGTTTATTAGTGTTGGAGGTGATAGTGGCTTTACTAAAACTGCATTTATTGAGTTTGGTAAGATTATTTTATTTGGAACCACTTTCGGGTTTACATTTGCGCACGCACTGGCATTTGCGATTAATAAAGGCTTAATTCCTCATTACTTATTAAATGTGGTTTCGCTCTCAACCGTTTTATTAGTGTATGTTGAGTCTGATATTTTTGCTCATGAATCAGGCTTATTAGCTGTTGTTGTTATGGGAATGGTACTTGGAAACGGTAAGCTACAGAACATCAAAGAGCTTCTGTATTTTAAAGAATCCTTGAGCGTGCTTTTAATTTCCATCCTTTTTATTCTTCTGGCAGCCAACATCAATATGGACGATTTAATGCTGCTTTATAATTGGAAAACAGCAGCCTTATTTGCGTTGGTAGTCTTTATTATTAGGCCATTAGCTGTATTTCTCAGTACGCATGGTTCAACACTTAAAACAAAAGAAAAACTATTTATAAGTTGGGTAGGCCCAAGAGGTATTGTAGCTGCTGGTATTGCTTCATTATTTGGAAGTAAACTACTCAAGCAAGGTGTTGCTGGGGCAGAATATATTACACCATTGGTGTTTATGATTGTACTGGGAACGGTTTTGTTAAATGCAACAACCGCCAGATTATTTGCTAGGATTGTAGGTGTCTTTTTAACAAAATCTGAAGGCATACTAATTGTTGGCGCTTCAAAGTTTTCAAGATTAATAGGACATTATCTTGAAGAAAACGGAAGAAATGTTGTGATCATAGATAGCAATCAAACTAATGTTGATAAAGCCAAAGAGTTAGGTCTTGAAGCGTTGAATGTCAATATTTATTCAGATACTTTAACTGATAATATTGAACTTAATGATGTAGGTTATTTGATGGCTATGACGCCTAATTCTGATATTAACGCGTATACTATTGAACGCTTCGGAAAAGACTTTGGAGAACACGGAAGCTTTAGATTGATAACAAGAGACGAAATGAACTCCAACAACAACACCCCAAAAGAGGGCTTATTTTCACATCAAGATGATTTTATACGACTCACTGAAGTTACCAGACAATATCCAGCAATTCACGAAATGGAAATTGAAGATAGCGAACACTATAAAATGTTGATTGACACCGCAAATGCTGATAAAAATATTATTCCTTTATTTATTAAAAAGAGCGATGGGGAATTAGAGATCATATCATCTGGATATAATCCCACCGAACACCTTAAAGAAGGATATCAATTGGTTTGTTTGGGTAAGCAATTTGATATTGAAAAAGTTATTCAAGAGGATAAATAATGTGTTAAACCCTCACTATAAATTAATATAGCGAGGGCTCTCCACAACAACTTATGATTAACATAATAATCACAAGCTTTTTTATTAAAAGGTCTTTTAGATTAACTTTTTGAGGCGCTTCTAAGGTGTAAAGTTTATAACAGAGAAGTCTCAACTAAATGTTGAGACTTCATTTGTTAAAGACCAATTCAAAATAATCAATTTTAAAAACAATGTGTCTTAACAATTTTTATATGGTATCTGTTGTTTTAAAGTCTCGATTTAGAAATTAATCCTCGCATAGCCCATTGCAACATTTCCTTTGTTCAAACCAAGCCAAGTAGCCGATTCATCGATCTCTTGATCTTCAAATTCATAAGTACGTTGTCTGTATGTCAAAAAAGGAAGTTCAACGCCAATGGAGAATTTTTCTGAGACTTTGTAATTGGCACCTATTGTTAATGCAGCTCCGTAACCTGTTATATCTTCTTCAAAGCCAAAGTTTTCAGAGCTTCCAGTCTCATAAAATGCTTTAATGCCATAAGTAAGGTCAACTTCACCATTAGCTGTTATGCGGTCAAAATGCGTGTACTTTACACCAGCAGTAATTAGACTTAAATCCCTTTCATCTGCACTTTCTGCGTGGTAGTTTGCAAAACCTCCAACATAGCCAGCGCTGTTATAATTGTTTTCATAAACTCTGTGATTATATTCTGCTCCTAAACAGTATGATGTTGTACTTTCTCCTTCAACAGAGCTTAATCCAAACCCACCAGATGCTCCAACATAGAAGTTTGGATAACCCAAAGGAGGGTCATCATCAAATTCATCAGCCATTCTTGCGAGTTCGTTCAAGTCTATTAACCCCTCACTCGTTAAAGGAATCGTTTGATTACCGTTAAGGTGAGCATCAAATAGAGCCGCACAGCTATAATTGGTTGAGATTACTCCTGCAAGGAGTAAAAAACAAATAAGTTTTGTAAATAAAAGCTTGGTTTTCATAATATATTGTGTTTTAAGTTGTGTTTATCGGTTTGAATTTCCAAAGGCATAAATGAGTGATATCGCTAGAATATTTCTTTTGTTAATTAAAGCCCATCGTGAATAATCTTTAGATTCAAATTCTTCATATGTTCTAGTTTGCTCTTGATAGTTGAAAATGTTGGTTTGTAACATCAGTGACCACTGTTGTGCAAGCATAATTTGAAACCCAACAACAAGACCCAGCGTCAATCGGGTTATATCGTATTTAAACCCATCTTCAAATTTTTCATTACCAAAACCATAAGCAGCTAAGACCCCATAAATGAATCGCACTTGTTGAAACTGCTTTACAAGTGGTGCAAACATTAAGACTTTTAATGTTATGCTTAATAGTGTTGAATTCACAAAATCGCTACTAGAGCCATCATAAGTTGCGCCAAGCGCTCCATAAATTGCAGCACGTTTTAACATTGCTAATCTCAAGTAATATTCTGCTTGTAGACACCATAATGTTTGATCTGAATTAAATCCGAAGCCTGCTCCAAAAGCGACCATACTCAATGCGTAGTTTAAAACCATAGCTTCAGCGTCATGTTCTGTAATACTTTTTGGAGCATTCTCAACAGAATAATCAAGCTTAAAATCATCAATATTGATGTCGTAGGTTCTTATATCAATAGTTTCAGAAGTAAATGATGAAGAAAGATCTAACGCATTCAAAGGCGTATTGTTCTCAAACAAACTTTGAGATTGTAATTTGGTATTAGTATTGATTAACAAAAAGCCTAATACAATTAAAGGTAATAACTTTGTTTTCATAGTATAAAGGTTAATTAGTGATTATATTTTAATTAGTTTTTTCGTCTCAATAGCACCTTCTTTAGTGTTAATTTCAATCACATACATTCCGACAGGTAATGCCTCAATATTTAAGATGTTTGAAGAGAACTTTTGAAGAAGTTTGCCACGTACATCAAACAGATGAATAGATGATATATGCTGTTCAGACTTTATATGTACAAGTCCTTTTGAAGGATTAGGATACATGAGAAATTGCGGTTCAGCATCCTCAAAGCTTAGCGTGCTTAATGTTTCATTTAACACTGTTAAAACCAATTCGTTGTTATTTCTACATACCACATCAAATTCGTAATTAAAACCTCCAAATGAACTAACAACAGAAGATGGTAGATTACAGGTATTAATTGTGTTTTGAGTTGTAAGCACAACAAACTCATCATTAACTAGAGGACTGAATCCTAAGGATACCGTTAGATTTCCATTGAGGTCAGCGTTTCCATCAATGGTAAGCAAATCATGGTTTACACCTTGGTCGTTTCCATTTAATTCAATGTCAAGTATGGATGTAGCACCAGAATCATAATCATTAGTAAACGACAAAGTTCCAGGAGAAGCACCTGGAGAAATCGTCCCATTATTGATAAAACCTGAAGGGAGTGTTACGGCTCCATTTCCTTTTACAACACCTGTTTCATTATTGACAAAAGCTCCAGAGCCTGAAAAAACCAAACTATTTTGAGTAACATCTAAAATGCCAGAGTTAGAAAGTTGAACACTAAAAAAAGTGTTACCCGAACTAGTAGAACTTTGAATTAACCCCAAATTATTTAGAACATTAGGCACAACACCCAAAGCACTAAACCCAGACGTTGAAGCGTCAAGAATAATTGTACCACTTACCGTATTGTTGAGAACTGAATTTGTGTCAATAGAAATTGATCCTCCAACAATTTGTCTAAATTCTCCACTATTGTTTAGTGTTGTTCCATTATCAATTCGTTTTGTTCCTCCTGATGTTTTAACAATAGTACTTTCATTGTTTAGTGTACCACCACCATCTAAGTCGCCCGAAACCCAATCTACAAATCCGCTTCCAGAAAAGTTAAGCGTGGCATTGGTTGCTACAATTAGATCCGCACGCCAATCTAACGTTCCATCTAATGTTCCTGTGAGCATTCCATCTATATGAATTGGAAATAACCATCCCAGAACACCTGATGAAGCAATATTGTAAACGCCATTAGAAAGGCTGGTGGTCAAGTAATTAAGGTTTAAAGTCCCATTATTGACTTCTATTGTTCCATCATTATTATTTAATGCAATTCCTATTGAAGTTGTATCCGAAGGGTCTGGTAGCGTCACTCTAATAATTCCTGAATTAATGAAATTTCTTGTGTCATCTGCAATTCCGAGAGACGTGATCTGTGTAAGGTCAGATAAGATTTCAACAATACCAGTAAGGTTGTTATTTAAGGTGCCATCGGTTGCTAATCTCAAGTCTGCTCCATTCTCAAAAATCAATTCACCATTATTAATCAAGGTTGAGCCATCTTCAATTGCTGCACCTCCAGTTAAAAAAGTGATGGTTGAAAAATTTGTGATGGTTCCGCCTCCAATAATATCTCCACCAGAATTATTAAGTACAGCGTTTCCTGTAAATTGGAGCATTACATTGGTTGTAATAGATAAATCGTCAGTCCAGTTAAGGGTACCGAAGACATTTCCAAAAAGTACACCAATAGCATCAATTGGACCATTCCAGTTAAGGGTTGCTCCAGCTGCAACATTAAATTCACCACCTATAAAATTTGTAGCTGTAGTGTTTAAATTTAAAGTCCCAGAGTCAATTTGAAATATACCATCAGTATTAATTAGAGTTCCGCCAATAGTGCCAACATCACTTGAATTTGGAAACGATGTTTTAATGGTACCAAAGTTGTTCAGTGTATTAGGAGGTACGCTAAAAGCAAATATAGAAGACCCTGTCATCTGAAAATCAATAACTCCAGTACCAGAATTATTAAGTACAGCATCTGTGCCAATACCAATGTTTGCACCAGACGATAAATTGATTGTACCAGGATTATTCAGCACAACCGAACCGCTTAGATTAAATGACGGAAATGTTAAGTTTATTGTTCCGCTATTTAATAGGATACCAGGACCAATTAATGATCCAGAAGACCAGTTTACAATAACATTTGATTCAAATTCAGATGGGTTTTGAATAATTAAAGTCTCGGTTACATTTAGTATTGAATTCCCTTGAACTTCTATAGATAAAATATCGGCTGGAGTATCAAGAGTTACCACAAATCCAGATGGAATAAGAACATCATCTGAAGGCGCGGGAACTGTACCTGTCCAATTGTCTTCATTAGACCATAAATCGTCCACAGAGCCAGTCCAAACATTTAGCTGGGCAATTCCATTTGTAATCGATAGTAAGCATAAAATTAAAAGTAGTTTTGTTTTCATATTGATTTGTGTAATTAATAGCTATAGTTTTATTTTATTCACGCAAAAGACTTGATATACCCTAGCTTCTTTCGCTTTTATTTTAATATTTGATTTCGCCTCATATTCCCAAGAGTCGGGTTCATTTTCTGGGGCATCTTTATCACGACTAAACAGTCTCGCGGAACAATGCTGATCTTTACATTGCGTATTTCCTTCACACCATACAAGTCCTTCATCAAACCTTATTTTCTTTTTTGAAGCACCACAAAACGTATAACCATCTAAAATGACTACTGGTTTTTTTTTAAAAGATGAGAGCATACGTTTCATTTCAAATGCCAAATGAATTAAGACATCTAGTGAAGTGAAATTACAAGACAATGATTATGAATGCTTTAAGTATTTTGAAAAAGGCTTGTAGTAATGTTGCATTCGATCAAAAATAGATGTACTATTCTTGCATATCAAAATTATAAAAGATTGTAATATTTTGAAAAACAGTTATTTACGCATTTCATTTGGAGCGTACCCAAATTCTTCTTTAAATGCTCTACTAAACCAACCTGGACTATTAAATCCAGATTTATAAGCAATCTCAGAGATTGAAAAATCAGAATTTTGGAGCATTGTTTTAGCTTTCTGAAGCCTAACGCGACGGATGAAAACAGCAGTAGAAGCGTCTGTAATAGCTTTCAGTTTCCTATATAATTGAGATTCACTAAGCTCTAAAGCTCGTGATAAGCGCATCGAGTTAAACGCGGCATCATCTAAGTGTTGCTCAATGCAATACAAGACCTTATTCATGAAAGCAGCATCCTTATCTTCTATATCTTTACTCGGAATAGCATCCCAGGAGGAAGCACTAGAAAATTTTTGATAGAGTAGTGTTCTTAATTTTATCAGCTCTTGTATTCTAATGAATAATTCAGCTTTATTGAAAGGTTTCGTAATAAATGCATCAGCGCCATTTGAAAGGCCTTTTATTTTGTCTTGCTCAGATGCTTTAGCAGTTAATAAAATGATAGGAATATGTGAGGTCTTTTCATCATTTTTTAAGATATGACACAGTTCAAATCCGTTCTTTTTTGGCATCATAACATCGCTAATAATCACATCTGGAATATGCTCTATTGCTTTTGAAACACCTTCTTCTCCGTTTTTTGCTAAGACAACATTATACTGTTGGCTTAATATCGTTTCTAGTAAATTCAAGATATCTGCATTATCATCTACGGCAAGAACAACCGCTTTCTCATTAGTAGAAGTTTCTGTTATGTCAATAGTGTCATTAACAAGTGTAGGTGTTATTAAATAATTGAGTAGCTGTTGGTCTAAGACCTCTTTAGGCATCTTTTGAGTACATGGAAAACTAATATTAAATGTGGTACCAACATGAAGTTCACTATCAACATCTATTGTACCATTCATTAATTGCACAAGTTCTTTAACTAGAGTCAACCCTATTCCTGAGCCTTCTTCAGAATAATCTACCGAATTTTCAACTTGATAAAAGCGATCAAAAATTGAATCTAAATGTTCTTTTGATATTCCTTTTCCAGAATCCTTTACATTAATTTGAACACTATTATTTTCGGCTTTTAAGTGAGTAATGATTTGATCATTTTGACTACAATTTTTAATAGCATTACTTAACAAGTTACTCATAATTTTTTGTATCGCACTTGGGTCAAAATCACATAATAATGCTTTAGTTTCACTGTAGAAGGTTAGTTTAACGCCTTTAGATTCCGCATAAGAAGCAAAGTGTGCTACAATATGATTTAAATACCAACCCAAGTCTGATTGACTAGGCTTTAAAACCATTTTTTGCTTATCAATTTTAGCAAGATCAAGCATTTGATTTACTAGTTTCAAAACAGCATCGCTATTGTGCTCAATGGTTTTTAACGAGTTTACAGATTTGAGATCTTTAGCACGTTGAAATTGATCACTTAAATTAGAGGTGATTCCTTTAATTACAGTTAGAGGTGTTCTAAACTCATGTGTGATATTTGTGTAAAGTTTGGTTTTAAGCGCATCTAGTTCTTTAAGTTTTTGGGTTTCTTGCTCCTGTAATTTTTTCTGTAGTTGAAAATAGTACAAGACATAAATAAAAGTAGCTAAAAGCAATCCGTAAGCTGTAAAAGCTAAATGTGTTTTCCACCAAGGCGGTGTTACATTTAGGTTTAATTTCAAAGGTGTTGTATTCCATAGCTGCCCTCTCGTTTTTCCTTGAACCAAAAGTGTATATTCACCTGGACTTAAGTTTAGAAACTGAATGTCTTTTCGTTTTTGAAGATCATTCCATTGCGCATCATTAGGAGACAGTTTGTAGACGTAAAAATTATTCTTTTGCGGACTGAAATCTAGATCTGAAAACTCTAGATAAAATGGAAACTGATCATAGCTTAAGTTAATAGAAGCAACCTTACTTTCATCATGCTTTACAAAAGCTTTAAAATTATGATTTGCATCTTTAATTTTAATAGTTGTAAAGGTGAGATCACCATCATTATCGAGCTGATCAATGTGTTTTGGATTAAAAACATTGTAACCGTTAGTTCCTCCAAAATACAAGTTGTGATCTGCATCTTTAAAGCTACCACCAAGATTAAACTCATTGCCTTGCAAGCCATCATCTTTGTTGTAATTTGTAAAGGTTTCTGAGTTAGGATCAAAACTAAAAATTCCCGAATTTGTCGACAACCAAAGCATTCCTGATTCATCTTGACGAATCGCATAAACCACACCATTAGTGAGTCCGAAATCTTCATTATATCTCGTAAAGGTCCCGGTTGTTTTATTGAATTTATTTAAACCATTTAAGGTGCCAATCCATAAGTTTTGTTGCGTATCTTCTAAAATACTAAGGACTGTGTTACTGCTAATTGAAGCATTGTTGTTTTCATCACTTATAAATCGTTTGTATTCGGGATTATAGTATTGATCTTCATTAAATCGAATACGATTTAAGCCTTTTTCAGTCCCAACCCAAAGTGCACCAGAACGATCACGATAGCAGACATAGTTCACATTGGTGCTTAAACTATTATCATTTTTTGGACGGTTTTTAAACTGTTGAAATTCAAATCGTCTTTCAGTAATATTACCTATAAAACGATGTGTTCCTCCACCCAATGTTGAGACCCAAACATTTCCAGTTGTATCTGTATGAATGTGTCTAATCTTAAGATTACTTAAATTCAAAGAGTCAATACTGTGTTGTGTAACAGTGATGAAGTTAGGTTTTTCTGGATTGAAATGGCTTAGGTCTAAAACAGACACACCTTTTTGTGTACCAATCCACAGGTTGTTTTTTGTATCTATTGCAATACTTCTTACAGTATTGTGAGGAATATTTTTATAAACGAAAGTTTGAGTTTCAGTAATTAGATGCAAGCCTTCAAGTGTTCCTGCCCATAAGCCATGATCGCTTTTAGCAAACGTGTAAACATGTTCATTTTCTAAAGTGCCTTTACGAGGTTTGTTCTTGGTGAAAAGCTGAAAAACAGGAGTTTTTAAAGAGAGTTGATACAACTTATCTGCGCCTAACCACAAAAAGTCATTTTCTACAACCACACAATTGATGCGATTGGTAGATAGTCCTGTTTCTTCTTTTGAACGCGTATCTACTGTAGTAATATTGGAAAAGGAATTGGTTTCAGAATTATATCCTGAACAATTAATAAACCCAGAATCTGTGGCTAAGTACAATTGGTTATCTATATTAGAAATATCAAAAACAGCGATAGCTTTTGAAGCAGAAATAGTGGTTTTTTTAATCTTATTAGAATTCAAGTTTAAATGGTAAAGACCATCATCTGCACCAATCCAAATTCCTATTTCAGATTTGGCAAACGAATGGATTTTTAAACCGTTAAAGTCATAATTCAACAATTTAAAATTAAGCGCATTTGCATAATAAAGATCGCCATCACGTGTTCCAACCCAAAGCGTATCATCTAAGTGTTGTAATGCGGTTATATTTGCAGGAGTTGTGTTAAAAAAGGGTAATTTTTTAGCAGTTGTGGTACCATTCTCAATACTGATTTTTGCTAATCCTTGATCTAAAAAAGCAGCAAAAATATGCCCTTTATTATCCAAAATAAGTTTATTGCATTGTGCGTTATCTGGTAAACCTTCAATTCTAAACTTGCTAAAAGTATCTGTCGTTGGTGTGTAATAGCAAAGCCCATTATTTTTTGTAGCAATCCAAATGCGACCAAGTTGATCTTCGGCAAGAGCATTTATAAAATTTCCTGAAATACTCGTTGTATCTTTCTTTTTTGATTTGAAGACTCTAAAGCGATGACCATCAAAGCGGTTCAAACCATCTTGAGTGCCTAACCATAAAAATCCTTGACTGTCTTTTAAAATGGTATTGATGGTTTCTTGAGACAAGCCTTTTTCAACACCATATTTAAAAAAATCAAAGGATTGCGCATGAACCGTTAGTGTTATAGTTGTTAAACACAGAACGATTGATTTTAGAATTTGAAACCTAAAACGCATAATTAAAAAAGGTTAGCCGACATAAATGTACAAAAAAACCGAAGCGTATAAGCTTCGGTTAGTATGATAACGTTGGGTTGTAAGTTTAATCATTCAACTTTAGAACAGCCATAAATGCTTGTTGAGGGATTTCTACATTACCAACTTGACGCATTCTTTTCTTTCCTTTTTTCTGTTTTTCCAGGAGCTTACGCTTACGCGAAATATCACCTCCATAACATTTTGCTGTCACATCTTTACGTAAGGCTTTAATGGTTTCTCTGGCAATTATTTTTGCTCCAATTGCAGCTTGAATAGGGATATCAAACTGTTGTCTTGGGATAAGTTCTTTTAATTTTTCACACATTTTTTTACCAATATGGTAAGCATTATCTGCGTGAATTAAAGCCGAAAGCGCATCAACTTGCTGACCGTTCAATAAGATATCTACACGCACTAATTTTGAAGCGCGCATTCCAATAGGCGAATAGTCGAACGACGCATAGCCTTTAGAAACCGTTTTAAGTCTGTCGTAAAAATCAAAAACGATTTCGGCTAGAGGCATATCAAAATTCAGCTCTACACGTTCAGTAGTTAAATAGGTTTGATTGGTAATGATACCACGCTTTTCTATACACAACGACATCACATTACCAACAAAGTCAGATTTTGTAATTATGGTTGCTTTGATGTAAGGCTCTTCCACACGATTTAATGTAGAAGGCTCTGGTAAATCGGTTGGATTATTAACAATAACAATATCGTCAGGTTGCTTGTTTGTATATGCGTGATAGCTTACGTTAGGAACCGTTGTTATAACAGTCATATTGAACTCACGTTCTAAACGCTCCTGAATAATTTCCATATGAAGCATACCCAAGAAACCACAACGAAATCCAAACCCTAAAGCCGCAGAGCTTTCAGGCGTAAACACCAAAGAAGCATCATTAAGCTGAAGCTTTTCCATTGACGCTCGTAATTCTTCATAATCTTCAGTATCTACAGGATAAATTCCAGCAAATACCATTGGTTTCACATCTTCAAAACCTTCAATAGCATTTTGTGTCGGATTTTTAGCATCAGTAATGGTATCACCAACCTTAACTTCTTTTGCTTCTTTAATTCCTGTGATCACATAACCTACATCACCAGCTTTTATTTCTTGTCTCGGAAATTGTTTCAATTTTAAAGTCCCAACCTCATCTGCACCATAAGATTTCCCAGTAGCAATAAACTTGATCTGTTGATTCTTTTTAATGGAACCATTGATAACTCTAAAGTAGGTTTCAACACCTCTGAAAGGATTGTACACAGAATCAAAGATCAAGGCTTGAAGCGGTTCGTCAACATTACCTTCAGGAGCAGGAATACGCTCAATAATTGCTTTGAGCACGTTTTCTATTCCAAATCCTGTTTTTCCACTAGCGTGAATCACTTCTTCTGGATCACAACCTAAAAGATCTACAATGTCGTCTGTTACTTCTTCAGGATTAGCACTAGGTAAATCAACTTTATTTAAGACAGGAATAATTTCCAAATCATTTTCTAAAGCCAAGTATAGGTTAGAAATGGTTTGCGCTTGAATACTTTGCGCAGCATCCACAATAAGTAAAGCACCTTCACAAGCAGCAATTGATCGTGAGACTTCATACGAAAAGTCAACATGACCAGGTGTGTCAATTAAATTTAAAATGTACTCTTGACCTTCATAGGTATATTCCATTTGAATCGCGTGAGATTTAATGGTAATTCCTCTTTCACGCTCCAAATCCATATTATCTAACAACTGATCTTGCTTTTCACGAGCAGTTACAGCTCCTGTATAATCTAATAAGCGATCTGCAAGCGTGCTTTTTCCGTGATCAATATGCGCAATGATGCAAAAGTTTCTAATGTGCTTCATAAATCCAATCTTCTTTAAAAGATGCTGCAAATATAATTCTTTTCTAATGCAGAAAACGTTTAAAATACATTGAAAACCTAATATTCTGAGGAAAAACCGTAAATAGGATTTAAAAACAAATAGTATATTGCAGATTAAAACCCTAACTAATTGTGAATTCCCTGCTCAAATATGTGATTTTCCTATTTTGCTTAAGCATAGGTTTTGGGCAAAATGCTTCGGTTTCGGGCACTGTAGTTGATACAGAGAATGTCGCTATCGAGTTTGCTAATGTGGTGTTGTTTTCTGAAGATGAATCTCAAGTATTAAAAGGAACTACAACAGATGAGTCTGGGTATTTTATTCTCCCAAATTTAGAGCCTAATACCTACGTTATAAAAGTGAGCTATATTGGGTTTACAGAGTTCCACCAAAAAATTGTACTTACAGGTGTTTTAGATTTACAGACTATTGTTTTACAGGAAGCTTCTGAGCAATTGGATGAAATCAGTATTATTGCCAAAAAACCAACCTTAAAGCGTGAAGCAGACCGTTTAGTGTTCAATATCGAAAACACCGCTTTGGTAGAAGGTACGATGCTTCAGGTGTTGAAAAGTACGCCTGGTGTTTTGGTTTTAGGCGATGAGATTACGGTTAAAAATTCTAATCCAACAGTTTATATTAACAATAGAAAGGTCAACTTATCTGCAGATGATTTGAATCAGCTTTTAGAAGGTTCTTCTGCAAATGCTATAAAATCGGTTGAGGTGATTACCAATCCTTCAGCGAGGTATGATGCCGAAAGTGGTGTGGTATTGAATATTGTGATGAGTAAAAATTTGATTACAGGTTATCGAGGTAGTGTGTTTTCAAACTATACGCAAGGTGTTTTCCCGAGATATAATGCTGGAACAAACCATTTTTTTAAGAACGATAACATTAGTTTTAATGTGAATTATAGCTTTTCAAAAAGCAAAATTAATAGAGATGGTGATGATCAAGTAAACTATCTCAACACTTCCAACACAACAGATGAAATTTGGCGTTCTAAGACGAATAGAAATACGTGGTCAGAAACGCATAATCTTAATGCTAATTTTGATTATTTCATTAACGACAAGAGTACATTAAGTCTATCTTCGAACGCGTTATACTTGCCATATTTTAAATACAAAATTGAGAATAATACAGTAATAAGAGATCTTAACAATAATGTTTTATCACGATTTACTGCAGACAACTTATCTCGTGATAATAAATACAACTTAGCCTTTGATTTAGCCTTTAGTCATAATTTTGAAAAAGGGAATATTACAGCAAATGCGCATTATACGAATTATAATTATGAACGAAATCAAGGCGTCATTAGCGATTTTTTTGATAGTAGTGATAACTTTATTAACTCGAATGCGTTCAATACAGATAACAACCAAGAGACAAATATACTTGCAGGAAAAGTAGATTACAGTACACCAATTAATGAGCATTCTAATTTTGAAACAGGTGTTAAGTTTTCTACCACAACTACCGAGAGTGATATCACGCAGTTTGATGTAGATTTAAGTTCAGGTAATGAAACAATAGACCCTCAAAATTCTGATGCCTTTGATTATGATGAACAAATTTTAGCGGCTTACGTCAATTACGATTTAAGTACTGAAAAATGGAGTCTTAATGCAGGGTTACGAATGGAGCAAACCAACGTTGAAGGAATTTCTCCTCTTACCAATATTACCAATACGCAAGATTATTTAGAATGGTTTCCAAATGCGAGTTTACAATATAATTTTTCTGAAGATTATAATGTTTACGCTAACTACAAACGTAGTATTGCTAGACCAAACTATGCTAATTTAAATCCGTTTCGGTTTTTCTTGAATGATAATTATGTGGTTTCTGGAAATCCGTTTTTAGTGCCAACATTTGTTGATCATTTTGTGATTGGAACAAGTATCACAGATTACTTCACCTTTGAAGCGTATTACAAAAATTACGATGGTGCCATTTCTGAAATTCCAAGACAAGATAATACTGCCAACATTATTGAATACATTTCAGTAAATTTTGATAAAACTGTTGAGTATGGCTTTGATTTTATAACAGGTTTTGATGTTACAGATCGTTGGTCGGTTTACGCTGTGACCTCTTTCTACAACTATGAAGAAGAAACTGATTTTGGTCAAGGTTCTGTGACGCAAGATCAATGGTCTAATTATTCAGAATTACAGAATGATCTCACTCTTTTAAAAGACAATAGCCTTAATATGAGTTTGGTGCTGACTTGGGTTGGAAAAAACCTTCAAGGCTTTCAAACGGTTGAAGATCGATTGGTCTCGGAGTTTGCGATTTCAAAATCGATTTTTAACAAAAAAGGGATTTTATCCCTATCTGTAAGCGACCTGTTCAACATGCAAGATTTTGATTTGGCTACGCAGTACCAAAATCAGTTTAACACACAAACAACAGATGTCGATAATCGCTATGTAAGATTAGGGTTTAGATATAAGTTTGGTAATACCAAGTTAGAATCTAATGCTCGCGCTATTGATTCAGAAGAACGAGAACGCTTAGAGCGAACCGACAATTAAGTCTAAAGATTCTTCAGCCTTAATCGGAATGACAAAACTCAGGCTTGTGTCATTTCGAGCTTGTCGAGAAATCTAATTATTGAATAGATTCCTTCACTTTAGTATTTCTATTCTGAAATGTTGCATCTCGTTAAGCGTTATTTCAGAATGTCAATCCTTTTAGTCTTTCCATTCTGCAATAAACAAATTCGTATCGCGTCCACCTCCATTATTTCTATTTGAAGAAAATGCTAAGTATTTTCCATCGTTTGAAAATACAGGAAAGGCGTCAAAAGTTTCGCCATGAGTGATACGCTCTAAATTTTTCCCATCAAGATCGATCATATACAAATTGAAAGGAAAACCACGTTCAGCTTCAAAGTTGGACGAAAACAAAACTTTCTCTCCAGAAGGGTGGAAAAACGGACTCCAATTAGCGTTACCTAAATCGGTTAGTTGTCGTAAATTACTTCCGTCTGCATTGCAAATGTAAAGCTCCATTTCGGTTGGTTCAACCAAACCTTCAGCCAATAATTCTTTATAGGCTTTAATGTCTTCTTCTGTTTTTGGTCGCGATGAACGGAAAATCAATTTTGTGCCATCTGGCGAAAAGAAAGCACCTCCATCATAACCAAGCTCGTTAGTGATTTGCTTAACATCAGATCCATCGATATTCATGGTGTATAATTCTAGATCACCACTTCGTGTAGATGTAAATACAATTTTATCGCCCTTTGGAGACACTGTAGGTTCAGCATCATAACCGACTTCATTGGTGAGCTGCTTTACTATATTTCCTTCTAGATCTGCCACAAAAATGTCATAGCTATCATAAATTGGCCAAATATATTTCCCGTTTTTTCGCAATGGTGTTTCTGGGCATTTATCGTCACCTAAATGCGTTGATGCATAAATGATATGCTTATTGTCTGGTAAAAAATACGAACACGTTGTACGACCTTTTCCTGTACTTACCATTGGTGGCGCAACACTATCCATGAAGGTTTCATTAGCATTCATCAAAAACATTTGATCACAGTCAACATTCCAAGCTTTATTATTAGACTGAAAGACTAATTGTTTATCATCAAAACTCCAATAAGCTTCAGCATTATCACCACCAAAAGTCACTTGACGAATGGACTTAAAATGCTTTTCTTCAGGATAAATCAGAGAATCATTTACAGGTTCACTAACGATCGTTTCATTGTTATGGTTGGTAGACTTTTCTTCAGACTTACAATTAAAAAGTAAAAGACCAATTATGAATAGATATGTGTATTTCATGTGTTTATTAACTAAATTTGCACAAAATTAAGATTTCGGAAGATGAAAAACATATTATTTATTCTTTTTTTGACGCTCTGTTTAGGGTGTCAGCCAGAAAACAAGTTTGAAAATACGACGATAAAAGACGATGTTGTTTTTTTATCTGATGATAAATTAGAAGGTCGACAAACAGGTTCTGATGGTGAGCAATTAGCAGCAGACTATATTGCAGAACGTTTTAAGAGTCTTGGATTGGAAGGTAAAGGTACCAACAACTATTTTCAAACGTTCTCTTTTAAACCAAAAACCGATCCTCATCAAGAAGTTAATTACACTGTAAAAGATGGAGACAGCACCATAACTGGAACCAATGTGATTGGTTACTTAAATAACAATGCGGAAAACACGATTGTTATTGGCGCACATTATGATCATTTAGGATATGGAGCCGAAGGGTCTTTGTTCAGAGGCGAAACAAATGAAATCCACAATGGAGCCGATGACAACGCAAGTGGTGTTGCGGTGCTTCTTGATCTCGCTAAAAAACTAAAAGAGAACAATACAGGTAATAACTACTTATTTATGGCTTTCTCTGGTGAGGAAATGGGATTACTTGGCTCAAATTATTTTACCAAAAACCCAACTATCGATTTAAAGAAGACCAATTATATGCTTAACATGGATATGGTTGGTCGTTTAAAACCAGATAGCACACTTGCAGTTTATGGTGTTGGAACATCACCTATTTTAAAACAAGTGGTAAAAGCAAACAATTCGAAATTTAAGATTATTGAAAACGAATCTGGAGTAGGCCCTAGTGATCACACATCATTTTACAATAGCGATATTCCTGTACTTCATTTTTTTACGGGTCAGCATGAAGATTATCACAAACCAGGCGATGATTTTGAAAAGTTAAATTATGAAGGGATGGCAACCATTTCGACCTATATTTTTGACATCATTACAGATCTTGACGATAATGGGAAGCTGTCGTTTAGAAAAACAAAAAACGAAAGTGAGGATGTTCCAAGATTTAAGGTTGGTTTAGGTGTTATTCCAGATTATTTGTTTGACGGAAAAGGGATGAGAATTGATGGTGTCAGTGAAGAAAAACCAGCCCAACGCGCAGGATTACAAAAAGGAGACATCGTCATCAAACTTGGTGATAGTTTGGTAACAGATATGATGAGCTATATGAGAGCGTTATCTGTTTTTGATAAAGGAGATTCTACTACTGTTGTGGTGAAGCGTGGAGATGAAGACGTTGAAGCAGAAATTAAATTTTAATCGATTTTGGTAAAAATTGGCGACATAGAATTAGGAGAGTTTCCGTTGCTTTTAGCTCCAATGGAAGACGTGAGCGATCCACCATTTAGAGCCTTGTGCAAAGAACAAGGTGCTGATGTGGTCTATACAGAGTTTGTGTCTAGTGAAGGTTTGATTAGAAACGCAGCTAAAAGCGTGATGAAACTAGATATCTATGAAAAAGAACGTCCTGTAGGCATCCAAATATTTGGCGCCAATATGGATAGTATGCTTCAAACCATAGACATTGTTGAGCGCTCAAATCCAGATATTATCGACATCAATTTTGGTTGTCCCGTTAAAAAAGTCGTGAGTAAAGGTGCAGGAGCAGGAATCTTAAAAGATGTTTGTCTTATGGAAAAGCTCACTGCCGAAATGGTAAAACGTACCAATTTACCAGTCACAGTAAAAACACGATTGGGTTGGGATCACGACTCTATTAAAATTGTTGAAGTTGCTGAACGCTTACAAGATGTAGGGATCAAATCGATAGCCATTCACGGTAGAACACGTGCTCAGATGTATAAAGGCCATGCCGATTGGAAACCTATTGCTGAAGTAAAGAATAATCCCAGAATGCATATTCCTGTATTTGGGAATGGCGATGTTAACACGCCTGAGCGTGCTGTAGAAATGCGCGATCAATACGGACTAGATGGTGCTATGATTGGACGTGCGACTATAGGAAACCCTTGGTTTTTTAAACAAGTCAAACATTACTTCAAAACAGGAACATATTTACCTCCAATTTCTATGACAGAGCGTGTTGAAGCAGCGCGAAGACATTTGCAAATGTCTATAGATTGGAAAGGCGAGAAACTTGGTGTTTTTGAAACGAGAAGACATTACACCAATTATTTCAAAGGGATTCCAAACTTCAAAGAATACCGAATGAAAATGGTAACAAGCGATGATTCTAAAGATGTGTTTGCTGCCTTTGATGAGGTGCTAGATAAGTTTTCAGATTACCAATTTTAAGCTATCCTTGTACTAAAGTTCTGGTAATGCGTTGGGAGGCAAGCTTTGCCGCAATTAATCCAAGAACAGTGATGGTTGCTAATACGATAAAAAAGTTCACAAGTTGAATTGCAACAGGATAAGGTTCAGAAGGAATAATCATAATTAACGAAAATTGTTTTTGTAAGAACACAATAATAAACCCTAAGACCAATCCAACAAGACCTCCAAGAATCGTCATTAAACTTCCTTGCCAAAAAAAGATACGTCTAATTTCCTTAGTGGTAGCGCCTAAATTAAATAAGGTATGAAGCGATTCTTTTTTATCTAAGATCATCATAATTAATGCACCAATAACGTTAAATAGTGCAATAATGATAACTAAGGTAAAGATGAGGTATACTGCAATGTTTTCAGTGTTCAACATTTTATAAAGCGCATCATTAAGTTGCGTTCTGTTTTTCACCAATACTTCAGAACCTAAAGCACCATGTAATTGAGCAATAATGTCGGCTTGGTTAGCCTCAGGTTTTAATTTTAATTCAATAGCAGATACTTGATCATCAGTATAATTTAAAAGCGCCTTAACCAAATCAATATCAGCAAAAACATAATCGTAGTTTAAGCTTTCATTGATATCAAAAACTCCAATATTAAAGACACTTTCAGAGTTAAACGCCCCTTTTACAGAGGTGATTTGTCCCTTTCCTGGTTTTGGAACAGCAATAGTAAGACGCTTGCTCATATCTAAAACACCAAAAGACAACTTATTTGAAATACCTCCTCCAGCAACAATTTGTGTGGTTCCATTTTCGAGCCAACGACCATATATGATCATAGAGTCTATAGACGTTACCGAATTGTAATTAGCGTCAACGCCTTTTAAGGTAATGATTTGCCGCTTATCTTCAGATTGAAGAATCGCTCGTTCTTCTAAAACTCTAGTGTAAGCAACAACACCATCAATACTTGTAATGGCATTGATATCGCTTTCAGAGAGCACAAACGATTTGCCTTGCGCTGGAAGAATTTTTAAATCTGGGTCAACAAAAGAAGAAAAGCGTAAACTAAAATCCTTAAGCCCAGCAAAACCAGACAGTACAATAAACAATGCCGCTGAAGCAATGACAATTCCTGAAGCTGCAATTATGGTCATTATATTGATAGCATTGCTACTGCTTTTAGAAAACAAATAACGTTTTGCTATGTATAATGAAAAGTTCAATGATAGAATAAGATTAAGATTTTTTACGTCTATCTAAAAGGTCATTATCCTTAATTGGGTCATCTTCTCCTTTTAAAGATTTTTCAATTTGATCAATATATTCAAGTGAGTCATCAATAAAAAACTCAAGATTTGGCATTCTTCTGAGTTGGTGTTTGGTACGTTGTGACAATTCATGACGAATAAGAGGTGTGTTAGATCGAATACCTTCTAATAGTTCTTTCGCATTGGTATTTGGAAATATACTTAAATAGGCTTTTGCAATTGAAAGGTCTGTGGTTACAGTTACCTTACTAACAGATATAATCACACCACGTAATCCTCCATCTGTAGCAGCCTTTTGAAGTACTTCCGCAAGGTCTTGCTGAAGAATTCCGCCTATTTTTTTCTGTCTTTGAGTTTCCTCCATAATAGTTATTATACGTAATCAACTACAAAAGTAGATGATATTTAAAGATTATCTTGCTTTTGATAGCAAAATTCATACCTTAGAAATTGAATATAAACAATTGAATGAGAATATATGGAAAAGATTGAACATATTGGTATTGCGGTTAAGGATATTGATGCGTCAAATTCACTTTTTGAAAAACTATTTGGGAAACCACACTACAAAACCGAAACTGTAGAGAGTGAAGGTGTGCTGACATCTTTTTTTGAAGTAGGTCCCAACAAAATAGAATTATTACAGGCTACGCGAGAGGATAGTCCGATTGCAAAATATATTGACAAGAAAGGTGAAGGAATACACCATATTGCTTTTGCTGTTGAAGACATAGAATGCGAAATACAACGTCTCAAAGATGAAGGGTTTAAGATGATTCATGAGGTACCAAAGAAAGGTGCTGATAATAAGCTTATTGCGTTTTTGCATCCGAAGGCTACAAATGGTGTTCTCATTGAGTTATGTCAGGATATAAAGGATTAAATTTCTTGCAGCCTTTGAAAATATGTAGTAATATTGCAGCCTTATTGGTCCCATAGCTCAGTTGGTTAGAGCATCTGACTCATAATCAGAGGGTCACTGGTTCGAGCCCAGTTGGGACCACTGATTAAGAGTCTACTTCAAGTAAAATTGAAGTAGGCTCTTTTTTTATGTCTTGTTTTCAGTGGTTTAAGATGCTGATTAATATTAATTAAACTTGGCTGATATCAATTCCTATTAATTCCGAGGGGTACAATTCGGAGTATGTTTTAAAATTTCAAGGGGTACTGTTTTAAAAACTTAAACGTATGAAAAACAATACTATATATATTCTATTTATTCTTCAAAGAGTGAGGGTTAATAGAAATGACCAATGTCCAATTAAATGTAGAATTACTTATAATAAAAAGAGAAAAGAATTCTCAACAGGTTTATTTGTAACTCCAGAATATTGGAAGGTAAAGCAACAAACTGTAAAATCACTAGACAGTATAAGTGATATTAAAAACACTCAATTAAGCCTTATTAAAGAAAATATTAACAGGGCTTTTTTATTTCTACAAGTTAATAAAGAACAGTTTGACGTAGAAGATATTTATATTAATTACTTAGGGAAGGATTCTAAAAAAGATAAAACGATTTTGACTCTTTTTCAGGAGCATAATGATAAGGTTGAAAAGCTAATAGGTAAAGAGTATGTATTACCAACTTTGTGGAAATTTAAACAAGCTAGAGCGCTATTAAAAGACTATATCAAATTCCAATATAGAAAAAACGATTACTTATTTAAAGATTTGGATTTAAAATTTATTAAGCAGTTTGAATTTTACCTGATAACCGAAAAGAATCTAGCTCAGTCTAGTACTTATAAAGCTATTCAAAGGTTTAGAAAAATTATTAAAATAGCAATTGCAGAAGAGTTTCTAGATAAAAACCCGTTTATTCTTTACAAGGCAAAAAGACCTAAACCTAAAATCGTTTTTTTAAGCTCTGATGAGTTAGAAATTTTGGAAAAAAAGAAATTCAAACAAAAACGATTACAACTAGTTAAGGATTTGTTTGTGTTTTGTTGTTATACAGGATTAGCGTTTAATGAGATGGACAGATTATCAAAAAAGCATATTGTTAATGGTTTTGATGGTAGCAAATGGATTCAAATGAATAGAATGAAAACAAATAAACTAATTTCAATCCCGCTATTGCCTAGAGCCTTTGAAATATTATCAAAACACAACTCTTCAAGCACAAATAATAAAGTATTTCCTAAAATTTCGAACCAAAAGTTTAATTCTTACTTAAAAGAAATATCCGAAATCATAGGTATTGATAAAAGGTTAACGCATCACATCGCTCGAAAAACATTTGCAACTACTGTTCTGCTTTATAATGATGTGCCTATAGAAATTGTTTCAGAACTATTAGGGCACTCTAAAATAAGTATTACACAAGAACATTATGCTAAAGTTGTTCAGAAAAAGATAGGTGAGCACATGGCTAATTTGGGTAAGAAATTGAATAAGAAAGATTAAATTGCAGAATATGCAACCTTTGCAATTCTTGCAATAAAAATCTTATTACATAATGGGAAGATTATATCAATGGAAAAATTTCTCAAATGATAAGTTTGTAGATATAGTTTTAGAAGAAACCGATTTAAATGTCCATGCTGTATCAAATGAAATTAATATTAATGCAACTATCCTCCCATTATGTAATTCTTTTTTAAAAAAGTATAATTCATTTCAGATTCCTGTTGATATTGAAAGTAAACTTGACGAATTGTTTTTAAAGTTTGACTTAAATGAGTTCAAGCCTCAAATACTTATTATAGGATGTGCATTACAGTATAGTTACTCAAATAACTTTGGAATTACTCAAACCGAACTACAAAAGGATTTTGATTCCAATTTCAAGGATTTCAAAGAATTTTTAAAAATTCTAAAAGGCTATCTTTTTTCTGAAAACCTAAAACGACTACCTGATGTTTCTTTTAAAACACTAACAAATGGAACAACAAATATTAAGAACTTTTTCGTAAAATGGGACATTTATGATGCTCTATGTTGCTCTTTTGATTTAACTAAGGAAAACTTTGAAGAGCGAAGCCAAGTCTTATTAAAAATGACCAACAAGGTTATATTTGATAAATATCCTGAAAAAGTAAAAGTAGATTTTATTCAAAACATCTTTAAGTATCTAGTAGATAATGAAATATTAAAAAGAGTAGATGCTTTAAGATTTATAGGTGTATTTTTTAAATTATTTCAAGTTAAGATTAACAACAACGAGTCTGAATTAGAGATATATGATACTCTAGAAGATAATATTAATTCGATTGACTCAAAAAATCTTAACCATTATATAACTAGACCACCCAAACTTTTTCACTACTAAATATTTTAAACAGAATATAGCCAATAATAGGTGTTTCTCTGTTTCAATGTTTCTTCACTTAATGAAATAATTTCGCGTTTGTGAATAGGGTAGTCCTATTCTATAATTTAAATTATTTAATATGGTTAAAATACAAGAACCAAATGAAGATGTAATAACAGAAGGTTCGATTGTTATTACAGAAGACTTAAGTATCAATAAAAATATACCAAAAAGTGTATATGATAACTTACCAGAACCACTCAATGAGTTAACAAATTCTTTCACGGATAGAGAAAAGGATATTGTTTTACTATCCACATTAGGAGTATTAAGTGCAACAATGCCTAATGTTTATGGCGTGTATGCTGGAAGAACAATTTTCACAAACCTTTATGTTTTTATTATTGCACCACCAGCATCAGGTAAAGGAGAGATGGTATGGTCTAAAAATTTAATTGATCCTATACACGACAGGTTAGTTATGAGAAGTAAAATGGAAATCCTAGAATACAGAAGAAACTCAAATAGTGCTAGTCCTGAACCCAAATTGAAGGTTAAACTTTTGCCAGGAAATGTAAGCTCTGCAAAATGTTATTCTCATTTAGAAGATTCTGATGATAGTTTGTTGATTTTTGAGACAGAAGCTGACTCTTTGTCCAATATGTTGAAACAAGAATGGGGAGATTTTTCAGATATTTTGAGAAAGGCATTTCAACACGAACATTGTTCAATTAGTAGAAGTGATAGGCATTATGAAGTAAAAACTCCTAAAATGTCATTAGTATTATCAGGAACGCCAAACCAATTAAAACCACTTATAGATTCAAAAGAGAATGGTTTGTATAGTAGGTTTATGTTTTATTCTTTTGATGATATCCAAGGGTGGAAGGATGTTTCTCCAATGAGCCACAGAACTAACCACAATGACTTGTTTTCAGATAAAGGTCAAGAAATTCTAATGTTATATGACAAACTTAAAGGGTTGGATAGTTTAGAAATTATTTTAGCAGAAGAACAATGGGATATATTTCAGCAACAGATGCATTTAGCTACTAATATTATTATTGGTAGTAATAAAGTAGAGTTTTTGTCAGTAGTAAAAAGGCTTGGATTGATTTTCTTTAGAATATGTATGATTTTGACTGTTTTGAGAAATAAAGACTTAATTACTGATGAGACTAAATCTTTAACAGCTAATGATGAGGATGTTAGAACAGGGGTTAGCTTAATAAAAACCTTAATTGACCATTCACTATTTCTGTTTGACAAGTATCAAAAAAATGCTATTGTGTTACCTATGAGAGAAAGGCTTTTATATAATGAATTACCTTCAGATTTCAGAAGGGGTAAAGGATTAGAAATTGCCACACAATTAAATATTGCAGAAAGAACATACGATGATATTTTAAAAAGGTGGATAGAGATTAAAATCCTTCAAAAAGTATGTCATGGTCTTTATAGAAAATTAGGAATAAAATAATCTGCAAGCATTGCAGTTTTTGCAAAGTTTGCAAAACAACATTAAAAGCGAGAGTCATTAGGGCTCTCGCTTTTTCTTTTTAGAAACATAAATATTAACTTTTATAAACATATAAATTATGAACTTAAAACAAAGCAAAAGACAAAACGTAAAACTTAGATTGGGAATATCTGGTGCAAGTGGTTTTGGTAAAACTCATAGTGCATTATTATTAGCATATGGTATGACTGGAGATTGGTCTAAAATAGCTGTTGTAGATAGTGAAAACTCTTCTGCATCATTATATTCAGACTTAGGTAATTTCAATGTGTTAGACCTGTCAGCTCCTTATAGTCCTGAAAGATACATAGAGGCTATTAAAACATGCGAAAATGCTTCTATGGAGGTAATTATTATTGATAGTATTACTCATGAATGGAATGGTACAGGTGGTTGCTTAGATATACATTCTAAATTAGGAGGTAGATGGCAGGATTGGTCAGTAGTAACGCCAAGACATCAAGCATTTATAGATAAGATACTTCAATCTAGTTGTCACATAATCACTACAGCTAGAAGAAAAATAGATTATTCGTTAGATGTAGGTTCTAATGGTAAGTCTAAAGTTGTTAAACATGGTACTAAAGAAGTAACACGTGAGGGGTTTGAATATGAGCTCACGGTGAATTTTGAGATTGTAAATGACCAGCATTTAGCAAAAGCATCAAAAGATAGAACAAACCTTTTTTCTAATACACATGAATTTGTAATTAACTCTAAAACAGGAGAGAGACTATTAAAATGGTGTAATGCAGAACCTTTTACAGTAAAAGATGTTATTGAAAAAATTAATAGTGCTTTATCTGTATCAGAGCTAACAGCTCTTTACAATGACAACCCAGCATTTCAACAAGGTTTACAACCTCAATTTAGAAGTAAAAAAGAACAATTAGAAAAGTTATCTAACCCTCAAAATTTCAGTACAAATGGAACTACAAATCAAACGCCCTGAAGGAGAATTAAAGTTAAACCAAGTAACTACCATTACTCTAGAAAGTAGTATGAATAAGCCTGTATTCAAGCCTAACCCATTTATTGAAGCTAATACTATAGATGTCCAGCTAAATCATCTTAGAAATGATTGTATTGTGCCAGTCTTTAGCAAGGATAATGAAAGGACTATAAGTCATAATGAGTTCATTCAAGTAGCTCAAGAATGTGCTAGTGATGTATTTCCTAATCATATTTTTGATGCTCCAGAAATAAGAGTTAGTCATCAGATTAAAGGTAGAGTTCCAAGTGCTGTTAATAAACCAGTCAAGGAACTATTAGACCATGAGAAGACTATATATTATGAGAGAATGGCTTTTATAATTCGTGTTCCAAGTATTACAGAGAAAATTAATGGAAATAATATAGCTTTAACCATTGGAGGAGTTAGAGCATATAATCAAGAGAACTTATACTCAAAAAAGACTTTTGAGAAGTTTAAGTTTTTTATTGGTTTTCAAAATTTAGTGTGTTGTAATATGTGTGTTTCTAGTGATGGATATGTTGAGGACTTGCGTGCTGATAGTTATATTGGGGCGAGAGCAAAACTATTAGAAGTTCTAAAAGCTTATGAAGCTGAGCAACATCTTGATAGTATGAGGAGATTGTCTCAAGAAACTTTGACTGAACATCAATTTGCTCAGCTCATAGGTAAAGCTAGATTATATAACTATTTACCTAAAAATGATAAACTTCAGATTCCAGAATTGTTACTTAATGATGGACAAATCTCTACAGTAGCAAAAGACTATTATCAAGGTGAAAGTTTTTGTAGAAATGAAAATGGAGATATCAATTTATGGAGTTTATACAATCTCTTCACAGGAGCTAATAAAAGCTCTTATATAGATACTTTTTTAGATAGAAATGTTAATTCCTTTAAATTTTCCAAAGGATTAGCAAAAGCTCTCAATGGTGATCCTATGTACCAATGGTTTCTTAGTTGAGTTGATAATGACCCAGCCTTAATCTATTAAAGGTTGGGTTGTTTATTATCAAAATGACTGTTAACTCTATCTAAACATAATCCAGCAATCATTATGGCTAGCGCTCTTTTATTTGGAGGTATTGAGTTTTTCCTATATGAAATTTGTAAAAATTCCTTTAGTAATCCTAACTGGAATTCCCATTTGTCAAACATACCTTTATAAATATTACTTGAGTTAAGAGTAATCCAATTAATTGCATTAATGAAACTATCATTTTTTTCATCTAAATTTAAAGGCAGTAATTCTATCATTTTTTTTGAATGATTAAATTGTTCTAATATATCTTCAATATTGAAGAATTTTTTAGTGCCATTATCTAAACCTTCTATAAACAAATTTGACAATAACCTGCATATATCCATACAGTAATAATCTTCCTTCATCCCTCCAGTGTCTATCAAAAAAGGATCCTCATTGCTTTGAATCATGATGTTTCGAGAATGTAAATCACCATGGCAAATTGTTATATAATTTGTTTCTTTAATATCCTCGTAATTAATGCTTTTGTATTTATTTTCTTTAATAAAGTTAAGCAACTCATTAGTACTTACGGACAAATATTCAAAATCTAATAACGGCTCTAACTCTTTGAAAATTGTCTTGACACGAACATATTTTAAGTCATCTTTACTAAACTTAGAATTAATAAACGAATATTTTTCTTTCCTAGTACGGTTAGCTATATATCTAGAAGAGAGACAATCTCCCTTTAAAAATAAATCCTCAAAGAATTCTTCAATTTTCTGTTTGGTTGGGTTTGTTTTTAACCAATCAAATAATGTAATACCGTCCAATACATTCTCTATTAAATAAGCAGATGTTCCATTAGCAGAATATTCTTCATTTGGAGAGATGTCAATTCTGAATCGAGTAGGAAATTTATTAAAGTACTCTTTAGCCCTATCCATTTCATCTTTAAGAACTGCTTTATCATTGGATACTTTTAGAATTGAGGTTTCATTTCCATAACTAAGCTTAAATACAGCGGCACCACTAAAGCCAGAAGACATTCTTTTTATAAAAACATCTTCACTAATTTTTTTATCAAACTTAATTTTACGTATAATATTATTAAGGTTATTCTCTCCAATAGATCTGATTTCTACTTTCAATATTATATCATCCTTGTCTATTAAACTAAATTGAGATTGCAGGTTGTTCAATAAATGATTTTCTAAAATTCTGTCCACAACTTTTGCTGGAGCATCTTTAGAAATTTTTTCTCCTAAAATGAAATCATAATCCTTATACATTTGTTCAAACTTTGCAATTGAACCTTTTAATGGTGTAGTTTTTGTGTATATTATTACGTTTATTGGTGTGTCTAGTGTGGCTATTTTATCCAAAATTAAAATTGCTAAATTCTGAGATGTCTTATCATCATATACATCTAAAACGACATAATCAAATACTTTGGAGTCTAATGCTTTTTCGAACTCTAGGTGAGTTTCATATTCTTTATAGTCGAACTCAATATCAGGATTTCTTTTCCCAATTAACTTAAATTTAGTTTTTAACTGCCTTCTATCTGTTTCGCTATCATCACAATGAGCGATTTCAATTGGTTTCATATAGTTTGAATTTTATTTCTATCTTAAACTCTTCATTATTCAATTTATGATTTAATTCTCCATTATAGTAACTTAAGTCTCTGTTAAATAAGAATAAATTCCCCTTAGGGTTAGGCTCTTTTGTATTTAAATGTGTGCCGTCATTTAAAATAGTTAAAATAAGTGAATCATCATCGACTTTTGAAGAGAAGGAGATATTTATATTATTAACTTTAACGTCTTCATATGACTTTAAGTCATAATATAATCCTTTTTCATTATTGTATTTTTGAATATTTTGATAAATAAGAATTAAAAATCTAGATAAAGAGTTTTTACTGTAAAATATAACGTCTTCATCGACTAAATTATACTTTACGGATTTGAAGCCTTTATTGTCAAAAATGTTTTTAATAACCGTGTTTAAGCTTGTAGGAATCTCATATAATATATTAAGTAATTCAGCATTTGAAGAATTCCATTCTTTTTGTTCACTATTTTTAATAAATGTTGAATTTATGGTATTGTAATGTATGTTATAAGTCTTGATTTTTCTTAATACGGAAATAATGTCGGTACTCGCTTCTCTAATTAAATCTTCAAAACTATTTAGTGAATTTCTATAATTATTTAATTGAGTATAGAAAGTTGTAAATGTTTCGCTGTTAAATACATTTTTTTCTAGTTTTTCTATCTTGTCAATCGTGGGCATAACAATTGTCTCGATATAACTTTTAGTTATTTCATATTTATTAGAAATGATTGATTGTATATGTTCGTAGAACTCTTCATAGGATATTGAGTCCTCACCAAAAATTAATGCATCTCTCAAAGTATCTTCATCTTTATCCAATTTTATCTCATCAAATGAGCTTATCGGCCAAGGATGATTATTTTCAACTTCGTAAATTTCATTTACATCTTTTTTTAATTTTTTGAATAAATCTAATTGAGAATTTAAGTCATAAATTTCTGATTGCTTAATCAACTTTTGATTGTTAAGTCTTATGGTTTGAATAGCATTCTGAGCTTGTAAAGCATTTTTCTGTGTGTTGGTAAAAATTATTTTTGAGGCATCTAATTTTTTGAATTGATTTTCAAGTTCAATATAAAATTCTATTGAATTATTGTATTTGTTTAGATGCAATGAATTTATGTGGTATAGACAGTTTTGCAACAAGTTATTGCTAATTGACTGCTCATCTCTAGATGATTTAATTATTGAGAAAACATTTTTACAATATTCATATTTGTTTGAGGATCTGAGCACGGATATAGCAGAATATTTAAATCTAGTTGCTACTTTTCTAGACCTTTCTATATTCTTATATTTTTTTTCAAAAAAAGCAACTAATTCTGATAATTCTAAAACAGCAACTTGTTTCGAAAAGTACTCCAATAAATATCTGAAATTTTGATAAATTAATGGCTCCTTTTGCATCCAGATAACTTCGTGAGACAAAAAATACAAAATAGAATAAACGAACGAATCTGGGTTTTTTATTTCATCTTCATAATTTGTATATAAGTTATAAAGTTTATTAAAAAGTTGAACTCTGTGCTCGGTATTAATTTTAGCATTTTCTAATAGTTGTTTTAATTCATACATTCCAATTATAAGGCTACTTGAAATTTCATGATGAGTGATTGAGTTTGTCGAGCAGTAGAAATCCACTGGAACCTTAGGAAGTATATCATAACTTTTAATCTTCAGCCTATCTTTTCTGTCTTTTGAAAATGCTTTCATATATTCGACATTATTCAGTTGGAAAGAATCTAAAGCTTCATTGTGCTGACATATTGGACAATGTATAGAGTGGTAGAAATATATAGGTAAGTCAAACAAAAATTCAAAAGAGACTGAAATATTAATCGTTCTATCAATTAATTGTACTTCGTTTAAATCATCAAAAATTGAAATTTGATTGTTTTCATTTGATGCTATCGTATAATCTACTTGAGTGGATTTTATTTTTTTATAAAACTTGTTTTTCTCTTCCTTAAATTGAGAAAACAAAGTGAGCATAAGCAGGTTTTTACTAGCAGGGTTTGAGGCAATTACCTTATTTAACGTACTACCTGTCAAAGAGCCAAAGTCAATAAAAAGGGCGTTCTCACTGATTTTTTCGTCAGCTTTGTATTCATTAATTTTTATAATTTCATTTATCTTAAAGAAATTATTTAAAGCTTGCAGGCATTTTAATATTGGCTTATTGTTTTTTTCAGGTATGAGTACTGTAAATTTATCAACGTTATTTAAATTTACCCATGATTCAATACTTTCTTGTATTTTTCGTATTATCAAAGGGTCATTCAGTATTTTGTCTTTATCTAAATAAAACGTATAGTGCCTGTCATTATATTTTCCCAAATGATCATAATGTAAGCAATTAGTTCTCTTAAAAAGATTGCTTAATTCATCCGAAAATTCGATATCTCTTTTTCTGTCTTTTACTAATTCATAGTTTGGTGAATAAACAACAATGTCGTTTTGTAAATCCACAAAGAGTTTTTCGAGTTGTTTACTTTTACTTGGCTTTGGAGTTTTTTTATCCTCATTATATTTTTGAGAAAGACTTATGATTTTTGTTTTTTGTTTCCAAGTTTTTAAAGTGTCGATTTTGTATTTTCTATTATTTAAAAGACATAGAATACAAATGGGATTTGCCTTATCACGTTGAATGTGTTTTACCAACCTTCTTATTGTTTCTGATGAAGAAATTAAGGTTGTTAAAATAATAACATTATCATTTCGGTTAAATAATTTAGTCCTTCTTGGTAATTCTAGATCAATATCTTCAGTTAAGTCTACAATGTTTTTGTAGCTCAATCCCATTATTCTAGCCAATTCTTTTGCGAGTAGATACTGTTGATTATGGTCAATAAAAAGATATGTCTTCTTCTTCTCATATAAGTTTTTTATAAATTGATTTTCTGAAAGAAGAATATAAAGAACTAATGCAAACCCTGTAGAATTATTTTGATTAAGTATCGTTTTCATATTTAACCAGTTTTTACCAATATCTAGTTTTGGACTGCAAACTGCTTTGTCTTCATATTCAATTCTGCCATTTTCAACACTATCTGATAAAATATCTGAAAACAAAGATTTCAGATTTGTGAAGTTAAAATAAAGGCTTTCATTTTTATCAATAAAGAAGAAATTACTGTCGTTTTGAAAGAACATTAAAACTTCGTTCTGATTTGATGGAGATAAGTTTTTGAAAACTGTTAGGTTTTTTATTTTTTTAGGTTGTTCACTTTCGTTATAAATTTCATTTAAAATATCTATAATTTTTTGATTTCCTCCATACCAAAATAAACTATTGTCTTCTCCTAAAACTAAAACAGGATCATAAACGGTTTCTGAATGGGGTTTTTCCGATTCAGGATGTTTTGAATCCCCTATTTCCCTGATAATTAAATCATTTGTAGATTCTACTAAACTTCTTAGTGTTTCCTTTCCTAGGTTGATGGCGATATATACCAAAACACCTAGAGGGTGCCTAAATTCACTTAAAAATTTTAAACAATCTTCAAGGAATTTAACAATGATATCATCAGAGGTGTTTTTGTTAGACTTAAATATTATAACGGTATTGTCAAAACTTTCAAAATTAGATTGGTTATTTATCCACTGAATAAATAATTCGGGAGTATCATCTTTTTCAGCTTCTATTTCATATATAAGTGACTGCCACTTTTTCTTATGGATTGACCTATTTGTCTGTAAATTATATTTGAGAATCTCTTTATATGGACTTAGTTTTATATTAATTAATGTACCTGGTTGATGGAATAGATTTTTTTGCGGAGTAGTTACCCATGTGGATTCTGGTTTACCCCCTTTCTGATAGCCTCCATTAACTCTTCCGGTTCTTAAGTGAATAATACCATTATATTTATTTACAATTCTTTGAATTCTGTATAACCCCTTAGTCCCCCTAATTTTCTCATCTTTTCTAGTAGACCATTTATCAAAACTCCACTTAATCAATTTATACTGATTTGTCGGATCGTCTATATTGTTTATAGAGCTGCCTGTCAGATGTTTTTGGTTAAATTTTTCTTTTAAATCATTTGATAATAAACCATCTCCAGAGTCACCAAAATATATTTCTACAACACTATTTATATCACTTTTAATGATTCCTTCAAGAAAATCTTGTTCAATATTGTTAGAATGGGTTATTACTTTTTTTTCTAGGTTTGATGTGGTAATAGATTTGCTATTTATTAAACCAATGCAGAATAGGGCGTGTTCTGTTTTATCACCAGTATGTTCTCGAATGTTTTTTAAAAGCTCATATAGAATTACATTTTTTAAAGACAAAATATCAAGATGATGTAAACCCCTATTTTCATCAATTAGTATACTTTCAATTTTTTCAGAAATTTCTTGAAAAGAATTATTTTCTTGATGCAACCAAGTAAGTGGTACAATATATTTATAATTAAAATCGTGGTATTCAGAAAGAGGGGTATATAGAGAGTTACTTGTTGAAAAGACACTTTTAAAATGAGTAAAATTAAACTCTCTTGAAAACTGATAATCTTCGCTTACTTTTACATCGTTATCATTACTTATATGATTGCAGAGTATTGCATTGTCAAATTGAATCACCTTAAGGAAATCATTTGCTTTTTGTCTACTATTCTTTATTGTTGTTTTTATGGATTCTGAATAACTAGAACTTTCTTCTTCTGCAGTAGTTAAAACTCTAATAGGTAATGATACATATACTTGAATATTGTTTTTTTTAGCGTTTTCAACTAATAAACATAATTGGAAAGCAGCACTAATATTAACCCAAATTACCTGGGATAAATCGAAAAACACACCATTCTCTTTTGCTTTATTATTCCATTTTTTATTGTTAAAAAAAAGAGTCTCTTCTTCTGATAATTTTTTTTCAAGCTTATCTATTGTAAAGCTTTGTATTCCACTTAATAAATGTAATGGTTTGTTCATGCACAGATAATTATTTTAATAAAGCACCAACAACAACACCCACAATTCCACTTATAGCACTAACCAAAGGAATTATCCACCACCTTTCATCTTTCCTGTTTTCAAAAGCTCTACTATGCAGATCTGTTGCGGTTGATATTAATGTTTCGATATCCGAACTACTTAATGGCATTCTAGTCACCCTCGTTCTTCTACTCTGTTCATCTAAATCATTCAATTCATTAAGTGACAACTCCTTGTTTAAATCTACATGAAAACGTCTTTGCTTACTTCTTCTCCATACTAATGATACTTTTTCATTGTTATCATTAAATCTAAAAAATTCAGAATGTTCTTCAAATACTTTTCTCCAATGATAATGGAATCTATCGCTACCAGATATTCTTTTTGACCATTCTTTAACATCTAATTTATAAAACCTATAAGTGGACATTACTTGTATAGCAGCGATAACATCAGAAAGTCTATTATTCTTTTTTAAGTAAGGTGATTCATTATCTTTCATATCTTTTATAATTAATTCAATAACCACTCTTTTTTAATTAAAGCATTATAATCCTCAGAAAACATACCATCTACTTCTTTTCCTCTCCAGTTTTCGATTAATTCAATATTATTAACTTCAGACCAACTATCCTTATCAGCATGTTCTAAGATTATAATTTGAATTTCATTATTTGTCCTTTCAAGAAATCTAGAACAAACTTCAAATATTTTTTTTGTGTTAATAAGATCTTCAGATTCTTCAGGATTAAGCTCACCTTCTTTTTTCCCTTCCCTTCTTTCTGGGTAATATACTTGACTTGGTTGGTCAAGAATTAAAAAAGATGGAATATAATTTACTTTATTTGTGTCTTTTAGATTATAAAAATACTCATGTAAACCAAGCATTGTGGCTAAATGGTAACACATGTAATTTGACCCACTACCAATTTTATTCAGAAAAGTTGATGTTTTATTTTTACTATCCACAACTTTAATACCCAAATGCTTGTCTGGGTCAAGAGTTACATTACAGTATTCTTTGTTTTCTATTGGAAGTAAATCTATATATGTCTTTATTGATTTTGAGACTTTTGAAAGTGTAAATTCTTTATCAAATTTTTTCTTAAGTTTATTGAGCTTAACTTTTTTCTTGGACAAATCTCTTTGAATTACCGCTAATTCTTGAATATACTTATTGTCAGTTGATGGTAAGTTGTTAATGAAGTTAGATACTTTCCCAATAAACTCATATACTTTTTGATACGTTTTTTGATTAGATAGCTTTTCATCAATTAGTAAACTTATATTGGTGTCAAATTCTATAATCTTCTTTTCTTGTGATTTAATAGAGTGCTTTAATTCAATTTTTTCTTTCTCGAAGGACAGATTATTAGATTCCTTATTATTTATTAATAACCTGTTATTATCTCTTGCCTCTTTTAATTGTTGCAAATTTCTTAAAGCCAAATCTGATTCTGAATCACAAAAGGGGCAGATGTTAGAACCTTTCTTATTTAAGAACCAATCAATAGGTTTTAATCTATTCTCAATTTCACTTGTTACTGATTCAAAGTATTCATTCTTTGTGGACTCAAATCTTAAAATTTTATTTAACTCGGTTTTTAATTCTCCCAACTTTCTTATCATTACAGACCTTTCAGTTTCAAGTTCATTCAATTTTTCAGAAAATCTTAAACCAGAGCCTTCAACATATAGCTTTTCATTTCGTATATTATCAATAATTTTTTCAAGCTCATTTCTAATCAAGTCTACTTTAGAACTATCTATACTAATATCACGCTTTGTTAAACCTAAACCAATACCCTCAGTATAATATTCGTAAATGTCAGATTTCCAATTTTCATATCTTATTTCTAAATCTTGAATTTTATTTAAAATCTTTCTTTCTTCACTTTCTAAATAATCTATTTGCTCTTTTAAAATTATTAAGTCGTATGATTTATAACCCAATGCCAAAGGGAAAAAGGTTTTTAATCTATCAATATTGTAAAACGAATCTGTCTTGTAAAATATAGTATTACCATTAGCCACAATATTTTGAGGTTGAAAAAGAAATGAACTTGAGCTTCTAAAACCAATTGTGATTTTTTTGTCATTATAAATTTCCTCTTCAACATTTTGAAATCCCCCTTTGCTATTTAAAATTGATATGAACGTCTCTCGATTAATCTTATATTTATGAGAGTCCTCAATCCAACTATTTGTATTTAGTTCTGAATATTCTCCTTTTTGTGCAATTTCAATAAAATAAAAAATATCAGAGCTTTTGCCAGTTTCACCAGGGCTTTCTCTTCCAATGAAATAATCAGTGCCATTAATATTAGCCTTAACAGCAAAGATCCTCACTAAATTTCTTATTAGCCCAATAGGGATATTTGGTTCACTATTACCTAAACAGTAATCTATAATTTCAATAATTGAAGATTTACCTCTTTTACTATAACCAGTAATGACATTGACTTTGTTTTCTGAAAATCTTATAATCCTTGGATTTAAGTCCTTATTGACAGGATAAAGAACAATATTTTTAATGACTAATTTCATTATTTTAAAATCTAATATTTAGTTTTAATTGTAACATCTTGTTATCTTTTTTTGCAAATATATTTCCTAATCTATATGATGCTCTGTAAACATCTTTATAATAAGAATTACTAAATTTCATTGAGCTTAACAAATTTGATGAATTGTAATTTTCATTTAATCCAACTGTATATTCCTCAATATTGATAAAAAAAATTTGTTTGCTAAATCCCAAATTCAAACATTCTAAAGTTTGTTCTTTCATTTTTTCAGCTCTTTCTTGTAGACCAAGACTTATGCTTTTATCTTTCGCAATCGCGGTATAAAGTTCAAATGAAGATTTAAATGATTTCAAAGATGATTCCCCATAAACAATTGGCAATACATAAAATAGATAATCTATTGAAGGCTCAATCTTTTCATCATTCTCTTGACCAATTTTAACTTTGGTATAACCCAAAATAAAACTATGTAAAGCAACTACACCTAAAGCGTTATTCTGAAGTAAGTCAAATAAATTTAAATCCTTAACCGTTGTCATACTTTATATTTGTTTTTCCAATTAGGGTTCCAACCAATTTTAGGCTTATTAGATAAATTTAAAAATGTTCCGTTCTGGATATATTTATTAGAATCGTCAAACTGAAGAAATTCTTGAAAATTTATTTTGACTTCAGTCAGAACTTCATCACAAATTTTAATTGATAAATCATTAAGCTCTAAATCTGTATACTCGTCAATATTTTTTAAAATATACTTCCTTCTTACATCTTTCCATTTTTGGAAACACTTTTCTTCAAATTCTTCAAAATCTTTTTTTGTTAAATAATTATTGTGAACTATGTGGTAGGTTATTTCAATATCACACAATATAAAGTCAAGTATGGCGTCTTTAATTATTTCTTCCTTTATCTCGTCATTCCTGTTAATATCAGCTAATTGTTTAATATAAATATCTTCACTGTTGACGGCGACATTAATCGTTTCGGTTTCTTCTAAATATTTTTTATTTCTAAATATGGCGTTAATTAAAATGTGATTTTTTTGAATCAATTGGAGTTTTTCTTCAAAATCTTTCTTTGTAAATACAGCTTCAGAATCATTGCACCATTTTTCTTTTGATTTTTGAATAATCCAACCATAAAAGCGATGATAGATTTCTTCTCTTAAAACAATGTTGTCTACTGAACTTAAATGTATTTTGTTATAAAAGTCTTCTTCAATTTTATAATTTTCTTCATATTCAAAATTTTCAAGGATAATCTTAAGCTGGGGTTTATAATTTAAAACATTTTCAATCAAAGCAATTGTTTTGATAATTGATTTGGCCTCCTCACCATTCTCCAACTTTATATCTCTTTTAGATTTTTGTCTATCAAGTAACTGCTCTATTAAAATGACGTTTTGCTCAAAACTATTACCCTTGATTTTTTTTACAATTGAATTATTTGGAATACTAACATTTGTAATTGCTTTAAAGATATTTTTATTATTTAAAAACCCAGATTCGACTTTGCTAATCCAAATATTAATCGTCTTCCATAAATCAATCGAAGTGTTTCCAAAGGTTTTACTAGTTGAGCAAATACTATGTTTTGCTTGGACTGTAAGTGTATATGTTCCTTTTTCATCTTCTTTACCAACATCATCAATTTTTTCAATGGTTATGGATTCATTTGGTTTTAAATTAGACAGTTCAAGAAGCGCTATTTCAAACTGAAATATATAACCAGAACCAGGACCTTTTGCACTATCTTTCATTATAAAAATTAAAATGGGATTATGAACAACACTACTAAATAATGTCGTTAATGTATTTATACAGGGAGAAGTATAAAACTACAGATAAAATTTCAAAAAAAAAATTATAGTAATTTAATATCGTCTTCACGCAACCTTCCTCAGAAAACACCCCCACCTATTTTAAGGGAAGAAAACTCCCCCAGCCCTTATTAAAAAGATTTCACTTTTTCACAGGCAGATATGATACAAGTTGATAGCTGTTATCTAAGGTCTTAAAAGTGTTTAATCTTTTCAAAGGGTTTTGTTCAACTCAATAATTTAAATTTTATGGTACGAATTATTAACTACAAAGAAAGACAAACAGAGGATGGAAAAACATTCTTTGTTTTAGAGCTACAAGGTGGCATTGAAATGGCATTAAGTCAGGAAACAAATTTGTTTTATGCTACAGCAAGAAGAGCTTTTATTACTTCAACATTTGATAAAGAAACTTGTAAATCTTTATTAGGAACTTCAATACATGGAAAGATAGAAAGACAAGAATGTGAAGCATATGAATACACAGTCGAAGATACTGGAGAAGTGATGATTTTAAATCACAGAAATGTTTATATTCCTGAATCTGTAACGCCATCTAAAGAAGACAAAGCTGTTCAAAAGCTATTTGCTGAAGAACACAGCTTTTCTCAGAATGGTGTCCTAGAAACAGAATTAATAGATTAATTAATATTCCGTCCTAAATTGTAAATGTACTTATTAAGTATACTCGCAAAACAGGACGGATTTTATTTTAATATTATGAAAGTTTCAGAGATAAAGGTTTCATATTCTAATGACAATCCTGATAAAGTGAAAGTAAAGGATAGTCAAACAGTTTATGAATTAGTGATGAATCATTGGGACAAGAATTTAATTGAACTTCAGGAAGAAGTGAAAGTTGTTCTACTTAATAGAGCTAATATAGTTGTTGGAATATATGACTTATCTAAAGGAGGGATTACAGGATGTATAGTGGATATAAAACTTGTTTTGAGTGTTGCATTAAAAGCACTAACATCACATGTGATATTGGTTCATAATCATCCTAGTGGTAATTTAAAACCTAGTGAAGCAGATAAAAGGATTACTAATAAACTTTTTAAAGCATGTGAAATAGTCGAGATTAATTTATTAGACCATTTGATTATTTCAAAAGATAGGTATTTGAGTTTTAAAGATGAAGGATTTATGTAATCCATAATCTTTCTCTAATATGGTAGTAGTTTTATATTTTACTCTCGTGTAAATGTGTCAATATCTAGCAAATTTCAATGATTTAGAAGGATAAAGAATATTTTTAGATTATATATCATAGCCAAATCTTACTAAAAGAGAGGTCTTGTAATTCATAGTTGAAGTTTTTTAAATCTAGATATTACTTAATCTCTAGCTAAAAGAGGTTTATTAATCAACAAGTAATAAATAGCTAAATTTCAGTTTCACAATCTTCAATGTTGAGCAATTCAGAAAGAGAAACCTCTAATGCTTCTGCTATTCTGTATAATGTATATAGTGTAGGGTTAGTTCTGCCAGATTCAATTCTAGATACATTTGTAGTATCAAATTCACCAATTATTTTACCGGCTAAATCTACTTGTGTAAAACCTTTAGATTCTCTTGTTTCTTGAATTTTTTTACCAACAATTTTAAGTAAATCTGACTTTTCCACACTTGACATATTTGACAAGTCAAGGAAAGACTTATATTTACGTAATTTAATGTCATATATGGCAAGTTTAAATATATATTATTATGAGTATAGAAACTATAATTCTGATTGTACTCTACACTTATTTTGGTTTATTCGTAGCTGTAGAAATTAACTGTCCAAAGGAGGAGGGTTATCAAAGAAATAGATACCTTAACAGTGATATAGAAAACAATGGCGGGTTAATGATGTTCCTACTGTTTCTGCCAATAATTGTATTACATCTTTTATTTTTAAAGCTATTTAGATTATTCCTTAAGAAAAACGAATAATTTTTAATATTGATGTCTTACATTTCTGATTTAGTCAATTTAGAGATAAAACCTAGTCTGTCAATCCATCAAATAAATTGGTGGCTCATGAAATATGAAGATGAGTTTTATGATGCTATTTCTAAATCTGAATGTGGTAAGTGGAGTAAATGGGTAAAAAACAACTCTATTCATGTATTTCCATGTGCTTGTCCAACCAGAGAGCAAGATTGCATTTTTATCGAATTGTATTTTGAACTTTTAAAAGTATCAAAGTTAGAGGCAAATGAATTATTTTTTGAATCAATAATGGATGAGTATAACTCTATTCAAAATGAAGAATTTGCATTACGTTTATGGCTTGAGAAATATAAAGCAACTTTTGCAGATTTAAAGTTTGTTGAAATTATAATAGTGAAACTTACAACAGAGCCTTATACTAAAATTGCAGTAGAGTTAAATGAAGATGATTTTAGAAATATTATCTTATTCCAGAAAACTTATAAAAAAGGTCAATTTTCTAAATTGATTTAAACATTAATTTATTTAATTCTTTTCAGTTTTATCTGAAAGAATTTTAAGAATACAAATATTAAAAAGGAGTACTTCTAGAGGTACAACATATAAAAGGGAATTACAAATGAGTGGTATACAGCTGTTTAATAACTCTATGTCGAGCCCAAGTGGGACCACAATTTTTAGAAAAGACTTTGGTTTGACGCTGAGGTCTTTTTTTGTTTGATTTTGAAGGCAAAAAGCGTTGCATTGAGTTTATCGAAATGTTTATACTGAGCGCAGTCGAAGTAAGCCTAGTTGGGACCACAATTTTTAGAAAAGACTTTGGTTTGACACTGAAGTCTTTTTTATACTTATTTCGAAGCTGAGGTGTGTAATGTTGTTTTGTAGTCTATAGTGTTTGGATCTTCGGTAATAGGATAGCCTAAATCACATAAAGCCTCCCGAAGTCCTTCAAGTACATTATGTGTGGTGAAATTAAAAGTGACTTCACTGCGATCTACATTGATACTAATATTTGAAACGCCTTTAACCTCAAGCATTCTTTTGGATACAGCATTTTTACAGCCATCACATTTTAGGTTTTGTATGATAACCTTAGTCCTCATAAATTCATAAGTATTCAACAAACATACTTGCTCTTAGTTAATCTTGAAATGATAAATATCATCTTTTAATTGATTAGCCTCGACTAATTTTGTAGTATAATTAAAATTCTCAAAACGAATGAAAACGATATTAATACCCATTGATTTTTCAGATACTTCGCTTAAAGCTTTAGAGGTTGGAGCAAACATTGCAAAACGCATTAACGCAAAATTAGTTCTAACACATATGTCAGGCATAGAAGACGGAATAAGTAAAGCTCCTAGTGATATCGAAGAAGCGGTATACTACAGTAAGCTTATTGGAAAAAAATTTGAAGACCTAGTAAAAACCCCTTTTTTAGAAGGCGTTTTAGTGGAACCAATGCTACAAAAGCATTTAGATTTTAGTTCAATTTCTACATTAGCTTCAGACATAAAATCAAGTTTAATTATAATGGGTTCCCAAGGCAGTAAAGGACTCGCTGAGTTTTTTGTTGGAAGCAATACTGAAAAAGTAGTTAGAACTTCTGAAACACCTGTCTTGGTCATTAAAAAGAATGATTTAAATTTTGCTCCTGAGCGTATACTTTATGCAAGTGACTTTGACTTAGAATCTTTAGATGCATACCATCGTATTATTGAAGTTTCTACCATGCTCAAAACAAGAATAGAATTCGTATATGTGAATACACCAGGAAACAATTTTAAAAGCACAAGTGAAGTAGATGAAACCTTACTTGAGTTTTTCAAAGAAGCAAAACATTCAGACCCTGTAAAAGCGATAAAGATGGTAAATCGATATTCAGATTACACTATTGAGAGTGGTATTATGAATTTTGCTTCCATATCAGGAACCGATATAATTGCGATTCCAACGCATGGCAGAAAAGGTTTAGCGCATATCTTACAAGGTAGTATAAGTGAAGATGTAGCAAACCATTCCGTAATGCCTGTACTTACTGTAAAAATGTAAGCTTTTAAGAAAAGGGTTTCAAATTAAACTTGAGACAAAACTTATCATAAGCCCTTGACAATCGTGTTCAGGGCTTTTTTGTTAGTAAGTTGAATACGCTTGCCTTGAGTGCTTATAAGCTCTTCTTTTTTAAAACTTGAAAGCATTCTTATACAGGCTTCTTTTGCTGTTCCAACAACATTTGCAATATCTTCTCTAGAAAGTGTCATGGCAATATACCCTTCAGAATCTAGTCCGAAGTTTTTTTCCAAATAAAGTAAAATTTCAGCAATGCGTTGTCTGACCGTTTTTTGAGCCATATTAACAATTACATTGTCTGCAAACCTGAGATCTTCAGCCATTTTAACAAGGACAGCTTTAGTAAAAGCAGAATTATCGTTTATATTTTCTTCAAGCAAACGTTTAGGAATGTAGCACATTTCCATATCATTTAAAGCTACAGCACTTAAGTTCGTAAGTTCTTCTGTAACTACAGATCGCTGTCCTAAAACTTCTCCTTTTGTAGCAATCTTAACAATTTGATCCTTGCCGTTTTCACTTGATTTAGAAAGTTTAGACACACCTTTTCTAACACAAAACACACCATTGAGGCGTTCTCCTTCCTCAAAAATAGTTTCTCCTTTTTTAACAGCTTTAGTGACTTTACTATCAGAGATTTTTTTAAGTTCTTCTTTGCTTAACGTTTTTAACGCATTTAACTGTCTTATAATACAGTTTTCACATCTGCCTTCTTGATGGTGTTCCATATGCAATAAATATCCATAAAATTAAAAACTTATATTATCGCATCAAACAATTTCAGCAAATTTCCGTAGGAATTCAATAAAAAAGAGATTCTTGGAAACTGACAAATATCATATTTTTTAAAAGCTCTTATTCGCAATTTTGCCATAGGTATAAGCAAATTAGAGTATAAAATTATGGAAAATTGTTTCCATTGTGGCGATGTTTGTAATGAAACAAACATAGTATTTCACAACAAAAATTTCTGTTGCCATGGTTGTAAAACGGTGTATGAGATCTTAAAAGATAATGATCTTACGTATTATTATGATTTAGAGCATTCACCAGGAACAACACCATCAAGATTTGACAGTAAGTTTGATTTCTTAAAAGAACCTCATATCGCCTCGAAGCTTCTTGAATTTGATGAGCGAGGAATTCAAATTATAAATTTAGTAATACCATCTATTCATTGTAGTTCGTGTATTTGGGTTTTAGAGCATCTTTCTAAAATTCATAACGGAGTATTAAATTCACAAGTTAATTTTCCGGAGAAAACAGTCCGTATTCAATTTAAAGCAAAAGAACTATCCTTGTTTGCTTTAGTTGAATTATTAACACGACTAGGATATGAACCTTATATATCATTAGCTGATGAAAAGAAAACGCCAAAACGAACCGATAGAAGCTTAATTTATAAAATAGGTGTAGCTGGATTTGCTTTTGGAAACATCATGTTCTTGTCATTTCCAGAGTATTTTGAAGTCAATGAGTTTTGGTTAGACCGATTTAAATTCCTATTCCGATGGTTAATGTTCGCGTTTTCATTGCCTGTTGTTTTCTACTCTGGGTGGAGTTATTTTAGTTCTGCAATAAAAGGGCTTCGTTCTAAACATATCAATATTGATGTACCAATTGCTCTAGGGATAAGTGTCTTGTTTATTCGTTCTACAATTGAAATTGCTTTAGACCTAGGAACAGGTTTTTTTGATAGTTTATCAGGATTGATCTTCTTTTTATTGCTAGGCAAATTCTTTCAACAAAAAACCTACGCTTACCTTTCATTTGAACGTGATTACAAATCGTATTTTCCAATTGCTGTTACTAAACTAATACAATCAAGTACACAGTTCAATACCCAAAACAACAACAAAAAAGAATTAAGAGAACAACAAACAGAAATTAAAGACTTAATTCAAGGGGATCGCATTTTAATTAGAAACGGAGAGCTCATTCCTGTAGATGCTATTTTAATATCTGGAAACGCATTTATTGATTACAGTTTTGTTACAGGTGAAGCTCAGCCTGTATCACGAGCATCAGGAGATAAAGTATATGCAGGTGGTCGTCAACAAGGAGAGCATATAGAATTAGAGGTTATCAAAACGGTTGAACAGAGTTATTTAACTCAACTTTGGTCTGGCGATGTTTTTAATAAAGGAAATCAAACCAATTTTCAAACGCTAACAAATAAAATTAGCAAGCATTTCACAATAGTTATACTTAGCATAGCTATGATTTCTGTAATGTTTTGGTGGTGGTTTGATGCTTCTAAAGCGCTTAATGTATTTACCGCTGTACTTATTGTGGCCTGTCCTTGCGCAATTGCTTTAGCTGCTCCTTTTACACTAGGAAATATGCTGCGTTTTTTTGGTAAAGCAAAATTATATCTTAAAAATGCGGAAACGATAGAGAAAATGGCACAATTAGACACGCTTGTGTTTGATAAAACAGGAACACTTACATCATCGTTAGAAAGTAAAATTTCATATTGTGGAGTTGATTTATCAATTGAAGAACAGGATTTATTAACCAACACGCTGAGATCTTCAAACCATCCATTGAGTAGAACCTTGTATCAATGGTTGCAAAAACATGAAATATATACCTTAGATGATTTTAATGAAGAGATTGGTAAAGGTATTGTTGGCAAAAAGAATGGGCAGCATATTTATGCTGGCAGTTATCAATATGTAAATAACAATCATCAAAGCAGTGTCTATTCTCCTGAAAAGAACACAACTCAAGTTCATATAGCTACAGCAAACACCTACAAAGGATATTACAACTTTATCAATACGTATAGATCAGGGCTACAAGAAACCTTTAAAGCTCTTGAAAAATTTAAGATCATCGTTTTATCTGGAGACAATAGTAGTGAACAGGAGTCTTTATCTAAACTTTTACCCAAGCACACGCAGTATTATTTTGATCAGAAACCAGAAGACAAACTTAGTTTTATTAAAGCTTTACAAGACGAAGGGAAAAACGTAATGATGATAGGTGATGGCCTAAATGATGCAGGTGCTTTAGCGCAAAGCAATGTTGGGATCGCAATTTCCGAAAACACGAATGTCTTTACACCTGCTTGCGATGGTATTTTAGACGCTAAACAATTTACATTATTACCTGATTTTCTAAGACTATCTAAAAGAGCCAATCATATTATTAGTTATGCATTTCTATTATCCCTTTTTTATAACATTATTGGATTAGGGTTTGCGATTTCAGGAAATTTAAAGCCAGTAGTTGCTGCCATACTTATGCCCATAAGTTCTATTAGTATTGTAGTGTTTACAACACTTTTCACGTATTGGGTAACAAGAAAACTTTCTCAAAACAATCAAAATAACAACAAATGACATCGAGCACACAGCACATAAAAAAAGAAATAATTGCACTTTCCATTGAAAGTACACATTTTGAGATAGGTGATATTGTAACACTTCTTTTTAAATCATGTAATGTTCAAAAACAGGATGTTTGGAATTGGATATCTCGATTTGAACACCAACTCAATAGCTTAAGCGACCTTCACAAAGTTGTTTTGATTTCTTGTGAAACCTTAGAGAGCTATTGGTATAAACTATTAAAAAAGTTCGTTGAAGCAATCACAAAATTTAAGGCACTTTATCATCCAAAGACAGGGACATCAAAACAGTTTTTATCAAGACTTGATTTGATGAACCAAAAAGCCAAAATAGCACTGCTTTACCTGGAAGTTTAATAATAAAATAAAAGACAATATAACTGACAAATGTCATCTTTTTTCACCATAAAACCCTCTAGTTTTACACTTAAATTCAGAACGGTATGAGTATCATTTATTTGCTTTTAACAATTAGTGTTATTGTGGCAATAATTTTTTTCGCAGCATTTATTTTTTCAGTGAAGAAAGGGCAATATGACGACACTTATACGCCTTCAGTAAGAATGCTTTTTGAAGACGAAATAAAATCAGAAAAATCAACTAAACAACAACTTACAAACAACAATTAACATGGAAGTACAACAGTTTTATTATGATAATAAGATCGTACGAAAGTTCATAGTAGCTACCTTATTTTGGGGTGTTATTGGAATGACAGTAGGGCTATTACTGGCATTTATGTTTCTATTCCCAAATTTAACAGAAGGTATTTCATGGCTAAGCTTTGGAAGGCTTAGACCCTTACATACAAATGCTGTGATATTTGCTTTCGTGGGTAATGCCATATTTGCTGGCGTATATTACTCCACACAACGCTTATTAAAAGCAAGAATGTGGAAAGATTGGCTAAGCAATTTTAATTTTTGGGGCTGGCAACTCATTATTGTTGGAGCCGCCATCACATTACCTTTAGGCTATACAACTTCAAAAGAATATGCAGAATTAGAATGGCCATTTGATATTGCTATTGCACTGGTTTGGGTGGCATTTGGTGCGAATTTAATTGGAACAATTTTAAAACGTCGTCAACGCCATTTATACGTGGCAATATGGTTCTATTTGGGAACGTTCGTAACGGTTGCAGTACTTCATATTGTGAATAGTATTGAACTTCCAGTAAGTGCTCTAAAAAGTTACTCTGTTTATGCTGGAGTTCAGGATGCTTTAGTTCAATGGTGGTACGGACATAACGCTGTTGCATTTTTTCTTACAACACCGTTTTTAGGACTTATGTATTATTTTGTTCCTAAAGCAGCAAATAGACCTGTTTATTCCTACCGTTTGTCTATTGTGCATTTCTGGTCACTAATTTTCATCTATATCTGGGCTGGTCCACACCACTTGTTGTATTCAGCTTTACCAGATTGGGCTCAAAATCTTGGTGTTGCTTTTTCAATTATGCTTATTGCACCATCTTGGGGAGGAATGATAAACGGATTGTTAACCCTAAGAGGTGCCTGGGATAAAGTGAGAACAGATCCTGTGTTAAAATTTATGGTGGTAGCAATTACTGGTTATGGAATGGCAACATTTGAAGGACCAATGCTTTCTCTTAAAAATGTAAATGCGATTGCTCACTTTAGTGATTGGGTTATTGCTCACGTTCATGTTGGTGCTTTAGCTTGGAACGGATTCTTAACCTTTGGTATGATCTATTGGTTAATCCCTAAACTCTTTAAAACTAAACTCTGGTCTACTAAATTAGCAAATGTTCACTTTTGGGTAGGTACTCTTGGAATCATTCTTTATGCACTCCCTATGTATGTTGCGGGATTTGAACAAGCTTTAATGTGGAAAGAATTTAAACCAGATGGAAATTTAACGTATACGTTCTTAGATACTTTAAATGCAATAATTCCAATGTACTGGATGCGTGCTATTGGAGGAAGCATGTTTGTTGTTGGAGCTTTGATTGGTGTTTATAATGTTATTATGACCGCTAGAGCAGGCAGCAAAGTTGTTGACGAACTTGCCGAAGCAGCTCCTCTGCTAAAAGTCTCTAAAAAACGCACCTCTAAAGAAGGTTATCATACTTGGTTAGAAAGACGTCCTGTTAAATTGACAATTTTTGCAACCATAGCAATCCTTATAGGTGGAATGGTTCAAATTATACCTTCGCTTATGGTAGATGATTATGTTCCAGCTATAAGTAGTGTTAAACCTTATACACCTCTTGAGTTAGAAGGTAGAGATATCTATATACGTGAAAGTTGTAATGCTTGCCACTCGCAAATGATTCGCCCATTCAGAAGTGAAGTAGAGCGTTATGACTGGACAAATGATAAGCAATATTCTAAGTCTGGTGAATTTGTATACGATCATCCATTTTTATGGGGAAGTAAACGTACAGGTCCTGACTTACACCGAATAGGTAAAAAATACTCAGACATTTGGCATTTCAATCACTTTTATGATCCACAAACGACCTCTTCGGGCTCCATAATGCCTTCTTATAGATGGCTTATTAAGGATGAATTAGACAAGAGTAAAACTGAAGACAAAATGAGAGCAATGCAAACATTAGGTGTTCCATATTCAGATGAAGAAATTGCTCGTGCGCAACAATCAATGAGTGAACAAGGAGAGGCTATTGAAAAGAACCTCTATACAGATCCCGATTTTGCTAAAACGTATGAAGACGATAAACAACAAGCTCAAAAAAATGGGGATGAATTTATTGAAATGAGAAACCGCGAAGTTGTAGCATTGATTGCTTATTTACAGCGACTTGGAACTGATATTAAAGTTAAAAATGCAGAGGATACTGCGCTTAATCAAAATAATTAAACGATGTTAAAATTTGTAAAACAAAACTTAGAACAGATAGATGATGTACAGATCTATCCAATCATATCATTACTAATATTTTTCATCTTCTTTACAGCGCTTTTTTGGTGGGTATTTACAGCGAAGAAAACACACATAAAGGAAGTTAGTAATATTCCATTAGACGATAGTATTGTAACAAAATCTTAAGACCTATGAGAACGACATCATCTTTTATAAGAATTATATGTTTTGCCATTTTATGTGCAATACTATTAATGTTTATTATTTCACCCGAAAAACCACTTGAAGCCATTTATGATGTACCATATTGGCTCACGTTAAGTATTGCGATATTCTTTATGATGGCCATAGAAGTATGTGTTGCCGCTTTACAAAGAATCCTTTATTTATCATTAGATTCAGAATCACGAGATAAATATGATAAGCAACAAGCCAAAGAAAAAGAAAATCAATTTAAATGGCTCAAAACAACTTATAAGAAATTATTAGGCGGCAAACCTATTGAAGAAGAACATGAAATTATCTTAGACCATAATTATGATGGTATCAAAGAACTTGATAACAAACTTCCGCCTTGGTGGCTATATGGTTTTTATATTACCATAATATTTGCAGTAATTTACTTAGCGCGATTCCATGTTTTTGGTGGTTATACGCAAAGCGAAGAATATGAAACAGAACTTGAGATTGCTAAAGCCGAAATTGAAGCTTGGAAAAAAACCGCAAAAGACCTTGTTGATGTAAATACCGTTACAGTGCTTACAGACCCTAAGGATCTTAATGCTGGGAAATCCATTTTTAACGAACGTTGTGTAGCATGTCACAAGGCTGATGGAGGTGGTGGAATTGGACCAAACCTAACAGATCAATATTGGATATTAGGTGGTGGTATCAAAAACGTGTTCAATACCATTTCTGAAGGTGGTCGTTCAGGAAAAGGAATGGTGCCATGGAAAACAGAATTAAAACCTTCTGAAATGGCTCAAGTTGCTAGTTATATATTAAGCCTTCAAGGCACAACACCTGCAGAACCAAAGGCTGCCGAAGGAGAAATTTGGGTTGATCCTGATGCACCTGTAAATGAGATATCAACTGATTCAACAGACATTAATCTTCAACAAGTTGAACCAACACATTTAGATGGAACACCAACCGATAATCAAAATTAAAAACGACAAACAAAAAGGGAAACACCCTTAATTAGGTTAGGTATGGATACTCCAGAAAACGAATTATTTAGAGACAGTATTGGCACAATAACAGATGAAGGTAAGCGTGCTTGGGTATATCCTAAAAAACCAGAAGGACGCTACTACGAATGGCGAAAAATTGTCAGCTATATTTTGCTTGCAATTCTGTTTATTTCTCCGTTTCTGAAAATAGACGGCAATCAATTTTTGTTGTTCAATGTGTTAGATCGTCGTTTCAATATTTTCGGACAACCATTTTGGCCACAAGACTTTCATTTGTTTGTCATTATGATGATTATTGGTGTCGTTTTTATCGTTTTTTTCACCGTTGCTTTTGGAAGATTATTTTGCGGTTGGGTTTGTCCTCAAACCATATTTATGGAAATGGTATTTCGCCGTATTGAGTATTGGATTGAAGGTGACAGAGGGAAGCAGATTCGATTATCGAAAGCACCATGGAATATGGAGAAAATCCGAAAGCGACTTACCAAATGGTTCGTCTTTTTCGTCATATCCTTTCTCATTGCAAATGTGTTTTTAGCATATTTAAAAGGGAGTGATAAAGTTCTGCAATACATAACAGAAGGACCTCAACACCACATCAACACCTTTATTTCGTTACTTATTTTTACCGCTGTCTTCTATTTTATATTTGCTTGGTTTAGAGAGCAAGTCTGTGTTATTGCCTGTCCTTATGGACGTTTACAAGGGGTTTTACTCGACAATAAATCAATAGTGGTTGCTTATGATCATAAAAGAGGTGAAAAGGAAAAAGGCAGAGCAAAGTTTAAAAAAAATGAAGATAGAGCAGCTACAGGTAAAGGTGATTGTATCGATTGCTTTCAATGTGTTCATGTCTGCCCAACAGGAATAGACATTCGCAACGGAACTCAATTAGAATGCGTGAATTGTACAGCTTGTATTGATGCATGTGATAACATCATGGATAATGTCGGACTTCCAAAAGGCTTAATTCGATATGCAAGTGAGGATAATATTGAAAAGAAAGCAAAATTCACTTTTAACCCAAGACTAAAAGGCTATAGTGCTGTTCTAGGGATTTTGGTCTTTGTTTTTATTGGGATGCTTTTTTTACGTAATGATATCGAAGCCAGAGTGCTTAGATTATCAGGGCAATTGTATGAACGTAAAGCCGATAATATCATAAGTAATGTATACACTTATAAATTAGTCAATAAAACCAATGAAGATATCGATGAGGTGAGCTTTAAATTATTATCGCATGAAGGTACAATTAATGTCGTCTCTCATGATCTTTTCACTGTGCCTCAACAAGGTATTGCCGAAGGCACACTTTTTATAGAGGTTAATGCAAGCGCACTCAAAGGAGACAACGATCGTGTGAAAATAGGAGTGTATAGTAAAAACATATTAATCGAAACTACTAAAACGTCCTTTTTAGGGCCACGAAGTTTTAGATAGTTCATAAATACAATATTATGAAATGGAATTGGGGAAAAGGGCTTGTTGTTGGAATGCTTTTGTTTATGAGTTTTATCCTATATCTAGTGATCACAATGAGTACTGATAAAAAATATGATCACGACTTGGTAACTGAAGACTACTATGCTAAAGAGTTAGCGTATCAAAATGACATTGATAAACAAACGAATTTAAAGACGTTATCAAGTATCATATCTGGAAGAAAAACTTCTGAAGGCTGGCTTTTAACCTTTCCGGAAGAACTAAATAATACAAACTCAAATGGTAAAGTGTTCCTGTATAGACCATCGAACCAAAACCTGGATTTTGATTTTCCTTTTGTTTTAGACAAGTCTAATTTGCTCATACCTGACAATAGGCTGGTCGATGGTCGCTGGAACATTACCATTGAATGGGAAACCAACGGTACCTCCTATTTGTACAAAAATTCAATCGTCTATTAAATGGTATATACTGCTTTAATATTAGGGTTATTAGGAAGCTTTCACTGTGTTGGCATGTGTGGTCCTATTGCTTTTTTACTACCCTTAGATAGAACAAGCAAGTATAAACGCACATTAGAAATTATAAGCTATCATTCAGGCAGACTTTTTACTTATAGTATATTAGGTTTCATTTTTGGTCTAGTTGGAAAACGTTTACAATTATTTGGATTTCAGCAGCAATTATCAATCCTCATTGGAGTAGCAATGATTCTAATGATTGTAATTCCTAATAACATACTCAATCGCTATTCTTTATCAAAACCAATATATAAATGGGTTTCTAAATTAAAAAGCACGATAGGGTTACAACTCAAAAAGAAAGAAAAAGGAACGTTTTTTACATTAGGTTTTTTAAACGGATTATTGCCTTGTGGCTTAGTCTATATGGCTGTTTTTGGCGCTATTGGTATTGGTAACACGTGGCAAGGAAGTTTGTATATGGTTTTTTTCGGTTTAGGAACAGTTCCGCTTATGACAAGTGCTATTTATCTAGGCAATTTTTTAAAAGGAACCATCAGAAAACAAATTCTTAAAGTAGTACCAATATTTGTTGTCATTATTGGACTTCTATTTATTTTGAGAGGTTTAGGCCTTGGTATAAAATACATTTCGCCTTCAAATCAAGTGGCTGTTGAACAGGTGTCTTCGCAGCACGCATGTCATTAAACTTTGTAAACCAAAATATCCTTAAACAGTCATTGAAAACAGTGCTGTTTTAGGTTTCTTGCGCTTCAATCTAAGATCAAATGGCAAACAAATGTTTCTCACAAAAGGTTTTCCTTTTTCTGTAATTTTAATGTGATTTGAATCACAAACTACTAAACCATCGTTTTCAAGCTCCTTAAGCGCGATCAAGATATCTGGAATGTCTTTAAAGTAAAGCGACGTATCAGTCCAACAAGTTTCAAATCGACACATTAAATTTAGAATATGTTGCCTGATAATAAGATCTTCTTCATTCAGAATATGACCTCTAAACACAGGAAAGATGTTTTTTGAAACCAAGTCTTGATAAGCTTCAACATTCTTAGTGTTTTGTGAAAAACCATACCAACTATCGCCAATAGCAGAAGCTCCAAGCCCAATCATAATATCTGTTTTGCTTGAAGAATAACCCATAAAATTTCTGTGAAGTGTTCCTTCTTTTTTTGCGATTGCCAAAGCGTCTGTAGCTAAAGCAAAATGATCCATTCCTATATCTTCGTAGCCTGCTTTTATAAGCATTGTTTTTCCTAGCTCATATTGTTCTCGTTTTTGAGAAGCATTAGGTAAGTCGGCATCTTTAAATCCGCGTTGTCCATTTCCTTTTATCCAAGGCACGTGTGCATAACTGTAATAAGCAATTCGATCTGGTTTTAATTGAATGGTTTTATTTATTGTATTAATGATATCTTCTTTGGTTTGAAATGGAAGCCCATAAATGATATCGTGCCCTACAGAAGAGTATCCCAAATCTCTGGCAGATTCAGTAGCATTTTTAACATGGCTAAACGGCTGCACTCTATTTATCGCCTTTTGAACCTTCAAATTATAATCTTGAACACCATAACATACACGATTAAAACCTAAATCGTTTAGGGTTTTTAAGTGTGCTTCAGTTGTATTGTTGGGATGACCTTCAAAGCTAAATTCAATAGCGTCTGCTTGATAGGACATTTTTAAAAGTCCATTGATTAAAAGCTCAAGATTTTCAGCACTAAAAAAAGTAGGTGTGCCGCCTCCTAAATGAATTTGCGACAAGGTGGGTTTTGTTCCTAAAACATCAACATACATCGAAAATTCCTTTAGAACACTTTTGATGTATGGGAGCTCAACACTGTGATTTTTAGTAATGCGTTTTGTGCATCCGCAAAATGTGCACATAGATTCGCAAAATGGAAGATGGATATATAAACTGAGGTGTTTTTTTCCATCAGAAGACTTAAATTGTTTTTGAAGCGATTCAATCCATGCTTTAAGAGAAAAATGGTCTTCTTCCCAATAAGGAACTGTTGGATAGCTAGTGTATCGTGGTCCAGCCACATTATATTTAGAAACTAAAGTGCACATTGTTATTGTGTTTTATGGCAACAAAACTATCCATACAAAATGATAGAAACGATGACTTTTGTCACATCAAAGCATCATTTACAGAAATAATTCCTACTTGTATTTTGATGCTGATATTTTTTGTAGATTCACTCTGTTAAAAGAAACCAATTTGAATTTTAATAAAGCACTGAATTTCATACCTATAAAACGAAATGCGCTAATTTTCATAGCAGCACTTCTTATTATTGTTTATGTTCTGAAACTGGAATTTTTTGAAGAAGAATCTATCATTGCACTTTATCTTAGATTATTTGCTTGGTTACTTGGGATTTTCATTGTGGTTATTGTTGGCGTTGGCTTCTTACATACCTTAATATGCTACATTCACTTTGTTAGTAACAAGAAGACCATTGCCCCAAAAATTGACATTGGTATTGATGGGAATATTAAAGGCGAAGCAGGACAAGTTCCCATTCTAATTTCAATTCCCAAAGCACTGTTGCCTCTGTTGGGTTACATAAAAATTAGAATTGAATTTGAAAACGGAACACTTTCAGATACCATTGTCATTAACAAGTATTCTAAGGGCTTTGAAAAACTGTTACCTAAAGAAGGGTCTTCACTAATTTGGTTGGCCGATAGAAAACAATACCACACCAAAGGATTCGTTATTAGTTTTATGGACTATCTGCAGTTCTTCAGTTTTACGACCTATAAAAAATCTTCGAATTCATTTTACTTGCATTCTTCAGAAATGGATATTCCTGTTAAAGAGATTACGCCAACTAAAACGAAAGATGAGGTTGAAAAAATAAAGACATCCAGAAAGATTCAAGGTGATTATTTAAACTATAAAGATTATGAGATAGGTGATGATGTGCGTCGCATTGTTTGGAAAATTTTCGCAAAAAACAGAGAACTGGTTATCAGAACACCTGAAGTGATTAACCCTTACGCATCGCATATTAGGTTTCATGCCAGCTTTTATAATGTGATTTCTAAAGATCTCAATTCTGAATATGCAACAAGCATGCTCAATTATTATAAAGACATTGTCTATAATATTTGCATGAACATTAAAAAGAAAGATAAAAAAGTAGAATTTAATATTGATCAAGCAGTTAACGAATTTGTTTCGGTCAACGAATCTGAACGTATAGGATTTCAGTTAAGTTCGGCTAGCTGGCAAAATAATTTTTCGGTCAACGAGTTAAAGACTTCAAGTGAGTCTGTTGTTTGTGTGTCTTCGCTAATTAGTGCTGAAGAGTTGTCGACCTTATTAGAAAAAGGATCGTCTAATATTATCATCGTTAATGCATCACGTCATTTAGACAATCAAAACCTATTTAATTTCAAAAATTTGTTTTTAAGAAAAGACCAAAAAACGGAATTGAATAAATTAACTTGGATGATTTCAAGTTCAAGAAGAACGGTCAAGCAAAACGAAAAAAAGATCCAGGAATTAGTAGCTAATACAAACTTTACAGGGCAGATGATATGAGGCAAATTGATTACAAAGGATTAGCACTCGGATTATTGTTTTTAATCCTTCCTACGATACTGATCATGTATCCTTTACTTGGTTTTTTGTCTGAATACTATGCCTTGCTATTTATTGATAAACACTTTTTAATTAGTGTGTTTGCTATTGGAATAGTAACCGCTTACCTCTTGCATGAAACTAAGATTAGGTTTCTAATAATATTCGGACTCCTAGTGCTTTTGGTAAACATACTCTACAACTCTATAAGTTCGGTGCCCTTTACTGAATTTGACGCCTATTATGTTGCCAATCGCTTCAAGATTAATACGAGTATTTTCGTTTTTGGTTGGTTTTCTGGCTTTGCCATCTCTAAATGGCGTTATTATTTTATCGTTTTTTCACTAGTACTCACAGCCATATCTGTCATTCTTATTTCAGATTTAGAACTTTCTAATGTTAATGATATCATTTGGTTGATCGCACCAACCATCTTGTATGCGTTCTACGGAATTTATGTCAAAGAATTACTCAAAACCATAAAAAAGCAAGACCAAACAAACTATCTATTAGTGATTGGACGAATCATACTTTTTGCATTGGTGGCTTTGTTTTTGTTTTGGGCAACGGTTCAGCTTTTAGACTCTAAACTCGACAGCATTCAAAATGAGATTTCTCAAGCTCAAGGCGAAGATGAAGATAGCGATGCGGAAGGTGAGGACGACGAAAGTAACGACTCTAATGATGATGGTGGTGGCGGAAGCTCTAATTCGAAGTTTAATATTGAGGATTATCTCGGACTAAGAGATCGGTTGAACGTCTCTGATGAGCTTCTGTTTTGTGCTAACATCGATAACTTTATTAATGAGACAACACCAAACCCACAATACATTACGCTCTATCATTTAAATCAGTACAACCCAACATTAGAGCAGTTTGAAATTGATCCAGATAGTATTGTTCGTGATTTATTCTTGCCAAACCCAACTGAAATTCCACAGTATTTCAGTCAGCAAAACGATTCGGTTTTGGTATACGATAAAATGGAACGTGCTATAAAGGAAGTAAAAAGCACAATGTACATTGCTAATTTAAGTCCAGAAGTGTTTGTGGCTCCAAGTACAGCCTATGCTTGTCAGCCAATTTCTATTGAAGAAGAATTTCAAAAAGAATATAAGTTTGCCTATAATGTCTATTCTGAAGTATCTGAATTAAACAGCGCTTATTTTGTTTACAACACTAAAAACCAATCCATAATTGATTATCAAGAAAATCGTTATCGAACGCTCAGACGTGCAAAATCTTATGAAGATGAAGACGATCGATTTATGGATTATTACACCGAAATGCCTACAGGTGAACTCTACGACAAGATTAGTCATCTAGCAGATAGTTTGACTGTTGGAGATCAAACGGCAATTGATAAAATTCTAAGCATTCGAAATTACTTTTTGTCTAAAGATGAAGATGGAAAACAACGCTACACTTACACGTTAACTCCCGGAAAACCAACAGATCCTAACATTCCTAATGCTACAATGTTAGGCGAGTTTTTATTCAATACTAATGAAGGCTATTGTACATATTTTGCAACCTCATCGTTATTTATGTTGCGTTCTCTTGGAATTCCTTCACGAGTAGCTGTTGGCTTTATGACTGTAGATAGAAGTCATAAAACGCCAGGTTGGTATTGGTTTTATGCTGATCAGGCTCATGCGTGGACGCAAGTGTATATTCCAGAATACGGTTGGTTAGATTTTGATATGACTGTGAGTAATGAAGAAGCAGAGCAAGCGCCTCAGCCTGATGGCACACCACCAACACCTCCAACCAAAGAAACATTTGTTGGTAAGGGCGTGGTTACAGTTGTTGATACCTTGAGCAAGCGTATGGAAGTTCGTGTTGATCAAATGATTATAAATGACAACGGAATTTCCCTAGACAGCACAAATCTTTTAGATATGGAGTTTGATGTAAATCAAGCTAAAGTATTTGCTGGAGAGCAACAAATTTCATTGCCACAGGTAAAACTTGGCGATACTGCTGTTATGGTATCGTTTGACTATAAGATTGGAAACATCCGAAAGAAACGAGACAATGAGCGCATTGAAGCTTACATGGAACGCTTTCCAGATCCTATTATAATTATGGAAGTGCATGTGCCAGAAATTGAACCCGAACAATTAGAACAACCTGAACCTGAAGAAGAGGAAAGCATCATTGAATCGATTACAAACTGGTCAATTTATGTCGTAGCATTATTGCTGCTTCTGCTTCTTATATTAATGCTATCGCCAATTTGTTATTTCTGGTGGTTATCCAGAAAAGCTAAGCACAACAATGATATAGTAAGCCTTTCCGAAGTGAATTACAAGAATGCGCATTTTGTACTCAATCAAATGGGAATTCCGAGAGGATACCAAACACCTTTAGTCTATGCTAGAGATACAGTAGATCCTAAATTTGGAACCAACTTTGAAGCCTTTATAAATATCTATCAAAAACTAAAATATAGTAGCAACGAACTGACAGATAGTGAAACGGATTTAGTTAAAAATTTCCACACAGATTTTAACCAACGTGTATTGTCAACCTATAGCAAGTCAGAGCGCTTTGTAAATTTTATAAAACCAAATAAATGGATTCACTACATGCTGAATCTTAATCTAAAAAAATAAAAAAGTATGAGTCAGGAGCAAGACCACATCAACCCAGAGCATCTTCAGTATACACCTAGCCAAACGGAAGCGAGCGTAACAGATAGTTCAGGGAAGAATATTGATGTTTTAATAGATAACATTAGTAAAGTTGTTAAAGGACATCGCGAACAGATCATTCAAATTATCACCTGTCTTATTGCGAAAGGACACATCCTTTTAGAAGATAATCCTGGTTCTGGAAAAACGGTTATGGCTAAAACCTTAGCCTATTCTTTGTCTGGTGAAAAAGACCATTCCGATTTTAAACGTATTCAGTTTACGCCAGATTTGTTACCAATGGATTTAATTGGGTCACACCTTTATGACGAAGGCAACAAGGATTTTATTTTTAAAAAAGGACCTTTGTTTTGTAACATTTTACTTGCCGATGAGATCAACAGAGCATCGCCTAAAGTGCAATCGGCATTATTAGAATGTATGGCCGAAAACCAAATCTCTATTGGTGATCAAACATACAAGCTTGAAGATCTGTTTTTCGTAATAGCCACGCAAAACCCAATTGAAATGGAAGGAACTTATCCTTTACCTAATGCACAACTGGATCGCTTTTTCATGAAAATAAACTTCGGATATGTTTCTGAAGATATAGAATTAGAGATCTATAAAAAGCAGTTGGAAATTCAACGCTCTCAAGAAAAAGTTCAAGCGGTTTTAAATATGAAAGATGTTCTTGAACTTAGAAGTAAAGCCGAAGAAGTTCATGTTGATGATAACATTATTGTGAGCATCAATAATATTGTAAGAAGCACTAGAGAACATTCTGGGGTTTTGTTAGGTGCATCAGTAAGAGCAGGGATTATTTTGTTAAAGTGCCTGAGAGCTTATGCTGTAATTCACAAACGAAATTATGTGGTAGAAGACGATTTAGCTGCTTTAGCAAAACCAGTACTTCAGCACAGATTACTATTTAAAAATCTAGGTGCAGAAACCAATGCAATGGATGGTATTGTAAAAACCGAGATCAATCGTTTGTCAAGACTTAATTTGAGAAAATAATATTGAAACACTCTAGCATTAAAATAGCGTTGATTTTTGGTTTCCTGTTGTTTGGGATGTTAATTTCATTTGGACAACGCATAGAAATTGATAGACTTGAAAGGGAGTTCCGTGGAAATTTCAGTAGCAGAAAGGCCTATGAAATGTCTCAAAAAATGATTCAACTAGATAGCACATATTATGTTGGGCATTTTTATGAAGCTAATTATCGTTTCTACAGAGCTTCAGATAAAAGAGGTTATGAGTCTGCAATCAAATCGCTTGTGAAGGCTATAGATTTGCTAGAGAAAGATTTTCCGAGGCAGCTCAAAAGAACAACGAATATTAATGTGTACATCAACACTTATATCTTTCAAAGAAAGTATGCTTTTTTGATTTACCTCTTATCACAGAGTTATGAATATGTCGAGCAACCAGGCGAGGCTATTAATATTGTTCGCAGATTACAAAAGCGTAATTTCGTCTGTAATTTTGGTGTTAATGCATATTCGCATATTTCGTGGATCTACTTACGGAATCGCATGTACAGTCCAGAAAAATATGCGTTTCTTAAACCAACTATTGAAGAAAATTTAGAAATGGCTTCCAAGTATGCCGATTCTATAAAAGATAGCGACAGGTATAATCAGCAGTATTTAAATAATTGGTGGCCAGACTTTGCAAAGGATGCTTTGTTGAGTTATTATCATTATAAGAACATTATTTATTCGCATCAAATAAAGCTCGATTCTGCAGAGTATTTTAGCAAACAACTTGAAAAGTACGATCGTTTATCTTATAACAATTATGGCAATCTTCAGTTTATTCAAGCCAAATTCAACGAAGCAGAAAACAGCTATGAAACAGCGCGCTCAAATGATAATTACGAAGATAAAAGCATCAAGGAGTTTGATTATATGCAATCTGCGATAGAGATCTTTCGAAACAACATTGACGCTTCAAAAACCATCATTAATAAATCTATTAGCAACTTAGGTAATGCGCCAGGTTTTGGTTGGAATAATATTGCGCTGAGTCGTGCGTATTACTATGCTGGTGATTTAAAAAAATCAAAGGAATACAGAGATAAAGCAGCTAACTTTAAAGAGATTCATATAGGAAGTACTTGGGGAGAAGTTTCTTATAACCGAAACACCTTATTGTTTAAATACTTGTACCATAAGAAATCTATAAAAGAAATTAAATTTAGAGACGACAACTATTGGTACAAACCCAAAAAGTTATACGATATTTCTAAGCATCATTTTAAACAAGAAAATGCACATTTGCTATTAACCAGTGAGCTTTCTGCAGACCCAGAGCGCTTTATTGGATATTATAACTTGTTTGCTTCTGAAAACAACTTGTTTTTTGATGAGATCTGGGAACTGATTAAGTTCTTTAATTCTGAATATTTCATTGAGATCTTTGAAAAGAAATTACAAAGTGATGAACGAGAACGCATTCATAAATATTTTAATTATTTCATAGGACAATTTCAATTAGAAGATGGCGACTATGATCTCGCGATTACAAGCCTTCAAGGTGTTTTAAATGATGAGTTTTTAGATCCTGTAAACGAAAAACTTCTCATTGCAAGAACTCACGAAGCCTTATACAAAGCCTATTCTGAAAAGGATGATGCAGAAAGTGCTAATGAACACTTGCTAGCATTTTATGCTAATTTTCCGCAATTGATTCCTTATTCTGAACTGACAATGAAGTTCAATCTTAACATCGTCAATTCTAATTTAACTGAAGCTCAGGAGGCTATTATTGAAGACCTTAAAGATTGCAAGATCGATTGGGTTGAAAACGATGCAACTTGGCCAACGCTTACTGTAAATCTTACTTCAAAAGATGACGAACCAATACTGGTTTATCAACTTGATCAGGGTGGCGATACTAGATTTGAAGGCCGTTTAAATATCAAGGATGTTGAACATCCTGGACAACTTGTAGCCTTCAAAATATTTGGGATAGACTCAGATTCTGAATAGATCTTCAAACATTTTTTACGAATTCTAGTTTAGGAACTACGAATACTAGAAGCACCTCTTTTTAGCTTTAAAGTCGGTCTATATTTGAATCAAAACAAGTATAAACCCATAAAACAAATCATTATGAAAACTTTAAAGAGCACCCAAAACAAAACAAACAAAACACGTAGAATCATTCAAGCATTATTACTTGTAGCGATAAGTTGTATTGCTTCAGATGTGTTTTCACAAACTAAAGAAGTTGAATTTGATGTCTATACAAATTCAGCAACCAAAGCCTCTAAGTATTTATTAGGAGACGATGTAGCATTGCGTGATTGTGCTTCAGTTCACTGCGAGCAATTAACCACGATCAATATTGGAACGAATGTGAGATTGCTAGCGAAAAGCAAAATACCGCAAACAATCAATGGCATTACCAGCAGATGGTACAAAATAAAAATGGGACCACAAGTTGGATGGATTTGGGGCGGATTAATTTCTCAAAAAACAATGGTGAGTAATGCCAACCCAGAAGTAAAGTTCGTCTTTGGTGAAGCTGGATACGACTATAAAGGGAATAAACAGTTTCAAATTAGAGCACTTAAAAATGGAGAACAAATTGATAAAATCGTTTTTAAATCTGAGCGCCTTAATGCTGAAGACGTAACACTGAATGCCTCTGAAGCAGATGTTATAAATCTTTCGCAAACTAAAGAAGGCGAAGCGGTTAATACCTCATACATTGTGTTCAAAGACAATGCATTGAAGCAAACGAAGACATTAGTAGCGCGTGCAGATAGTAATAAAACTGCTTATGTTCCAGCATCTTTAGTGTTTTGTGTAGATGGAGAAAATTAGTTTGTGTTGCATTGTAATTTTCAGGCGTGGCACTTTTTGAAGTGTCGCGCTTTTTCCATAAGCATCAAAAAGAATATACTTCGGCGCTTAAAAATGCGTTCAAAATTGTAAGTTGCATTCAGGAATTATAGCTAATTGAAAACGTGTTTTACATACCAACTCCTTTGGGTTTGTTTATTAACAAGCTATTTTGCGTTGTCTCAGAATGAGCAACTACGCGCTTACACACTTGAAGATGGTCTTCCACAGTCTCAGGTCTATGCGATTGCTCAAGATGAAAAAGGATATTTGTGGCTAGGAACTCAAGGTGGAGGACTAGCACGATTTGATGGTCAAGATTTTAAAGTTTTCAATGAAACCAATGGTATAGCATCCAATTACATTAATGCTATTAAAGCCGCAAACGACACCTTATTTGTGGGTTCAAAAAAAGGACTCACCTTAAAAGTGAAAGACCAATTTTTTAATATTGAATGTCCTCAGGTAAACGAGATCTTAAAATTTAAAAACACAATTTACGTATTAACTAACAATGGGCTTTTTAAACTTGTAGATTTTCAAACAGTAGAAAAACTTAAGCTTCATCCAGATTTGGATTCTTCAGAATTGAAAGACTTGGTTTTTGATGGGAGTTATTTTTGGATTGCGACCAATAATGGTTTGTGGAAATTAAGTGAATTGTCTTCTGAAGCAAATTCAATTACACATCTTGACTATACGGACTACACGAGTCTCACCCTTTTTGAATCTAAGCTCTTTGCATCTACATTCAATAGTGGCACACTGGTGATCGAAAATCAAAATTACGAGGAAGCGTTTTTAATTCGGAATCCTTTACGAATCAACACAACGTCTATTCAAAATAGCAATCAATTATGGGTTGCGACAGATAATAATGGGATTGTTGTTTTAGATACAGAAACCTATAAAACGCTATTTAAAATAAACAACACTAACGGACTAGAATCATCACATGTTAGACAAGTGCTTTTAGATAAGCAGTTAAATTTATGGATTGCAACTTCGGGAGGCGGACTCTTTAAATACTTTCAGAATAGTTTTAAAAACTACAATACAGATACTGGGCTTAACGGAAACAGAATTTACGCTGTACATTATTTTGATGATACGATTCTTGTGTCTAATTCTGAAGAAGGCCTTACTCAAATAGACCAATTTGGGATTCATAATATTGAGGTTCCTGAGTCATTTTCAGATGTGAAAATCAAAGCGATTACTAACGATGCACAAGGAAATATTTGGGCTGGATCAGACGGAAAAGGCATTTTGTTTAAAGGAAAAACGTTGAAAGACTCCATCCTTTCAGACACGTTAAAAAAAGGAAAGTCGCGCATTAAAGTTGAGGTTCCTATAACCAAAGTCTTCAATCCTGAAAATGGGTTTCCTTACAGTTGGATAAGAAGTTTACATAGTAAGGATAATACAATTTGGGCAGCGACTTATGCTAATGGTATTGTGAAGTTTCGGTATGATCCTAAAGGAGATCAACTCAGGATCCTTAAAACGTTCACCAATTTAGATGGCATTGACGATATGCTAATCAAACATATAACTGTTAGTGACGATGGAAACTTGTGGTACGTCACTCAAAATGGTCATTTAGGGTTTATAAATAAAGATCAGGTTACGCATAAAGGTTTGGTTTTTGACGAAAGCATTACAATAAACACCATAGTTTTTCAAAACAACACCATGTTTTTAGGAACAGCAGGTCATGGGATCTGGTGGTCAAACGATTCCGACTTCAATACGTTCAAAAAACTTAAAGGCGTTAAAACCTTGTCTTCAGAAAATATTTACCAACTTGTTTTTGATGATCAAGGGTATTTGTGGTCAGGCTCTGAACGAGGTGTTGATAAAATAGAGATCAACAACAACATTGAGATTAACGATGTGTTTGCCTTCGGAAAGAATGAAGGGTTTTTAGGAATTGAAACCTGTTTGAATGCCGTTGCTAAAGATGAAAACGGACATTTGTGGTTTGGAGCACTGAATGGTCTCGTGGAATACGAACCTATTGAAACTAATAATTCTGAAAAAACGCCAAACTTATTTTTTGAAGACATCAAAGTGGCTTACAAAAGTGTTGATAGTATTAGCTTGTCTGAGTGGACCAACTCAAATCACATTTTATCATTAGAACCAGACGAACGCCAAGTGAGTTTTTCCTTTAAAACCATTGATTTAGATCATCCAAACGGAATAGAATATCGGTATAAGTTGAATGATGATGACTGGAGCCCTTGGACTCAAAGCAGCAACCAGGATTTTTCAGAGCTCAATTATGGCGCTTATGATTTTGTCGTGCAATCCAGAAATCATAGATGGATAGAAAGTCAGCCTATTCGATTTTCTTTTTATATAGAAAGTCCGCTTCACAAAAAAGCTTGGTTTCAGTGGTTAGTGATGGCATTGATTGTTCTGAGTTTAGTTTGGTTAATTTCACAATATGTTAAACGACTCAAACGAAAGAATCGTCAAGAACAAGACCGCCTTCAGTTAGAAAATCACTTATTGAATCTAGAACAGAAAGCATTGCGATTACAAATGAATCCGCATTTCATTTTTAATGTGTTAAACGGCATTAAAGCCATGGCGCCAACTAAACCAGATAAAATGAACGATACCGTCAATAATTTTGCAGCATTGTTGAGAGCGACTTTAGAAAATTCAAGAAAGGAAACCATTAGTTTAAGCCAAGAAATAAAAACACTTAAACATTATATTGAGGTAGAACAGCTCATGGCCGAAAAGCCATTTACATACAATATAAGTATCGAAACCAACCTGGATACTGAAGAGATTTTAATTCCACCAATGCTCATACAACCATTTGTTGAAAACGCTATTCGTCATGGCATCATAAAAGGTCCTCGAGAAGGACATTTGGAAGTAGCTTTTAAGACCTCAGAAACAGAACTTAAAGTATCTGTAAAAGACAACGGGATTGGTATTTATGAATCGCAAAAACAAAAACAAAACACAGACCATCAATCTGTGGCTTTGAAAGTTACAAAAGAACGTCTGGAGTCTATCTCCAGACCTGACACCTTGAGTATAAAAGAAATAAAAAGCACTGATGGTATAATTGAAGGCACGCTAATTTCATTTAGCATTCCTTTAGAAACAGATTATTAATATGGCAACAGCAGTAATTGTAGAAGACATGAAAGATGCGCTTGAACTCTTAAAACGAGATCTTGCAGCCCAATATCAAGATATTGAGATTATAGGAACAGCACAAAGCGTTGTTGAAGCAGCTAAGGTTTTACGAAAGCAAGAACCAGATATATTGTTTTTAGATATTATGCTTGGAGATGGAACAGGTTTCGATATTCTTGAAATTTTCCCAGACCTAAACGCTAAAATTATTTTTGTAACCGCTAGTGACGAATACGCCATAAAGGCGTTTAAGTTTGCGGCCATTGATTATGTGTTAAAACCCTACTCGCAAACAGATTTAAAGAATGCTATTGACAGAGCGAAGCTTCAGATACAACCCTCTAAAGAGCGCTTAGAAATTTTAAGGGATACCTTAAAAGCTCCAGAAAATAAACCAGATAAAATTTCGCTTCACACCTTAGACAAAATCATTATTGTAAACCTTGAAGATATTGTGAGATGTGAATCTGATAGTAATAACACGATGTTTTATTTAAACAGCGGAAAAAAAGTTTTTGTGACTAAAACACTGAAATATTTTTCTGACATGTTGAAGCCGTATCAGTTTCTTAGAGTACATCAAAGTCACCTGGTTAATTTACAGTGTATTAGAGCGTTTATCAAAACAGATGGTGGTTATTTAATGTTGAAGAATGGAGAAAATGTTCCTGTATCAGTGAGAAAGAAAGCTGAAATTATAGAGGTGTTAGACCAAATGCATCGTTAGTGATGTTACTATTTTAAAAATAGTGTGTCTAAAATAAAACCAAGAGTCATACTTTTACGTAAGTATGATTGATTAAAAGACAATAAAACAATGATTTATCTTTAAAATAATCTTTAATTGCTTTCAGATATGTCAAAAAAGTATATATTTGACATTAGGAAAATTTTAACGATTATTTGAACTGAAATTGCACTTCATCGATATTTTTTGCGTTTAACAAGTGCTTTTTATTTTATTTATTTTGTTGACAAAGATTTTTTATACTTTTACCGCCCAATGAGAATACAGAACAGAAAATATATAGCCTCAATCTTATTTGTATTGATAAGTTTTGTATGTTTTGGTCAGGCTGCACCTCCACCACCTGTGCCACCTCCGCCACCAGGATTGCCTATTGATGACTATCTACCAGTATTGTTTATTATTGCTATAATTTACGGTATCGCTAAGCGTATAAAGTTTTCAAAAAATTAAGTCGGTTGATTAAGATCGTATAAACGCTTAATATATTTCCCAACAACATCAAATTCAAGATTAACTTTAGTTCCAACCTCAAAGGAGTTAAAATTTGTGTGCTCGTAAGTGTAAGGAATTATAGCAACACTAAAGGCATTCGTTGCCGAATCAACAACGGTTAAACTAACGCCATTAACGGTTATTGAACCTTTTTCAATGGTAACATTATTTTGAGAGGGATCGTACTCAAACCGAAAAATCCAACTACCCTTTGCGTTTTCAATAAATGTGCAAACAGCAATTTGATCTACATGACCTTGAACAATATGGCCGTCTAAGCGCTCTCCAAGTCTCATAGCGCGTTCAAGATTCACAGAATCACCAACCTTAAGGTCTTTTAAATTGGTTTTATCTAAGGTCTCTTTTATAGCAGTAACGGTATATTCGTGTTCATTGATGTTTACAACCGTTAAACAAATCCCATTGTGCGACACACTTTGGTCAATTTTTAATTCAGGAGTAATACGAGAGTGCATCGTTAAGTGTAGATTGTCATTCTCGTGTGTGATGGTTTTTACGACGCCTAAATCTTCAATGATTCCAGTAAACATATTGTCAATTAAATAGTTAAATTTGCAGGTACAAAAATACACACAAAAGATAGGATTTCTTTTAATTTACGTATTAAAGTTTAGCTAAAACACAAACCCAAATTCGGATACATTCATAATATAAATGAAAAAAGAGCAAAAGATTAAAGTTGGAATTTCAGTAGGAGATCTTAATGGTATAGGCACAGAAATTATCATCAAGACCTTTGAAGATAATCGTATGTTGGAGTTTTGTACGCCAATTATTTTTGCATCCATCAAAACGATGTCTTTCTGTAAAAAGAAATTTGGAAGCGCGATTAATTTTCATGGTATAAATCATTTAGACCAAGTGCTTGATGGTAAAATAAATGTGCTTAATGTTTGGAAGGATAATGTGACTGTAAATTTTGGAGAGGAAAACACCAAAATAGGTGCTTATGCTGTCATGTCTTTAGAAAAAGCGACTGAGGCTCTCAAAGCACAAGAAGTTGATGTTTTGGTAACAGCGCCTATCCACAAGCACAATATTCAATCAGAAAAATTTAAGTTTCCTGGGCATACCAATTATTTAGCTGAAAAACTTGAAGGCCAAAGCTTAATGTTTATGGTTACTGAAAATTTAAAAGTCGGACTCCTTACAGATCATGTTCCCGTAAAAGAGGTTTCAGAACACATTACTTCAGAAATCATACAAGATAAAATAGCAACAGTCTACGAATCGTTAAAGAAAGATTTTAGAGTATCTAAACCTAAAATTGCAGTTTTAGGCATCAATCCTCATGCTGGAGATAATGGTGTTATAGGAAATGAAGACGATGACGTGTTAAGGCCAACTCTTGAAAAAATTAGAGCTCAAAAGAAAATGGTTTACGGACCGTATTCTGCCGACAGTTTTTTTGGTTCAGGAAATTATAAAAACTTCGATGCTGTTATAGCAGCCTATCATGATCAAGGCCTCATTCCTTTTAAAACAATTGCCTTCGGAAGCGGTGTTAATTATACAGCAGGATTAAATCGTATTAGAACCTCACCAGATCATGGCACTGCTTTTGAAATTGCAGGAAAAGGTGAAGCAGACCACAGCTCATTTAAAGAAGCGGTTTTTACAGCTATTCAAATTTTTAATAACAGAATGGAGTATGATGAAATTTCCAAAAACCCTCTAAAACCTCGTCCGAAAAAAGCCTAAACATTTTTTGTTGATAACATATTAATAAATAAATAAAAATGTATATATTTGCAGGCTCAAAATGAATGCGATGATGAAGCCTCTAAAGGAGTATACAATACCATTTGTTGGTTTAAAGATAGGAAAGCACCATTTTGATTATCAAATTGATAAAACGTTCTTTGAACATTTTGAGTATGATGATTTTAATGATGTCGATGTTGATACAACATTAGTTTTAGAAAAAAAATCGACTTTATTAGAGTTAAACTTTGCTGTTTCGGGAAAGGTTAATGTAAACTGTGACCTTACCAATGAACCTTACAACCAACCTGTTAAAGGAGAATTTAATTTGGTGGTTAAGTTTGGAGATGAGTTTAATGACGATTTTGAAGACATTGTCATTTTACCACATGGTGAGTATGAAATCAATGTAGCACAATACATTTATGAGCTCATTATTTTATCTATGCCAGTTAAGAAAATTCATCCTGGAGTTGAAGACGGAACATTAGATTCAGACATACTTAAAAAACTAGAAGAATTGAGCCCAAAAGGCTTAAACGATGATGAAAAGACATCAGAGGATATAGATCCTCGTTGGAATACATTAAAGAAATTATTAACAGATAAATAATATATAAAATGGCACATCCTAAAAGAAAAATTAGTAGAACTAGGAGAGACAAAAGAAGAACACACTATAAAGCGTCTGTTCCTACAATTGCTACCTGTCCTACTACAGGAGAAGCACACCTTTACCATAGAGCTCACTGGCACGAAGGTAAATTATATTACAGAGGTCAAGTATTAATTGACAATTCTGAAGCTGAAGAAAACTTAGCATAAGTGTTATGCACGCATATAATAAAACGCTCAAGACTGAGCGTTTTTTTTATGTTTAATTTCTATAAGTCTTAAAAACGACTTAATTTGCGCCATATTCGTTCGAAAATTAGTAAATTCATTAAAAATTTGCCTTTTTTTGAAGATTTTTGCTTTATAAAGGCGTTTTTTTAATAATCTAGTATGAGTAAAATCACAGCTGCAATTACAGGAATAGGAGCTTACTTACCTGAATATAGATTGACCAACCAAATTTTGGAAACGATGGTCGATACTAATGACGAATGGATTACTACACGAACAGGTATTAAAGAACGTCGTATTCTTAAAGAGGTAGGAAAGGGAACATCTTTTCTTGCCATTCAAGCCGCTAAAGACCTTATTAACAAAAAGGGAATTGATCCTAAAGAGATAGAATTAGTAATCGTTGCAACAGCAACACCAGATATGAAAGCTGCTTCAACTGCAGCGTTTACTGCAACTCAAATAGGCGCAACCAATGCATTTTCATTCGATTTAGAAGCTGCGTGTTCAAGCTTTCTTTACGGAATGTCAGTCGCTTCTAGATATATTGAATCAGGAAAATACAAAAAAGTATTGCTTATTGGAGCCGATAAAAATTCGTCGATGATCAATTATGAAGATAGAGCCACATGTATCATTTTTGGAGATGGCGCAGGTGCTGTTCTATTTGAACCTAATCACGAAGGTTACGGATTGCAAGACGAATTACTACGAAGTAATGGTGAAGGTCGAGAATTTTTGCACGCACAATATGGAGGATCATCCTATCCTTCAACACCTGAAGCTGTAGCCGAAGGAAAGCATTTTGTGTTTCAAGAAGGACGAACCGTTTTTAAGAATGCTGTATTTAATATGGCAGATGTTACTGAGCGTATTTTAGAACGAAACAATTTAACTAATGACGATATTTCTTGGCTAGCCGCTCATCAAGCAAACAAGCGTATTATTGAAGCAACAGCCAATAGAGTATCACTCGAACCCGAAAAGGTAATGATGAACATCCATAAATACGGAAATACAACATCAGCGACCTTACCTTTATTATTACACGATTACGAATCACAACTAAAAAAAGACGATAAGATTATATTCGCAGCCTTTGGTGGCGGATTTACTTGGGGCTCCATTTATTTCAAATGGGCTTACAATTCTTAATAAACTTTAACTAACTAATTTTAAAGACAAATTAATTATGGATATTAAGGAAATTCAAAACTTAATCAAATTTGTAGCTAAATCTGGCGCAAGTGAGGTTAAATTAGAAATGGATGATGTTAAGATCACCATTAGAACAGGTACAGATGGAAAATCTGAACCAACAACTTATGTTCAACAAATTCCTGTGAGTCAACCTGTAGCTCAAGCACCAGCAGCACCAGTTGCTGCAGCGCCTGCACCTGCTGCTCCTGCAACAGATGCACCTGAAGCCTCAGATGATTCTAAATATATTACTATAAAATCACCAATTATTGGAACATTCTATCGCAAACCATCTCCAGACAAACCTGTGTTTGTTGAGGTCGGGTCTTCAATTGGAGAAGGCGATGTATTATGTGTGATTGAAGCCATGAAACTGTTCAACGAAATCGAATCAGAAGTATCAGGTAAAATTGTTAAGATTTTAGTAGACGATGCTTCTCCAGTAGAGTTTGATCAACCATTATTCTTGGTAGATCCTTCATAACAATTGAAAATTCCAATCCGCAAATCTCAAAACCCAATTATTGGAATTTGGGCTTGGAAATTGAAATTTTTAATACAAAAAAGTGATGTTCAAAAAAATATTGATTGCCAATAGAGGAGAAATCGCACTACGTGTGATTAGAACCTGTAAAGAAATGGGTATCAAAACAGTTGCAGTATATTCTACTGCAGACGCAGAAAGTCTGCATGTAAAATTTGCTGATGAAGCTGTTTGTATTGGACCACCTTCCAGTACAGATTCATATCTTAAGATATCTAATATTATTGCGGCAGCAGAAATTACAAATGCTGATGCAATCCATCCAGGATATGGATTCCTTTCAGAAAATGCTAAGTTCTCAAAGATATGTGAAGAGCACAATATCAAATTTATTGGTGCTTCCGAAGAGATGATCGCTAAAATGGGAGATAAAGCTACAGCTAAAGCTACTATGAAAGCTGCTGGTGTACCTTGTGTTCCTGGAAGTGATGGAATTATTGAAGATTTTGAAGAGTGCCAAAAGTTAGCCAAAGAAGTTGGTTATCCAGTTATGCTTAAAGCAACTGCAGGTGGTGGTGGTAAAGGAATGCGCGCTGTATGGAAACCTGAAGACCTTAAAGATGCGTGGGATTCTGCACGACAAGAATCTAAAGCCGCTTTTGGAAATGACGATATGTACATGGAAAAACTCATTGAGGAACCACGTCATATTGAAATTCAAATTGTAGGTGATTCTACAGGTAGAGCTTGTCATTTATCTGAACGCGATTGCTCTGTGCAACGTCGTCACCAAAAGTTAACCGAAGAAGTACCTTCGCCGTTTATGACACCTGCCTTACGTAAGAAAATGGGATTGGCTGCTGTAAAAGCAGCAGAATTCATTAAATATGAAGGTGCTGGAACTGTAGAGTTTTTGGTTGATAAACACAGAAACTTCTACTTTATGGAAATGAATACACGTATTCAGGTAGAACACCCAATTACAGAACAAGTCATTGATTTTGACCTAATTCGTGAACAAATATTAGTTGCTGCTGGTGTGCCAATTTCTGGAAAACACTACACGCCTAACTTACATTCTATCGAATGTCGTATCAACGCCGAAGATCCATTTAATGACTTTAGACCTTCACCTGGACGTATCACAACCTTACACGCTCCTGGTGGTCATGGTGTGCGCCTTGACACACATGTATATGCTGGATATATTATTCCGCCAAATTACGATTCTATGATTGCCAAGTTAATCACAACGGCACAAACGAGAGAAGAGGCAATTAATAAAATGAAGCGTGCATTAGATGAGTTCGTGATTGAAGGCATCAAAACAACCATTCCGTTTCATAGACAGCTTATGGAGCATCCAGATTACTTGGCTGGTAATTATACCACTAAGTTTATGGAAGACTTTGAAATTCAACCTGAAGAAGATTAATTATAGAAACTCCGAAAATTATTTTCGGAGTTTTTTTATGAAGTTTATCCTTAACGTTGATTTTTATTTTGGTGTTCCCTTTTTGGCGATTTCAAAGCTTTTCAATCACCAAAAACGTCAGGCTATCCGCTAAATCTTTTTTGAAAGCAAAAAAGGATATCGCTGCTATCCTTAACACAACTGCCATTGCAAGATGAGCAAACTTTAAGTATTTTTATAACACCTAACACGTAGCAATTTGAACCTGTCTTATTGGGAAATAAAATCTTGGTTAACCAATGTCGATTATACGATTGTTGGTAGTGGCATTGTTGGACTCAATTGTGCTTTACGCTTAAGACAGCGCTTTCCTAAAGCCAAAATTCTCATTCTCGAAAAAGGAATTTTGCCTCAAGGCGCAAGTACTAAAAATGCAGGTTTCGCTTGCTTTGGAAGTTTAAGTGAAATCATAGAAGACCTCAAATCGCATTCTGAAGAAGAGGTTTTTCAGTTGGTTAAAAAACGCGTTGAAGGACTTCAATTATTACGTCAGACATTAGGAGATGAAGCTTTAGATTATCAACAGTTTGGTGGTTATGAATTGTTTTCAGAAGATGGCGATTTGTTTCAAACTTGTTCTGAACAGAAAGATCAGATCAATGCGTTACTTAAACCCTTGTTTTCTGATGAGGTCTTTCAATTTAAAAACAATGCATTCGGTTTTAAAAAGTGTCACAACCAACTCGGATTTAATCAGTTTGAAGGACAGATAGATACTGGTAAAATGATGCAAGCACTATTACAAAAAGTGCTTGAAAATAACATCAAGATCTTAAACGGCATCACTGTTAACTCCTTTTCAGAAGGTCAAAATTCAGTCAAGATGAGCACCAATCATTTTGAGTTCTCTACTTCAAAACTATGCATTGCTACCAACGGATTTGCGTCAAGTTTAAACATTCCATTAGTAAAGCCAGCTCGTGCGCAAGTGCTCATTACAAAACCTATTAATGACCTTCAGATAAAAGGAACATTTCATCTAGAACAAGGCTATTATTATTTCAGAAATATTGACCAAAGACTTTTATTAGGAGGAGGTCGCAACTTGGATTTTAAAGGTGAGGAAACCACAGAATTTTCAGAAACAGAGCTGATACAAAACCAACTAGAAACCCTTTTAAAAACAGTAATTCTAACAAACACAGATTTTGAAATTGAACATCGCTGGAGTGGTATTATGGGCGTTGGAACACAAAAGAACCCTATTCTTAAAACCTTAGGCAATCATGTGTTTTGTGGCGTACGATTAGGTGGAATGGGAGTTGCTATTGGGAGTTCTGTAGGTAAAGACCTGGCAGATCTAATCATTTAACTATCGTTACTGGGAGATCAAGAATCTTCGTTTCACAAAAATGAATATCAAACAAAATCTATATCATGCATGTCTTAAGTTTGTAAACAATCGCTTACAAACCATAGAAGCGACTATAGCTGAAATTCAAGAGTCGTTGCAATCAGAAACCAAAAGTAGCGCAGGAGACAAGCACGAAACGGGTCGTGCAATGTTGCAGCTTGAACGTGAAAAAGCAGGAAATCAGCTTGCTGAAATTATTAAAGTCAAAGAAGCCTTAACTAAAATTAATACCGAACAAACATCACAACATGTTGGCTTAGGAAGTGTGGTTTATACCACTAATGCTCATTATTTTATAGCGATTAGTGCAGGAGAACTACATATTAATAGTGAGACATTTTATGCGATTTCTCCCAACACACCAATTGGAAAATTGCTCATTGGAAAAACAGTAGGCGATGCAGTTACCTTTAGAAACATTGCTTTTAAGATTGATAATATTATTTAATTATCTTTAGATGTATTTCTTTGTTGTGTGCAATAGCAGTTTTATGTTCTATGAATATGTTTTCGCCGTTTAAATAGGCTTCAATCAAGTAATAATTACCCATGTAATAACAGTGTTTGACAACAACTTTAAGATCTGAATCTTCAACGATTTTAAGTTGGTGCGCATAAATTATTTCATCATTTATAGTGTTAAATTCAGCAAAAAATGAAGCTATTAAAGGGTGTTTTGGAGCGTTATAAAGTATTTCAGGTGTATTGTAATCCAATTGTTTTCCATGATGCAACACCAAAATATTGTCTGCAAAACTTAAAACATCATTTTTATCGTGGGAGGCTACAATACAACTTATGTTTTTTAATTTGAGGTAGTTAAAAACGCGACGTCTTAAAGATTGCTTTTTAAAGTTATCTATATGACTAAAGGGTTCGTCTAACAATAGGATTTCAGGTTGTTTTGCCAGAGCTCTAGCAAGCGCAACACGTTGTTTTTGTCCGCCACTTAAATGTTTTACTTTAGTTTTAGCAAAGTCGAGCAATTCAACAACTTCTAAAAGCTCTTGAGTGCGTTCTTTTTTTTCTTCAGGAAAGAAATTAGATAAAAATTTTCCAACGTTTTCTTCAACAGAAATATAGGGCATTAGATCAAACTCTTGAGCCACATATTTCATAAACTCATAGCCTATAACCAAGTTATATTTAGGTCCGAGAATTTCATTGTCTTTCCAATAAATATGACCTTTATTTAAGTCAAACTCACCATAAATTAGTTTTAAAAGCGTGGTTTTACCACAACCACTTTCACCAATAATAGCTAGATTCTCTCCTTGTTTTACTTGAAAAGAAAGGTTGTCTAAAACAAGGTGTTTGTCGTATGAGAACGAAAGGTGTTTAACAGATAACATTGCTTACAAAAATACCATAAAAAAAGCCACTTTTAAGGTTAAAAGCGGCTTTTAATTTTATATAAGAGAGGTTATTTTTTAATAAACTTTTTATTGGTAATTGTGCTTTCAGAAATGATACTCAAGATATAGTTGCCGGCACTTAAGCTAGACACATCTATTTGTTTAGAATTATTGAAAGAATTTGCCATAATGCGTCTTCCACTAATGTCATAGATATTGTAGATAGCATTTTCAAGGTTTAATCCAGTAGATACATTTAATATGTTATTTGTTGGATTTGGAGACAACATTAAATCACCAGCTAAGCTTTCGTCATCAACACCTAGTATATCACAAGACTCACCTGAACCTTCTACAGCAGTAAAGGCTTGGTTAATAGCAGGGGCGAAATAAACTTCACAATCTGAGTTAGGCCAATACACAATAACATGAGACACTTCAGTTTCTGTACCAATTCCGAAATGCGTATTTAATGAGCTCATATATTCAAACCCTTCACCACTTCTTACGTCTCTAATTTGTACACCATTAGGCGTATAAATTTCGACACGTGCACCAATTCCATCGATATTACTCGCTGTACCAACAGTATTGATTTTGATCCAGTTATTACTAGTGGTTTGGTTCCAGTAAATGTTTCCATTGTAATAAGCATCTAAGAATCCATCATTGTTTAGATCGCCAATAGAACCATTTTTATAGTTAATTTGAGAAGCATCAGCGTCTTCAAAAGTCATATCACCTCTACCATAAAGAATGGTTCCGTTACATAAAATATCAAGGTAACCATCATTATCGATATCGTGACTAATATTCTCATGACCATTAGGAGGAGAGCTCACACCAGCACCAGCTGTTACGTCAGTAAATGATCCATCTCCATTATTTCTCATCAGTTTATGAGCACCAGAACTAGCGCCAACGAACACATCCATATCACCGTCATTATCATAATCTCCCCAAGTAGAAGACCAAGTTTGCATTGGGTCGTTAAGTCCTAAAGCAGCAGCATTTTCAGTGTAAGTACCTGTGTCACTATCGTAGGTTAACATAACGTTTGTACGTCTAGCTGTTTCACCACCACATTTCGCGATGAACAAATCTAAATCTCTATCGTTGTCATAATCAATCCAGATTGATCCATAATCACCACCAGAAGGGTAATCTCCTAAGTTAAAAGGCGCTCCAGCAGTAATACCAGATTGGTAGAATGTAAAATTACCACTACCATCATTGATATAATATACATTTGGCTCAACGTCGTGACACACAAAAGCATCCATATGACCATCTCTATTAATATCAGCAAAGTTTGAGCGTTGCGAGAAGACATAATCAGAACCAGATAGTTCAGTAAAACCAGTTCCTGAGTCATTTGCTTTCATAAACGTTACACCACTACCAGCACCATATAACAGGTCTGTATAGCCATTCGCATCAAAATCTGCAGCAGCCATACTCCAAGAAGGAAGGTAGTTAGCATCAGGAGTTGTGATATTAACTTCATTAAATCCACCAGAACTTAATTGGTAATGAATATTAACGTTTGTTGAAGAAACAGAAACGATATCATCAAGGTGATCACCATTCATATCAACCACAGCTAAATCATAACCTCCAATTCCCATTGACTGTGTCGTAAAATTAACTCTAGAAGGGATTAATGTTGAGAAATAAACTGGTCCAACCCAATTGCTGTAATCGGATCCACCACAATAGCCTCTTACATATACTTCAAAATCGGTACTGTCTGTTAATCCAGTTAATTCATGCGGATCATTAGTTGTTGTTGCAACTCCAGATTCTGTAGGTATACCAGTGCCTACAGCTTGAACGACTATTTCCCAAGAAGTTTCTACATCACCTGGCAACCAGTAGATATTTGCGCTGTCTGTAGAAACATTAGCGACAAACAAACCAGTAATATTTGGACAAGCAGGAGGAACTTCTGATCTTATTGTAGGAGAGCTAAAGCAAAACCCCCAACCATAAGAGTTGTTATCGTCATATAAAATCCTGTATTTAAAATTTGAAAGTTCAGATCCTGTGAAAGAAGCAATGCTTATCGTTTCATTTACAGGTTGCATAGCACCATTACAAAAATTAGATGTAGGTGCACCATTCGTTTGAATTAATTCAGAACCAAAATTTTGCCAATTATTTCCACCATCCGTTGAATATTGCAACCACAATTCTTCATTAGCAAAAGTATTTAACACATAAGAACTAGTAACGGTAATCCAAGTTTCTCCAGCATTAAAAGCAGCTGTTAAATCGATGATGTCAGATTCGGCAGCAATCACATTGTAGGAGTTTGAACCAGCTTCATCTTCATCAAACGAAAAGGTTGATGAGCTATCTGTTGGGTCATCGGTAAAATACAATGGATTGTCATCGTAGGAACCTGTAATAGACCAATCACTATTTGGCCAATTAGCAGGTAGGTTTATGACTTGCGCTATCGAACAATAAGACATCACAAGACAAGCTATTAATGTAATTTTTTTCATAGTTATTTTGTTAGATTAGTTAAGTTTCTAAAGATAATAAAAAAACCTCTAAATTTACTTTAGAGGTTCTTATAAAACGTTTGTTATTAATCAATTACTTCATTATTGTTTGATAAACTTTTGGTTTGTAATTGTACGTTCTGAAATTACACTTAAAATATAATTTCCAGCACTTAAATTCGAAACATCAATAGTATTTGAGTTGTTTAATGAATTTGTCATTACACGTCTTCCACTTATATCATAAATGTTAAACACTGCATTTTCAAGTGATAAACTTGTATTGATATTTAATATGCTTCTAGTTGGATTAGGTGAAATTGATAACTCAGAAGACAATGTTTCATCATCAACACCTAATGTGTCACAAGACGCTCCTGTACCTTCAATAGCAGTAAATGCCTGATTAATAGGAGGATTTATAAACATTTCACATTCTGAGTTTGGCCAATAGATAATAATATGAGAGATAGCAGTATCAGTTCCAATTCCGAAATGAGTATTCATTGTACTCATATATTCAAACCCTTCACCACTTCTTACATCTCTAATTTGTGTGCCACTAGCTGTATATATTTCAACACGCGCACCAATTCCATCGATATTACTCGCTGTACCAACCGTATTAATTGTAATCCAATTATTAGTTGTTCCAAGACTCCAATATATTTCACCATCATAATAAGCATCTAGGAATCCATCATTGTTTAGATCACCAATAGAACCATTTTTATAATCGATTTGAGAAGCGTCAGCGTCTTCAAAAGTTAAATCACCTTTACCATATAGAATCGTTCCATTACATAAGATATCTAAATAGCCATCATTGTCAATATCATGACTAATATTTTCATGTCCTGTAGGAGCAGAACTTACGCCAGCTCCAGTAGTTACATTTGTAAACGAACCATCACCATTATTTCTCATCAGTTTATGAGCACCAGAACTAGCTCCAACGAATACATCCATATCACCATCATTATCATAATCTGCCCAAGAAGAAGACCAAGTTTGCATTGGATCGTTAAGTCCTAAAGCCGTTGCATTCTCAGAATATGTATTTGTATCACTATCATAGGTTAGCATAACGTTTGTACGTCTAGCGGTTTCACCACCACATTTCGCGATAAACATATCTAAATCTCTGTCGTTGTCATAATCAATCCAAATCGATCCATAATTACCACCAGAAGGGTAATCTCCTAGATTATAAGGTGCTCCAGCTGTAACATTAGATTGGTAAAACGTTAGGTTTCCAGATCCATCATTAATGTAATATACATTTGGTTCAACATCATGACATACAAAAGCATCTAGATGGCCATCCCTATTAATATCAGCAAAATTTGAACGCTGAGAAAAAACATATTCAGAACCAGATAGTTCAGTAAAACCAGTTCCCATATTATTCGCCTTCATAAACGTTACACCACTACCAGCACCATATAAAAGGTCTGTGTAACCATTTGCATCAAAATCTGCAGCAGCCATACTCCAAGAAGGAAGGAAGTTAGCATTAGGAGTCGCGATATCAACCTCATTAAATCCACCAGAACTTAATTGGTAATGAATATTAACGTTTGTTGAAGTTACAGATACGATATCATCAAGATGATCACCATCCATATCAACAACAGCTAAGTCATAACCACCAATATTCATATCTTGGCGCGAAAAATTAACTCTAGCAGGAACTAAGGTTGTAAAATTAACTGGACCTACCCAGTCACTATAATCAGATCCACCGCAAAACCCTCTAACATATATTTCGTAAGAGGTGTTGGTATCAAGACCAGTAATTACATAAGGATTATTTGTGTTCGTAAATGTTCCAGATCCAGCTGGAATACCTGTTCCAGGAGACTGTACTGCTATTTCCCAGGAATTATCTAAAGCACCAGCATCCCAGAATACATTAGCACCATCCAATGTCACGTATGTCACATTAAGGTTACTAATATTTGGACATGCAGGAGGTGTTGTAGACGTAATTGTTGGTGAGTCAAAACAAAAGCCCCAACCATATGATGTGTTATCATCATATAAGATTCTGTATTTAAAATTAGTTAGCTGAGAAGGCGTAAATGAATTAATAACAACACTTCTTTCTACTAATTCTGGACTGCCATTACAAAAATTAACATTTGGAGCATTGTTAGTTTCAGTCAACTCCTCACCCATATTCTCCCAAGTCGCTCCTCCATCTGTAGAATATTGAATTCTCAAATCTTCATCTTGATAGATGTTGAAAACATACATTCCAGACACTACAATTTCAGTTTCACCAGCATTAAAAGCATCTGTCAAGTCGATTAAATCCGATTCTGCTGCTACATTATTTACAGAAGCACCACCAGCTTCATCATCATCAAAAGAAAAATTAGCAGAAACAGTCGGATTGTCTGTAAATATGTTTGGAGCTGTTTCATGACTTCCCGTAATGGTCCAATTAGCATTAGGCCAATTTGCAGGTTGATTTAATTCCTGAGCAAATGCAAAGCAAGAGATTAATAAGAATGTTAGTAATGTAATTTTTCTCATGATAATGTGTTTTTTTGGTAAAAAGTCCCTAAAAGTAATAAAAAAAACCTCTAAATTCAATTTAGAGGTTTTTGGAAATAATCTATTGTTTTAAAAATTTTTGAGTTTTAGTAAATTCATCTGAATGAATTCTAAGGATATAGTTTCCTGCGCTCAATTGCGAAACATCAATTGTTTCAGATTTTAATTGTGAATGCATTACCACTTTTCCACTTAAATCAAATACAGAATAGCTTGCGTTTTGAAGTGATAATTCGGTAGAGATATTTAACACGTCTTTAGTTGGAATAGGAGAAATAACCATTCCTAATGCTAGGTCTTCTTCTTCAATTCCTAATGTATCACAAGCTGAACCAGAACCTTCAACAGCTGTATAAGACTGATTGATAGAAGGATTTATAAATTCTTCGCAATCTGAGTTAGGCCAATAAATAACAATTTTAGAAATACTAGCATCTGTTCCGATACCGAAATGTGTATTCAATGAGTTCATATATCTAAATCCGTCTCCAGATTTTACGTCTCTAATTTGAATTCCAGAAGGCGTGTGAACTTCAACACGAGCTCCAATACCGTTAATGTTTGAAGCTGTACCAACAGTGTGAATTTTTATCCAGTTGTTATTGGTTTCAGCGTTGTTGTAATAAATTGTACCTGAGTTGAATGCATCAATATAACCATCATCATTTAAATCACCATAGGCTCCAGCTCCTGGAAAAACATCAGTATGTACAGAGAATGTCATATCACCTCTTCCAAACAATACATTTCCACCTTGAACAAGGTCTAAGTTTCCATCGTTATCAAAATCGAAAGTAACAGTTTCAGTAGACGTTAAAGAAAGAATATCTACTCCAGAACCAGCAGATACATCTGTAAAGGTTCCGCCTGTATTAAGCATTAATTTATGACTACCAGAACTCGCACCTACAAATACGTCCATATCACCATCACTATCAAAATCTCCCCAAGCTGAAGACCAAGTTTGCATTGGATCTGCTAAACCAATGGCAGCAGCATTTTCAGAATAGTTTTCATTTCCATCATTAGTGTGCATTTGGTTGGTACGTCTAGCAGTTTCACCACCACACTTAGCGATGAATAAATCTAAATCTCTATCATTGTCATAATCAATCCAGATTGAACCATAGTTACCACCAGAAGGATAATCTCCAAGTCCGCCTTGATTGAACGTTAAGTTTCCAGAACCATCATTTAAATAGTACACATTAGGAGCCACATCATGACACATAAACAAGTCTAAATTTCCATCTCTGTTAATATCTACAAAATTTGAACGCTGAGAAAATACATCTTCAGGACCAGATACTTCAACATAAGCCACAGAGCCACCAGAAGTATCACTTCTCATAAACGTCACACCATTTCCAGCACCATAAACTAAGTCTGTTTGACCGTCTCTATTGTAATCAGCAGCAGCTAGACTCCACGTTGGTTCATAGTTTGCAGGAGTTGTGGTATAATCTATTGTTGTAAACCCTCCACCAGGAAGTTGTTGTCTAACATTAATGTTTGTACTTGACACCGTAACTAAATCATCTAAATAATCACCATTCATATCAACACAAGCATATCTGTACGAACCAGAAGAACCAGAAGATTCAGTGGTAAATGTAACAGGAGTAGGTACTGGTGCATTATCTGTTGCTTCTAAACAAAAGGCTACATCTGAAAGAGCCGTACCTTCAAAATCATAAATTTGAATTACTAAATCATCACCAATATCCCAACCGCCAATAGTTTCGGTAGCAAAGGTATTTGTACAAGCAATTTCGTCTTGCGTTACTGCATCATACACTACAATTCCAGGGTTACCTGGACCTTGAGAGAAAAATGACAATCCAGTATGAGTTGCGGTCCAAGTAAAGAATTGGTCTAACCCAGAGGCTCTACAACCACCTTGAAGTCCGCTATCTGTTGTTCCATCTGTTGCAAATGGCAATACAAAAGTAGGACTCGGACATCCAGTTCCTTCAGCAGAAGGAACAATAGGAGATGCTCCAGCAAAAGTATCATTAGCAGGTTGTGCAAATACTTGAGTGCTAAATGCGAAGGCAAAAGCAACGGTTAATAGTATTTTTGTTTTCATAATATAAGGTTATTTCAAATTTTGTTTAATTATTCACATTCTCCTTCTAAGGAGTTGATCCACTCTTCAATGAGTCTAACACCTTCAGCATGCTGAAGTGTTCTACCTAAAAGCGGCATTCTATATTGTTCTTCTACAGAACTTATTCTAAAATATAAGACTGACTGATTTACATTTCCACTAGCAATGATATGTGTGTTAGGAGAAATTTGAGTATCAGGTTGCACACAAACACCTTTGTTTGTATCATCATCATTTTCATGGAATGCTAATCGCATTGGACGGTATTCGCAATAACTTTCTTCAGAATGGCAGTGTGCACAGTTAATGTCTAAATACGAACGAACTCTTAGTTCAAGAGGTAAGCTTTCATCAGACCAATCTACAGTGGTTACAATATTAGAAGGTAAATTGTCTTCTAAATAGCCAACTTCAATCCATTTAGAAAGTTGGTTTGAGATCCCATCGTCATAATTGTAATCTTTATTTAGATTCTGAGGTTTTGGGCCTATTGGAAGCGGTGTTCCAAATTTATTATGACAAGAAAAACACTCATTTCTAGAAGGAATTCTATAATTCACAGATTTTGGTGTTCCGTCATCGTCAATCCAATCAACAGCAGTAAAACTTCCATTATTATCGAAAGTAGCTTCTGTTTGATCATCATTCCAAACATATTTTGCAAAGTCCCAACCTTCTTCGGTCATATACATTAATCGCGTTTCAATAATTCTCGTTTCGCCTGATGGTTGAACGTTGTCATAGAAGAAGTTCTTAATTAAGATTGCTCCTACAGGGAAATTAAGCGTAGTATAATCTTGATCGTAAGACGCCTTTAAATTATCAGGCATCCAAACAAATCGTTTTTTATGAGCGTAATCACTAAATAATGGAGAATTTAGATCGTAAGGTAACACACCAGCAACAGGAATTAAATCTTTCATGTCACCATCAAAGAAATTGTATTCCGAAAGTGTAGGATACGGAATTTCATCAGAATTGTAAATCACCAATGTTCTTGGTAATACAGTAATCGTTACATCTTCTGTGGCACAATTTTCAGGTGTTGCATTGTTACAGATCGTATAGCTGAAACTATCTTCTCCAGTAAAATCTGTGTTAGGCGTATATCGAATAATATCATCTGAAGGATTACTAGGCGTATTGTTATTTAAAATCGTAACGATTCCATTACTAGCAGCAGACACCTCAACTGTTCCTTGAGCAGGAATATTAGTGTCATTTGCAAAGATGTCAATATCAACTGAATTATTTTGAAGGATCTCTGCCGAATCTGCAAGGGTTTCTATAGATAGTGGAATGTAATCATTACTATCATTATCATCAGCACAGGAATGAATGAGAAGTATTCCCATACAAAGCAGCAACGATTTATAGCAATTTTTAATCATCTATAGGTAAAATTTGGACAGTAAATATAATCACAAACATAGAACAGATGCAAATAATTAGATGTAATACGCTTTTTATCAGTCAACAAGTCGATAAAATCGGTAAAAAACACCTACATATATGGCAATACAGTTCCTTTTGGATAGATCATCCGCATATAGAACAACTCAACACGTAAAAACCCTATGCGAAATCCGGTCTTTTTTTAAAGAAGATTTTGAGATATCAAATATTCAGCGATTTGAATGGTGTTTGTAGCAGCACCTTTTCTAAGATTATCACTAACAATCCAAAGATTTAAGGTATTTGGTTGAGAACCATCACGACGAATTCTACCTACAAAGACATCGTCTTTTCCGTGAGCATAAATAGGCATTGGGTAAGTGTTGACATCAATATTGTCTTGTAATACGACACCAGGAGTTTGATGTAGTAATTGTCGGACTTCATCAATAGAGAAATCGTTTTCAAATTCAACATTTACAGCTTCACTATGTCCTCCAGCAGTAGGAATTCTAACCGCAGTTGCGGTAACAGCAATTGTACGATCATCAAGAATTTTTTGAGTTTCTCGTACGAGTTTCATTTCTTCTTTAGTATACCCATTATCTTCAAAAACATCACAATGCGGAATGGCATTTTGATGAATGGGATAATGATAAGCCATTTCACCTTTTATTCCAGCAAGCTCGTTTTCTAATTGTTTGATCGCTTTAGAACCAGTTCCTGAAATCGATTGGTATGTTGACACAACAATACGTTTGATTTTGTATTTATTGTGTAAAGGCGCAAGTGCCATAACCATTTGAATGGTCGAACAATTAGGGTTAGCAATAATTTTATCTGATTTTGAAAGCTTCTGCGCATTAATTTCAGGGACGACCAATTGCTTATCATGATCCATTCTCCAAGCAGAAGAATTATCGATTACTGTAATACCAGCTTCGGCAAATTTAGGTGCCCATTCCAGAGAGGTGTTTCCGCCAGCAGAAAACAATGCGATTTTAGGTTTGGCATTGATTGCATCTTGAAGACCTACAACTTTATAATCTTGATTTTTGAAGGAAATGGTTTTTCCAATTGATCGTTCAGAAGCTACAGGAATTAACTCAGTTATAGGAAATTGTCTTTTCTCTAAGACATCTAACATCACTTGACCTACAAGACCAGTTACACCGACAACAGCTACTTTCATTTATACAGATTTAGAATACAAAGGTAGAGATTTATTCAATGGATTCTCTAAAAGTAACTATAAAAAAACCACCTCTTAAGAGGTGGTTTAGATGGTTAAAATATGTAACGTAGCGGTAAGCTATATTATTTTTTAAGTAAATCTCTGATTTCAGTTAATAAATCATTATCAGAAGGACCAGCTGGAGCTTCTGGAGCAGGAGGTGTTTTTGTTTTGTTGTAAGCTTTTACAATCATAAACAATACAAATCCAACAGTAATCAAGTTAATGAGAGCATTTACCCATTTTCCGTACATAATTGCATTTTCTGGTTTAGTAACAGTTCCGTCTGCACCAACAACAGCTTCATCTAAGACCATTTTCATGTCAGCAAAATCAAGACCTCCAGCAAAATGACCAACAATTGGCATCATGATATCAGAAACAAATCCGTTTACAACTAAACCAACAGCACCTGCAAGGATTACTGCTACAGCTAAATCAATGACATTACCTGTCATTATGAAATTTTTGAATTCTTTAAACATAGTTTATCGTATTAAGTTAGTTATTATAAGACCCTAAAATACTAAAAAAAGTCACATGAATTACACAATTGATTTTCAATTGCCAATATAACAGCGCTTTACACGTTGAGAAATTGCAGTAATGATCTCATAGGAAATAGATTTTGTAGTACTCGCAAAGGTACTTGCGGTAGGTTGCTTCCCAAACAGGATAACTTCATCCCCTTCTTTACAATCTATAGCTGTAATGTCAACCATAATCATATCCATACATACATTTCCTATAATTGGCGCAGCTTTTCCTTCAATGGTTACAAAGCCTTTACCGTTTCCGTATTGGCGACCAATACCATCTGCATGACCAATAGGAATAGTCGCTGTTCTTACAAGTTCTTCACTTTTAAATGCGCGATTATAGCCTACAGTTTCTCCTTTTTGAATGTGATGTATTTGTGAAATCACAGATTTTAGAGTAGCAACAGGTTTGAAGTTTTTGTCTTCTTTTTCAGAATTGCCAAAGCCATATAAACCAATTCCTGTTCTAACCATATTGTAATGAGCCTGAGGATAATTTAGTATTCCAGAGGTGTTGCAAAGATGCATCATTGGCTCATAGCCAATCTTTTTTGAAAATGCCTTTGCTATTGTATCAAAAGCGTTGATTTGAGTTTTAGTAAAGGATGCTTCAGAGAGATCTTCACTAGCGGCAAGGTGAGAAAATATAGATTTCACACGAATACGATTCGTGTCTTTTAATTTAGAAACAATACCATTCACATCATTTTCTCTAAACCCTAACCTATTCAACCCTGTATTAAACTTAATATGAACGGGATAATCGGTTTGATTAGTTTCGGTTGCAATGCTTATAAATTCATTTAAAATTTTTGCATTGTAAAGACTAGGCTCTAAGCAACGATCAATAAGCGTTTTGAAATTGACAGCTTGAGGATGCAGCACTAAAACAGGTGTTGTTATTCCAGCATCTCTTAGCGCAATACCTTCAGAAGTATAAGCCACCGCAAAATAATCAACATTAAGTTTTTGAAGAAAATTAGCGACTGTATTCGCATCGCTTCCGTAGGCAAAAGCTTTAACAACAGCTAACACTTTGGTGTGTGCTTTAAGTTTTGATTTGATGTACTCGAAATTGTGTTTAAGAGCATTAAGGTCAATTTCAAGTGTTGTTTCCTGCGCTTTAGGCATTAGGATTTTTGTTTTTTTGAGTTTACCTCTTCGGCATCATTGACGTTCATATTCCTAACCTTATCACGAAGCATAGCTTTGTAAAATGCAGCGCGACTTAAAGGCTCATATTCATCAACTTCACCCAAAAGCACAAGGTTGTCACTTTTAGATTTTCGGTAACTATATTGCGCAAGGTTTCCTGTTCTAGTACAAATAGCATGAACTTTGGTCACATATTCTGCAGTCGCCATTAGGTGAGGCATAGGTCCGAAAGGGTTTCCTTTAAAATCCATGTCTAAACCAGCTACAATAACCCGAATTCCTTTGTTGGCAAGATCATTACAAACACGAACAATCTCATCATCAAAAAATTGGGCTTCATCAATACCAACTACATCACAGTCGTCTGCAAGAATAGGAATATTAGCAGCAGCAGGAACTGGTGTAGAGCGAATTTCATTGGAGTCGTGAGACACTACCATTTCTTCATCATAACGCACATCTATAGCTGGCTTAAAAATTTCAACTTTTTGCCTCGCAAATTTTGCACGTTTGAGCCTGCGAATTAGTTCTTCTGTCTTACCAGAGAACATGGATCCGCAAATGACTTCAATCCATCCAAATTGTTCTTTATGATTTACTGTGTTTTCGAGAAACATTTTGTAATTTTAACACTAAAACCAACTCTTTGTTCGTTTTGCCTAAAGGTGGCGTAAATTTATTAAAATCAATTGCATAAAATCGTTTTAAATTTAAAAAAATTATGAAGAAGAAGTTAGAATCTGAATTAGTTAGTATTGCTCACAGGATTTTAAAACTCAAAGGCAAAGAGGATGTTGCTAAAATGCATGCTGAAGTGACTGCGTTGTATGAAAAATTAAGCGTACTAAAATTTGCTCACGAAAACTTTGAAGGCGATATACCTACCATTGGTAGTGACTCTTCATTCTTTGGAATGTTAGATGTGGCATTCAATAATAAGGTAAGTGACAATATAGAAATTGAAGATAAAATTTACGTTAACCTAGACGAAAAAGAAGACGATCATATCTACGAACCTGTAATGGAGAAGATTAAAGATATGGTTGCTCAAATGCCTCAGGAAACACAACAAGTTGATGAGATCGTTGAAACGGTTGTCGCGACAGAAGATACACCAGTGACTCACTTAGAAGATATTACAGCAGGTTTTGAAGAAATTCCAGAATTTGAACCTGTTTCTGAAGCCGAAGCAAGAACATCGTTAAACGATACCTTAAAAAAAGGCGCTCTAAATATTGGTTTGAATGATAAGCTAGCATTCATTAAACATTTATTTGAAGGAAAGAATGAAGATTATGAGCGTGTCATATCGCAATTGAATACAGCACAATCTTATCAAGATGCGTCTCGTTTTATTAATGATATTATCAAACCCGATTATAATGATTGGTCTGGTAAAGAAGAGGTTGAGCAGCGCTTTATGGAAATTATAGAAAGTAAATTTTCATAAATCAATAATTAAGATAGACCCAACCAACCATTGGTTTTATACCTTCAGCGATTTCAAGGCTATAAAAATACGTGCCTACAGGTAGCAAAGCATTGCTCTCTGGGAAACCTCTATTAGCTCTTCCGTCCCAATTATTTAAATAATTTTCAGCTTCATAAATTAAGGTACCATAACGGTTGTAGATTTTTAAGGAATTTTCAGGATATAACTCCAAACACGGAATAAAAAACACATCGTTAAAGCCATCGTTATTAGGAGAAATACCTTCATAAACGGTTAAACAATTATCCACTTCTACTTCTGAAGAATCCTGATTATTTGTATCATCTCTGTCGACTTCATTCACAGCACTTAGGAAGACCGTATTTATTAAGTCTTCGGAAGAGATCACGCGAACCAATAACGTTAGTGTTTCAGATTGATTAGGATCTAGACTTGGAAGCGCCCAAATCCCAGAAGATTCATCGTAAACACCAAAGCTCGTGTCGTGCGAGAGGTATTCGAAGCCGTTCGGGAGATTTTCAAAAAGTTCAACTCCTGTTGCAGGCGTTGTTCCAATATTAGTCGCTGTAATGGTAAATGTCACCTCGTCAAAGAGAGAAACTAAAGTTTCAGAGGCTGTTTTTAGAACTTCAATATCAACATTTGTAGTGTCTTCAACAACGGTTAATGTCGCTTCTACTTGAGTCGTGTCAATATTGCTTTGATCGCTAAAATCTAAATCATTATTCAAATAACTTCCGTAAATATCTGAAGTTACTTGAACTGAAAACGTACAACTTTCAACACCTTCAGGAAATGTAAGGTCACTAACACCAACAAAATGATCACCAACAGTTCCATTAAAAGTAGCTGTGCAACCATTTGCATTTACCCAGTTTGGAACAGAAGCCAATCGAACTTCTGGACCTAAATTATCAGTAAAGGCAATATCAGTTTGCGCAGGATTTGTTGCTAAATTGGTAATGGTAAACGTGAGTGTACTTTCAAACCCAGCAAAAATGGTTTCAGGATTATAGGATTTGCTTAATGTAGGTGATATCACTTGCGTATTACTAATAGAAATATTGGTTTCTGGTGTGATTTCTTCGTTGTTAATTGCACTAGGATATACTTCAGCAGTGTTATTAAACACACCTCCATAATTTGGTGCAATTACAGGAATGAGAATTCTAATTGTCGAGCCAGCTTCCATAAGAGGAATGGTTCCTGAAATGGTTGAACCACTAACATTAAATGATGGAATGCAAGTTGCTGTTCCGTTTTCTAACTGACAAGTTGGTGTGCCAACAATTGTAAATGCTGGGTTTATAATGTTAGTAAATGTTGCATCAACAGCAGTAGAACTTGTATTGCTATTGGTAATATCTACAATCCAATTAAACGTGTTGTTCACAGGAACGATTGAAGCCGACGGAAAGGTTTGAATGATGAGGTCTACACAAGGCGTAAAATATGTAGTGACAGAAAAACCATTATTGACAATATTTGTTTCGGGAGTTCCTCCATAGGCAAATACATTTACATTATTCGTTGCAGGAATAGGTTCATTGTCACAGTCTGGAACCCAAGAATGTACGGTTCTAAACGTAACAGATGATCCAGCTGGCATGAACCAGTTATCATCTTGTGTGATTTCCCAAAAGATTGGATCACCGGAACTTTGATCAATAGGAAGGTCTATATTTTGAATTGCGATAGAGCCACAAGCAACACCTCCTGTTGTTGAAATACACTCTACACTTCGTAAAATTCCTGTAACATTGATATCACTTGAACTCACATAGAGGTCAATCAATCTCATAAAAGTATCTTCATCACTAATATTACTTACAGTAATTTCATAAGTCACATCTCCCCAGGCCATTGGGTTTTCAGAAGAACTCCCTTCAGGTAATACTGGTGCTATTTGTGATTTCGTCACCATAAGATCCGACATAGGACATTGTCCAACAGGAATGAGGTTTATATAGTCATCATCAAAATTATTGCTGTAATCAATATCAATAACATCATCAGGAATAATATTAATTGCGCTTCTAATTTGACCTGTAGATAAGCTAGGGTTCGGACTACAATCGGGTTCTTCATAATTTAAAACGGTTTCGACAGTAATAGTGGCACCAGCAGGAAAATCAAAATTAGAAGTATTCCAGGAGTTTTCGCCTAAAACAAATGAAATATCATCACAATCTATTGGTCCAGTGGTACTCGTACAAGTCACGCTAATTAAATTCCATCCACCAGCATTGGTCGTTAAATTCTGAAGGAAAAAACGAATAAACACATCAAAAGTCCCTAAATTATACACAGTTGTTTCTAAAACAACTACGTCACTCCAGTCGTTTATACCACCACTTGATGGCTGAATGATTTCTGTTTCGATAACAAGTTCTGTCAACAAGCACGCTTCAGGAATTAACAATAAGGTGTTTGTAATATTAGATTCGTTAGGTGATAAATTTTCGTGGTTTAATTGAATTTCAACAACGCTCTCAACGTTTATCACATCAGGTGTTTCGGCGCAATCACCTTCAAGAAAAGCAACAACCACTTCAAAAGTTATAGTACCATCTATTGGAAATACAATTTCTTCGCCTACACTGAATACTTCAGAAGTTTCATTAAGACTAGTAACTGTGGTTGGAAAGGTAATGTCGTCAGGGCAATCAACACCATTTGTGGTTGCTATGCATTCTAAAGACTGAATTTGAACGTCAGGCTCTCCATTTTCAACAGGGTTGCTTACCATATTCATTTCAAAACCATTGATTGGAAACGCAATAGCACTATGATTTGAAATCGTAAACTGATAAGTAACAGTGTCTCCCCAAGCATTTATTGGAGTGCTTTCATTTGGCGATATTTGGTTGAGGTCGACCCTAAAGTCTATATCAACATCAATAACGTCAATAGAAATTATTGATTGGTTGTTTGTTGCGTCTAAATCTGTCGTACCATCTGGTGCAGTTACAGTAACATTTGTTGCAATACCACCAATACTAGTAGGTGCAATAAGCGTTACTTTTACTTCAATACTCGAACTAGGCGGAAGCGATGTTAAGCGTCCAGATAAATTATTAGTTGTAGGATCAAGATAAAAATCGGTGACAATGTCTGCGCCTCCAGAAGCATTTTGGTATTCAAAACTTAGTACTTCAGCGGTCGCAGTAATTTCTTGTAAAAAAGTAGCGTCTTCTACAAGGTTTCCTGAGTTTAAGAATGTCAAAACATACTGAAATTCTTGGTAAATATGCACTTGAGAAACCTCAACATCACTTGTGTTTTGTGCTTCAACCAAAACAGCTAAGTCTGTTGTTTGAGCCATTACTTGAGATAAAGAAAGGCATAGAAATAAACAAAGACCTAGTAATTTCTTTAGCATATTTATTTTTTTGTTAAGATACTAATTTGTGTTATAGGTTGCGTTAATATTGACTAAAGATTGTAAATTTGAAAAGAATCTAGATCATATATGAGTAAGCTTTTTCTTGTACCAACACCAATTGGGAATCTAAAAGATATGACCTTTAGAGCTATTGAAGTTTTAAAGGAAGTTGATCTTATTCTTGCTGAAGACACACGAACTTCAGGAAAACTTTTAAAGCATTTTGATATTACCACACCAATGCAAAGCCATCATATGCATAACGAACATAGAATGGTAGAGTCTTTGGTCAATAAACTTAAAAGCGGAATGTCTGTAGCGTTAATAAGTGATGCAGGCACACCAGCGATTTCTGATCCTGGGTTTTTATTAACGAGAGCTTGTGTCGAAAATAATATTGATGTGGAGTGTTTACCTGGCGCAACGGCTTTTGTGCCAGCACTCGTAAATTCAGGTTTATCTAATGATAAATTTGTGTTTGAAGGCTTTCTCCCTGTTAAGAAGGGACGACAAACACGCTTAAAACTTCTTGCGGAAGAACCTCGTACGATGGTGTTTTATGAAAGTCCGCACAAACTTATCAAGACACTTTCTAATTTTTGTGAGTATTTTGGCGAAGACCGAAAGGTTTCCGTTTCAAGAGAATTGACTAAGCTCTATGAGGAAACAATTAGAGGAACAGCTAAAGCAGTTTTAGAGCATTATACCAATAAGCCACCTAAGGGTGAAATTGTGATTATTGTAGACGGTAAAAACTAACTTATAATAAAGCGTCATTCTGAATTTAGTTTAGAATCTCATTCTTCTCTAGTGAGAAACTGAAACAAGTTCAGTTTGATGAACGATAAGATTATGTGTTAATATGCAAGACTTACTTCACGATATAAGACAATGCAAAATTTGTGAAGCGCATTTACAATTGGGACCAAGACCTGTTGCAACAGGTCATCCTGAATCTAAAATTGTGATTATAGGTCAGGCTCCAGGAACTAAAGTGCATCAGTCTGGAATTCCTTGGGATGATGCTTCAGGAAAGCAGCTACGACGCTGGTTAGGCGTGTCTACTGAAGAATTTTATGACGAAACTAAGTTTGCCATTATACCAATGGGATTTTGCTATCCAGGAAAGGGAAAAAGTGGCGACTTACCACCACGAAAAGAATGTGCACCACAATGGCACCAAGCTTTATTTGATGAAATGAAACATGTAAAGCTTGTGATTTTAATTGGGATGTACGCACAGAACTATTATTTAAAGAACAAAGCGCAACGTACTTTAACAGAAACAGTATCACATTACAAAGATTATTTGCCTAAGTATTTCGTGCTACCACATCCTAGTCCGAGAAACCGATTTTGGCTCACAAAGAATCCTTGGTATGAGGAGGAGGTTTTGCCTAAGTTAGCTAGCGAGGTTGAAAAGATTTTGTTTTGAATTGTCTTCAGAATGATGAGAACGTTCAAAAATCTAATACTGTGAACCATCATGTTTTCCAACTTCAAAACCATGTTTGGCTAAATATTGGTTGCCACTTTCAATAGCACCTGATTCCATAGTTGTTCCCATTGAATCATTCCATCGATTCAAATACCCAAATAAAGAAATAACACCAAGCATTTCTACAATTTCACCTTCATCCCAATGTTGGTATAAACGGTCTTTAATTTCAGCATTAACTTGATTAGGAACTTGACTCGCAGCCAAACTAAAATCGAGCGCAGCACGTTCGGCTTCAGAAAATGCAGGATGTGTTCTGTAATCCCAAATATGGTCAAGTTGTTCCTGTTCAGCACCATAACGTTCTGCCGCTCTAATAGCATGTGCCTGACAATAACGGCATCCAGTTGAATTACTACTTACCCAAGCAATCATACGTTTTAAAGCCGAAGTCACACGACCTTCATTAGCCATAACAGCCTTATTTAAATTAATAAACGCTTTACTTATAGCAGGACGACGCTGCATGGTTAATACAGAATTCGGACAAAATCCAAGGGTTTCATTAAAGAATTCTGCCAATTCTTTAGTTTCTAAATCATGCTCTGGAGATAAAGGTGTGACTAATGCCATTTGTTTGTTTTTTAGTAGTATTTTTGAGTTAACAAGAAACAAAAAATTCTTTAGATATGTCTCATAAAGTAGTCACGCATTGGAAAGGAAACTTACAATTTGATTCAGATAATCCTAGCGGAAAACTTGTTACTATGGATACCTCTCCAGAACATGGAGGTCATAACTCAGGGTTAAGTCCTAAAGCGATGATGTTATCTTCACTTGCTGGTTGTTCGGGATTAGATGTGGTGTCTATTTTGAAGAAAATGAAAGTACCGTTTTCTGATTTTAGAATTGACACTTATGGCGAATTAACCGAAGAGCATCCTAAGTATTACCATACGGTTTCTGTTGAATATCATTTTTACGGTGACCAATTGGATGAGGTTAAGATAAATAAAGCTGTAGGTTTATCTATTGAAAAATATTGTGGTGTTATGGAAATGTTTAGGCGTTTTTCTGAAGTAAAAACATCCATTCATTACCACAATATTTAGCGAAAATTTTCTATATTAGTGTATTCAAATAATTTATGTCATAATTGAACGTAGAACGGTGTTTTCAAATCACCCTCTACGTTCTAGATGACATTGCTATTGATTTCAAGATATGTTATGCGTTGGACTCTCAAACCCAAACCTAGCCTTAAAGAGGTTGAAGATTTACAGAATAGCCTTCAGGTAGATGCAACAGTTGCAACGCTTTTGGCGCAACGTGATATCAAAACTTACAATGAAGCGAAACAGTTTTTTAGACCAAGTCTAGACGATTTACACGATCCTTTTTTAATGAAGGACATGGAGGTTGCTGTACAAAGGATTGAAGTAGCTCTTGAGCAAAAAGAAAATATTTTAGTGTATGGTGATTATGATGTCGATGGAACAACTTCTGTAGCCTTACTGTCGTCTTATCTTAGAACTAAAACAGACCAAATTGCTACCTATATTCCAGATCGCTACGATGAAGGTTATGGTGTTTCTTATAAAGGAATTGATTTTGCTCACGACAATGATTTTACGTTGATCATTGCGTTGGATTGTGGCGTAAAGGCACTTGATAAAGTTGCCTATGCTTCAGAAAAAGGAATTGATTTTATCATCTGTGATCATCATAGACCAGGACTTGAATTACCAAAGGCCATTGCAGTTTTAGATCCAAAGCGTGAGGACTGTGACTATCCTTATAAAGAACTTTGCGGCTGTGGTGTTGGGTTCAAACTCATACAAGCATTAGCTTCTAAAGAAGACCAAACCGTAGAAGATCTGATAGCTTATTTAGATTTGGTTGCTACTGCTATAGGTGCTGATATCGTCCCAATAACAGGCGAAAATAGAGCCTTAGCTTATTTTGGACTTCAGGTCATTAACACGAATCCTAGACCAGGAATTAAAGCCCTTATTTCTGGAGTCAATAAGGATGAATTAACCATAACTGATGTTGTATTTATTGTAGCTCCAAGAATTAATGCTGCTGGCAGAATGAAGCATGGTAATCATGCTGTGACCTTATTAAATGAAACCGATTTCAATTTAGCTACTGAATATGCTGTTGAGATAGATGCCTTCAATTCAGATAGGCGAGAAGCTGATAAGCGTATTACTGAAGAAGCATTAGAGCAAATTAAAGACCATCAAGAAGAAGACCGATTGACTACTGTTGTGTATCATCAAGATTGGCATAAAGGCGTTATTGGTATTGTTGCTTCAAGGTTAACAGAAACCTATTACAGACCCACTTTAGTGTTTACTAAAAGTGGAGATGTGTTGGCTGCTTCTGCTAGATCTGTAAGTGGTTTTGATGTATACAATGCACTTGAGGCATGTAGTGAATATATTGAACAATTTGGCGGTCATAAGTATGCCGCAGGTTTAACCTTAAAGGAAGATGACTATGAAGCATTTAAGCAGGCATTTGAGGATGAGGTTGCTAAAACGATTGACAGAAATTTATTAACACCTGAGATCAAAATAGATGCTAAAATTCAATTGCATGAAGTCACACCTAAATTTTATAGAATTTTACGTCAGTTTGCACCATTTGGACCAGGAAATATGACGCCAGTGTTTATGACAGAGAATCTTAAAGATACTGGTTATGGTAAATGTGTTGGTGAAGACGATAAACATTTAAGAGTTACGGTTGTTCAAGGATCATATCGTATTAATGGTATAGGTTTTAATTTAGGATCAAAGCTGCCAATTCTTAAAGGGAATCAGCTTTTCAGCGCTGTGTACTCTGTTGATGAAAACCATTGGAATGGAAACACCTCTCTGCAATTAAAGTTGAGAGATATTAAAGCTCAATAGCTTAACCAATCCCTTCACTAGCTATTACATTTTAGCTACCTTTGACCTTCAAATTTATCTATTGGCAAAACAAGATCCATACGCAGCACTTCGTTATAGAGAATTCAATATTTTTATATTAGTTCGCTTTGCTTTGGTTTTTGCTTGGTCTATGCAGTTTGTGATTATTGAATGGCAAGTGTATGCGCTAACTAAAGACCCTTTATATATAGGAATAATCGGACTTATGGAAATTATTCCTGCATTGAGTATGGCGCTTTTTGCTGGACACATTGTTGACCAGCGTGAGAAGCGAAATTTGCTAGCAACTTGTATTGCTTTGTTTTCAATCATAAGTTTTGGACTCTTTTGGATAACGTCACCTCAGATTTTTAACTCTTGGTCTACTAAAACGCTTCTGTATTCTATATATGCCTTAGTGTTTTTTGGAGGGTTGTTACGGTCGTTTTTCGGGCCTACTATTTTTTCATTAGTTGCACTTATCGTTCCAAAAAAAATCTATCCTAATGCTGCTACTTGGAATAGTTCAACTTGGCAAATGGCTCGTGTGTTGGGGGTTACTTTTGCCGGGTTTTCAATAAGTTGGTTAGGTGTAGATGACCAAACAGGAGTGCATTGGTCGTTGTGTATTGTATTTGCCTTAGTCATGTTATCCTTGGTGATGTTGTATCGCATCAAACGTAAACCAATTTTAAATCCCAACATTGGAGAACCGATGCTACAAAGTTTGAAGGAAGGGGTTTCGTTCGTTTTTAAAACGAAAGCGATTCTTGGTGCTTTGACTTTAGATATGATTTCGGTGTTGTTTGGTGGTGCTATTGCATTGGCTGCTGTTTTTGCTACTGATATTCTAGAGGTAGGCTCAGAGGGCTTCGGAGTTTTGGTTGCTGCTCCTAATGTTGGATCGTTTTTAACCATGTTAGTGACTGCATATATTCCAATAGTTAGAAAGGCAGGACTAAAATTATTAGTGGCTGTTTTCGGGTTTGGATTGAGTATTATCGCTTTTGGCTTGTCTTCAATATTTTGGGTTTCTGTTGCGGCTTTATTCTTAAGTGGTGTGTTTGATGGTGTCTCAATGGTGATTCGTCAAACCATTCTTCAGTTGAAAACACCAGATCATATGAGAGGTCGAGTGTCTTCAGTAAATTCGATGTTTGTTGGGTCTTCTAATGAATTAGGAGCTTTTGAAAGTGGATTGACTGCTAAATTAATGGGAACTGTTCGCGCTGTTGTTTTTGGTGGAACGATGACTTTGATCACAGTTGTCACTACAGCCTTGGTGTCGCCTTCATTTAGAAAATTAGATCTAACTGAAGATATGGAAAACCACGAAAACGATTAAGAGATTAAAAACCAATAGCACTGAAACTTGTGTTGTTTCGAGTGGAATATAATGGAGAGATGAATCGCTATTTATAAGTCTTTAATTCAAAGGTTTCTCCATCAAACTCACCATAAGTGTAGTATTGAATCCAATCTCCTAAGTTGACGTATTTTGAAGTGTCACTTAGAGAAATTTCAAGCGGCAAATGTCTGTGCCCAAACACGAAATAATCACGATGTTGCTCCTCAAGTTTTTTCTTACTGTAAATTGCTAACCATTCATTCTCTTCACCTAAAAACTTAGCATCATCATCACCAGAAATAAGCTTATTCTTTACAGACATGTAATGACCAATGCGCATCCCAAAATCTGGATGTAAAAGGCGTTTGAACAACCATTGACAAATAGGATTTGTAAAGACCTTTTTCATACGTTTATAACCTTTATCTCCAGGTCCTAATCCATCACCATGACCAATAAAAAAAGAAGTTTCGGACGCTGAGGTTCTCGAAGCGTCTGATTTGTCTTCGGTATCAGTACCATTAAGATTTTTAGCTACCATTGAAAACGTAAACTCTTTTGGTTTGTGAAACACAGGAATACTTAATTCTTCTTCAAAATAACCATTCATCCAAAGATCATGATTTCCCACAAAATAGTAAATAGGTATTCCAGAGTCACTAATTTCAGCTAATTTCCCAAGAGTTCTCACAAATCCTTTAGGAACAACACGTTTGTATTCCATCCAAAAATCAAACAAATCACCAAGTAAAAAAATGGCTACTGCATCACTTTTAATCGTATCAAGCCAAGCAACAAACTTCTTTTCACGAGGAAGTGACGTTTTCATATCTGGTGCACCCAAGTGATTGTCTGAAGCAAAGTAAACTTTCTTCCCTTCTGGAATTGTTATGTGAGTTGGTTTAGTCATTATCTGAAGCAAACCATTGTGCGTATGATGTTGCTGTTTCCTGAAGTTTTAAGGCATGAAGCTTTATGTTGTCTGGAAGGCGTTTTTTTATTTTGGAAGCAAAATCAATCACCATCATTTCACTGGTTGGTTGATAATCTACCAACAACACATTGTGACCTCTTTGCTCAAGTTCTTTAGCTAATTCTATATGAGGTGTGTTTTTATTGAAAACTGTTGCATGATCAAAGACATCAACAATTTCATCTTTTACGATTTTTTTTAAATCACCAAAATCTATTACCATTCCAAATTTTACATTTGAAGCATCAGAAATAGGTTGTCCGATCACAGTCACATCAAGTCTGTAACTATGACCATGAACATTTTTACATTTTCCGTCATAACCATATAAGGCGTGACCTGTTTCAAAAGAGAATTGTTTTGTAATTCTAATAGTGCTCATTAACGTCTTTTATTTCTATTAATGAAATATACAACAACAAGCACAATTCCTAAAATAAGGAATAAACCACTTCCACTTAAAAATGATAGGATATCCATAACATTATTTTTAGTCAATAATGATTCAAAGTTACGTCTTTTGAGAAAGCGATAAAAATAGTTGTCTGAATTTTATGATTAACGGAATACCTCTAGCCAAGATCCAGAAGGTTAATGCTATAAAAATAGCGTGAAGCTTTAATTGAAAATGATCTAATAAAAACAGTAGAGGAATGAAGACCAAACCAGTTGATAATAAAAGTAGGTTTCTTAAAAATTTCATTTTTCCCATACCTTTAAACATGCCATCAAAAATAAAGGCTAAGGCACAAAAAGGCTGCATGACTAAGACCATCCAATACACGCTGTAGAATTCCTTCAAAACAGTTTCATCTTGCGTAAAAATACGACCTGTTATGTTATAGCAAAGTACACCAATACAACATAGTATAATACCAACTACTAATCCGCATCGAATTAAAAACTGACTTAACTCTACAAGCTTCTTATAATGTTTCGCACCGAGAAACTTACCAGACAGAATATTTCCAGCGCTTGCATATCCATCGATGATAAAAGCGCCTAAAAACCAAAGGTTAATAGCTATGGTGTAGGCAGCAATGTATGCTGTTCCGTAACTAGTAGCAAAACGTGTTGCAAAATATAAGGTTGCATTTAACGCTAGTGTTCTTACAAACAGGTTAAGTATCATAAGAACAAAATTTGGAATTTGGTCATTGAAAGGCAACTTTAATCGTAGAGAAATAGAGGTTTTCCGAAGCAGATAAAAAGCCGATAACACTGCCATTGTAACTTGAGCAAATACACTTGCATAAGCCGCGCCTTTAATATGTAAAGGGGTTATAAAACCTTCTATTCCATAAACCAAAACAACATCTAAAACAATATTGACAATAGTGCCAACAATGGCAATGATCATTGGATAAAACGTATTTTGGAGCCCTCTGAATGTTCCAAAAATAGCAATTGTAAATAAGGTGAAGGGAAACCCGAACACTCGAATTCTGTAGTAGTCAACACTGTAATCTAAAATAAGATCTGAAGCATTGTAAAGTTTAAAGATTTGTGAAGCAAAAGGCCAAGTAGTTACAATGATCAAAATACTAATTGACGTTATGATAAAAATGGCTTGCGCAGGTAAATTTTTAACTTGATCTAACTTATTAGCACCAAGGTGTTGCGAAACAATAGAAGAAATAGCACTTCTAGTTTGACCTAAAACCCAAATTAGCATTGAAATGAATGTTCCTACAATACCAACAGCAGCTAGAGCTTCAGCCGAATTATAATTGACATTGCCTATTATGGCAGTGTCAGTCAAAGACAAGATAGGTTCTGCCACACCAGCAATTAAAGCAGGAATAGCAAGTTTGTTGATGTTTTTAAGGTTGATTTCAGTATTCAAAACACGAGTTCATAACAATAAAAAGGATCGTCACTTTGCTTCGGAAAGAAAATATGACCCAATCGTTTATAGCCGCGAAGTTCGTAAAACTTTTGGTTTCTTTTGTTCTGTGAAAAGGTGTCTAATCGAATAGAGCTATAGTCGTTTTCAATGGCAAATCCTTCGGCAAAATCCATTAGCTGTTGCGCAAACCCTTGTCCTTGTTCATTTGGATGAATTGCCAGGCGATGAATATATATGTTATTTACATTAGAGGTTAACCAGCTTTCAGAAGTGTATTCGTCATCCATAAACGTTGAAATGACAATACAACCTATAACATTGGAATGCTTTTCTAAAACGTAAAGCTCATCTCTTTCAATGTCATTTTCAAATGCTTCAGAATTGGGATAGTATTCGTTCCATTGAAAAATTTGCTGCTGTATCATATGATGCGCGCAAGCACGCGTTAGTTTCATAATGTTTTCAATATCGTCATATCTTGCTTTGCGTATCATTTTTAATAGTACCTTTGCGGTTGAATTTATACAAAATTAGTTTTAAATATTTGATTATGAAGTCAATTTTAGTTCCTGTAGGATCATCTAAAAATGCTGAAAGCCATTTACAATATGCTGTAGATTTTGCTAAGGCTTTTGGAGCAAAGTTATATGTTGTTCAGATTTATAATGTATATACAAAAGCAGGAACATTGATGAAAGTAGATGATATTTTAAAACGCGAAAGTCTTGAGTTTCTTAAAGGACATGTTGCCAAGATAGACACTAAAGGTGTTGATGTTAACGTAAGAACATTTAAAGGAAAGTTGGTAGACACCATAGAATTGGCTTGTGAGGCTTTAGATATTGATTTGATCATTCTAGAACCAAGAACCAACTCTATCAAGGATGAGGTGTATTTAGGAAAAACCTCAGGTAAGATCATTAAGCAAACCAATATTCCTGCATTAATTGTTCCTGAAGGGTATACCTTTAAACCTATTGTTAAGATTTTAGTTGCAATGAAATCGGCAGTCATCAAAAAAGAAAATGCCTTAGCGCCATTGATAGCCATTAAAGACCAGTTTAAATCTGTGGTTAATTTATTACTAGTAAAGACGCCATATCATAATAAAGGCGATTTTAATGTCAACGAAAGTTTAGCTGCTCTCATTACAAATTCAACTAAAAGTGAAAATGCAACCACGTATTTAGGTGTATTAGAACATTACAAGAACAATAATCCAGATTTGCTTTGCGTGGTAAGACGTAAACGAGGGTTTTTCAAAAAGCTATGGGAGAGTAATACGATTTTAAAGAAAGATTTTCATAGTTCAAGTTTACCCGTTTTAGTGTTATCTGGGTTGAAGTAATTTCATTTTTATAACCACTAATCAGTTGAGATCTCATAGCTGAAATACACTAAAAAAACCTCGACCATAATTTTTTTCGTATATTACCCGAGTTAAATGCCCCAACATGAGACTTATATCCCTAATAACCTACTTATTAGCGTGCAGTTTGTACGCTCAAAAACCAGCATTCGATCCTGAAAAAACTTCTGGAAAACTTTATCAATTTGCTGAAATCACTAACACTGGAAAGCTTGACTATAGTATAGATGATGTTGTATCTAACACGCAACTAATTTATACAGGCTTAAATTCTGAAAACCATGATCTTGGCTTTACTTCTGATACTTATTGGGTTAGATTTAAACTAAAAAATTCTGAGAATGCTAAGCAGTCGTATTATTTAGAAACAGCAAGACCTGTTACAGATATTGTTACTTTATATGAAATAGGAGCCACTGTAAAAGTGCAAAAAAATGGTGATCAAATTGAATTTAATGACAAAGCATTATCACACCGACAGGTTGTGTTTAAAATAACTCTAGAAGCACAACAAGAACAAGCGTTCTACTTAAAATTAGCTAGTGATGGCGAAACCATTAATGTGCCTTTAAATCTGTATGATGAAACTACATTTATAAATAATAATTACAAGCAACAGCTCTTTTTAGGACTCTTTTATGGTGTCTTGCTTCTAGCGGGATTCATCTATCTTTTCTTTTACACGAGTTTAAAAAACAAAGCATTTTTGTATTATGGTTTATATGTGTTTACAATCGCTTTAATGCAAGCCTCTTTAGATGGATTTGTGTATCAATATGTCTTACCAAGTGGAGGATATATTAATAGTAGGATGGTCTTAATTTCAGCACTATTGACCAACTTTTTCTTATTGAAATACTGTGAATATTTTCTGGATATAAAATCTAACTTACCAAAACTTCAAAAGGCTTATAATAGTATTTATGTTGTGTTATTGGTTCTTTTCATTATGATCTTTATCAATAAAGCAACATTAGAGATAACGTATCCTATAAGTAATTTAAACGGCTTACTAAGTTTAGTCTTAATTCTTTACTCTGTGTTTATCTTACGTCATAAAAAGGTAAGTGTAGACCCTTATTTTTCAGGTGGTATTTTCTTTTTAGTTATTGGTCTTTTAGGTTTTGTGATGAATAATCTTGGAATATTACCATCAAACTTTTACACCCTTAATAGTTCCAAATTTGGAACTGGACTAGAAGTGGTATTTCTGTCGCTTTCAATGACAAACCTTTTGAAAACCCTTAGGGAGCAAAAAGAAGAGTCTCAGAGATTAGCCTTAAAAAGATCAGAAGAGATAAGTGAGCTTAAGACATTTTTCATGTCTAATATGAGTCACGAATTACGAACACCAATAAACGCCATTGTTGGTATTGTTGAGACAGAATTAGCTAATTTGAAAAACTCTAAAGAAGACAGGAAAAAGTTTCAGACCATAAGAAATGCAACAGTTAGTTTATTGAGTAATGTTAATGATGTTCTCGATTTTGATAAAATTGAAAAAAATGAAATCACACTCAAAGAAGAAAACTTTAACCCTTCAATAGTACTGCATCAAATTAGTGAGAACTGGAAATCTGAAGCTCTAAAGAAAGGATTGCAATATCAGTTTGAAATGGATTCAGATATCCCAGCTTATGTTGTTGGAGATCCAGATCGATTAGTTCAAATATTAAATAACGTACTAAGCAACGCTGTTAAATTTACAAGTTCTGGATTTGTTAATTTGAAACTTAAATGCCTACAACAAACCGATAACCAATGTCGTTTTTCATTCCAAATATCAGATACAGGTATTGGTATGACAGCACTTGCAAAAAACGGTATTTTCGATAGTTTTAATCAGATGCGATTAAATCACAAACGTCAGTTTGGCGGTATTGGATTGGGTTTAACCATTGCAAAGCATTTGGTAACATTGTTTAATGGTACAATAAGTGTTGAAAGTGAGAAATACAAAGGAACCGACGTTTTTATTGAAATCCCATTAAAAGAAGCACAAGCTAGAGCAAAGGTTTTAAATCAGGAGATGGTGTTGAAAAACCCTATTCATATTTTAGTTGTAGAAGATAATAAGCTCAATCAAATGGTTATGCGTAAACTATTAAAGAGTTTTTCAGACGTTACTTTTTCAGTTGTAGAAAATGGAAAGGAAGCTATTAATGCGCTAGCCAAAGAGGTTTACGACTTAATTTTAATGGATCTTCAAATGCCAATAATGGATGGTTATGAAGCAACAGAAGTCATTAGAAGTGGTCAACTAGGTGTGGTCGCAAGACGAATTCCTATAATTGCTGTAACTGCAGATGCTATGGAAGAAACGCGGCAACGTGTTTTAAATTTGGGAATGAATGACTATATGACCAAACCGGTTAAAAGAGACCTATTATTTCAAAAGATAAAAGGATGTGTAGAAGATAAGGATGATGCATTAAGTATTGTGGCCTAACGATTAAGGTATGTGATACTTGCCATAACAACGTCTTGTAAGTTTTTCGGTAAACGCTCTTGTTCCCAAGGATGACTTGCATCAAACACATGATTGGAACCTTCTATTTTAAGTAGTGTACTTTTAGTATTCCAGGAATGAAGTGCTTCTGCATTTTTAAATAACACTGAAGTATCACCACTTGCATGAACAATTAAAAAAGGAATATTAATCTGCTGAGTAGCACGCTGTATGTTAAGTCGGTTTTGATTCTGAAGAAAATCCTCAAAAAACTGATATTTATGAGGCATTTGCTGTTTTGTTCTTCCGTTTAAGGCATACTTTACACCATCTGTTTTCCATTTCAAGAGATCAGCTTCAGAACCAAACCGAGAACCATAATCGCTTACACTAGCCCAAGTAATAAGTTGCGTTATTCTTTGATCTTCTGAAGCCTTAATGATTGCAATTCCGCCTCCTCTTGAATGACCAATTAAACTAATCGATTTGGTATTTACTACATCTTTAAAAGGAAATTCGTTAGAACAGAGGTAATCTAAAACATCATTTAAATCATCAAGTTCTTTGGAATAGTTGTTTTCTGAAAAAGCTTCTAAATCTGGAAAGTCTATTGGATTGTTAGTGGTACCTCCATTATGAGAGAAGTTGAACTTTAGAAAGAAAAAATCGTGTTCGCTAAAGGTTTTAGCAACCAAATCCCAAGCACCCCAATCTTTAAACCCTTTATAACCATGGCAAAATACCACAATAGGTTTTTGATGCTCATTAGTATTAAAAAAGGCATCCCATACAATAGGTTTTTTAGACTCTCTATTTAAAATGTTGTTTTTGGAAATCATTAGTCAACGTCTTTTTCTACAAAGCTGAGGTTAGGGTTGTAGATTTCGAGAATAAGCTTTTTTAGCTCTTTTTCAAATGCTAATAATGTGTCTGTTGTAATGGTATTGTCTTTAGATTTTGATCTTTCGGAATCTTTTATTCCAAACCTTAATAACCCAGAATTTAATTTTTTAAAGGAAATAATTCCGGCTTCAATAGGTAGTTCAATTTTATGTTCTTTATGCATCATATAAGCATACATTAGAATTTGAAAACTCTTACTGAATTTGTCATAATCTGTAGTGAGGTCTTCCCAATTAACGATCTCAACCTTACCTTGTTCAACACGGCCGCTTTTGTAATCAATTACTCTAGTGATGCCCTTATGGCAATCAACACGATCTACCTTCCCTTTAAGCACAATAGGAAACTCAATACCATCTATAGTTATTGATGTTTTGTTTTCGGTTTCAATAGCAATTATTTTAATCTCATTTCCTTGAGCTAACTCATGTTTTTCTAGATCTAAAAACTGTAAAATGTAATGTTTGGCAATTTCAAATATGATAAGGTTTTTACCTTGAGAAATATCACCTTCTCTGTATTCTGCTTCAAAGTGTTTTAAAACCGTTGATGCAATTTGAGTTTTCATGTGATCAAGATGACCTGTTGTAAGTATTTCACCTTCCAAAGGCTTGTAAAAGTCTTCAAGCGTATTATGAATAATGGTTCCAAGCGTATTAAAAGCGACATTTTCTTCAACCTCTTCATGTTGTTCGAGTCCTAATACTTTTTCATAATAAAAGTCAATTGGGTTTCTAATATAATTGGTTAGCGATGAAGGAGACAAACCCTTCTGTGCCAGTTTTTTTAGTTGATTAAGGACAGCTTCAGTTTTAATGACTTCAACAGGAACGCTATCTTGAGTTACAATTTTTGGAGCTACTACATAGTGGTTGATGTGATGTGTCTTGTCTATTTCTAGTTGTGTAATAAATCGACTTTTCTCACCACCATTTAATGCGTCAGGTTCTGTATTGTAAATGATATCAATATATTTTGCACGTTGTAGTAACCTGTAGAAATGATACGTATAAACCGCATCTTTTTCTTTATAAGTTGGCATCTTATTTTCAAGCTTTACATCAAATGGAATGAAGGAACTGTTACTTTTTCCAGCAGGTAAAATTCCTTCATTTACAGAGGTAATGATCACTCTTTCAAAATCAAGCACACGTGATTCTAACATTCCCATTATTTGAAGTCCATTAAGTGGTTCTCCTTGAAAATCTAATGTTTCGCTTTTCAAAAGCTCTTTGTATAGACCGAAAAGTGTCGTGATACTATTGATGTATTCAAAATCATTATTAAGCCTAATAAGTTCATTAAAAATAACATTAAAGCGATAGAGATATTCTAATGCAAGCTTGTTTTTTTTCTTATCATTATCAATCGATGATTTAATAGCTAAAATAAGCTTAAAACATTTCTGAAGTGCTATATCTGGATTGTTATTCCATGAGGAAAATAACAAATCCATATGATCAGATTTGGAACCAGACAGTTCTTTTAGTCGATTTGCCGAAATGTATAAAATGTTATTATGCTGGATCTTATATATGATGTCGTCTGAAAGGTTTCCAGAGGAATCATTGAATAATGGTTTAATAAATTGATTAGACAAAATTGAAATAACGTCTTTATAGTGAAGCGTATTCCTATTTGAAGCATGAATACTGAAAAGACGCTCAAATAAATTACTCATTGGTACAGCATGCAATGGTAATCCCATTGTAATATTTATAGGGCCAATATTTTCTGGTAGCGAATTTAATAAAGGTAACAGTAAGTTTTCGTCTCCCAGAACGATAGCAGTTCGGTTTAAAGACTGATGCTCTCCTTTGAGTTTTGATAACAACTCTCCAATATATTTAACTTGTCCTATATGTTTTGAAACACCTATACAGTTTATGGTTTTGTCTGAACTGTAATGATCATGTAACCAATTAAAAGGTGCTTTGTTAAAATATTTCCACTGTGTTTTGTGCGACCTTATAAATAGTCCAGCATCATGTATTGGATCGTTAACAAACTTGATGTCTGTATCCCAATATATAGAAGCGATGTGGTTTTGAAGTAGTTCTTGAATAATAACTTCCTCAGCTTTATTTAAGGCATTAAACCCAACAAACACAAAATGCTCATCAGTTTTCACAGATGAAAATTGTTCGATATTATCGATAGCTTCTCGGTATACTAAACCTTGATATCCTTTTTTCTGCGCAATAAGTTCATCGTTGAGTTTGTGGTAATAGACTTTAAGTCGCTCCCAAAACGACAAGTAGTTTTTAATGTAATCTGTTTGGTGTTCATCAAGAGACCAATGCTGGTGTTCTATCTTTTTGATGGCGTTGAGGTAATCAAAAACATGATTAGGAGGCACAAGGTAACGATCAATTTCATTAAAATCTTGAAGTAACATCTGTGCCCATTTAGAGAACGTATCAAAAGGTTCTACAAGTTCTTTAGGAGTATTTGAAACATAGATGTTATAGAACTGAAATAGCAGGTCAGTATTTGTGGCATAGTTTAATCCAGATAATGTTTCTACGAAGGTTTCAATAGAAATAATTTTTGGAACAAATAAGGTTTTTTGAAGTTCTTGAGCAATACAATGTTTTAGAAAAACGCCAGCTCTTTTACTGGGTAAAATAAAGGTAAACTTAGAAAAATCTTCAGATTTTTTTTTAAGATCAAGTATGACGTCATTTAAAAAAGTTAGCATTGTATAAAAATAAAAAACGCTCCGAATTTCGGAGCGTTTTTTTTAACTTATTGAGTGAGTATGAACTTAATTATTTTTTAAGTTTTACTTCTACACGTCTGTTGTTAGCTTTACCAGCTCTAGTTTTGTTTGTGTCGATTGGGTAATCTTCACCGAAACCAGTAGCAGATAATCTGTCAGCGTTAATTCCGTTAGCAATTAAATAGTCTCTAACAGCGTTGGCTCTTCTTTCAGATAATAACTGGTTAGATGATTTAGCACCATCACTATCAGTGTGACCTTCAATAGAGAAGCTTGCTTCTGGATACTCTTTAAAGATAGCAGTCATTGCTTCTAAAACAGGAGTAGTTTCATCTTTAAAAGAAGATCTTCCAGAGTTGAATAAGATAGTTCTAGCATAGCTATTTAATTTCTCCATTACTTCAACAGTTGGATTTATTTCAGGACAACCGTTGTTAGCAACAGTACCAGCTTCGTTTGGACACTGATCGTCTTTGTCTAACACACCATCGTTATCAGAATCTGGCCAAGGACAACCTTTGTTAGCTTCAGGTCCAGCTTCGTTAGGACAATCATCAGCATTGTCAGCAACACCATCACTATCAGCATCTGGACAACCCATTAATGCAGCTAAACCAGCAACATTAGGACAGTTATCTTTACTGTCGATTACACCGTCACCATCAGAATCAGGACAACCGTTAAATTCAGCTAAACCAGCTTCGTTTGGACAATCGTCTTTTGCATCTTCAATACCATCGTTATCAGAATCAGGACATCCACCAAAAGCTTCTAAACCAGGAACGTCTGGACAAGCATCGTTTTTGTCATAAACACCGTCACCATCTGTGTCTTTTCCACCAAACTTAACAGAAATACCTACAGCATGTTGCCAGTGATTTTCTAAATAATCTTCGAAAGCAGTTTTGTAAGTAGTTACAGCACTTAATGCGATATTGTCTGAGAACCAATAGTTGATTCCTAAAGAACCGTTAAAAGTTCCAGCACCAATTTCGTCTACCCAAGTGTAACCACCACCAACACCTAAGTTAGGGTCTATCTTATTAGAGTTGATCAACTTCATAAAGCTATATGAAACTGTACCATCTAAAGCATAGTAAGATAATCTGTCTATCTTAAGATCTCCAAATTTTTCTATTTCGTTGATAGATCCAGTAGCACTTACGCTGAAACCAGCATCAATGTATCTAGATACAGTAACAGTTGATAAAGAAGGAATGATGTTCCAGTGATCCTCTAAGTTGAAGAACTCATCAAGAAATTCACCTCTTGGCTCATCTTCTCCAACAGGATAAAGGTCAACAGCATTTACACCAATACTAATTTTCCAAGGGTTGTTTTCATCTTGTGCATTAGCATTGAAGCTTAATGTAAGCAACAAAACGAAAAATAATCTGCTAAGATTTTTCATATTCAAATAATTTTAATTTTAAGTGTTATAAGTGTTAATTCTAAGCAAAAGTAAGTTGTTAAATTTTATTAACAAAGACAAATATATAAAAATATTGATTAGTTGTATTAAATTTAAGGTGTTTGGAGTGAATTTAAATAACATTTAGTAGCTTTCCTACGCTAATAAAAGCTTCAATTGCCTTGTCTAAATGCTGTTTGGTGTGAGCCGCTGAGAGTTGTACACGTATACGCGCTTTTTCTCTTGGTACCACAGGAAAAAAGAATCCAATTACATAGATACCTTCTTTGAGTAGCATTTTTGCCATAGTTTGGGATAATTTTGCATCATATAACATGACAGGAACAATTGCTGAATCTCCATCAATGACATCAAAACCAGCATTTTTTAACCCTTTTTTGAAATACGCTGTGTTTGCTTCAAGCTGATCCCTTAGTTGTGTGTCGTTAGCAAGCATCTCAAAGACTTTAATGGAAGCACCAACAATTGCAGGAGCTAAAGAATTTGAAAACAAATACGGTCTAGAACGCTGTCTGAGCATCTCTATGATTTCTTTTTTACCAGTAGTGTAGCCACCCATTGCACCTCCCAAGGCTTTTCCTAATGTTCCGGTGATGATATCAATACGTCCCATAACTCCTTTTTCTTCAAGTGTTCCACGACCTGTTTCACCAATAAAACCAGCGGCATGACATTCATCGATCATAACTAAAGCGTCATATTGATCGGCGAGATCACAAATTTGATCTAATGGCGCCACTAAACCATCCATTGAAAAGACACCATCGGTTACAATGATTTTAAAACGAGCGCCAGCTTCATTTGCTGCTTGCAACTGTTTTTCTAAATCTTGCATATCGTTGTTGGCATAACGATATCTTGCTGCTTTACAAAGCCTTACGCCATCTATGATAGAAGCGTGATTAAGGGCGTCTGAAATTATAGCGTCTTCTTTTCCGAGTAATGGTTCAAAAACACCTCCATTGGCGTCAAAGGCTGCGGCATATAATATGGTATCTTCAGTACCATAAAACTCAGCAACTTTAGACTCTAAGGTTTTATGAATATCTTGGGTACCACATATAAATCTAACAGATGACATTCCAAATCCGTGCGTATCCATAGTGTCTTTCGCAGCCTGAATAACATCAGGATGTGACGAAAGTCCTAAGTAATTATTGGCACAAAAATTAAGTACTTTTTGACCTGTATTTAATGTGATTTCTGCACCTTGTTCAGACGTAATGATGCGCTCCTCTTTAAATAAACCATCTTCTTTTATTTGTTGGAGTTCGCTTTGTAAATGTTCTTTTATGTTTCCGTACATGATTGCTAGTTTTTTTGCAAATTTATAACTCTTTTATGGTTATATCATTATTAATGTAGATGAGTATTTTTTTTGAAATATTAAAACCCATGTCTTCTAAAACATTTTGATAGTCATAGAGCTGTTCTTTGTGTTTTGAGTTTTCTAAACCTGTTTTGTAATCTATGATTACGGCATCATTATTGGTGTTGACAACAATTCTGTCTGGCCGCAATAGCGTTCCATTTTTGGTAATGATATCTCTTTCGTTGTATATCGTATTATTTGCATCAAAATAAGTGGTTAATTTGTCATGCTTTACGATGCTCAAAACAGTTGCCTTAATATCATCTATCTGCGTGTCATTTATTTTTCCTAAGGTTAAAAACTGATCTATGGTGTAATCTACATCGTCTATAGTCTTTATTTCTGCCATAATGTTATGGATAAGATTCCCTTTCTCTATAGCTTGTTCTTGTTGTGTATCCCAAAGCGAACCAGAGCTGGTCACGATATTTAAATTGTGAATTTCTTTTGCTGTGGAAATAAATTGTTCTTGATATATGGTGTTTTGGTGTTTCGGATTTGCTTCAGAATGATCTGCAGCTACTCCGAAGCTGTATTCCAAAAGACCCTCTTTCCAAAGCTGTTCAGATTTTAAATAACTAATAAATAGTCCAGAATAATAATTGCATTTCTCTTCATTGTTTTTATCAAGATCCAATTCAGATACAATATACAATTGATTGATAGCTCTTGTGAGCACAACATACAATAAATTGATACTGTCTAACTCTAGAGCCGAACGATACCTTTGGTAAATGTGTTTGCCAGTATCGCTGTAGTGTTCCATGTCTTTATTGATGTTTAGGTATACATGTGAAAACCCATTAAAAGACTGACTATCAACAGGGAACCAAACTTTAGGCCTGATATCAAAATACAGATCTTGATTGGCGTAAGGGAAAATCACTACAGGAAATTCTAACCCTTTAGATTTGTGAATCGTCATGATCTGAATAGCGTTTTCGCCTTCAGGTGTTGCGATGCTAAGCGTATCTTTTTTGCGTTCCCAAAACTCAAGAAAAGACAGGATGCTTGTATTGTGTTTTTGAGAAAAATTTAAAACCTCATCAAGGAAAAACTGGAGGTAAGCCTTAGAGTGTTGATGCAAGCCAAAACTTCTAATGATCGCTTCAATGCTTTCGTATAATGGGAGTTGTAAAATGGTTTTAAAATCGAATAGAAACCCATAATCACTCAAAGCGTCAAACATTTTACTGCTTGACAAAGTAATATGCTTACTGTAGAATTCGTGTGCATCTTCAAGATTCAACCTATGTAGGTTCAAATAAGTAAGTAGCTGAATTTTAATATCATCATTTGTTGGTTGTATGGTCAAGGTCAACATGTTTATGATGAAGTTAATTTCAGGTGCACTCTTTAATAATAATGTTTCAGAAGACACTAAAGGAATTTGCTGTTCTTTTAAGAATTCTGAAATAGCAACACCTTCTTTCTTGCGTCTAACAATAACGCAAATGTCCTTTAATGAAAACCCTCGATCTAATGCTTTATGAATACGCTCAAGTACAGCTTCGCAATACAATTGATCTTTATCGTTATCAGCAACATCTAAAAATGATAATGACACATAACCAGGCTGATCAGAAACAACGTCTTGGGTTGCATGTTTATAAATTGTTTTATGGCTCTCGTCTGTAAAAACAAAATTAGAAAGATGCTCAAAAAACAAATTGTTAAACGTTACTATGGCTTTATGACTTCGGAAGTTTTTGGGTAAATTTTCAACCTGTTGTTCAATAACAAAGGGATGACTTGTATTAGAATATAAGTCGATAAATTGTTCGGCGTGACCACCTCTCCATCTATAAATGGCTTGTTTTGCATCACCAACTAACATTGCAGAACCAATGTCACCTTTAAGGTTCTCTCCAGTGATGGCGCTTTCAATTAAAGGGACTAAGTTATCCCACTGCAGTTTAGAAGTATCTTGAAACTCGTCAATAAAATAATGTTTGAATTTTTCGCCAATACGCTCATAAATAAAAGGGGTTGGCTGCTTGGCAATTTCATTATGAATGATAGTATTGAACTCAGAAATTAAAACAAGGTCATCTTCCTTTTTTAATTCCTCAAGGGTGTTTTTTATAGCCCCTAGCACAGATAATGGCGTTATATTATTGATAGCGTTTTTAAGAAACTTTACTTGAAAAACAGCTTGCTTCGTTTCTAAAAAAGCGCTTATTACTTGCGGCAGAATAGTTTCAATTGTTGCTGCTACCTCATCCGAAACCCTTTTTGGATATATGGATGTGCCTTTAATAAGGTTGTCTTGCCATTTTGAAGATAAGGAAACATTAAAGTTTCCCTCAGCTAGTTTTATAAAGTGTTTTGGTAAATAACTACCTGAGAAGTCATTATGAGATAATTGTGCTTCAGAAATCACATCAAGAATCTCTTTAGAAACAGCTATGATTTGTGATGAAATGCTGTGTTCTTGTTTTTGTAAGATTGACTTCAATGTTTTAAAATCACTTAAGCTCTTGCCTTTTAGCTGATTGATATAAGTATTGTCATTTTCACTAACTAGCAATTCAGAAATAGTGTTGAAGTCGTACGTGATGTCCCAACTTTTATCCTCGTTAGTTTTATCTATTGCAAAATCAACCAAAACTTTAGTCAAAGCTTTGTCTTGACCTGCTTTATCGATAAGCTTATCTACTGCTCTTGAAAGCAATGTTTTTGTGTCGAGCTCTACTTCAAAATTTACAGGAAGTTTTAGATCATGTGCAAAAGTTCGAATGAGTTTGTGATTGAATTTATCTATCGTTGAAATATCAAAAGCAGCATAATTATGAACAATAGTATGAAGTAACATTTTCGATTTTTCGTGAAGTGTTTCAGGAGCAATGTTTAGATCGGCAGAAATACTTTCAAACATTGCATGCGACGAAGTTAAAATTGAAGGCTCCGCAAATTCTTTTAGAGTCTCTAAAATTCTAATTTTCATTTCACCAACAGCTTTATTGGTGAAAGTCAAAGCCAGAATATTTCTAAATGTTAAGAGGCTCTTAGATTGAAAAAGAATTTTGAGATAATCTTTTACCAATGTATAGGTTTTTCCGCTTCCAGCAGACGCATTGTAAATGGTAAAAGGCGATTGGTTTTGCACGCTTAAAAGTATAAAAACTATCAATGAGTTCATAGCTATTTAATATTTTTAATTGCGTTGATTTATGTGTATTTTTGGAGTAAATAGATATTAACTATAAAAACTAAAAAAATTATGGCTTTTGAATTACCAAAATTAAAATATGCTTACGATGCTTTAGAGCCTCACATTGATGCTCGCACAATGGAAATACATCACACAAAACATCATAATGGTTATACAACTAAATTAAATGCTGCTATAGCTGGAACTGATCTAGAAGACAAGTCAATTGAAGACATCCTAACAAATCTAGACATGTCCAACATGGGCGTTAGAAATAATGGAGGTGGATTTTACAACCACGCTTTATTTTGGGAAGTCATGAATCCAGAAGACAGAGGTTATTTATCAGGAGAACTAAAAGATGCTATTGATGCTGAGTTTGGTTCTAAAGATGCTTTTATTGAAGCATTTAGCAAGGCAGCTGCAACTCAATTTGGATCAGGCTGGGCTTGGTTATGTGTTCATAAAGGCGGAAAAGTTGAAGTGTGTTCTACACCAAACCAAGATAATCCGCTTATGCCAGGTGTAACTTGTGGAGGAACACCAATATTAGGATTGGATGTTTGGGAACATGCTTATTATTTGAACTACCAAAACCGTAGACCTGATTATATTGATGCCTTTTTTAAAGTGATCAATTGGAATGAAGTTGAAAGACGCTACGCTGAAGCAAAGTAGTTGTAATCAAACATTAAAAATAAGAATCCAGGTACTATCCTGGATTTTTTTATGCTTTGAACTATTGAAGCTTTTTTCAAAATGTTATAAAATGAAAAAGGATGAACAGACGTTCATCCTTTTTGCCCCAAATCTACCATAAACTTAACCTACTTATGTTATGGTGAAACAAATATAAATGCTCTTTTTTCTAATTGGTAAATTTTTTAGACCAACGACGAATAAATTGGCTTAAACGAAAAAAATGTGATTTTAAAGCTGAAAGATTTAATAAATGAAGCAATGCTTTAGTTAGGGAAAAGAATAAATTGAAAAACAAGGGGTTATAATTTTATTAACCTATGTTAATAAAAAAAGGTGAACAGACGTTCACCTTTTTTTGCCCCAAATCTACCATGAACTTAACCTACTTATGTTATGGTGAAACTAATGTATGTGTATTTTGCTTAAAACGATATAAATATTAGACGAAATGCACTTTTATCAGACAAACAACTAATTTTTTACGATAAAGTGCTAACGAATGGTTGTTTATCTAGTAAGCTCTTTCTTTGTTTCCTTCAAAGAAATTGATAAAAGCTTTGTTTACAACGCGGTTTCCACCAGCAGTTGGGTAATCACCAGTAAAATACCAATCGCCTAAATTTTTCGGACAAGCCTTGTGAAGATTTTCTATTGATTGAAAAATGGTTTCTACTTTTGCATTTACAGTATCGTCTGAAATTAATGCGGCTATTTTTTCTGAAATCGCTTCAGCCGTAAATTCAGAATATAAATCTTTTACATAGTTTTTAACATCAGCATCTTCCAACTCAACTTGAGCTTTGCATTTATGGTAGGTGTCTTCAACCAGATGGTATTTATTGTTTTCTTTTAAAAGCTCCAACATAGCTCTAAAGGCAATTAAACTTTCTAGGTTTGCCATATCAATTCCGTAGCAATCAGGATAACGAATTTGTGGTGCAGAGGATACAACAACAATCTTCTTCGGGTTCAAACGATCCATCATTTTTATGATACTCTTTTTTAAGGTCGTTCCTCTAACAATGCTATCATCAATGATAACCAAATTATCGGTAGGTTTAATCACACCATAAGTCACATCATAAACGTGAGCGACCAAATCATCACGACTGCTATCTTCAGTAATAAAGGTTCTAAGCTTTACGTCTTTAATGGCAATTTTTTCAATACGAGGTCTTTCAGATAAAATATCGATGACGCTTTCTGCTGAAAGTTTTCCGTTGCCATCCAAAATTGCTTTGGTCTTTCGTTCATTGAGATGTTCTTCAACCGTTTCTATCATTCCAAAAAATGAAGTTTCAGCAGTATTAGGGATGAATGAAAACACAGTGTTTTTGGTATCGTTTTCAATGGCATCCAAAACTTTCGGCATTAAAAGCTTTCCTAAGTGTTTACGTTCTTGATAGATTTCGGCATCACTTCCTCTTGAAAAATAAATACGCTCAAATGAACATGCCTTTCGTTCTAGAGGTTTAATGATTTCTTTGATGGTTGCTTGCCCAGATTTTTTTATAATGATGGCATGGCCAGGATCTAACTCTTTAACAGCTTCAAATGGCACATTAAAAACCGTTTGAATGACTGGACGCTCTGAAGCAACTACAACAATTTCGTCGTCTTCATAATAATATGCAGGTCTAATACCTGCTGGATCTCTTAATACAAATGCGTCACCATGGCCTAATAAACCAGCCATAGCATAACCTCCATCCCAATTTTTTGAAGACTTTTTTAAGATCTTACCAATGTTAAGTCGCTCAGCAATGAGTGGCGAACATTCACTTTTGCTATAGCCTTCTTTTTTGAGAGTCTTGTAAATTTTACTAACCGCATCATCTAAAAAGTGACCAATTTTTTCCATAATAGTGATGGTGTCGGCCTTTTCTTTTGGATGTTGCCCAAGTTGAACCAATCCATCAAATAATTGATTTACATTGGTCATGTTAAAATTACCAGCGACAATTAAATTACGATGCATCCAGTTGTTCTGTCTTAAAAAAGGATGAACGCTCTCCACACTATTTTTTCCAAAAGTCCCATAGCGAACATGACCAAGAAGCAATTCACCTATATAAGGAATGTTCTTTTTCTGAAGATCTACGTCGTTATGATATTCAGGATGTGCGGCAAACTCTGAATTAATGCGTTCATTTATTTGAGCAAAAATATCTTGAATAGGTTGCTGAGCAATAGACCTTACACGACTTATGTAGCGTTCTCCAGGATTGGTGTCTAACTTAATACTTGCAAAGCCAGCACCATCTTGTCCGCGATTATGCTGCTTTTCCATCATAAGGTACATTTTGTTTACACCATAAAATGCGCTTCCGTACTTTTCTTTGTAATATGATAGAGGTTTTTTAAGTCTTATGAGTGCAATTCCGCATTCATGTTTTAAAGCATCGCTCATTGTAATGTCTTTAATTTAAAGTCAACCAAAATTAAAAATTTTGGACTAGTATTAATTAAAAAACGCGCTCAATTTTGAGCGCGTTTGTTTATGATAATTCAATATTGAATTGCGTGAGTTGTTTAAACTCTTTTAGTCTGTATTCAACATCATCCTTTGTTAAATTCTGCATGCGTTCAGTGCCAAACTTTTCGACACAAAATGACGCCAGCGTAGACCCATAGATGACTGCATTTTTCATATTCTCAAACGAATAATCTTCAGTTTTAGTTAGGTGGCCAGCAAATCCTCCAGCAAAGGTATCTCCTGCTCCTGTTGGATCAAAAACTTCTTCTAAAGGCAAAGCAGGTGCATAAAAGACATTGTCATCATGAAACAGCAAGGCGCCATGCTCTCCTTTTTTGATAACCACATATTTAGGGCCCATTTCATGAATCTTTCGTGCTGCCACAACAAGCGAATATTCTCCAGTAAGTTGTCTTGCTTCTTCGTCGTTAATTGTTATAACGTCAACCTTCTTTATAACATCATGTAATTCATCAAGCGCACAATCCATCCAAAAGTTCATGGTATCTAAAATAACCAATTTTGGTTTTGTGGTCATTTGATTGAGAACACTCATTTGAACTATAGGATGTAAATTTCCTAATAAAACCACTTCAGCATTCTTGTAAGCTTCAGGGACTTTAGGATCAAAATCAGCCAGAACATTTAATTCTGTTACTAGCGTATCACGAGAATTCATATCGTTATGATATTTACCACTCCAGAAGAATGTTTTTCCTTCTTCAATAATTTCAATACCATCAATATTGATGTTTCTATCAGATAATAGATCTAAATATTCCTGAGGGAAGTCGCCACCAACAACAGACACAGCAGCAGCATCTACATCAAATTGCGAAGCCGCTAAACCTATAAAAGTTGCAGCACCTCCTAATATTTTATCAGTTTTTCCAAAAGGGGTTTCAATAGCATCAAAAGCTACAGTTCCTACGATTACTAATTTGCTCATAAAGCAGTTTTAAAATTTGCTGCAAATATACGCTTTTTTAGTCCAAAAAAAATTATACTATTTACGTCCAAAATCTGCAGGAATTTCTCCCCAGGCTTTTGTTTCCCATTTTACAATTGTTGTCTTATAAGAATTGTTTTTTAGCCAGTCTACAGCACGATCAACAAGATCAAAAACAGGTTTATTAATGGCATTGCGCTCAAGTTTGGTGTTACAGGTTTTCTTTTTCACCCAACTAAGTGCGGTTTTAGAATCTGTGTAAATTATGCGATTGCTCTGCTTCTTTTTGAGTAAAGCAAGTCCGTGAACAATAGCTAAAAATTCACCAATATTATTAGTGCCTTGTTCAAAAGGACCTTGAATGAATAATTGTTTTTTAGTTTTTGTATCGACACCTCTATATTCCATTTTGCCAGGATTCCCAGATGATGCAGCATCAACAGAAATGGAGTTGTAGTTTGGTTTTCCAATTTTTTTGAGTTGTGCTTCAGAAAGCGCACTCACAAATTTTTTACGTTTGCCTATGTAATCTTTGTAATTGCCTTTTAACGCTTTTTTTGCGGCTTCAAATGTTGCAAAAGATTTGTATTGCGCACCTTTAAAGTCTTTGATCTGAGCCTTGCAATCGTCCCAAGATTCAAAAACACCTGTATGATGGCCTTTCCAAACAGTGTAGTATTTTTTTTTCTTTTTTGACATAGAATATATGATGTGGTGACTAAGGTTCTCGAAGTTACCACTTATTTTGACGAGGGCACTTCGAGAGCCTCAGTGCCCAACAATTTATATACCACCTTCGGAAAGTGTTCCATTTCTAAAGTATGAATCTTTGCAGCAACATCGTCTGCGGAGTCTTCAATATCGACTTTACATTTAGCTTGGAATATTATGGCGCCTTCATCGTAATGCTCATTCACGTAATGAATTGTGATTCCTGTTTCTGGTTCATTATTATCAACAACAGCATTATGGACATGCATACCATACATGCCTTTTCCGCCATATTTTGGAAGTAAAGCAGGATGAATATTAATAACCTTGTTCGGAAAATGTTGAAGGATATGTTCAGGAAATTTCCATAAAAACCCAGCCAAAACAATAAGGTCTGGTTTTGAAGCCTTCAGAATATTAAGAACATCATTTGTTTTTGTGAAAGCTATTCTGTTGAATGACAGCGCGCTAACATTTAAATTTTTAGCACGTTCTAAAACTTTGGCATAAGGATTGTTAGTCAACACTTGAATAACAGAAGCTTGTTCTCTGTTGTGAAAAAACTTAATTAAATTTTCAGCATTAGTGCCACTTCCGGACGCAAAGATTACAATTCGTTTCATTTACAGACAAACAGTTAACAGTATTCAGAACAAAAAAAAGAATAATAATTAACAATTAGAAGGTAAAGGTAAATTCTTCATTGTAATTTTTGTAAATTACAATCACATTTTTAGACTAAAGGTGTGTATTAAAATAAAGTTTTTTATTTTTGCGACCTAATTAAAACTTAAAATTAAAAAATTATGTCAGACATTGCATCAAGAGTAAAAGCGATTATCGTAGACAAGTTAGGTGTTGATGAAAACGAAGTTGTAACTGAAGCTAGCTTCACTAACGATTTAGGAGCAGATTCATTAGACACTGTTGAGCTAATTATGGAATTTGAAAAAGAATTTGATATTCAAATCCCAGACGATCAAGCAGAAAATATCGCTACCGTTGGTCAAGCGATTTCTTATATAGAAGAAGCAAAATAATTACAGAACCCTTTTTATGGAATTAAGGCGAGTTGTAGTAACCGGTTTAGGCGCACTCACACCTATAGGAAACACCAAAGATGAATATTGGGAAGGTCTTGTAAGTGGTAAGAGTGGTGCTGCTCCAATTACCTACTTTGATACTGAAAAGTTCAAAACTAAATTCGCATGCGAACTTAAAAACTTTGTTGCGACTGATTTTCTAGACAGAAAAGAAGCTCGTAAGATGGATCGATTTACGCAATATGCTATGGTGGCTTCAGATGAAGCAATAGCCGATGCAAAGTTAGATCTAGACAAGGTTAATAAATTACGTGTAGGCGTAATTTGGGGCGCAGGAATTGGAGGTTTGGAGACATTTCAAGACGAAGTATTGAACTTTGCTGCTGGAGATGGAACACCACGTTTCAATCCGTTCTTTATTCCAAAAATGATTGCAGATATTGCGCCAGGAAACATATCTATTAAAAATGGATTTATGGGTCCTAATTACACAACAGTTTCTGCTTGCGCATCTTCAGCAAATGCGATGATTGATGCCTTAAACTATATTCGTTTAGGACATTGTGATGTTGTAGTGACTGGAGGAAGTGAAGCAGCAGTAACAATTGCTGGAATGGGTGGTTTTAATGCGATGCATGCTTTATCTACCAGAAATGATAGTCCAGAAACAGCTTCAAGACCTTTTGATGCCACTAGAGATGGTTTCGTTTTAGGTGAAGGAGCGGGTGCTATCATTCTAGAAGATTATGAGCACGCTAAAGCTAGAGGAGCTAAAATTTATGCTGAGGTTATTGGAGGAGGATTATCTTCTGATGCACATCACATGACTGCTCCACATCCAGAAGGTATTGGTGTAATGGCAGTAATGCGAAATTGCCTTGAAAATGCTGGTATCCAGCCTGAAGAAGTTGATCATATCAACACGCATGGCACTTCAACACCTCTTGGAGATGTTGCTGAGCTTAAAGCGATTTCTGAAGTGTTTGGAGAGCACGCAAAACATATCAATATCAACTCAACTAAGTCCATGACTGGACATTTATTAGGTGCTGCAGGAGCCATCGAATCTATTTCGGCTATTTTAGCCATAGAACATGGTGTTGTTCCTCCAACTATTAATCACGAAGTTGTAGACGAAAATATTGATTCAAGCCTTAATTTAACATTAAACAAGGCGCAAAAACGTGACATCAAAGTTGCAATGAGCAACACTTTTGGATTTGGTGGCCACAATGCATGTGTATTATTTAAAAAAATAGACTAAATTACGAATGAGTTTCATTCGCAACATATTAAATTCCCGTTCTGATAAAGGCGGGAATTTTTTTTTGGAACTCTCAAAAATCTTAGGATACAAGCCTAAACGCAAAGGCCTTTATATTAAAGCATTCACACACAGATCATTAAACCTAAAAGACAAAGAAGGTAACGCCATTAATTATGAGCGCCTTGAATTTGTTGGTGATGCTATGTTAAGTGCTGTGATCGCTTCATATTTATTTGAAAAAGTACCACATGGTGATGAAGGTTATTTAACTAAAATGCGCTCTAAAGTAGTTAGTAGAGAACATCTAAATGAACTTGGTAAAGAACTACATCTTATAGATCTGGTCGAAAGCAAAATTCCGACCTCTAACTTCGGAAACAATATACATGGTAACTTGTTTGAAGCTTTGGTTGGTGCGATTTACCTAGACAAAGGCTACAAGCAATGTGAAAAATTCATCTTTAAACGTGTGATTGATCCGCATGTCGATATTGAAAAACTAGAAGGGAAAGTTATTAGTTATAAGAGCTTGCTGATTGAATGGTGCCAAAAAGAAAAAAAGATTTTCGATTACAATGTGTATGAAGACACAGGAAATGACGATCTAAAACATTTTTCGGTTAAGCTGTCTATTGATGATAAAGTGGTTTCAAAAGCCAGAGCAACATCTAAGAAAAAAGCAGAAGAAAAAGCTTCTAGACGTGCCTTTTTTGCGTTTCAAAAAGAGATCTCAAAAACATTTTAACCTGTTTTAGCTATAGGCTTTCTAATATTTAATCAACTATAACGTTTTCGCAACACTTTGCTGTTAAGATTAATAAAAACTTCATCTTAAACTAGTCATAATATTCTATATTTACATTTGATTGATATGGTATTATGGCGTTACACAAATTAGTAGTTGATGATTTTTACGACACGTCTTTTGTGCTTTTAGCAATACATTGTCGGCTTGAAGATTACAGACTTGCTTATCTGTTAAATAAGCATTTAAATATAAGATTGGCTCGTAAACCTCAAGATTTGGATTATAAATATTTTGCAGCGTCTTATGCTATTTATGAGTGGAACGATATCACGCTTGATACAACTTGGAATTTAGTGTCTAATGTTTGTAAAAAGGAAGAAGCTGCTTTACAGAGTTCAGGTTCTTTGTTTGATAATCAACAGACCATAAAAACCTATAATTTATTACCAGAATTTAAGAATGTCGATTATTTGATAAAGGTTTCTAATGAAAATCTCAATTTTAATGAAAAACGAATTCTGAGTAAAATTCAAACCATACCTCAGGTCATAACAACCTATAGCATTGACTTAGATCAAATAAAATCAAAAGACCATTTAATTTTTAATTAATGTTACGAAGAAAGAAAACTAAAATTGTTGCAACCTTAGGTCCAGCAACAAGCACAAAGGAAGTCCTTAAAGGAATGCTTGAAGAAGGCGCTAATGTATTTAGAATCAACTTTTCGCATGCCGATTATGACGCCGTAAAAGAACGTGTGGCTATGATTCGTGAACTTAACGATGAGTTTGGTTTTAATGCTGCCATTCTTGCAGATTTACAAGGCCCTAAGTTAAGAGTTGGTGTGATGAAAGGCGAAGTTGTGGTTAATGAAGGCGACCATATTGTTTTTGCTACAGGAAAACGTTTTGAAGGCACAAAAGATCGTGTTTACATGACTTATGAGAAGTTTCCTCAAGATGCCAAACCAGGAGAACGTATTCTTCTAGATGATGGAAAACTGATCTTTGAGGTGGTTTCAACCGATAAAAAATCTGAAGTAAAAGCTAAAGTCATTCAAGGCGGACCGTTACGTTCAAAAAAAGGCGTTAACCTTCCCAACACAAATATTTCTCAACCTGCACTCACCGAAAAAGATATTGAAGATGCTAAGTTTGCCTGCAGTTTAAAAGTAGATTGGATTGCGCTTTCTTTTGTAAGACATGCTGAAGATCTCATGCAATTAGAAGAATTGATCAAAGCGCATAGCGACCATAAAATTCCTATCATTGCTAAGATTGAAAAACCTGAAGCAGTTGAAAATATCGATAAAATTGTAGCCTATTGTGATGGTTTAATGGTCGCTAGAGGTGATCTTGGTGTTGAAATTCCTGCAGAAGAAGTTCCGCTTATTCAAAAGAAATTAGTACTTCGTGCAAAGCGTGCTCGAATTCCAGTGATCATTGCTACGCAAATGATGGAAACAATGATTACGAGCTTAACGCCAACTAGAGCAGAGGTTAACGATGTGGCCAACTCGGTTATGGATGGTGCTGATGCTGTAATGCTTTCTGGTGAAACCTCTGTTGGAAATTACCCAGTTCAAGTCATCAAACAAATGGCTGGAATTATCAGAAGTGTTGAAGATTCAGATTTAATTACTGTGCCACAGTCGCCACCGCATATTCGTACAAAACGTTACATCACAAAATCAATTTGTTACCATGCTGCACACATGGCAAATGAGATTAGCGCTAAGGCTATTTCTACCTTAACCAATAGTGGTTACACAGCCTTCCAAATTTCTGCATGGCGACCAAGTGCGTATATTTTAGTGTTTACATCTAACAAGCGTATTCTCACGCAATTGAGTTTGCTTTGGGGTGTGGAAGCGTTCTATTATGATAAGTTTGTGAGTACAGACGAAACCATTGAAGACGTTAATGCCATTGCCTGTAAAAAAGGCTATTTAGAAGTTGGTGATATGTTAATCAGTTTAGCAGCAATGCCAATTCAAGAGAAGGGAATGGTAAATACGTTACGCGTCACGGAAATTACAAGTTGTAGTTTTTAATCGTTTACCTAAACTACAAATTATATATGTCATTCTGAACTAAGTGAAACATCGTTGTTTTACACGTTTTTAGGCGTTCCCCTTTTGGTAACTTCGAGCACCTCAGTTTCCAAAACGGTCGCGCTTTCCGCAGTCGCTTCCTCCATAGCACTTTATGCCAAGGAGGAGAGCTCCAACAATGCTTCAATCGCTAACGCAATCATTCCTAAAAATCAAATTTTAGTTGTACACTTATCGGTTGCTCTTTAACCGCTTGTGTTTTCTTTTTAGAACCTTCTGTATTCAGATTAGATAAAGAAATTCCTAAAAGCCTCACAGAATTATTCAACTTGTCTTGGTATAACAAATCCTTTGCGGTTTCTAATAAAATGCTTTTATCGCTTATATAATATGGAAGGGTTTTACTTCGCGTTTGTAAACTAAAGTCGCTGTATTTAATTTTTAAAGTGATTGTTTTTCCTGCCACCTTACTTTTTGATAATCGTTTGGCAACTTCTTCAGCTATATGCTCTAATTTTTCGAGCATAAAAACTTCAGACGAAAGGTTTTCTCTAAAAGTACGTTCAGCGGCAAGCGACTTTCTAATACGATTGGGTTTCACTTCACTAGTATGAATACCTCTAACTACATAGTAATAATAACGACCCGATTTTCCGAAGTTCTGATCGAGATATTCTAAGGATTTGGCCTTTAGGTCTTTTCCCGTAAAAATACCTTTTTGATACATTTTTTCAGCCGTCACTTTTCCAACGCCATAAAATTTTCGAATATCCAATGCCTCTAAAAATTCAATAACCTCCTCAGGATTAACGGTTTTTTGTCCGTTAGGTTTATTGTAATCACTAGCAACTTTGGCAATAAATTTATTTATAGAAATACCTGCAGAAGCTGTCAAGCCTACTTCAGAAAATATACGCTGACGAATTTCTTGAGCAATTAAAGTAGCACTTGGCAATCCTTTTTTATTTTCGGTCACATCTAAATAAGCTTCGTCAAGTGACAGCGGCTCAACGAGATCTGTATAATCGTAAAAGATGTTTCTAATTTGGTTAGACAGTGCTTTGTAACGTTCAAAATCGGTTTTTACAAAAATCAATTCTGGGCATAGTTTAATAGCCAACCGACCAGACATTGCGCTTTTTACACCAAACTTTCGCGCCTCATAACTGGCAGCACTTATTACACCACGAGTTCCGCCACCACCAACAGCTATGGGTTTACCTTTAAGATTTGGGTCATCCATTTGTGCAACAGAAGCATAAAATGCATCCATATCGACATGAATAATCTTTCGTATTGGTAAAGTCTCTAGCATAATGTAAATTTAGACATTAAATGTTAGTTCGACGGGTTTTCATTTGGTGAAACTGCTCTCGAGAACGTATCGCTTATGATAGAAATTGAACGTAAATTTTTAGTAACTTCTGAAGACTTTAAATCGGAAGCTTTTGATAGTGTAAGACTAGTGCAAGGCTTTTTGAACACACATCCAGAACGAACAGTTCGTGTGCGTTTAAAAGGAGAGAAAGGCTATGTAACCGTTAAAGGGAAATCATCTAACGATGGTTTAAAACGTTTTGAATGGGAAACTGAGATTTCAAAAACCGAAGCCGAAGCCTTGTTACAATTATGTGAAGACGGAATTATTGATAAAATGCGTTACCTTGTACAGCAAGGACAACATGTATTTGAAATCGACCAATTTTATGGTGCTAATCAAGGACTAATCATCGCAGAGATTGAATTGAATCATGAAACTGAAACGTTTGATAAACCAAGTTGGTTAGGACAAGAAGTAACAGGCGATCCAAAATATTATAATTCGCAATTAAGTCAAACACCATATAGCACTTGGTAATAAATCGTATTAAAATGAAACAGATTATTGTAGTATTAAGTTTGTTTTTTCTGATAACGTCATGTAAGGAAAATTCTCAAGCCTCAATAAAATCTATTAAAGATGATGTTACTGAGCATCAAACAGAAATCGATGACACACAACAAAAGCAGTCTGTAAAAGCTTTAAAACAAGAATTAGTAGATAAGGGTTATCAGGTTTTTGATTATGTAGATGAAACTACTAAAGACACGATTATCATGCAGCAATATTTTATTGCATTCTTAAAAAAAGGACCAATAAGAAACCAAAATGAAGAAGAAGCAAATCGTTTACAATCGGAACACTTGGCACATTTAGGGAAGATGTATGAAATGGGATATGCAGATATTTCTGGACCATTTGGTGATGATGGTGCCATAAGAGGTATAACAATTTATAATGTACCAACCTTAGCAATGGCAGATAGTTTAGCTAATGCCGATCCTATGGTAAAAGCAGGTAGATTAGAAATTGAGATGCATCCTTGGTGGGCAGGAAAAGGCTTTCCGTTACGATAAAAAAAAGCCACTCTGGATAGAGTGGCTTTTTTATAAGTTTAATTGCGATTACGCTTTTTTGATGCAGCAATCTTTTTTGCAATCATCAGCACAAGCTGTTTTGTCTTTCATTTTATCAGCGCAACATGCTTTGCCTTCAACCTTTTTGCATTCGTGCTTTTCATTAGAAAAGGCTTCAACCGTTTTCATGTCTTTTACTTTGTAAGTGTCACCAGCTTTAGCAACAGCTTCTTCTAATGAATTGGTAGTCACTTTAGCTTCGTCATATTCTACCATAGCAATTTCCTTTTCAAAATCAACCGTAGCAGATTTTACACCATCCATTTTTGCGATTTTCTTTTCTATGGTTTTAGCACAACCCATAGCACAAGTCATACCTTCAATACCAAATTCAGCTTTGGCATAAGTCGCATTAGGATCTAGCTCTTTTTTAGTAGTTGTAACGTCATTGTCAATAGTTTTCACTTCTACTTCAGCATTGTTTTTACATGCGATAACAGATAATGAAACAAAGGCTACAACGATGATATATTTTAATGTTTTCATTGGGTTTAAATATTAAATTCGAAACAAACATAATAAATATTGATGTTGGTTGTATGAAAATTAACGATTTTTGTGACTTAGTTTAAGCGACTTATGAGAATTAACAATACCAAATGGATTTATCTTGTTGTACTAGCTTTAATATGGGGAAGCTCCTTTATTCTTATAAAGAAATCTTTACTAGGATTAACACCATTTCAAATAGGAGCTACACGAACTTTGATTACAGGATTTTTCTTATTTGCTGTTGGTTTTAAGAGTATAAGATCTATCAAGAAGCCGGAATGGAAATGGGTTGTGATTTCTGGGTTTTTAGGATCCTTTTTTCCAGCGTTTTTATTCGCTATTGCAGAGACTGAGATTGATAGCGCAGTGACTTCAATATTAAACTCTCTAGTCCCATTAAACACTGTGCTATTTGGTTTTGCAGTATTTAAAATAAGCTCTACAAAACGGCAAATACTAGGTGTGATAATCGGATTCATTGGAACAAGTATTTTAATTTTAAAAGGCGCCGAATTAAATCCCAGTCAGAACTATTTGTTTGCAGGATACATCATTTTAGCAACCTGTATGTATGCCTTAAATGTCAATATCATTAAAAAGCATCTTCAGAATGTGAAGCCATTAAGTATTGCTACAGGAAATTACGCAGCCATTATGATTCCAGCATTAATCATTTTATTGTTTACCGATTTTTTCAATACTGAAACCTATAGCCATCCAGATTTTAAAACGTCAATGCTATGTGTGGTTATTTTGTCTTTTTTTGGAACAGCACTAGCAAAAGTGTTGTTTAATACCTTAGTACAAATCTCGACACCAGTTTTTGCCTCATCTGTCACGTATTTAATGCCAGTAGTTGCATTGTTTTGGGGCTTGCTTGATGATGAAGGGTTTAGCCTTATTCAAGCTTTTGGAAGTTTGATCATTTTGGTAGGTGTTTATTTATCCCATAAACGACAAACATAAAAAAAGCCGAAGCATTTGCTTCGGCTTAATATTTTGAAAACAGATTTTATTAATTAAAATCAGCTTCAGTTACACCTTCATTAAATTTAACCGTTGTAGATTTTAATGTAAATACCTGAGGTCCCATTGTGATTTTTTGGGTATGTGGCATCATTACACCATTTACGTCTTTGTAGTCTGAAAACTCTACAGTAGTCGTAGATTTTTGACCGTTTGCTTCTTGAGTAGCTTCAGTTCTAACAAGGTAACCTGTTTCAGTATCATAATATCTGTATGATTCATCATCACCCATAGTTACTTTTACTTTGTAAGCGTCTTTTCCATTAAACGTAGCAATAGACTCAAGCGACATGTTTGAAGCCATGAGATAAATTTCAGTGAACAAACCTTTTTCCTCTTGTTTGCTAGACACCTGATCTTCAGTCATTGGAATGCGTTGCCCTTGTTGCTCTGTATATCCAGCAGAACCATCAAACTTTTGCTTCATAACGGTTCCCATACCTTCAATAACCATTTCCATAGATTCTTTGTTAGGAGCCATTGCTTTAATGGTCGCTTTTGGACTAAATGGCATGCCTTCAATAGTCACATCAGCATTTGTAAGTACAGTGTTAATCCCTTCTAACTTAGCTTTACCACCAACAGCTTTCAAATAGTTACCAATAACAGTTTCAGCAGTAACGCCTTCAGGAATTGGTTTTGCATAAACAGGCTTTTCAGTTTGCTTTGCATAGGTATCATAATACTTGATTGGAATCCCCGTTTTTTCTAAATTTTCTAAAACTTCACTTCCTTTTCCAACAACAATCACTCTAGCATTTTCAGTTTTAAAATATGAATTTGCAACACGCATTACGTCGTCTGGAGTAACTGCATTGATTTTTTGAAGATAGGTTGTGTAGAAATTTTTTGGTAAATCATAGCGCTTGATATTTAAAGCATAATTTGCTACAGTTTGAGGGTTTTCTAGTCCCATAACAAAGTTACCTACGTACTTCATCTTAGCTAACTTGAGATTTTTAGCAGCAACAGGTTCTGTTCTAATGCGTTTGATCTCTTTTATCATTTCAACTATTGAGCTATCTGTAACTTCATTTCTAACCTGAGCTGTAGCACTAAAACGAGAATCGCCATATCTACTAGTTCCTATTCTAGAGTAAGCTCCATACGTATATCCTTTGTCTTCACGAAGGTTTTGATATAAGTAACCACTACTTCCACCACCTAAAATAAAATTGGTAATTAAAGCAGCGTGGTAGTTATCATCTTTCATTTCTAAATCAACATTGTTCGTCAATCTTACATCAGATTGAACCGCATTTGGCATATCTACAAAATTGATTTGAGTATACTGTGCATTTGCACTTACTTCAGGGACAGTAGTTGTTACATCAATAGATTTTTCCCAAACACCAAAGTATTGCTCTACTTGTTTCTTTACTTTTCTGTAGTCTACATCACCAACAATTACTAAATACGCATTGTTAGGATTGAAGTGTTTTTCATAAAAAGCTACAACATCTCCAAAAGAGATATTGTTTACTGTTTCTTCAGTAGCAAACTCTCCAGAAGGATGGTTTACACCGTAAGACAATGCAGATCCAACACGACCAGCAATTGTTGCAACACTCTTTTCGTTAACTTTTAAACCTTCAAGCAATTGCTCTTTTTGCTTGTCGAATTCTTCTTGCGTTAGTAGAGGATTGATAGAGGCATCTGCCATTAATTCTAAAATACGTTCAGAATATTTAGATAATGATCTTGCAAAGGCGCTTTGAGATCCAAAATTGATATTTGCACCAAGAAAATCTACTTCTTCATTAAAGTCATCTTTAGGAATAGTTGTTGTTCCATTACCAAGCATGCCTGATAAAATCGTTGAAACACCAGCTTTTTTTCCTTCGCGAATAGGTTTGTTATCTATAGTTAAAGAGTAAGAAACTCTAGGTAATTTATTGTTTTCAACAACAAGTACTTTAAGTCCGTTTTTTAATTCAAATTCACCTGGAACCTCAATAGCAATTTGCGGCATTGGTCCAGGTTGAGGTTGTTTTGATCGGTCTAATTGAGCATGCGCACCAAAAGACATCAAAACGATTATGATTAATAGCGATATATTAGATTTCATTTTCATGTTTTTAGTTGTTAGTTTTTTCTTTAGGTAAATATTCTAACTCCACACGTTGGTTAGGATTCAGGTATTTTTTCACAACATCTTGAATCTCCTGACGTGTAATAGATCTGTAAATATCAATTTCATTATTGATTAAGTTCACATCATCGTATAATAAATAATAGGTTGCTAAAGAACCAGCAATACCTTCTACACTAGAATTTGAATTTACAAATCTGTTTTCGAATTTATTCTGAAGTTTTTGGAAGTCTTTTTCTGAAATTAATTCGTTTTGCATTTTAACGATTTCCTCATCGATTTCTGCAAGTAAGGTTTCAAGAGATGTATCACCTAAAGGTAAACCATATACAGCATAAACACTGTAATCCATTTGGTCTATATTAATCGCGCCAGCTTGAAGCGCCATTTTCTTTTCGTCTACTAATTTTTTGTATAATTTAGAAGATTTACCATCACTTAAATAGGCCGATACCATACTTAAAACATAAGCATCACGTTCTTTAAAACCAGGCGTTCTGTATGCGGTAATGATTGCAGGAATTTGAATGTTTGGATCGTGGTATTTTGCTTTAATGGTTTCAGTAATAGGCTTTTCTTTAGGGAAGTTTCTCACTGGATCAACACCTCTTGGGATGTCTTCAAAATACTTTTTTACAAGTGATTTAGCATCCTTACTATTGATATCACCAGCAACGACTAGAACAGCATTGTTTGGACCATACCATTTTTTGAAATACGCCTGAAACTCTTCTAAAGTAGAAGCGTCTAAGTCTTCCATCTCACCAATGTTCTTGTTCTTATATGGGTGAACTTCAAATAAGTTATCACTTAAGGCAAATAAAAACTGTCCGTAAGGAGAATTGTCATAGCGTAAACGCTTTTCTTCTTTTACAACTTCATTTTGAGTATCCACACCAACTTGGTCAATAACAGGATGAAGCATACGTTCTGATTCTAGCCACAACGCTAATTCAAGGTTATTAGAAGGGAATACTTCGTAATAATAGGTTCTATCTAAAGAGGTGTTTGCATTATTGTTACCTCCATTAGCTGAGATAATTTTTGAGTATTCTCCTTTTCCAATATTTTTAGTACCTTCAAATAGTAGGTGCTCAAAAAAGTGAGCAAAACCAGTTCGAGGTGCTTTCTCAAGATCTCCTCCTAAGTCTTTTCCACCAACATCATACATTACACTAACAGTAATAACTGGAGCAGTATTGTCTTGGTGGAGGATAACGTGGAGACCGTTATCTAAATCAAATTCTTCAAAATCAACTTGTTGAGCTTGGGAAGAAAATCCAACAAGCATCAATGAAGCCAAAATTAATAAGCATTTTTTCATGTGAGTTCGTTTTAAATTAATTGTTATAAGTTGTAAGTGTGTACATTTTTTAAAATGTTACAACAGTTTTACAAAAATAAGGATTAACAGTTCTAAATAGCGTGTTTTAAGTGTAAAAATTATCTTAAAAATGATGCGTTTTTGATTGTTTTTCACGATTTTATATAGAAATGAAATATTAATTAAAAACTAACCATTATGAATTCAACATTTAAGATTAGTATAAAATACGGACTAATAGTTGCAATTACTTTGATTGCATATTTTCTAATTCTGAAATTATTTGGTCTACACGACAATCCTTGGTTACGCCTAATGAATGGCGTTGTTATGTGTCTCGGGATATACTATGCGGTTAAGTATTACAAGTTAAGTTTTGTGGAAGACTTCACCTACATCAATGGTGCTAAAACAGGCCTTTTAACAGGCTTTGTTGCCACTGTAATATTTACTTTATTTATGGCTGTTTATATGTTTCATATTGATGTACCATTTACCGAAAGACTTATAGGGGATTGGTTTAGTAATTACGAAGTTAGTGCCAATTTATTGGTGTTTATCATTTTTATTGAAGGGTTGGCATCTACAGTAGTTTTATCTCTTGCGTTTATGCAACTATTTAAAAAAAGTCGAAATATCCCTCAAAACAGCTAAAAACGTTTGCAGATTAAGGAAATAGCAGTATATTTGCACTCATTTTTTGAATAAATTAATTAATAAAAACGTTACGCTATGTACGCAATTGTAGAGATAGCAGGGCATCAATTTAAAGTTGAGAAAGACCAAAAAGTTTTTGTTAATCGTTTAGCTACAGAAGAAGGTAAAAAAGTGTCTTTCGACAATGTACTTCTTATAGGTGACGATAACAATGTAACTGTAGGCGCCCCAGCTATAGACGGAGCACAAGTTAGTGCGAAAGTCCTTAAGCACCTAAAAGGTGATAAAGTGATAGTTTTCAAAAAGAAAAGACGTAAAGGTTACCGTGTAAAAAACGGACACAGACAATCGTTATCTGAAATCGTAATTGAATCTATTGTATCTTCTGGTGCTAAGCCAGCAAAAAAAGCTGAGCCTAAAAAAGAAACTAAGAAAGCTGAACCAAAAGCGGCAGCTCCAAAAACCGAAGCTAAAAAAGCAGCGCCTAAGAAAGCAGCTGGAAAAGCAGACGATTTGAAAAAGATCGAAGGGATTGGACCTAAAATCGCTTCGACGTTAGTTGAAGCTGGAATTGCAACTTTTGCAGATTTAGCAAACACTAAACCAGAACAAATTTCTGAAATCATAGCTGGAGTTCGTGGAAATCACGTTACAGACACATGGCCAGAGCAAGCTAAATTAGCTTCAGAAGGTAAGTGGGATGAGTTAAAGAAATGGCAAGACGAATTAGATGGTGGTAAAGCCTAAGCTTCCACTTAAGTATAACAATATAAAACCTTAAGACAATGGCTCATAAAAAAGGAGTAGGTAGTTCTAAAAACGGTAGAGAATCAGAATCGAAACGCTTAGGTGTAAAGATTTTTGGTGGGCAAGCTGCAATTGCAGGAAACATTATCGTTAGACAACGAGGTAATACACATCATCCAGGTGAGAATGTGTATGGCGGAAAAGACCACACTTTACATGCTAAAGTTGATGGTATTGTAAGATTCACAAAGAAAAAAGACGGTAAGTCTTTTGTTTCTATTGAGCCTTTTGAGGCTTAATCAAATCTTACTAATGATATTTAAAACCCACTCACTCGATTGAGTGGGTTTTTTTATGCTCTTTTTCTGAAGTAATAATGAACAACTTAATCTACAATATTCATTTTCTTCAATAAGAAACTCGCATTCATATTCTGGCAAATCCCAGCTTTTAATTTATAGTCAAAGAAAAGTTCATCATTTATAATTTCGGCATCAAAGTAGTAGTTCTTTGCAGCCTTTCTGGTTGCTGAGCTTGTCGAAGCATCGGCTTCAATTTCGGTAAGACTTAAATCGTGAGTGGCAATAATTCCTGTGGCTCTTTGACCAACTAACTTTTCCACAAATTTTCTAGAACCAATGGCTTTATCAGTACTATTTGTACCTTTTAAGATCTCGTCTAATATGATGAAGTAAGATTCTTCTTTGATTGCATCTACAATAAATTTAAGTCGGGTTAATTCTGAAAAGAAGTAACTACTGTCATCTGTTAAAGAATCACTTGTTCTCATACTTGTGATGAGTTTTATAGGCTTGTAGTGACTTGAAGTTGCGCAAACAGGTAATCCAATATTTGCCATAATGATATGCAAGGAAACCGTTCTGAGAAATGTGCTTTTACCAGCCATATTAGCTCCAGTTACAATAAAAAATTGTGTGTTATTAATGACAACATCACTCGTAACTCTTTTGTCTTCAGAGAGCATTGGATGTCCCAGATTTTTGGCGTTTATAATTTCAGAATTTGAAGTGATTTGAGGGAACACAAATACAGGATGATTAAAGGCATAAACGCCTAAACTATTGAACGCATCAAAAAAGGTAACCACTTCAAACCAATCTTCAACACAGTTTGCGTTGGCAGCAATCCATTGTTCAACCTTATAAGCATTTCTAATATCTGAAAGCAAATATCCATTTCCAAAAACAGCCCCAATTAAATTGTTTCTGTTATCCAGCGCATCGATATGCTTTGAAAATTCTGCTACTATTGTTGAAGCCTTTTTATGGTTAGATTGAATTTGGTTTTGCTTTTCCTTCAGTAATTCAGATGAAAACGAAATGGCTTCTATTTGTTCTAATAAGGAAGCATATTGTTTAAATGTAGCTTTAGCCTTGTCACAATTTGAAGCCAAAACATTAATCTTCTTTACATATAGTCCGGAAATTCCAAGACCAACCAAAATCCAATAAGCAAAAAATCCTAAGCTTATAACCTCACTAATCCCTAAAATAAGTAAGATTATTGAAATACTCGAAAAGCACCAAGGCATCCATTTCATCCAACTTGGTAAAACAGGAGTGTATGATTTTAACCAATGCATTAGATCATTGGTTGAGGTTTCAGAATGAATTAAGTTTCCTGTAGCGATATAAAGCTGCATCCAATCTATATGCTTAGCAAGCTCTTTTATAGTGTGCTGTCGTTTAACAATATCTTGAATGTTATTTTCTGTAAGAAGTTTGGCGAGTTCATCAGTTCCAGATTTCAATGCGGTTCTATTCATATACTGAAAAAAAGACCCTCTACCAAAGAGATCGATATCATAACTGTAGGCATGTTTCGGATTGTGATAATGTTGTCCGGAGTCTCTGTGAAAAAAATCACCTGATTGAATTTTTAACTCTTCTTTGTTTAAGTTGAGCAAGGCTTTTTTTAGAGAAAGATCAGCTTTTTTATCTGTGAATTTTGACAAGATAAAAATGAATAACAGTGCACCAACTCCTCCAACAACAAGCGCAATTTGCCAATGAGGTAATAGGCTATATATCGCAATACATACACCTAAAAATACTGTAAGTCTGATAACACTTAACCCAAACAAGTACTTTTTCAAGTTAGCAACTTCAATGTCTAAGCGCTTGATATTATTAGTGTAATAAGTGTTTGGAGTTTCCATATAAAACGTTTGGAAAGATAAAGAAACAAAAAATCTCAAGAGTGTTCTTGAGATTTTTTATTCATTGTTTGTAGTTTGAATTAGCCTTTCAAACTTGCTTTTAAATATTCTTGGTTCATTCTTGCAATGTTTTCTAGAGAGATACCTTTAGGGCATTCAACTTCACAAGCACCAGTATTCGTACAGTTTCCAAAGCCTTCTTCATCCATTTGTTTTACCATATTTAGAACGCGGTCTGTTGCTTCAACTTGTCCTTGTGGTAATAATGCAAATTGAGAGACTTTAGCACCAACAAATAGCATTGCACTAGAGTTTTTACAGGTCGCAACACAAGCACCACAACCAATACAGGTGGCAGCTTCAAAAGCTTTATCGGCATTATGTTTTTCTACTGGAATCGCATTTGCATCAATAGTATTTCCAGAGGTATTCACAGAAATAAAACCTCCTGCATGTTGAATACGATCAAATGCAGAACGATCTACAATAAGATCTTTTACAACTGGAAATGCTGAAGCTCTAAAAGGTTCAATATAAATGGTATCTCCATCGTTAAACATTCTCATATGTAATTGACACGTAGTCACACCTCTATCAGGTCCGTGAGCTTCACCATTAATATACAAAGAACACATCCCACAAATACCTTCACGACAGTCGTGGTCAAAAGCAACAGGATCATCTCCTTTGTTTATGAGTTGTTCGTTTAACACATCAAGCATTTCAAGGAAAGACATATCAGGCGACACATCAGAAATTTGATAGTCGACCATTTTTCCTTTATCGTTAGCGTTTTTTTGACGCCATATCTTTAACGTTAAATTCATCTGTTTACATTTACATTTATACTTCAGTCAGATGGAATTCGCCATTATTTCTAATGACTCATTTCATAACACATTTTTTATTGTTCAATTCTTCGGTCCTGACCAATTTGAGAAATATCTAAACCAGCTTTCTCGAAATCGATGTCAATTCCTCCAGTTTTTTTCAAAATAAAATTTAAAAGAGCTGTTGATATCAACGTCACAATAAATACAAGTACACCATATATAATAGGGACAAAAATTATTGCGAAAATACCACCACCAAAAATTGCTGCGCCTTCACCAAATCCTCCAGCAGCACCTGCACCAACTAAAGAAAATAACAGCATAAATGGTACAAATATGATAAGCATAACAAGTGCTGTTAAAAAAGCTGCAACAGTAGCATATTTAACAGGATCCACTCTTTTTAATCTTAATTTTAAAATATTATCAGTCATAATTGATTGGTTTTTTTGGTTGGTTTTACTTGTAACTTCTTTGTTTTAGCTCAATATCATTGAACTCTAGTTCTTCTTTATGCAATACAGCATCTTTAGGTTCACCTTTGTATTCCCATGCTGCTACATAAGCAAAATCTTTATCATTACGAAGCGCTTCTCCTTTTTGAGGACCATCAAGTTCAACAGATTCCTCTCTAAAGTGACCACCACAAGATTCGGTTCTGTGCAGTGCATCTTTAGCGAAAAGTTCTCCGAGTTCTAAGAAATCGGCAACGCGTCCAGCTTTTGCCAATTCTTCGTTGTATTCATTAGCAGTTCCAGGCACTCTAACATCAGACCAAAAGGCTTGTCTTAGTTCTGAAATTTCCTCAATAGCCTCTTTCAATCCTTTTTCATTTCGAGACATACCCACTTTATTCCACATGATCTTACCAAGCTTTTTGTGGAAGTAATCTACAGAATGAGATCCATTGTTATTAACTAATTTATCAATTCTTTCACGTACATTATTCTCCGCTTCTTCAAACTCTTTTGTATCTGTCGGAATTGGTCCAGTCCTGATATCATCAGAGAGGTAATCACCAATGGTGTAAGGCAATACGAAGTATCCATCTGCTAAACCTTGCATAAGCGCTGAAGCCCCTAAGCGGTTGGCACCATGATCAGAGAAATTAGCTTCGCCAATTGCATACAAGCCAGGAACAGTTGTCATTAAATTATAATCTACCCAGATTCCTCCCATAGTGTAATGAACAGCAGGATAGATCATCATTGGTGTTTCGTAAGGGTTTTGATCTACAATTTTCTCATACATTTGAAATAAGTTTCCGTACTTATTCTTTACCACTTCTTGGCCTAATTTCTTAACTAGCGCAGCATCATTTTCATCTAGGCCTTTTACGTGAGCTTGCTCTTTTCCGTAGCGTTGAATAGCCGAAGCAAAATCTAAAAATACAGCTTCACCAGTAGCATTAACACCAAATCCAGCATCACAACGTTCTTTGGCAGCACGAGATGCTACGTCTCTAGGCACGAGGTTTCCAAAAGCAGGATAGCGACGTTCTAAGTAATAATCGCGATCTTCTTCTTTTAAGTCTTTAGGTTTTAAGGTTCCAGCTTTAATCGCTTCAACATCTTCTTTCTTTTTAGGCACCCAAATACGACCATCATTACGAAGTGACTCAGACATCAATGTTAATTTAGATTGATGATCACCAGACACAGGAATACAAGTAGGATGAATTTGAGTATAGCAAGGGTTAGCAAAGTAAGCACCACGTTTATGAGCTTTCCAAGCAGCAGTAACATTACTTCCCATTGCGTTTGTAGACAGGAAAAATACGTTTCCGTAGCCACCAGTTCCTAAAACTACAGCATGTGCAGAATGTCTTTCGATTTCTCCAGTAATAAGGTTACGTGTGATGATTCCTCTAGCTTTACCATCAACAATCACGACATCTAACATTTCGTGACGGTTGTACATTTTGATCTTCCCACGACCAATCTGACGATTCATTGCAGAATAAGCGCCTAATAATAATTGCTGACCTGTTTGTCCAGCAGCATAAAAAGTTCTGGATACCAATACACCACCAAATGAACGGTTGTCTAATAAGCCACCATATTCACGCGCAAAAGGCACACCTTGCGCTACACATTGATCGATGATATTAGCAGATACTTCAGCTAGGCGATAAACGTTTGCTTCACGAGAGCGATAATCACCACCTTTTACAGTGTCGTAAAATAAGCGATATGTTGAATCACCATCACCTTGATAGTTTTTTGCTGCGTTAATTCCACCTTGCGCTGCAATAGAGTGTGCACGTCTTGGAGAATCTTGAAAACAAAATGCTTTTACATTGTATCCTAATTCTGCTAAAGTAGCAGCAGCAGAGCCACCAGCCAATCCTGTTCCAACGACAATAACATCAATATTTCGTTTGTTAGCAGGATTTACTAAGTCGATATGATTTTTATAATTGGTCCATTTATCTGCAATAGGACCTTGAGGAGTTTTAGAATCTAAAGCCATACTTTAACGTATTAATGAATGTGAAAGAAATGATGATATAATGCGATAAAAACAAATCCTAATGGAACTAGAATCGCATACAATTTTCCGAAAGTTTTCAATCCTTTTGTGTATTTGTTATTAGCTCCTACAGATTGAAAAGCAGAATCAAATCCGTGTAAAAGGTGTAGTGCTAAGAACACAAATGCTAACACATACACACCAACACGAAGTGGATCTAAAAACATTTCAACAACATGATGATGAAAGTCTTTTCCTAACTGACTTTTTCCTTCTACATATTTTTCAACAATTTCAGGTACCCAAAAATCATTAAAGTGAAAGATCATAAACAATAATATAGCACCACCACTCCAAATCATATTTCGACTCATCCATGATGAATTTGCGCCACCATTATTCTTGGCATAACTAATTTGTCTAGCTTTTCTGTTTTTGATCTCAAGAACAAATCCCATGATAAAGTGAAACAACACACCAATTAAAAGTACAGGTTGTAATAAGAACTGTACAAAAGGATTGTTTCCCATAAAATAGGATACTTCGTTAAAAGTTTCAGGACTAATTACTGAAAGTAAGTTAATGACAAAATGTTGTAAGAGAAAAAACATGAGAAAGAAAGCTGAAAGCGCCATGGCAAACTTTCTTCCAATCGAAGAATTTAAAATTCCGCTCATTATAATTGTAGTTAATTATTTGTACAACAAAGATAAGACTCACAAAAGTGTACTACAAATTTTAACTAGTATTTTGGTTATTTAGAATGGGTTTAATTAGCGACCATTGGAATTAATCCACGAAGTCCCATGTCTACCACTTGTTCTCCAGCAGCAGGTTCATATTTCCCGTCGGCATTAACCTCAGTCCACTCAAAACTATTATTTATTGAAAATGATAGTATAACTTCAACGTCTTGAGTCTCATTTCCTGTAATGGTAAGTCCGTTTTCAAACGCTCCTGTTACCACACATTAGCCAGGAGGAATTGGAGAAGAAGCAAATAACGGATTAGGAACAGTAGTAGCGCCTTCTGGTGCTTGACCTTGTGTTGTGATTCCGAAAGCTTCAAAAGCCCAAAAACCTTGAAGTTTATTTGCATTGACATCTATGGTGCTTTCGTTTAAATTAAAAGATGTAATGTAGGTGTTGTATCCAACAAAGCTTCCTAGTGTTCCTGTAATATCTTGACCATTAACCAAAACGTCAATGTTGCCTTCTTGATAGGCTAACGACACACGAACCCATTCATAGGTACCAGCAGTAACCTCACTTAAAGGAACTGTAATAAAGGTGTCATTATCTCCAGCAAATATGGCATTCTGAAAATCAATTGCTTGAGCTCCTCCTGTTGAAGTTTCATTACCAACGTAAATGATTTCACCTGTCTCCAAAGGCGTGTTTGCAGTTGGTGCAAATTCAATATAGTTAGCACTCATTCGGTTAATTGAAGGCGACTGTGCAGCATTTCCAGGAGCAATTCCGACAGGCTGTCCTAAATTACCAAGACGTTCTTGATTGGGATCAAACTTTAACTTGATCACCAAGTTTGGTTGCGTTGGTTGGTTATCTAAATTATCATCATTGTCTTCACTACAAGATAGCGAAAACAATAATCCGAGTGCAACAATATATTTTATAAGTTTCATACGATTCACGTTTTAATTATAACTTAGAAATAGGATTTTTTATTTTATAACTAACGTAGTTTTTTGATCGTCAATTTGAATGGTATAGTTGCCTTTCGGAATATAGATTTTTCCGTTTTGCGCTTCAGAAATAGTAATACTTGTGTTTTCTTTTAAGAGTGCTTTCTTGCCTTTTTCAGTAATGGTTAGATCGTAGTCTACATAATTAAAACCTTTGCTTGCCTGAGTTTTTATTTGATTAAGCAAACTGCCCTTTTCTGAAAGAATTTTAATGGTTTTTTCTGAAGCAGTATTGCTATAAAAAGCGACCTCTGTTGAAGGTTCAAAAGTGTCATACCATACACCAAATGAGGTTCCCCATCTTGGAGAAAACCTAACCTCTTTTGTTTCAAAAAGTGTTAGCGCATCAGACTGAACACTCGGACTCATTTGTTGTAGTTCAGAAATATCGGTTTTATAAATACTTCTTCCATGTGTTCCAATCAATAGATCTTTAGCTTGAGCTTGTACCACAATATCGTGCACAGCTACATTAGGTAATCCTTTGCTAAACGCTTCCCAAGATGCACCATTATTAAACGAGACATAGGCACCATTATCTGTACCTAGATATAAAATGTTTTCATTTTCAGAGTCTTCTCTGATCACATTAACAGGAGAAGCAGGAATATTTGTGCTAATGTTTTTCCAAGTCTGACCATAATTATCACTCATATACACATAAACATTAAAGTCGTCCCAACGATAGCCATTCAAGGTTACATAAACACGTTCCTTTTTATGTTGTGAAGCAATAACACGACTCACCCAAAGGTCTTTAGGTAAGGTATTAGATATCCTTGTCCAGCTACCTCCAGAGTTTTTTGAGATATGAACCAACCCATCATCACTACCAACATACAACAATCCGAACTGAAAAGGAGATTCGCTAATTGAAGTTAAAGTGCCATAAGCCACATTTCCTTTTTTCCCACCATTGGTAAGATCATCACTAATGGCAGTCCAATCGTCACCTTGATTCATAGATCGCATTAATTTGTTTCCTCCTAAATATACGATGTCTTGATTGTGAGGTGACAGTAAAATAGGTGTTTGCCAATTAAAACGGTATGGATTTTCACCAAGCTCGTGCTTGATGTTAAAGGGCTTGTAATCTTCTGTTTCGCGATTGATCCTGAAATAATTTCCAAATTGATATCCTGTATAAACAATATTCGCATTTCTTGAATCAATTTGAATTTGCATACCATCACCACCCATAATACTTTCCCAAGGATATTGACCGCTTTGATGCCAGCTTTTATCTTCTTGCGCTAGATGTGATCCAACCCAAACACCATTATCTTGTAGGCCTCCATAAACATTATAAGGTTCTTGGTTGTCAACGTTTATCGCATAAAATTGTCCAACCGAAGGCGAGTTGTTCTTGATCCAATTTTCTCCATCATCATAGGTGATGTTTACGCCACCATCATTTCCATTAATCAAGTGATTCGGATTTTTAGGATTGATCCACAAGGCGTGATGGTCTGCATGTACATTTTCGGCACTTATAGAGGTAAATGTTTTACCTCCATCTTTAGATTTAACAATTGGAACACCATAAATGTAGATGTTTTCCGAATGGTCTGGCGCTACATAAATATGTCCAAAATAATAACCATAGCTGTAATAGATATCATCAAGATAATCGTCATGAGTTTTTTTCCAAGTGATACCACCATCAGTGCTTTTATAAACTTCAGTTCCAATCACTGGTGTATCAAAAAGCATTGAATTGGCATCTTCAAGGTATTTTGCCAAATCAATAGGGTTAACGTTTCCGCTTCTAACCATTTGCTTTACATTTTCGGCACGATATTTTTCTTGGAAACCATTCCTTTTCAAAAAATCATTTAACTTTTTGTCATCAAGCTTTAAGAAAGCGTCTTTAGACATTGTTTTAAAATCTTCTTTAGATAAACTATTTGAAGTGTCTTTTTTTTCTTCGGAAGGTCTTCTGAATTGACTGTCGTGAACCGCATAAATAATATTATCATTGAAGATGGCCAAGCCTATTCGACCAACACCTTCACCAGTCGGAAAACCACTTTTTTCAGTTGAAACTTTGGTCCATGTATTTCCTGCATCTGTACTTTTATAAATAGCTGAATTGTTTCCGCTGCCATCAAAATTCCAAGCCTTACGATCTTTAGTCCACGAGGAGGCAAACATCAAATTGAAATTGTTAGGATTGACTTGTAGGTCAATAATACCACTCTTATCATCTATAAATAAGGTTTGAGACCACGTTTGGCCACCATCTGTAGTTTTGTAAATACCACGTTCTTGATTAGCAGAATACAAATGACCAGTTACACCAACAATGACTTCATCTGGATTGTTTGGGTTGATCACAATACGACCAATGTGATGCGAATCTCTTAAACCCATATTTTGCCAGGTTTTTCCGTTATCATTAGATTTTAGAATACCAATTCCTGCATAACTAGAACGCGAGCTATTATTTTCACCAGTACCAACCCAAATGGTTCTGTGTTTCCAATCTACAGCAATGTCACCAACATTTTGCGTGTTTGAACTATCTAAAATTGGTGTAAAGGTAGTTCCGTTATTTACCGTATGCCAAACACCACCTGAAGCATATCCAACATAAAATTCAATTGGATTATCAGGATTCACAGCCAAATCTACCACACGACCACTCATAACGGTAGGTCCAATACATTCAAAAGCAACATTTTTAACTAAAGCGTTTTTAGTTAATGTTTCTTTTTGTTGTAGTGCTTGTTTTATAGTTTCAGAAGCACTTGCAGGTTGTTGCGAAAAGACATTAAAAAGATTTATAATAAAGGCGAAAAGAAAGAATGTAAAAGACCTCATAGCTATTGTGAATTTTAGAGCTATGAAAATAGTGAATAATGGGTGAACCTTCAAGAAACACTGCTAAAGTTTTTTTAGGCTAAAAATTATCAAATCCACACTTTTGAACACCTAGTGTTGATAAAATAATAAAGTTTTAACAAATAAATATATAAATTCACTACATTAGTCTTAATAACTAATTAAATTTTTAAGAATATGGAAGAGTATTTACCTTTAATTATTCAACTAGTAAGTGGTGCTGTTGGTGGAAATCTAGCAGGCAAACTCATGAAAAACTTCTCACTTGGAACCCTTTGGAATTCTATTGCAGGTATTCTGGGAGGTGGACTTGGCGGACAAGTACTTGGAATGTTACTTGGCGGAGACGCTGAAGCAGCCGCTACATCTTCAAGTATGGATCTAAGTAGCATTCTCGGAAGCGTTGCTGGAGGAGGTGTTGGTGGTGGAATTGTGATGACTATCATCGGAATCATCAAAAAAGCGATGAGCAAATAGCAACTTTAATATATTGACAACATTAAAAGCAGTCTTTAACAAGATTGCTTTTTTTATGCCTTTCAAAGTCGTATTTTTGGGTGAAATTATCTTAATTTTCACGTCAGCTTCAGTGTGACAGCATTATCTAATATATTATGAAATACGACCTTATAGACCGTTCACTTTTTATTAAAAATCGTAAAAGCTTTGCAGCTCAAATGCAAGCCAATAGTTTGGCGGTTTTTAATTCAAATGATATTTATCCTGTTAGTGCCGATAGTACAATGCCTTTTGAACAACATCGCGATATATTTTATCTCAGCGGTGTTGATCAGGAAGAAAGTATCTTGGTAATATTTCCAGATTGTCCAAATGAAAAGCATCGTGAAATTCTATTTCTGAAGGAGACTAACGAACATATTGCGGTTTGGGAAGGTGAAAAACTAACAAAAGATGCGGCTTATATCACCAGTGGTATTAAAACGGTGTACTGGTTGCAGGAAATGGAAAAAATAATGTTCGAGTTGATGACGCAATGTGATACAGTTTACATCAATACAAATGAACATTACAGAGCAAATGTTGAAACGGAAACACGTGAAGCGCGATATACTAAATGGCTAAAAGCGAAATATCCAGCGCATGCTGTGGCAAAAAGTAATCCCATTTTACAGCGTTTGCGTTCTGTGAAAGATCCTATTGAGCTAGACTTGATGCAAAAAGCCTGTGATATTACTGAAAAAGGCTTCAGACGCGTCCTTGGTTTTGTAAAGCCTGACGTTTGGGAATATAATATTGAAGCTGAATACATGCATGAATTCTTGAATAATCGTTCAAAAGGGTTTGCATACACACCAATTATTGCTTCGGGAAACAACGCTAATGTTTTGCATTACATTGAAAATAATCAGCAATGTAAAGCGGGTGATTTGATCTTGATGGATGTTGGTGCAGAATATGCGAACTACTCTAGTGATATGTCACGAACGATTCCTGTTTCTGGGCGATTTACAGAGAGACAACGTGCTGTGTATGATGCTATTAATCGTGTTAAAAATGCAGCGACTAAGTTATTAGTTCCTGGAACGATCTGGAAGGACTATCACGTTGAGGTTGGTAAGATCATGACTTCAGAACTATTAGGTTTAGGCTTGTTAGATAAAGCAGATGTTCAAAATGAGAATCCGGATTGGCCAGCATATAAAAAATACTTCATGCATGGTACGAGTCATAATATAGGCTTGGACACACACGATTATGGGATTTTAACCGAACCTATGCAAGCCAATATGGTGTTTACAGTAGAGCCAGGAATTTACATTCCTGATGAAGGTTTTGGAATTCGATTAGAAGACGATGTTGTGATTCAAAACTCTGGCGAACCGTTTAACTTGATGCGTAATATTCCAATCGAAGCTGAGGAGATTGAGGAGTTGATGAATGGTTAATTTGACTTGTTCGTTATTAAGTTAACTCCCAACCAAGTCAGTAAAGCAGGCAGCACCCAACCTAAATTTTGATTAGCTAAAGGAATATATGCCTTAATGCCTGTTAAGTGCTCTTCTGAAATTAAAAACCCTAAAAAATCTGGGATGCTAAATAAAAAGGTAACCAGCACAACAGATTTAAACACCGCTTTTGAGGCATATTTTTCAGGGATTGCATTGAGTAAAATTAGTACAATGGTAATTGGGTAAATAAACATTAAAGCTGGTAATGCCACGACGATAATATACGACACATCAAATTGACCGACCATGACACCTAAAGCACAAGCTATTATTGCGGTAAGGGTATACGCTAGTTGAGAGTCTTTAAAGAGACCTTTAAAAAAATCGGCAGTTCCTACAATCACAGATACTGCTGTTGTAAAACACGCTAAGGAGATCAAAACACTAAGAAATACATTTCCAATAGTGCCTAAGGTGTTAATTCCGATTCCTCTTAATAGTTCAGATCTGGTTATAGAAGATTCAAATTGAGAGTTATGCATCGCACCAACAGCAATCATGCCTACATATATAATAAACAACCCTAAAGCCGCAACCAATCCAGATTTGAGGATGATACTTTTTTTATCTTCAAACGAAATACCGCCTTCTAAATTAAGAGAAATAATAACCACGCCTCCTATCACAATACCTCCAAGTGCATCGTAAGTTTGATAGCCTTCGAGTAATCCAGCAACCAAAGGAGGAGCTTCTAGTACAGACGCATTAATACTATCAGGAGAAGTGAAAAGTCCGATACCTATTATAAGTAATAGAATAACAACTATTAAAGGTGTGAGGAATTTTCCAAGAATACTTAAAATACGATCCCTTTTCATAATGAAAAGAAAGGCGATGCCAAAATAGACACTGCTGGTTAATAAAGATGAGGTGTTAAAAAAAGGCTGAATTGCCATTTCATGCGTCACAGCTGCAGTCCTAGGAATGGGCAATGTAATAGCAATACTATAGACACATAAACAATATAGCAAGCTAAATAACGGAGAGACTTTATTTCCAAAATCTAACATTGTTCCTTGTAATTTGGCATGACCATAAACCGCCAATAATGGAATAATAGTAGCAGAAATCACAAATCCGATAGCAACCAACCACCAATCTGGACCAGAATTAAAGCCTAATTGTGGCGGAAGAATTAAGTTTCCAGCGCCAAAATAACTTGCAAATATGGCAAAGCCGATTATAAAGATTGTTTTTCTATTATTCATATCTTAAAAGGTATCTTTGCCTAAGATAGTTTAAAATGATTTTAGATTACAAAGGGACTCCCGTTTTTTATTCAGATGAAGGCACAGGTCAAGTGATTGTGTTATTGCATGGTTTTCTTGAGAATAGTTCAATGTGGTCTGATCTGAAAGGTCATTTGATCGAAAATGATTACCGTGTCATTTGTATGGATCTATTAGGTCACGGACAAACAGGTTGTTTGGGTTATATTCATACTATGGAAGCTATGGCTGAAGTTGTCAAGGCTGTTTTAGACACACTTCAAATTGAAAGATGCAAGATTATTGGGCATTCAATGGGTGGCTATGTTGCTTTAGCTTTAGCGGATTTATATCCAAAACTCATTGAAAGTTTGTGTTTAATGAATTCTACAGCATTGGCAGATGATGAAGAAAAAAAGCAAAACCGCGATCGTGCTATCGCTGCTGTTAAAGAGAATTACAAGATGTTTATTAGACTCTCCATTTCTAATTTGTTCGCTTCTAAGAATAGAGAACGATTGAAACATCAAATTGTGTCTGTTCGTGAAGAGGCTTTAAAAACACCACTACAAGGTATTATTGCTGCTTTAGAAGGGATGAAAGTAAGACCAGATCGAACAAAGGTTCTAAAAACGGGTGTTTATCAAAAATCAATGATCATTGGCCGAAAAGATCCTGTTCTTGATTATGAAAAAACAAGGACTTCAGTACAAGGCTTAGATGTTAAAATCACCGAATTTCCAGACGGACATATGAGTCATATAGAGAACAAGAAAGAATTAACTTACAAAATATTACATATAATCGAAAAATAATACTTTTTAACGTTAATCACTTGTTTTTTTTCTATGTTAGTAATCCCCAAATCCAACAACCATGAAAACAACTACAAAAGCTTCAAGTCCGTTTAGACTATATTGCGATCTTTTTGGGCACAACTACGAAATGACAAAAAAGGTAACCAAGCATGTAAAAGAATATACCTGTAAGTGTTGCAAACGTCAATTAACTACAAACAGTAATGGTAAGTTAACAGAGTTAACACCTAAGTATCAGGAGATAAATTCTATTTTAGAGCGTATTTATACCAACAGAATGATGCGTTTAAAGAATAAAAGACTCAGTTCGTCGATTTATTAAGGGGTTAACATAGGTTAATACATTAGTTTCTATATCTTTAGAGTAATCCATCTAAAGTAATAACTAAATTTAACCGAATTGTGAAACGTATTTACTGCTCTTTTTTTGGACATCAGTTTGAAGTGTCAAAAAAAATCACCTACCACGTAAAGGAATACAAGTGTGCAAATTGTAGTGCACAAATGACAACCAACGGTAAAGGTCAATTAATACCTTTAACTCCGAAGTACAAAGAAATCAATTCCGTTTTAGAACGCATTCATAATAATCGTGTGTCCCGAAAACTAAAACAACCTCTCGAAAATGTTGTGATACCAAAACAGCCTGAGATTCGAATAGATTTTACGCCTCATTTTTCATAGCGTTCCATCCTTTAGCAATAATAGGAATGGCTTGCTCACCTCTGGTAATTAAAAGGTTGCCTCTGTCTTTTTCTGTAATATAACCAATCACAGTGAGGTTAGGATTGCCTTTAATTTTAGAATAATCGTCTTGAGAGATGGTCATCAGTAGTTCATAATCTTCACCACCATTTAAAGCAATGGTTGTACTGTCAATATCAAATTCTTCACAAGTTGAAATGACTTGAGGATCTAACGGAATTTTAGTTTCATATAATTCTACACCAACATCACTTTGCTTACAAATGTGCATGATTTCTGAGGATAATCCATCACTAATGTCAATCATCGCTGTTGGTTTAACGTCTAAAGCTTTGAGCAACTCAACAATGTCTTTTCTGGCTTCCGGTTTCAGTTGTCTTTCAATAATATAAGTATACATGGAAAGATCGGGTTGACTTTGCGGATTTACTTTAAACACTTCTTTTTCACGTTCTAAAACTTGTAATCCCATATATGCAGCACCAATATCACCAGTGACAATAACCAAATCGTTTACTTGAGCTCCAGATCTCAGTACAACATCGCTTTCATCTGCTTCACCAATAGCTGTCACAGAAATAATTAAACCTTTATTAGATGATGTTGTATCACCACCAACCACATCTACATTATAGACTTTTGCAGCTGTTTCAATTCCAGCATATAGATCTTCAAGGGCTTCTAAAGGAAATCGATTAGATACAGCAATAGACACTGTAATTTGAGTTGCATTGGCATTCATTGCGTAAACATCAGATAGATTTACAATCACTGCTTTGTAACCCAAATGCTTTAATGGCATATAACTTAAGTCAAAGTGTACGTGTTCTACCAACAAATCAGTAGTCACTAAAATTTGTTTGCTTTTGTGGTCTAACACAGCAGCATCATCACCTATAGATGTAACGGTTGACGAATGCTTAACATCAAAATTTTTAGTGAGATGCTCTATCAGTCCAAACTCTCCTAAGTGTTCTAGTGATGTGCGTTGCGGATTTTTATCTTCAATCATGCTACAAAAATAAGTATGTTTTTTATAAGAATACTTATGAATACGAGACTTTCAATTGAGGAATCTTAAAAAAATGATGCATTTCATCGAAAAAATACGTATTTGGTCTTGATTTAAGTTGAAATTTCCTAAGTTAGAAATCCCAAATGAAACCTACTTATGAAAAACCCTACTAAAACCGACTTGTCGTGCTCTGTTTTTGGGCACAACCTAGAGCGTATCTCTAAAAGCTCTGGACTAATGCAATGTAAAACGTGTAATACAAAAATCCCTGTTGATCCCTCAACAGCCTTCGATGCGCTTCCTTTTAATAACAAGGAGATCATGTCGACCTTGCAACAACTATATCTACTAAAAAATAAGATATACAAACGTCAACTTTCGGCATAAAAACACCATTTTATTTTCTGTATTTCAGTAGGATCTTATTGATCTGAGTTTATATAGTCATCTTTTATAGAATTATTTGCTAATATAATGTTAGGAAATATGGTTTAAGGCTACTTATACCTTATATTTGCAATCTATTTAGAAGAAATCTATATAAAATGATTAAAGTATCTGAAACTGCTAAACACAAAGTCGTTGAATTAATGACTGAAGATGGCTTTGATGCTAACACTGACTTCATTAGAGTTGGCGTGAAGAGTGGTGGTTGTTCGGGATTATCATACGACCTCAAATTTGACAAGGAACAAAAGGAAGAAGATAAAGTTTTTGAAGATAATGGTGTCAAAATCATTGTAGACAAAAAAAGCTTCTTGTACCTTATCGGAACAACTTTAGAATATTCAGGCGGACTTAACGGTTCTGGTTTTGTGTTTAACAACCCAAACGCAAACAGAACTTGCGGTTGTGGTGAATCATTTTCGCTTTAAAGGAATGCTATGTCAAAATATACTGAAGACGATTTAAGGGAAGAATTAAAAACCAAAGAATACGAATATGGTTTTTATACAGATATTGAATCTGAAACATTTCCCAATGGCCTAAACGAAGACATTGTTAGAGCTATTTCTAAGAAGAAGGAAGAACCAGAATGGATGACCGAATGGCGTTTGGAAGCCTTTCGAGTTTGGCAAGAGATGACCGAACCTGAATGGGCAAACGTGCATTACGAAAAGCCAGATTTTCAGGCAATTTCTTATTATTCGGCACCTAACAGTAAACCAAAATACAACAGTCTTGATGAAGTTGATCCAGAATTATTGGCGACTTTCGAGAAATTAGGAATTTCCTTAGATGAGCAAAAAAAGCTTGCTGGCGTAGCTATGGATGTCGTGGTCGACTCAGTGTCAGTTGCTACAACATTCAAAAAGACACTTGCTGAAAAAGGCATCATTTTTTGTTCAATAAGTGAGGCTATTCAAGAGCATCCTGAACTGGTCAAAAAACACATTGGAACAGTTGTTCCTCAAAAAGATAACTTTTATGCAGCGCTTAACTCAGCAGTCTTTAGTGATGGAAGCTTCTGCTATATTCCAAAAGGCATTAAATGTCCGATGGAATTATCAACCTATTTCAGAATAAACCAAGCAGGAACGGGTCAGTTTGAACGTACTCTGGTGATTGCAGATGAAGGCAGTTATGTAAGTTACCTTGAAGGTTGTACAGCGCCAAGTCGTGATGAAAATCAATTGCATGCTGCTGTGGTTGAATTGATAGCACTTGATAATGCTGAAATAAAATATTCTACAGTTCAAAACTGGTATCCTGGAAATAGTGAAGGTAAAGGTGGTGTTTACAATTTTGTGACCAAACGCGGACTTTGCGAAACCAATGCTAAGATTTCTTGGACACAAGTTGAAACGGGTTCTGCAGTCACTTGGAAATACCCAAGCTGTGTGCTAAAAGGCGATAATTCTGTTGGTGAATTTTACTCGATTGCTGTTACCAATAATTACCAACAAGCAGATACAGGAACTAAGATGATTCATCTTGGTGATAATACCAAGTCTACAATTATTTCCAAAGGAATTTCCGCTGGAAAATCTCAAAATTCATATAGAGGCTTAGTACAAATTGGTTCAAGAGCACAAAATGCACGAAATTTTTCACAATGTGATAGCTTGTTAATGGGTAACGAATGTGGTGCACATACATTTCCTTACATCGAAGCCAATAATAAATCTGCTCAAATTGAACACGAAGCAACGACCAGTAAAATTGGTGAAGACCAAATTTTTTATTGCAACCAAAGAGGGATTGATACCGAAAAGGCAATTGCTCTAATCGTAAACGGTTTCAGTAAAGAGGTGTTGAACAAGTTACCAATGGAATTTGCTGTAGAAGCTCAAAAATTATTAGAAATAAGTTTAGAAGGTTCCGTAGGATAAATATAAATTAAATCAGATGAAAAAGATATTAGTATTACTATGTGTTGGACTATGGTTTACAGCTTGTAAAGACGAAGCAAAAACAACAACAGAACCAACCGTCTATGAGAATGATAAAACCGCAAAACAAAACGATGGTTTAAAAACCTTCTCAGGTCAGTTTGTCTATTATGCTGATGCTGCAGTACTTCAAACTCCAAGTAGTATTTATGGCATTGTCATTAATGATAAAATGCACGAATTAAATGATAAGGCAAAACCATTCAAGAAGGAGGCTACAGACTATGTTACTGTTCAAGTGAGAGGAGTATTAATTCCTAAAACTAAAGGAGAAGAAGGCTGGCCTTTTAAAATTGATGTTAAAGAAATTGAAAGTGTAAAAGCATACCAAGCTAAAGCAAACGAAGTCATTAAGCTTGGTAATAATGAAGCAAATTAATCGAAACATATACCATGTTAAAAATAAATAATCTACACGCAAGTGTTGAAGACAAAGGCATTTTAAAAGGAATTAACCTTGAGGTTAAAGCTGGAGAAGTTCATGCGATTATGGGACCAAACGGTTCTGGTAAAAGTACTTTGGCTTCAGTGATCGCTGGGAAAGAAGACTATGAGGTAGAGCAAGGAGAAATTCTTTTAGAAGGTGAAAACATTGATGAATTGGCTGCTGAAGAGCGTGCACATAAAGGGATTTTCCTATCGTTTCAATATCCTGTTGAAATCCCAGGAGTTTCTGTGACCAATTTTATGAAAACAGCAATCAACGAAACAAGAAAAGCAAAAGGCTTAGATGATATGCCTGCTAATGAAATGTTGAAAATGATTCGCCAAAAATCTGAAATGCTCGAAATTGATAGAAAGTTCTTATCACGTTCTTTAAATGAAGGGTTTTCAGGTGGAGAAAAGAAACGTAATGAGATTTTTCAAATGGCGATGTTAGAACCAAAACTAGCCATTCTTGATGAAACCGATTCTGGATTAGATATTGACGCACTTCGAATTGTCGCTAATGGTGTGAACAAACTTAAAAGCAAAGACAATGCAGTAATCGTTATCACGCATTATCAACGTTTGTTAGATTATATAGTTCCAGACTTTGTACACGTACTTCATAATGGACGTATTGTAAAATCGGGAACCAAAGAATTGGCTCACGAGCTTGAAGAAAAAGGATACGATTGGATCAAAGAAGAAGTTGGCGCTTAAATATGGTCATTGAGGCTCTCGAAATGACCTATGGATTAAAACTTAGATGGCACTTCGAGAACCTCAGTGCCCAATTTTAAAAAAAATGGATTTAAAAGATAAACTAGTATCGTCGTTTATGGCCTTTGAGAATCAGGTGGATATTGATACACCTGTGCATGATGTGCGTTGCGAGGCTATTAAAACCTTTGAAGAAAAAGGTTTCCCTTCAAAGCGCGACGAGGCTTGGAAATACACCTCACTAAATAGTGTTTTAAAACACGATTACAGCGTGTTTCCAAAAACAGAAAATGCTATTGAATTTCGTGATATTAAGAAGTATTTTATTCATGATATCGATAGCTATAAGATTGTATTTATCGACGGAAAGTACTCCTCGCATCTATCGCAAACCACACACGATGGTATTGATGTGTGTTTGATGTCTTCAGCACTTTCAAAGCCTAAATATCAATTGATTATTGAAAATTATTTCAATAAGGCTGCGACAAAAGACAGTTTATCTTCTTTAAACACAGCCTTCTCTCAAGAAGGAGCATACATTCATATTCCCAAGAATAAAGTGGTTGAAAAACCAATTCAGGTTTTACATTTTTCAACAGGAAACGAATCGGCTTTAATGTTGCAACCTCGTAATTTGATTGTCGTTGACGAAAATTCTCACGTACAAATTATAGAGCGCCATCAAAGTCTTACAGATAATCCAGTTCTAACAAATAGCGTCACAGAGATTTTTGCTAACAAAAGAGCGATTGTAGATTATTATAAAATTCAAAATGATAAACAATCAGCTTCACTTATTGACAATACCTTCGTTAAGCAAAAACGAGAAAGTCATGCGTCTGTGCATACCTTTTCGTTTGGAGGAAAATTAACCCGTAACAATTTAAATTTTTACCAAGAAGGAGAGCGTATCGATTCTACACTTAAAGGCGTTACCATTATTGGTGACAAGCAACATGTAGATCACAATACTTTAGTGCATCACATTGAACCTAATTGCGAAAGTCATCAAGACTACAAAGGTATTTTTGGAGACAGCGCAACAGGCGTGTTTAATGGGAAAGTATATGTGAATAAGGAAGCCCAAAAAACAAACGCATTTCAGGCAAACAATAATATTTTATTGTCAGATAAGGCATCTATCAACACCAAACCTCAATTAGAGATTTTTGCTGACGATGTAAAATGTTCGCATGGTTGTACCATTGGACAATTAGATGAAAGTGCTATGTTTTATATGCGCTCAAGGGGAATTCCAGAAAAGGAAGCAAGAGCCTTATTGATGTTTGCGTTTAGTAATAATGTCTTGGATTCGGTTAAAATTCCTGAAATTAAACAACGCATCACGAAAATTATTGCCAATAAATTAGGTGTTAATTTAGGCTTTGACTTGTAGTTTTTCTTGTTTATATTTTTGATAGAAATACACAGGAATAAAACCAAAGTTTAAAAAAAAGAAACCTAAAAAGACAATAATTCCGCTGTAAGGCCAAGACAAAAATTCGAACATAGCTCCAATACCTAAGGTAAAGAAAGTTACAAATCCTAAGATGTAAAATGATTTTTTCATAAAAAATTGATTTAAGAATATTTGTGAACTGAAATTTTATGCTTAGCATAAAAATGAATAGGAAGAATTACTAAGATAGATAAGGCTATTGCTGTTAATAACCAGGCATTAGCATATGGCCATTGCATCATTTGAAATACTAGACTTATTACTAAAAGGAGAATAACTAAAAATCCTACAGAAGTCTTAATCTTATGAAAAGTAACTAACTGTTTAGTAAATTTCTGATGGTTCGTTTCTCGTTGTAAATTTTGAAAACTGGAATAGCCTCCAAATTTCTGTAAGGCTTCCTGATATAAAATATCAAAACTATGAGAATCTCTAGATTCAATGTAGGTACAGATATGATCTAGCAAATCTTCTTTTAGATCTTTTGAAGTTATACCATAAAATGTCAAGTTATTTTCGATGTACGCAATGTGTTGTTCAGTTAATGTCATACAGATTGGGTTTTAGGATTGAAAATGAGTTGTAATGTATTTACAAAGTCATTTATTTCGTTTGTAGCATCTTTGACGACTTGTTTACCTTCTTTTGTTACTTTGTAATATTTTCTAATGCGTTTTCCAATAAATACTTTTTCAGTTGTTAATACGTTTTTTGCTTCTAATTTGTGTAGTATTGGATATAGAGCGCCTTCCGAAATATCAATTTTTCCAAGTGTCATTTTTTTTACTTCTTGAGTAATTTCATAACCATACATTTTACCTCTACTATCAATGAGTTTTAAAATGATGGGTTGTAAGGTTCCTTTTGTGAGTTCTTTGCTATACATATTACAAATATACATTTTATTTAAATGTATTTTAATAAAATATTAAAAATTATATAAGTTTAATTTTTTGAAGACCATTTTAAATAAACATCTTGTAACTTTGCATTTATGTTAAACGTCGATGAAATCAGAAAAGACTTTCCCATCCTAGATCGAGAGATCCATGGCAAACCTTTAGTGTATTTTGACAATGCAGCGACCTCGCAAACACCGCAACAGGTAATTGATGTTATCGTTGTGTACTATTCAAAATACAATGCGAACATTCACAGAGGTGTGCATACTTTGAGTCAAGAAGCAACCGATCTTTACGAGCAAGCACGCATCAAGATTCAAAAACACTTTAATGCTAAACATAGTCATGAGATCATTATGACTTCAGGTACAACACATGGTATTAACCTCGTAGCATCTGGATTTACGGCATTTTTAAAAAAAGGTGACGAGATCATTATCTCAGCTTTAGAGCATCACAGTAATATTGTGCCTTGGCAAATGTTATGTGAACGCACAGGAGCACAATTAAAAGTCATTCCTATTAACCAAGAAGGTGAATTAATCCTTTCAGAATATAATAAGTTACTTTCTGAAAAGACCAAATTGGTTTTTGTGAATCATATTTCAAACGCTTTAGGAACTATAAACCCAATAGAAACGATTATTGAAAAAGCACACCAAGTTGGTGCTGCTGTATTGGTTGATGGCGCACAAGCTTGTCCGCATCTCGTTCCTGATGTTCAAGATCTAAATGTCGATTTCTATGTTGCGTCTGCACACAAAATTTGTGGACCAACAGGAGTTGGAATGTTATATGGAAAAGACGAATGGCTTCAGAAACTACCACCTTATCAAGGAGGAGGCGAAATGATTGCTGAAGTCACTTTCGAAAAAACAACCTATGCAGACCTTCCTCATAAGTTTGAAGCTGGCACGCCAAATATATGTGGAGGTATTGCTTTTGGAGCTGCTTTAGATTATATGAATGCCATTGGTTTCGATGCTATTGCAGCCTACGAAAACGAATTGTTAGAATATGCTACAGAAGAATTAAGCGCAATAGACGGTCTAAAGATCTACGGAACGTCTGAGCATAAAACATCTGTTATTTCTTTTAATTTAGAAGGTATTCATCCTTATGATATTGGAACCATCTTAGATAAAATGGGTATTGCAGTTCGAACAGGTCATCATTGTGCGCAACCTATTATGGATTTTTATAAGATTCCAGGAACAGTGCGAGCTTCATTTGCCTTTTACAACACTAAGAAAGAAATAGATGCTTTGGTAAGTGCTGTAAACAAAGCAAAAATGATGTTGTCCTAAACTTTGGCGTCCTTTTTGTTATATTACAACTAAACTATAAAACATAAAACAGATGAAACATTTAGTAATTCTTATAAGCGTCATTTTATTAAAGTCTTGTGGAAGTGCTCAAAATGTCGCTAACGTAACAAACGATCAGGAGATGAACAAAAGAACCGCAGAAGTTGTAAAAATGAATGTAACCTATAATGCAACAACAAGAGGTTTTTTTGAACGTATTTGGCTTGAAGACAACACTATAAAATTCACCAATGACAGATCGCTTCAAGAGATATCAAGTTTTCAAATTTCTGAAGCAGACCTTATTGAATTGAGTGCCTTATATAGTACCATAACTATTGAAGACATTCCATCCTTAGAACCGCCATCAAAAACATTCGCTTATGATGCTGCAGCTATAGCAACATTAGAAGTTATTAAAGATGAGGTGAGTTACAAAACACAAGCGTTTGATCATGGCACACCACCAAAGCCAATTGCACGTTTTGTAGATAAACTTATAGCCTTAAAAAAGGCAATGGAAAAACAGTAGACTTATTGTATTTTTGTAGTGCAGTTTATGTACGATTAAAAATTTTTAAATGACGATTTCCGAAATAAAAAATGATATCATAGAGGAGTTTGCAATGTTTGACGATTGGGAGGAACGCTATCAGTATATGATCGATTTAGGTAAGACCTTGCCACTTATTGATGAACAGTACAAAACCGATGAAAATATTATAAAAGGCTGCCAAAGTAAAGTTTGGGTCCACGCCAATTTAGAAAATGACAAAGTGGTGTTCACTGCAGATAGTGATGCTATTATTACAAAAGGAATTATTGCTATTTTGATTCGTGTGTTCTCAAATCAGCAACCCAAAGACATCATTGAAGCCGACACCGATTTTATTGATGCCATTGGTTTGAAAGAACATTTATCACCTACCAGAGCTAATGGTTTGGTAAGTATGATTAAGCAACTTAAACTATATGCTATCGCATATCAAACGCAATTGAATTAGTCTGCTTTTAGGCTGATATTAAGAACTCAAAAAGGAATACTACTTTTAAATTTAAACGACACTTCGAGAGCCTCAGTGTCTAATATAAAATATGGAAACAACAATAGATACAAACGCCTTAGGCGAAAAAATAGTAAGAGTATTAAAAACCATTTATGATCCAGAAATTCCAGTGGATATTTATGAACTCGGACTTATTTACGACGTGTTTGTGAATGAAGATTATGATGTAAAGATATTGATGACCTTAACCACACCTAATTGTCCTGTTGCTGAAACCTTACCACTTGAGGTTGAAGAAAAGGTTAAATCTTTAAACGATGTGAAGTCTGCTGAGGTTGAAATTACGTTTGATCCACCTTGGAGCCAAGATCTTATGAGTGAAGAAGCAAAGCTAGAACTAGGAATGTTGTAACAAATTATGGCCGAAGAGATTGTAAATAGAGTCGCTCAAAGCAAACTTGTAGTTGTAGATCTGGAAACGTTTTATCCTGAAGGCAAACGTGTGCTTTTTGATATTAAAGACTGGTTATACGAAGGATTAGTACTTCGCGAAAAAGAGTTTAGACAGTTTGTTAAAGCACATGATTGGACACAATATCAAGATCAATTTGTAGCGCTAACCTGTTCTTCAGATGCTATTATTCCAGCTTGGGCTTATATGTTGATTACTGTTCAATTATCTCAAATAGCCAAAAAAACAATTATTGGCGATTTGAATGCACTAGAAAGTGCAATTTACCAATGCATTATTCCAGATATTGATACAGAAACATACAAAGGCAAACCAATCATTATTAAAGGTTGCTCCAATAAACCTGTTCCAGACAACGCGTATATACTATTAGCCGAACATTTAAAACCTGTAGCGTCTTCTATAATGTATGGAGAAGCTTGTTCTGCAGTACCTCTTTTTAAAGCTAAAAAATAATTGTGACCTAATTAAAAAAAGGGGTCTAATTACTTAGTGTTTTTAAACGCTATTGATATAATTTATTGGTATTCAAAATACTATTGAATTATATTTGCATTTAATAATCAATTTTAAAACTAATAACATGACAAAACGATTACTTATTACTGCTGTATTGATGCTATCAATGACTTTCGGTTTTGCCCAAACGAAAGAAGAATTAGAAGCTCAAAAAGCTGAAAAACAAGCCGTGGCAGATGCTGCTCAAGCTGAAGCTGATGCCTTACAAGCGCAAATTGATGCGTTACCTGGATGGAGAGTTGGTGCTTTTGGTACTATTGGTGGAAGTTTATCAAACTTCAACAATTGGTATGCTCAAGGAGCTCCAAATAACGCTTCAGGTAATATTGGAATTACATTTAACGGTTACGCAAATTTAATTCAGGAGAAATTCTTCTGGAGAAATGCATTAACATCTAACTTAAACTGGGTAAAATTGGATAATAAAGACACAGATCTTGATGACGACAATTTCAACCCAACAACAGATGTATTCAACTTATCATCTCTTTATGGTAGAAACTTAAGTGAAAAATTAGCAGTATCTGCTTTAATGGAATACAGAACAACATTGTTAGACAACTTTAATGATCCTGGTTACTTAGACGTAGGTGTTGGTTTTACTTGGTTGCCTATAAAAGATATGATTGTAGTTGTTCATCCGTTAAACTACAACTTTGTATTTGCAGATAATGACACTGTTTTTGAATCATCTCTAGGTGCTAAGATTGTTGCAGACTATACTAGACAAATTGGAGCAATCAATTTTAAAACAAACTTATCGGCTTTCCAAAGCTATAAAAGTGGTGACTTGTCAAACTGGACTTGGACGAACTCTTTTAGCTACACACTATGGAAAATGATTGGTGTTGGTTTTGATTTCGGATTGAGAAGCAACAAACAAGAAGCACTTAATTACGCTTTAGCTAATTTTGATGGTATGGGAGATGTGCCTTCATTTGATAATGTAGATAACGATTTACAAACCTATTATACTATTGGATTGAGCTACAAGTTCTAATCTTCATAGATTATATACTAAAAAAGCCTTTCATGTTAAATGAAAGGCTTTTTTATTAGACACAAGAGGTTTATTGTTTCTTTTCAGCTTTTTTAGCAATTAAGGCATCTTTTGTTATTTGTGCCATATTGAAGTTAGTGTCTAAAGCAAGTGCTTCATCTAATAAAGCTATTGAAGCATCTATATTATCATTCTTATTCATATTAAACATGATTAAGGCTTTCAAATATTTTAAAGCACCTTTTAAAGACACTTCATAAGGTCTTTGCGATTCGTAGAACGCTTTTTTCATATCATCTTTAACATTGGCAATACCATAGTCAACTTTTGCTTTTGCCGTTGCTAGATCCTGAACCTGAACGCTCAAATCGGCAATCTCATAAGCGAGGTAAGCATTTGGAGATTTGTCAAACAAAACATTGTAAAATACAATTGCACGTTGTGGCTGATTTAAAGCTTTTAGTGCTAAAGCTTTAACTTCAGTATTGATATCGGAATCATTTGGGTTATTCTCAATACCAATAGTATTTAAAGCTTCTAGGTTTCGTCCTTCAGACATATAGATATACGCCAAAGTATCCATTCTTGCTTGGTTAGGTTCCATAACATTTAAATGTGTCATCGCATTAATCACACCTTGAATATCACCTTGTGATTTCATTTGCTTATAATACGCCCTGTAGTGTTGTAATAATTCTGATTTTGTTTGCGCTGTTATGCTCATTGAAGCCATAATAACAGCTAGGCAAAGTAATTTTTTCATGATCTTATGCATTAAGTGTGTCAAAACTAAAAAAATAAACAAAATAGACCCTTAAAAAGATGCTAATTATTCAAGTCTGACTTTAAAGGCTATAATTCAAAACCTATGCCAACTATAAATGATCAAAATTATATACCGAATAGGGATAGCGATTAAGAAAATGCTTTTCAAAGCTTAAGTTAATTGTTATTTTGTTTAAATATTAAGGTTAGTTTAATTCACTTATTTTCAGTAATTTTAAAATTCAACGTTTAAAACAAGTGTTATGGGTATTAAAAGTTTTCAAGGCGCAAGGAAGCAACAGCAAGGAACTTTAGAAGCAACAGCTTTTAAAGTAAGTGATTATATGTCTCGTGATTTAATCACATTTCGACCTGAACAATCTGTAGAAGAAGTTATTCAAACATTAATAAAAAACAGAATATCTGGTGGTCCAGTAGTAAACGGAAATAATGAGTTAGTTGGCGTGATTTCTGAAGGCGATTGCTTAAAACAAATAAGTGAGAGCAGATACTATAATATGCCAATGGAACAACACACTGTTGAAAACCGAATGGCTAAAAATGTTGAGACCATCGATGGCAACATGAATGTATTTGATGCGGCAAATAAGTTTTTAGAATCTAAGATCAGGCGTTTTCCAATTGTTGAAAATGGAAAGTTAGTTGGTCAAATTAGTCAGAAAGATATTTTAAAAGCAGCTATTGAATTAAAAGGACAAAACTGGAAATAATAGCGTTATCCTCTTTTCTCAATAACATCAGGAAGATCTGTAATCATTAATTTTTGCTTGTCTGAACTCTCTAATGTAGCAATTTTAGAATAAGGATATTCTGGAATTGGTTCACTTAGTGACTTCCATTTAGCGATACCTGCAACAGTTATCGTTTCACCAATTTCTATCACACCTTCTTTATAACGCAAGCGTTTGTTGAATCCAAACAGCGTAGTGTGGTTTATATTATAATGTTGTAATAATGCTACAAATTTAGGAGAAGGATCATTAAATGTCCCAGAATTTTGGTCTTGGTCTTTCACCAAAAAGCAGGTGTAATTTTTGGGGTGCTCTTTTGGAGACACAATTACAAAGTCGCTGTTTGAGTTTATAAAGAAATCTTGACAACGTTCTTCACTTACAATAGTCTTCCAATGTGAACTTTTGCCATTACTAACCTTTTGTTGGATCTCGATTTGATAAAACACACATTTGCGTTTTGAGTATGGTGCAATTAAGGGTTCTTTTACATGAAGTGCTTTACCACTAACTTTAGATAATTCGTTTGTTTTTAAACTTGAAGCAGGTTTGTAAGGAATCTTTTTGAGCGTTCTAATAATTACGTTTTTTACGCTAAAATAATGCGTTATAAGGCCTATGATTCCTACAATACTTAAAGCTATAACTACTACAATTGCTCCTTTCATTTATGTTTATGATTTATAATAAATATGTATGGTAAAGTATTAATTCGTTACAATTAACGTTCACGTTTTACCAAAGCGTAATAATCTCCTTCCAAAGGTAAATACCCTTGATCATAAACAAAATAATATATGGTTCCTGCTTTAGTTGTATAAATGCTGGTGAAATAATTAAAGTCGAATCCTTTTTCAAGGAGCTTTACTCTAGAGACCTTATTTTTTTGATTTGGATTTAACCCTTCGAGAATTCTGTAATTTTTTCGCAACCAATTATTGGTGTTTCTAATGAGATTTTTATGATCCTTATTTTTAGCATTATTGTAGGCGTTTCTACAAGCATCATTGCAGAATTTCTTATCAATTCTACCTACAATTTTTTCATCGCATTCTAAACACAATTTTTGCATGATCAAATATAGTAAATATTCTACAATTTATAATTTTAAACGTTTACAAACGAATTTAAACAGGTAACAACCGACTAAAATTTACAAGCTGTTTCATATTTGCAGTGTCGAATTCAAGCTGAACAGGTTTCAGTAAATAGAATGCGATTAGTATTAACTGTTTAACATTAAAATTTAAAATTATGAGTACACTTAGAAACAAAGTACAGTTGATTGGTAACTTAGGAAACGATCCGGAAATCATTAATCTTGAATCTGGAAAAACATTAGCAAAATTTTCAATAGCTACTAATGAAAGCTATAAAAATGCTGAAGGTGAAAAAGTAACAGACACACAATGGCATAATGTTGTGGCTTGGGGAAAAACAGCAACGATTATTGAAAAATATCTAACCAAAGGTAAAGAGGTTGCCATTGAAGGGAAACTTACGACAAGAAGTTATGATGATAAAGATGGAAACAAACGCTATGCAACCGAAGTCGTATGTAACGAACTTTTGATGTTAGGGAAATAGAATTCAATCTGCCTAACTAAAGTGACAGTCATTTTGAGTGAAGCGGGAAACCTCTTTTTCTGTAAGGGTGTTTCGCTTCGCTACGAATGGCTTTTATTATTTTATTCTGAAATTTTTATACGTTGCTTTACTTCATTACCAAATTCATCAACAACAGTTATAGTATGATTACCAGCTTTTGGAAGAATAGCCAAATCATGAATATCTTTAGTTGTACCAATATACTGCTCATCTAAATACCAATAAAGCTTAGAATCTGGTTTTGAATGTGCCACTTTTAAAACCATATCATTGGTTTTTCCATCAAAATCTTTAGGTAAAAAAATAGTATGATTGGCTTTAGGATAAATAAAACTCATTGTAATATTTTGGTCACCCAAACAATCCGATCTTAATTTAGGTAAAGGTTTGTACAAAGGATTTTTAGTTTTATAATAATAGGTTTGTAATGGTGATAGAACAAACCAAGGTTTGTGTTTTATTTCAGTTAGTTCTTCACAGGACGAATTAACCTGATAGCTTTCGGTTGCATCTAAATGCACTAGAACATGATATGGACAAGGCTCTGTTTTTAAACCGTTTAGTTGAATAAATTCTTCTTTGGTTGTATCACAAACAGGAGAAGCACGATGGCCACTTTTTACACAAATTGAAACACTTTGCATGTCGTCAAATGGCTTTGAAAACCAATCACTATTTGGTAAAATATCAAAGATATCAAATAGAATAGGAGCAGCTGTTTGCACACCAACTAAGCCTGGTCGACCTTCGCCATCAGCATTTCCAACCCAAACACCAACAACGTAATCTTTTGTGGTGCCAATTGCCCAAGCATCTCTAAATCCGAAACTTGTTCCCGTTTTCCATGCAACTTGTTTTGAGTCATCAAAAAACGCCCAGCTTTCGTCACCTTCAGGACGATTTACTTCTTTTAAACTTTCATAAGTTAAATAAATAGAAGCTGCATTAAACAAGATTTTATCGTTGCTTTTCTCTCCAAAATCTAAAGTTTCAGAAGCAAAAAATGTTGGTTCAATAAATTCATTAGTGAAATATTCGCTTGAAGTTTCTGTGTAATGATTCAGTGTAGAAGACATTGCAGCGTAACTTTTACATAAATCCCATAAGTTGCTTTCTGCACCACCAAGAATTAATGAAAGACCATAATGATTTGCATTGTATTTTAAATCTTTAAGATCTAATACTTTTAAATATTGATAAAAACGATCCAAACCAAAATCTTGCAACATTTTAACTGCAGGAACATTTAGCGATTTAGACAATGCTTGACTTGCCGGAACGACGCCATCAAATTCTTTGTTAAAGTTTTCAGGCGTATAATTTCCAAACTGCGACGGAATATCAGAAACCAAAGTATGTGGTAATAAATCACCAGAATCTAACATTGCAGCATATAAAAAGGGTTTCAAGATACTTCCTGTGCTTCTTGGCTTATCAATAATGTTTACGTCTTTATGATTGTCTTTGGTTGTAGGTGCATTACCAATATAAGTAAGGACTTCTCTGGTATGCACATCTAAAACCAGAACAGCTATGTTGTGAATTTCGTTCTGCTTTAAAATGTGATGGTGATTTTTTACGATAGCATTTGCTTGTTCTTGAAGACCTTTGTCAATAGTTGTTTGAACACGTTCTCCTTTATTGGTATGAGCGATTTGTTGCAGTAAATGTGGTGTGATTTGAGGTAATGGATATGGTTTTTCAGGTAAGCTTTCTTCTAAGGATAACTCATAAGTTAATTGATCAATAATCCCTTTATCAAATAGTTTTTTCAAAAGGCGATTTCGTTTTTCTAATAGTCGTTGTTGGTTTTTACCTGGATAAATTAAACTAGGGGAATTCGGTAAAACAGCTAAAGTTGCAGTTTCAGCCCAAGACAAGTGTTTGGGGTCTCTGTTAAAATATCGCCATGAAGCGGCATCAAGTCCAACGACATTCCCACCAAAAGGAGCATTACTGGCATAGTAAGCTAAGATGTCTTGCTTTGAATCTCTTAATTCAAGTCGCGTAGCGAAGATGATTTCTTTAATTTTTTCGAGATATGTTCGGTTTTGTCCTTTACGTGATAACCTAATAACTTGTTGAGTCAATGTACTTCCACCTCGTTTTACTTCGCCTGCATTAATATTATCTTTTAAAGCTTTAAAAATTGAAATGGGATTAAAACCAAGATGTTTATAAAAGTATTCGTCCTCAAATAAAATAATACAGGTTTCAAACTTTTCCGGAACACTATCATTATGAGGAAATCGCCATTGACCATCTGAAGCAATTTTTGCTCCTAACAATGTACCTGTTCGTGATGTAATTACAGTAGATGTTGAATCGTTAAACAATGTTTTTGGAAGACAGATTAAATACCAAATTAATAGCATACTACATACTATTAGTGTCGTTTTTCTATACTTTTTAAAGATTTTTATTTTAAACATTCATTTAACTACAACGTTGTAGTTGCTTTTTAATGATCAATTATATGTGAATAAATATAAATTAGATTAATTTAGACGCACCACATAGTATATATACGTGAGAACATACACTGTTTATCTTAATATAATCATAATTTTTTGCATTTTTTTTTCTACGAAAAACATGTATGCTCAACTTGGGTTTTGCCAAGGTGATTCTGGGGATCCAATTTTTACTGAAAATTTTGGTGTTGGGACAGATTATGGACCTCCATTACCAGCAGGAACAACGACATATAATTTTGTTGGGTTTGATAGCCCTCAAGATGGAGAGTATACTCTAGCAAGTAGTACTTTTGCTTTTGGTTGGAATATGCCAAGTGACCATACTCCTGGAGATACAAATGGTAAAGCATTACTTGTTAATGCAAGTTTTACCACAGGGGAGTTTTACAAAACACCTGTTACTGGGTTATGTGAGAATACAACTTATGAGTTTTCGTCTTGGTTACTTAATATTTTACCAAGTTCAGGTTGTAGCGGAAACGGAATACCTGTAAATGTTAGTTTTGAAATATGGGACATTACAGATACTAATTTGTTAGCAAGTGGAGATACTGGAAATATTTTTGGTACTCCTACTCCTAATTGGCAACAATATGGATTAGTATTTCAAACGTTACCAGGACAAACATCTGTTATTCTGAAAATGTTAAACAATAGTGTTGGTGGTTGTGGAAATGATTTAGCCATTGACGATATTGAATTTAAAAGTTGTGGCGATACTATATTCACTTCAGATGCTTCAAATAATTCTTTTGTAGAAATATGCAGTTCAGAAACACCTTACACTAATCTTATTATTGCTATACCAGACAATACTGTTTTTAGTAATCATTATTACCAATGGCAATCTAGCCCAGATGGTATGAATTGGACAGATTTACCTGGGCAAAATAATCAAAACTTTTTAATAACGGGATTGACGACTACAACCTATTATCGTGTGAAAGTTGCAGAGTTTATAGATAATTTAGATGATGATAATTGCATAACATTTTCTTCAAACTATGTTGTAACAGTTATACAGGCTGGAAATCCTCCAACTCTAGAATGTTGGCAATCCGCAACACTCAATAATGCAACTTGTTTATGGGAGGTTTCAGGAACTCAACCACCAGAACCTACAGGGTTGGAGTGTTGGGAAATAGCTGTTTTTAATGATACAACTTGTTCATGGGAAGTTACAGGAACCCAGCCACTAGAGCCAACAGGATTGGAATGCTGGGAATCGACGTCATTCAATTTTACAACATGTTTATGGGATATTTCAGGAACGCAACCACCAGAGCCAACAGGGCTGGAATGTTGGGAATTGACATCGTTTAATACTACTACTTGTTCATGGGATATTTTAGGAACTCAACCACCAGAGCCAACAGGATTGGAGTGTTGGGAATCAACGTCGTTTAATACTACTACTTGTTCATGGGATATTTTAGGAACTCAGCCGCCAGAACCAACAGGATTGGAGTGTTGGGAATCAACGTCATTTAATACTACTACTTGTTCATGGGATATTTCAGGAACTCAACCACCAGAGCCAACAGGATTGGAGTGTTGGGAATCAACGTCGTTTAATACTACTACTTGTTCATGGGATATTTTAGGAACTCAGCCGCCAGAACCAACAGGATTGGAGTGTTGGGAA
>JAUIFO010000024.1 GCA_030430385.1 Bacteroidia bacterium
GCTGCATCATACGATAATTGGTTTGCAGAATATCCCATCTGTAACAAATCGTTCTGAATCGTCTTTATGGTCGTACTTTTAAAAACCGCATCATTGGTCAAAATAGAGATTTTCTCATCAGGATTCACTTCATCTATGATATCTTGGACAGCACGTTTTAATAATTCTCCCTGTTCGCCTTTGGCTTGCAGACTAAAGGAGTTATCTAAATAAATAACTGTTTCGGGTGTCGCGTTAAAAGCATTGTTGTTGGATGTGAAGGGTTGTGCAAAAGCAATTATAACACAAGCTAGCAGGAGCATACGTGTTAGCAGGGTCAACCATTTTTTTAACTGTGAACTTTTACGGGTTTGAATAACCACTTGCTTTAAAAAAGCCACATTGGTAAATGCTTCTTTTTGAAAACGGCGTAACTGAAATAAGTGAACGATAATAGGAATGATAAGCAGAAAAAGTGCGTAAAGAATTTCGGGATGTTTAAACTGCATTCCTTATTGAGTTGTTTGATACAAAAATAATGTTTAAGCTGAAATAGGAAACCTTTTAACAACAAATTACAAAATTAACAGAAAAAGAAATAGTCTTTTACTGGATGCAAATTTAAAGAAGTAAAGTATTTACTAATATCCTTTTGGGCTTGCTCATTGGCAACAGTAACGATACTTTGCGGATTCGGAATGGTTTTTAAAAATGAAAAGGGAAGCATTTCCTGATTATAAATATGTTTTCCTATTTTCTTGGGATTATCACATATCCAATGGAAGGGTACGTTATTTTCAACCAACGATTTAGCAATGGTTTTTCCTTTAAAACCAGCTCCCCAAATCACCAATGGTCTTCTGGTGTCAAAATCCAGTTCTAAAAAGTATTTTAATTTGATTTCCAAAAAGTAGTTTTGAGCATAATGCTCATGTGTTCTTGATGTTCTGGTGCTATAATCTCGCCAATGATGCAAAATGTCATCACAAGGAATACAGCTTATATCATGCTTGTAAAACCGAAAGGTTAAGTCATAATCTTCAGGGTATAAGTTTGGGTTAAAAGCATCACATTTAATCAAGTCTTCACGATGTATCATCCAACAAGGAGAAGGAATTACACATTCTTTGTAAATTTCAAAATAATTGGAACCAGTTTGAGTGAGTCCGTTAATCCATTGTTCATATTTAGAATAGCCGTCACTAATACCAACATCACTAAAATACTTAACTTGACCAACAGCTACATAGCCTTTGCCATACTCTTCCAGTTTGTTAACAAGTACTTCCAGTTTGTTAGGTGTCATGATATCATCACTATCCATTCTTGTGATGTAAGTACCGTTGCTATTTTTAAATGCTAGTCGTAGTGCGTCAATAATACCAGTTCCTTTATTTTTTAAAAGTTTAATTCTGGAGTCTCGACTTGCATAATCCGAAACTATTTGAAAACTAGAATCGATAGAATGGTCATCAACAATGAGCAATTCCCAATTTTCATAGGTTTGCACCAAAATAGAGTCTAAACATTCGGGTAAGAATTCAGCCGTGTTTTTAAAAGGTGTTAATATACTAACCAGCTTGTTTTGCATGCCACGAATATAACAATAACTCATTTTAACAAAAAGTTAAGGTTTATATCTGTAACACATTGTAATTTTGGGCGTCAACTTAAAAACTTAATATCTTAAAATAATGAAAAAATTAGTAGCCATTCTTGGCTTTAGCACGCTGCTTGTTGCTTGTGGATCTTCTTCAAAAACAGCATCAAAAAATGATTTAGCTGACAGTAACCCAATAGAAACCTCTATTGACTTGACAAAAGTAACTGATGATAAAGCGCCAGTAACCATCAATCCAGGTAGATTTACCACTGAAACAGTAACTTATAGATTACCAAAAGTGGTTCAGGGAACGTATTCCGTAAGTGATTTTGGGAAATATGTAGATGATTTTAAAGCCATTGATTATGATGGTAATGAATTGTCAGTAGAAAAGGTTGATACCAACACTTGGACAATCAGTAATGCTACTAAACTATCTCATATTACTTACTATGTTAATGATACTTTTGATATTGAATCAGTTGGTGGTATTGGAGGTGAGCAACCTTTTTCACCTGCTGGTACCAATATCGAACCTGATAATTACGTATTGAATTTACATGGATTTATTGGTTATTTCGATTCATTAAAGAACAGTCAATATAAATTAGATGTTACTGCTGATGCTACTTTCAAACGTACTTCTGCTTTAGAAACAGTAAATTCTACGACTAGTTCTGACGGCAAGTCAATGACAACTAGTTATTTTGCACCACGCTATTTTGACATTACAGATAACCCTATGATGTATGGAAATTTAGATGTTGAAGAATTTCAGGTTGGTGATATTAAAATTGTATTGAGTGTGTATTCTCCAAATGGAACCCATTCCGCTACTTCTATGCGAAATGCTATGGAAACCATGATGCAAGCTCAAAAAACCTATTTAGGAGACATCAACAGTACGCCACGTTATGATATTTATGTGTATTTATCTGAAGGCACAGCCGAATCACCAAAAGGATTTGGAGCATTAGAGCACCATACATCTACTGTAGTTGTAATGCCAGAGGCTATGCCAGCAGCTGCTTTGGACAAAAGTATGGTTGATGT
>JAUIFO010000018.1 GCA_030430385.1 Bacteroidia bacterium
TGAAGTGACATAATAATCCATTGCCTTAACAATACGCTGAATTTGTTTCGGTTTTAGAAAATCTTGAGGATTTCCAAAGGCAGTTGTAGAACGTGTTTTAACTTCTACTGCTACAAGTGTGTTTTCGAATTTTGCAATGATATCAATCTCAGCTTTCTGAAAGATAAAATTACGCTCCATAATTGTATATCCTTTATCACTAAGATAATCAACCGCTAAGTCTTCACCTTTATTTCCTATGTCCTTTGTGCTTCGCATTTAATGTTTGTAGTTTGCATCAATATAGTCTATAGCGTCTTGTTGTGAAAGCACTGCAAACTTTTTATAACGTTCATGAACGTCTACAATTTCATCTAAGGCTTTCCGAACCAAAGGTTTATTTTTCCATGTGTTGAGATGAGTAACCACTGTTTTTAAACACCCCTTTTTGTAGGCGATTTGTCCCAAGACATGTACAAGAGTTTCTGAAACACGTTTAGTTTCATCAAACTCTAAGGCCTGTAGTAAAGGAAGTATATCCTGAGGATGTGTGCGACCACGCAGCTCAATACCATGACATATTTCACGTCTAATTTCTTTATCAGGATGTGTTAAGTATGGTTTTGCCCAAGCCAACACAGGAACTGGATTTTTCTCGCCCATTTTTTTAATAGAACCAATGACTGCATTTCGAACACGATGGTGCTTATCAAACAATCCTTTATTCATAAAATGCTCTACTTTATCAAAATGAAACTTTCCAATTTCACCAGCAGCATTAATAACGGTTTGTCGTATTAGTTCATTATCAGATTTTAACAGTTTCTCTAATGTTGTAAATATTTGCGGTTGCAACTTAGGCTGCGCATAAAAGATCTTACCAATAGCTAAGTATGCTGTTTTCCGAATATAAGTGTCTTCATCTGAACAATATTTAACTATATGCGCATCTGTTGTATGAGATAGATCCTGTTCAATCTCTTGGTTGATCTCAGCAACTAATCGATCACGTTCAGGTTTTGGAAAATCATAGAATCCCATTATTGATCCACTACAATTTTACTTGTTGCTTTATGAACTGAGAGATTGATAGGTCTTCCAAGTATCAATGCACGATTGTCTTTTTCATGTCCTGCAGGCATATTAAAAGCAATCGGAAAATCATATTCAGCTAAAGCATCTAATATCAATTGCTCTACAGAGGTTCCCCAAAGCGTGGTGTTCTTTCTAAGTTTAGTCATATCACCAACAATAACGCCTTTACAATTGTCAAAATAGCCTGCACGTTTTAAACTTTGAAGCATTCGATCAATATGGTATTTGTATTCTCCTATTTCTTCTATAAACAAGATCTTACCTGAAACATCAATACTGGTTTTAGATCCTAACATGGTATGCAGCATTGTTAGATTGCCGCCAACAAGAATTCCTGAAGCTTCACCAACTCTATTGTATTCTGAACCTTCCAAGGTATAATGTAATGGATTCCCAAAAATGGTCGCTTTAAACGTTGCTATTGTTTCTTTGATCTCATCTAAATCTTTGGTTAAACTCACACACATTAAGGCGTGAATGGATTGAAACCCTTCATTGTGAAACTGGTTATGCAGCGCAGTAATATCACTATAACCAATGAGCCATTTTGGATGCTCCTTGAATTTGGTATAATCTAATTTGTCTAAAATACGAACCGTTCCATAACCTCCACGTGCGCACCAAATAGCACTAATTTTAGGATTGTCTAACGCCTTTTGAAAATCCTCACAACGTTCATCGTCGGTTCCTGCAAAATGGTTGGCTTTGCTAAACACATGTGCTCCAACCTCAGCATGAAGTCCCCAACTTTCGAGCAAAGCAACAGCTTGTTCAACTTCATCGTTTCTATTTTTTAATATTCCTGAAGGTGCAACAATAGCTACTGTATCACCTACTTTTAAGAATGGAGGTTGTATCAATTGATTAGAATTTTTAGAATTAGAATACTCTTGAGCAAAGCCATTTGCCATAAAAACACAAACAAAACTCAAGCATAAAAAATAAGGTAATTTCGACATAATGTAAATGTACATTTTTTTTCACATGTTTCAATATACCTAGCAAAATGCGTACTTTTGTGCCCTGTTTAAACACAGGTTTAAAACGTGTTAATCTCCTCGAGCGCAGTCGAGAGGTTTTATTTAGGTCTCGACTGCGCTCGACCTGACAATTTGTTTTAAAAATGAATACACCTAAACGATATACCATTACAGCAGCATTACCTTATACCAATGGCCCAATTCATATTGGACATCTTGCTGGTGTTTATGTGCCTGCAGATATTTATGCGCGATTCAAACGATTAACAGGAAAAGACGTTGCGTTTATTTGCGGAAGTGATGAACATGGTGTTCCAATTACTATAAAAGCAAAAAAAGAAGGCGTAACACCTCAAGACATTGTAGATAAGTTTCACGCCATAATTAAGACCTCGTTTGAAGACTTTGGTATTACATTCGATAACTACTCACGTACTTCAGCTAAAATTCACCATGACACAGCATCAGAATTTTTTAAAACTTTGTATGACAAGCATGAGTTTGTTGAAGAGGTAACTGAACAATTGTATGATGAGGAAGCCAATCAGTTTTTGGCCGATAGATTTGTTACTGGAACTTGTCCGAAATGTGGTAATGAAGATGCTTATGGTGATCAATGTGAAAGTTGCGGTTCAAGCTTAAATGCCACAGAATTGATCAATCCAAAATCGGCAATTACTGGAAATAGTCCAACCTTAAAAGAAACAAAACACTGGTTTTTACCTTTAAATAAGCATGAAGCGTTTTTAAGAGAGTGGATTTTAAAAGGTCATAAAAAAGACTGGAAGCCTAATGTTTACGGACAAGTCAAATCGTGGATTGATGATGGTTTACGTCCGAGAGCTGTAACCCGAGATTTAGATTGGGGAATTCCAGTTCCTGTTCCTGGAGGCGAAGGCAAAGTTTTGTATGTATGGTTTGATGCACCAATTGGATATATCTCTGCAACTAAAGAATGGGCAGAAAGAGAAGGCAAAGATTGGGAACCTTATTGGAAAGACGACAGCACCAAATTAGTTCACTTTATTGGTAAGGACAATATTGTGTTTCATTGCATCATTTTTCCTTCCATGTTAAAGGCTGAAGGGTCTTACATTTTACCAGATAATGTTCCTGCTAACGAATTTTTAAATCTAGAAGGCAATAAATTGTCAACATCAAAAAACTGGGCAGTTTGGTTACCCGATTATCTAAAGGATTTTCCAAATCAGCAAGATGTATTGCGATATGCACTAACAGCTAATGCACCTGAAAGTAAAGACAATGATTTTACTTGGAATGATTTTCAGGCGAGAAATAATAATGAATTGGTGGCTATCTTCGGAAACTTTATCAATCGTGTCGTGGTTCTAACCAATAAATATTATGAAGGTGTTGTTCCTAAACCTTCAGAATATTCAGAAGTTGACAAAGAAACCCTTGCTGCTGTTAAGGCGTATCCTGCGGTTATTGAAAGTTCAATCGAACGTTATCGTTTTAGAGAGGCTTCTCAAGAACTAATGAATCTTGCGCGATTAGGTAATAAGTATTTGGCAGATGAAGAACCTTGGAAGCTGATTAAAACAGATGAAGAAAGAACCCAAACCATTATGTTTGTAGCGCTTCAAATTGCGAGTGCTTTGGCTGTACTTAGCGAACCGTTTTTACCGTTTACCTCTAATAAACTTAAAAAGATTCTTCGCTTTGCTATCAATGACAGTGCCGTTCCTACAGAACAAAGTTCGAATAAGCAGGACACTATTTTATGGCACGACATTGCAACTAAAGCTATTATATTACCTTCTGGTCATACCATTCAACAAGGTAAACCAGAACTATTGTTTACAAAAATAGAAGATCAAACTATTCAAGAACAGCTTGACAAATTAGAAGCGAATAAACGTGCTAATGAGGCTGCAAATAAGGAAGTAGAACCTCAAAAGGACACTATTACGTTTGACGATTTTACAAAATTAGACATTCGTGTTGGTACTATTTTGGAGGCTGAAAAAATGCCTAAGACCAAAAAGCTTTTAGTGCTTAAGGTAGATACAGGAATTGATACCAGAACGATTGTGTCTGGAATAGCTGAAAGTTTTACACCAGAAGAGGTCATTGGAAAACAAGTAACGGTTCTCGTAAATCTTGCACCAAGAAAACTAAGAGGTGTTGAAAGTGAAGGAATGATATTAATGACCGAAACACCTGAAGGTAAATTGGTATTTGTGAATCCTAATACCTCAGTAAATAATGGATTGCAAGTAAGCTAAAAAACGGTGTCTGTAGCATACAATAAAAAATACGCAACATTAGCAGAATACCTGTCATTATTTGCAATGACCACTCTTACTGCTATTGCTATATATAATAAAAACATTAGCGTTTTTTATATTTTATATCTGTTTTGGTGGGACGAACTTTTGAAGACCTGTTTTGATGGCTTAAAGTATTTTAATAAAAAACTCACATTGAATAGTCCTAAAGCCTACTTTAAAAATGTGAAAACCCGACTTTTCTTTTTAATGATTTATTTGGTTTTCATATTCGTTTTTTTTGGAATGATTATGGATTGGAAAAGTGATGATCTGGTTTTAAATAACTTTGAAGTGTTCTTATTTAAAAATTCGTTATTCAATTTAAGCCTCATAACATTTTTAGGAAGAGAACTATACCTATACTTCTATGAAAAAAACCATGTTATAGGACATCATGTATTGTCAAGAGGAATTATTACACTACACTTATCAATTGTTCTAGGGATTTTACTTTGGTTCTTTGTTGCAAAAAAAATGAACCTTTTAGATAGTAATGCTAGTGTATTATCAATTTTACCTTTCTTATTAATTAAACTATACTTTGAAATTCAAGAGATCAAATTAAACCAAAGTAGTCGTCTTCAAGCATAGTTAAACTTACCTGTTTTTGTAATCTTTTACTAAAGTCCCCTTTTCAAATTCTCCATAAATAGTTTGTTCTGTTGCAATCGTAGTTTTAACACCTTTACCTGTTAATTCACCATTAATCATTTCTCCAAAATACACATGTGTTTTATCTACATACATTCCTGTACCTACTCTATGTCCTTGAGTATTATATTGTCCTGTGTGGAAATTGTTTGTCGCTTTCCATATATAGCTTCCAATTTTTGAGCGATAACCATTTTGAAAAAAACCTGTATAAACATCGCCTCCATCATATTTAATACTTCCATAACCATTGATACAGTCTCCCATACAATTGTTTCCTGTAACCTTTTTATTTTTATAATCCTGAAGCAAATCTGTAGTTAATTTTCCATTATCATAGATACCAGCTTGAATCGTTTCATTGTTTTTAACAACATAGCCATAACCACTCATTGTATTATTATACCATTCGCCATAATATTGTGAGCCTGAAGCTTGCCATTTATAAATACCAAATCCCGATTTATTTCCATAGACATAATTTCCTGTATAGCTATCACCATTAGGAAAGTTATGCATCGCATAACCATGTAACTTCCCTGAACTAAAAAAGCCTTCAAGTGTTCCACCTCCTTCAAATTTATATATACCATATCCATCTATACAGTTTCCTGAAATACAACCTTCACCATCATTAAGTGAAGTTGATTTAGAACTATCCGTTTGATTTGAATTAGCCACGGCATACTGATCTTTATTCTTGTTGTATTTACGACCAGAATAAATCGTAAGATCTTTTGCTATCTTATACTCTGGCAGGTAATATTTTGGCTCACTATCCTTTAAAAGTACACCATCATTGTTATTATAAGCTATTGTATATTCAGAATTATCAATAAGCTTTCCTTCTACCATAGTCATAACCTTACCACTATCTTTTAAATAAAAAATATTATCCTTAGAATTCAATATCTCTAACGGATAAAATCTAAACTGTTTAGAAGGATCATACTTTCGGTAAAATGTTTTATTCAAAAGGGCATTATAAACTATGTAAAAGTTAGATTGTGTATAGATGTAAACTGTTTTGGGTAAATAGATAGACTGCGTCATGTAGGCGCCTTCATAAATTAGACTTTTGGATGACTCAGAAACTTCTAAAAAGGATGTTCCGTTAATATATACCTCTTTAAATTGTTGATCAGTTCCAGATTTAGAATCGTTAAACACATCCTTTGCTATTACATATTTTTTGTCAAATACATTATAGATTACAACATCATTTTTGCCTACAACACGATAGTAGATAAAATCAATTTGTTTTCCGTTTAAATAAAACTTACAATCATTGATCTTATTAAAGCTAGAAAATGATGGTTTCTTATAAACTACAGAAAATTGATTTGTTTTATTTTTAATATCAGAATAATAAATGGCTGAACCCATATACTTTTTGATTGGGTTATTTTTTGAATCATATGTTAATTGTAAATCATACGCACCATCTTTAATAAGATGACCATTTTTATACGTTAAGGTTCTTGTTTTAGCTGGATTAGCACTGTCATCGGTTTCGGTAATGATTAAGAGTTCTCCTTGCTTTGTATAACTGTATCGTTTTGTTTTACCATTTTCAATACTTTTAATAAGTCGGTGATTGCTATCATAATCGTAGGTTTTATTTGAAGATGAATACGTCGATTTGATCTCAATTAATAATCCATTAGAATCGTAGGTAAAGGTTTCTGTTTGAAATCCGCTGAATGGGAACGTGATCTTTTCTACAAATCCATTAGAATTGTAGTAAAAAGATTTTCCTAGAGTTGTTGCAAATGGAAGTCCGTTCTTATACAGGTATTTACTTATTTCAAATTCTCTCTCTTGAATTAAAAATCCTTTCTCATCAAACAATAACTTATTATATCCAAACACATCTCCTTTAAGGTTGAAATGTTCTTTTTTATACTTCAAAGCAATAGGATTCAGTGGTGCATTGACAAAGTCAACATGTTGTGACAAAACAGGACCACAAATAAGTAATAAGGCAATGCGTAATATAAATTTCATGTTTTCACAATTTTAGGCTTAGTAAAGCTAATACTAACAAAACAGTAAAACCATACGAAGAATGCCGTATATTTAACCTTTTATAATAAATGCTCAAAATAGCATATCATCCCATTTATAAACATCCTTTACCAGAAGGCCATCGCTTTCCTATGTTAAAATACGAATTGCTTCCTGAGCAATTAGTTTATGAAGGCACCTGTACTTCAGCTAACTTTTTTGAACCAAAAATTCCAAGTGACGACCATATTCTCCGCGTACATACTGAAGCCTATTTTCAAGACCTAAAACAACTTACACTTGATAAACGCGCTGCAAGAAAAATCGGGTTTCCACTAAGCGAGGTTTTAGTTGAACGTGAAGTTATTATTACAGATGGCACTATAAAAGCGAGTACTTTTGCATTAAAACATGGTATTGCTATGAATATTGCTGGAGGTACACATCATGCCTATACCAATCGTGGTGAAGCCTTTTGTTTATTGAATGACCAAGCTATCGGAGCACGATACCTTCAGCATGAACAATTAGCCAAAAACATATTAATTGTCGATTTAGATGTACATCAAGGTAATGGCACTGCAGAGATTTTTCAAAATGACAATTCTGTATTTACATTCTCCATGCATGGAAAGGCCAACTATCCTTTCAAAAAAGAAAAAAGCGACTTAGACATTGCTTTAGATACCAACACCACTGACGCACACTATTTAGACCTTTTATACCAAACACTTCCGAAGCTCATTGAAGATCAACAACCCGATTTTATATACTATCTATGTGGTGTTGATATTATAGCCACAGATAAACTAGGAAAACTAGCGCTTACAATAGAAGGTTGTAAAGAAAGGGATCGCTTTGTTTTAGAAACTTGCAAACAATATCAAATTCCGGTAATGTGTAGTATGGGAGGAGGCTATAGTCCGAACATTAAAACTATAGTAGAAGCGCATGCCAACACCTTTAGATTAGCTCAAGAACTTTTCTTTTAAAAGAGAATAATTCCAAATTAGACCTAAGCATTTTATTTGTCTTTATATCTACTTATCTTTGATAAAAAACAAGACATTATGTTGAAAAAAACGATAGAAGACGCATTAAATAAGCAAATAAGAATTGAGGCAGAATCTTCACAAGTCTATTTGGCAATGGCTGTTTGGGCTGAAGTTAAAGGACTTGAAGGTATTTCAAATTTTATGTATGATCAATCTGATGAAGAACGTGAGCATATGCTAAAGCTTGTAAAATTTGTGAACGAACGTGGTGGTCATGCACATATTTCAGAATTGAAAGCTCCAAATGTGGCCTTTGCTTCATTTAGAGAAATGTTTGAAAAGTTATTAGAACATGAAATATTTGTTTCTGAAAGCATCAATGAACTCGTTCATATTTCTTTAGAAAACAAAGATTATGCAACTCATAATTTCTTACAATGGTATGTGTCTGAACAAATCGAAGAAGAAGCTACAGCAAGAACGATTCTAGATAAAATTAATATGATTGGTGATGATAAAGGTGGACTTTACTTATTTGATAGAGATATTCAACAATTAACTGTAGTAAGTTCTAACGCCATTGATCCTGCAGCAGGTTAAATGTTAAATTTTATTTAGATTAAATTTAAATAGTTATTTTTGCAGCATTGTTTGATCACTTCTCGCAATGGGCAAAAAAAAGAAAGACAAAAAACTTAAAAAGGAACGCGTAAAGATCCTGCAAACTTCTGGTTACGAAAGTCTTGGGAAAGTCAAGTCTAAGTGCTGTAAGAAGTATAAAAAAGGAGAACAAAAGCGTTGTAAGAAGTGTCCTTGCTTTGACTTAATGAAAAAAGTTGCCTAATATATTTATGCTGAATTTCGACTAGCGTTAATATTTCCAAATAAAGAACGTGTCACTATTTTCTCATAGGTTTCAATTTCCTCTTGGTGACGTATCTTATCTTTTTCTAACTCTTGAATTTTCTTTAAAGCGTATTGCTGAATTGTAAGTAAAGGCAATACAATAGATTCTCTAACATTAATTGAAGCCTTACCAACAGGTTCGTTTTCCATTAGTTCAGAATAATTAGTAAGCTTAAGAAGTAGGCGCTTAGACGTTTTATATTCCTCATAAATCAACGTCCAAAAGTCACCAAACTCCTTGTCTTCTGCCATATATTTTGTGAGATCAAAAAATGACTTAGACAAAGACATCATACTGTTCTCGATAAGTGTTTTAAAGAAGCTTGAATTGTTATACAGTGATCTTACTTTATCAAATTCACCTATGTCTTCAAAATGTTTCAATGCTGTACCAACACCAAAAAAACCAGGCACGTTTTGTTTCAATTGACTCCAGCTCCCAACAAAAGGGATAGCTCTTAGATCTTGAAACACTAACTCATCCGATTTTCCTCGCTTAGACGGTCGGCTTCCAATATTCGTTTTTGCATAATATTTTAAAGTACTCATTCGCTCTAAATACGATAAGAACTTTGGGTGCTGTTTAAAGTTTACATAAGCTTCATAACTCAACTGTGCTAATTGATTCATAACCGCTTTATCATCGGCTTCTATATTATGACTACTTTCGTTAAGTCGATTTGATATTCCTGAACTTATGAGTTGCTCCATATTGTATTGCGAAGAATCAGGTGTTCCAAAATTAGAACTTATGGTCTGACCTTGAATGGTAAGTTGAATCTCTTTATCTTCGATAGTTGGACCCAATGATGCATAAAACTGATGTGTTTTTCCACCTCCTCGTGCTGGTGGTCCTCCTCTACCATCAAAAAATACGACATCAATATCATACTGACGGGATAATTTAGTGAGTGCTTCCTTAGCTCTAAAAATCGCCCAATTTGCCATTAAGTAACCACCATCTTTTGTGCCATCACTAAACCCTAACATAATGGTTTGTTTATTTCCTCTACGTTCAAGGTGCTTTCTGTAGTGCGAATTTGTATATAAATCCTCCATGACTTGAGGAGAAGCTTCTAGATCTGTTACTGTTTCAAATAATGGAACGATATCAACAGTGAGCGCCTCATTAAACGCGACTATCTTGAGCATAGCAAAAAGCTGAAGCACATTGAGTGTTGTTTGATTATTACTAATAATGTATCGGCTGCACGCAATTTCTCCATTCTGCTCTTGAATGGTTTTCATGGTCTTAATCGTTTCAGTAATATTTATTGCCAACTCATCGTTGAACATTACATCACCTACAAACCCTTCAATAGCTGACAAATGATCTAATTGTTCTTCTAAGGGTAACTCGAAAAAATTCGCAGGAAACAAATCGCTTTCTTGTGCTACAAGTTCATTCACTACTGCTCTAAACATTTGATCGTGAACACGACTATCCTGACGAATGTCTAAACTTGCAAAATGGTAGCCAAAAAGCATCGTTCTGTTAATAAGCGAAGTTACCTTATCTACATATAAAGATTGATGATTGTCAATAAGAGATTGTCTTATAATATGCAATTCTTCTTTTAGCTCATTGAGTTGAATTTGATTCGCTTTTTCTAAAAGTGTATTGTGTAACCTATGATTTAAATCTATAATACGCTCTCTAATCCCTCTAAAGGTTAAACGTCTGCGTAAATACTTGACGTCTTTTATATAATTCTTAATGATTGAAGCCTTTAATTTCTTAGCGACATCAAGGGTAATTTGTGGTGTAACAAAGGGGTTTCCATCACGATCACCACCAGGCCAAAATCCTATATTTATGATATCATTATCTATTTTTTTTCCATCAAAAATGTTGTTTTGGATATAATCATAAATAGATCCAAAAGAATTGTAAAATACATTCTTTAAATACCAAATAAGATTAACTGCTTCATCATAAGGTGTTGGTTTTTTTTCTTTAAAAAAAGGGGTTTTCCCTAATTGAGCCAGTAGGCTTTGTATCTCTGCAAGATTATCAACTTTAATAGCTTCTGACAAATCTGTTATAATACCTAATACCGTTCCTGGATAAAACTGAGTTGGATGTGCAGTAAGTACAATTCTTACTTTAAAGGCTTCTAAATACGTTTGTAATAATTGTTTTTTATTTTCAGCTTCGGCTTTTTCTTTTAAACTTCTTAAAGTCCCGATACCATCCATATTATGAACTGTAGAAAAGGCAGCATCTTCAACAGCATCAAACAAGACAACCTGACGCTCTATGTATTGTATAAATCTAAATAATAGATTGATCTGGCTTTGCTTGTTTCTTCTTGCTTGGTACTTTTTAAAAAAGGTTTCTACAATAGTTGTAGGGTCTTCACCTGCCTCAAAACCATTCTTACAAGTTTCATGAAATAAAGGTAGTAATACGACAGTTTTTGAAATGGTATCAAAAGGAAGTGTCATAAAGATACTATTGTATATCTGGTACTTTGATAACACATTTTGATTAAATCTAACAAGTTTTGGCTGCATCTTAGTTATAGTTCTTTTGTATAAAGATAAACTAGAAAAGCCGAAATTTGAAGAATCTATTTTTATTTTACACAAATTTCAAAATAAACTCAAAACACTACTAATGCTTCATAAATTATAGCATATTACTATCAATTTTACATAAGGACTCCAAACTATACTAATGATTTTAGTACTTTTGTTTTTCTATTTTAAAAACAAACTCTTATGTACAGTGTTTTACAAATGATTCATTCATATTGGGCGTATTTAGTAGTTCTTATGGTTGTTATAGGAAGTGTTAATGCCTTAGTCAAGTTTTTTGGAAAAAAAGAATTTCATGCTGTTGATTTCAGGATTTCCTTATTTACGCTAATTGTGACTCATATTCAGATTTTAATAGGACTCGTGTTATACTTTGTATCACCTTTCGGATTTAAAAACTTATCAAACAATGGTATGGGAGGATTAGATAGTTTAGGACGCTTACTTGCTGTTGAACATCCTTTTATTGGAATTTTAGCAGTCACTTTAATTACAATCGGCTATTCGAAACATAAAAAGAAATTGACCTCTACGCCTAAATTTAAAGTCCTAGCGATATTTTACACTTTAGGAATGCTATTGATCTTGTCAAGAATTCCTTGGGCTAACTGGTTTTAATATTAAAGACATAAAAAAAGCGCAAACTTGAGTTTGCGCTTTTTTTATATGATATATTGATCAATTTATTGGTCTTCAACCTCACGAATGAGATAGACATATACTGGAAAGTGATCACTAAATCCGTTAGTAAATCCTCCAGCCCAACTTCTTAAAGGATACCCTTTCCAACGTCCTCTTGGATTGGTTAGATATACTTTATTGTAAATACCAGCTTTATAAAATCTAAATGAAGAATAATCTTCTTTTTCAATTAAAGGTTGCGTAAACATAATTTGGTCAAATAAACTCCACGCATCTCTCCAAGCTGTTGTTCCGTAACCACTCTTTCTGAACATATTCTCATAAGGATTATAAATTTCCTTTAAGCCAACATCACTTTTATCACTTTTAGCACCAATCACTTTTTTAACACTGTCATTAGTTGGATCGTCATTTAAGTCGCCCATTATAAAAATCTTAGCATAAGGATCTATTGCTTGTAATGAATCTGTTAAGCGCTTACTCACTTTTGCTGCAGCCACACGTTTTGGTCTGCTTCGTGCTTCTCCTCCACTTCGAGATGGCCAGTGGTTCACAATCACATGAATTAATTCTCCATCAAGTTCTCCAGATACTAACAGTTGATCTCTGGTTTGTTTACGTTTTCTAGTTTTATCATCATAGATTTTAACTTCATGCGAGCTATGACTAATAGGACGGAATAATTTCTTTTGATACAAAAGCGCAACATCAATACCTCTATCGTCAGGTGATTCGTAATGCACTATACCATAGTCTCTACCCAATAGTAAAGGATCATTAACCACATCAACTAAAACCTCTCTGTTCTCTATTTCGCAAACACCAATAACAGCAGGAGAGTTTCCTGTAACATCAGAACCAATATCTGCAATAACACGAGCCATATTATGCACCTTTTTGGCGTATACTTCTTCGCGATTGGCACTCATTTCCATAATTGGACTACGCTCATCAAATTTTGTGGTATCATTTACAGTATCAAATAGGTTTTCAAGATTGTAAAATGCTACTGTATGAATCTTAAAACGTTTTTCTTTTTTTTCCTCTTGTGAAAAGCCACTAAATGCAATCAAAAAACATACGATTGCCAAAGGAAAATGTTGTAATTTCATAGTGTGAATATTATGTTATTGTTATATCTAATCAAATCTCGAGCCAAAAGTATGTATTTATTATAAATAATGTAAATTTGCACGCCTTAAATAACTATTATTTAATGCACAGCAATTATTAACTAAAGATTAGGCATGAAAAAAAGTTTATTGATTTTTTTATTCGGAATTTTTTCTGCGTTTACTAGCTTCGCTCAGGAAACTATTGTAAAAGGTAGTGTTTTAGACGGAACTACAGGAGAAGCCATTCCAGATGTAACAATCACTATTGAAGGAACGTCAATTTCAACGACAACCGATGCTAATGGTGAATTTCAATTTAATTCTATTGTTCCGTTAGGAGAACAGGTTTTAAAAATTGAAAAAGTAGGTTATGTTACAAAACGTTATCCTATTGTTGTAAATGAAGGACAAACCGTTGACATAAGCGGAATGACTTTAGATTACGACTCTAGTGATAAAAAAGATTTATTTATCATCTCAATCTCAGATGATAACTTAAACAGTGAAGATGATGGGTTAACAGACAATGTTTCTGGTTTACTACAATCGTCAAGAGATGTATTTTTAAATGCTGCGGCATTTGATTTTAGTGCAACGTTCTTCAGACCAAGAGGTTTAGACAACGCTAATGGTAAGGTTCTTATTAATGGTGTTGAAATGAACAAGCAATTTAACGGAAGACCTCAATGGGGAAACTGGGGAGGAATTAACGACTTACAACGTAATCAAGAATTCACAATGGGAATGTCTGCTAACGATTATACATTTGGTGATCTAGCAGGAACAAATAACATTGTAATGCGTGCCTC
>JAUIFO010000025.1 GCA_030430385.1 Bacteroidia bacterium
GTTTTTCCAGTCTTTGCCGATTTATTTTTTATAATTTCTGTTAGTCGTTCGGTTCCGGTAGCTCCTGGAAGGACATTATTTACGGTAATTCCAAACTGACCTAATTCATTTGCTAATGTTTTACTCCAGTTTGCAACTGCTCCTCTGATGGTGTTGCTCACACCAAGTCCATCTAACGGTTGCTTTACTGAAGTGGAAATCACATTAATAATCCTCCCATAGCTTTGCTCTTTCATATAGGGAACGACAGCTTGAACCAGTACATGATTGCATTTTAAGTGTTGCGTAAAAGCATTTTCAAATTCCTCAAGTTTGGCATTGAAAACAGGTCCGCCAGCAGGTCCACCAGTATTGTTTATTAACACATGAAATCCGTGATTGCTTTTAATGTATTTTTCAATTTTATCTTTCAATTCCATAGGATTAGAAAAATCGGCAACGATATAATCGTGATTTCTATGTTGAGGTAGTTCGGCTAAAACTGCCTTTAACTTATTTTCATTTCTGGCGATAAGAGTCACTGTCGCACCTTCTTCGGCTAGTGCTATGGCAGTAGCTTTTCCAATTCCTGCCGTACTACCACATACTAATGCATATTTTTTGTTTAAGTTAAGATTCATAAGCTAATTTATTTGAAAACTATTCAAAATTTCTGTTCCAATTTTTAAATAATTGTCATATTCTGATTCAAGAGCTGAAAAGGTTAAAACATAAGCTTTATTATCAATAACATAATAATATTGCTTGAATTTTAAGTCGTTATTAGTTACATAACCACTCCAAACAACTTCCTTGTGATTATTAACTTTTTTATTTTCAATTAATTTGCTGTTTGGAACCATTGATTTTATCTGATTTTCAGAAAGTTCTGAATAAGATTCTAAATCTAAATTTTGCCCAGATAAATCTTGTATAATCAGGTTAATGTTCTCAACAAAGAGGTCATCATCTGTTTTTGGAGAGAATAGAATAAAAGATGAATTCATTTGTCCCGAGGTATCTAATTTCCAGTTTTCAGGATACTTAATTTTGAAATTATCTTTTTTGAATTCGATAAAATTATTTTGGCAAAAAGTCGAAAATGAAATTAAAAAAAAGAGAATAGCAATATAGTTTTTCATTACTTTAATATTAATATTTTATACATACATTTTTAGGTTCTGTAAAAAAACGAAGCGCTTCAAAACCACCTTCGCGACCAACACCTGAAGCCTTCATGCCGCCAAAAGGTGTGCGCAAATCACGCATCAACCATGTGTTTACCCATACAATTCCAGCCTGTAATTGGTTGCTCATGCGCATGGTACGCTTTAAGTCATTAGTCCATAAAGTTGCTGATAAACCGTATTGCACTTTATTTGCCATTTGCAGGACTTCATCTTCTGTTTTAAAAGGCATAATTGTTACCACTGGGCCAAAAATTTCTTCTTGATTGACACGACATTCATCAGTAGTAACTTCAATAACAGTTGGTTCTAAATAGTAACCATTTTCATAACCTTCGATAGTAACTTCATTACCACCACACAAAATAGTGCCACCTTCTGTTTTTGCAATATCAATATAACTTTTTACTTTTTCTAAATGCGGTTTTGATACTAATGCACCAATATTAGTTGTACTTTCCGAAGGATGCCCGACTTTAAGTTGTTTTACCTTTTCTACAAAATCTTTTTTAAAGGTTTCATAAATAGATTGCTCTACAAAAATGCGACTACCACACAAACAAATTTGACCCTGATTCGCAAAGGAAGAACGTACCGTTGTGGTTAACATGTCTTGGTAATCACAATCGGCAAATATGACGTTTGGATTTTTACCACCTAACTCCAATGATAATTTTTTAAACATTGGTGCCGCAGTTTTAGCAATATGGGCACCTGTAGAGGTACCTCCAGTAAATGAAATAGCTTTAATGTCTGGATGTTCAATGATGGCTTGACCAGTTGTAGTTCCTAACCCGTGAACGATATTTAAGACACCCTTTGGTAAACCCGCTTCATTACAAATGTCACCTAGAAGATAAGCTGTCATTGGAGTCACTTCACTGGGCTTAGCAACTACGCAGTTGCCTGCTGCAAGTGCTGGAGCAATTTTCCATGTAAATAAATAGAGAGGCAGATTCCAAGGTGAAATACAACCAACGACGCCTATGGGTTGACGTAACGTGTAATTGATGGCATTTAAACCAATGCTCTCATGACTTTCACTAGCAAATTGGGTAATAGCATTACCGAAAAAACGAAAATTACTAGAAGCTCTAGGAATATCTATAGTTTTGGCCAAACTAATGGGTTTACCATTGTCTTGACTTTCGGCAGTAGCTAGTTTATCTAATTTGGCTTCAATTAATTCTGAAATTTTAAGTAG
>JAUIFO010000026.1 GCA_030430385.1 Bacteroidia bacterium
ACCACTTCAGCATCTCCTGAACCTGAAATAGTTACTTCGGTATTGTTGGCGTCAAGCCCAAAACAATTGTAGTCGCCAGAACCTGAAATAGTTAATTCTAAATTATTAGTTTTACCATTTAAAGTAATATCACCAGACCCTGTTAAATGACTTTCTATAGATTCGGCTGAAATGTCCAAATCGACATCGCCTGAACCAGCCAGAGAAACATCTAAATTTGTTGCCACTATCTGGGTTTTACTTATTAAATCTCCAGAACCTGCTAATGATACAGCATGTATGTCTTTAACCGGAATGGTAACCGTAATGGTTTTTCCCATACTGGTTTTAAGATTCTTTCCTTTTTCGGTTTTTACAATTAAGGTACCGTCTTTAACCTCAGTGATGACATGTTTAAGTAAATTTTCTTCACCTTTAATTGTCAATTGGCCTTCGGTTCCAGAAACTAGAATGTAGTCAAAAGAGCCTGCGCAACTTATGGCATCATAGTCACTGGTTGTTCGGTTTATGGTGGTAACGTTACCGTTTCCAGAAACTTTTTTCCAGGATTGTGCGTAGCTAAATGATACTGTAAATAATAGCAATACCGATGATAATAGAATTTTAGTTTTCATAATTGTTGTTTTTTGATTGTTATTAGTTTTTGTTGAAGGTCACGCTACCGTAATCTGAATTGATCTTTATCAAGTTGCCTGACGAAGCAGATCCGTAATAGCCAGAATAGTATTTACTGCCAGATTCAGTACGTTTTTTATTGAATTCAAATCCATCTGAATCCCGTAGTGACGCATAATCTAAATCAAGGTCAAAATTAAAGTGATAACTACTATCATAACCAATAGTAATGCCAACGTAATCAGATTCTATGTTCACGTTTCCAGCATTTTGTGTCATATTTTTAATTTTAATGGAACCATAATCAGCTTCTATAGTCACATTTTTATAAACATCGCCTAATACAACAGATAGATAGTCGCCATTTCCATTTACATTATTAACCTTATCTGCTTCCAATGAACCATAGTCACAATTATAGGTAATATCTTCAGCTATTTCAAACCTAGATTTTGTATAATCAGCTGATAAGTTGATGCTTTTGGCTTTTGCTATTGTAAAACCACTGTAATCGGCATCAATACTTGCTCCGTTGATATATTCAAAATAGCAATTTTTAGTATAGTCAAAGCTTAAAACGTTATTAGAAGCCATTAACTCTTTTGTAGTGATTTTACCATAATCACAACTAATTATAGCACGACCTTCTAGTTTTTCTAAATTAATGCTTCCGTAATCATTATCTAAATTAACAGAATTGCTCATAGGCATTTTAATCACATAATTGACGCTCATGCTCGAGTTGTTCCCACTGTTCCAGTTCCACCACGATTTAGACTTGTTTTTATTAAATACTGTCTTGGCAGAAACCATATTTGAATTAGATTCAAAATCAACGGTAATCTCATCTAATTTTTTCATGACATTGTCTTCGTTGCCTCCTTCAACTGTAATAGTAACCTCGATTTCAATGCGATTTTCGTTCCAAGTTACAATGTCCAAGTTCCCATAGCTGTTATCTACTTTCAGCTCGGCAGAAGCATTGACATTAAAAGATTTTTTAATAGTTTTTTCTTTTTTATGTTTGGCAATACCAATAGGATCTGTTGATGCCAAAATAAAAGTTGGTAGGAGCAGGAGAAGTAAAAGGGCTTTAAATAGTATTGTTGTTTTCATTGTTGTTGTTTTTTAATTGTTCTACAATTTCAATTTGCTTAAGGGTATTCTGTAATATTTCAATACGATTTTGAAAATTTGAGATCATGGCATAAATCACACGTTGATCATTTCCGCTTTGACTTAAATCACTAATTAGAGATTCGTATTCAGCTTCCAAACGTTTCATTTGATTGAGTGCATCCTGAATCAATAATTTGGTTTCAGGATTTGTGGCTTTTTCCAATTTCTTTAATTCAACAGCGATGGTTGATGTAAAGAAATCTTGTGTTTTGGCCATTTCAGGTGAAATACTTGCCAAACCTGTAGCATTTGCCTCTTGACTGTTTCCAAGTACCAAAGCTATTATTAACACTACTGATGCCGCAATACCTATAAGTGGTTTCCAATTAAAGCGCTGTTTAGTTGTTGTATGAGCTATGGTATTCTGTTCATTTAATTTTGATAAAAAGCGTTTCTCATGGTCTTTACCTGGTTCTTCAGTATCAAAATGACCCTGTAAATCCTGAAATAAATTATTTAAATTATCACTCATAATACTCCATTTAATTATTAACCA
>JAUIFO010000014.1 GCA_030430385.1 Bacteroidia bacterium
TCAAGACGACGAGGTTAGTTGTTAGTTGTTAGTTGTTAGTTGTTAGTTGTTAGTTGTTAGTTGTTAGTTGTTAGTTGTTAGTTGTTAGTTGTTAGTTGTTAGTTGTTAGTTGTTAGTTGTTAGTTGTGAAAATATTATAATAGGTTTACTTTTAAGTATGTGGTATTTAAAATTTATATTAAACCCATTAACAACAAAGTAAGATAAGGTACAGTTCTTTATTTTTGACTTTTACATTTTGACTTTTGACTTCAAACTTCCAACTGTCTACTGTCTACTGCCTGATATTTATATTTTAGTTAATATTTAGTCAAATTATCGACTATTAAATTAAATATATCCTTTTGTTTACTACTTTTATATCGTAAATTTATTAGATGAAGCACCTACAACTCCTAACACTATTTATTTTAACTTCTGTAATGTCTTTTGCTCAAGAGCCAACTACAGTTAAAGGAACTGTTATTGATGTCTCTACAGATTTACCTATTGATCGTGTAAATATTGTCAATTTAAATCAGGTAATTGGTACCTCTTCTGGAGATGAAGGTGAGTTTGAGATCAAAGCCGAAGTTAACGACACACTACATTTTTCATATTTAGGTTATAAATCCATTAAAGTAAGAGTAACCAATGATTGGCTAAAATTTGGAAACACAAAAATTGGGATGACTGAATTAGCCTTAGCGCTTGAAGAAGTGGTTGTAAAACAATTAAAACTTACAGGATATTTAGCCGTAGACATTAAACAAGTGCCTATAAAATCGAATTACAGGTATAGTATTTCTGGTTTACCAAATGCTGGATATGAAGCAGGTGACAGACGCCCTAATGCTGTAAGTAAAGTTTTGGGTGCTATTTTTAATCCTGCTGATTTTCTTCATAATATGTTTGGTAAGAAACCTAATGAGCTCCGAAAACTTAAGAAAATGAAGGAGGATGATGAAATTAGGAATAACCTTGCCTCGCGTTTTGATAGAGAAATGTTGTTGGTGTTATTGCAAGTAGATAAATACGATCTCGATGAAATCATCAATCAGTGTAATTATTCCAAAGATTTCATTGAAACAGCAAACGACTTACAAGTTTTAGACGCTATAAGTGAATGCTATGAAGAATACAAAGTCTTAAGTCGTGGTAAAACTGGACGCTTTTAGTTTATTGCCTTGAGTGCAGAGCAATTCTGTTTCCTTCACAATCGATGAACGCTCCCATAAATCCATGTTCAGGAGAAATTTGTGTTTTAGGCTGGTAAATAATACCTCCTGCTGCTTCTACGCGATCTAATTCGTGTTGCACATCTTCAGAAACAAAATATACTAAAGTGCCTTCCTGACTAGGCACATATGATTCTTGTTTAATTAAAGTCCCTGTTGCGCCTGGCTTAGATTCATCAAAAGGAAACCAACCCATTAAGAGGCCTCCAAAATCGTGAATCGCAATATCGACTTTAAACACAGCTTCATAAAACGCTTTAGCGCGATTCATATCATGTACTGGAATTTCAAACCAGCCAACCATATTGTGTTTCATTTGTTTATGTTTTTTAATTAAATGGAATACGATTCACATTTAATGAGTATTACGATTCTAAAATATGCTTTAGTTCAGACAGACCTTCATCAAAATCTTTTCCTACATGCTTATCGACATTATACAACATCATAAAAATGTTGGCAGGTACTTTATTTTGTCCTGAAAATCCCCAAGTTACTTTGGTACCTCTATCATCAGCATCAGTCGTTCTTATAAAAGCATCAGACTCCGATTTCCAAGGCTTAAAAAAACGCAATTTAGATTGCACCAATTCATTCTCAACAAGTTTAATAATCTCTTGCTCACCAATACCTACATCTTTATTGCCTTCCCATTTCGCAATAAAACCTACTTCGCCATCAGTTCCTACTTGATCTTGTTTCATATTTGGGTCTTTCTTTTTCCAAGGTGACCAATGATCCTGATTTCTGATAAATTTCAAGTAGTTGTAGACTTCAGAAAGTGGCTTATTGATAGTGATACTGCGTTCAACGTGATAAGATTTTGGCGCAATTAAAGCTAAAAGAACAATTAGCAATATAACACCTCCTAAAATGTATAAGATAGTGCCCATAATGTTGTTGAGTTATTTGTTCTACTAAAATACAAATTAATTAACGGTTTTGAAAGCGTTCAATAATTTGATCATAGCTCTTAATGGTCTTCTTACACCAATCTAATCGCTTTTCTAATTGTTCTTCCTTAGTCAATTGCCAAGCGACCTCAGTTTGCTTCAGCTTTGTAGTGACATCATGTAGAATAATAGCTGCAGACACAGAAATATTTAAGCTTTCGGTAAAGCCAACCATAGGTATTTTTAAAAAGCAATCTGCATGATCAATAACATCTTGAGATACACCATCGGTTTCTGTTCCGAAGAAGAAGCAAGCCTTTTGAGTGACATCAAAATCTTGAAGTAAAGCATCGTCATTATGAGGTGTTGTTGCTACAATTCTGTAACCCTCTTGTTTTAATTTTGATATGGCTTCTTTAACCGAATGAAACCGATTGATATCCACCCATTTTTGAGAACCCATTGCGATTTCACGATCAATTCGCTTAACATTACGTTCTTCAATAACATTGACCTCCTGAATCCCGAAAATGTCACAACTTCGAATGACAGCACTAGTATTGTGCAATTGATAAACATCTTCTGTTGCAACAGTAAAATGTTTCGTGCGTTGTGCTAAAACCTTTTGAAAACGCGCTTTGCGTCGTTCAGTAAGATAGGATTCTAAATATTCGAGAAGGGCAATATCAACCATAAGCTAAAATTAGTAAATTTAAACTATGAAACATATTGTTGTATTAACAGGTGCTGGAATGAGTGCCGAAAGCGGACTTAAAACCTTTAGAGATGCCGATGGCTTATGGGAAGGACACGATGTTATGGAAGTTGCCACACCACAAGCATTTGAAAGAAATCCTGAATTGGTTTTAGAATTCTACAACCAAAGGAGACGACAACTCCTGGAAGTTGAACCCAATACAGCGCATTTTGGTTTAGCTGAATTAGAACAGTCGCATAAGGTTACTATTGTCACGCAAAATGTTGACGATTTACATGAACGTGCAGGCAGCACAAACGTAGTCCATTTACATGGCGAATTGTTAAAAGTAAGAAGCACAGGAAACGATCATAATATTAAAGCGTGGACAAACGATTTGGTCTCAGGTGATGTTTGCGAACAAGGCCATCAATTGCGACCGCATATTGTGTGGTTTGGTGAAGCAGTTCCAATGATAGAAAAAGCTATTGACATATGTATGACTGCAGATATCTTAGTCATTATTGGCACCTCTATGCAAGTATATCCAGCAGCGAGTTTAATGCATTATGTTCCTGAAAATACACCAACCTATTTTATAGATCCAAAACCAGCTATGTCGAGTAAAGCTCACATAGAAGTTATAGCTGAAACCGCTACTGTAGGCGTTTCAATTCTTAAAACAAGGTTACTATAAATAAAACGATAACGATTGCTAAATTAATCATCTGAGGACAGTTTAAAAAAATCATTTACTGGCTTGCCAAAAACCTCCGATAATTTTAAGGCCAACACTGTAGAAGGCACATAACGATTGGCTTCAATAGAATTAATGGTTTGTCGAGATACACCAATTTTTTTTGCTAAATCGTCTTGAGTAAGACTTAAAATGGCACGTTCTACTTTTATTGTATTTTCCATTATCTGTTGCGTTTTAAAACTTCAAAGAACATGATTTGTACCAGTAACATAAACCACAAAATCTGAAAATAACTAAAGGTATTATTGCCACTTGCCTCGTATACATAATTGTGTATTACATAATCCACAGCAGGCTGAACTAAGGCATAAAGTACACCAAAAATAAAAGCCAGCGTATAGGACATAGATCGTAATGAAGCAATCATTTCATCTTCATCTTTCTCCTTAGAAATCGAAATAATTAAAAACCCAACGATAAGCACTCTTTTTAGTACACCATTAATCCATGAAGGTTCTACTTCAAAAAATTTCATGGTCATCAACGTTAGAAATGTAATAAGAGACAATACGATTCCCACACGTTTCCATGAATTTGATAATTGAAATCTTGACCAACGCTCAATTTTAGTGCGTTCACAGTCCATCATTTTTTTTGCATTCATATGTCAAGTATATTTTATAATAAGTAAAATTATTTTTACTATATGACAAATATACTTTACATTTTTGAATTTAGCAAATACTAATAAAACTTTTGTAATTTTAAGCCTATTTACTGCGTTGTCCTACAAACTGTTGTGATTTCAATTTAAACAGTACATTAAAGGTTGTCAAACTCCCATAACTACGTGTTATGTATTGCTGAAGATCTATTTTTTCTTGTTCATCTAAATTGTTACTAGAATTGATTTTTTGTTCCATCACTCGCAAACGATCTCTAACCATAGTGATTTTGTGAAAGAAGCTATCAATAGGCAATTCTTTACTTTGTAAATTGGTATCTGCTGGTTGAAGAATTAATGTTCCTCCTTTCCATTTGTCTGCAATGGAAACCACTTCAGAAACATCACTCCATTTCTTCAAAATTTTAACCAAGCTGGATTCAACTTCAAAAAAGCTAACGGTATCGACTTCGTCTTCGGCAGCTTCAATAATTTCAAACTCACTATCTAAATCGATAGTCTCTAAACCGTTATCTATAAAGGTTACCCAATAATGTTTTGAAGTGACATTTGTAACCACGCCTTTACCATATTCTGAATGGTTAATTCTTGAACCTATTCCTAGTAATTTCATATTGTATATTTTTTATCTCTGTTATTTATTGAATTATTATGACCGAAAGAATTCTTACATCTTTTAATGGTCTGTCGTTATTGTCTGTTGCAACTTTAGCAATGGAATCCACAATCTCTAAACCTTCAATTACCTCACCAAATACTGTATAATTTTGGTCTAAATGAGGTGTGCCTCCTAGGGTTTTGTAAACGTCTCTGTGAGACTCAGGAATGTGATATCGCTCAAAATTAGTAAACTGTTCTGCTAGTGCAGTAATACTATCATTCAACCGCATGGTCAACTTGGTCTTATCATTTTCATAAGCATCCTTGAAGGCTTTAAACAATGTGGTGTCTTTATTGATTACATGATACCTGGCAGTCATTGAATTAATTCGATTTTCAGCACGATCTAAAGTACTATCATTAAATACTTTTCCTTGAACAATAAAAAATTGTATTGCACTGGAGCTTCTATCTAAATTATCTTCTCGTGCAGTAGCTAGAGCACCTTTTTTATGAAATAAATTTGGTCTAAACTCAGCTTTAACAGCGTAATCTAAGTCGCCTAAACCAAGAAGCTCTTTTGGCTTTGCTTTTTTACTGTCAGGATCTCCTCCTTGAATCATGAAATTTTCAATAACACGATGGAATAATAAACTGTCATAGGCTTTATCTTGAACGAGCTTGATAAAATTATCACGATGTAAAGGCGTTTCATTAGATAACTCAAGGACTATAATTCCATAATTGGTGGTCATCTTCACTTTAGTTTTGGTTTCAGAACCTACAAACGATGAGCATATAACCAAAATAAATCCGAAAACAACGGCAAGTAAAACCTTCAAATGTGATCTCATAATATTTTTAATTAAGGTCTCTAAATTAAATCTTTACTCATAAAATTCCTAAATAGTTTATCAAGCATTATTTTAACAAAACTCTAAATGAACCACACTTACATTTTAATACGAAATTAAGTACCTTTGCAACTTTGCCGATCAATAGCTATTTCAGTACATTTTATGAGCAATTTTGAAGATACTATCGAAGTAAAAGGTGCCAGAGTGCACAATCTTAAAGATATTGATGTTACGATTCCTAGAGAGCAACTTGTTGTTATTACTGGTCTTTCAGGAAGCGGTAAGTCTTCTTTAGCTTTCGATACGATTTATGCTGAAGGACAACGACGTTACATTGAAACATTTTCGGCTTACGCACGACAGTTTTTAGGAAGCCTTGAGCGTCCTGACGTTGATAAAATCGATGGCCTTTCACCTGTGATTGCTATCGAACAAAAGACCACAAGTAAATCGCCAAGATCAACCGTTGGAACGATCACAGAGATTTATGATTTCCTAAGACTATTATATGCGCGTGCTAGTGATGCTTACAGTTATAATACTGGAGAAAAAATGGTGAGTTATAGCGACGAACAAATTAAAAATCTCATCATAGAAAGTTATAAAGGTAAACGCATTAATATCTTAGCACCTATTGTAAGATCTAGAAAAGGACATTATCGTGAATTGTTCGAACAGATCGCTAAGCAAGGGTTTGTTAAAGTAAGAACTGATGGTGAGATTCGAGATCTTGAAAAAGGAATGAAACTCGATCGATACAAAACTCACGATATTGAAATTGTGATTGACCGCCTCAAAATTGATGATACAGCAGATCACGACAAACGTCTTACAGAAACTATCAATACAGCCATGTATCATGGTGATGATGTTTTAATGATTTTAGATCAGGACACTCAAGAAACTCGTTTTTTTAGTCGCAATTTAATGTGTCCTTCATCCGGGATTTCGTATCCAAACCCTGAACCAAATAATTTTTCGTTTAACTCTCCTAAAGGAGCTTGTCCTACTTGTAATGGCATTGGATCGTTGTATCAAGTTAACGAGCAAAAAATTGTGCCTGATGACAGCCTCTCTATTAAAGCTGGTGCTTTAGCGCCTCATGGACCACAAAAGAACAGTTGGATCTTTAAACAATTTGAAACGATTGCACAGCGCTTTAAATTCGACTTATCTGATGCATATGCTTCTATACCTGAAGAAGCCAAACAAATGATCATGTATGGTGGCAATGATAAGTTTTCTGTTGAAAGTAAAACTTTAGGTGTTACTAGAGATTACAAAATCGATTTTGAGGGTGTTGCTAATTTTATTGAAAGTCAGTACAAAAATGCTGAAACCACGTCCCTAAAACGTTGGGCAAAAAACTATATGGACAAAGTGTCTTGTCCGACTTGTGAAGGATCTCGATTACGAAAAGAATCGCTTTATTTTAAGGTTAATGAACTCAATATTGCTGAGCTGGCTCACATGGATATTGTAGATCTGGCAGCTTGGTTTGATGACTTAGAACAAAAGCTTTCTGAAAAACAATTCAAGATCGCTGAAGAGATCATTAAGGAGATCAAAGCACGCATTAAATTTTTATTAGACGTAGGTTTAGATTATTTATCGCTTAACCGAAGTTCAAAATCACTTTCTGGTGGTGAAGCTCAGCGCATCAGACTTGCAACTCAAATTGGTTCGCAATTAGTTGGAGTACTCTATATTTTAGATGAACCAAGTATTGGACTACACCAACGCGATAATGAAAAGTTAATCAATTCACTTGTGTCCTTGAGAGATATTGGGAATTCTGTTATTGTAGTTGAGCACGACAAAGATATGATTGAACGTGCCGATTATGTAATTGATATTGGTCCGAAAGCAGGAAAATATGGTGGTGAGATCATTAGTATTGGAAATCCGAAAGAACTGTTAACGCATCAAACCTTAACAGCAGACTATTTAAATGGTAACAAAGCTATTTCAGTTCCTGAAAAACGTCGTAAAGGCAATGGCAAAGTCATTGAACTTAAAGGTTGTACAGGTAATAACCTCAAAAATGTTTCTGTGCAATTTCCTTTAGGAAAAATGATTGGTATTACTGGAGTTTCTGGAAGTGGAAAATCGACACTTATCAATGAAACGCTCTATCCTATTATGAATGCGCACTACTTTAATGGCGTAAAAAAACCTATGCCTTATAAAAGCATTAAAGGTCTTGAGCATTGCGATAAAGTTATTGATATTAACCAATCACCTATCGGAAGAACACCTCGAAGTAATCCTGCTACTTACACAGGAACGTTTAGCGAGATTAGAAGTTTGTTTGCAAAAATTCCTGAAGCTATGATTCGTGGTTACAAACCAGGTCGTTTCAGTTTTAACGTTAAAGGTGGTCGTTGTGAAACTTGTCAGGGAGGCGGACTTCGTGTGATAGAGATGAATTTTCTTCCAGACGTATATGTTGAATGTGAAACCTGTCAAGGAAAACGCTTCAATAGAGAAACTTTAGAAATTCGTTATAAAGGAAAATCCATAAGCGATGTTTTGAATATGACCATTTCCGAAGCTGTAGATTTCTTTGAACACATTCCAAAGATCTACAAAAAATTAAAAACTATTGAAGATGTCGGATTGGGATATATTACACTCGGACAACAAAGTACGACCTTATCTGGTGGTGAAGCGCAACGCATTAAATTAGCTACTGAGCTCAGCAAACGCGACACAGGAAATACATTTTATATTTTAGATGAACCGACTACAGGTTTGCATTTTGAAGACATTAGAGTGTTAATGCTAGTCTTGAATAAATTGGTCGATAAAGGAAATACGATTTTAATTATCGAACACAATTTAGATGTTATAAAAATGTGTGATCACATTATAGATATTGGTTACGAAGGCGGACAAGGTGGAGGTAAAATCGTTGCAGAAGGTACTCCGGAGGAAATTATTAAAGATAAAAAAAGTTACACTGCTAAGTTTCTTAAAAAAGAATTAAATTAGCAGGTTGGCTAGAGCCTTCAAGTGAAAATTAAATGATGAAATTATATATATGAGAAGAGAACACAAACACAAAAGTTGGAATGAAATAAAAACAAATGATTCTTGGGCAATTTTTAAAATCATGGGCGAATTCGTCAATGGTTACGAAAAACTTAGTAAAATAGGACCTTGCGTTTCTATTTTTGGATCTGCTAGAACAAAACCAGATCATGAATATTACAAGTTGGCTGAAGAGATCGCTACTAAAATTGTAGAACACGGTTATGGTGTGATTACAGGTGGTGGTCCAGGGATTATGGAAGCTGGAAATAAAGGTGCTCATATTGCAGGTGGAACTTCGGTTGGATTAAATATTGACTTGCCATTCGAGCAACATGATAATCCGTATATAGATTCTGACAAGAGCTTAGATTTTGATTATTTCTTCGTTCGTAAAGTAATGTTTGTGAAATACTCTCAAGGATTTGTAGTAATGCCAGGAGGTTTTGGAACTTTAGATGAACTCTTTGAAGCGATGACCTTGATACAAACCAATAAAATTGAAAAATTCCCAATTATATTAGTAGGCACCAAATTTTGGGGAGGCTTGATGGATTGGGTAAAATCGACATTGTTAGAAGCTAATAATAATATTAGTCCAGAAGATTTAGATCTAATACACGTAGTTGATACTGCAGATGAAGTGATTTCAATCCTTGAAAGCTTCTTCAACGAATATGGCTTAAGTCCAAATTTCTAAAACCAAACCAACATAACGTTTACAAAGGCTATGAAAAAGAACATATGCTTGGTGATTTTGTTTTGCTTTTTTACGTACAGCAGTTTGCAAGCACAGGAACGTTTCAAATTGATGTTTTACAATCTTTTGAATTTCCCGCTTGAAGATGCTGTACCAAATAGACTTCAGTATTTGGAATTAATCTTAAGTGATTATCAACCTGATCTATTTATGGTTTGCGAACTCAATAATGAGTCTGGTGCTGATACCATTCTGAATTCATTACAATTCATTAACCCGAATATAGAACGTGCTGTATTTGAATTCAATACGTCTGATGACAACGGAAGCAATCAAAATGATCTTCAAAATTTGATTTATTTTGATAGCTCGAAATTCAGCTTAGACAATCAAATCATCGTCACTTCTATTTTTAGAGATTTCAATCATTACCGCATGAAGATCAATTCAATAGAATCTGATACAAATCCGATTTTTATTGATATTATCGTCTGTCATTTAAAGGCTTCAAGTGGTATCACTAATCAAAATTTAAGGTTAGAGATGGTTGAAGATTTAGTCGCTTATTTAGATACATTGCCTTCAAACAGTAATGTGGTTTTAGCAGGAGATTTAAATGTATACACAGATTCTGAACCAGCATTTCAAGAATTGATCGATTCTGAAAACAACAATAACATCGATTTTATAGATCCTGCAAATCGTATTGGTAGTTGGCATACCAATTCAAATTATTTGGATGTGATGACGCAATCTACAAGAACACAAACTGGTTTTGGTGGTGCAACTGGAGGATTTGATGATCGTTTCGATTTTATAATGACTTCTGAAAATATGCTGACGAATCCAGAGATCATGTATGTTGAAAACACGTATAAAGTCTATGGAAACAATAACAATCCGTCATGCTATAACCAAGCTATTAATTCTTCTGATTGTGCTGGAGCCGAATATTCAACCTCGATAAGAAATGCTTTACACGATTTTAGTGATCATTTGCCAGTAACCTTAGAATTAGAGACCAATCAGAGTCTTTCTTTGGAATCATTTGAATTGTCCGATAACATTTCTATTGTTGGTTCAAACCTTATTTCAGATATACTCAAACTAAAATTGCATCCTTCTTCTCAAATCGAAACTTTAAGCATAAGAAACCATTTGGGTCAACTTATTAAAACCCTAAGTGTTAAAAATTCGTTATATCTGGAAGAAAATGTGTCATCTTTATCAAATGGCTTATATTACATCACCACAAACAAAAACATTGCTAGTCCGATAAAATTCATTAAGGTCAATTGAAAATTGTACGATTACTTAGTATTGCATACACCTTGTGTGCATCATTGTTAGCTTTTGGTCAAAATAATATTGATCTAAAAGCAAGTTTTGATGTTGAAAATAAAGCCATCAACATTCAGCAAACCATTAGGTATACGAATACTTCGGAAGACACATTAAATGAGATTTATCTCAACGATTGGAATAATGCCTATTCAAATAAACAAACACCTTTAGCAAAACGTTTTGAAGAAGAATTTAGCCTTAAAGTACATTTGGCAAAACCGCATCAACGTGGTTATACAACAATCCATTCTATTACTAATGATAACAATCAAAACCTTCAGTTTACTTACCCTGAAGCTTTTGTAGATGTTGTAAAAGTAAATCTTGATGCACCTTTATTGCCTTCAGAATCATGTGTCATTAAACTAGAGTATCAACTTGTTGTACCAGATGACAGTTTTACTGGATATGGTATTAGCAAGAACATGGAATTCCATTTAAAATATTGGTACCTCACTCCTGCTGTGTATAATGGTTCGTGGCAGATTTACAGTAATAAGAATTTAGATGATCTATATGTTGAAAAAGCCAATTTGAATTTTGAGATTTCTTTTCCGCTAGGCTATACGTTTGTTTCAGAATTAAACACAACTGATATCAAACAAACGCAAAACTCGCAAACCATTACATTATCTGGAAAAGATCGTGTAAATACCACATTTGAATTGCTTCGGTTTTCTGGGTTTAAGTTTGTTCAAACAGACGACTTCAATATCATCTCAGATATTAGCACCAAAGGAATTAATACAAATCAAAAGGCTTTAATCACAGATAAGATCACACGATTTATCACTGAAAATCTTGGTACTTATCCTCATGAACGTATGCTGATCACTAAAAGTGATTATAAAAAAGATCCGCTTTATGGCTTAAATCAATTGCCTGATTTCATTAGACCTTTTCCTGATAGTTTTCAGTATGAGCTTAAACTGCTAAAAACTGCACTGAAGAATTATCTAGACAATACACTTTTAATTAATCCACGTAAGGACTATTGGATCAAAGAAGGCATTCAGATTTATTACTTAATGAAATACATAGAAACCTATTATCCTAACACCAAAATGATAGGAACTTTGGCCAATATTTGGGGTATTAGAGCGTTTCATGCAGCCGATTTGTATTACAACGAACAGTTTCCGTTGTTTTACATGCAAATGGCAAGAACCAATAGAGATCAGCCTTTAACAACCTCAAAAGATTCACTATTAAAGTTTAACGCCAACATTGCCAATAAATATAAAGCTGGTGTTGGATTACGTTATTTAGATGATTTCGTAAATGGTGATGTTGTTGAGCAAACCATTTCACAATACCTCAATACTGTAAAGCTTAACAAAACCTCGTCATTAGAATTTGAAGAGCTCCTGAAAAGTAATACTGATAAAAATTTAGATTGGTTTTTTACAGATTATGTTAATACGCGAAAAAAGATTGATTTTAAGATCAAGGATGTTGAAGTTAATGATGATTCTATCAGTATTACTATAAAAAACAAACGTGATAATAATGTTCCTGTATCATTGTTTACACTTGATAAAGATTCTGTATTAACTAAAACTTGGATTGAAAATATAGGAAAAAGTAAAACCCTCACAATTCCAAAAGAAAACAGTAATAAATTTGCATTAAACTACGACAATACCATACCAGAGTTTAATTTGAGAGATAACTACAAAACTCTCAATGGTAATTTCTTAAACAACAAACCGCTACAATTTAGATTGATCCAAGATATTGAAGATCCTTATTACAATCAGATCTTTATGATGCCTCTTGTTGAATTCAATAATATTTATGACGGACTTACTTTAGGCGGAAAATTCTACAATAAAACCTTATTAAGAAAACGTCTTAACTATAGGATTTCACCACAATACGCAACCAATTCAAAAACACTCACTGGAAGCGCTGCAATTAATTACACACACAATCTTGAAGACAGTGGTGATCTCTATGGAATTTCTTATGGTTTAAGAGCGAGCTATTCCTCTTTTGCTGAAGAAGCTTTTGTAACACGTATTACACCTAGCCTATCATTCAACTTTAGGAATAATAATGATTTTAGAGCTGACGAATTCAAAAATTTGAATTTCAGATTTTTAAGTATTAGAAGAGATGTTGGAGATGATACCATTTTTGAAGTCGATAATGATATCGTAGATGAACCCGATTACAGTATATTTAATGTGCGCTATATCACAGGAAAGCCTGGAATCATCGATTTCAACCGCTGGTTTTATGACTTACAATTTGCACAGCGTTTTGGTAAATTTTCAGTTAATTATGAATACCGAAACTTATCGCAAAGCAACCGACAATTCAATATAAGATTCTTTGCTGGAACCTTCTTATATAATAAAACGGATAGAGATTCAGATTTTTTTAGTTTTGCTTTAGATAGACCAACCGATTATCTCTTTGATTATAACTATTTTGGACGCTCGGAATCTTCAGGGATTTTTAGTCAGCAAATCATCATAGCAGAAGGCGGATTTAAATCGATGCTCGAAACACCATTTGCAAATCAATGGATGACGACAGTGAATACCAGTACATCTATTTGGAGATACATTGAAGCTTATGGAGATATTGGTTTAGTAAAAAACAGAGATCAAAACCCTAAATTTGTGTACGACTCTGGAATACGTCTAAACTTGATCACAGATTATTTTGAAGTGTATTTTCCAATTTACTCTAATCTTGGATGGGAAGTTGGACAATCCAATTACGAAGAACGCATCCGAATTCTATTTACGCTTGATCCAGGAAGATTACTAGGACTATTCAGACGTAAATGGTTTTAAAATATTCTTAACGAAAACTCGTTTTTTATCTACATATTGTTAATATCATAAAAAATACATTGTTTTTGTGATAATAATTCAAAACAATAACAAAAATTGACGTTGTAAAACATCTAAAGTTTAGCTAAATTTGTAACTTATAATATAAGACTATGCAAACCAATACTGAAACCAAAACTGACTTAACATTTGAGGATTTCAAAACAGAAGTTCTTAATGACTACAGAATTGCTTTAACGAGTAGAGAATGTAGTTTGTTAGGACGACGTGAAGTATTAACTGGGAAGGCTAAATTTGGCATTTTTGGAGATGGTAAAGAAGTGCCTCAATTGGCTTGGGCTAAAGTGTTCAAGAATGGTGATTTTAGATCAGGTTATTACAGAGATCAAACCTTTATGATGGCAATTGGTCATTTGAACATTGAACAGTTTTTTGCTGGGTTGTATGCCAATACAGACATTTCTCAAGAGCCTATGTCTGGTGGTCGTCAAATGGGAGGTCATTTTGGAACGCATAGCTTAGATCATAATGGTCAATGGAAAGATTTAACAGCACAGAAAAACTCAAGTGCAGACATCTCTCCTACTGCTGGTCAAATGCCTCGTCTTCTAGGCTTAGCACAAGCTTCTAAAATCTACAGACATGTTGATGGTATTGATACGTCAAACTTTTCAAATAATGGTAATGAAATTGCTTGGGGAACTATTGGTAATGCTAGTACAAGCGAAGGATTATTCTTTGAAACCATAAATGCAGCTGGTGTTTTACAAGTACCAATGGTCATTAATATTTGGGATGATGAATACGGAATTTCAGTACACGCTAAACACCAAACCACTAAAGAAAATATTTCTGAAATATTAAAAGGTCTTCAAAAGGATGACGACCAAAAAGGTTATGAGATCTTAAGAGTTAATGGATGGGATTATCCTGCACTTGTGGATACTTATCAAAAGGCTGAAAAGATTGCTAGAGAAGAACATGTTCCTGTGCTCATTCATGTGTTAGAACTTACACAACCTCAAGGACATTCTACTTCAGGATCTCATGAACGTTACAAGAGCAAAGAACGTTTAGAATGGGAAGCCGAATATGACTGTGTTGCTCAAATGAAACAATGGTTGATCAATAACAACATTGCTTCAGAAGACGAATTAGACGCGCTGCACAAAACAATTAAGAAAGAAGTCAGAGATGGCAAAAAGGCAGCTTGGAACAATTACTTAAAACCTATTAAAGCTGAACACCAAGACGCTATTGCTATTTTACATGAACTTGCAGACTCAAGCGCTAATAAAGTATTTATTAATAAAATCGTTAACGATCTAAGCAGTATAGAAGAACCTATTAGAAAGGATATTGCTTCTGCTATTCGAAAAGCATTACGTTATGTCGTTTCTGAAACGTCTTTAGCAAAAGAAAACGCGCAAATTTGGATCAATAACTATATGGCAAGCATTCAACCTGATTATAGTTCGCATTTATTTAGCGAATCAGATCAAGCGGCTAAACATATTGAAGAGGTCATACCAACTTACGATGCAAATGCTGAAGACGTTGATGGAAGAATTATCATTAGAGATAATTTTGATGCCATTTTTAATAAGTATCCAGAAGCGTTAGTGTTTGGTGAAGATGCTGGAAATATTGGTGATGTAAATCAGGGCTTAGAAGGTTTACAGGAAAAGTATGGCGAATTAAGAGTTGCCGATTCTGGAATTAGAGAAGCTACTATTCTCGGACAAGGGATTGGAATGGCAATGCGTGGTCTTAGACCTATTGCTGAAATTCAGTACTTAGATTACATTTTGTATGCCTTACAAATTATGAGTGATGATCTGGCAACATTACATTACAGAACAAAAGGAAAACAAAAAGCGCCTTTAATTGTAAGAACTCGCGGACACCGATTAGAAGGTATTTGGCACTCTGGTTCGCAATTAGGAGGTGTGATAAATCTCATTAGAGGTATTCATGTTTTAGTTCCAAGAAATATGACAAAAGCTGCTGGTTTTTACAACACACTACTTGAAGCTGATGAACCAGCACTTATTATTGAATGTTTAAACGGTTATCGTCTTAAAGAAAAAATGCCAACTAATATTGGTGCGTTTAAGACACCTATTGGTGTTGTAGAAACCGTTAAAGAAGGTTCAGACATCACACTTGTATCTTATGGTTCTACTTTGAGAATTGTTGAACAAACTGCAAAAGAACTTCTTGAAGTTGGTATTGATGCTGAAGTAATCGACATCCAGTCCTTGCTTCCTTTTGATCTGAATCACGACATTGTTAAAAGCGTTGCTAAAACGAACAGGCTAATGATCATTGATGAGGATGTACCTGGAGGCGCTTCGGCATATATTCTAAATGAAATTATAAACACTCAAAATGCGTTTCAGTACTTAGATAGTCAGCCAAAAACCTTAACAGCAAAACAACATCGTCCAGCTTATGGTACAGATGGTGATTATTTTTCAAAACCTTCAGCAGAAGATATTTTTGAAGCTGTCTATGAGGTGATGCATGAGGTCAATCCGACAGACTATCCTAAATTACGATAGGAGTTTTATCGCTTTAATTACAATCAAAGTAACTAATAAGCATTCTATTCTATAATTTCTGAAGAGCATCATGCTTTTATAAATTACATACAGACGATATAAAAAATCAATCTGTAAAACCATCATACTCTTGATGGTTTTTTTATATTTATACAAAACAACCAAACCATGCTTTCAAAACAATACAAACAACGTTTAAGAGCTACAATCTTTAGACATCTAGATGGTATTGCAACTGCAACATCTGCTACAGCGCTTCACAACAAAGGTGTTTTAGATTTTATTTTAGAACAGCAAAAGGTTTCGTTAGAAGATCTCACTTCTAAGTTTAATGCTAATGAAGGCTATCTTAATGTTGCGCTACGAATTTTATGTTCTCAAGGTTGGCTTGTACAACATTTAGATAATGCTTCAGATACTGTGTCTTATGAAGTGAATGAAAAAAGTGCACCTGCTTTTAAATTCATACCACATTATCAAGAAGCAGTTAACTTACTCAATTACACTGAAAAACTTCACAATCAACCTATTGGTATTGACGCATTTAACGCCTTAGAAAAAGTGTTTCATTCCTTTGAAACTAGATATGGATTAGATCCTGAAGATGAATCTTCTATCGATTACCAGATCCTTAAACATATTGAAGGTGTTATTATTGCACCTATAATTGTAAGACTCGGAATGAATGGCTTGTTTCATAAATATTTTATGGAAGCTTCATTTACTGCGGAAGAATACCATCAAAACCCAGAGAGCTTTAAAAAAATATTAGACTTCTTTTCGCATTTGGGTTGGTTCAAAAAAGGAAAGAATACTTATAGTTTCACCAATGAAGGTTTATTTTTTGCAAAACGTGCAAGCGCATACGGTGTTACAGTCTCTTACTTGCCTACTTTCATTAAATTAAACGATCTCATATTTGGTAATCCTGAAGTTTTAAGAACCTCATCACCAGATGAAACCGAAAAACATGTACATCGTGAAATGAATGTTTGGGGAAGTGGTGGCGCGCACTCCACCTATTTTAAAGTGGTAGATGAAGTAATCATTAAACTTTTCAATAAACCTATTGAAGAGCAACCTAAAGGTATCTTAGATATGGGTTGCGGTAATGGCGCGTTTATTCAACATATTTTTGACGTTATTGAGTATCAAACCAAACGTGGGAAACTCTTAGATGAGCATCCACTCTTATTGGTTGGTGCCGATTTCAATAAAGCGGCCTTAAAAGTTACAAGAGCAAACCTCATCAAAGCAGATATTTGGGCTAAGGTTATTTGGGGCGATATTGGAAGACCTGATATTTTGGCGCGTGATTTAAAAGACGATTACGATATTGACTTGAAGGACTTGCTTAATGTTAGAACGTTTTTAGACCATAATCGTATTTGGGAAAATCCAACCACGACTACAGATCGCGTGAGCGATTCTTCAGGAGCTTATGCGTCATTAGGAAAACGATTAAGCAATAATCTTGTTGAAGATTCTCTGTTAGAACATTTAAGTAAATGGAAACCTTATGTGGAACGCTTTGGTTTATTGATGATTGAATTACACACGGCAAAGCCTGAGTTGGTGGCACAAAACATTGGCAAAACAGCTTCAACAGCTTACGATGGTACACATGGCTACAGTGATCAATATATTCTTGAAGTTGATGTTTTTAATAAGATCGCAAAAGAAGCAGGTCTGCATCCTGATCCGAACTACTTTGCTAAGTTTCCAAATAGTGACTTAGCTACTGTTAGTGTTAACCTTCTGAAAGGTAAATAATATGGAAGAACAACATCCATTAATCACAAGAGACTGGTTGGCCATAGAGCGTACCAAATTAGCAAACGAAAGAACGTTTCTAGCTTACTTCAGAACCTTCATCGTCTTTTTAGGTACAGGACTCACTGTAATAAAAATTGAATTTTTTTCAGATTTAAAGACCTTCGGAATTGCACTCCTTTTTATGTCGCCAATCATTTTGATAATTGGATTGATTCGTTTAATTCGGGTAAAACAAACCATCAGAAAACACTATAAAGTTTGAAAGCAGTATCTGTCGTTACCATTAAAAAAGAATTGCAACATCGTTCTCAAGACGAATTAATACAACTGTGTTTACGGTTATCTAAATTCAAAAAAGAAAACAAAGAACTCCTTACCTATTTATTGTTTGAAGCGCATGATGAATCTGGTTATATTGAAACCGTTAAAATGGAAATAGATGAGCAGTTCAATACTATAAACACAAACAGTTATTTTTATATCAAAAAGAGTGTCCGAAAAATTTTAAGACACATAAAAAAGTACGCGCGTTATTCTTTGAAAAAAGAAACCGAAGCTGAGCTTCTACTCTATTTTTGCGAAAAACTGAGACACTTTCAACCTTCAATTAAGCGAAACACCACACTCATCAATATCTATAATCGACAATTAGCTTTAGTTGAAAAGATCATTACCAAATTACATGAAGATCTGCAATACGATTATGGCGTTCAAGTTGAAGAATTGGGATACATGTAACAACAAACGCTAAGCGACTTACTAATTTTAAGCTTATATAATTAACACACAGTTTATTAAGTTCAGGATAATTTTTTATTTTTATTAAAAATCCTGTCCTTGCATGAAGTCAAAATGTATAGCATTTCTGTGTAGTTTTTTACTAGCATCTTATGCTTACTCTCAAATTGCATTTGAAGACCAGAGTATCGCTTTAGGTGTTGATATTGCTCTTGGAAACACCTTCTTAGGTAATGGTGTCTCGTTCTGTGATTTTGACAATGATGGCTGGGACGATCTCACCATCACCTCTTCTGCTACTGACACTGTAAGGTTTTTTAAAAATATGAATGGGACTTTTCAAGAGCAAACCTATTCTGGACTCACTTTTAACTATGAAACAAAATCGGTTACTTGGGTAGATTTTGATAATGATGGTGATAATGATCTATTTGTTACTAGCGCTGTTGCTGGAAACAAACTCATGGAGAATATTGGAAATATGACCTTTCAGAATATCACAGCTGGTTCTGGCATATCTACAAGTAATCTTTACACCTATGGTGCGTCTTGGGGCGATTATAATAATGATGGATTTCTAGATGTATTCCTAAGTAACAGAACGACTATTGTTTCTAATAAACTATACAGAAACAATGGTAATGGTACCTTTAATGATGTGACCTTATTGTCTGGTATCGATGTCACGCCTTTATTTTCATTTTGTTCGGCTTTTGTAGACATCAACAATGATGGTCACCAAGACTTATATGTTATTAATGATAAGGTTGACGCTCCAAATAAGTTGTACAAAAATAATTCTGACGGAACTTTTACAGATATTAGTGAAAGTTCTGGCACTAACATTTACATCGATGCAATGTCTGCTACTATAGGCGATTATAATTCTGATGGTTTTTTTGATATTTATGTCACAAACAATCCATCTGGGAATTATTTCTTTAGAAATAATGGAGATGAAACATTCACTAATATAGCAGGTACAACAGGAACTACTTTTGATAGCTTTGCCTGGGGAGCAGCATTTTTTGATGCTGAAAATGATATGGATCTTGACATCTATGTGAGCGGTCAATTTGATGGAAGCGATCCAAACCTATTATCTGCTGCTTTTTATCAAAATAACAACAATGATGCATTCACCTTAAATACTAATTATTTCCCTGGTGACACTAGAGAAAGTTATGCCAATGCTATTGGAGACATAGATAATGATGGATTACTAGACGTGGTAGTAATTAATAATGATGATAATCTATTCTTATGGAAAAACATTACAGCTAATCCGCTTAATTGGATAACATTTAGCCTAACCTCAACTCTAAGTAATAAAAATGCAATTGGTGCTAAAATTGAAATATCAGCAAACAATCAAAAACAATACAGATATACCTTATGTGGTGAAGGCTATATGGCGCAATATGGATCTAAAATTCATTTTGGAGTTGGTACAAATACCGTTCTAGATTATGTAAAAGTCAACTGGCCAAGTGGTATTGAAGATGTTATTTACAATGTTCCTGTAAATCAAAACCTAAATATCACAGAAGGAGAAAATACATTAGGCACAGAAAACAATTCATTTTCTAAATTTCAAGTCTACCCAAATCCTGTTGAAACAACCTTACATATCAAATCAAATACTACTGTTAGTGAAATTGAACTCATTAATATGCAAGGACAACAAATTTTCAAAGCGCAGCCAAATAGCCTCACTAGTACTTTTGACCTGAAATGGCTAAGTCAAGGCATTTACTTTGTACGCATATCAAATGGTAAAACCTTTGAAACTGTAAAAATCTCAAAACAATAAATATTCTATGTCAACTATGTCAACACAACCTATTCATATCAATTACATCGAATTCAAATCAACAAATTTAGAGGCTACAAAATCCTTCTACTCAAAAGCATTTGGATGGACATTTACAGATTATGGTCCAGATTATACCGCTTTTGAAAACAGTGGTATTTCTGGTGGTTTTGAAAAAACAAATGAGTCTATCGATAAAGGAGTTTTGGTTGTATTGCATCATGAAGATCTGGAAGCTATCAAACAACAAATCATTAAGTTAGGCGGACAAATCTCTGTAGATATTTTTTCATTTCCAGGTGGAAAACGGTTTCAGTTTATAGATCCTTCTGGAAATGAATTAGCGGTTTGGTGCGAAACAGAAGATTAAGCCAATATTTTTACTAAAAGCTCTTTTAAAAGATCACCTTGAGGAACCGCGTTTGAATTCACACCTTTTCCTTTAACATCAAACTCTCTTAGTATAGCAACCACACTACTCACTTTTTTCATTGGAAAGTTTCGTGAAGCAGTAATGTATTCATTCACAAAATAAGGATTGATCTTTAATGCCGAAGCAATACTTCTTGGATTCTTATCGTGTAAGCCATGTAAATGCAATAATTGTGAGAAGAAGTTAAACAACAACGACACCGTAACAACCATCGGATTGTCTTTTGGGTTATCTGCAAAATAGGTCACGATCTTAAAGGCCTTTTTGGTGTTGCGTTCTCCAATAGCTTTTCGCAATTCAAAATTATTGTAATCTTTACTAATTCCGATATTTTCTTCAATATGATCAGGTGTAATTTGTGTCCCTTCAGGAAGAATGATCTTAAGTTTATTCAATTCGTTGTTGATCTTACTCAAATCTGTTCCTAAAAACTCCACAAGCATCTGCGCAGCTTTAGGCGAAATAGAATAATTCTGTCCAGCCAACACACGTCTGATCCAATCTGGCACCTGATTATCGTAAAGTTTTTTACTTTCAAAAACAACTCCGCTTTTTTTAACTGCCTTGTACAAGGTCTTACGTTTATCAATTTTTTTGTATTTGTAATTAACCACTAAAACGGTTGTAGGCTGCGGATTTTTAGCATAAGACACTAATTTTTCAATCGTTCTTGATAAATCTTGCGCTTCTTTAACGATAACAACTTGACGTTCGGCCATCATCGGAAAACGTTTTGCATTACTCACAATATCATCTATTGCAACATCTCTTCCGTAGAGCACCATTTGGTTAAACCCTTTTTCTTCTTCAGAAAGCACATTGTCTTGAATAAAATCTGAAATAGCATCAATGTAATAAGGCTCTTCTCCCATTAAAAAATAAATAGGTTTGAGTTGTCCTTTTTTAATATCTGAAACTATTTGTTTTACGTCGTCCAAAGTCTTAAAATATATACTTTATATAAAAAGCGTGTTAAGGTATTTGGTAATTATACAATGTAAGTTACCTTTGAAAAAAACTGAATTTAATTTATGCACGAACTCAATTTTCCTAAGTTCGATTTCCGTTTCAAAAGTAACGAAAATAAAATTTCTATTTTCGATGAGATTCGTAAAAAATTCATCATTTTACAACCCGAAGAATGGGTACGTCAGCATTGTGTTCAGTATTTAATTCAGCATAAAAATTATCCGAAATCATTAATCAATGTCGAAAAAACACTTCAGATCAATAACCTCAACAAACGATACGATATTGTAGTGTTCAATCCTGATGGAAGCATTCACTTAATTGTAGAATGTAAAGCTGCAGACATTGATATCAATCAGAAGACCTTTGATCAAATTGCACGATATAATTTAGCTTTAGATGCAAGCTATCTTATGGTAACCAACGGAATTAATCATTATTATTGTAAGATGGATTTCAAAAAGGAACAGTATCAATTTTTAAAAGATATTCCAGACTACCAATGAAGATCGCTGTTGTTATATTAAACTGGAATGGAAAGCAATTACTAGAGCAGTTTTTGCCTTCTGTGGTACGCTTTTCTGAAGGTGCAAAGGTCTATGTTGCTGATAATGCTTCAACAGATGATTCGGTAGCTTATATGAAACAACACTTTCCAAACGTTTCAATTATTGAAAATCCGTCAAATGGTGGTTATGCTAAAGGCTATAACGATGCTTTACAATATGTTCACGAAGATATATTTTGCTTACTAAATAGTGATGTTGACGTTTCTGAAGGCTGGCTAGATCCTATTCTGGAAGCATTTATTTCAAACCCTAAAACGGCTATCATTCAGCCTAAAATTTTAGATTTCAAAAAGAAAACGCATTTTGAGTATGCTGGAGCTGCTGGTGGATTTATTGACAAATATGCTTATCCGTATTGTAGAGGACGTATTTTTAACAGCATTGAAAAAGATAAGGGTCAATACAACGACACAACCTCAATTTTTTGGGCTTCAGGTGCTTGTTTTTTTATTCGAAAAGACACGTTTAATACGCTTAAGGGCTTTGACGAATCGTATTTTGCACATTTTGAAGAGATTGATTTGTGTTGGCGTGCTTTTAATAAAGATTACAACATTGTATATGTTGGCGCTTCAACAGTATACCACGTTGGTGGAGCCACTTTAAGTGCACTACATCCCAAAAAAACCTTTCTTAATTTTAGAAACAGTTTATTTACCATCACCAAAAACGCACACGGATTTTTATTCGGTTTAATTTTTATCAGACTTATTCTGGATGGCATTGCTGGTTTAAAATTTTTAATACAACTCAAACCTTTACATAGTTTGGCAATTCTCAAAGCGCATTTCAGCTTTTATAGTCATTTACCTAAACTTTTAAACGTACGCAAATCCCTTCCGCAGAAAAAAAATTACTACAATACAAGATCCATAGTCTGGTCCTACTTCATTAAAAAACGCCGACAGTTTTAATTGTTCATAAAACTGTTAAAAATTAAGTTAAATAAGCGCTAAGCGATGATACTTTTATATAATTTTGGTATGTTCATTAAGAACAACAACTAAAAATTAAACCTATTTTTAAAATTTCATTTATGAGAAAATTAATGCTAATAAGTATTGCTGGGATGTTCATTTTAACATCATGTGTGGCTAAGAAGGAACATGAAGCGTTAAAACAAAAACAACAAGAAACTCAAGATCTATTAAACAGTGCAACTGTAAAATTGAACAGTTGTTTGTCTGAAAAAGCTGCTGCTCAAGCACGTGTAGAAACTATGAAAGACCAGTTGGCTGATTTAAGAAAAGCTAACCAAGATCTTATTGATACTAAAGGGAACTTAACCACCTTAACTCAAAAAGGTGCTGAAAACCTTGAGAAATCCTTAGAAAGTTTAAAAGAAAAAGATTTAAAGATCTCGAGATTACAAGATGCGCTTACAAAAAAGGATAGTGTTACTTTGGCTATCGTTTCTAGCTTGAAAAAAGCTGTAGGTATTGACGATCCAGATATTGAGGTAAACGTTGAGAAAGGCGTTGTTTTTATTTCAATTGCTGATAAGTTATTATTCAAAAGTGGTAGCTATACGGTAACGTCTAAAGCTAAAGAAGTTTTAGCGAAGGTTGCTGCTGTAATTAATAGCAAGCCAAACTTTGAAGCGATGGTAGAATCACATACCGATAACGTACCATACTCTAAAGGTGTTTTAGAAGATAACTGGGATTTGAGTGTGAAACGTGCAACTTCTGTGGTTAGAGTTTTAGAAGAACTTGAGGTAAATCCGCAACAACTTATTGCTGCTGGTCGTAGCTATCATGTGCCATTAGTTGAAAATGACACCGCTGAAAACAAAGCAAAAAACAGACGCACTAGAATTGTTGTACTTCCTAAGATCGATCAATTCTATGATATGATAGAAGAAGAAATGAAAAATTTATCTGGAGCAAACTAATCCAGTAAATATAAATGAGAAAAGCTCAACCATTAGGTTGGGCTTTTTTGTTAAAAAATTTCGGTGCTTCCTTTACCTTCTCTAATAACTTCAGGTATCTCTTGAGACAAATCAATGACGGTTGAAGCTTCATTATCACCATAACCTCCATCAACAACCAAATCGACAAGATTGTCCCATTTTTCTAAGATCAATTCAGGATCTGTTGTATACTCAATGATCTCATCCTCATCTCTTATAGAAGTAGAAACAATAGGATTACCAAGTTGTTTCACCATTTCTAAAGCAATACGATTATCAGGCACACGAATACCTACTGTTTTTCTTTTCTTAAATGGATGAGGCAAACTTTTTGAACCAGGGAGAATAAAAGTATAAGGTCCAGGTAACGCACGCTTTAATATCTTAAAAGTTGTGGTATCAATTTGCTTTACATAGTCACTTAAATTACTCAGATCATGGCAAATAAATGAAAAGTTAGACTTTTCTAATTTAACACCTTTAATTCTTGCAATACGCTCTAAAGCTTTAATATTAGTGATGTCGCAACCCAATCCGTAAACCGTATCTGTAGGATAGATAACCAAACCTCCCGATTTGAGTACCTTTATGACTTTAGCCATATCTCTCGGATTTGGGTTTTCCTCGTAAATTCTGAGCAATTCAGCCATAAATTCTTTATCTTGACGTTATCTACATACAATGTAATTAATTATTTTAAAATGAAACTCATCAAACAATATATTCTACCATTATTTTTTTGCATCGTATGTATTGCATGCTCAGAAGACGACTCCGCTAATTCTGAAATGCCTGCAGATCAAGTTATTTTTGATTTTCGTCAAGAACTAAATGTGGCTTACGGAACAGATCCACGTCAGGTATTTGATATTTACCTTCCTGAAGGCAGAACACAAAGTACTAAGGTTATGATTTTGATTCATGGTGGTGGATGGGTTTCAGGATCAAAAGAAGATATGAACCTTCTGAAAGATCTATACCTACAAGATGCGCCAGATATTGCTATTGTAAATATGAATTACAGACTAGCCAATGAAGACAATCCGCCTTATCCAATGCAAATCAATGATATTTCCTTATTAATTGATTACCTAAAAAGTAATAAAGAAACTTTTGTAATTTCAGACGATATAGGATTTCTTGGAACGAGTGCTGGAGCTCATTTAGCAATGTTGTGGAGCTATGCTTTCGATACAGAATCAAATGTGCAAATGGTTTGTAGTATTGTCGGACCAACTAATTTTACAGATCCTGCTTATTTAGAAAATGAAGACCCTGTTATTGATGAACTAATTGAAATCTATGGCATTGATCCTACAACCGATTTTCTTGAAGAAGTTAGTCCGTTTCATCAGGTTAATGAATCTGCGCCTCCAACTATTCTATTTTATGGTGGACAAGACCCTTTAATTCCTACGAGTCAAGGTGTAGATATGAGTAATCGGCTTGAAGCCTTAGGTGTTACGCACGAATTTACCTTATACGAAAATGCTGGTCATGGATGGATAGGTTTAGAGCTCATTGATACCTGGAACAAAATTAAAGTGTTTACTAATTCTCATCTTTAATCATATTTGTGTAACATTTCAAAACTTTTGCAGTCTATATATTATGCGGAATCTTTGTTATATCGTCTTTCTTTTCAGCGTATCGCTTTGTGCCTTTAACAAAGAATATTATGATGTGTTATCGTTTACCAATGCTGAAGTCATTAACAAGAATACGACACGAATTCCGTTTAAACTTGTCGATCACCTCATTGTTATTGAAGCCCAACTCTTAGACCAAAAAGGAAGCTTCATTATTGATACTGGTTCTGAAACTTTAATTTTAAACAAAACGCATTTCAAAGGTTTCCAAAGATCAAATCAGCAAACTCAAAAGTCTGGTGTTTTAAACATTATCGACAATCCACTAGAAAGGCACTTAAAAGAATTCATTATCAAAGATTTGGTCATCAATCATACCTTTTCAGATGTCATCGATTTATCTCATATAGAAGTCAGTAAAAAAATGCACCTTTTAGGCATTATTGGTTACGACGTTTTAAAAGACTATGAGATTTTTGTAGATATGTATCTTAACCAGATCACACTCACCAAAACAAATGCCAAAGGCGATAAACTCGATGATGCTGTCTATTTAGAAAAAATAATAGATAGTCTCGATTTCAAATTAAAAAAACACACCATTGTTATTGAAGCCAATGTTAATGATAAAATCTTAAAATTTGGAATAGATACTGCTGCAGAGTTAAACCAATTAAACAGTAATGTAGATAGAAAAGTTTTAAAACAATTTTTTCCAAAACGCAAGCTTCAACTTATTGACGCTACAGGTAAAAAAATAGAAGTTTTGGCAGGGAAATTGTATAGAGTAAAACTAACAGAATCCATTTATTTTGGTCCAATGCATACCATCTTAACAAACTTATCAAAAATGAATCATGCTTTTGGAACACACTTGGACGGAATTTTTGGCTACGAATTTTTAAGACAACAGCGTATGATTATTAATTATAAAAAAGAAAAGCTTTACTTTGTAAAGAACCCACTAATTAGGCAATGACGTTTCATAAAGTTTTACATATCATTTTTGCTTGTTTTCTGTCTGTAACATTTATGTTCGCTCAAGAACAAAAAGGCTATAGAATTGATGGAGACGATGTCGTGTTTACTTTTAAACGCTCTGACTACGAACTGTTATCACATGATCATGCAGGATATCGCATTAGTTTTGACGACCTAAGTATCGACAATGTTGTGGTTGCAGGAGAGTTCAATAATTGGTCTAAGTTTGATTGGAAAATGACAAAAGTTGATGAAGACACCTACGAATTACGAAAACCTCTTAGCAAATTTGGTGGCGAATATTCTTGGCAATTTAAGTTTCTTATAAATAATGAATATTGGGCTGAACCTTCTGAAAGGGACCCAAATATTGTAAACGCCAAAAATATTCATGGAGATGATTTGTATGTTTATAATTTGAAAATGTTTGCCAAAGCCTATCCAGATGACAATGGTAATGTTCGATTTAGATTACGTGGTTACAAAAATGCAAAAGAGGTTATTGTTTCTGGTTCTTTTAATAAATGGAATGAAAGTGCTTTAAAAATGTATCGTATTGATAATGGCTGGGAAATTAAAGTTCAGATTGATGCTGGCGACTACGAATATCGTTATATTGTTGATGGTCACTGGATGGAAGACCCAACAAACCCTGATAAAGTTCGAAATGAATTTAACGAATTTAATTCGCGATTGAATGTTGGAAAATATGTGACCTTCTTACTAAAAGGCCATCAAGATGCAGATCAAGTGATTCTTTCTGGCTCCTTTAACGATTGGAATGAAACCGATCGCGCAATGACCAAAACAGATAATGGTTATTGGAATTTAAGACTCCCTTTACCTGCTGGCAAACATCATTATAAATTTATTGTTGATGGCGAGTGGATTTTAGATCCTGAAAATCCCATAAAGGAATATGATGGAAAAGGTCACGTAAACTCCGTGTATATGGTTAGGTAACTATCCTAACACATCTAGTTTTGCAAAGCGAAGCAAAAGCTTTTTTACACCACCAACTTCAAAATTAATTTCAGCTTTAATATCAGCACCTTTGCCTTCAATTTTAAGCACTTCACCTTTACCAAAACGTGTATGCGACACAATATTTCCAACAGCCAAATGACCATCAAACAAATTGGTCTTATCAGCACCATTAGAAGTTTTCGCAATAGGTTTTAGATTTTTAGGTGCTGTAAATTTTGGTGGTTTCGCTTCTTTTTTACGTTTTGCTGGTTTTTTAAATCGGATTCTATTAGGTTCAATATCACCAAAAATATCTGCAGATAGCATCGGATTTTGTCTTGGTTCATGAATAGGTGTTAGCACATCTAAATACTGATCATCTATTTCTTCAATAAAACGACTTGGCTCTGCATCAATTAATTTTCCCCAGCGATATCGTGATAAGGTATAGGTTAAATAAGCTTGCTTTTCAGCTCTTGTTAAGGCCACATAAAATAAACGTCGCTCCTCCTCCAGTTCACTTCTCGTATTCATACTCATGGCACTAGGAAACAAATCTTCTTCCATACCTACAATGTATACATAAGGAAATTCCAAACCTTTAGCTAAGTGAATCGTCATTAAGGCAACACGATTATCATCACCTTTATCATTATCTAAATCGGTTGCCAATGCAACATCTTCAAGAAACTCAGCAATATTACCTGTAGCATCAGCAATTTCTACCTGACCTTCAACAAAATCTTTAATACCATTTAGCAGTTCTTCAATATTTTCTAAACGCTGAACGTCTTCAGGAGTTCCCTCTTTATTGTATTCTCGTATGATTCCTGTAGTTTTTGTGATATGCTCGGCAAGCTCAAAAGCATTCGCTGTTTGATTCATCACCTGAAAACTTTCGATCATCGTTACAAAATCCTTCAACTTTCCTCTAGTGCCTGCATTGACATTAACTTCTGTTTTGTCAATATGCTTCATCACCTCAAAAATCGAACGGTTATAACCATTTGCTGCCACAATAAGCTTATCTACAGTAGTTTGTCCAATGCTTCGCTTCGGAAAATTGATTACACGTTTTAGGGCTTCTTCGTCTGCAGGATTAATTACCAATCGCAAATAAGACAAGACATCTTTAATCTCTTTACGCTGGTAAAAGGATAAGCCTCCATAAATACGATACGGAATATCTCGCTTTCTCAAAGCATCTTCTATTGCTCTAGATTGCGCGTTGGTTCTATACAATACGGCAAAATCACTATCCTTAAGTTGATGTTGCATTTTGTTTTCGAAGATAGAACTTGCCACAAACCGACCCTCATCGCCATCAGTCATTAACCGATTTACTTTTACTTTAGGACCTTCTTCATTGGCTGTCCAAACAACTTTTTCAAGTTTAGTTTTGTTTTTATCGATAATGGAATTGGCAGCATTAACGATATTCTTCGTAGAACGATAATTCTGCTCTAAGCGATACACACTCACATCCTCATAATCTCTTTGAAAGTTGAGAATGTTATTGATATTAGCACCTCGAAATGCATAAATACTTTGTGCATCGTCACCAACGACACAGATATTTTGAAAACGGTCAGATAAAGCCCGTACAATTAAGTACTGCGAATGATTGGTATCTTGATACTCATCAACCAAAATGTATCGAAAACGGTCTTGATATTTTGCTAACACATCAGGAAAACGCGTTAACAATTCATTGGTTCGGAGTAATAGATCATCAAAATCCATAGCACCTGCTTTAAAACAACGATCTACATAGTTTTTATAGATTTCACCAAGTCTTGGTCGTCGTGCAGCAGTATCAGCTTCGATTAATTCTGGATTTTGAAAATACGCTTTAACCGTTATTAAACTATTTTTATAAGACGAAATTCTAGAACGAATTTGTTTGTATTTATAAACATCCTTATCAAGATTCATCTCTTTAATTATGGACGCTATCAATCGATCTGAATCTTGAGTATCATAAATCGTAAAATTACTCGGAAAGCCTAGTCGATCTGCTTCTATCCTCAAAATCTTAGCAAACACAGAATGGAAGGTTCCCATCCACAAATTCTTAGCTTCACTTTCTCCAACAATATCAGCAATTCTTCCTTTCATTTCTCTGGCAGCCTTATTTGTAAAGGTCAAAGCCAAAATATTAAAAGGATCAATGCCTTGACTCATCAAATAAGCGATCCTAAAAGTAAGCACACGTGTTTTTCCAGATCCTGCTCCAGCAATAACAATTAGCGGACCATCTTTATGTAAGGTTGGCGCTAATTGCGCATCATTTAACTGACTTAAATATTGTTCCAAAGTTTAAGATTTTTCGAAGCATAAAAATAACCAATTGTATCAGGTTAATTGCAGTGCTTTTATCAATAATTATAAACAATTATGGCTACTGCTTTTTTTTGATTTATATTTAGGTTTAATTTCGGTACACTCGTTATGAAACACCTATTTATCATCTTTTTTTTATGCTCTTATTGTGGTTTTGGTCAAAATTCAATTGAACAAGACATTAAAGCTGTTGAATCAAAACTCATTGAATGGCGAAGACACTTTCATCAAAATCCTGAGTTGTCAAATCAAGAGTTTCAAACTGCTGAAAAAATAGCAACGCATCTTAGATCATTAGGAATAAAGGTACAAACTGAAGTTGCTGTTACTGGTGTTGTTGGTGTTTTAAAAGGCAGTTTACCAGGAAAAGTAGTGGCCTTACGTGCCGATATTGATGCATTACCTGTTACAGAGGAAAGTGAATTACCATTTAAATCTACAGTAAAAACTACTTTTCTAGGAAAGGAAACTGGTGTAGCGCATGCTTGTGGTCATGATGGTCATACTGCAATTTTAATGGCTGTAGCTGAAGTCTTGTCTAAAAACAGAGATAAAATTAAAGGGACTGTAAAATTCATTTTTCAACCTGCCGAAGAAGGTCCGCCTCCAGGTGAAGAAGGTGGTGCTAAATTAATGATAAAGGAAGGGGTTCTAGAAAACCCAAACGTAGATGTTATTTTTGGATTACATCTACGATCAATGGTTGAAGTCGGTCAAATTCATTACAAACCTGGTGGTGCTATGGCTGCTGTAGAACGCTTTGTCGTTAATGTAAAAGGGAAACAAACTCATGGTGCAGCGCCTTGGTTTGGTGTAGATCCTATTTTAATCTCAGCAAAAATCATCGACGGATTTCAAAGTATTATAAGTCGAGAATCTAAGTTAATCAACGAAGCGGCTGTCATAACCGTTGGAAAGGTTTCAGCTGGAGTTCGTTTTAATATCATTCCAGATTCCGCAGAACTTATTGGTACTGTGCGTACCTTAGATCCTGAAATGAAAGCACTCATTATTAAACGAATGACTGAAATGACAGAGACTATCGCTAAAGCCTATGGTGGTGAAGCGACGATTTCATTCAGAAATCAAACAGCGATAACCTACAATGATCACGACTTAGTTAATCAAATGCTTCCTAGCTTAAAACTAGCCGCAGGAAATGAAAATGTTATACAAATAAAGGCTGAGACTATTGGTGAGGATTTTTCTTATTTTCAAGAAGAAATCCCAGGATTTTATTTTTATCTTGGCGGCATGAGTAAAGGAAATACAACACTTCACCCACATCATACTCCGAGTTTCTACATCGATGAAAGTGGATTATTACTTGGTGTAAAAGCATTTACGCAAATGACTCTAGACTACTTAAACAATAACTAAATATGGATGCTATTTTAGATACAATTTCAAATATACCTTGGTGGCTGTGGATCATTATCGTATTAGCTCTAATTGCTATTCGTGATGTCTTTCAAAGAAAACATACCATAAGTCATAATTTCCCAATCATAGGACATATACGCTATATGTTTGAAAGTATAGGTCCGGAAATGCGTCAGTATTTTGTAGCAAATAACAGAGAAGAATTGCCTTTTAACAGAATTGAAAGAGGTTGGATCTATGCTTCAGCGAAGCAAGAAAACAATTATGAAGGCTTTGGTACAGATAGAGATATTTATGCGCATCAGCATATTTTTATCAATAATGCCATGATGCCTTTTAAAATAGACAAAGACCATCCTAATAGTATAGACAAAGCCTTTTTGCCTTGCGCTAAAGTTATTGGCGCTTACAATAAAAGACGTAGACCATACAGGCCTGCCTCTGTAATTAATATTTCGGCTATGAGTTTTGGATCGCTTTCAGCTAAAGCTGTAGAATCTCTTAATAAAGGTGTGAAAATTGCTGATGCTTATCATAACACAGGAGAAGGCGGTTTGTCTCCATATCACCAAAATGGTGGTGATGTAGTATTTCATTTTGGTACAGGGTATTTTGGTGTGCGCTCAAAAGATGGAGGTTTCTCTATGGAGAAAATGGTAAAGCTTGTTGAAGACAATCCGTTTATTAGAGCGATAGAAGTTAAGCTCTCTCAAGGTGCTAAACCTGGTAAAGGCGGTGTATTACCTGGAGCAAAGATCACAAAAGAGATTGCTGAAATTAGAGGTGTTGAAGTTGGTAAAGATGTATTATCACCTCCAAATCATAAAGCCTTTTCAAACGTTTCAGAATTAGTGGATTTTATAGAAGATATTGCTGAACAAACTGGATTACCTGTAGGCATTAAAGCAGCTATAGGAAAGTTAGACCAGTGGGAAGAGTTGGCAGATATTATGAAAGCAACAGGAAAAGGTCCTGATTTTATTGCTGTTGATGGTGGTGAAGGTGGTACTGGAGCTGCTCCTCCAAGTTTTGCAGATCATGTAAGCTTACCTTGGGTTTATGGATTTGGAGATCTTTACAGATTGTTTCAACAAAAAGGACTTACCGAACGTATTGTATTTATAGGAAGCGGAAAACTAGGTTTTCCTGCCAAAGCTGCAATGGCTTTTGCTATGGGAGTTGATTGTATTAATGTTGCTCGTGAAGCCATGATGAGTATTGGTTGTATTCAAGCACAAATTTGCCATACCAACCGTTGTCCTGCTGGAGTTGCTACCCAAAGTAAATGGTTGCAAAATGGGATTAATATTCCTTTAAAATCTGAACGATTAGCACAGTATTTCAAATCCTTTAAAAAAGAACTTATTGAAATCACTCATGCTGCAGGTCATGAGCATCCTTGTCAATTTAATATGGATGACATTGAAGTGAATGTAGATGACCACAATTTATCAAAGGAATTAAGTAAAACCTATATGTATCAAAAAACTGAAGTGCCATTTACATCGATGCAAGATCTGAAAAATTGTAATTTTTTAGGTGGTAATTTCACCAAAAAACCTTCTGATACTACCATCTAATCTTATATCTTTACGCTAATTAAATATATACTATGGAACTCGACCTTATTGGATTATTATTGTATTGTGTACCAGCATTAGTTACTGGAGCTGTTGCTTTTCTATTTTTTAGAGAACATGTTGAAAATGAAAACAACAGAAGAAACTTTTTAATGCAAAAAGAACTAAATAAAAATAGCCTTCCTACACGCTTACAAGCTTATGAGCGTATGTCCTTATTCTTAGAGCGTATCAAGCCTTCAAAATTATTATTAAGAGTTCAGCCAACATCTTCAAATAAAGGAGATTACGAATCTTTACTTATAGCTAATATTGAGCAAGAATTTGATCATAATTTGGCGCAACAAATCTATGTTACAGACAAATGCTGGAGCATCACTTCTACTGCAAAAAATGCTACCATTCAAATGATTAGAAAAGCTGCCATTTCTGAAGATGTAGACTCAGCAGATAAATTAAGAGAAACTATCTTAAAAGACTCTATTGACAAAAGAGCGCCAAGTGATGCGGCATTATCATTTATAAAAGAAGAAGTTTCTGAAATCTGGTAGCTTTTACCTCAAGTTTTCATGTTTGTATTTTGCATATTCATACCCTTGAGCCCACCATTTAACCATGAGGTTTTTACTAAAAATTAAGGAATTTTCAGTGAGACTAGTTGGCGTATAATATAGATTTAGTTTAACCGATCTGTTCTTGGCTGCCAACTTCCCTATTTCTATGTCATTTTTTTCAACTTGATCCAACAAATGACCAAATAAACTAAGCATTAACGAAAAAGGATTCTTTCCTAATACTTTTTGCCTACTCATCGTCTCAGATTCCAACACAATAGCATCGACTTCAGTAGCGCCACGTTCAATCGCCTCTCTAATGGGAATTACACATCCCAATCCACCATCAGCATATTCATAACCATCTACTTTAGCAAGTGACATAAAAGGAATGTAATTACAAGAGATCCAAATCCAATTACAAAAAGCTTCATAGTCAAAATCTTTAATCGACTTATATTCCACGCGATTCATTGATAAATTAGATACTGTCACTACAACATCTTCTTTTGTCGCTTTTATTCTATCATATTCTTGTTTTGTGAAATTTCTGCGAATATTTCGTTTAAGCGATTTACTTTCACCAAAAGTCCGCTTCATTCTTATGAATTGCCACAGCGAGTTTATAAAATCTATGGATACATATTCACGATCTCCTTTTTTTCGTTGCACAAATGGACTCACACTAAAGATGTCATGCTGCTGAACATTAGTGAATATATTATAGAGTTTTCCTATATCACCAACCGCTAAATGAGGTACAAGCAAACTTCCTGTAGAAGTTCCCAAAAACATGTTATACTCACGACCAAGATCTTGAGTAAGGTATTGGGCAACACCTCCTGCAAAAGCACCTTTGCTTCCGCCTCCAGAAATTACTAAAGCTCTCATTTTAAATTTGGTTTGATATGACTAAAATAAAAAAAGCACGTCAAACAACGTGCTTTTATAACTTTATTTTAATGAGGTTAGTCCGTTACAGTTGGCTTGACAATAGGCGTACTACTTTTTACGACCACAAATGTAGACGTCGCATAAAACGCATTTCCATTTAAACCATCCGTCACCCAATCTTCGTAATCATATTCAAACGTAAATGAATTTCCAGCCATAGATCCAACGAATTCATCTAGTCTAGGTGGAACAACCATTCCAGGACACCAACCAGCTCTGTCCGGAACCCAATTTCCAGGACTTTGATTGTTGATAGGATTCCCTGCGCATCCAATTGGTCCCATATTATGCTGAAACATTGTAGCACCATTTATAATAACATCATGTGTTCTGTAACACCATTCAGCACAAGGTCTTCCATCCGAATCATTTGGTGTAGCATGTCCCCAACCCGAAATCACAGTTCTTAAATGCGTACTTTCAGCATTTGAAGGAATAGATACCGATTTTGTTAAATCGAAGCTATGATCAACGCCATAAGGCACACCTTCTAAAGAATTAGCATTATACTGCATAACCTCAGCAACTGCGTAGTATTCATAATCTGGCGTTCCTTCAATATAATCAAAATCGATAGACACCAAGTCCGCTTTAGCTGTCCAATTTTCAATATAAATCCTCAACTCAACACTTCCTGTCAATAACGATTTAAAATCCGTTACATCAAACTCTAATCCTCTTGGTAGTAATTGTGTGCCAACCCAATACGGTGTGATATAACGTCCGATTTCATACCAATCTCCAGAATTAGGATCTCTAACCAAAACATTAGCAAACCTATCCCAATCATCACAACCTGTTGAAGGACAGTCTATCTGCAAAAACATTTTTACTTGAGAAATATTAGACATATCCGAATGCAATGTAAATGTTTGCTCTGCAGATTGACTAAAGCCTGTTCCAAAAGCTAAAGGCTCATCATTAAAAGTCGTGTAATTATGAGTAATTGGCAATCCTTGACCAGACAGCGATACCTCAATAGTATCTGTTTCAGCATTTGAAATACTTAACATTCCAGATGCAGCACCAATGGCTGTTGGTGCAAATCTTACATACAAAGTTGTTTGTCCGTTAGCTGTTTCCGCAGGAATCTGAATTGAATTTGAAAACACTGTATTATCAATAGACACTTCAAAATCACCTGTAACATTTAAGCTCACAGGATTATCAAGATTGTCAGCATTTAAAGATACCGTCGACACTTCTGAAACACTTGAAATTTGCGTATCTTCAAAATCTATACTTGACGCATTAACGCCTGTTATTGGAGTGATACTTACACCTACTCCATTTAAATTGATCGATTGCGTTTGCGCAGTGTTGCTTTGCAATGTTAAAGTCCCTGAGACAGACCCAATAGCAGTCATTTCTGGAGAAAACCTAATGTACAACATTTGATCTGATGCATTCGCTTCAGCATTATCAATTGAAAGCTGATTGGAAAAGTTTACATTGTCAAGTGAGATTTCAAAATTTTGAGATGTAGCCGCCTCTAAATTTGAAGACAAATTATTGCCTCTTACTAAAATACTTTGGGATGCTGAAACGCTCATCACGTCAACATTTCCAAAGGAAGCAACTGTTCCTGTTACCGTTATACTTGACACCACTGTATCGCCATCAGAAGAAGAATCATCACTACTGCAATTCACAATAAACACTAATGTAATTGCAAGGCTCATAATTCCAAAAATCTTGTTTAAAATGTTAGATTTCATATTTTTTATTAGGTTTTGCCCGAAGATAAAAATTAAATAGGAAACATTCTTTAAAATTTTTATATGATACATAACATTTAAAAAAGTAATAATTTTGAACTTATGAATACCAATCTTCAAACTCCAATAGATTATCTAAAAGGCGTTGGACCAAATCGCGCTGATTTACTGCGAAGCGAGTTAGGTATCCATACATTTCAAGATCTAATCAATTTATTTCCAAACCGTTACTTAGACCGAACCAAATATTACAAGATCAACGAATTACAACGCAATAGTAGTGAGGTACAAATTATTGGAGAAATTAAAGGGTTTAAAGAAGTTTCTCAAAAGCGTGGTAAACGATTAGTTGCGAAGTTTGAAGACCAAACTGGAACCATGGAACTGGTTTGGTTTAAAGGACACAAATGGATTAGAGACAGCTTAAAACTAAATACAACTTATGTAGTTTTTGGCAAAGCAAATTGGTATAATGGTGTTTTTAGTTTACCACATCCTGAAATAGAATTACTCAGCGAGCATGAGAAGAATTTAAGATCTTCAATGCAAGCCATCTACCCTTCTACCGAAAAGCTTTCAAATAAAGGGATTTCAAATCGTGTTTTAACTAATATAATGCAAAGCCTCTTTATAGAAACCAAAGGCCGATTTAGTGAAACACTTTCAGAGGACTTAATTTCAGAACTAAAATTATTATCTAAAAGCGACGCACTTTTCAATATTCATTTTCCAAAAAGTCAGGAGCTTTTGGCAAAAGCAGAATTTCGATTAAAATTTGAAGAATTATTTTACATTCAATTACAATTGATTTTAAAAAATCTGATTCATAAATCAAAAATTAAAGGCTTCGTTTTTGATTCTGTTGGAAGCTACTTTAATTCGTTTTACAAAGATCATTTACCCTTCAATTTAACCAATGCACAAAAACGAGTTTTAAAAGAAATTAGACAAGACTTGGGTAGCAATGCACAGATGAACCGATTATTGCAAGGTGATGTTGGATCTGGGAAGACCATAGTCGCCTTCATGTCAATGCTCATCGCACTTGACAACGATTTTCAAGCTTGCATAATGGCGCCAACTGAAATTTTGTCAGTCCAACACTACAATAGTTTATATGAATGGTCTAAAAAACTGAATATCAGTATTTCATTATTAACTGGTTCAAGTAATACTTCAGAAAGAAGAAAAATTCACGAATCTCTCGAAAATGGCGAATTACAAATCTTAATTGGCACACATGCCTTACTTGAAGACAAGGTGAAATTTAAAAATTTAGGCCTCGCAATTATTGACGAACAACACAGATTTGGAGTTGCGCAACGTTCAAAATTATGGAAGAAAAACACCTCTCCTCCACACATTTTGGTCATGACGGCAACACCAATTCCGAGAACTTTAGCCATGTCTGTTTATGGCGACTTAGACATCTCATTAATTGACGAATTACCACCAGGAAGAAAATCGGTTAAAACCGTACATCGTTATGACAATAACAGACTTAAAGTTTTTCGATTTATTAAAGATGAGATTGAAAAAGGCAGACAAGTTTATGTGGTATACCCACTAATACAAGAAAGTGAATCCTTAGATTATAAAGATTTGATGGATGGTTACGAAAGCATTTCCAGAGATTTTCCTACACCTAAGTATCAAATCTCTATTGTTCATGGCAAAATGAAAGCTGCTGATAAAGAATTTGAGATGCAGCGTTTCGTAAAAGGACAGACACAAATTATGGTAGCAACAACTGTAATTGAGGTTGGTGTGAATGTCCCTAATGCTTCTGTAATGATTATTGAAAGTGCTGAACGCTTTGGCTTATCACAACTTCATCAGCTAAGAGGTCGAGTTGGTCGTGGCGCAGAGCAAAGTTATTGTATTCTCATGACGAGCCATAAATTGAGTCAGGACAGTAAAACTAGATTAGAAACGATGACCAGAACAAATGACGGATTTGAAATTGCAGAGGTTGATTTGAGGCTTCGAGGACCTGGAGATCTTATGGGAACACAGCAAAGTGGTGTTTTAAATCTAAAAATCGCGAATATCATAAAAGATAAATCCATTTTGCAGAATGCTCGTTTTTATGCAAAGCGAATTCTAGACAATGACCCTTCACTTGGTCATCCAAAAAACAAGACCATCTTAGACACTTACCGAAAACTGAGTAAATACAAGAACATTTGGAATTATATTTCATAAAAAAAAGCTCAATCTTTCGATTGAGCCTAAAACATAACTGTTTGTTTTTAGATTGATTGAGAATGGTTGTTTTTTTTATAAAGCACCTAATTCTTTTAAATGCCTTTCAGAATTTGCTTTCACGTTTGCAGGTGGATTCATAGACAAGGATTTTTTAAAATTCTTAATCGCTTCTTTGTTTTTACCCATAGTTTTATAAGCTTCTCCTAAGCTATCATATACATTTGGGTTTTCAGGATCAAGTTTTACTGCTTTCTTGAAATAGACTAATGCCCTATCGAAATCTTTAATACCAAGCATTTGATAACCCATAGTATTTAATTGATTTGCATTGGCTATTCCTGAAGCTTCATCCATTACAGCTGCAAATTCATCAGTTCTATCTAATTTATGAAGTATCTGCGCTTTAATTCCGAGGTTATTAATTGTTTTCTGACTGTAGAAATTTCCAGTAATAGCGCCATTAATCCAAGATAATGCTTCATTTAGATCACCTCCATTATTAAGCGCAAATGCTGCAGCTTGCTCCCAATTTTGCCTTGTAAACCCTGCACTTCCCCTTGAACTTTCCCGAAATTCATCAAGAACAATATCTGTAACTTCAAAAGCTACAGAAAACGGAAACCCTTTTTTCTCCCAAGCTAACATTGCTGTTGCTGTATCATTCGTTACGCTATTGAACTCAAAAGTTAATAATTCGTGATGTGGAACATCGACCAAAGAAATCTCAGCTCTAAGTGCATCTTGACTTTTATCATAAAAATAGCTTCCCCAAGCCTGACTATCATAAGATAAAATAAGCGTGGCTGTATTATTTGGTTTCACTTCAAAATGAAGTCCGTACGTTCCTGCTTTAATTGATTTACCCTCTACTTTAGCATCATGACTTAACGTAATGGTTGTATTTTCATTAGCTCCAGCTCTCCAAGGCGCTGCTGTTGAAGTTCCAAATCCGAGATTATTCATACCATAAGGCACAAGTTTTCCCCAAATCTCTCGATTGTTTACACTTGGCCTTGAATAAGTTATAGTAACATCTGAAATTCCTACACGTTGAGACACGGTCGCCATCTGACTTCCACGAGGTGTATTAATTTGAGCTTGAGAGTTAAAGCCTACGAAAATACATAAGCTTACCAGAAATTGGTAAATGTTGAATTGTTTCATTTGATTGATTGTATTGGTTACTGACTCCAAGTTAGAGAGGAATCTCAGTGGGAGTTGTTAGTAATTCGTTAAAATGAATTGATAGTGTGTTAATTAACAACAATTTATGTTAAAACGAAATACGCTATTCAGCAAGTAATGCTTCAATGAAACGCTCAAATTCAGTTTTAAATTCCGTGTATTTTTCACCAGTGGCTGGTCCGTTAAATCCTGTATGAATTTTTCTAACCTTACCAGTCTTATCAATAAAAATTGAGGTTGGATAAGACAAAACATGATTCAGCATTGGTAACTTCTCTCGAGCCTTTTGCTTGCTTGATGTTCCGTATTGTGCCAAAAGAATTGGATATGTAATTCCCACATCATCCTTTAATCTTTTTATACTCTGAAAGGCTTTCTCTTGGGTTTTCGCATATTCAAATGCCAAAGCAACAAACGCTACATCATCAGTAGATCTCGAATTATAATACGTTGAATAATAAGTACTCTCATCTAAGCAATTTGGGCACCAAGTTCCCATAATCTGAACCACCACAACTTTATCTTTGAAACGGTTGTCAGACAAAGACACCATACGACCTTCAGAATCTGGAAATGAAAACTCAAGCGTATCATAACCTTCATTCAAAAAAGTAAGCCCATTAGCGTCTGGCAGTTCATAAGCATCATTCTTAATTGCTGTAAAAGGTTCCTGCCAATGGTTTCCAGAATAAAACTGACCCTGCATCTTGTCGCCATCAACATCTGCAGTAAATAAAAAGGCGTGAGCACCATCAAAAGTTGATAACTTCAATTTGTTGCCATCCATAACACCTTCTAAAAAACGATAATCACCTGTTGTTGTCCTAAACGTTCCAGAAACTTGATTCCCATTCTGTTTAAAGATCCCTTTTGCAATATAACGCTCATCTTCATTGTTCGGACTAAATACTACCTCCCAATTACCATCCATATTTTGGTCTGTTTTAGAATTTGAAATATCAAAACGAGACGTCTTTCCATAAACAGCCTTGAAAGGCACAACACGATCTAAACTTTCTTTGATAAAATGGCCTTTCAAAGAATCTTTATCAATAAATACTTTTACATAGCCTTCAAACACAGGTGTTTTAAATATAAGCGAATCATTACTGTATTGCACGTCATTCACCATAATGACTTCTTCAGCATTGAAGATTTTTAAGGTTGAATCTGAAGTCACCTCAAAATTAAACGGTAACACTTCGGTTTCAGAAACTTGCAATTCAGCACGCCAAACACCTAATTGCAACGGTTGCTGTTCTTCAGATTTACAAGAAAAAAATAAGGCACAAAAAACGATAACACAAAGTAATGGTCGCATAAACATGTATTTAAAAGCAATAGTCTCAACAAAATTAAAATTCTTACACAGAAAAGACAATTATCCTTCTTTATAAACACAATAGGATTATTATCTTTGTGGCTTGATTAATCTATTTTCATGAAGATATCTTATAATTGGTTACAGCAGTTTTTAAAGGTCGACTGGCCAGCTGAACAAACTGGTGAATTACTAACAGATTTAGGTTTAGAGATTGAAGGCATTACAGCGTTTCAATCTGTTAAAGGCGGATTACAAGGCATTGTTGTGGGCGAAGTCCTTACATGCGAACAACATCCAAATGCAGATCGCTTAAAAGTAACAACGGTAGATATTGGTGGTGAATCACCTCTACAAATTGTTTGTGGTGCACCTAATGTAGCTAAAGGTCAGAAAGTTCCTGTTGCTACTATTGGCACAACATTATACACTAATGAAGGTGAAGCTTGGACCATTAAAAAAGGAAAGATTAGAGGTGAAGAAAGTCATGGTATGATCTGTGCCGAAGACGAGTTAGGATTGGGTATTGGACACGAGGGTATTATGGTCTTAGATCCTGAAGTAAAGGTTGGTACAGAAGCTGCTTCTATTTTTGATGTTGAAAACGATGAAGTGTTTGAAATTGGATTAACACCAAATCGCGCTGATGCTATGAGTCACTTTGGAGTAGCTCGCGACTTAAAAGCAGGCCTGCTTCAGAAAGAGATCAATTCCGAATTAATCACACCATCTGTAAGTGCGTTTCACGTTGAAAATAGAACCTTGAAAGTAGATATTGAAGTTAAAGATAAATCGCTTGCACCACGTTACTGTGGTGTTACCATATCTGGACTCAAAGTTGAAGCCTCTCCTAATTGGCTTCAGAACAGATTAAAAGCTATTGGTCTTACTCCAAAAAATAATGTCGTTGATATTACCAACTATGTGCTTCATGAGCTCGGACAACCTCTACATGCTTTTGATGCTTCAAAAATAGCTGGTAATAAAGTCATTGTAAAAACACTTCCTAAAGGTACAAAATTTACAACACTAGATGAAATAGAGAGAGAACTTCACGAAGATGATCTAATGATTTGTGATACAGAAAAACCTATGTGCATTGCTGGTGTTTTTGGAGGCATCGATTCAGGAGTTACCGAAACAACAACAAGCATTTTCTTAGAAAGCGCGTATTTTGATCCTGTAAGCATAAGAAAAACTGCAAAGCGTCACGGATTGAATACAGATGCATCTTTTAGATTTGAACGTGGCATCGACCCTAATATTACAGACTACGCTTTAAAACGCGCAGCGCTTTTGATTCAGGATATTGCTGGTGGTGATATTACAAGTGACCTATTAGATTTTTATCCAAATAAGATTCAGGATTTTCAAGTACGACTAAGCTTTGATAATGCTAAGAAATTAATAGGTGAAGAAATTCCGAGAGAAACTATAAAAAGTATTTTAACGTCATTAGATATAAAAGTCAATAATGTAACTGAAGCTGGACTCGGACTTACAGTTCCTGCTTACAGAAATGACGTTCAGCGTGAAGCTGATGTTATTGAAGAAGTGCTTCGTGTGTATGGCTACAACAATATTGCAACTACAGAAAAACTTAATGCTTCAATTTCAAATACTTCAAAATTTGAAGATTACAAACTTCAAAATATTATAGGGAATCAGCTTGCTGCTCAAGGTTTTTTTGAAATGCTATCCAATTCGCTTACAACACCAACTTATATTGAGCTTAGTGATGCGCTAAAAACTGAACACAATGTTGAAATGCTCAATCCGCTGAGTAACGACCTAAGCGTGATGCGTCAAAGTTTATTGTTTTCTGGATTAGAAGCTGTGAGCTATAACATCAATAGAAAACGCGACAACCTTAAGTTATTTGAGTTTGGTAAAACCTACCACGATTATAATGGAACTCGCGAAGAATTTAAGCGCTTATCTATCTTATTAACTGGTGATAAATCTAACTTACGCTGGAATGCACCTGTTCAAAAGAGTGGTTTTTTCTATCTGAAAGGTATTGTGAATAGCACTTTGGAACGACTCGCGCTACGGAAACACAAAGTATCACCAATTAAAAATGATGTTTTTAGTGAAGGTATCAGTTTATCTGTTGGAAAGACCAAATTGGTCGACTTTGGAATCATCAATAAAAAGATATTGAAGCACTTTGGAATTGCTCAAGAAGTGTTATTTGCCGACTTCAATTGGGACAATGTTTTAGAGATGGCTAAACACAACGATATCATGTTTAAAGACATTCCTAAATATCCTGAAGTACGTCGTGATTTCGCTTTATTGATTGATGATAGTGTCACTTTTGAAGATATTGATACGATTGCCATGCAAACTGAAAAGCATCTTTTAAAAGATGTAGATTTGTTTGATGTATATCAAGGGAAGAACCTTCCAAAAGGCAAAAAGAGTTATGCGGTGAGTTTTACCATTCAAGATGAAAAGAAAACGCTTACCGATAAACAAATAGACAAAATCATGAATAAACTCCAAGCCAATTTTGAAAAACAACTTGGTGCAGAGTTAAGATAATAAAAAAGCAATTTTTTTCATAATTGTAATAGGTTCATTAATAGCTCCATAAAACTATAAAAAAAGAAATCTTTCAAAACACCCATTAGCAGGTATTTTCCTACTTTAATCGAATTAATCTACATTCTCACCATGTTGCGACAGGTCTAATCCGCGAAGCTCTTGATCTTCTCTTACACGTAATGGTAAGACTACATCAACTATTTTCAGCAAAACATAACTCCCTACAAAAGTAAAAACAGCAACACCTACTAAAGCAACCATATGATGAATAAATGTGGTGGTTTCGCCATAAATCAATCCTACATCTTTAGCCAAGACACCAGTTAATATCATACCAACGATTCCTCCTACACCATGACTTGGAAATACTTCCAAAGTATCATCAATTTGAGATTTCTTATTTAATTGAATAGCAATATTACTTACAAGCGCAGCAACAAATCCTATTACAATGCTATGACTCATGGTTACAAAACCTGCGGCTGGAGTAATAGCAACCAAGCCTACAATTGCTCCTATACAAGCACCAAGCGACGACATTTTTCTATCGTAAAAGCGTTCGAAGAACAACCAAGTCATCATACTTGTGGCAGATGCAATATTCGTATTAGCAAACGCAATCACAGCATCAGCATTGGCGCCAAGCGCAGAACCTGAATTAAATCCAAACCAACCAAACCACAACAGACCTGTACCTAAAATTACAAATGGAATGTTCGCAGGTTTTTCAAGTGTTTGCTTCCGTTTACCTAAATATAATGCTGCAGCCAACGCAGCTAATCCAGCAGACATATGAACAACGGTTCCACCAGCAAAATCTAATACATCCCAATTTCTTAATAAACCATCAGGATGCCAAGTCATATGTGCTAAAGGCGAATAGATCACTATAGAAAACAACACCATAAAGAAAATGTAACTCCTAAATCGGATACGCTCCGCAAAACTTCCAGTAATTAAAGCTGGTGTTATAATGGCGAACTTGAGTTGAAATAAAGCAAACAGCAAAAATGGGATGGTCTCAGCAAAATCAGGATTTGGATACACAGTCACATCCTTAAAACAAAAATAGGTTAATGGATTTCCTATAACACCACCTATACTATCACCAAAAGCCAAGCTAAACCCAACAATTACCCAAAGTACACTAATCACACCTAAGGCTACAAAACTTTGTAACATTGTGGATATAATACTTTTCTTGTTGACCATTCCGCCATAAAAAAACGCCAAACCTGGCGTCATCAAAAAAACCAAAGCCGACGCCACAATCATCCAAGCTGTATCTCCAGAATCAATAGTATTTACACGACTTAGCACTTGGTATTCTGTGCCACAAAACAATACTAGAATCACTAATATTGTCAATACAATAAAGTTGAGTTTTTTTCCCATAATGATTAGTGTTTAACTCAAATGTAATTAATGCTGTCAAGAAATAAATTGCTAATTTTAATTTCTTGATAATTTTTGCAGACTTCATAAAAAACCCTACCCTTTTTTATTATAAGCGCAATTTCAAATCTGTTAAACAATTGCAAAATATTCTTTAGCAATGAGGTAGTCTTTTTAAATAATGCGTAATTTTAACATCTATAAAAATTTAGAACAATTATGGCAAATGTTACTTTAGGTGGAACACCTGTAAATACTTCTGGATCACTTCCTAAAATTGGAATTCAAGCTCCAGATTTCAAACTCACAGCAACCGATTTATCGACTAAAAGTCTGAGTGATTATTCTGGACAAAACATCGTATTGAATGTATTTCCTAGTGTAGACACAGGAACTTGTGCGCAATCTGTTAGAACGTTCAACAAAGAAGCAGGCTCTCTTGAAAACACCAAAGTATTATGCGTTTCAAAAGATCTTCCTTTTGCTATGGCTCGTTTTTGTGGTGCTGAAGGTTTAGACAATGTTGAAAGTTTAACCGATTATAAAACAGGAGCTTTTGGAAAAGCCTACGGATTAGATTTTACCGATGGTGCTTTTGAAACTTTACTATCACGATGCATTATTGTCATTAATTCTGAAGGAACTGTTGTTCACACAGAACAGGTTCAGGAAATTGCTGACGAACCTAACTACAAAGCAGCTTTAGACGCATTGCAATAAATTGAATAGACACCAGGTTTAGCTGTTTCTGATCATGCAAAAAAAAGAGTCTTTTTTAATAAACCGACTTAAAAGTGTTGGTTATGCTTTTAAAGGTGCCTTGTATCTCATTAGAACGGAATCTAGTATTAAAATTCAATTTTTTATTGCCATAGCAGTAACTATTGCAGGTTTTTATTTTGAAATATCAAAAACAGAATGGCTTGTGCAAATCGCTTTTATTGGATTGGTTATGAGCCTTGAAGGGATGAATACTGCAATAGAATACCTCTCAGATTTTATTCATCCTGAACAACACGAAGTGATTGGTAAAATAAAAGACATTGCGGCAGGAGCAGTTTTTATAGCTGCAATTTGTTCAGCAATAGCAGCAGCAATTATTTATCTTCCTAAGCTCTTATAACGTTAATAACCTCGTTAATAAACCATTTGGTTAATATACTTTTCAGTTAGGATAAACGTTAGTAATTTGTATTTTTGTTTTACACTAAGAAACCTTTAATGGCTAAGAAAAAAACCAAAACTAAAAGCAAAACTAAAGCCACACCAAAACTTAAAAAACCTAGCTTTAAATTATCTAGTCAGCAAAAGCTGATTTTTGGTAGTTTATTGATTATTTTGGGTGTCTTATTATTTATTGCCTTTTTATCGTTTTTCTTTACTGGACAAGCCGATCAAAGTACAATTTCTGAATTTACCTCACGAGATGTTGAAACTCAAAACTGGCTCAACAAACTTGGCGCTTGGGTTAGTGATTTGTTTATAAATAGAGGCTTTGGAATTGCGTCATTCATTTTTTCTGGTTTGATCTTTCTTTCTGGTGTGTATGTCACTTTAGATATTAACAAAGCGCGTTTAAGACGCCATTGGATTTGGGGAACTTTAATTGTGGTTTGGCTGTCTATATTTTTTGGGTTTTTCTCTCATAAATTTGATACACTTGGTGGTGTTATCGGATTTGAAATGAATAGCTTCTTTCAAGATTATATTGGAAAGATTGGCACCATGCTCCTACTCGTTTTTATTTTGATTGTGTATTTAGCCATTCGTTTTAAAGTGACTGGGCAAACATTTGTAGCACTTTTCAAAAAGGCAAACAACGAGTTTAAAAGCGAAATGAGTCAGGTGTCTTCAACTGAAGATGATGATCTAGTTGTTCCATTAGATAATGATTTAACTGCTGAAGCTGAAGACATCAAATCTGCTTTTGAATTACATGTTGAAGATTCTAAACCTACAATAGAAAAACATTCAGTATCTGAGCCTGTTACTAAAACGCCTACAGTTGAAATTTCTAAACCTGAGCCTGAGCCTGAATTAGACATTGAAATTAAAACGGTTGAAGAAGAAGTTTCAGAAACAGATAATTTATCGAATAAACTGGTTGAGGATTTTGGACAATTTGACCCAACTCTTGAATTGAGCAAGTTTGAGTTTCCGCCTTTAGACCTATTAAAAAAATACGATACTGAAGGCATTACCATCAATCAAGAAGAGCTTGAAGAAAACAAGAATCGTATTGTTGAAACCTTAAACAATTACAAAATAGGTATTGCTAGCATCAAAGCTACCATTGGTCCAACAGTAACCTTATATGAGATTGTTCCAGAAGCAGGTGTTCGTATTTCAAAGATCAAAAACCTCGAAGATGATATTGCATTGTCACTTTCTGCTTTAGGAATTAGAATTATTGCACCAATTCCAGGAAAAGGAACGATTGGTATTGAAGTTCCAAATAAGAACTCAACGATTGTTTCAATGCGTTCTGTGATTGCATCGCAAAAGTTCCAAAAATCTGAAATGGAATTACCAATAGCTTTTGGAAAAACCATTAGCAATGAAACTATGGTTGTTGACTTGGCAAAAATGCCACACTTACTTATGGCTGGTGCTACTGGACAAGGAAAGTCAGTTGGTTTAAATGCTGTACTAACCTCATTACTATACAAAAAGCATCCTGCCGAAGTAAAGTTTGTGTTAGTCGATCCTAAAAAGGTGGAACTAACCTTATTTAACAAAATTGAGCGACACTATCTTGCTAAGCTTCCTGATAGTGAAGATGCTATTATTACCGACAATACTAAAGTGATCAATACTTTAAACTCACTATGTATTGAAATGGACAACCGTTACGAGATGTTGAAAAACGCCATGTGTCGTAACATTAAAGAATACAATGCCAAGTTTAAAGCCAGAAAGTTAAATCCTAATGATGGTCATCATTTTTTACCTTACATCGTTTTAGTAGTTGACGAGTTTGCCGATTTAATTATGACTGCTGGTAAAGAAGTAGAAACACCTATTGCGCGTTTAGCGCAATTAGCACGTGCTATTGGTATTCATTTAATTATTGCTACGCAGCGTCCATCAGTAAACGTAATTACTGGTATTATCAAAGCCAATTTCCCAGCACGTATTGCTTTTAGAGTGACTTCAAAAATAGATTCAAGAACTATTCTAGATGGTTCTGGAGCAGACCAACTTATTGGTCGTGGCGATATGTTGTACACGCAAGGCAATGACATTATTAGAATACAATGTGCCTTTGTAGACACACCTGAGGTAGAAAAGATAACAGAATTTATTGGTGCTCAAAAAGCTTATCCTGAAGCTTATCAATTACCAGAATATGTTGGTGAAGAAAGTGGCACAAGTCTTGATAATAATATTGAAGATAGAGATAAGTTATTTAGAGAAGCTGCTGAGATTATTGTTACGGCACAACAAGGTTCAGCATCACTCTTACAACGTAAACTTAAATTAGGCTATAACAGAGCTGGCCGACTTATTGATCAATTAGAAGCTGCTGGTATTGTTGGAGGTTTTGAAGGCAGTAAGGCAAGACAAGTTTTGGTACCAGACCTCGTTGCTCTGGATCAATTATTGGCAAACGAATCGTAATTTTTAGATATAGAAACAACCTATTTAACGATGAAATATATTATAACATTAGTATTAACTTTATTAGTTACAACTGGCTTTTCGCAAAATGCTTCAGAAGCAGAAACACTTTTAAACGATGTGTATGACAAAACGAAATCTTATGATAACATTGCTATAGATTTCAAATACGTTTTACAAAACACCAATGAGAATATCAATCAAGAAACTCGAGGTGATGTTGTGATGGAAGGTGATAAATACCTGTTAAACATCTTAGGTATTACTAGAATGTATGATGGTAAAACATTGTACACCATTAGTCCTGAAGATGAAGAAGTTACTATTTCTTCAGAAAACACAGAAGACGAAAACACCATAACACCAAGCAAGATGTTATCGTTCTATAAGGAAGGGTATACCTACAGCATGGATATTGTTCAAAGCGTAAGAGGTCGTAAAATTCAGTATGTGAAACTTAATCCTATTGATACAAATTCTGAGATCAAAGAAGTTTTACTTGGTATTGATGCCAATACAAAACATATTTACAATCTTATTGAAATTGGAAAAAACGGTACAAAAACAACCTTAACTGTTAATTCTTTTAAAACGAACGAACCCATTTCAAAAACCTTATTTACATTTGACGAAAGTAAATATGGAGACTATTACATCAATAGGCTCGATTAGGCTAAAAACCATCAATGAAAATATTAGATAGGTACATATTAAAGACCTACTTAAAAACTTTTTTGAGCGTGTTTGTAATACTCATGCTCATTTTTGTTTTACAATCTATTTGGCTATACATTAGCGAGTTAGCTGGTAAAGACTTAGCACCTTCGGTGATTTTGAAGTTTTTATTATATGTAACGCCTACATTGATTCCTCTCATTTTACCGCTTACAGTGCTGCTTGCTTCTATAATGGTTTTTGGGCAGTTTGCAGAAAACTATGAGTTTGCCGCTATGAAGTCGACAGGAATTTCACTTCAACGTGCAATGAAGAGTTTAAGCATCTTCATTCTTATTTTAGGTGTTGGCTGTTTTATCTTTTCTAATAATGTCATTCCTTGGGCTAATTATAACTTTTATAACCTTCGGAAAAACATTGCCAAGGTTCAGCCTGCTATGGCTATTGCTGAAGGTCAATTTAATGACATTGGTGACTACAATATTAAAGTTGAAAAGAAAAGTGGAGAAAAAGGTCAGTTTTTAGAGCATGTTGTGATTCATAAAAAAGGCGCACAGCGCTCAGGAAACACAACTGTAATCATTTCAAAAACAGGTGAGTTAAAGAGTAATCCTGATTCAAACATTCTTCAATTAGTACTATTTGAAGGTCATTATTACGAAGAAATATTCAATAAAAAACCAAAAGACCGTTCAAAAAAACCACATGCTAAGAGTTATTTTGAAGAGTATACCATTAATGTGGATTTAGAAGGCCTGAATGATGTAGATATTGATGACAAGAGTTACGACAACAGGTATAATATGCTTGATATTAGCAGTTTAAATTACACCATCGACAGTCTTTACAAGAAGAAATCTGATAATCTAAAAACATTTTCAAAAACCTTGTATGGGCGATCTATGTTTGAAAATTTATATGAGGACAAAGAAGTAGACACCGATTCTGTTTTTGATGGTAATATTTTTAGTATTTATACCGGCAAACAAAATGTACAAATTTTAAACCTTGCCAAAAACACAGCATCAAGCACGAAGCAAATCATTAAGGCCAACAAGAAAAATGTTTCAGGATCTACCAAATGGCTTAGCAAGCACGTGATTTCACTTCATGAAAAATACATTTTGGGAATTGCTTGTATTATTTTGTTTTTCGTAGGTGCTCCACTTGGCGCTTTAATTAGAAAAGGTGGTATAGGATTACCATTGGTTATCGCAATTCTTTTATTCTTAACCTATCATTTTATTGGAATTTTTGCAAAAAACAGTTCTTTAGATGGTACCTTAAATCCTGCATTCGCAACGTGGCTTTCAACATTAATTATGCTTCCGCTAAGTATCTATTTAACGAGTAGAGCTACAAAAGACAGACCATTATTTGAGTCGGAAGGACTTCTTGAACCTCTAAAACGTTTATTTGGCATTAAAAGCAAGACATTGGTATTTAACACCAATCGTTTAGATCATTCTTCTCAGGAATATTTTGCATTAGAACAATATGACAACAACAAGCTTATAGACGTTGTCAAACATTATAGACAATATGATTACAGCATAGAGTATAAAAACTCTGCACTTTCCATTCTTGAAACTCGAGGAATAACGCAACAGCAGCTTAAGTTCTCGGGAAATCTTACAGATTATGGTTATGAGGAATCGTTGCGATTAAAATATTCTTATGAAGAAAATTCCAAATTAGCATTTATACTTTACTTTTTCACATTAATACTAGTGTTGCCTGGTGCAATTTTAAGAAACAATGGTTATCCTACTCTTGGCCAAGGGCTTTTAGTTACTGGAATTATTATTGGTGTCTTTTATTTGTTTGCATTGATCAAGTCTTTTGTAGATGTTTCCAATCTCTACAAACAACTTGAAAAGAAAACAATTTCTAATGCAGTACTGTTTGTGCTGTTAGGATTGCCTCTTTATATGCTATTCTATTTTATTCAGAAGAAGCGTATCAATGAAGATTTAAAAGTGGTTAAAAACAATACAAAGGCTGAAAACAAAAGTAAGGTTTCCGATATTGCAGGACTACATAATGCTTTAGAGCAATACAATACATATGCAAAGTTTGCACTTATCAGTTTTTATTTAGAAATTATATTACTTATACTTCACTTTGTTTTTAAAAATAATGCCTTACCTCCTGCAGCTTCAGCGTCTCTGGAGCTTTCAATAATTTCTGGTAGTATCAGTTTAGTGTATCAAATTATTTCTAGTTTAAATTTCATGTCTCTCTATCGTCTTATCAATAGAAACAACAAACATCATTTGCTCTTTACAATTCTGGGCTTTATCGTTTACCCTATTGTATTTTTCAAAAGAAAACATAAAATATCTGAAGACGTTTCAGCATAGAAAAAATAAGCCATATCTTTGTACTTTAATACATCGTTATGCTTACTACAATGTCTGAAACAAAGTCTTCATCACACATTCAATTAGATACTATTGAAGCTGCAATTGCAGATATCAAAAATGGAAAAATCATTATTGTTGTTGATGATGAAAACCGTGAAAATGAAGGTGATTTTCTTGCAGCTGCTGAAGCAGTTACTCCAGAAATGATCAATTTTATGGCCACAAATGGTCGTGGTTTAATTTGTGCGCCTTTAACTGAAAGTAGATGCAAGGCATTAGAGCTTAATATGATGGTGAATAATAACACCGATCCTATGGAAACTGCATTTACAGTTTCAGTTGATTTAAGAGGAAATGGTGTTACTACAGGTATTTCAGCAAGCGATAGAGCAAAAACGATCAAAGCGCTTATTGATAAAAGCACTAAGCCTTTTGAATTGGCAAGACCTGGACATATTTTCCCTTTGGTAGCGAAAGATGGTGGTGTTTTAAGACGTACAGGACACACTGAAGCTGCTATTGATTTTGCGAGATTAGCAGGATTAGAACCAGCAGGTGTTATTGTAGAAATCATGAATGAGGATGGTACTATGGCACGTTTACCTCAGCTTATGGAAGTTGCCAAAAAGTTTGATTTAAAGATTGTTTCAATTGAAGATTTGGTAGCTTACCGAATGGAACACGACTCATTAATTGAGAAAAAAGAAGATTTTAATATCGAAACACGTTTTGGAAGTTTTCGTTTAAGAGCTTACCAACAAACTACTAACAATCAAATACATATAGCTTTAACAAAAGGACATTGGACTTCAAGCGAACCTGTCTTAACACGTGTAAATGCTACTTTAGTTAATAATGATATTTTAGGCACTCTTACCAACAACGCGGATAAGAAATTAGACGACATGTTTAAGGTCATTAATAACGAAGGTAAAGGTGCTATTGTATTTATCAATCAGCAGTCGCAATCTATGAATCTCTTAAAACGATTACATCTATTAAGAGATGCACAGGTTGAAGGTGACGTTGCAAAAGCGCCAAGAATTGAAATGGACTCCAAGGATTTTGGTATTGGAGCCCAAATTCTTCATGATTTGAACATTCACAAAATCAAATTGATTTCCAACAGCCAACAAACCAAACGTGTTGGTATGATTGGCTATGGACTTGAGATTGTGGATTATGTGACGTATTAAAACTCGCTCAAACTGGTCTCAGAGTTTTGAATATTTAAATTAAGATCTCCTCTAACAGAATTAGGTGTTCCCGATTCACCACCAAAATCTCTTACAAAGAATGAAAATGTTCCAGAATCGGTAGTATTATCTGGAAGATCTCTTGTTCTAAAAGTACCTGAAAGAATTGCTCCAGTTTTTGGATCTGACACATCTCCGAACCATTCTACCATGCGAAGTGCAGAAAGATCTCTGATATCCCATGAATCAAAAGGAAATTCTGGAGACAAGAACTCTAGTTGACTATTATCTCCAAGTTGCCATTGTATAGCAGCTACACCACCTTGATCGGCACCTGAGTACGTGAAACGATATTCTGTTCTTCCTCTCAAATTGAGTTGCATACTTGAGAAATCATCATCTTGAGTAAAGGTGTGCGTAAATCCATCACCACTTATTTCAAATGAAAATGTTGGAGGTGTTGTATCTACCTCTGGAATTTCAGTATCACAAGACATTGCAAGACAGATAATAAAAAATAATACGAAAGTAATCTTTTGTTTTTTCATGATTTATTGATTTTAATTAGTATTCTTTGTTTCCAAAGCTTCTATTCTAGCCTCTAAGGCTTTATATATTTCAAGTTTACGCTCAAGTTGTTCTATATCTTGCTGTTGTTGATGAATTGCATTTATTAAAATAGGAATTAGCTCAGTATAGTTAACACTCATAGTTTGTTGTTCATCATCGTCTAGGAGAACCAATTCAGGAATAATTTCTTGAACCTCCTGAGCAATTAACCCAAAGCTTTTATGATCTGTTTCTGGTCTATGTTTCCAATGGTATTGCTTTGGCTTTAAATTCAATATTTCTGTGATGCCATAAGGCAATGTTTCTATATTCTTTTTAAGGCGCTTATCACTGGTATGTACTACTGCTCCTCCAACTCTCACATTTCCACCATCGTTTTGTAAATACAAGTCAGAAGTAGATCCATTATTTCGAGCCATAATTTCATTGGTATCCATAGAAATATTAACACCTGTAGCATCTCCTAAAACAAATAAGCCATGATTGGTTAGAGAGGTATCTAAATTTCCAGCAACATGTAACCGCGTTACAGGAGTCGCTGTACTTATTCCTATATTATCTGCAAAATAATTTGCTGTTCCACCAAAACCCCAACTAAAATAGGTGCCATTATACCACAAAGCCTCTGCACCATTAACTCTCATTGCAACACCTGTAGCAATACCTTCATTAAAATTAGCTTCTCCAGCTACTGAAAATGCATAATCAGGCGTTGCTGTTCTAACACCTACTCTATTGGCACTAGCATCCATTCTAAATGTGCTTCCATCCATCACAACATCACCATTATTATCCGACTGAATAAACAATGTACTATTTGTATTTGTAATAATTTCATTTCCGTCTAAGCGTAAAGAATTAGAGATTTCTAAACCACCACTGCCAGCAGTACCACTTGCATCATTAGTAGCCGTGATTTCAGTCCTTCCATTAATCCGTAATAAATCGTTACCAAACTCCCCATAAACCAAAGCATTGTTAGCATCAGCATTTGAATTTGCTATATATAACTTATCACTACCATTTTCATTTGAACCTGCTTCATTTCCAATTAACACATTATAACTACCCGTACAATTTATTCCTGCACTATAACCAATTACAGTATTATGAACACCTGAATTAAATCTAAGCGCCTGACTGCCAATGGCAACATTATTACCTGTATTTAAGTTTTGATATAATGCTTCAAAACCGATCGCTACATTACCAGAGCCTCCGAAACTATTATATAAAGATGATATTCCAATCGCAACATTAGAATGACCTGAAATATTAGAAAACATAGCTTCACTTCCTAAAGCTACATTTCCAATGCCTGTTTGATTAGCGCTCATTGCAAAAGCTCCTAAAGACGTATTACCAAAACCAGTTGTAGTACTATTCATAGACCAAGAGCCTACAGCTGTGTTAAACGTTCCATCAGTATTTGAGGCAAGTGAATAATTTCCAATTGCTGTGTTATAAGAACTTGTCGTATTATCTGATAAAGCCGCATAACCTAGTGCTGTATTTTCAGTGCCAGTTGTATTATTAATTAATGCACCAGCACCCACTGCACTATTATAATCTGCAGTATTATTTAAAAGCGCTTGAGAACCAATAGCCGTATTATTACTACCAGAAGTATTAGATTGTAGAGCATTATTTCCTAATGCCGTATTACTTGAACCTGATGTATTAGCCGTTAAAGTACTATCACCTATAGACACGTTGTTGTTACCATCAATGTTGCTTTGTAAAGTTCTATTTCCAATAGCTATGTTTTGCTCTCCATTAGTATTGTTTTGCATTGAAAATGGCCCTATTCCTATATTATATAAGGTTGATCCACTATCATTCTGGCCAGCTGATTGCCCCAGAAAAATAGAATTGTTTCCTGCATTGGTTTTTCCATCTGAGAGATTATTGATGCTGTCATCATCTATATCAGAAAAAAATTGCCAAATAAGTTGACCAAACCCATTATTTGCTAATACTTGTCCAGCCGAACCTCCTGAAGTAGGAAAGCTATAAGCACCATTAATATCAAGCGTACCATTAATTTGAAGGAAGTCATTATCAAACTCTCCATAAATTAACGGTGTTGATGTACTGCTTTCAATATAGAGTTTATTATTTCCAGTTTCTGCGAATCCAGCATTATAACCCAAAAACACATTATTGCTTCCAGTAGAAACTGAACTACCTGCACTAACTCCTAATGCGACGTTTTGACTACCTGTTGTTATACTTCTCAAAGCAGAGTAACCCATTCCTGTATTTTCACTTCCAGAAGAACTACTGTACAAAGATTCAAAACCAATTGAAGTATTATTACTTCCCGTAATATTTAATCGTAAACTACTTGCTCCTATTGCTGTATTATTACTTGAAGTCGTATTAAACCTTAATGCACTATTACCAACAGCAACATTACTTAATCCTTCTGTATTCTCCTGAAGCGATAAAGCTCCTACTCCAATATTATCAAATCCTATGGTATTATTTTGTAATGATTGCCTACCTAATGCAGTATTGTTTGATCCTGTTGTATTTTCAAATAGAGCGGCATAACCTAATGCTGTATTTCGGTTTCCAACAGTAGTATTTGATAATGTAAAAGCTCCAATTCCTGTGTTCTCACTTGAAGACGCAAAATATAACGCTAAATATCCAATACCTGTATTATAATTCCCTGTAGTATTATTTAGCAGCGTTCTAGAGCCTAAAGCCGTATTAGCAGTACCTGTTGTAGAATTGATTAATGATTGAAAACCAATACCTATATTTCTATTATCAGTTTGATCATCATTTTGACCTGCATTAATACCTAAAAAAACTGAAGAACCATCATCTGTTCCGTCGTTATCAGATTTCCCATCAATGAGGTCATCAATTTTCTCTACTCCATTTCCTATTGGCAACCAAGCTGTACTGCCATGATTATAGTAGTAAAATCCTGGAGCATTCGAACCTACTGTTGTTGTTAAATACACCAACATAGCATCTTGATTAGCGCCAACTCCTGTTGGGAACACATCAACTTTTGGAATGAGAATACCATCTGTATTAATCGGAGTTGCTTGATTTGAAGACCTTATATCTAAAGTAGCATTAGGATTAGTTGTTCCTACTCCTACTTGCGCGTGCGTTAAAAGAATACCAAAGCAAAAACCGATTACAATTATAAACCTTTTCATAATCTTAAGTATTAGCCTTGAACTTTATCAAAGGTTATGGTGTCTCCATCGCTTGTTGTAACTGTTAGTGACTCTTGCGATATAGAATCAATAACAATATTAATAACTTCTGATCCTACTGTAATAGTAATATTGTTATTGATTCGTGTGTAAATACCTGCTTCAAGTCCAGTTGTAGCACATGGTTCAGGATCATCATCGAATACCTCAATAAAAAAGTCTTCATCATCTAAAAATTCTATATTGGTGTTTTTTTCACAATCTGTAAAACTTCCTGATGTGATTGACTCTTGATACCATTTTCCTGATTGCAACAAACTAGCAACATTAATATCATCTTGCATGTCTCCTCCACTGTCATCATCACTACTACAGGCACTTGTACATAAAACAAGACAAACAATTCCCAATTTTTTTAATATTTCCATAATTTTTGTGATTTAAAAGAAAAGGAAGCAACGTTAACCCTACGTCTTTTTATTGCTTCCTTTTTCTCAACTGATTAATAGCGTCTTAATATTGTTAATGATTTTATTTTTCCTTAGTAAAATGAGTACTCTTAATTATTTTATTATTACTCACGATATTTATTTTATAACGTCCTATTTCTAAATGGTTTACATTGATATAAATATTAGTATGAGGTAAAGATTGTATCGATCCTAGTAATGATTTTTTTTTATTCAAAATTTAGATTTAAAACGTCTTGCTAAGCATTTATTTCAAAACTAAAAGGAAGGAACTAACGGAAGTATGACAGATGTAACAATTGCTATGAAGTATGTAACACCTAGGTTTTTTTATAGGTTTTTCAGGTAATCTGAAGGAGAACAGCCATATTGTTCTTTGAAGCATTTGGTAAAATAGGAATGATCATTAAATCCAACCGAGTATCCAATTTCAGAAATATTGACATCAGATTTTTTTAATAACTCAACGGCTAATTTTAATCGCTGAGAGCGTATAAATTCTGTCGCTGACAAACCTGTAAGTCCTTTTAATTTTCTGTGTAATTGCATGCGACTTAAGCCTAACGCTTTGCTAAATTCCTGAACATTAAAAGAAGATTCAATTAAACTAGAGTCTATAACCACTTGAAGTTTTTCTAAAAATATTTCATCGGTATTTGAAATGGCTATATCCTTAGGTCTAAGGATGATTTCTTGACTGTAACGTTCTTGAAGTTTTTGTCTGGATGAGATTAAATTATTAACTCTTGTTTGAAGCAATTTTGACTTAAAGGGTTTTGTGATATAGTCATCAGCTCCTATTTCCAATCCTTTATATTTATCATCATCTTCAGACTTAGCTGTTAATAAAACTATTGGAATATGACTTGTGCGCTCATCTAATTTTAAAGTTTGTGTAAGCTCAAGGCCACCAACATTGGGCATCATTACATCTGAAATTATAATATCTGGAATAAACTCAATAGCCTTAAGACAACCTTCTTCTCCATCTTTAGCTTCTAGTATTGTAAAATCTTTTTGAAAAATACTCTTTATAAAATTCCTTATTTCCTCATTGTCATCAACAACAAGCATAATATTATCTTCAGGCGATACTTCAATTTGCTCACTATCCAACGCTTTATTAAGTTCTGTATTTTCAGATGATACGATAATTTGATTGGTTTCAAAAGCATTTTTATAAATAGGAACTGAAACTGAAAAAATAATCCTGCCATCACTTTGCTTCACTTGAATTTGACCTTTATATAAATCAACCAATTCTTTAACCAATGACAAACCAACACCAACACCATCTTTATTATCATCAGCTTGATAAAATCTGTTAAAAATGTTGCTCACTTGTGATTCTGAAAGTAATGCAGTCGTATTAACCACTTCCATTAACATGGCTTGTTTATCTTCTTTAGCCTTAAATGTTACGGTTCCATTGTTATCACAATACTTGAATGCATTCGTTAATAGATTTGAAGCAATTTTTTGAATGACATCAGCATCAAACCAAACATCATCAAGACCTTGTATAGCATGAGCGTAAGCTATGTTTTCTTCACTTGCCACTAATTCAAAAGAAGCAGCTAATGCTTTAAGTAATACAGATAAATTCCCTTTTGCTATTCTTAGTTTTAATTGTCCAGACTCTAATTTTGCCAAATCCAGCATTTGATTGACAAGATCTTCAAGTCTGTCTGAATTTTTATTAATCGTTTCTAACTCTTGTTTTTCAGCTGCGTTAAGGTTTCTGTTTTCCAATTGTTTTTGGGAATAACCCGATATTAATGTTAAAGGCGTTCTAAACTCATGAGAAATGTTAGCAAAAAGTTTACTTTTAAACTGATCTAATTCTTTTAATTTTTGATTTGTTTTTTTTCTGTTTCGATATAACATAAAAAGAAAGACACCAGCTATAGTGGTAATTCCCAATCCACCAATCAACAAATTTCGTTCACCTTTTTGTTTTTGAGCACTTAACTCCTTTTCAGATTTTAATAATATAATTTCCTTTTCTTTTTTTTCAGATTGGTATTTGGCCTCAATTTCTTTTGCTCTTAAAAGATTTTGGCTAATCACAAGAGAATCATTAATTCTTTTATACTGCTGTGAATATTCATAAGCTAATTTATACGCTTTTAGCTTTTCTGAATTTAATTGTAAAACTCTATAGATATCTTTTAGTTCTTCATACCCATCCATCTTTAGAGCCAAATCTTCAGCTTCTAATGCCAATAGATTGCTTTCTCTGTATTTCTTTTGTTCGTTTAAAATATTGGCTTGCCTCAAAAGTGCGAATATTAAACCCGCTTCATTCTTATGAGTTCTATTAAGATTAATAGCAATGTCACCAGCTGCAAATGCTTTGTTCAATTGTCCACTGCTATAGTAAATATCACACAACAACGCACTTACTGATGCTTCTTGAAGCGGATACTCATTTTGATTATAATATAATCGAGCATCCAAGGCATATTTTGCTGCGAGATCATAATTTTCTCTTTCATTCTCAACAACTGCCATTTTACTTAAAATGAATTTTTGTTGGTATTCACTTTTTGAAGCTTCAAATATTGAAAAAGCTCGTTCTTGATATCCTAAAGCTTTATTCAAATCATTAAATGACTGATAAACATCACCAATAAAGGATAATGTAAACCCGCGTTTATATCCTTGAAAATCATGAGATTCATAAATACTATCCGACTTCAACAAATAGGGTAATGCAAGTTCAGTTTTATCGAAAACTAGATTATAAATTTTACCGAATTGTCCATAGATATAGGCGGTTTCCTTCCACATATTATGTGATGTAGAAACAGTTTCTGCTTTTTTTGCATATGCTAAAGCGAGTTCGCCATTTCCCAGTCTTGCATTTTCTTGGGCTAACCTAGAATAAACTTTGAAAGATAGCTTCGGATCTTTCATTTTCTTTGCATAATCAAGGGCTTCCAATAAATTTTTATTTATAAAATCTGAAGCATCTTGACCTGATTCAATAAATAATCCAAAATAACCTGCTTTTTGTTTAAAATAATAATAGTATGCTAGATCTGAATTATATGTTTTAGCGTAAGTACCTAATTTTTCAAAATAAGCTTTACAGCTATCAACATCATTTCTCTTATAATATCTAATTATTGAGAGATAACTATGGCACTTTGAACTATCAGCAATTTGAGTTTTTTTTAAAACTTGCTTTAAGGAATCTATACCACGCCCACCCTCTTGAGCATAGGACAGTGCACAACAAAAGAGCGAAACTAAAAAGTATTTGATTGACATAACTATAGTTCAACAAGTATATAAAATTAATAATTATAAGACTCGTATCAATGTAACAATAATAGGTTACATATTTTATAGGAATTCAAAATTGATTTTAATAGCTAAGAAACCAAACGTGTTGGCACGATTGGTTACGGACTGGAGATTATTGTAAATTATGTGATGCATTAATCGATCACATCAAAAACCTTAAACAATCCCTTTTCTTTTGTATTAGGCACTTCTGATATAAACGCATACTTCCCAGGTTTTAAGTCAGCATAAAAATAGCCTGTATGTCCAGCTGGCATATCGTTGACACCTCCCAAAAAGGTTACGCCGTTTGGAACAGGAGTAATTAACCCTTTAGGGTCTGCCCAATTCATCCAAGCTTCTAGGTCCTCTTCTTTTGCATAACGCTCAAGTTTTACCAAATTTAAATCATGCCATATAAAATTTTCATGCGGCTTTTGATCTTTTACAAATACAGAAAAGATGTGCTTCCCTTTTGTAATTCCCTTATCATAAGATATGCCTTCTTCTCCAGATAGTGTAATATTCACAGTAGCTTCAGGCGGATTGTTTTCGCTATTCTCTTCGGTAACAATAATAGGTTTTGCCATGCCCATAAGTGTATGAAATTTTCCGTTTGGCATTTTCACATAACATTCCATGATATAGTAACCAGGTTCTAATTTTAACGTTGTTATAGCTGTATGCTTTGGTGCAATCAGACCTGATCCTCCAGAAAACACGATATCTGCAAACCATTCAGGGAGTTCTCCAAAGGCAGCAAAACCCTCTTCAGATTTCCCTTCATTAATTAAATCCATACCTTTTTCAAACACAGGAGCGACATCTTTTAAAGTATGTTCAATAGTTTTCCCTTCAGGATATTTATCTAGTAAAAAGAAATGTGTTTCATGAGATAAATTTTCATATTTAAATGTATTCCATCCAGATGGAATGGTATCTACACATTGAAATTCCATACCTCGAGTGACAATCTCAATCACATTTGTAGGAAATTTAATATCATTTTTAGCATTTACTATTGCGTTTTCTGTATTGTTTTTCTTATCACTTTTGCAATTCAGAAAAACCACAAAAAGTAGAAGAATAAACATGTAAGGTTGGCTATTTTTTTTCATGATTTAAGTATTAATCGTTTGATATAAGTTAGTTAATAATTATCTTTTTTGTGATAAAACCTTTACTGGTATTAATTTTAAGCATATAAATACCATCCTGATAAGGGCTAACATCTATTTGGTTTTCAGACTTGGAAGCATAAACTACTTTCCCAAATACATTATATATTGTAACGCTTTTAATGATAGCATCTGTAGAAATAAATAAGGTTTTTGAAACTGGGTTTGGATATACAATTGTATTGAGTTCTTCAAAATCATTAGTTAAACTCAAGGTACTTTTATCTAAAACCACTAACGACGTTGTCGTAGGCAACCTTCCATTTTGAGAATCAAAATCGAAGGTTTTAGTAAACATTGAAGTTTGCGGATCAAATTCAAATACAGTTCCGTAATCATGTGTTCCTCCTTCTGAAGTAACTCCGTAAAGTTTATTATTGAGTACTGTTAATGTACCTAGCGGGACAGCACCAGTAGAGGAGCCATTAAAATCGAAAACCTTAGAAAAAGTATTAGTTTGTATATTAAATTGGAATAGTACACCATCTCCATTTGCACCACCTTCAGAAGCTAATCCGTAAAGTGTATGTTCATCAAACTGAAGCAAATTACCATAAGGCCTAGATCCATCAACACCGTTATATTCAAATTCATATAGCTTATTAAACCCTGTGGTAAAATCAAATTCAAAAATAACACCTCCTCCTAGCAAACCACCATCTAAAGTCATTCCATAAAGTTTACCATTTGAAGCCTCAATCAAACCTCCATTAGGAAATGCTCCACTTTCTATATTAAAATCATGAATCTTAGCATATTGTTCTGTATTGATATCATACTCAAAAATTGTACCTGCTTGTGCACTGACTCCCATAAAAACGCCTTCACCTCCTACAGATGCCATACCATAAATCTTATTATTTGATGCCTGCATCAAATCTCCCAATGGAGTACCACCAAGAGTTTCGCCAAAATCATGCTTTTTAGAATATATATTTGACTGTAAATCAAATTCATACAAAACCCCAATGCCATTATCGCCTCCTCTGTAGGCTGTTCCATATAATTTACCGTTAGAAGCTTCTAAGAGACTGGCTCTGGGTGCCACTCCTGATTCTGCACTAGTAACTGGAGGTGCTTCAAAGCTATAAAGTCTTGTATATTGGTTATTTAGAGGATTGAATTCAAAAATGGCCCCTGAATCATTAAGTCCGCCACGATACGTCAATCCATAAAATTTTTGTCTGTTTTCAGAATACATCAGACTACCATCTGGCCCTGCTCCATCTTCAGCACTGTTAAACTTAAAAATTGGGTTATAGGTATTTGTAGACAAATCAAAACTATAGAACATGCCATTATATGTGTCAACTCCATCATAAACGGTTTTAAGAGCAATACTATACAGTTTCCCATCTGATGCTTCCAAAAGACCTGCATAAGGATAAAAACCAGAATTCACATCAAAACCATACAGCAAATCAGACTGGTCTGTAACCGGATCGTATTCAAATATTGATCCTATTTCTGCTGCACCGCCAAACTCTGTAACACCATATAGTTTGTTATTAGATGCCAGTGTAAGTTTAGGTCCTGGTGAATAACCTAAATTGTTTGAAGATGCAAAATTCAATAATGTGGTAAAGGTATCTGTTGATATATTGTATTTGAAAAGAATACCATAATCTTCAGAGCCTCCTTCAGAAGTTGTACCAAATAGTTCTAAAGAATTGTTTGGACCTTTCACCAATGTTCCCATCGGATAAGCTCCAGAGGTTGCAGTTGCTCCAAAATTAATTAAGCTGGTCAATGTATTGGTAAGAAAATCATATTCAAATAATACTCCATAGTCATACGTTCCGCCTTCGCTTGTTAAGCCATACAGCTTTCCATTATTAGCTTCGAACAATGAACCATAAGGTGTTCTTCCTGGGTTTAGTGTATTGCCATCAAAATCTATCTTTTTTGTGTAAGTATTAGTGTTGAGATCAAACTCGAAAATAACGCCATCATCATAAGCGCCTCCAACAGATGTCATTCCATATAGCTTTCCATTAGAAGCATGGATAAGTTCTCCTTCGGGAGCTCTACCATTTAAATCATTAAAATCATGAAGCTTTGTAAACGTGTTTTGTATGTAATCATATTCAAAAATAACTCCATCACCATGGACTCCACCCTCTCGAGTCATTCCGTAAAGTTTATTGTTAACTTCAATAAGCGCACCTTCTGGTCGGTTTCCGTTTGTTGAGTTTACAGCACCAAATTCATCAACTCCAAATCTAACTTTAGTTTCAAACACATTAGTTACCGGATCATATTCATACAGTATACCTGGTACATTATCGCTATCGAAGTAAACGCCATATAAATAACTTCCAGAAAGAGGTGACAACCCATAAAACTTACCATTTGAAGCTTGTATAATTTCGCTTTCGATCTCACCGCCATCAGTTTTAAAAAAATCGTATTGAACTTCTAGATTTTCGGCATTTTCATCTGTCTTAAATATGGTTCCCATATCTGATTTTCCGCCTCTAAATGTCATTCCCCATAACTCAATCTCTTCCTGAGATAGAATAATACTAGGTATTAGCATTATAATTAATGCCAGTGTTTTTATATAAGTTTTTGCTTTCATAATTTACCGTTTGATTATTTTAGTCTTGAATGTTATATTCAAAATTTGCAGTTATATTATAGAGCAGCTCTCCTGGATCTGTTGTTGGACTTGTGAAATAATTACTGAAAAACTGGTTTGCAGAATCTTGAGGACCTCCAGAGTTATCTATTTCTCCCTTAATACGCTTCAATGTAAGAATCCCTAATTCGTTTGTAGTTTCCTCGTATTCAGTAATGTTGACCACAACATTTTTGGACAATAAATTATTCGACGCATCATTATCCTGGTCACTATCATTATCATAAAAAATATCCTCATCATCTACTGATACTATCATATACTGAGTCGGCTGGAATGTAATCAAACCTGTTGATCCTGTCTGAAATTCCCCAAGAACCTTAGGTCCCGTACCTGCAGAAAAAGTCATCTCAATATTTCTTTCTACTTCACCATTTGACCCAATATAACCATACACCAAAGTGACTAGTTTTTCAGTCCCAAGTTCGGTTTCTTCAAAATAAACGTGACCTGATATGAATACAAAGTCATCTTCAGTATCTTGTTCACGGCTTATGGTAATATTGGTCCCATTTACAACACCTGTTCCGAGTAATGTATAGGTGATCTTTGAAGTCCCAGTAGACGGGTCTTCAGTATTTGGATCGCCATCGTCGCTGTTTGAGCATGAGATGATGGTTAATAAAGTAATACTTGCAATAACTGTACTAAGCAATTTTAAAATGGATTGAGCTTTCATATTTTCTAATTTTTATTTTTTTTAAGCATTTGTCCGCCAGAGAAAAAATCCATAGCTTGATAATCTGCTTTTTCTATTGATGTTTTTTTGTTCTTGAGAGATTTGGCTATAATGTTAACATTGTTCTTGGCTTTCTTTTTATCAACGATATCCATCTCCAAAATCAAACCGCTTGAGAATTGTTGCATCACTCTTGAATCCATATTGGGAAAGTCTGATGGCTTTTGGGATCCAAAATTCATAAAGTTAGCCAATGTCAAACCGGCTTCAGATGTATGATAAACCTTCATGATATACCTATCGTCTTCTAGCTGAAGTCCTTCAGACTTAAATCCGATAATAGTTTTTGAAGGTAATTTTGTGATATTATACTGGTTTAAATTACCTTCAGATTTTCCAGAATCAGGAATGGGATGAACTTGCATGAACTTTTGTCCTTGTCCTTCCATAAACATCACCATAGATTTTAAATCCATATCAAAAAGCATAGTCGAGGTTCCCATATCCTTGGTATCTTCCATTATCATCCTAGTCCCTTGATAATTGGCACTTTTATTTATTAGGAACACCATCTGAATAACCTCTTTACGTTTGTTGTTTAATTGCATTTCTGTTTCCAATTCCCAATCAAATTCATAGCGATCTGGAAGATCGGCTGAAGTAACCTTATGATTCTTTAAGGTGTTTCGCATACGCTTGGTCATCCCTTTTTGTTCACTGGTATCATAATCATCTTCATCTATATTCTCTTTTGGTTGCTTACCGCCTTTTACAATATTTTCCATAACACCTTCCATCAATCCTTGACCAGCCGCTTTAACTTCTCTGGCATATGGAAGATTGACCTCAACAGACTTATAATCATATTTCAAACTACTCTCGCCTTTTGTACCGTTTGAACCAAAACCAGTCATCATCTCTGCGTTTTCAGACATCTTCGTAAAAATCTCAACCAATCTATCCTGATCATCAAATAAAACATAGCTACCTTCATAACCAGGCGCATTCAAAAATTCAAATTTGGTATAGGTTCTTCCTTTTATTTTTTGTGGGATTTCATTAAAATCATCATACCTAAAGTCATCCGGCTTATAAATGAAAGCAAACTCGATAATGCCATTAAACGGATTAGCAGTCATTCCAATATCGGTTTGTTTTTGATATTGCGTCATAAAGGGCTCAGGAGGAAGCTTATAGGCTTCAATCATCATAGTAGGTGCCATCAAGCCTTGGCTTTGAACTGATACAATTGCAGATTTGGTATACGCACCATCTTTATAAACATACATAAAGCCTTCACTGTCCATAAAACCAGGTTTTGGTTGTTTTTTGTCTTCTAACTTTACTGCTATGGCATCAGCATCAAAATATTGAGTCTGATTGGTCTTGCCGTTTTCAACTAGCTGAACCACAACATCACTCGTATAAAAAGCTTTTTTCTCCTTAGTATTTTTTTCTAATGCCGAATTATTAGAGCCTTTCGTAGTTTCTGACTTATCAATTTCAGTAACTTGATTGATCTTCTTTTTGAGTTTTTTAAGCAGTTGTGCTTCTGAATTTGAAAAAACACTAAAACAAACAATAAGAAAAACAAGATGTTTTATTTTCATGACTTTGAGTTTTAATCAAATGTATTTTATTCAAATCCGACTTAAACCCTTAAATTTATATTTAGTATTATCAATTTTATAAATTGTTATATTAGAGCTATATTTTGTTTTTAGATTTCAAATAACTCAGTCTACGAAAACTATAAGTAATACAGTGCCAAGTATATACTGATTTAAACCAATTATGTAGTTTAGAATAATTTGATGCCTACTAGTGACTATATTTGATTCAAACCCTGTAATATGATTAGAGCAATAATTATTGATGATGAATTCAATGCTATTAAAAATTTGAAATGGGAAATCGAAAATTTTAGTAATGACATTCAAATATGTGACACATTTACAAACCCTTTAGATGCTATTTCTGCTATCAATTATTTAAAACCTGATTGTGTGTTTCTTGATATTGAGATGCCTGAAATGGATGGGTTTCAACTCTTAAAGCGTTTAGACTACAGAGATTTTGATTTAATTATCACAACGGCTTATGATAATTACGCCATCAAGGCTTTCAAAGAACATGCAGTAGATTACCTACTTAAACCCATAGATTCTGATGATTTAAGTCAAACTTTAGATCGTGTTCAAAAAAACAAAGAACGCAACATTCTTGGTGAGGAAGTGAAAAAAATCATTGAAAACCTATCTAGTCCATTAAGAAGCTCTAAACGCTTAGCTCTTCCCCTAATTGGAAAAACCATTTTTGTGGAATTGGATGATATTATCTATTGTAAATCTGACGGAAATTATACTGAGATCTATTTGACAAATGATCAAAAAGAAACAGTATCAAAAAAATTGAAGGTTATTGAAGCGCAATTGGATCAAAATTTTTTTAGGATTCATAATTCATATTTAGTTAATCTGAATACCATAAAAGAAGTCGTTACTACTGATGGTAACCATGTTATTTTAAAAAACGGCATCAACATTCCTGTTTCGAGATCTAATAAAGGTGAATTGCTTCAACGTCTTAAGCAATAAGGATTTTGGAAGATAATTTAGTCACATATTTTTTCAATTACCCATTTCAAAATGGGTTCATTATCTTTACCATTGGCGCCCTATTTATACTAACTGTTTTTCATTTTCTGCTTTATTTCCAGCACAAGGACAAACTATATTTACTCTATAGCGGATATACGTTTTTTATAATTTTTTCACAGCTTCATCATCTAAATGAAGGTTTCCTTTATCAACTTTTTTTACCTATCAAACAAGTTGTGAGTTATCCAACGATTGCAACTAAAATCTATTTTATACTCTATGTGTTTTTTACTTTCAAATTTTTAAATATCAAGAGTGAACTTCCAAAATGGTATAAATGGTCTAAACAGTTTATGTACATTATTATACTGTATTGCACCTTAGTTTTTATTGTTTATTTAATTAAAATGGATGTGACGATCCTCTACGATGGGTATATGTTGTTTACGATACCTATGACAATATTTGGAATCATCCTTTACATCCCCTTTTTTAAAGTCAAAAGTCCGTTAAAGTACTACATTATTATTGGCTCTTTTATCTTATTAATATCATCGCTTATATCACTAGTTTATTATTTGAATCTTCAAAACACAAACCAGTCTATTGAGCCCTCATATAGTATTCTTTACATTGGATTCCTTTTGGAAAATGTATTATTTTCTCTCGGTTTAGGGCATAAACAAAAACTGGTTTTAGAAGAAAGAGATCAATCTAAGGACAAACTCATACAGCAATTAAAAGAAAACGAAAAGTTACGTGATAAAATACAGGAACAACTCGAACGTGATGTCAAAAGTTTAAATGAACAAGCCGAAATTGAACGGCTTAAGAACTTAGAAATAGAATATGACAAAGAACTTGCTGAATTAAAGGTCTCATCACTAAGAAGTCAAATGAATCCTCATTTTATATTTAATTCATTAAATTCCATTAAGCGCTATATCATTGATAATGAAAAGGAGAATGCTGTATTTTACCTGAATAAATTTTCAAAACTGATTAGAAAAATTTTAGCTTCAACAGAAAACAGAGAATCTTCACTTGAAGAAGAACTTGAAACACTTAAATTATATGTCAACATTGAAAACCTTAGGTTCAATAATACTATAGATTTCAAAATGGACTGCGATCCATCTCTTAATCTATCTTCAATAAAAATCCCTTCACTCATCACTCAACCATTTATTGAAAATGCTATATGGCATGGTCTTTCTTTAAAAAAAGACCAAAGAATATTGAAGATGAATTTGAAAAAGGAAAACGAATCTCAAGTTCGATTCGACATTATAGATAATGGCATTGGGCGAGAAAAATCAAGCGCATTGAAAGCTAAAAAACTCCACAAAAGAGATTCATTGGGTGTTAAACTTTCCGAAGAGCGCTTGAAACATTTTAGCAAATCATTTAAGACCCAAGGAACCATAACGTTCACTGATTTGTATGATGAAAATAATAAACCTTCAGGAACGAAGGTTTCTATAATTATACCTTTCGATTAGTTTAAAACGTTTTGAATAATTTCAGCCATTTTTGCTGCTCTTGCATTTACCTCGTCTTCCGTCCAAGACATTTTAATCAAGCAAGAGAGGTTTCTACCAATCCAATGATCAGATTGTGAGAAGTCTTTTTCTTTAAGTCTAGATAATTCCTGTCTAATTTCCGTAGATAATGGATATAAAGATTTAGCATCTTTCAAATGATGCCACTTACGCACATAGTGCCAATTGTTGTCGTAATAATTCCAGCAAGCATCAATACCATTAGTTTTAAAAGCTTCAGAAACTTTTCGAGCGGTTTCGAGATCTGGTAAAAAGAAATTTAAAAAGGCATAACTTTCTTCGCCGCCTTCAGGAACGCGTCTAAACGTAACTTCAGGAATATGAGACATCGCCTCACGTAGCATCGTATAATTTCGTTTCTGAATACTCAAAAACTCAGGTAATCGTTTAATCTGTGCTAAACCAACAGCAGCATGTAATTCAGAAATTCTAAAGTTATATCCCAAATAGTCGTGGGTTTCAGCACCTCTATCATTTCCTATATGATCATGACCATGGTCACTGTATTGATCTGCATTTTTATAATACTCAGGATTGTTAGTAACCACTGCACCGCCTTCACCACAAGTCACTGTTTTAACAAAATCAAAAGAAAAACAACCTAAATCTGCAAGGCTTCCCAAAGGTTGTCCTTTATAGGTACCTCCAATAGCCTGGCAAGCATCTTCAACGAAAATGAGATTATGCTGTTCTGAAACCGACTTTAGGGCGTCCATATTAGCCATACTACCACACATTTGAACAACCATAATTGCTTTTGTTTTATCTGTGATCGCCAATTCAACAGCTTTCGGATCTAATGTCAAGGTATCATCAATATCAACTAAAACAGGAATAGCACCAAGCATCATTATGGCTTCAAAGCTCGCCACAAAGGTAAAGGTTGGCATAATGACTTCATCACCTGCACCTACTCCAGCTGAAGCTAATGCCACAGAAACTGCAGCAGTTCCACTTGACACTAATTGTACATATTTAGATTGAAATGTATTTTGGAGTTCTTTTTCTAAACTTTTAGCTTTCCAATGCCCATTACGCATACCATCAAAGCCATAACGCATCAATACGCCATTGTCTAATACATCATGGACTTCCTTACGCTCTAAGTCGCCAAACAATTCAAATCCTGGCATTATGCTTTAATGTTAGCTTTTAATACTGTGATAAACTTTTGAATATGGTCTGTCGTAAAAACATGCAACGATTTACCTAAAGGGTTTCCTTTTTTATCAATTAATGCTAATACTGGATAGGTTTTTACACCAGAATAATGTGCCGCTAATCGCTTATTGTAAGAATCTGTAGTAACATTAAGCTGTAAGAACACAAAATTTGATTGTATAGTTTTAAAGGCTTCAGAATTAAATAACTCATCGTTAATAATGCCTTCAGAATCAAAATCATCAGAAGCAAAAACGAGAATATGCTTATTTTGAGCTTCAGCAATAGACATTGCTTCTTTATGATTCGTTAACCATTTGGTTTGGGCTTGTACTGAAGTAGTAGCGACAAGCACTAATGTAAATACTGCTAATAGCGTTTTCATAGGTATTTTGTTTTAAACAAATATAAGATAATCGGTAGGCTGTTCAAAAAATAAATCTGCTAAAGTGTTAAGACAGCATCACCAAGGTCTTTTCTAACCTTTTTTAACTCCGAAAACATATCGTCTTGAGCCCGAAAGCCTACTGGTAGTAATAACACTGATTTTAAGTTTAGAGCCTGCAAATTCAAGATCTCATCATATTTTTCAGAGACAAAGCCTTCCATAGGGCAAGAATCAATGTGTTCAACAGCACAAACGGTCATTAAATTACCAAGCGCAATATAGGCTTGTCGTTTAGACCATTCTTGCTTTTCGGTTAAGGTTTTTCCTTTCATGATGGCTTTTAGATCATTTCTGTAAGGCTCTAAAATAGTTTCTGGTGTGGTTCTTATTTCTGACACCTTATTAAAGTGCGCATCAATATCGTCATCCAAAATATCATTTTGAATACAAATCACAAGCAAATGAGACGCCTCTACAACCTGTTTTTGATGATAAGAGAATTCTACAAGTTGCTCTCTTAATTTCCTATCCGAAATAATTAACATTTTTATGGTTTGCAATCCAAATGAAGTCGCTGTTAAGTTAAAGGCTTCTTTAATTAACTCAAGCTGTTCATTTGATAAGGTTCGTTCTGAATCAAATTTTTTAGTGGCATAACGCCATTGTAAAGCTTCAATGATATTCATTACTTTAAATTTATGCTGCAAAATTACGTCTAGATTAAGGCAATTGAAAGCAATCTGCCATTAAATAAATCTATTCCAGTATAAATACACTAAAAATGTTGTGTTTTATTTGAAAGAATTAAAAAAGCGTTTTATATTTGCAACCGCAATCGGAGAAATGGCAGAGTGGTCGAATGCGGCAGTCTTGAAAACTGTTGAGGGTCACACCTCCGGGGGTTCGAATCCCTCTTTCTCCGCAAACAAGCGCAAGGCTTGAAATAAAAAAACCACCAAGTTTACTTGAGTGGTTTTTTGTTTTTTAAGGCTTAGGCATTTGCAAAATGCTGTTTGAGGGTTGTCCAACAATCCCTC
>JAUIFO010000027.1 GCA_030430385.1 Bacteroidia bacterium
CCTTTTAATCCAGCTTTATCTTTTTTAAACACTTTGATATAATCATCAGCAAAACCAATGAACCCCATCCAAACTGTGGTTATTAATAGAATTATGATGTATACATTTTCTAGTTTTGATAATAACAACACAGGAATTAATGTAGCTAGAATGATGATGACACCTCCCATTGTAGGAGTTCCAGCTTTTTGTACTTGTCCTTCTAAACCTAAATCTCTTACCGTTTCACCAACCTGTTGTCTTCTTAAATAATTGATGATTTTTTTACCGAAAATGGTTGAAATCAATAAAGACAAAATGAACGCCATAGCAGATCGGAATGTGATAAATTGAAACACACTCGCCCCCGTTAGACTAAACTCACTTTCTAAATATTGAAATAAATAATATAGCATTCGTTAGTGTTTTTTTAGTTGATTGAAACAGTTGGTTACCTCTTCTAAATCATCAAAATGATGACGTACTCCATTTACTTCTTGATAGGTTTCATGTCCTTTTCCTGCAATTAGGACAATATCTCCCGACTTCGCTAACTTACAAGCTGTTTTTATTGCTTGTCTTCTATCTAAAATGGATAATGTTTTCTTATAATTTTCCGCAGAAACTCCTTCCTCCATTTGATCTATAATCAACTGTGGATCTTCAGTTCTTGGATTATCTGAGGTAAAAATTGCTTGATTACTTAATTGTGAAGCAATCAACGCCATTTTTGGACGTTTAGTTGCATCTCGATCTCCACCACAACCTACAACTGTTATTACAGTTTCATTTCCTGTACGGATGTCGTTAATAGTCTGAAGTACATTTTTCAAAGCATCAGGTGTATGTGCATAATCTACAATTGCAGTAACTCCACTATCTGAGATTGTATATTGAAAGCGTCCGCTTACACTTTCTAACTCACTTACAATTCGTAAAATCTCTAGTTTTTCAAGTCCCAACAATTCTGCTACACCGTAAATAGCTAATAAATTATACGCATTGAACTCACCTATTAACTTCGTCCAAACTTCAATACCATTAATTGTCAACAAGGTTCCTGAAAAACGTTTTTCTAATACTTTCGCTTTAAAATCTCCTATAGTTTTTAGCGCATAAGTTTGTTTAGTGGCTTTCGTGTTTTGCGACATTACTTGCCCATTTTTATCATCAATATTCACCAAGGCAAATGCCGATTTTGGTAAAGAATCAAAAAATGATTTTTTTACATCGCGATACTCTGCAAAGGTTTCATGATAATCTAAATGATCGTGCGATAAATTCGTAAACACACCTCCTGCAAACTCTAATCCTTCAGTACGTTTTTGATGAATTCCATGAGAACTCACTTCCATAAAACAATATTCAACTCCTTCTTCAACCATCATTGACAAATAATTGTTAATTGCCACTGAGTTTGGTGTTGTATGTGTTGCCTTATACTCTTTTTCATCAACCATTATTGTAACCGTTGACAACAAACCTACTTTATATCCTGCCTTTTTAAACAATTGGTACAATAAGCTTGCAATGGTAGTTTTACCATTGGTACCTGTAACTCCTACTAATTGCAAGCTTTTTGACGGGTTGTTATAATAATTTGCCGCTATTATTGCTAAAGCAACATTGGAGTCTTCTACTTTTATATACGTTACTTGTTCACTTCTTCTTTCAGGAATCTCTTCACAAATAATTGCTTTTGCTCCAAGGTTAATAGCCTTCTCAATGTATTGGTGACCATCAACTGTTACTCCTTTTTGCGCTACAAAAACATCATTATCCTGCACTTGTCTACTATCAAACTGAATTGCATTCACAGCAACATCAGTATTTCCGTAAACCTCGCTTACCGATACCTTATATAATATGTCTTTTAAATTCTTCAACTATGATAATTTTAAATATATCGTTGCTCCTTTTTCTACTTTTTTTCCGTTTTCTACCGATTGCTCTTTTACTTTTCCAACACCTGAAAACTTCACTTTTAGCCCCATATTTTCTAATAAAGCTACGGCATCCATTCCACTCATACCTGTTACTTTAGGCATAATGGTTTTATACTTTCTTAAGTTTTGATAGTACTCTTGGTATTCGTTATCAATTACTTCATCTGAAA
>JAUIFO010000015.1 GCA_030430385.1 Bacteroidia bacterium
GATTCATATGGCTGAAAAATTAGGATTATTGCTATCCAAGTAGAGTAGATGATAAATGAATCAATCAAATAATTCGCAAGTCTGGTTCCTTTATCAATTCCTTTCATCAGCATAATGGTACACAACGTGTTCGTGTATGGTTTGTTGCGGAATTTCAGCCTTGCGCTTTTGCGCTAGGATGAGCCGTTTACGGCGAAAATTCCGTTGGAAAGAAAAGCGAGAGGCTGAGTCTGAACTTTTCTTTCCGATTGATTAAAGATAATAAAATGTAGGAAATATTCTTCGTATTAACCGACTACCGCAATGAATTATACACGTTGTTGGCAATAGTGTTTTTATTTTCGGTCAAAATGGCCATCCATTTATCATTTTATAATTCGTTTTCGGGTCAAATTCGATTCCGATTTCTTTTTTCGGATTCCATTGTTGGTTTATAAATTCCGCTGGGTTTTCAGTGATGTCAGTCCAATTAGTATTCGGAAAAACATAAAGTTTCCAATGGTCAGAATCCCAAGTTCCATAAAGTTTTTCATTCGGCAAGTAGAGTAGAATGTATTCAGGGTCATAATGTTCACATTGGTCAGTCAGATTAATTGCAGGAATTTCGTAATAAGATTTTCCGCTAACATTTCCCTCAATCCATACTTTTCCGAGTTCCAATTTGTCAAAGTCAATAATTCCAACAAAGTCAGGTTCCACAGATTTATGGTCGTAATTCAATTCCGATTTTGCTTTTAAAAATTCAGTCAAGTCATTTGGTAAATCCATATTCTGTCCAAATATTGGGAAGGCAATTAAATAAACTAAAATTATGATTCCTTTGCGCATTTCCGACATTATTGCCAACGTATTTGTGTATGATTAGTGCGGATTGAGCCGAAGCTATTTTAGCTTTGGATGAGCCAAGTTGTTTACAACTGGCGAAAAATCCGCTGGAGGAAAATAGCGAGGCTTTGGCTTGCTAATTTTCCGATTAGATAAATATACAAATTGTAGGATAATTTCTTCTAATTAAGCAACAGTACGCATTAATTATACGCGTTGTTGCCGTACGTTATTGATTTAGTCCGTTAATTATTACGTTTTTAATTTCCTTGTAATGATAAGTGACATAATACGCTCGACTAGTAACTAAGTAAATTTTGTTTTGATTTTTCCACCACATAATTCCTCCTTTACTAACACAAAATTGAATTCGAGATTGACTCAAATTATCCAATAATTCAATAAAATCCTTCGCATTTTCTTCATTTTTGAATTCCCATTCTCTAAATTCAATTTGCCATTTTCCTTTCCATTTTGAAGTAAACAATTCAGAGTATTTGGTTTTAGTAATATCGTTAAAATTCAGAGTTTTTAAATTTTCTAAAAGCTCAAATTCGGAACATTTTATGAATTGATTAATGAAATCCTCATTCGGCTTATTTCCTTTCAAATAAGATTCAGATGTTGATTTAAATTCAAGTTCCGTTTCTAATGATGTTATTGCATTCTTGAAATTATCTTGAGAGAAACTAATCAGAAAATTTCCGATTAAGATTAATGTCAGAAATATGTTTCTCATAATGTATGGCAACGCATTTGTGTATGGTTAGTGCGGATTGAGCCGAAGCTATTTTTAGCTTTGGTGAGCTAGGTTGTTCCAACCTGGCGAAAAATCCGCTGGAGGAAAATAGCGAGGCTTGCCTTGCTTGTTTTCCGATTAGATAAATATACAAATTGTAGGATAATTTCTTCTAATTAAACAACAGTACGCATTAACTATACACTTTGTTAGCTACTGTTTGCTCCTGAAAACTTATTATTTTTAAATTCTGAAAATTCAATTACGATAACGCTTAACAACAATAAAGCAGAATTCATATTATTTAATAATGAAGTTTTCTCAAATTCTGTAGCGAGTAAATTCGCAGATGTCGTAATTATTATTACTCCAAATATTAAGCTAAAGATTTTTAAAATAATTCTGAACAATTTATTATCGATAGATTTTCCTGAGGCTCTATATAATTGGTATATACAATAACCGTAAAAAGCAATTGTCATAGTAAAAATTAAAAATCCGTTATTAACATCTGAGCTATAGAATTCTTCATCGGAAAGTAATTCATAATATCTTTTAGTAAGCATAAACAAAAAGTAAATAGCAACATAAATTCTTAGGATGGGAACAAGTTTTAATTTCATTTTGATTTTACGTTAATTGTAGCTAAATGTTGATAGCTACTGTTTTTTATACTTAATTTTTTCTCGTATTAACATCCTTTCAATTCTTGAAATTAAAATTTGAGTTGAGCTTCTAGTGATTAATCGAATAATAAAGTGATAAATAATTCCAATCACAGGAAGTAAAACCATTTCGATTTTTGTAGTTCCGTTTGTCAAGATTTGATAAATAGTTATTCCAAAAGCAATTATTGAAAAAAATATAGAGAACCAATATTGAATATAAAATGTTAATCCGTTCTTCTGTTCCAATACTAAATTACATTCCGTTCCATCAGCATTAGAATTTACACAAGATAAATTCAGAGAAACAAGAGTTCCAAGATTTGGCTCAAATTTTATCAATGTAGCTCTATTCCAAATCTCAAATCCACCATCTTGTGATATTTCTCCAGATAAATCGTGTCTTTTTTTAAATATATTTTTTTTCAGATCAGATGAAATAATTTCATTCAAATCGTTTGCATTGTATTTCAGTTTATATTTTACTACTTTTTCTTTCAAGAAGTATGTTGGTGTAAATTGTAGCTAACGCATTTGTGTATGGCTTGCGCGGAAATTAGCCGAGCACTTTGCGTTAGGGTGAGCCGCTTGCGGCGAAAATTCCGTTGGAAAAAAAGTGCGACAGCTAAGCTGTGTGTATTTTTCCGTTTTTTGTTAATTCAGCACTAAAGGTAGGAAAAATTCCTCTTGTTAAACAACAAATTTAGCGTTAGCTATACACGTTGTTGGTTGCAGTTTTACCAAGGAGGATTTAAAAATTGATTTTCAAGTAACAAAAGGTTAATCCTCTTTTTATCTTTTTTACTTAGTTTGATTTCTGTTATAAGTTCATAGTCCCAAACTTTCTGTTTTCTCCATTTATTGTCAATAAGTTTGAACTCTGTCATTTGCGATACAACATTGTCTTTATATTCAAAAACTGTCATAAAATTTTCACAGGATTTAAAACAATTATAAGTTTCCTCAATTCCTATTAAATCTCCATTTTCATTATAATCGTATTTGAGTTCATTATATGGAATAGATGACTCTTCGGGAAATATTCTGTTGATGTAAATCGGTTTATCCTTTTTAAAAACTGATTTTGTGATATATGATTCCTTTTCTGAAATTATTGTATCACCTTTTTTGAACCTATTCGTTTGTATCTGTTTTTTGTTCTTATAATTTGCAAGTCTATATGAACCATTTTCAAAGCTGTAAGTATCAATACTTTTCACAGTAATAGTATCAGAAACATGGGCTGAAGAATAATCTAATCTATTAATGTTTTCAAGTTTTTTATCCGCTTCAAACTTGACTTTTCTATAGTTTGTTTTAAGCGTGTCAGAATAAAATTTTTGAATAATTATAATCGATTTGTTTTCCGATTGTGCTATTGAACCGACTATTGTGAATAGGGCAATTAGGATAGTTAGGATTATTTTCATTTAAGTGAGTTCAAAAAATTGCTACCAACGTGTTTGTGTATGGCTTGCGCGGAAATTAGCCGAGCGCTTTGCGTTAGGGTGAGCCGCTTGCGGCGAAAATTCCGTTGAAAAAAAAGCGCGACAGCTAAGCTGTGTGTATTTTTTCCGTTTTGTTAATTCAGTATTAAAGGTAGGAAAAATTCTTCTTGTTAAGCAACAAATTTAGCGTGAGCTATACACGTTGTTGTACACTGGCTTTTTTCCGTTCAGATTGTCATTCAGCGTTGGCAAAGACATACTCTTTTGCAATTTTGGGCTTGTGTGTTGGCTTTAGCGAATTGCAAATGTGTATGGCTTTATGCGTTGGCTTTTACATTCCGCTTATCAATTCCTTTGCTTTGTCCAATGTAAATGCTCCATCAACTTCTTTTTTGTCAAAAATCATAAAGTAAGCAAAGTCATTTCCAGCTTGTTTTTCCCATTCGTTTCCAAGTCTGCATTTTCCTTCGCTGTCTGAACCATCCAAATGGTCTCCTTTAGTTTCAATCAAAATAGTTTTTCCTGATTTAGTTCTCAAAATAAAGTCAGGATAATGATTTGCCTTAAATCCGTTAATGTAAAATCCTTTTCCTTTTTCTAAATTTCGATGCCAAAATTCAATGTTTGAAGAAGTTCCAATTTCCATAATTACTTTTTCCTCAAAGTTGTTCATTGAGCCTTCTTTTTCGTACAAAGAATTTCCAATCGATGAACCAACATTCCCAGGAACAATTTCCTTTCCTAATTTCCAGTTTTGCTTTGTGATTATGCGTTTAGATTTTACCAAATCCATAAACCTTTTTTCTGCATAACTGTCCGCAAGTTGTCTGATTTTAGCTTTTATTTTGTCTGTATAACTCCATTTTCTAACTAAAATATCACGCATCTGTTCTGCGTTCATTCCTTTTAAAATTCTACCAACGTAAACTTTAATTTCTTGGTCTGGAATTGGATACATATTTCCAATAATCTGCATAATTTGGTGAGTAATATCACTTATTTGTGCATCTTTTGGTTTGGCTAAAATGTATTCTGCAATTGGGTCTTTTACTTGACTTTCTTCAATTTTCACCCAATCTGGTGTATAATTATCTTTTACAGTTTCGGTTAAATCTACTTTGTATAAATCAGATGAAATTTGGTCAAAATCGATTTTAATATCTTCATCAGAAAGTTTAAAATCTTTCAATAACGATTCTCTATTTAGAAGTTCTTCGTCTGTTCCAAAAATGTCGCTTGCTACAACTTTTAAAAAGAATTGAGGAAAATTTATCTGTTCAATAAATTCTTTATTCGCTTCTTTAACTCGATAGCGTTTTACTTTATCTCCCATTTCTTGAAATATATTTTCGTCAACAGGTTGCTTTTCTTGTTCCTGTATTTGCTGTTCTAATTCTTTGTTTTGTTCTTCTGCCATTGATTCTATTTCCTCAATGACTGAAGTATTTTCAATTTCTTCTTCAGTTGCATTTGGGTTAAAAGAGATTCGTCCTTTGTCAATTGTTTCTTCTTTTTCCTCTGTTTGTTGCTCTGGAAATAAGAAAGACTCAACAGGATTTACAACTTCTGTTTTTTTCTCTTCTTCTGTCATTTTATCTGCAACTCTGTGTTCGTTGCCACTAAAACCAGATGCTTTTAAGCCTTCAACAATGCTTTGTAAAGTTTCATTGAATTTTGCAGATGCAGTTAAAACGTAAGAAAGGTTTAATTGAAACGCTTTGTGTTTTTGAACATAAGGTTGACGTAAGACTCTACCCAAAATTTGTTCTACATCAACAGCACTTGATTTGTCTGCCAATGAAGCCAAAATGTAGGCAAAAGGACAATCCCAACCTTCTTTTAAAGCGTTTATTGTAATGATATAACGAACTTCACAATCTTTACTTTGTAAATCTGGAATGCTTTTCAGTTCATCTATATTGGCAGTTTTTATCTTGATTTGATTTTCAGGAATCCCTAAACTCAATAATTGCCCCTTTAATTTTTCAAAAGTTGTATTGTCGTCATTGGTTTTTGGTTGAGCCTGAAATAGTACAATGGGTCTGATATATTTTCCACCTTCAGCTTCTTGTTTTTTGGCTAAATTTTCCAATTTGCGTTGTAAATGCAATGCATTATTTATCACTTCTGTTTTGTCGTGATTGTTGTATACAATAACAGGAAGTTTAACCATATGTTCCTTTTTCAATTCGATTGCAGGAACTAAACTCACAATATTGCTATTGTCTTTTGGTGTTGCTGTTAAATCTAAAATAAAAGACGGATTTAAGTTCTTAAGCATATCTACACTCAAATCACTTTCTGCGTTGTGGCTTTCATCAACCACCAAAACAGGATGTAAACTTCTAATTACATTTATTAAAGCTGTATCGTCAACATCAGCTAACAAATGTTTTCTGTTTGCGTATTGAGGCACAAACGATTCTAATTGTCCGTTTTCTTGATAAACTTTTCTGTCTTCTTTCTTTTTGGCTCTTAAACTCGCAAAACTTAAAACGAAAATGCTTAATTGTTCTTTTACAACTGTTGGATTGAAATTTGAACCTTGTAACAAATCTTCTTTTTCGTAAATCTCAACTTTATGATTAAAAAGAGCATTTAGTTTTTGACGATAAGGATGCTCTGGATTTGATAAAGCGTTTACGGTTTGTTGTAATAAGTTACTCCAAGGAACTAACCAAATAACTGCTTTGGTTTTGCTTGTATCGTAAGCAGAAAAAATAGAATGCAACGCATTTACAGCAATAAATGTTTTACCACCAGCAGTTGGCACTTTTACACAAACGTGAGCAGCATTTGGAACGTTATTTTTATACGGTTGCATTCCTGTATTATCTAAAGGATTGTAAGGTCCAATTTTATCTTCCCAATATTGGTTGAAAGCCTTTGCTACGTTTTTATGCTCTTGAACATATTCTAAATACTCTTCAAGATTTTCTATTACTTTTTGTTGATAGCCTTTTAATTCCATAATCTAAAATCTTGTAATGTCTCTTGGTATTTTTTTGAAAATAATATTGTTTTTTGCCATAAAATCTTTGGGTAACAAACAATTGTCTGCATAAATAACATATTGTTCACCTTTGGTTTTTATGAGTTGTAAAGCATCAAAATCTAATGTGGTTAATTCATCTTTTTCGTAAATGAAATAGTAAACAGATTCTTCCTTTTTACCTAAAAAGTAGCTTGTTTCTTTTGGTTCTGTAAATGGTGTTCTGGTTTCTGAAAACCAGATATATTCACGTATTTTTTCTATTCCAACTTGCTCGTTTAAGTTTTGGTTTTCGTCAAAGAGTGGTAAACCGAGTTTATAGTAATCAAATTTCCCGCCTAAACCGTCAACCCTTTTATCACCAGAACCATAACCCTTTGAAGCTCTCTTAACTCTTTCGCTAGTGACATCATTAGCATATTCTTCCATTTCAATTAGAATGAAATTGCGATTGCCACCGTCTTGTTTGTTTAAATTTAAAACTGCGTGAGCTGTTGTGCCAGAACCAGCAAAAGAATCCAAGATGATTGATGATTTTGACGAAGTTGCTCTAAGTATTTCACAAATGAATTCCAATGCTTTAGGGTAATCGAAAGGGCTTTTTCCAAAAATCTCTTTGATTTGGGTGCTTCCTTTGACTGTATAAAATTCCTTTTCTGACCAAATTGTTGGAATTTGGCTACCTTCTGTTGTATTCTCTCCAAATATTAAAGTAGGTTTGCCTTCTTCGGTACCTATAACAGTTAGAGCCTTGGATTCAACTTTAGATATTAACCCACTCGGCAAATATTGTATACTATATTTATTAAGCGATTTTTTCGATTTATTTGGACTGATTTTTATGTAACCTTTTTTCCAATCCGACTCCAATCTTGAGCCTACTAATCTCCAAACACATTCTTTGCCTTTACTTGTTATAGGCCAAATAGCAACTGTTCCTTGAGGGGCTTCGTTGAAGTTGTATTTAAATGATTCAATATTTCCATTATATTGGCCTTCGTTTATCCTTTCTTGCAAAGATTTCCCCACAGAATGTAGATTCCCATTTTCCTTATCTATGAAAATTGGATAGGTTTGATTCGGTCTTTGCTTTTTATTAAATGTTGCAAGAGTCAAGCCTTCAAAAGGGCTTCTTGAATTACCTCCAGAATGAAGTATTTTATTTGGGGTAAACTCTTTAGGTGTAATAAAAATCACGTATTCATGTTGAATGTTGAAACCTCTTGAAGGTTTACCGCCAGAAGTTTGTACTGTGATGTAAAAGATTTGTCTATCGCTAAAAAGCTCTTTGCATATAGCCGTTAAGTTTGTGATTTCATGATGACCAATACTAATACTCAAGACTCCTTTTTTACTCATTAATTTTCTCAAGAGCTGAAGGCGAGGATACATCATACACAGCCATTTGTCATGTCGGGTTAAATCGTCACCTTCTTTACCAACTACTTCGCCCAACCATTTTTTAATTTTTGGATGATTGACGTTGTCGTTATAGACCCATTTTTCGTTACCTGTATTGTAAGGTGGGTCAATGTAAATGCAGTTTATTTTCCCTTCATATTCAGGTAACAGACTTTTTAGAGCTTCAAGGTTATCGCCCTGTATTATTTTGTTTCCGCTGGTGGTGGGTTGGGTTTGTTCGCCTTTGTCGGCTGTAAATCCGTATTTGTGTTCCAATACTCTGTAAGGTACATCTTGGTGGTGGCTTATCACTTTATCTTTTCCTATCCAATTGAGTGTTGGCATATTATTGTTGGTCTTTGTTTGAGATTATTAATTCTTTTACGTCAACATCTAAAATATTGGCAATTTCCATTAGCGTTTCCAATCTAGGTTGTTGTCTGTTTTGAGCATAAGCGTTAACCATATTGTAACTTTTCCCAAGTTTTTCAGCCAACCAAGTCTGCTTTATTCCTTTCTGTTCCAACACTTCCTTAATTCGATTCATTTCAAATGTTTTGTCAGTTCACTAATTTACATTTATATCTCAAAAAACTGTGTAAAAAATCAAAATATTTTCGGGTGGTGATGGGGAAGTGAAAGCTCTTTTGGTTTTTCAGCGTTGGCTATGAGCGTTGGGAAAAACCAAATGTGCTTGAACGTGGGTTGGCTTTTCAGAGCTTGTGTACAACGTGTTACGTGTATGAATAGTTTTTGGGGTTTTGCGCCAATTTTCAGCTATGATTACGCTAGGTAGGGAAACCGTAAATAAGGTTTTGCAGGGTGCAAAAATTATTTATACGCGTTGTTGCCAATCCGTTTTTTATGTCCCACGGTTTAGTCGGTGTCGAACAAGAACAAATTTTAGAAAAAATAGTAGAATTACTAAAAGGTCAATCTTATACTAATTCTAAACAAATTCTTTTTAACGCCATGGACAGAATTGGGTCAGACGCTATAGTTTCTTGATTTTATCCATTAAATCGTCATACTCTATATCGACAGTAATACTCAATTTATCTGTGAAAAAAATCTTAGTGCTTGAATTATTAGCCTTTTTTATGTAGAGTATTTTATCTACAAATATTGTGGCTTTACTTCCGCCGAAATGTACTTCTAATGTTTTCATATTGTTTGGTTTTAATTATTAACGGTTTTGGTTGTCAGTCGCGCGTAACGGTTGCGGTTGAGTAAGGTCGGTCAGATGTTATAGAAAGTTCAATGTCTTTAGAAGAATTAAATCCACGTATAAGTAACAAACTTGGCGAATTTTGTCGTGAACTAAAGGAAATAGACCAATTATCTGCTATACTTAACACGATTGATGAAAACAAGCATCTATTCGATAAATTTGAACACGAAATATCCATAACGTTTAGAGGCGAAAAGGTTATTTAAGTGTTTTGTGTGCTTTGTCCTGAAAATCATAGCAACAAAAATCTTTAAAACGTAAAGAAACTCCTTCGTTTACTACGCTCATAAAAGCCAAAACAGTTCCTTTTGAATCTTCCTTACAATCATCGCATTTGAGTCCTTTAAATTCAGAATCTAAAAACCTCTTAATTCCGTGCATTGTTTCTTTTCTATTAATTACAACAGAAAACTTTTCTTTAACATCTTTTTCTGTCGGAAATTGATATACTTCTACTTTTATTACTTCTTTATCTGTCATTATCCTACTCTCTTTTTTTAAATGGTTGGCAACGTGTTTGTGTATGGTTTGAGCGGATTGAGCCGAAGCTATTTTTAGCTTTGGATGAGCCAAGTTGCTTGCAACTGGCGAAAAATCCGCTGGAGGAAAATAGCGAGGCTTGCCTTGCTGGTTTTCCGATTAGATAAATATACAAATTGTAGGATAATTTCTTCTAATTAAACAACAAGTACGCATTAACTATACACGTTGTTAGCCATTGCCTTGACTTACCAAAATTTCCACCATTTTTTATTAGAATTGCTAATTCCACTTTTAGTAGGATCAAAAAGATTTATTTTTCCTTTATCCATCAACTCTTGCATTTTTGTGTAAGGAACAGTGATATCAAAATAGATTTCATTTCCAGATTTACAGTTCAATAAGTCAAGATGTTTTCCGTTTTCTTGAACTAATGCTTGAGACAAACGTTCCTCTTGAAGGTAAGATAGAACATCTCTTTCATCAGAAATTCTAGTAACTATATATGGATCTTCTTTTGTTCCGTTTCCAGTAGAACAAATTCCTTCTAAGATTTTTTGACCAAAAATTAATTCAGATTTAGAGTCTTTTTCTCGATTTAATTTTTCAAGTGCATAATTTTTGTAAAAATGTGCTCTTGGAGAAAGTAATATGTTGATGTTATTATATTCAACAGCTTTATTAAACTCACTTTTATCTAATAAATCTTCAATGATTTCAAGATCATTTGAATATGGATTATAATCCTTATCGGAAAAAACTTCTTTCTGTGATTTAGTAAAATTTTCTTTTGTAGTGTTGAGTATAAAATTAAAGAAGTCTTCTGTCATAATGATATTGTTTCAAGGTTGTGGCTAACGGATTTGTATATGAGCAGTAAGGGGGTAGTATGCGATAATTTTTATTTTATTACTGAACTTTGCAGAAAGATAGAAACTCTGGATTAAACTACAAAGCCCTTATTGCTTATATACAGTGTTGGCAACTGGCTTTATTCACTTTTCAATGTTTGGCAATAGATATTTTTCCAAAATCAATTCGGGTTGTTGTGTTTTTCCGTTTCTGTAATTTCCAGATGTTATTACAACGACCATTTCTAATTTGGGAAGCACAAAAATATATTGTCCGCCAGCACCTCTTGCCTCGTTTGAATTTATAGAAGTTCCATTAAAATCGTATTTGTAATGCCACCATAAATATCCGTAACCATTCTTATCGACTGTGTTTTCTAAAACCCGATAATTTTTGAAGGTGTTTTCTACCCAATTTTCTGACAAAATTTGCTTTCCATTCAATTTTCCTTTGTTAAGATATAATTTTCCGAATTTCATCATATCTCTTGGTGTCAAATACATTCCACCACCAAAATATGGACGACCAGCCATATCGGTTTGGATAATGTAATTTGAAACTCCCAATTTTTGAAATAAATTTTTGTCCATAAACAACTCTAATGGTTCAGAAATAATTGAATCCATTGCAACTCCAAGAAGATATGGGTTTGCAGAACCATAGTTTGCGTGCGTGTTAGGTTCATTAATCATTGGTGCATGTAAGATAGTTTTCGTCCAGTTTTGGGTCGGTTGGTAATTATCTTCTGATGCCAAAGATTTTCGTTCAATTCCAAAATCCACAGCATCCAAGCCCGAACTCATAGTCAACAGGCTTTTTATGTCTATTTTACGTTTTAAGCTGTCTTTGTAGATTTGATATTCTTTAGGCAGGAAATCAAAAATGGATTGCTCAACATTATTAAATAATGATTTGTCTTTTGCAATACCAACTACGGCTGATGAAATACTTTTTGATGCTGAACGCATATCGTGAGGAATTTGTGAATTGTAGCCGTCAAAATAGTTTTCATAAATTATTTTGCCATTTTTTGAAATCAGAACAGAATGCGTATTAGGTAGGGAATCTTTTAAAATATGCGATTCCATTTCTGTAAGTTGAAGATTTCCGTTGTTTTTATTTGTTGCAAAGCCACCTATTTCCCAATCGGTTTTAGATTTTTTTAAGTCTGTCCGCATAACCAAGCTATCTTCTAAATAAATTCCTAATTGAATTTTTTGAGAAAATAGTTTCCCTTTAAATTTCAATCCTGTTTTGAAATCTGAAAAAGAAATACTGTCATTTTTATTTTGGAAATTCGCACACCAAGTTCCAGTAAATCGGTCATCGCCAAGAATAGGATATGCTTGATACTCATTACCAGAACCGTTTTCTACACTTAAATAAAAGTTTAGGGATTTAAGTTCGTCTACCATCAACATATTCCAAGTTCCTATAAAAGAGTTAGTCTTTGATTTGGTTAGTTTTATGTGATACAGAAGTAATCCAGATTTGATAAATCCGTTAATTTCTTTGCCATTTTCTGATAAATCGCCTATAAATGACAAGTTTTCACTAATTGGTATTTTAATAAGTTGCTTTGTATCTATTTGGAATGGCTTGTGAATTATATCTCTATTATTAGAAATTTTAAAAACAGCATTTTCAGACTGTAAATTCTCAATTGCTATTGTAAAGTTGAATATTTTTGAATTTTCTATTTTTCCTTCCCAATTGCCTGTATAATCTGCCATATTTTGACCGAGCAGACTAAATGTGAGCAATGTAAAAAAGAAAGTGATGCTATTTTGAAATCTCATTTTTTGATTGATTTTTGATGAAGAAACAAAGATGAGATTATTAAACTCCCCAAAATTGTATAAAATTAGCATTGGGAAATTATCTTCAAAAATTTTGAAGGTGTTGTGCGGTAAATTCGCTTGAAGTTTGTGATAAAATGGCTTTGGTCGTAAAAACCACATTTATAACAAACTTCTGTCATTGAAAATTTTTTTGAAATGATTAGGTTAAAAGCTTGATTGACTTTAATTAGTCTTATATAATTTCCTAAACTTGTTCCAAAATATTTACTAAATTCTCTCGATAAATGTACTGGGTGTAAGCCTAAAATTGAACTTAAATTTTTTAAAGAATAATCGATTTGTTCTTCCAAGAGTAGTTCTTGAAGCTTTTTTGCCCAAATAGGATTTTTAGAGTTTTTTTCTTTGGCTTCCTTTAAATTACTAAATATTCCAATCAATAATGTGTCTATGCTTAAATTTGAATATTGGTCGTTTATTTTAGATTCAACGAATATTTTGTTCATTGAATTTTTAATTAAAGGACTTTTTAGATTAATACTTCCTTCAAAATCTGTTATTTGAATATCAAAATTTAAAAACCAATTCTCATTCAATTCAATGTGAAAACCTCTTGTAAATTCTGGCGGTTTTATATTGAAATGTGCGTCTTGCCAATTATGAAATAACAGGTTTCCTGATTCTAAATAGTAGGATTCTCTTTTGTTTGATTCAAATAGCTTACCTTGAAGCAGATAAGTGAAATATGGGTTTTCGTGATAATGCCAATCAACTTTATTGTGTGTATATTCTGTATCGGTAATGATAAGGTTTTCTAAAGCTGATTTTTGGTAATGTGTTCCGTAAAACTCGCCTGTTTTTAGTTTATTCATTCTGTTTCTTCAGCTTGTTGCCAACGCATTTGTGTATGGCTTGCGCGGAAATTAGCCGAGCGCTTTGCGTTAGGGTGAGTCGCTTGCGGCGAAAATTCCGTTGGAAAAAAGCGCGACAGCTAAGCTGTGTGTATTTTTTCCGTTTTAGTTAATTCAGTACTAAAGGTAGGAAAAATTCCTCTTGTTAAACAACAAATTTAGCGTTAGCTATACACGTTGTTACCAGCTGGCATTATTTAAACGTGTAGAAAACTCGTCAAGTTTGTTCCAAATATCAATAAACTGTTGCCACCCTTCTTCTTCTAAATCAGTATTCACAATTAATATTCGTCCTAATTTAGTTTTCGGGTTGAAAAACATAAATGTCGACACACCTGGATCTCCACCTGTATGACCAATATGCCCATTTGGCGTAAATCCCATAAATATTCCTGTATTGTATTCATCAGAGTAGTCTCTTGTACCTCTATCACTAAAATTATCTTCTCCTAATTGCTCCTTAAACAATGTTTTATAACTTTCCACACTGAGTAAGCTTCCACTTCCAGAGTAACCTCTTATTAATTCTGAAAGAAATAAACTCAGGTCATTTGCAGAAGTAATAAATCCACCATCTGGATAAGTAATTAGTTTGTAGCGAGGGTATTCTGTTTGATCTGTTTTATATAGAATGGAATAATTTGATAAGTCAATCGAATCGAAAGACCAACCAGAATTGATCATTTTAGAAGGCTTCAAAATATATTTAGCCGTAAAGTCATCATATTTTTCGCCAGTAGCCATTTCTAAGACGATTGCAGCTAAAGTGGCTCCAATGTTAGTGTATTCAAAAACTTCTCCGGGCTTATTTTTTAGAAAGCCATCTTTCTTATAAAGTTTTCCATCTGTATTCAAAATATCCTTCAAAAAGTCTTTCATTGGAATATCAATATCCAACTTACCAATATCATCTTTTAGAACATAACTTTTATCGTAAAATTCAGTGTCCATTATTGTAGAAGTATGTGTTGCTAAATGACTGATTGTTATTGGTAATTCGGGATGATAGGGATTCCTAACTTCAAATGGAAGATGTTTCTCTATTGGGTCATCAAGGTTTAACTTTCCTAACTCCTGAGCCTTGAGTAGTGAAACACCTAATAAAGTTTTTGATATTGAAGCAATATTTTGAATTGTATTTTCAGTATATGGTTTTTTGGCTTTAATATCTGAAAAACCGAATCCGTTTTGATATAGGGTTTTATGTTCATTGACGATAGATACTGAGAATCCATTAATGTGACCTTGCTTATAGATTTTGTTTAACTCTATTGTTAAGGAGTCTGAATGAACTTGACTTTCTTGTAATGAAGATTTTTCTTTTCTTGACTTTAAATTACAAGAAAATAATATTCCGATTAATAAAATAAGTGTGATTTTTTTCATATTGTTGGTTGATTCCTCTGCTTGCTGGTAACTAGTTATATGCTCACTAATATAACACTTTTTAAGGATTAAGTTCGGGATATGCTTACCTTTTGGTGAGCTTCTTCAGTAACCATAAACTGCTTTACCGCAATATCTAACGGACTCTCAATAGCCAAAAGATCTTTCTTGGCAACATGCGTGTAGATCATCGTAGTCTCAGGCCTGGCATGACCTAATAATTCTTGTATATAACGCAAATCAATGCCGTTTTCTAATAAATGAGTCGCATAACTGTGTCGCAATGTATGTGGTGTCACACGTTTTTCAATACCTGCACGTTTGCAAGCGTCCTTCAAAAATTTACGAATACTTCCTGCACTGTAAACACCTCCATTCAACCCTTCTACAAAATAGCGATGAGGTTGATAAGTGTTCAAATAGTTCTGTAATAAAGGCATAAAACTTTCGGCAATAATCACATAACGATCTTTACGTCCTTTTGCATTTTTTATAAGTAATTGTCTGCGTTGTATATCAATATGACGTAACTCTAAATTGATAAGTTCACTCACACGTAAACCACACGAATAAATAAGTGCTATAACTGCACGATGCTTTAAATTTCGTGTCATGCGAATAATATCAATAACGGCTTCTTTAGATAATACTGTCGGAAGCTTTCGGTCTTTCTTGGGACGTTCCAACTCTAAATTGTCATAAGGTACTTCAGCACAAAAACGTTTAAATAATTTTAAAGCGCTTATAAGTTGACGTTGTGTGCTAATCGAATAGTTGCGAATCACAAAAACCGATTCTATATAGCGTTCAACAGATTTTGCATCTAATGACGATAAAGGCAAATCATTATGAAATAACAAATAATCACTTACTAAAAATGAATAACTTTCTATAGTGCTTTTGCTATAGCGTTTACCTTTTAAATACGACGTGTATGTTTTTGCAAGTTTCGAATAATTTGAATTGAGTTGCACACTTTTGTTAGGTGTCGTTGTTTCGGAAATATGAAGGGTATGACCATTAAAAAGTTTCTTTAATCGCTCCATCATAGTTGTCGTATGCGGAACATGCCAACATGCTTCTGTGCGACTCCAGCGTCGTCCTGAAACCGTTTTTATGGCATCAATAAGTGGTTCGTAATAGTTAAATCGAATAAAGATACGTTTCTGCCCTTTGTAGGCCTTCGGAATTAAAGTAATAGAAATGGATTGCATAGCTGATAATTTTCAAATTAAACCAATGGAATAATATAGAAAATAATCGACAATTATGCAATAAAAGTTAGTTTTTATTTGTGCGGAAAAAGGATCACTCGTCAAAATAGTAGAAGCAAAGCAAACTAATATTCGGATCGATAACCTCACTCTGAAGCAAATAAATGTTGAGTTCAAAATCGCAGGAAGAATTAGCATCAATATCTAAACATGAAAACGCTGAAGCTGTATTAATAGTTGAATAATTTGATATCGAACCATTTTCTCTTAAAACAAAGGTTGGTTCGCCCGAAACAGCATAATCATTAGCATTAGTAAGGGTTGCGCTAATAAAATATCCGCGTTCATCTGGCATATCAAAAAGACTCACTTGAAAATTCGATGCCGTTACATTAGCCACACCAGGAAAAGGTTCTACTAAGCAAGCATTAAAAGCTTCAGAATTCGAATCATCGTCACTATCATTGCAGCTTACAAACGTAAAGGTTATTACAGCTACCATTAAGAAATTAAAATAGCGCATCTCTTAAGGTTTGTAATCTAACAATTCGTCAATGGTGTTTGCAGTAACCGAATGGTAATTCTGACGTGATTTTTTATAAATGGCTAAGGCATCAGCAACACGATCATTACGTTTAAAAGCTTTAAATAATGTGTTGACGTACCAACGTCTTCCAACAGTGGTCAAAAACGATTCAATAGTTTCGTCTACACCATTACCATGATAATCGTGGTTTATGGCTTGTTCAAACCAAACCATAGCAATATGTGAATTTGTAGCATGACTTAGATCAAAAGCCTTATCTAATTTTGCCATGGCTTCGGAAGTCATGGTCTCTGGAAAGTTTCTAATAAAATGAACCCATTCTAATGTGGTCCAATCTGTGGTGAGCGATGTGTCAATAGTATCGCTTTCTAAAAAGGTTTTAAGTGTGTTCTCAGCATTTGTAAATTTATCTGAAGTAATGATCGCTTGATTTGAAGGTACTCCAGGTTGATAAATCCATTCGTCTAAATTAAAAGTAACCGCATTTGGTTCTAATAAATTAGATTTTAAATAGGCAACAAATTGTTCAGTAGTTACGGTTGAAAACGCATTGGTTTCAAAATAGCTTTTCAAAAAGGCATCAAACGTATCACGACCAACCGTTTCTTCTAAGGTTCTTAAAAACAAATAGCCTTTGTCGTAAGCAATACTATTCATACCATCATCAGGATTTTTGCCTTCTAGGTCTAGTTTTAGCTTGGTAGCCTCAGGTTCATTTTCAAAACCTTCTAACTCTTCATCAAGATCTTGTCTGCTTATTAAGGCAATCATATTAGCGCGATCTTTTCCATAAAGCGCTTCCATAATTCTAATTTCAAAATATACTGTAAAACCTTCATTCAACCAGAAGTCGTTCCAAGTGGCATTGGTGACTAAATTCCCAGACCACGAATGTGCTAGTTCATGTGCAATTAACGAAGTTAAACTTCTGTCGCCAGCAATAATGGTTGGTGTTGCAAAGGTTAATCTCGGATTTTCCATACCTCCAAACGGAAAACTAGGAGGTAAGACAATCACATCAAACTGATCCCAATCGTAATCACCATAAAGTTGTTCGGCAGCTACGACCATTTTTTCCATGTCTCCAAATTCATAATGCGCTTTATCAATTAAGGTTTTTTCAGCATAAACACCTGTACGCTCGCTTATAGGTTTGTAAACAATATCACCAACAGCTAAAGCCATTAAGTATGGCGGAATAGGTTGTTCCATTTTGAAGCTGTAACGACCATCAGTTGTTTTTTGGGTTGGGTTTTTGGCGCTCATAACTGCCATTAATTCTGAAGGCACTTTTACGGTTGCATCGTAGGTAATTCTAATTTGCGGACTGTCTTGTATTGGAATCCAAGTTCGTGTTAAAATCGCTTGTCCTTGTGTAAATAAGAAAGGATGATCTTTGTCTGCAGTTTGCTGTGCATTTAACCACTGAAGCGCTTCAGTTTTGTTTGTTGTTTTGTAAGTAACTGCAATTTGCTTTGTGTCGTTACTGATTTTAATATGTAATGGCTGACCAAGCTGTTCGTTAAATTCTCCAAGAGAAAATTCAGTGGTTGCTCCATCAGCAGTAACCTGATCGATCTCTAGAAATTTTGTGTCTAGAATGATCTCCTTGGCATTGGTGTTTTCAATGTCATAGGTTGCAATTCCGTTTATAGTTTCAGAATCAAAATCAACATTTATATTGAGGTCTAAGTGTTTGATTACAGATTCATTAGGATTTGCAAACGAATGTATTTCTTTAACATAGTTTTTCGTTGAAGGTGCTTCCTTTTTTTCAGAATTACAACTTAAACATAGTACTAAAACTAATAAAGATAATTTGCTTAGGAGTGTTGTGAATTTCATACTGTGTTGTTTAATTTTGATAGACTTGACCACGATGTGGTCGTAATGCATCTCTGACAGGTTTCATATGGTTTTCGTCAACCACCAAAAAAGCCATAGCATGTAAATCGGTTAAAGCTTCAAAACCTGTGATGCTGATGTCTAAATTTTGGAGTGCAATATACTCTTTTAAATGAATGTGATGATGCTCTGCTGTTTTTAAAGCGTGTGGACCTCTAAAATCCCAAATTAATTTTAGTTTACGCATTGGCTACGCTGATACCTTTTTCTGCAAAGTTCTTAAAATCTTGCATGTATTTTTTTGACTGTTTTTTAAAGGCTTTTGGCATAACGAACATCATCGCTCGCATTACAAAGTTCAGTGGGATGAATTTGTTTTTTATTTGCCATTTAGTGTGACCTTCTTGTGTTTCAGAAAAATAATGCTCCTGAACATTGGTCATGCCTTTCGTATTGTAGCTAGCATGAAATTCTTTTGGGAAGTCACTTTTGGTAATGGTTTCAATGATTTCCATTTTACGCTTACCAAAATCGTAAGTGAGCTTTAATTTAGAACCAAGCTGACCAGGTTCTCCAGAGAGATGCTCTGTAGACTCCAAACCTCTTTGCCAGTGTTTCATATTCTCCATATTATCGAGCTTATTTACAAACACACTAAGAGGAACTTTAACTATGGTTTCAGTAGTATAAAGCATGTTGAGGGATTTATTTTACGTGATAAAGATAGAATGTTTTTTTATAAAACGATAGAATTTATAAGCTTTCAGATGTCATTTTAGTTCATTGGCAACTTCTATCGTTATAAGGTCAATTAAAACTAAAAATTTCGTTAAAAAGGAGCTTGGTTTTTCAGGATTTGTTAACGTTTCAAACAAGCAATTCTAAATTGAAGTATAAGGTTTTTGTGAATTTTCATACGCTTTGAAATTACCGAATGAAACATACTAAACAATTTTGTAACACGTTAGGCATTTGCACCTTGTATAATCTATGAATTGTATTATTTTTGCTGAAATCTGATAGAAAATGACACATAAATTAAATAGCAACTATATCCTTATGAAACAGTTAATTTTTACACTATGTTTTAGTTTGTCTCTTGTGGTTTCGGCGCAAGTGAAAGAAAGTGATGTATTGTTTACTGTTGATGACGAATCTGTATTGGCTTCTGATTTCATTAGAGTTTACAATAAAAATCTAGATTTAGTGAAAGACGAGTCTCAAAAAGATGTTGATGCTTATCTTGATTTGTTTATCAATTATCAACTTAAAGTTAAAGAGGCTAAACGACTAGAATTAGATAAAGATCCTAAGTATGTTAGAGAATTTACGAATTATAAAAATCAGCTGACTAAAAATTACTTAACCGATAATAAAGTCACAGATAAGTTAGTAAAAGAAGCATATGATCGCTCTATTATTGATATTAAAGCGTCGCATATTTTAGTGCGATTAGATGAAAATGCCACAGATACTTTAGCGGTTTATAATCGTGTGTTAGATTTAAGAAAAAGAGTTTTAAAGGAAGGTTATGCCGATGTTCAGAAGGATGTTCACGATGGTAAAACGGTATTTGCTGAAGACTTAGGTTACTTTACGGCGTTCAAAATGGTGTATCCTTTTGAAACCGCAGCCTACAATACAGAGGTTGGAGATGTATCGATGCCTTTCAGAACGCGATTTGGGTACCACGTTGTTTTGGTTCATGAAAAAGCAAAATCTCAAGGCGAAGTTACAGTAGCACATATTATGGTTTCAAACAAACAGAAAGATAGTTTGATGAAGCCTAAAGAAAGAATCATGAGTATTCATAAAAAATACCTTCAAGGTGAAAAGTTTGAATCGCTGGCAAAACAATTTTCTGATGATAAAAGTACCTCTGCAAAAGGAGGTGTGTTTTCACCTTTTACTAGAGGTCAATTAGGATCTGAAGCTTTCGAAAGTATGGCGTTTAGGCTGAAAGAACCTGGTGAAGTTTCCGAGCCATTTGAAACACAATTTGGTTGGCATATCATCAAACTTATCAGAAAAAAAGGGATTCAGTCTTTTGAAGATGCGCAACCAACCCTTCAAAATAAAGTGAAACGTGACTCACGCTCAAAAATAATTCAGTCTGCTCAGGTTCAAAAATTAAAGAAGCGATACAATGTTGCCGACAACCCAAAGGCATTAAGCTATTTTCAAGGAGTCATTACCAATGATTATTTCAAAAGTTCTTGGGTCGTGCCTCAAGATTTAGATAGTGCCAAAGCCTTTGTAACGATTAATGATAAGGTCTTGACATATCATGATTTTGCGCAGTATTTATTCAAAGGACAAAGAATGTATATGAATAAAAAAGTATCGTCAGAGATTGTAATTAATCAATCGTATAAAAATTTCCTGGAAAGCGAGTTGTTGTTGTATCAAAGGGAAAACCTTGAAAATGAGAATCAAGAGTTTGCACATGTTCTGAAGGAATACAGAGATGGTTTATTGCTTTTTGATTTGATGGAAAAACAAGTATGGAATGCTGCATCAAAAGATACTTTAGGACTTGAAGCGTATTACAACGCCAACAAGTCAAAGTATATGTGGAATGATAGAGTTGGAGGAACGATGTTTTCTTCAGCAGATGAAAAGGTGATCAAAAACGTCATCAAAGCGCTTAATGAAGGTACAACGGTTGAAGCCATTGAAAGTAAATTTAATTCTGACGATGCTCAGAATGTAATCAAAACCAGTGCGCTATTCCAAGCTGGAGATCAAAATCTTCCAACGGACTTTGAGTTTAAAAAAGGCATTTCAAAAGTGTATCATCACAATGATGCCTACCATGTATTTGTTGTAAAAGAAGTCAAGCTAGAAAGTCAGAAAACCTTAGAAGAGGCGCGAGGTAAAGTTATTAGTGATTATCAAAATCAAATTGAAGCAGATTGGATAAAAGCACTAAACGAGCGCTACAACGTAGTGATTAATAAGAAGGTTTTAAAGAAAGTAAAATCTCAAATTGCAAATTAATTGATCAAACGCATTGTCATAGTTGTATGTTGCAGTCTCGTCGTAAGTGCTTGTGATTTTTTTAAAACCACAGACGATAGAGTTCCTGTGGCAAGAGTGAATGAGACCTATTTGTATGAAGATGACATCAAAGATCTTGTTGTTGAAGGTATTTCTGAAGAAGACAGCACCTTTATCGTCAATGGTTTTATAAACCGCTGGGCAACACAATTGCTCTTGTTAGATGGTGCAGAACGTAACCTTCCTGAAGCAAAACAGGACAACTTTGAAAAACTCGTAAATCAGTATAAAAAAGACTTGTACACTAAGGCTTATTTGGAAGCGCTTGTTAAGAAAAGTATCGATACAGTGATCACATCAAGTGAAGCAGAGCAGGTCTACGAAGCAAACAAGGAAACCTTTAAGCTTAATGAAGAGTTAGTACAATTTAGATATATTACCATTCCTCAAAATGCAATTAATGAATCTGAAATTAAAGAGCGTTTTAAACGTTTCGAATTGGATGACAAACACTATTTAGATTCTATTGCAGTGCAGTTTAAAACCTACTCACTTAACGATTCTATTTGGATTCAGGTTTCGCAAATTGCGAACAAAATTCCAGCCTTTAATTTGGAGGATAAAAAAGAACTGTTAAAAAAATCTAATTTTATACAGCTCAAAGATTCATTAGACCTATATTTGATGCAGATAAAAGATGTGTTATATCAAAATGATATTGCACCTTTACAGTACGTAAAACCTACGATAGATCAAATTATAATTAACAAAAGAAAACTAGAGCTCATCAAAGCGCTCGAAACAGATATTACCAAAGATGCTATTAAAAATAAACAGTTTGAAATGTATAAGTAGTTTCATTGTATGTGTATTATGTGCTACGGTTCATGTTAATGCACAAGAAATTATTGAAGATGAGGTAGAGGATACTAAAACAGCGAAAGATTCAGTAGCTCCAAATGCTAGAAGAAAAGTAGATGGAGTAGCTGCCGTTATTGGTGATTTCGTAGTCTTAGATTCAGATGTAGATAAAGAATTCATTCAGCTTCAAGCGCGAGGTGTATCTACCGAAAATATTTCGCGATGTGAATTGTTTGGAAAACTCCTTGAAGATAAATTGTATGCACATCATGCCATTCAAGATAGTATCCCAATTAACGAACTAGAGTTACGCTCTAATATCGAACAACAAATTAGTGCGTTCCTTGAAACTAAAGGAGGTACGATGGAAGAGTTGCTTAAGTTTTATAATAAAGACAGCGAGCAAAGTTTGCGAGACGAAATGTTTCAGCTTAATAAAAATGCAAAACTGGCTTCAGATATGCAGCGTAAGATTGTATCTGAAGTTGAGGTAACGCCTGAAGAAGTAAGAGAATATTTCAACAGCATTCCTGAAGAGGAGCGTCCTACTTTCGGAACCGAATTAAAAGTGGCTCAAATTGTTGTTATTCCTGAAATTACTGAGGAGGAAAACCAACGTGTCATTAATAGACTAAAAGAGTTTAAAGCCGATGTTATTGAAAATGGTGCCAGCTTTACAACCAAAGCAGTATTCTATTCTGATGATGTGCCTTCTCGTAAGGATGGTGGAAAATACGTTTTGAACAAGAAGCGTCCTCGAATGGTGAAGGAATTTAGAGATGTTGCATTTTCACTTCAAGAAGGAGAAATTTCTGAACCTTTTAAAACCGATTTCGGATACCATATCATTTATTTGGAAAAAATTAGAGGTCAGGAGTATGATGTAAGACATATTTTATTAAGGCCAAAAATCACTGAAGAAGCAAAGCAAGCTGCTTACGATGAAATCACAAAAGTAAGAGAGCGTATTGTAGCTGGAGATTTAACCTTTGCTGATGCAGCTAAAGAGTTTAGTGATGAGAAAGAAACGAAACAAGATGGCGGACAACTCATTAATCCGTATACGCAGGATTATAGTTTTGAGTTGACCAAAATGGATCCAGAACTTTATGGTCAAATTCAAGAGCTTGAAGATAATGAAGTGAGTTTGATTATTACAGATCAAGACCGCATTAATGATGTAAAGTACAAGATCTTAACGGTTACAGATCGTACAGATGAGCACGAAGCTAATTTTGCTAAAGATTATTTAAAGATCAAAAATCTAGCACTTCAGGACAAGCAAATCAAAGCCATTGCTAAGTGGCAGGAAGAAAAAATTAATGATACTTACATCAAGGTTAATGGCGAAAATAGAGACTGTGAGTTTTCAAGTAACTGGTTAAAAAAAGAAAAATAGTATGTCTGATGTAGCTGCAATTGAACAATTTGTAAAAAAATATAATGCCTTAAAATCTGAAGTAGCCAAAGTTATTGTTGGACAAGATGAGGTTGTTAGTCAGATTCTAATTTCTATTTTTTCTGGAGGCCATTCCTTATTAATAGGTGTGCCAGGACTAGCGAAAACCTTAATGGTAAACACAATTGCTCAAGCACTTGGATTAGATTTTAAACGTATTCAGTTTACACCAGATTTAATGCCTAGCGATATTTTAGGTAGTGAGATTTTAGATGAAAACCGACAATTCAAGTTTATAAAAGGTCCTGTATTTGCTAATATCATCTTAGCCGATGAGATCAACAGAACACCTCCAAAAACGCAAGCTGCTTTACTAGAAGCGATGCAAGAGCGCAAAGTCACTGTCGCTGGACATCAGTATAGCTTGAATTTGCCTTACTTTGTTTTGGCAACACAAAACCCGATTGAGCAAGAAGGAACGTATCCTTTACCTGAAGCGCAATTAGACCGTTTTATGTTTGCGATCAATTTGAAATATCCTTCATTTGCTGAAGAAGTTCAAGTTGTGAAATCTACTACTGCAGATGTGAATACTAAGGTTAATGCCTTATTTACTGCTGAAGAAATTATTGGATATCAAAATGTGATTCGTCGTATTCCTGTGGCAGATAATGTTATAGAATATGCAGTGAGAATGGTAAGTAAAACACGACCAAATGAAGCGACTGCTTCAGAGATGGTTAAAGAATTCATAGATTGGGGAGCTGGACCAAGAGCATCTCAAAACTTGATACTTGCTGCTAAAACTCACGCTGCTGTTAACGGAAAGTTCTCTCCAGATATTGAAGATGTTCAAGCGGTGTCTCAAGGGATTCTTCGTCATAGAATTATTAAAAACTACAAAGCGGAAGCTGAAGGTATTTCAGATGAGCAAATTATTGAAAGCTTATTTTAATAATAGCTCTAAGTCTTTTTCTAATCGCTCTATTTCTTCGTCAACTAATAGGTTGTAAAATCCTCTAATCTGTTGCTGTTTGTCAATTAGTGCTACATAACTACTGTGATAAAAGTCGGTGTCATCTTCATTAGGCTTAAAATTGGTCATGTACTGTTTTGCAATAGCTTTTGTTTCATTTTCAGTAGCGCTTATAAATTGCCAAGTAGTTGAAGGGATTTCAGTTTGGTCAGCATATACTTTTAAAACTTCAGTTGTATCATTTTTTGGGTCTATAGTATGTGACAAGATCATAAAATCAGAAGCTTCAGAAAACGTCTCAGCAATACCAATAAGTTTATGGCGCATTGGCGGACAAATACTTGGGCAACGCGTAAAGAAAAAGTTAGCAATCACAACCTTGTTTTTAAGGTTTTCGGTTGTAAATACTGTTCCAGATTGATTGTAGAATTTGTCATCGTCGTAAGAAATGGTATAAAAGGTTTTATTGCCATTACTATTGATCGTATAACTTAAAATAGGAAGCTGTGTTTCATAATGAGTACATCCTAGAAATAATAACAGTGACAAAAGACTTACAAAACGATACATTACTTAGCAGCGTTGTAAGATTGTAATTGTGCGTCCATTTCTTTATCATATAAGAATACAAACATACTTGCCATCATATCTTGATTGATCTCAGTAGTGTTGTTGGTTTCTAAAACGAGTTCGTAGTTGTGATTAGGATGTAACATAACGCCAGATTCACTAGAGAAATAAGAAACCTCCTTTAAACCAATTTTGTTCTTGTAATTCTGTGCTTCCGCAGTAAAAAGAATCGAATCAGTAGTTTTGTTTTTCAACGACAATCGTTCAGCAAAAGGATGCAAATGTGTTGCTATAGCGTGCATCGTAGTACTATCGTTTAATTGAAGTTGTTTTGTAATATCATACCTGTAAGTGGCTTTTCCAGGAAAGATCACCCAATGACCAGAGAGAGATTCGCCTTGCTCGTTGGTGTAACTATGATTTTTGGTTTCTAAAGGCAAGCACATATTAGGATTGTCTTCTGTTGGACCTTGAAATGGGTTTTCAACATCATATGGGAGCATCACAAAAACAGTCTTGCTCATTAAGGGCTTCATGCTTTTTGAGTGTGGTTCAAAACCAATAGTGATATCGTGTTTGATGGTAAAAGGATCGCCTTTGATATTATGATTTAAGGATTGTGTGGCAATGAAGAGATTTTCATCTGTAAAAACAGGAAAGCCAAATCCATGAGGTAAGTCGTAGTTTTCAATGCCATGACTCATTGAAGTTAGTCGCGGATATTGTTCACCAATTCTATGGTTGAGCTGCCACTTTCCGTAATGTTCTCCATCATAGAAGTCAACGTTGGTATGGCAGATGTAATCGTCTGAAAGTTGATCCACTTCATTAGTGCTCAAGGCTCTTGTTCTAAAAGAATTGATCCAAACCAAATCACTGCGTTCATGGTCAATTTGAAAGGAACGTATCACTTTTGGACCTTCCATAGACTTATAGATATTGTCGATCACTAGAGTAGGTGTTACTAATCGGATAGCAGTATCACTCGGAATGATATTCCATTGTTCGTCAACTATACCAAAGCCATGATATACCTTAGTTTTGATAATGGCTTTATGTCTATTAGGAAGCTTTAAATAGTAAATACCACCAACAATCGTTAATAAAACTAGTGACCACAACGTATATTTTAGTATTTTGGACTTCATTTTGGTGAAATTCGATTTGGAGACGCCTGAAAGGCTAACCCAACATTATAAATTGAACACATCCCATTGAAAAGTGGGATCTCATTTTTTAATCTTTAATATAACGACCTAAACAAAACTAAGGCTTTTTTTAATGCGAATAGATTACGAAAAACGAATTTTTGGTTTAGATCTTATGAGAGCCATTGCTATCCTCATGGTGGTTTGTTCTCACTTATTATGGATTGTTCCAGATATGAGAGGGATTACGCGTAAACTCTTTAGTGTATTTGGGATTCTTGGTGTTGATGTGTTTTTTGTGCTAAGCGGATTTCTAATAGGAAGGATTCTTTATAAAATGTATACAACAACTGCGTTTAGCTTTAAGGACGTACGTTACTTTTGGTTAAGACGTTGGTTCAGGACCTTACCCAATTATTACCTTACATTAATTATCAATATTATAGTAGCAGTTTATATTGGTAATCAGCTTCCCGATCATTTGTGGCGTTATGGATTTTTTCTACACAATTTCGCAACGCAACTTCCTTGGTTTTATCCAGAGTCTTGGAGTTTGTCTGTAGAAGAGTTTGCTTATATAATCGGACCATTATTGCTGTATTTGATTTTATTATTCAGAAAAAATGCTTCAAGATCACTTTTGTTTTTTCAGGTAACACTGCTCATATTGGTGCTATTTATCCTTTCGAAACTTTACTACAGTCATCATCAAGAAATTCGTCATATGCGTCATTGGACGCTAAATGTAAAGTCGATTGTAATCTACAGGATTGATGCCATTTATTATGGTGTCTTAGCGGCTTATATCTCTATTGAATGGTCAAAAATGTGGACTAAACTTAAGTATGTTGCTTGTTTTGTTGGAGTATTTACGTTGATTGCTATTAATTTTTTAATTCCATTGAAAAGTTGGTATATAGACTACTATCCTGATTTTTGGAATGTCTGGTATTTTATCATTAAATCGGTTTCAATAGCGTTATGCTTGCCTTTGTTAAGTGAAATGAGATCAGCACCCAATTGGTTTAAAGTTCCAGTGACATACATAAGTATACTTTCTTATGCGATATACGTTTTTCATTATTCTATCATTATGCAATTAATGAAGTATTTTATTCCTTCGGAAACTATGGCTGGTTTAGATTTGGTCATTTATATCTTAGTCTATTTGCTCATTGTTTTTGTAGTTTCCTATGCGGTTTACCGTTTCTTTGAAAAACCAATGACAGATTTAAGAGATTCGCCTAAAATTAAGAAGCATTACAGGTAATCTGATTTTGTTAATTTATTATTTTATTAGATAAAAAACTGACGATTATTTAATTTTTTGCCTCAAAACAACAATTTCTTTGATTAATATTCAGCGATAGATAGTTTTTGTTACACATTTTTAAATTCAACTAAAAATTTGTAATTTCGCAGTCCTTAGTAATAAGGATAAAAACGAATTATTCATCTAAATAAATTATACAATATGGCTTTTGATATTGACATGATAAAAAAGGTTTATGCTAGTATGACAGAGCGCGTTGATGCTGCTCGTGATATAGTAGGTAAACCACTTACACTTTCTGAAAAGATTTTATACGCGCATCTTTGGGATGGAACGCCAACAAAAGCATTTACTAGAGGTAAGGATTATGTAGATTTTGCGCCAGATAGAGTGGCATGTCAAGATGCAACTGCTCAAATGGCTTTATTGCAATTTATGCAAGCAGGAAAACAAAAAGTAGCTGTGCCAACAACAGTGCATTGTGATCACTTGATCCAAGCTAAAAATGGGGCGTCTCACGATTTACAACATGCTATCAACACAAGTAATGAAGTATTCAACTTCTTAGAGTCTGTGTCTAATAAGTATGGTATTGGATTTTGGAAACCTGGTGCAGGTATTATTCACCAAGTTGTATTAGAAAATTATGCGTTTCCTGGAGGTATGATGATTGGAACAGATTCTCATACTGTAAATGCTGGTGGATTAGGAATGGTTGCTATTGGAGTTGGAGGTGCAGATGCTGTAGATGTGATGGCAGGTATGGCTTGGGAGCTTAAATTCCCGAAACTTATTGGTGTAAGGTTAACTGGAAAATTATCGGGTTGGACAGCACCTAAAGATGTTATTCTTAAAGTAGCAGAAATCCTTACAGTAAAAGGAGGAACAGGTGCTATTGTTGAATATTTTGGTCCTGGAGCTACAGCAATGTCTTGTACAGGTAAAGGAACTATTTGTAATATGGGAGCCGAAATTGGAGCAACCACATCTACATTTGGTTACGACGAATCTATGGAGCGTTACCTAAAGGCTACAGATAGAGCCGACGTAGCTGAAGCAGCTAATAGCATCAAAAATTATTTAACTGCTGATGCTGAAGTTTATGCTAATCCAGAGCAGTTCTTCGATCAGGTTATTGATATTAACTTATCTGAATTAGGACCACTATTAAACGGACCATTCACTCCAGATTTATCAACTGCTGTTGGTAATGAAATGACTGAAAAAGCTAAAGCTAACGATTGGCCAATTAAGGTAGAATGGGGACTTATTGGGTCTTGTACTAATTCTTCTTATGAAGATTTGTCTCGTGCGTCTTCAATTGCGCAACAAGCGCTTGATAAAGGACTTAAAACTAAAGCTGAATTTGGAATTAATCCTGGTTCGGAACAAGTACGATATACTGCTGAACGTGATGGAATTTTAGAAGTATTTGAAAAGCTAGATGCTAAGATCTTCACAAATGCTTGCGGACCATGCATTGGTCAGTGGGCTAGATATGAAGATCCAAAAAATGCACCTAAGAATAGCATCGTACATTCTTTCAACAGAAACTTTGCTAAGCGTGCTGATGGTAATCCAAACACACATGCTTTTGTAGCATCTCCAGAGCTTACAGCTGCTATCGCGATTGCTGGTCGTTTAGATTTTAATCCGCTAACCGATAAACTCATCAATGAAGATGGACAAGAGGTGATGTTAGACGAACCAACTGGATGGGAATTACCACCAAAAGGTTTCGAGGTAAAAGATAATGGTTATTTAGCACCAATGGAAGATGGTAGTGGTGTTGAGGTTAAAGTCGCTTCAGATTCTGAGCGCTTACAATTATTAACGCCTTTTGTGCCAATTGGCGATACAATTACGGGTGCAAAACTATTGATTAAAGCTTTCGGAAAATGTACAACAGATCATATTAGTATGGCTGGACCTTGGTTACGTTTCCGTGGGCATTTAGATAACATCGCTAACAATACATTAATTGGAGCAGTTAATGCTTATAATAAGAAAACGAATTTTGTAAAGAATCAACTTACTGGTGAGTATGGAGGTGTTCCTGATACTGCCAGAGCTTACAAGGCTGCAGGTATAAAATCGGTTGTGGTTGGAGATCATAATTATGGCGAAGGATCTTCTCGTGAACATGCTGCTATGCAACCTAGACACTTAGGTGTTGCGGCTGTTATTGTAAAATCGTTTGCAAGAATTCATGAAACAAACCTTAAGAAACAAGGGATGTTAGGACTGACTTTTGCTAATGAGAATGATTACGATTTAATTCAAGAAGATGATACATTCAACTTCTTAGACTTGAATGAATTTGCTCCAGACAAGCCACTTACAATTGAAGTAGTTCACGCTGATGGTAGTTCAGATACATTCAAAGTAAATCATACCTACAACCAATCTCAAATTGATTGGTATAATGAAGGTTCTGCATTGAATTTGATCAAGAAAGAAAACGCAGCTTAAATTTTTAAGCGTCTTATAAAATAAAAGCTCTCAAGAATTCTTGAGGGCTTTTTTTGTGTCTAATTGTAAGGATTACCATTTTTTGCCGACAGTAAACTATCTATCAACAAAACTGTTACGCATGCAATCTATTTGGTTCTTTGACGATGTCGACCTTTTCAAGGTGCTATGCCCTCATAAATTCAAAGCCTACAAAAAAGAGCATAACTTTGATGCTTACAAAAAGAAAGACTATATCTACTTTGAAGACGATCATGCCAACAAGGTCTACTTGATAGAAAAGGGTAAAGTTAAAATTGGATATTATAATGAAGAAGGTGACGAAATTATAAAGGCAATTTTGTCTAAAGGCGAACTGTTTGGTGAAAAAGCAATCTTAGGAGATAATAAGCGTGATGAGTTTGCGCAATCTATTGACAATACAACCTCTATTTGTCCAATAGGTGTCAATACAATGCACGATTTAATGCGAAACAATCAGACCTTTAGTTTTAAAATCTACAAATTCATTGGATTTAAGTTTAAAAAGTTAGAGCGTCGTTTACAATTACTACTTTTTAAGGATACAAAAACACGATTGATTGAGTTTTTAGATGAATTGTGTAACGACTATGGTTATGAGTGTCCTAAAAATGGCGATCATGTAATCAAACATCCTTATACTCAAAAAGATATTGCTTCATTAATTGGTACTTCAAGACCTACCTTGAACATTCTTATGAACGAATTAAAGGAAGAAAATTACATCAACTTCAGTCGGAAAGAGATTCGCATTTTAAAAACATTTGCATAAAATTTAAGTTCTGTTAGCTAGCTAACATTTTATCATTTTGAGAGTACATAATTTTGAAGCATAAACAAACTTTAAAATTATAGATAATGATTAAGAAATTTTTTTTAGCAGTTTTGGCACTTGGTTTTGTAGCCACTTCTTGCAGTAGTGATGATGATAGCTCAAATAATACGCCAACAAATTCTGAGCTGACTTTAAACCTTAGTGGTTTAGAAGCTTTAGGTCCAGATTACGTTTATGAAGGCTGGATCATGGTTGATGGCATGCCAGTATCAACAGGAACCTTTTCGAGTGTGACGTTTCCTCAAACATTTACAGTAAATAGAGCGCAACTTAATAGTGCAACCGCATTTGTTTTATCAATTGAGCCAGCTGTAGATCCAGATCCTGCACCAGCAGCTACAAAAATATTAGCTGGTGACTTTTCAGGAGCATTAGCAAATGTTAACTCTAATGGTATTGTAGCCGATTTCAGTACATCTTCGGGAACGTATATTTTGGCAACACCAACAGATATGGATGATACAAATGAAGCGAGTGGTGTGTGGTTTTTAGATAATTCTAGTGGATCTCCAATGACTGGACTAGATTTACCTACATTAACGGATGGCTGGAAATACGAAGGTTGGGCTGTTATTGATGGGACACCAATTAGTACAGGAACATTTCTAGATCCTGCTGCTGCAGATGACAATGCTGCGACTTCAGTTTTTAAAGGAGATGCTGGAAATGGTCCAGCTTATCCAGGTGAAGATTATTTGCAAAATGCTCCAGCAGGAATGACTTTTCCAACAGATTTGAGAGGTGCAACCATTGTGATTTCGGTTGAACCAAGTCCAGATAATAGTCCGATGCCATTTACATTAAAACCGTTAGCACACATGGTACCAGATATGGCTGCTGTACATACTGCTATTCCTATGGGAAATGGTCCAGTTGCAACAATTACTGGTTCGGTAACGAGAAACTAATGTCTAATATAAATAAACAGATACCTAAAACAATTTGTTGTTAGATTTGAGACGCATTTTCTATTGAGGAAATGCGTTTCTATATTTGCTATATGCGTACCAATTTATCTAAAATTTTAAACCTCGCTATCCTTATAGGAATTGTGCTATTGATCATTCCTCAAACACGATTACCAATCCAGGTTTTTATTAATAAAATTGTGGCTTCTGTTATATCGCCTTCTGAAATTGATAAAGGACAACAACATATCTTAACCGATTATGATTGGAAATTACAATCTATTACTGGAGAATCTTTTGATTTTCGTAATGCTGAAGGTCGCGTTGTTGTCTTAAATTTTTGGGCAACTTGGTGTCCGCCTTGTATTGCTGAAATGCCAAGTATTCAAGCCTTATATGATAAATATCAAGATAATGATGATGTTGTGTTCTTGTTGGTTTCTAATGAAGACGTCTCTACGATTAAGAATTTTATGGCAAAAAAGGATTATTCATTTAAAGTTTATCAGGCTGTTACTGATTATCCAAAAGATTTTGAAATATCATCAATACCTAGAACCTTTGTAATTAATAGAGAAGGTCATGTTGTAATTGATAAGTCTGGAGCAGCTAATTGGAATAGTGATGCTGTTGTAAAATGCATTGATAAAGCGCTTAAAGTGTTTTAAAAAAAGCTTTGATGAATGTCCATGAAAACAAAGAACGCATAACTTTAAGGTCTTCAGTGAATGTTGAAGTTTCATCTAGAAATTTGAACATTGTTTCTGTAGTGATTTTGCCGTAAAACCTTTCGAAAACCCATTCGCCTTTGTGGTTTTCATCCTTTAGAACTTTTAGAAAGATCTTATCGTAAAATCTGTATTTGCTTTTAAAAAGTTGATGTGAAGGTGTTCGGTTGTGTTTAATGTTTGAAATGATAGTGCTAACTTTTTCTTCTGTTCGCTGAAACGAATAGCCTGTTGAAGCTTTTACCCAACCGCCAGCTGTTCCTATTTTGGTGAGGTGTTTTGTATTGTATTTTGAAAAATCAAAACTTGTCATAGGAATTTTTCCCATTTCACTTTCTGTAATTTCATACGACTTGATATTTAAATATGCTTTGATGTAGGTTTTTATAAAAGAATCGTATGTGCTTTCGGGCACTAAATTTTCGGTAAAATAGGTGAATTCAATTAGAGCTTCTCGTTTAGAAAAGGGTAGCAGATACATAAAAGAAGTTTGATCGCCATCTTTTAATCGGTAGTCCATCATTGTCACAGTGCTATCATCAAAACAATCATTTTCGGTTTTAATTACAATACCTTTAAAGTGCTGTATAATTGAAATGGTATTCGTTGTATTTGTAAAAAATGCTTCTGGAATGCGACTGTCAAACACATGCAAAGCACTTAAAGTGTTTGTTTTGGTTTTAACTATAATATCTTTATTATCAATTACTTCAACAACTTTATCTGTGTAAAATTTAAAATTTGGCTTCGACGTTAAAACAGATTTGGCGTAGTTATAAAAATCTAAAGATCTAACGCTGTGATATGAATAAGGGGTAAGGTCAATATCGATTGTTGTTTTAGAATTCAAGACCTTAGCTTTGCTCCAAGATTTATGAATAATAGAAGACCATTGCGAGTTATTCCTATCCCAGAAACTCCAGGTTTTATCATTTTCAGTTTTGTCTGAAGGATCAATAAGCGCAAATTGCTTATCTGAAAAAAAAGGATCTTGAGAACATTTGAGTGCCAGCTGAAGTCCAGCTAAACCGTTTCCAATAATGATATAGTCAAAATGGGACGATTCAGTCATAAAAAAGGGTTGAATTATTTTTTAAAGTATTTGAAAGGTACAAATAACATTCCGAAGCATTCACCATCTTCTTTCCCTAAATGCTTATGATGAATTTTATGAGCACGTCTTACACCTTTTGCATACCAATTGTTGGCATTTCTGAAAAGTTTAAAGCGCTGATGAATAAAAATATCGTGGACTAAGAAATAGGTGGCACCATAAGCCATAATGCCTAGTCCTATAGGAAGGCAATACCAAACGTCCTCATAACTCCATAAATAAAAGCAAATGATGCTTATAACTGCATAAAAAATAAAAAAGGCATCATTTCGTTCAAACCAACTATCGTGGTCTTTACGATGATGATCTTTGTGTAGATGCCATAGAAATCCATGCATAATGTATTTATGCGTAAACCAAGCCATGAATTCCATAAAGCAGAATACACCTAAGAAAATAAGTATCCAAAATACTGTTTGCATAACTTATAACAAGTTTAATTGGTATTTAACATAACTTCTTGTGAGCAGCTCGAACTTTTTATAGTTAGGGACTCTAATTCTTGCAGACTTGATTTCAAGTGCAGGCGTTTTTTTGAGTTTTTTTAATAACTGACTGTAATATCTGTAAGCCATAAAGACACCAAATTTCGCTTCTATTGGTAGTTTTTTTATGCCTTGTAAACCTCTGTCAAAATCAGCTTCAATATCATCAATAATGGCCTTCTTTGAGGCTTCATCTAGTTGATTCAAATCGGTATTTGGGAAATAAGTGCGACTTAAACCTTCAAAATCTGCCTTTAGATCTCTTAGAAAATTTACCTTTTGAAATGCAGAGCCTAAATGCATGGCATCTTCTTTTAACTCATCGTACTTTTCTTGATTTCCTTTAACAAACACCTTCAAACACATTAAACCTACAACATCTGCTGATCCATAAATATAAGCCTTATATTCTTCATCAGTAAGATAGTTTGTTTTGTGAAGATCTAGTCGCATACTATTCATAAAGGCGTCCACAAGATCTTTATCGATTTGGTATTTGTGATACGTTTCCTGAAACGAATTTAAAATAGGGTTTAAACTAATTTTGTGTTCTAAGGCTAGTTCTAGATCATCAGAAAAGGCGTTGAATAAAAATTCTTTATCGTAGTCATGAAAACTATCGACGATCTCATCAGCACATCTCACAAATCCGTAGATATTATAAATATCCTGCTTAATGGAATTGGATAGCATTTTAGTTGCCAAAGAGAAAGAGGTGCTGTAGGACTTAGTAACAATCTTACTACATTGGTTTGAAACGGTGTCAAAAATAGCTTTCATTAGTACTTATTTATTAATATGGTTTTGTTAAATAGAATTTGCAATTCAAAATTTTGGTTTGTGTGTTTCATCCTAATTACTATGGTGTTTTTTAATGAGTTCGGCAACCAATTTCCCTGAAATCAACGACGGAGGAACTCCTGGTCCAGGCACAGTTAATTGTCCTGTAAAGTAGAGGTTGTCTACTTTTTTGCTTTTTAATTTAGGTCTTAAAAACGCAGTCTGAAACAGCGTGTTGGCCATTCCGTAGGCATTACCTTTATACGAATTGTAATCTTTAACAAAATCCTTTACACAAAAGGACTCTTTAAAGATAATATTATTTTTGATGCTTTGTGAGGTTAACATTTCAAATCTGTTAACAATAATGTCAAAATACTGAGCTCTAAGCTCAGGCGTGTCGTCTAATCCAGGCGCTAATGGCACTAGAAAAATTCCAGCCTCTTTACCTTCAGGAGCAGCATGCTCATCAGTTATTGAAGGGAAACTTGCATAAAATAATGGATTTTCTGGCCATTTGGGATCGTCATAGATGTCTTTTGCATGTTCATCAAAATCAACATCAAAGAACAAAGTGTGGTGATTAACGTTTTTTAATTTCTTATCAAAACCAACATAAAACAGTAGGGAAGAAGGCGCAAATGTTTTCTTTTCCCAATACGATTCAGAATATTGTACATATTTAGAATCAAGTAGCGTCTCAGTATGATGGTAGTCGGCACCACTCAATACGATATCACTTTTAAAAGATGTGCCGTTTGAAATAATTTCAGTAGCCTGTCCTTTAGTAATATTGATTTTTTCAATTGGCATATTTGTTTTAATGGTGACACCTAGACTTTTTGCTAAGCTTTCTATGGCTAGAATAACCTGATACATTCCTTTTTTGGGATGAAATGTGCCAATACCAAAATCGGCATAATTCATAAAACTGTAAAACGATGGTGTGTTGTCTGGTTTAGCGCCAAGAAACAATACTGGAAACTCTAAGATCATCGCCAATCGATCATTTTTAAATTCCTTTCTCACATCACGTTTTATGGTACTAAAAAACTGATTGATCTTCTTCATTGTAACTGGTGTTACAAGTTCAAAAGGAGAAACACCAGGTCTGTAGACCAAATCTTTAATAGCAACCTCATAATTGTTCTGCGCATTATCAATGAATTTCAATAACTTTTTTGAGCTTCCAGGTTCTTCCTTTTCGAATGCAGTACAAATTTTTTCTAGAGTATCTTCAATAGTGATGTAATCATTTTTGCCAAAGTAAACACTGTAAGCAGGATTGAGTTTTTCTAGGGTAAAGTAATCTTTAGGAGTTTTATTGAAATCAGAGAAGAAACGTTCAAAAACATCAGGCATCCAATACCAAGTCGGACCAATATCGAAAGTAAACCCTTCTTTTTTTAACTGTCTGGCACGACCACCAACAGTATCATTTTTTTCAAAAATTGTAACATCATATCCATCTCTAGCTAAGTAGCAAGAAGCAGCCAAAGCAGAAAATCCCGAACCAATTATAGATACTTTTGTTTTCATTGTTTAACAAATTTAATAAAAAGTTAAACAAAAATAACATCGTGTTATAACTTTTTGAGATTTTTAACTAAATCGGCAATCGTTTTAAATGATGTTACCTGTTTTGGTAATGAAGTTAGGTCAATTTTATCTAACATACTTCCTAAAATCCATAAATTAGTAGAATTATTAACAATCAATTCTTCTGAAAATGCTTTAAGATAGCCTTTAACGTTTTCTTTTTCAGGCTTTACTGTAAAATAGGATATGAATGTTATGTTATCGTAATAACTTAAAAGATCACGCAAGCTGGCAATAGGAACACTTTGTCCAAGATAAACTGTCTGATAGCCTTTAGATACCAATTCATAATTGAGGAACATTAAGCCTAACTCATGCACTTCATTATCTGGAAGATATAAAACAAAAACCGTTTGCGTTTCTTTGAGAGCTTTAGATTGAAGCTTTTCAGTGTGAATTAATATTTTGTTGCGAATTAAATTGGAAATAAAATGTTCCTGAGCAGGAGTGATGGTATCTGTTTGCCATAATAAACCTATTTGCGACATTAAAGGAATAATGTCCTCATAAAAGACACTTGCGACGCTTTTTTCTTTTAATAGCCCTTCATATGTGTTGTGAAATAGCTTTTGATCAAAATTTAGCATCGCTAATTTAAAAGTATTGATTGTGTGGCTGTGCGTGGTATCATTTGAAGCCACATCTTTGACAATGTCTTGAATCTCATTGTTCTTTAGAGAAGCTATTTTGGAGATTTTGTAGCCATTATTATTCAAATAACTAATATTTAATAGTTTTTGAAGGCTCTCTAAGCTATAATATCTTATGTTAGTTTGAGTTCGTTCAGGTTGCAATAAGTTGTATCGTTTTTCCCAAATTCTTATAGTATGTGCCTTAACTCCAGATAAGTTTTCAAGGTCTTTAATACTAAATACGCTTTTAATATTGTTCATTGTTTAAATTAAAAGTTTAAACAAAAATACAAATTATTCAAATACAACTTCTATTTTTATGAGAAATTAAGAAAGTTATGCGGTTTTGAATGGGAGGGACTCAAAATGTGCGCACGAGAAGATTCGAACTTCCACGACCTAAGCGGTCACTGGCCCCTCAAGCCAGCGCGTCTACCAATTCCGCCACGTGCGCTTTATTGTGATAAAGGTAAAAAAAAAGTTAAGCAAGTGCTTAACTCTTTTGTGACCTGGCTGGGGCTCGAACCCAGGACCCTCTCCTTAAAAGGGAGATGCTCTACCAACTGAGCTACCAGGTCAGTAAGTCTCGTAAATGAGGGTGCAAATATATGATGTTTAATTTATTTTCCAAACCGTTTTTTAGATATTTTTTTGTTTTTTTGTTGTCTGTTGACTTATGTTTTTAAAAATCAATTTGTAAGCTATTTATGATCATTGTTTTAATTGGATATATGGGATCTGGAAAGTCCGTTGTAAGTAAATCTTTGGCAGATGCTTTAGGATATGATCATATAGATTTAGATGCTTACATTGAAACTAAAGTGGGTATGTCTGTTCAGGAGATGTTTCAAAGTAAAGGTGAATTGTATTTTAGAAAAACAGAATCTATTTCCTTAGCTGAAGTTTTAAATAAAGAGAATACTGTTGTGGCTCTAGGTGGAGGAACACCTTGTTATGGTAATAATTTAGATCTTTTGAATTCTGATGTGAATGTCATTTCAGTATACCTTAAAACATCAATACAGGAATTAGCATCGCGACTTTCTGAAGACGCATCCAAAAGACCACTCATCTCACATATTCAAAGTAAAGCGCAACTTTCAGAATTTATAGCAAAACATCTTTTTGAAAGAGCTCCGTTTTATGAGACTTCTAAAATTACAGTATCAACAGATAATAAAACCATCAAAGATATTACTGAAGCTATCCTGATAGAATTATTCTAAAGAGACTTCAAATTGCTTGCCTTTTAAGATAACTTCAACGTGTTCGTGCAAAGAAGTTGATAATGAAATTCCTTTGAAATCTGCTTTAACAGGATATTTTTTATGATTTCTATTTACTAAAACAGCTGTTTTAAATTGTTTTAGAGGAACTTCTAAAAAGTGTTTAACACCATAAATTAGAGTACTTCCAGAATTTAATACATCATCAACCAACACAAGAGAAGAATTTATATAATCTGATTTATCAAGTGATGTTTTTATATCAGACAACGGATTTTTTTTATCGATGCTTACTTTACAAAGGATGGGATTAATATCAGAAATCTTTTCAAGGATTTGTTTTAGCTTTTTTGCTAACAAGTAACCATTATCTTCAATTCCAGCTAAAACCACTTCGTTTTCATTAACATTGCTTTCATAGATCTGATAGGCAATGCGTCTAATTTTATGCTGAATTTCTTGATGGTTTAATATGATGTTTTTTGTTGTGCTCATTTTCAAAAAGTGGTTTGTTCAAAGATAATAAAGACTCGTAATGAAAAGCAAACATTAAAGATCATCTTCTGGGTTTTCATAAAAATCATCAATGTCTCTTCGGTCTTTTTTAGTAGGTCTACCAGTTCCTTTTTTTCGATAGTAATCCTTTGAATACTTTAAAAGTTCGCGAGCTTCAAAGGCTTCTTTAGGTGTTATATCTGTTCGGTAAATATCTACCAACTTAGCACCAACTCTGCTTTGCGGTAAATCGTTTACGATTAACACAAAATTTATTTGCTCTTTTCGCAGCTCAATTTTATCAGTAGGATAGACTTCACGACTAGGCTTCACAACTTGTTCATTGACCTTTACGTGACCTTTTTTGCAAGCTTGTGTTGCGAGACTTCTCGTCTTAAAATATCTGGTACTCCAAAGGTATTTATCTATTCGCATATTAAACTTGCTAAAATGCCGTTAAATGTATGATGCAAAAATATTATATTATTGTATCTTGCGCCTAAAAATAAGCATAATAAGATTGTTAAAATTTAATTGGGTTTTACAATCTTAAATAAGAAAAATCAAAACAATGACTATTAGAACTATTTTTGCTTTCCTTTTTATTGCATTACTATGTTTTTCATCTTGTAGAAATGACGATGATGATTTTGAATTAGCACCTCCTAGAGATCGTACTGCGCAACAAGCGCGTGATAAAGATTCGTTGTTAAATTACTTAAATTCACATTACTACAACGCTTCTACTTTTGCGACTCCTGGAAATTATTCGTATCAGGATATTATTATAGAAGAATTACCTGAAGATGGTGTGCTACCTGATCCTGATGACAATACATTGCTTATTGATGCTGTAGAAATACATGTAATTACTTACCTGAATGTAGAGTATGAATTTTATGTTTTAAAACTGAATCAAGGAGGAGGAGAGCAGCCAAATTTCACTGATGATATTACCCTTAATTATGAAGGATCTTTATTAGATGGTGATGTGTTTGATAGTACAGCTAATCCTGCTAATTTAGATTTAATCAACTTGATTGAAGGATGGAGACGCGTTATTCCAGGGTTTGGAACATCTGTTAGTGTTACTGAAAATCCAGATGGTACAGTAAGTTATGATAACTATGGTCTTGGTGTGATGTTCTTACCTTCAGGCTTGGCATATTTTAATTCGCCACCATTCGGAATTAATTTCTATGATAACTTAATTTTTAAATTTGAATTGTATAGAACGCAGCCTAATGATCATGATGAGGATTTGATTCCTACACATTTAGAAGATTTAGACTCTGATTATAATATCTATAAAGATGATACAGATAATGATGATGTACCTAACTTCTTTGATCCTGATGACGATAATGATGGTGTGTTAACCAAGTATGAAGATTTAGATAATGATGGAGATCCAACTAATGATGATACAGATGGTGATGGCGTGCCAAATTATCTTGATGCGAGTACATCCATATCCAACCAAGATGAAGAACAATAAATAAAAAAAGCCACTTGTAAATGGCTTTTTTTTATGGCTATTTTGTGGTTATTATAATTCAACTGAAAGACTCAATATTAATTGATCTGGTCTTGTATCAATTCTGCTAAAGATGCCATTGTTAAGGTTGTCATCTATAAAATCTGCTTCATTTTCGTTAAGGCCTCTTTCGTATCTAAGCTCAACTCCTAACTTGTTAAAGCTAACACCAATTCCAAAATTTAATCCAAAAGAAAATTCGTTATCAATTTCATCCAAATCATAACCATCAAATTCAGCATTGAGGATGTGCTGTATGGTTGGTCCAGCAAAAACATGTACTGGTCCAATAGCATTAAATCCGAGTAGAAGTGGAATATCAATTTTTTTCATCGTAAACTCATCACTATCATACGAGCTTTTAGTTGCTGTGTAAACAAACTCTGGTCTGAAGTAAAGTCTGTATCCAAGTTTACCATAAATTCCTAAATGAAATCCAATGTTTCGGTCTGGACTTTGAGCGTTGGCATTAATAGATTCAAAGTAATCACCATTACCATTATAATTCAAACCTGCTTTTATTCCAAACGCAGAACCTGGTCCATCTTGCGCATTGACCATAAACGTGGTAAATACTAAAAAGGTACCAATAACTAAATTTTTCATAACTGTCGTTTTTATGTTTCTGATGTATAAATTTAAAAACGTTGTTTAACGAGAATTATTTTCTTTATAACCAGAGGATTACTTTCGTCTCATTACTTTTTCAGCAGCGTTTTCTATGGCGTCAGCGTTTAAACCATACTTTTCCATAAGTTGCGCAGGAGTACCAGACTCACCAAAGGTATCATGAGTTGCAACATACTCTTGAGGTGTAGGTTGATGTTGCGCTAAGACTCTAGAGACACTCTCTCCGAGACCTCCTAAAAAGTTATGTTCTTCGGCAGTAACAATACAACCTGTTTTAGTTACTGAATCTAAAATAGCTTTACTATCTAATGGCTTTATCGTATGGATGTTGATGACTTCAGCAGAAATACCTTTATCATGAAGCGATTTAGCAGCTTCTAAGGCTTCCCAAACTAAGTGGCCAGTTGCTACAATAGTGACGTCCTGACCTTTAGTTAAATGGACTGCTTTTCCAATTTCAAAAGTTTGATTTTCTGGAGTAAAATTGGCTACTTTTGGTCTTCCAAATCGCAAGTACACAGGACCATGATGTTCTGCAATTGCAATTGTAGCAGCTTTGGTTTGATTGTAATCACAGGTGTTAATTACAGTCATACCAGGAAGCATTTTCATAAGTCCGATATCTTCTAAAATTTGATGTGTCGCTCCATCTTCACCTAGAGTCAATCCAGCATGAGACGCACAGATCTTTACATTTTTATCTGAGTAGGCAACACTTTGACGTATTTGATCGTAAACACGACCTGTAGAGAAGTTAGCAAACGTTCCTGTAAATGGAATCTTTCCACCAATAGTCATACCAGCTGCCATACCAATCATATTGGCTTCAGCAATTCCGACCTGAAAAAAACGTTCTGGATGATTAGCTTTAAAATCACCCATTTTTAATGACCCTGTTAAGTCGGCACACAACGCAACGACATTCTGATTAGTTTTTCCAAGTTCGGTTAAGCCTGCTCCAAATCCTGAGCGTGTATCTTTATTTCCTGTATTTGTATATGTTTTCATTTGGATATGTAGTTGTAAATTTAGTAATCTCCTAAAGTTTCAGCATTTTGAGCTAAACCTATTTCTAGTTGCTCATCATTTGGAGCTTTGCCATGCCAAGCATGTGTATGCATCATAAAATCAACGCCATTACCCATAACCGTTCTAAGTAACACACAAATAGGTTTACCTTGTCCTGTTAAAGATTTAGCGGTTGCCATTCCAGCTAAGATGGCATCAATGTCATTACCTTGATCTATGTCAACAACAGTCCATCCAAAAGCTTCAAATTTCGCCTTAACACTTCCCATGGCTAACACATCATCAGTAGAACCATCAATTTGCTGACCATTAAGATCGATAGTAGCAATTAAATTGTCAACCTTATTTGCAGCTGCATACATAATACCTTCCCAATTTTGTCCTTCTTGTAATTCGCCATCTCCATGAAGACTGTATACAAGATGATTGTCCTTATTAAGTTTTTTAGTTTCGGCAGCACCAATAGCAACACTAAACCCTTGACCTAAAGATCCTGAAGCGACTCTTACGCCAGGCAATCCTTCGTGAGTGGTTGGATGTCCTTGTAATCTTGAATCAATTAATCTGAAGGTATTCAATTCATCAACTGGAAAATATCCAGATCTTGCAAGGACGCTGTAAAAGACAGGAGAAATGTGACCATTAGATAAGAAAAAGAGGTCTTCTCCGATACCATCCATATGGAAATCATCTTTGCGATCCATAATTTGTTGATAGAGTGCAACGAAAAATTCAGCACAACCTAGAGAACCTCCTGGATGCCCTGAGTTTACCTTATGTACCATTCGTAAAATATCTCTACGAACTTGTGTTGTTAAGTCTTGTAATTCTTGAGTATTTGGCATGTGATTTAAGTGAGTTAATTCAGCATCAAAAATAATAGTTTCAATAGGCTAAACAAAAATAGAGACCAGTCACTTATTAACGATTTTAGACAGTTGCTAACAATTTAATTTCGGATTCAAAAACTAAGATTTAGCATTTAAGTTTTTAGTTAGATAATTTTATTAAATGTTTAAGACCTTAATTAGTCGATATATTTATCTTTGCTCATCTACGAATTTATAATATGACGTTCGAACTTAAAGGTAATGATCTGCAAAGTAAAGCCAGAGCTGGAGTAATTACTACAGATCATGGTCAAATTGAAACTCCAATTTTTATGCCTGTTGGCACTGTAGCTTCTGTGAAGGGAGTACACCAGCGTGAGCTTAAAAATGATATTAATCCTGATATCATTTTAGGAAACACTTACCACTTGTATTTAAGACCTCAGACTCCAATTCTTGAACAAGCTGGAGGGTTACACAAGTTTATGAATTGGGATCGAAACATCTTGACAGATTCTGGTGGTTACCAAGTGTATTCGCTTTCAGCTAACAGAAAGATCAAAGAAGAAGGTGTGAAATTCAAATCGCATATCGATGGAAGCTATCATACATTTACACCTGAAAATGTGATGGAAATTCAACGAAGTATTGGCGCAGATATCATTATGGCGTTTGACGAATGTACTCCATATCCTTGCGATTATAATTATGCAAAACGTTCTATGCATATGACGCATAGATGGCTTGAACGATGTTTGACACATCTTAAAAAAGTGCCTTTTAAGTATGATTATGAGCAGACCTTTTTTCCGATAGTACAAGGAAGTACCTACAAGGATTTGAGAAAACAATCTGCAGAATATATTGCTAATGTTGGTGCTCAAGGAAATGCCATTGGTGGTTTGTCTGTTGGTGAGCCTGCTGAAGAGATGTACGAAATGACTGAGATTGTTTGCGATATATTACCTTCTGATAAACCTAGATATTTGATGGGAGTTGGAACACCAATCAATATTCTAGAGAACATTGCACTTGGTGTTGATATGTTTGATTGTGTGATGCCAACACGAAATGCTAGAAATGGAATGTTATTTACAGCGCATGGTACGATCAATATCAAAAATTTAAAATGGGCTGATGATTTTTCCCCTATCGATGAGATGGGCATTACTTTTGTTGATACCGAATACAGTAAAGCCTATTTACGTCATTTGTTTACAGTTAATGAATTACTCGGAAAGCAAATTGCTACCATTCATAATCTCGGATTCTATTTATGGTTGGTGAGAGAAGCTAGACAACATATATTGCAAGGCGATTTTAAAGCATGGAAAGATAAAATGGTTAAACAAATGGATAAGCGACTCTAATGTTAAAGATTTTAGATTGGTACATATTAAAACGCTACTTGTTTACATTTTTGATGATGTTATTACTGTTCATTCCTATTGGAATAACAGTTAACCTAGCTGAAAAAATTGGAAAGATCCTAGAAAAGGAAGTTCCTTTTCCTGCAGTGGCTCAGTATTACCTCGATTTTACCATCTACTTTGCCAACCTTCTATTTCCTATATTTTTATTTCTTTCTGTGATTTGGTTTACTTCTAAGCTAGCTAATAACACCGAAATAGTTGCGTTTTTAAGTTCTGGAGTATCGTTTACAAGATTCTTAAGACCTTACCTTATTGGCGCTACCATTGTTGCTGCTTTTGCGTTACTTCTCGGATTATACCTTGCTCCAAAAGCAAGTAAAGGCTTTAATGATTTTAAATATAAATATTTGAAAAGCAGTAAAGATATTGTTGAAACGTCTAATATTTACCGACAAATCAATGATAACGATTTTATCTACGTGAGTAGTTTCGATCCTAAGTCAAAACTTGGAAATAATTTTACTCTTGAACATTTTGAAGGCAACAAACTTGAATATAAAATCTCTGCAAATTCAATTCGCTTTGTAGATACAACTTACCGTTTAATTAATTACACCAAACGAAAAATTGGAGCTCATGGTGATATTATAGAAACAGGCAGACGAATGGATACCTTATTTGCCTTTGATGTTGAAGATTTAACACCAGTTCAATACATTGCTGAAACTTTACAGTATGGAGAACTTAGCAGATTTATTGAGAAAGAAAAACAAAGAGGCTCATCAAATATTGGTCGTTATGAAGTGGTGAAATATAAAAAATGGAGTTTGCCAGTATCTATTTATATTCTAACTATAATTGCTGTAGCGGTGTCGTCTATTAAACGTCGTGGTGGAATGGGAATTAATTTGGCTTTCGGCATTACCATTGCAATGGTGTACGTCTTTTTTGATAAAGTATTTGGTGTAATGGCTGAACAATCTGATTTCTCACCAGTAGTAGCCGTTTGGTTTCCTAATTTGGTTTTTGGTATCTTAGCTGGATATCTCCTTTACAATGCCAAACGCTAAAGTTAAAGATTATCTTCATTTACATGTATTAGTGGTTATTGCTGGATTTACAGCAATTCTAGGTAAATTAATTTCTATTGGAGCTATTGCTTTAGTCTGGTATCGTATGTTAATTGCTGGGATCCTAATGTTTCTCTATATTAAGATCATCAGACTTGAAATTACTGTGGATCTTAAGACTAAACTTAAGTTTTTTGGTGCAGGGATTATTATAGCGTTGCATTGGATTACATTTTTTGAATCTATTAATCAATCTAATGTTTCAATTGCGCTTGCTATGTTTTCAACGGGTGCTTTTTTTGCCTCATTTATTGAACCCTTAATTTATAAACGACGTATTATTTGGTATGAAATTGTATTTGGTATCATCGTCATTATAGGCGTATTTTTAATTACACAAAGCGAAATTAAATATCTCAATGGCATCTTGCTAGGGATTTTTTCGGCATTGTTTTCTACAATTTTTGCAGTAATTAATGGTCGATTTATTGAAACACACAAAGCGACTGTCATTTCGTTTTATGAGTTTATAAGTGGTGTTGCTTTTTTAACGTTCTTTTTGTTGGTGTTTCAAGGTGGTTTTGATGCCTCTTTTTTTGTGTTGTCTACTAACGATTGGATCTACATTTTTATTTTGGCTTCAGTTTGTACAGCTTATGCATTTATTGGAGCTGTAGATGTTATGCGTACGATAAGTCCGTATACTGTTATACTAACCTATAACCTTGAACCTGTTTACGGTATTGCTATCGCTTTATTGTTATTTCCTGAAACAGAGATCATGAGTTCTCAGTTTTATTATGGTGCCATTTTAATTTTATCTACGGTGTTGCTAGATACCCTTTTGAAGAATTACAAACGAAAATCTAAGGCTACAATTAGCGAATCTTAACGTTGACATCTATTGAATTAACCGATAATGCTTAAATTTGTTAAACCTCAAAATTGAACTTGCCATTCTAATGCATACAAACTAAAAAATATGTAGTTTTGTACGCTAACTAAAACTAACAATTGTTTATATGGAATACTTAGATTTTGAACTTCCAATAAAAGAATTGCAAGAGCAATTAGAAAAATGTCAAATCATTGGAGAAGAAAGTGATGTTGATGTTACTGAAACTTGCAAGAAGATTGAAAAAAAATTAGTTGAAACTAAAAAAGATATCTACAAAAACTTAACAGCTTGGCAACGTGTTCAGTTGTCTCGCCACCCTAATAGACCTTATACCTTAGATCATATTAACGCTTTGTGTGGTGATTCGTTTTTAGAATTACATGGCGACAGGAATGTTAAAGACGACAAGGCCATGATAGGTGGTTTAGGTAAAATAGGTGACCAAACTTATATGTTCATTGGGCAACAAAAAGGATACAACACCAAAACACGCCAATATAGAAATTTTGGAATGTCAAACCCTGAAGGCTATCGTAAAGCATTACGTTTAATGAAGTCTGCCGAAAAGTTTGGAATTCCTGTAGTGACTTTAATTGATACTCCAGGTGCTTATCCAGGTTTAGAAGCTGAGGAACGCGGACAAGGGGAAGCGATTGCTAGAAATATTTTAGAAATGGCTAGGCTAGAAGTCCCAATTATTTCTATTGTCATTGGAGAAGGAGCTTCTGGTGGAGCTTTAGGAATTGGCGTTGGTAATCGTGTACTTATGTTAGAAAATGCATGGTATTCGGTAATATCTCCTGAAAACTGTTCGTCAATCTTATGGCGTAGTTGGGATCAAAAAGAACAAGCTGCTGAAGCATTAAAGCTTACTGCAAGTGATGCAAAGAAATTAAAGGTCGTCGATAGCATCATTAAAGAACCTCTTGGTGGTGCACATGCTGATCGAGAAAAAACATTTTTAGCGGTTAGAGATGCTATTGAAAAAACATACGATGAACTTAAAAACTTATCACCAAAAGATTTGGTAAAAGAACGCATGGAAAAATACTTAGCCATGGGAGTTTTTAAAGGATAAACCTTAGTATATAAAGGATTAAAAAAACTGAAACTTTTAGTTTCGGTTTTTTTTGTCGCTATTAACAATATTTTTAAGTTATTAACAGTTAAAATGTTAACGAAGTGTTGAGATTGTAAACGTGATTAAACTATCATTTTGTTTACAATTTAGTTACATTCGCAGTTATGAAGCAGCCCAACCAAATAAAAGGATATAAAGTCGATAAAAGCACGATCATTAGCTTAGAGAAAGGAAAAATACCTCCTCAAGCCATTGATTTAGAAGAAGTTGTGCTTGGAGCAATGATGATTGATAAAAAAGGTGTCGATGAGGTTATCGATATCTTAAGCGCTGATGCATTCTACAAAGAAGCACATAAACACATCTTTGAAGCTATTTTCAAATTATTTGAAAATAGTGAGCCTGTCGACTTATTAACCGTTTCTAGTCAGTTGAAGAAAGATTCAAAATTAGATTTGGTTGGAGGCGATTTTTATCTTATTTCTTTAACCCAACGCGTATCTTCTTCGGCACATATTGAGTTCCATGCACGTATTATTCTTCAGAAGTATATTCAACGTAGTTTAATTAAGATTTCTAATGAAATTATTGAAGAAGCTTACGACGAAACTAAAGACGTTTTTGACCTTTTAGATAATGCGGAAGCTAAATTGTATGAGGTGACTCAAGGTAATGTTAAAAAGTCAACTGAAACAGCCCAAAGTTTGGTAATTCAAGCCAAAAAGAAAATTGAAGAAATTTCAAATAAAGAAGGTCTGAGTGGAATTCCTACAGGTTTTGATAAAGTTGATAAGCTAACTTCAGGATGGCAGCCAAGTGATTTGATAATTATTGCAGCGCGTCCAGGTATGGGTAAAACGGCATTGACCTTAACTATGGCAAGAAATATTGCTGTAGATTTTAATCAGGCTGTTGCTTTCTTTTCGCTGGAAATGTCTTCCGTACAGTTGATCACTCGTTTAATTTCTTCTGAAACTGGATTGTCTTCAGAAAAATTAAGAACAGGTAAACTAGAAAAGCACGAATGGGAACAGCTAAATGTAAAGGTGAAGACCTTAGAGAATGCACCTTTATTTATTGACGATACACCTTCTTTATCTATTTTCGATTTGAGAGCTAAGGCAAGACGTTTAAAATCTCAGTATGACATAAAAGTTATTATGATTGATTACTTGCAGTTAATGACTGCAGGTGGAAGTCAAAAAGGTGGTAATCGTGAGCAAGAAATTTCAACCATTTCTAGAAACCTTAAAGCCTTAGCTAAAGAATTAAATGTGCCAGTAATCGCCTTATCTCAGCTATCTCGTGCTGTTGAAACTCGTGGTGGAAGTAAGCGTCCATTGCTTTCAGATTTACGTGAATCTGGAGCTATTGAGCAGGATGCCGATATTGTGAGCTTTATATACCGACCTGAATATTATAAGATTGACGAATGGGATGATGAAGAGCATTCACCAACCGAAGGTCAAGGAGAATTTATTGTCGCAAAACACAGAAATGGTGGTTTAGATAATATCAGACTGAAATTTATCGGTCATCTTGGTAAGTTTGATAATCTTGACGATTTTGATACACCTTTTGGAGAGTTTCATTCAAAAATGAATGCAGCCGCTAATGATGACACCTTCAAACCTGATAATTTCCCATCTGCTTCTGATGCTTTTGATGCACCAGAAGAGGATGATAATGATGTGCCATTTTAAGAATTTTTAGGTGTTTTCAATGAGATAATACCTTAAATTTGCAATTCCTTTTGAAATAAACGCCTCATGTTAGAAGAAAGACGAACAACGAATATTTTACTCCTATTTATTGTTATTCCTTTAGTATTTTATTTACTGAAGCTACTGTCGTTTATTTTTATTCCGTTAATATCTTCTATGTTTATCGCATTGTTGTTTTTACCATTGATGCGATGGTTAAGAAAACGAAATGTACCTAGACTGGTTAGTATTTTAATTGTTATTACATTGATTGGAATAGGTGTGTTTGTCGCTGTGGAATTAGTACAACTGTCTAGCCGACAAATCTTATCGAATAACACTGGTTTTTTTGGTAAGGCTGAAGTAAAGATCAATCATTTAATGTTGTATTTACAAGAAAAGTTTGGTGTAGTTTACAATACGGAAGGCAATATTATTGGTCAGTTTTTTCAGAAGGAGAATATTGGTTCAACCTTTGATTTCATAAGAAAGTTTGCCACCAATATCTTGATGATTGTATTCTTTACCATTTTGTGGTTGTCAGAATCGATCAACATGCATAAAGTGATGAATAATACCATTTTAAAACAAAAGCATACATCTATAAAGGCATTTATGAAGATCGAAAAAGATTTGATAACCTTCATAAAAGTGAAGTTTTTAGTGAGTTTACTTACTGGTGTTTTTACAGGTTTAGCTTGCGTATTTTTTGATGTGAGCTTTCCTATATTTTGGGGATTGTTTGCTTTCTTGATCAATTTTGTTCAAATGGTAGGATCTTTTATTTCTGTAATCTTACTTTCAATATTTGCTTTTGTTGAACTGGAGCCTACAAGCACATTGTTCTTTTTTATCTTATCAATTTCTGGAGTTCAAGTACTGTTTGGTGCAATTCTAGAACCAATATTTATGGGAAAATCTTTTTCAATAAACGTCATTACTGTATTGATTATGTTGATGCTTTGGGGATTTATTTGGGGAATTCCTGGTTTAATTATGGCGATTCCAATTACTGTTTTCATCAAGATTATTCTAGAACAATTTAAAGGCACAAAAGTAATTGCCTCCTTGCTTTCTGGTCCTGAACGAAGTATCAAACCCTTAAAATAAGGCTTAAGCATTTCTTAAACCTGAAATCTCTCGTCTATTTTAGTATCTTTCAGAATCATTTAATATTACATTATGGTTCATGGTACGCACAATGCTATTGAGGATGACAGAAATAAAGACATTCTAATTTATATCAATGACGCTTACTTCAAACGTGACGAAGCTAAAATCTCTGTTTTTGATAGTGGTTATCTTGTAGGCGATGGAATTTGGGAAGCGTTGCGATTACACAATGGTGTTCTGGTTTTTATAGAAGATCATTTAGAGCGCTTGTGGACTGCTGCTGCGGCTGTTGGAATGAAATTTCCGTTTTCTAAGAAGGAATTAACTAGCATTATTTGGGATGTTCTGAACACGAACAAAATGACCGATCAAGTTCACGTAAGAGTTATGATAACACGTGGGATCAAAAAAACACCTTCACAAGATCCTCGATTAACAATTTCTGGACCTAATATTGTCATCATTCCTGAATATAAAAAAGCTTCAGAAGTGAGTAAAGCAAAAGGAATTTCATTATTTACAAGCACTGTTCGAAGAGGATCTCCAGATTACCTAGATCCAAGATTGAATTGCCATAGTAAACTTCACGAAGTACAAGCATTAATTCAAGCTATTGAAGCTGGAGCTGACGAGGCTTTGATGTTAGATGTCAACGGATTTGTATCGACCTGTAATGCAACTAATTTTTTTATGGTTAAAAACCAAGAAGTTTGGACGTCTACAGGCCAATATTGTATGAATGGTATCACCAGAGGAAAAGTCATCGAGGCTTGTGAAAAATATGGTATTGTTTGCCATCAGAAAAACTTTTCATTGTTTGACGTCTATGGAGCCGATGAAGCTTTTGTAACTGGAACTTTTGGAGGACTAACTCCTGTGAATTCAATAGATGGAAGATCAATAGGAGAACAACCTTATGGTCATATGACGCGACGTCTTTCAGACTTATACAATGACTTAATACATGATTATATCAAGTATGCAAAACAATGATATCACTAGAATCTGCTTGTGGTCTGGTCCGCGAAATATTTCTACAGCATTAATGTATAGTTTCGCGCAGAGAGACGATACAAAAGTTTTTGATGAACCCTTGTATGCGTATTATCTTAATAATTCTGATGCAAAAATGTATCATCCTGGCACAGAGGCAATATTGCAGACGATGTCTACAGATGGTAATGAAGTGGTGACTATGATGCTCGATTCAAATGAAAAACCTGTCATGTTCTTTAAAAACATGACGCATCATTTATTGAATTTAGATAGAGCTTTCATGAAGTGTATGGTTAATGTGATTTTAACAAGAGATCCTATTGAAATGTTGCCTTCCTTTGCTAAAGTTATAGCGCATCCAACGCTTGCTGATGTTGGCTATAAATCTCATGTGGAATTGATTACGTATTTTCAGAAAAACGATATCAAGTACATTGTTTTAGATGGTAAGAATACTTTGCTTAATCCCGAAGCTGTTCTGAAACAACTTTGTAGTCATGCAAATATTTCTTTTGATAAACGCATGCTAAGTTGGACACCACAGAAACGCATAGAGGATGGTGTTTGGGCTAAATATTGGTATGCTAATGTTCATAAATCTTCAGGTTTTTCTAAATACCAACCTAAAACCGAAGCCTTTCCAGAATATCTTAAACCTTTGCTAAGGGAGTGTCAACCTTATTACAATCAATTAGCTGCATTAGCCTTGTCATAGACCTAAAACCTAAAAGTATATTAAAGCATTTAGATTAGGAATAATTTTTGAGTATCTTTCGATTATGAAGAAGATTTTAACCTTTATATGTTTTGTATTGCTAGCCTTTCAGAGCTACGCGTCATATATATTAATTCCTATGGATGCTGATGGTCAGCAGAATCATTTAAAAGCCTATGGTGTAACTTATTGGACTCTTGAGCGCCAAGTTAAAGTCAAGTGGCTGTTAAATTATCAAGGCGGTTCTTTTTTACTTCCAGATTCAGAAGATATTCGTAGAGAATGTACCATTAGAGGTGTAAGTTTTGAAGTGATTTCCAATTCAAAAGCTGAAGAAATTCTAGACCTTATAGCGAGTCCGTCACAAAATATGGAAGCTGTCGTTTTAGAAAAAGCACCAAAAATTGCTGTGTATACACCTAAAGGATTACAACCTTGGGATGATGCCGTAACGATGGTGTTGACCTATGCCGAAATTCCTTATGAAACTGTTTATGATGAAGAAGTATTGAATGATGGCTTATTGTTATTTGATTGGTTGCATTTACACCACGAAGATTTTACAGGCCAATACGGAAAATTCTACAGAGCTTACAGATCTGCATCTTGGTATATTCAGGAGAAAAAAGATGCTGAAGCGTTGGCTTTGAGTTTAGGCTATGATAAAGTATCTCAAGAGAAATTGGCTGTTGCTAAAAAGATTCGAGATTATGTGATAGGAGGAGGCTTTATGTTTGCGATGTGTAGTGCCACAGATAGTTTTGATATCGCCTTATCTGCTGAAGGTGTCGATATATGTGAACCTATGTTTGATGGCGATGGAAGTGATCCTAGTTATCAAAGTAAGATTGATTACAATAGAACGTTCGCTTTTACTGATTTTCTCTTGGAAAGAAGTCCGAATGTATACGAGTTTTCTTCAATAGATATGACACAGAAGCGAAGAATTCCACCAACAACCGATTATTTTTCGTTGATGGATTTTTCAGCCAAATGGGATCCTATTCCAACGATGTTATGCCAAAACCACACAGCTTTGGTAAAAGGCTTTATGGGACAAACGACTTCATTTACTAGAGATGAAATAAAGTCGAATGTTCTAATCATGGGAGAAAATAAAACCAATGGAGAAGCAAAGTATATCCATGGTATTAAAGGAAAAGGATTTTTCACCTTCTACGGCGGACATGATCCTGAAGATTATACACATAAAGTAGGTGATCCCAAAACTGAATTGGATTTACATCCAACATCTCCAGGATACCGATTGATTTTAAATAATGTTTTATTCCCAGCTGCAAAAAAGAAGAAACAAAAAACTTAATTTAGAGCTAGATTTTTTTTGTATTTTGATGTTGAAAATCATTTTAAAATGGGAAAAAAGGAAGTCATACTCAATAAAATTGAAATTCTAATTACTAACCATTTCTCAACTCCCGAAGAGGCATTTGCTTTCTTTGATGAGGATAGTGATGGAAAACTCTCTAAAAAGGAGATTGTCAAACTATTGAAGCAAGCCGAAATAAGTGGCTTTATTCGAGGAATTGTAGCGTCAAAACTTATTGAAGGCTACAATAAAGATGAAGATGCACTGATTGATTGGAAAGAATTCAAATATGCTATCGATGAGATCTCTAATGCTTAAAATCATTTTGGGTGAAATTTTTTCAAACAGATATTAGATTAAAACCTTATGCAAGAGGATTTCATTTGATCACTAATGATGTATTAAGTGCTATTCCTGAAATTAACGAGATCAATATTGGTCAGCTTCAGGTTTTTATAAAGCATACGTCTGCTAGCTTAACGATTAACGAAAATGCAGATCCAACAGTAAGAGAAGATTTTGAGAGTCATATTAATAAAATGGTTCCAGAACATCAGCCTTATTACAAGCATACCTATGAAGGAGCAGATGATATGCCAGCGCATATCAAGGCTTCTTTAATGGGAGCTTCAGTTACAATTCCAATTACTCACGGGAAACTAAACTTAGGAATTTGGCAAGGTGTCTATTTGTGTGAACACCGAAATCAAGCTTCAGGACGGCAATTGATTATCACAGCATTTGGACATTGACAAAAAAGTAAAAACCCAATTCAAAATTTTGAATCGGGTTTTTTAAGCGAAATGTTGTTATTATTTAGGCGTAATGCCTTACTTAACTTTGTTTACAATTGCTTCAAAAGCTTCTGGGTGATTCATTGCTAAATCTGCAAGAACCTTACGATTCAATTCGATATTATTAGCTTTTAATTTCCCCATAAACTTTGAATAGCTCATTCCGTGCTGTCTTGCACCTGCGTTAATACGCATAATCCATAACGAACGGAATGTTCTTTTTTTGTTTCTACGGTCTCTATACGAATATTGCATCGCTTTATCAACCGCGTTTTTGGCTACTGTCCAAACGTTTTTACGTCTTCCCCAATAACCTTTTGCTTGCTTAAGAACCTTTTTTCTTCTGGCTCTTTTCGCTACTGAATTTACTGATCTTGGCATTTCTTAAATTGTTTTTTTGTAGTAGGCGACCAATTAAGGTACTTGCTAAATTATTTTGCCTAACTCCAGGGTTTATAATTTGTTTTAACCGATTAAAACGTGGTTACTTTAAACGTAACAATGTTTTAATATTGTCCTCATCTGCTTTGTGAACCAAAGCGTCATGAGTTAAAGCTAGCTTACGCTTCTTAGATTTTTTTGTCAGGATGTGACTCTTAAAAGCGTGCTTTCTTTTAATCTTACCAGTGCCAGTTAGTTTAAAACGTTTCTTAGCACTTGATTTAGTTTTCATTTTAGGCATTGTTCCTAGATTTATTTACGTTTCGCTTATTTATTATTTACACCTTAGCATTTGCATTGGTGTTGTTTTTTATTTTGGTTTTTTAGGAGCGATGAACATGATCATTCGCTTTCCTTCTAGTTTTGGCATTTGTTCTACTTTGCCAATATCTTCAAGATCTTGAGCTAATCTTAATAATAAGATTTGACCTTGTTCTTTAAACACAATTGATCGTCCTTTAAAAAACACAAAGGCTTTCAATTTTGCACCATCTTTTAAAAACTTCTCAGCATGCTTCTTTTTAAATTCGTAGTCATGGTCATCAGTTTGCGGACCAAAACGAATTTCTTTTATAGTAACTTTTGAAGCTTTTGCTTTTAAAGCTTTTTCACGTTTCTTTTGTTCATAAAGAAACTTCTTGTAATCCATAACCTTACAAACAGGAGGATCGGCATTTGGAGAAATTTCAACAAGGTCTAAACCTTGATCGTCAGCTATGGCTAACGCGTCTTTAATGGAATATATTCCTACTTCAACATTATCTCCAACCACACGAACTTTTTCAGCTCTAATTTTAGAGTTAATTCTGTGTTGATCTTCTTTTATTACTCGTTTAGGGTTATGTCTTCTACGTATTGCTATGGCTTATAAGGTTTTAATTATACTTTATTTAAATGTTTTTAATGTTTTTTTGATTTCTTCATTAATAATTTCTGAAAATTCCTCTACACTAATCATGCCTAAATCTTCACCACCATGTTTTCTAACAGAAATCTTATTTTCTTTCTCTTCGTTTTCACCAACAATGATCATAAAAGGTAATTTATTCATTTCTGCTTCACGAATCTTTTTACCTATCGTTTCATTTCTATTATCAGCGAGGGCGCGAATTTCGTTATTTTTAAGCAAATTTAAAACTTTTTCAGTGTATTTTTCATATTTCTCGCTAAGTGACAAGATAATAGCTTGTTCAGGCATTAACCAAATTGGGAAATTTCCTCCTGTGTGTTCCAATAAAATTGCAACAAAACGTTCCATACTTCCAAATGGCGCACGATGAATCATAACAGGTCTGTGTTGCTCATTATCACTGCCTTTGTAAGTTAAATCAAATCGTTCAGGTAGGTTATAATCTACTTGAATGGTTCCTAATTGCCAATTTCTTCCAAGAGCATCTTTTACCATAAAATCTAACTTAGGACCATAAAAGGCAGCTTCACCAGTTTCAACAACATAATCTAAGCCTTTGTCGATAGCCGCATTTAAGATGGCGTCTTCAGCTTTTTTCCAATTTTCGTCACTTCCTATATACTTATCAGGATTTTCAGGATCTCTTAAAGAAACTTGAGCTTTAAAATTTTCAAAACCTAGAGAGCCAAAAACATATAAAACCAAGTCGATAACTTCTTTAAATTCTGTATCAAGTTGATCAGGTGTACAAAAAATATGCGCATCGTCTTGAGTAAATCCTCTTACTCTTGTTAATCCGTGTAATTCACCACTTTGTTCATATCTATAAACAGTTCCGAATTCGGCATAGCGTTTAGGTAATTCTTTATAAGAGAAAGGTCGCGTATTATAGATTTCACAATGATGCGGACAATTCATAGGTTTCAGTAAAAATTCTTCGCCTTCCGCAGGTGTATTAATAGGTTGAAAGCTGTCTTCTCCATATTTAGCAAAATGCCCAGAAGTCACATATAATTCCTTTTGACCAATATGAGGTGTAACAACCATTTCGTATCCCGCTTTTTTCTGAGCATCTTTGAGGAAATTTTCAAGACGTTCTCTAAGGGCAGCTCCTTTAGGCAACCATAACGGAAGTCCTTGCCCTACTTTTTGCGAAAAAGTGAATAATTCTAATTCTTTACCAAGCTTTCTGTGGTCACGTTTTTTGGCTTCTTCTAATAGTTGAAGGTATTCTGTAAGTTCTTTTTGTTTTGGAAATGAAATACCGTAAACTCGTGTAAGCTGTTTATTGTTTTCATCACCTCGCCAATATGCACCAGCAACACTTAATAGTTTGACAGCTTTAATAATTCCAGTATTAGGAATATGGCCTCCACGGCACAAATCGGTAAAGGTTGAATGGTCACAGAAGCTTATCGTGCCATCTTCTAAATTCTCTATAAGCTCAACTTTATATTCATTATTCTGTGATTTATATAAGGATAGTGCTTCATCTTTAGAAACGGAACGCATTTTAAAATCGTGCTTTCCTCTTGCGATCTCTAACATTTTAGCTTCAATAGCTTTAAAGTCCTTTTCAGAAATAGATTGATCTCCAAAATCAACATCATAATAAAACCCATTTTCAATGGCAGGTCCAATAGACAGTTTTACACCAGGATATAATTCCTCTAAAGCTTGAGCAAGAACATGAGATGTTGAATGCCAGAAAGCTTTTTTTCCTTCGTCATTTCTCCATGTATACAGAATTAAAGAACCATCATTGACTAATGGAGTAGAAGTTTCTATGGTTTCATTATTATAGCTTGCGGAAATTACGTTTCTAGCAAATCCTTCACTTATGCTTACAGCTACATCCATAGGTGTAACTCCCTTTTCCATATGTTTTACCGTCCCATCAGGTAAAGTGATTTTTATCATATCATAATTAATTGAGCAGGCAAAGATAATATCTTAATTATTTAGATACAATATATTATTAGATGTAGTTTTTATACAATGTATATATACTTAGAATAATAAAACAAACATTTTTTCACTGTATAAGATTCTGATACTTAGCTATTGTGGTATTAGATTTAGAAATAAAATAAAAAAAGGTTAAAAAAGGTTTGGAATAGATAAGAAAAGGGTTTTATATTTGCCGGCTCAAACGGCGATATTTTTAGAATAATTACTGGTTGAAA
>JAUIFO010000028.1 GCA_030430385.1 Bacteroidia bacterium
GTGCCACAATTCCTATTGGTCATGCGGATGGTATTTCGAGAAGATTAGGTAATAAGAATGGATTTGTTTTCATCAACAATCAACCAGCTCCAATTATCGGAAATGTATGTATGGATATGATTATGGTTGATGTTACAAAAATTGATTGTAACGAAGGAGATGAAGTTATAATTTTCAACCATCAACAACATGTGGAATACATGGCTCACAAGAGTGAAACTATTCCGTATGAAATACTTACTGCTTTATCGCAACGTATAAAAAGATTGGTAAAACGCTAATTTTTTTATACTTTTCAATTCAATTAACTATTAAAATCAAATATATGGGAATGCTTAAAGAGTTTAAAGACTTTGCAATGAAAGGTAATTTAGTTGACATTGCAGTAGGTTTTGTAATGGGTGCTGCTTTTAACAAAGTAGTTGCTTCGTTTACAGGAGGAATCGTTTCTCCATTAATTGGCTTATTATTCAATGCTGACTTTAAAGACTTAAAATATGTAATTAAAGATGGTGTTGCTGATGAAGCTGGAAAAGTAACAGGAGAAGTTGCTGTAATGTACGGTGAATTTTTAACCAATGTTATCGACTTTATTATTGTTGCCTTTGTTATGTTTATGATTGTGAAGGCTGTAAACGCAATGAAGAAAAAAGAAGAACCAGCTCCAGAAGCTCCAAAAGGACCTAGTCAAGAAGAATTATTAGCTGAAATTAGAGATTTATTAAAAAAATAATTCAGTTAAATACTTAATAAAAAAGCTCGCAAATGCGAGCTTTTATTTTTATATATGCTTCCCTTGAGTCCAACCATGTTTTCCTAAATACTGCTCTCCACTTTCAACAGCACCCTCTTCAATACTTGTTCCCATAGAATCGTTCCAACGATTCAAATATCCGAAAAGAGAAATCACTCCTAACATCTCAACTATTTCACCTTCATCCCAATACTTATACAACCCTTCTTTTATGTTTTCATCTACCATATTCGGAACCATAGAAGCTGCCAATGAGAAGTCTAATGCAGCACGTTCAGCATCAGAAAATGCTGGATGTGTTTTATACTCCCAAATATTATCCAACTGTTCTTGTTCAGCCCCATAACGTTCTGCTGCACGAATGGCATGAGCTTGACAATAACGACAACCTGTAGCATTGCTACTTACCCAAGCAATCGTCCTTTTTAACGCTGACGTTACACGACCTTGATTAGCCATTACCGCTTTATTTAAATTGATAAATGCTTTGGAAATTTCTGGACGTCATTGCATTGTTAAAACCGAATTCGGACAAAAACCTAAGGTTTCATTATAAAAATCAGACAACTGTTTTGTTTCTGCATCATGATTTGGATCTAAAGGAGTTACTAAAGGCATGGTTTTATTTTTTAAGTTTTTAATACTAACTTTTTACTGTAAGTTTGTGTTACTATTTAAACACATAAGTCGAAATACATATTGACTTATTGATGCAATAAACAAAAAATTATCAAGATATGGCAACAAACACAGTTACAACCGTTTGGAAAGAAAACATGCAATTTGAAAGCGACAACCCAAGTGGGCATTCAATAGTAATTGACACTTCTGAAGAACATGGAGGAAATAATACTGGGTTACGACCTAAAGCCATGATGCTTTCTTCATTAGCAGGTTGTTCTGGTTTAGACATCGTTCCTATGCTAGAAAAAATGCGTGTAAAAATTGATGATTTTAAAATTGTTGTTACTGGTGAATTAACCGAAGAGCATCCAAAATATTATCA
>JAUIFO010000003.1 GCA_030430385.1 Bacteroidia bacterium
TGCCTCTAAATCCTTTAACGTTAATGTAAAAACACTAAAGCCATCATCGTCATCATCACAAACCTCTAATGGCGTTAATATATTTGCCGTTGGATTCATAATGACCTCTAAATCTAAGGTTGTGGTATTATAACATGTTGCATCATTATTTGCTTCCAATCTAATAAAAATTGTCTGCATATTCGGAACAACATTGGTATACGGTATTGGTAATGGATTTAAATCATTGTCAGCATCTGCTTGAGTTAGATGATATGTTACCGTCACACTTGAAGGATCTAGGGAGCCTATTACTTCATTATTTTTGGTACTTAAATCAAAAGAAGCAAATCCGTCTGTATTATCATCACAAAGAAAATATGGTGTCACCGAATTAATTTCTAAAGTACTAAATACTAAATCAAACGTAGTTGTAGAATAACATTCTTGAGACACTTCGGCTATTCTAGCATAAATAGTTTGAGGATTAGATATATTAGTATATGGACTTGTAAGCGCATTGGTATTTGTATCTGCATCTGCTTGAGTAAGATGATAAGAAACAACAAAAAGGTTTGGATCTTGTGCACCTAAAATTAAGGCATCATTATCGGTCAAATTAAACTCACCAGTACCAACTAAACTACATATAGTTAAGTCTTGAGCAGGATTTGCAACAGGACTAGGTTTGAATTCAACTACAATAGAATCTGAAGACTCACAACCAGGTGCAAAAACAACATCTACAGAATATTCACCAGATTGAGTAACATCAATCGTAGAGCTAGTTTCGCCAGGAATTTCGGTATTATTAAAAAACCAAGTATGGGTTGCACTAGGTGCAGCTGTATCAAGAGTAACTGATTCGCCTTCACATACTGCAGTTCCAGCTGCAATGGTAATGTCATCACCTAATTCTCCACCTAAGTTAAAACTTCCTGCTTCAAGAAATATAGCCGAATCCCAAATAGAATCACCTTCATCAGCAACCACAAGCTTTATTTCATAAGTTGTGTTCGGAATCACATTTGCAGTAGCCGTTAACACTACCGTTCTACCACCATAATTCGTATCATTCAACAAATACCCTTCAAAAAATGCTGGGTTAGAAGTACATATTCCGGAATCATTAATATTAGTAACACTAACAGGAGTACCATCAGGAAGTACTGCAAGATTTTGATACGCTACAGTACCAGCCTCTCTTAGTAAGAATGCAAAACTATCAGCAAAACTACACTCTGTACTACCATCGTACTCTTCAGAAAACATAATGTAGCGAAAACTAATACTATCTGCTGTTGGTACGAAATTAAATTTTATGAATGTAGCATCATTAGTGTTGAATGTTGGATCTCCTGGTAAAAAAAATGCATCAAGATCAGCATCACCAGGTTGGCCATTATTGAAGGATACTAAAGCTCCTCCATTTGACATATTTCCAGCAGGATATGCTCGACCTGTACTAAGGACAATCCCTTCATCAAAAGGAAAATTAACTGCGCCTCCTTTAGTAAAGTAGCCATAGCTTTTAGTTTGAAAAGCATTAGGAGTGCCATTTACCTGAAAAGAAAAATTATCAACGCCTGAACATCCACCAGAAACCAAAACGTTTTCAATCAACTCCTCTGGTGTGTATGACGATTCAGGGTATGCTGGATTATTAATGGTAACTATTGGTTCTAGAACTAATACGGTTACTGTTGACGTATCTGAACAACCCGTTGGATTAGTATCTGTCACTGTAAAAGTTACATTATAAGTTCCAGGATTTACAAAAGTATTTGAGACATCTGTACCTGTAGCAGTATTTGTATCTCCAAAATTCCAATTATAGGCAGCACCTGTACCATCATCGGAGAAGGTTGCTATACCAGTAAAATCAATTGTTGTATTTGGCGGAACTTCAATAACATTTGAACCATTAGGAACAGGGTCAGACGTTATTGATGTTGTAATTGTTTGACACTGTTCAAAACAACTTATAACAGCTTCCCAACCAGTAGTAGTACCAGAACTATTAGATACAAACTCTAAAGTAATACACCCACTAACATTAGCTCCAGATGCTGTAACAATACCAGGTCCTGCAACTCCAGAAAAGGTTCCAACCACAGGAGCAGTAGTATCATCGCCATCATAAATTGTTAAAATATCCGTATTTAATTGTGTACTAAAATTGTTGAAGTTTAAACTAATAAAGTCTCCAGCATTTTCAGGGCAAATTGTAGTTACAATATTTTCATCGTTACCATAATTTCCAGTAGGACCACCAGAATCATACACAATATCAGGCTCACATCTGTTAAATGTTCCTGTTTGCAGAAATACATCTTGGGCGTAAGAATAATATCCCAATAACGCTATTAGTAGTGTGTAAATTTTTTTCATAATACTTGACTTAAGATGCAATACTTAAAAAAACACTGCATGCAAAAAAGTCAACCAAAACCAAAACGGATTAATAATGAGGCGAACCTAAACTTTAAAAATTACAGTCTCATCACTAAGAATCTTTAGTTTGTAATTAAGCTTTTTCATATTAGATGCGAAATTTAGTAAATTTTAACTAATTAGTACTTTATAATACTTACAAAATTGTCAGTTTAACACATCCCAATACGTATTAATTCATTGAATAATAACTCAAATACACACGTTTTAGTATTTCTTTAGGTTATTTAAGCTTTAAATTATTTCAGAATAAACCCAATAGTTTAGTAATTTTGCACAAACATTTAAGTTGATATGAACAAAGTAAAAATCTCAATAAAAGCCACTAACAATCCAACCATATTAAAGTTTGAAGCTGACACTTTTTTAACTAATAATCAAAGCTTCGAATTTAATTCTATTGACGACGCTGCACCTTCACCTATTGCGCAGCAATTATTCTACTTGCCATTTGTAAAAAAAGTATACATTTCGGGTAATTTTATTGCTATTGAACGTTATAATATTGTAGAATGGAGTGATGTTCAAGAGGAAGTAGCTGAACAGATTGAACGTTATTTAAATTCAGGAGACGCCATCCTAACCGATAGTGCCATTCAAAAGAAAACACCTGTTACGGTTTATGCAGAAAGTACGCCCAATCCGACAGTCATGAAATTTGTAGCCAATAAAAAGCTCGTTAATTTTTCTCATGAATTTAAAAGTATAGACGATTCAAAAAATGCACCTCTAGCTGCTGCATTATTCCATTTTCCATTTACCAAAAGTATTTTCATTGACGAAAACTTTGTTTCAGTAACTAAATATGATGTAGTTGAATGGAATGATATCACAATGGAACTAAGAGAATTTATTAGATCTTATATTGAAGAGGGTAAACCCATCGTTACTCTTGATGTTAACCATTCTATTGAAAAAGAAAATGAAGAAAGAGACACCAAATTTGAAGCTCATGATGACACTTCAAAAGAGATTATAAATATTCTCGAAGAATATGTAAAGCCTGCTGTGGCTAGTGATGGTGGTAATATTGAATTCCAATCGTATGACACCGAAAGCAAAATTGTAAAAGTGTTACTTCAAGGGGCTTGCAGCGGATGCCCTTCTTCAACATTTACCTTAAAAAATGGCATTGAAAATATGCTTAAAGAAATGCTCAAAGGTAAAATAAACTCTGTAGAAGCCATTAACGGTTAGGTTTTTACAGTCATTATATGTATCTTTAGTAGAATTCTAATTCTATAAAGATTATGGCTGTATTAAAAGTAATTGAAGTCTTATCTAACTCAAATAAAAGTTGGGAAGACGCTACAAGAAAGGCAGTAAAAGAAGCCTCAAAGACCGTAAAAAATATCAGATCAGTTTATGTGCAAGACCAAAGTGCCATTGTTAAAGATGATGATGTCACAGAATTCAGGGTCAATCTTAAACTAACATTTGAAGTTAAATAATTTAAAAAACATAGCTATGAAAACTTTTAAACTATTGTTCATCCTAGTTATTACGCCTTTGGTATCCGTGTTTTCACAACAAGAACTTATTGGTGGCCAAGCTATTGGTGGAAACAGAGTTAATTTGCTAATTGATATTTCGCCTCAAACCTATAATCAGTCTGCTGAAGGCTCTCCTTATATGAATGACGAATTTATGGCTGCAACCATATCTGCTTCTGAAGACAATGTCTTTTATGTACGCTACAACATTTTAGCTGATGAGTTTGAAGTTAAAGGTGACAACAATAAAGCATATGCTTTAAACAGATATCGAAGAGATATTGTGATTGACATACTTCCCTTAAAAAAGAAATATAAAGTCTTTGGGTATTACGACAAAGACAATAATGAAAACTTTGGTTACTTCATGTTTCTTAGTAATACCAATTCAAATCATATTTTAGTTAAGAAAGAGAAAGTTATTTTTATTGACGAACAAGTATCTTTTAATGGCTATGACTCCTCTAGACCTGCTAGGTTTAAAAAGATGGACGACAAGTATTATATAAAATTGGATGGTAATAAAATACTTACAGAATTACCTAACAAAAAGAAAGCGATAGCGAAGCTGTTTCCAAATCATGAAAACGCAATTTTAGAGTATATGAAGTCTAATAGAATAAAGACTTCAAATGAAGGAGATTTAATAAAGCTCATCAATTATATTAATTCTTTATCATAGCTAATCTAAATTTATCCTTAACAAAAAATCATAGAGACTGTATTAATTAATATGGTCTTTTTTGATATACGCATACATTTCTAAGCTGCTACATTTTAGTAATTATGTAAGATTTATTCTACATTTTGAATTAGTAAGATTTACATTAATCTTAACATATATTTTTTCCGTATTCCTATTTTTTTTTCTTCTTTTGAAAAAAATTTTTTTATGAGAAAGATATATTTAACTGCGATTACCCTTTTACTTACTGTAATTTCAAGTTTTGGTCAAGGTATTTTACCTGGACAATTAGGTGGAACCAGAAATAGTGGATTGATTTCAACAAGTCCTGTTATTATCAACGAATATGTTAATGGTAGTCCGTATGTGAATGAAAAATATTTACCAGCTGCAATTTCAGCTTCTGAAGACGATGTGTTCTATGTGAGATATAACGCTCTAAGAGATCAATTTGAAGTTAAAGGTGAGTTTGGTAAAGCATATTACCTTAACAGATACAGAAGAGATCTTGTTATTGAAATTCTTCCGTTAGCTAAATCATATAAGGTATTTGGATTTTTAGATGAAGACAAAAATGAGAACTTTGGTTACTTTGTCTTCTTAACAAATCAAAATGCTAAACATGTGCTTTTCAAAAAAGAGAAAATATCATTTATTAGCGAACGAATAGGTGTAACCAGCTACGATACTGGAAGGCCAGCTAGATATAAGCGTTGGAATGATAAATTCTTTATCAAATTAGATGGAGAGAAACTATTAACCGAATTACCAAAAAATAAGAAAGGGCTTGCTAAACTTTTCCCCGGAAAAGAAGCGCAAATATTATCTTACATGAAAGAAAATAAACTCAGAATGGGTAAAGAAGAACATCTAAAGCAAGTTATAAATTACATCAACTTGTTGTAGAATTCTAAACAAAATTTATTGAAACCGAATGGAATACACTTAAATCCATTCGGTTTTTTTTATTTTTACATGAATTAAATAAAAACATTACAATGGACTTACAAAAATGGATTGATAAAGGTTATGAAATAATGATTGACTTTGGACCAAAAGTTCTTGCTGCAATTGCAATTTGGATTATTGGGTCTTGGATCATAAAAGTGCTTTTAAAAGGTATTCGAAAAGCTATGGATAAGAGAGAATATGATCCTAGCTTAAAGAAATTTCTACTCAACTTATTGACTTGGATATTAAAAATTGTACTCATCATTGTTGTACTTGGTACTGTTGGTGTTGAAACAACTTCATTTGCTGCAATAATTGCTGCTGCTGGTTTAGCTATTGGTTTAGCCCTTCAAGGCTCTTTGGCTAATTTTGCTGGAGGTGTATTGCTTATGATCTTTAAACCTATTAAAATAGGTGATTTAATTGAAGCACAAGGCGAACTTGGTGTGGTTAAAGAAATTGAAATTTTCACCACTAAACTTACTGGATTGTCTAATAGAGAAATAATTATTCCGAATGCGGCTTTGTCTAATGGGAACATTATTAATTACACTACCGAAGGGACACGACGCGTAGATTTAGTATTTGGCGTTGGTTACGATTCAGATATCAAACAAACTAAAGATGTTTTAATGCAGGTCTTAACCTCACATCCAAAAGTATTAAAAGATCCTGCGCCTGTAGTTGCGGTGTCTGAGCTTGCAGATAGTTCTATAAACTTTGTTGTTAGACCTTGGTGTACAGCAGATGACTATTGGGCTGTGTATTTTGAAGTTACTGAAAACACAAAAGAAGCACTTGATGCTGCTGGAATTGAAATTCCATATCCACATCAAGTTGAAATCCAAAAAGAAGGCTAATTATTTTTTAGACTTTAAGGCTATGAAGTCTTTTAAATAAAACGGTTCAAAATAGGCGACATCTTCGATGTCGCTTTTTTTATACTTCTCATAAGCTAAATAACTCATCTCATTTGCTGACGGTAATGTGTTCTCAATAAAGTTTGCATTACCACTTGAAATTACCGATTTCGTTTTTTCAATAGCATTTCCTAAAAAGTAAACTTGATATTCGTTTAGATATTCTGAAAACGAATTTTCATCAATAATATGCGCTTCAATAGGCTGAAGCGATTTGTAATGAGCATCAAAAACCGTAACATAAGCTTCCATGCGACGTGCATCAAGCATAGGAATGATCACACCTTCATCAATGTTTATTTGATGCGCTAAAGCTTCAAGCGTAGATACCGAAATTAACGGTTTACCTAAGGCAAAACTTAAGCCTTTAGCCGCAGACACACCAATTCTTAAACCTGTATAAGAACCTGGCCCTTTGCTTACTGCAATAGCATCAATTGAGGATTTAGAAATTCCTGCATCTTTAATCACATCATCTATAAACACATGTAACGATTCAGCATGTGAATAGTTTTTATTATGATCCTCTTTTAAAACCAAAGTCTCTCCTTCTTTTGAAAGAGAGACTGAACAATTGGTTGTTGATGTTTCTATACTGAGTATTAAAGCCATATCAGCTATTCTTCAGATGAAGTTTCTTCTTTGTCTTTGGTTTTATCTTTATTTTCGACTTTATCACCAGGTTTTAAGGTCTTAGACACCATATTATAAGGGCCTGTAATAATTTCATCGCCTTCAGATAAACCAGAAGTGACTTCGATATTGGTGTCGTCCTGAATTCCAGTTTGCACCACACGAAGTTTGGCTTCGCCATTTTCGGCTATAAAAACACATTCAAATTTTTCTTCATCTTCAGGTTTTATGTCTTCGGAAGCGGATGCTTTTGGCCTATCTCTCTTAGTTGAAGTGGTATCGGTTTTAATAACAATAGAACTTATTGGTACTGCAACGGTTTTGCTACGCTTATCAGTAATAATATCAACCGTAGCTGTCATTCCTGGTCTAAATGGTGAATATCCTTCAGGTTTTCCTTCCATAAGATCTTTATAAGAGTCTTCTATAATTCTCACCTTAACTCTAAAATTAGTCACCTGATCTGCCGTTAAACTTCCAGCTGCAGAATTTGCAATTTCGGTCACTACACCTTTAAATTCTTTTTTCAAATAGGCATCAACTTCAACAATAGTAGAATCACCTATTTGAACCTTTACAATATCATTTTCGTTGACATCTACTTCAACTTCCATATTATTCAAGTTAGCCACTCTAAGAATTTCAGTACCTGCCATTTGCTGTGTTCCTACAACACGCTCACCTAATTCTACATTAAGCAATGAGATGGTTCCACTCATTGGTGCGTAAATTTCAGTTCTTCCCAAATTATCTTTGGCTTCATTTACTGTAGCAGCAGCACTTTGCACACTGTAATACGCTGAGTTCTTTCCAGCAATTGCCGTTTCATAAGAGGCTGTTGAACGATCCCAATCTGCTTTTGAAATCACGCCTTTTTCAAATAAAGCTTTATTTCTATCATAATCTGCTTTAGCCTGTTTTAAGGTTGCTTCAGCTTGTTCTAAACCAGCCCTAACATTTTGATAGCTCGCTTGAGATCTATTCAATGCAGACTGAATTAAATCAGGATTTACTCTAACTAGTAAATCGCCTTTTTTAACTTGCTGACCTTCTTTAAACGGAAGATCTAAAATCTCACCAGAAACTTCACTAGAAATTTTCACCTCGACTTCAGGCTGAATCTTTCCAGTTGCTGAAACAGTTTCGATAATATCAACAAGTGCTACTTTTTTTATCTCAACTTGCTTGGCATTACCTTTAGTATTAAACCATCCCATAGATTTTCCCACAACAACGCCAACAATTAAGAGCGCAAGGATAAAAAGAGTGATTTTTACAGATTTACTCATAGTTTAAAATTTTAATTCAGTTGCTGGAATACCAAAATACAACTCTAGAACCTTTAATTTAAATATATAATCATATTTTGCACGATTCAATTCTATGTTGGCATTATCATATCTTAATTTAGATTGACTAAAATCGAAAGCATTGGTTAAACCAACATCGTAACGTTCTCTGGCGTAATCATAAGCTAATTGCTGAGATTCTAAGGCTTTTTCTGCAGCTTCAAACGATTTTAAAGCACCTTTAGCATCAACATAAGCTTGATACACTGTAGATTCAAGATCTAACTCAGCTTGCTCAAGCTGAAATTGAGTTCGCTCTAAGTTTACTTTACTTCTCATGACATTACTCCTTACCGCAAATCCATTAAAAATAGGAATATTGACTTGTATTCCATAAGAGATACCATCATTTTCCCACAATTGCTCAGTAAAAGGATCTGCATCAACTTCTCGAGTTAAAAGATTAGGAAACTGACTTACTACAATGTCTCCTGTAGATTGCACCACACCTATTTGTTGTGTAGAGCTTGGATTGTTTTGATCAATCTCTTGAATAAAAGACGTAGCATCAGTATACCTAGTATCGTACCCAAAAAATGCGGATACGGTTGGGTAATAAGCACCTCTAGAAATTTGTAGATCTTTTTCGGCTAAGGCCACATTTTCTTGTGCTATTTTAATTTCAGAACGACTCTCCTTTGCTTTAGCAAGAATTTCGTCAATATCTTTACTTGAAATCCCTTCATCAACGATATCATAGCCTTCATCTTCAATATCAAAGGTCTCATAATCCTTAATTAAGAGCAATTGCGCCAGACTTATTAAAGAGATTCTTACATTGTTTTCAGCATTTATAATTCCCTGTTGTTCACTTGCATCAGTTGCTTGAATCTCTAATAAATCGCCTCTTGGCAAGGATCCAGCATCAACGAGTTCTTGTGTTCTTTGGATTTGCTCTTTTGTTACTTCATTCTGACTTTTAAGAACCTTAAGATTTGCCTTATTTAAAATCGTTTGTAAGTATCCATTGGCAACAAATAAAGAAATATCATCCTTCATTTTTTCAAGTCGGTATTGGTTTGCCAGCTTAGATATTTCAGCTCTTTGTAAGGTTCTATAATTTCTTAATCCGTCAAAAATGGTATAACCAACATTTATTCTACCTGTAACCGATAAAAATGTAGTTGTTTGCGCATTATTGGTTACTGGGTTAAAACTTAAACCTGTATTTTCTGAAATTCCAGAAGACGCGCTCAAACTTGGAAGTAAATTTCCAATGGCTGCTAATCTATCTGCTTCAGTAGATTCAAGATCTAACTCACTTTGTTTTACAGAAATGTTGTTTTTAAGAGCATGTTCAACACACTCTAAAAGCGTCCATTTCTTATTTTGTGAATGTCCAATAATTCCAGCAAGAAGGAATACTATGATGATTGATTTTTTCATCTGTTTTTTTATTTGTTTTTTATCGACAGATGTCATTCGCCTCAATAACACTTAAATTGTATTAAGATTTATCTTGGCTCATTTCATAATGTCTTATATGTCTATATAATTTATGATGTGTTACACTAAATGTTAAAATTATTGTCCAGCAAATTTCTGAATGCCTTGAACTGGATTCCAAACCTTAATTTTATCATCTTTAGAAATGCCACTTTTAACCTCAACAAAAATGCCATCTCCTATACCGAGTTCGAGATCTTTACGTTCAAATTTCTGATCACCAACTTCAATTTCTACATAAGGCAATTTCGTTTCTTCGTCATACTGAACTAAAGCTTCTTTGATTGCTAGTACGTTTTCAGCTTTTTCTAAAATAATAGAAGCATTAGCACTTAAACCAGCTCTTATAAAAGTAGAATCCATTTTTTTGAGTGTTCCTTTGATCTCAAATTGAATGGCACCATTTTCTTCAACGCCTTTTGGTGCTATATAGTCTAACACCGCATCAAACGATTGGTCTTCAATAGCTCCAACAGTGATTTCTAATGGAAGGCCTTCTTTAATTTTACCCACTTCACTTTCGTCGACTTTACCTTCAAAAATCATTTTTGTGACATCTGCTAGCGATGCAATAGAGGTTCCTTCGTTAAAGTTGTTAGCTTCAATAACTTGATTTCCCGCTTTTACAGGCACATCGAGAACCATTCCAGAAACCGTTGCTCTAACCTGAGTCTGCGCAATATTGCCCAATCCAGATGTTGTTCCAGTTTTAATGATATCGTAATTTTGACGTGATTGGGTAACGTTAATTCTCGCTTGCTCAACTTGTTGCTTAGCTTGTAAATACGTATTGTTTACTTGATCAAATTCATTTGCAGCAATAACACCTTTTTCAAATAATTCTTTTTGACGATTGAAAATAGCCTGCTGTGTTTTATAATTAATTTCAGCAGTTTGTAAGGCTGTTCTATTAGATGCAATATTGTTCTTTGCATTTGTTAAATTGGAAACATTAGGGATTACTCTAATTTGAGCAATCAAATCACCTTGTTTGACGTATTCGCCAGCTTCAACGAAAACCTCATCAACCACACCTGAAATATTCGGTTTGATTAAGACTTCTTCTTTAGGGACAATGCTTCCAGTTGCCACTGTTTTTACAACGATAGTTTCTTCGGAAGGTGCTTCAGTGGTATAGGTTACTGGATCTTCTTGATTTTTAAGCCAGAAAAATGTTAATGAGCCAACAAAGCCTACTAATATTAATAGTAATACGATTACAGTTGTTGTTCTTTTCATGTGTTGATTATTAGTTTTTCTTGATGATTAATTTATTCTATTCTTAAAGCGTCTACAGGCTTCATTTTAGTTGCTCTACTTGCAGGAATAAATCCAGCAGCTAATCCAGAAACAATTAATATGATGAGCGCTATAACGACGACTTCCATTCCAACTGATGGATTTGCAAAATTTTCTACAGGTCCAGCATTATCTAAAAGCGCATTTAAGCCCCAAATTAGTAATGCAGCAAAAATGACACCTACCATTCCTGATAAGGTTGTTAAGATCATACTTTCTTGAAGTATTTGCGATTTGATCGTCCAAGGAGAAGCGCCAAGTGCTCTTCTAATGCCGATTTCTTTAGTGCGTTCCTTTACGACTATCAACATGATATTATTAATTCCAATAATACCAGACATTAACACTAAAATTCCAACAAAATACCCTACGATACTTAAAATAGAGAAGAGTCCGTTAATACGTCCAAACTCTTCCGCTAGATCAAAGTGACCAATCGCACGATCGTCTTCAGGATGTACTTTATGTCTAGACTTCATTAAGTCGAAAACCTGCTGTTTTATACTGGTAATTGGAATGTTATCATTTGCTGTAATGGCCATCCAACCTACACGATCTCCTCTATTGAAGGCTTGTCCAAATGTTGTGAAAGGTGTGTAAATTGTATTCGCTTCTTCCTCTTGATCACCTTGACTATTACTCATTTTAAAAGTTCCAACAACTAAAAAATTCACGCCATTTATCTTAATGTAAGTTCCCATAGCATCTTCGCCTTTATCGTAAAGGGCTTTGATAACTCCAGTACCTACAACACATACTTTTCGTTTTTCGTTGATATCTGAATAACTAATAAAGCGTCCTTGCAAAATATCCATAGGTTGCTGATTGATATATTCTGGATAGTCACCATAAATTTCAAAAGCTCCTGTTTTGGTTCCTCTTATAACATTGTTATTCCCTCTAAATCCGCCTAATTGATTTCTTGGTGACACATATTTAAGGTTAGGAACTTGACTTTTTATTGCAGTAACATCATCAATTCTGTAGCTAAAATAACGTCCTTTAGGCAACCCTTTATAAGGCTTAGACGTTCCTTGCGTCCACATAAACATTGAGTTCGTTGCAAAATTCCCAAAATCTGCCGTCACTCCATTTTTAAGTCCGTTAGTTAAGGCAAGAAGTATCACAAGAACGAATATGCCCCAAGCCACTCCAAAAGCGGTAAGTGCAGTTCTAAACTTATTAGCGTTTAGCGCTTCTAATATTTCGCTCCAACGTTCTCTGTTAAACATACTATTCGTCTCTTAATGCTTCAATAGGTTTAATTCTTGCTGCTCGATAAGCAGGAAAGAAACCTGCAATTGCACCTGCAAAAACAAGAACAAAAACAGCACTTAAAGCTATATTAAAATCTACTTGAGGGTATTTTATAAAATCGTGTTGAATTTGAGGTCCGACAAGTTCTAAAAGTCCTAATCCGAAAATCAAACCAAACAAACCAGCAAACATGGTTACAAAGACAGCCTCCTGAAGAATCATACCAATAATTGAAATTGGCAAAGCACCTAAAGCTTTTCTAACTCCTATTTCTTTAGTACGCTCTTTAACAATAATGAGCATGATATTACCAACACCAACCACACCAGCGATGATTGTTAGAATACCAATAAACCAAAATACAGATTGGATCATACCAATCAATCCGTAAATTTTCTTAGCCTCTTCAAGCGTATTAAACACTCTTACAGCACTTGTATCGTCTGGAGCAACCGTATGAATTTGTTTTAATTCACTTTCAATGGCATCAGACATACTGTTAGACAATTGTACAGCTTCATCGAAATCATCAGACATTTTCACAGTCACCAGAATATTTCTGATATCATCTCCTGCACCAAATACTTTTTGAGAAGTAGATAACGGTATGTAAGCCTGTTGCTCTTCACGTTCTCCACCTGGATCAATAAAAACACCGACAACTTTAAAACTAATTCCGTAGATTTTAATCTCCTTGTCTATAGGGTCTTCATCCTTAAATAGATCGCGTCTTAACTTTCTTCCAATGACAGCAACTTTTCGTTTTTCATCCAGATCGGCTTCACTAACAAACCTTCCAGATTCCATATCGGCATTTTCTATAAATTGATGACCAGGCATGGCACCTCTTACTTGATATCTAACCGTTTCATTTTTATATGAAATGTCTGCTCCCCAAATAGAAAACAATGCAGTTTTATGCTCAATGTTATCGCTATACTTATCCGTAATGAACTCAAAGTTTTCATTCTTCATTTGAATGTATCTCCCAGGATTGAGTCCTTTGTATTCTTTGGTAGTTCTTCCTGTCCAAACAGTTATAAGGTTGGTCGCATCTCTTTCAAACTCAGATTTAACACCATTTTCAAGGCCTTTACTAAACCCAAGAAGAATCACCAAAATAAAGATTCCTGAAGCTACGGAAAGTCCAGTTAAGAAGGTACGAAGTTTATTTTTTCGTAAGGTTTCAAATATTTCCTGCCAACGTTCAATATCAAACATGTTGGGATGCTCTTACTTGTTCTACTTTGCAATCATCTATAATTAAACCATCTTTTAAGTTGACAATACGTTTGGTCATTTGCGCGATATCATGCTCATGTGTCACCACTAAAATGGTTTTGCCTTCATCATTAATACCTTGAATTAGATCCATTACTTCATAGGATGTTTTGGTGTCTAAGGCTCCTGTAGGTTCATCTGCCAAAAGTACTTTCGGATCACTAGCTAAAGCTCTTGCTATAGCGACACGTTGTTTTTGACCACCAGATAATTCACTTGGTAAATGATGAGACCAATCTGCCAAACCTACTTTTTCAAGATAGTGCATTGCTCGATCTGTACGTTCTTTGCGTTTAATTCCTTTATAATACAATGGCATAGAAACATTATCTAGTGCACTTTTGTAATTGATCAAGTTGAACGATTGGAAAATAAAACCTAGAAATTCATTTCTATACTTTGCAGCAAGCTTTTCATTAAGCCCTTTAATAGGAACATTATCTAGAATATAATTACCTGAATCGGCTTCATCTAGCATGCCCAGAATATTGAGTAAGGTAGATTTTCCAGATCCTGAAGACCCCATTATAGACACAAGTTCGCCTTCATTGACATCAAAGTTAATTCCTTTTAATACGTGAAGCGAATTGCTTCCCATGTGATAAGATTTATGCAAATCCTTGATCTGGATCATAATGTAGATGGTTAATTCTTAACAATATTACGCAAATCATCAACTGGATTGTGCTAAGTATTTGTTAAGAATTTGATTTTTGATTGATATTTATAAGACTTCTAAATACCAAAAATGTTACACTAAAAGGTGTTTTTTTTAGTCTTTTGTGGTTTTTGCTCTGAAAAACTTCCAGTAGATGATGAAGCCAATTCCTGCAACCAAAATGTAGGGGATTGCCATCAAATACATAATGCCATCATTAACCCCTTTTGCAGCAGATTGCGTTTCTTCACTTTCAAGAACTGCTCTACACATAGCACATTGCGCTTCAGTTTTCAGAAAGGTAAAAACAGATAATAGAAAAAGAAATAAGCCTTTATGTTTCATATTTATACATAATAAGGCGAGATCATAAAATACACAATTACTCCTGTAACTGCGACATAAAGCCATAGAGGAAATGTGATTTTAGCTATTTTTTTATGACGTTCAATATTGTTGGTAATGGCTCTAACATAAGTAATTAATACAAATGGAATAATAACTATTGATAGTAGAATATGAGATATCAATACAAAATAATACAAGTACATTATAGCGCCTTCTCCTCCATATTTAGTAGAATCGCTCGTCATATGATAAGCAACATACATTACCAAAAAACTTACCGATAAAAGTATAGCAAACTTCATAAGTCGCTCATGCAAGACTCTATTTTTCTTTTTAATAGCCATTACAGCTAAGATCAGAATTAGAGCTGTTACACCATTAATAGCAGCATAAATTGGTGGTAAAAACGTAAGTGGTTCAACCTCAATACCAAAATCTTGGAGCTTAACTCGTGACAGTATTGCTACAACTAAAGGAATAAGAATCGCAAGTATTACAATCCAAGTGTTATATTTTTTCTCTTGAGGGTTGGTTTCTATGTTACTCATTATAATCTTCTTTTAATAGTTTGGCAATGTCTTCTTTTAAGATGCTAATTTCTTCAGTTTCTCCATCTTCATTTTCTTTTTCCGATTCACTCAATATCCCTTTGTAGAAAATCTTAGGATTTCCAAAGTTGTCTTTTCTTGAGCGTATGTAACCATTTTTATCAATAAGCGCGAAGTTTCCTGAGTGTTCAAAGCCACCTTCAACTTCAGGATTCTCTCCAGCATAAATATTAAATCCAACATTAGCTAATTCATAGATGACCTCTTTATCTCCTGTCATTAGATGCCAATTCGGATTGGTAACACCATAGTTTTCTGCATAAGCTTTTAACACTTCAGAAGTATCATAATCTGGATTAATCGTAAATGAGGCTACACCAAAATCTTCAAACTCAGAAAACGTATTTTGAATTTCAATCAAGTTTCTATTCATTCTTGGGCAAATCGTAGGGCAAGTTGTAAAGAAGAATTCAACCACATATACTTTTCCTTCATAATCTTTATTAGAAATGGTTTGACCGTCTTGATCTACAAAAGAAAATTGAGGAACTTTTTTTGGTGCTCCATTGATATTTATAAACATCAAATCAGATACGTAGCTATCACTTTTAGTAGAAACATCTTTACTTCTGCTTTCAGATCTTGTAATATCGTCACCTTGTATTCTATCAATAATTCTTGGAATGAAAATGATTCCAAAAACCAAAATAATGAAAGCAATACCTATGTATGAATAATTTGTTGATTTTGTGCTCATGCTATTGGACTTCAGGTTGATCTGTATTTATATCTTGTGCGCGTCTTGTTGACGAGTCGAATTTGCCTTTTCGTTTTTGACGATATTCAGCAAACAAAATTCTTAGATCATCACTAAGTTTGTTTTTAATTTCAGACACCTCAATACAATCGTAGGAATATAACGGAACTACAGGCTGGTTTTTTTCAATAGCTTTCTCTTCTCTATCGTCAATTCTACCACGTTGTGCTAGATCTTTATCGATAATAAAAATATGATCTGTAAATAGTTGTTCGTCTAGAGGTTCTTCAAATTTTAAACTTGAAAATACCGTTTGAATATCATTAGGTTCGCCATATACATAATGCCAAAAACGCATGTCTTCATAGGTACTTATTTCTTTGTGAAGTGCATGTGCTTCGCTTTCAGAACCTTTAGGCAATACAATAACTATTTGAAACTTTTTAAAGCCTTTAAATTTATCATATACCAGTTCTTTCAAATTAGATGCTGCGATAATATGTTGTTTAGGATGTGCTCCTAAAAACCCTAAAATAGTAATTTGATCTTCCAGCTTTACTTCATTTGAATTATAGTTAAACATCTCTAATTCCTTTACATCTTCGTCAACAATATCAAGTGGATTATAATTATGAGTTGAAGGATAGAGAAACAATAAAAATAAAACAGGTAGAAAGAACAAAACGCCTAAAACAAGCTTGGTTTTTAATGGCATTTTTTTCATGTTTTTTGAGACTTTGAATTATTATGCAAAAATAAAAAAGACGGTTTAAATAAACCGTCTTTTAATATATTTTATGATTGTGAAATCATGTTAAAAATCTCTTTTTATATATTCAGAAGAATAGACACCTTCAATGTATCCTCCTTCTTGAAGTAGGATAAATATAAGGTAACAGATCAAGAATACAGCAGTCCAAACCACCATACGTCTTAAAGCCTTAGTTTCATCTCTCATGTGCATGAAATCCCATGTAATGTAGTAAGCCTTTACAATGGTTAAGATGATGAAGATCCAATTGAGAAGTTTCATACTCAAAACTTGAGTCATTAAAGCTTCAGGTTTGTAAATCCCTAAAACAACTTCTACAGCTGTCACTATTGATAGTAAGATTAAAACACCCCAAATTTTTTGTGTGTTAGACTTGAATTTAATTAAGCCTCTTAATATTTCTAATTTATGTGCGTCTGCCATTTTAAATGCAATTATTCTAAAATTAAACTAGGTAGAAGAATGTAAATACAAATACCCAAACTAAATCTACAAAGTGCCAGTATAAACCTACTTTTTCAACCATTTCGTAGCTTCCTCTTCTCTCGTAAGTTCCAAGAATCACATTGAACCATATAATAATGTTTATAACAACTCCTGAAAATACGTGGAAACCGTGGAACCCTGTTATAAAGAAAAAGAAATCAGCGAATAATGAGGTTCCATATTCGTTTACATGAAGGTTAGCGCCTTCAACTACTAATTTCCCGTTTTCTTTGATTTGTTTTAGTGACTCTTCTCGAGTAAGCACTGTTTTTTCTCCTTCAGCGGTTAGGGTTTGTGTTCTCACTAATACATCAGGATTTGCCTCTAGTCCGTTGTAAACTTCTTCAACAGTATAAGAAGGAAGCGTGCCTTCACTTAAGAACCAAATACCGCTTTTTCGCTCGTGCTGAACACGATCTCCATGCGCATCAATAGCAATATCACTAATAGCAACACGCTTAAACTTTTCAACACCATCAACAGTTACGTATTCTCCAAACTGAAGAATATTTCCACCTTTGGTTTGAATAGCTCCATAATCACCTTTGATAAATGTTGCCCATTCCCAAGCTTGAGAACCAACGAATATTAATCCGAAAATGATAGTAAGGAACATGTAGATTGTAACCTTTCCTTTTTGCATGTGATGACCAGCATCAACTGCAAGTACCATCGTTACCGAAGATACAATAAGAATGAAGGTCATAAACGCTACATAAATCATTGGGTAATTCCCATGAAAGAAAGGAACGTGAGTAAACACTTCATCAGCAATTGGCCAAGATCCTATGAACTTAAATCTTGAAAATCCATATGCTGCTAAAAATCCAGAGAATGTTAAGGCATCAGATACGATAAAGAACCACATCATCATTTTACCATAACTAGCTTTGAGAGGCTGGTTTCCGCCTCCCCAAGTTTTGCCTTCTGTTCCAGTATTTGCTACTGTAGTATCCATATAAAGCATTTAGTTGTTAAAAGTTGCACAAAAATAATCATTTTATCTATCTAAAAAAACATCAGGTTCTAAAAATTGAAATCCCCTTTAATCCAAATTTAGATTGCAGTCATTTTGCCATAGAATTTGCCCTAAAATTACATCACGTAAGACAAAAACAAAAACAGGAATAACCACAGTATATCTATAAAATGCCAAAAGGTTGCCGACAGTTGCATCCCAAGCATTTCGTTGGCCGTATACTTTTGTTTAAAATGATTATAAATTACAACCAAAAGTGATATTAAACCTGCGACTACGTGTAAAATATGAGCAAATGCAATCACATAAATAAAACTCATGGTGACATTACTGGTAGGTCCAGTAAAATTAAAGCCATCTGCAATGATTTGAGAGAATCCTTTAAACTGACTTACAATGAAGGCAATTCCAAGTGCAAACGTAACTAATAATAATAGTGTTGTTACACTACGCTTCTCTTGTTTCAAAGCTCTCTTGGCAAGGATAAACGTCAAACTGCTTGCAATAATAATTACACAGCTAATTACAAAAGCGCTTGGTATTTGAACATCGTGCAACCAATCTTCACGAGTTCTACTCACCAAAACTGCACTTGTTAAACCTGCAAATGACATTAAAAGTGAAATAATCCCAAACCAAAGCATCATACGCTTGGCTCTGTCATTTTTTTCTCTGATAGTTCCTTCTGTTAAATCCATTTTATCTCACAAATTTATCAATCACATAAACGATTTGTAGCAATGTAATGTAGGTTACACTTGAAAGCATGAGTTGCTTTGCAGCCTTAGCTGTTCTCTTTTTAAACAACTCAAATGCATAATACAGCATAAACAAGCCTAGTAAAAACACAATAATTCCAGCTACAATAGACAGTTTTAAATCTCCAGTTACACCAAATACTGGCACTATTGAAATTAGAATAGTCCAGACGGTATACATAATAGTTTGCACTGCAGTTCCTTTATCTCTTTTACCAGTAGGCAACATGAAAAAGCCTCCTTTTTTATAATCATCAAACAAGAACCAACCTATAGCCCAAAAATGTGGAAATTGCCAAAAAAACTGAAGTGCAAATAAGGTTCCAGGCTCAATACCAAAATCATTTCTGGCAGCAACCCAACCTAACATAAAAGGGATAGCTCCAGGTATGGCACCAACAAAAACAGCTAATGGTGTTTTTGTTTTTAAAGGCGTGTACACACATGTGTACAAAAAAATTGAAATAGCTCCATACATCGCAGTTCTTGGATTGATCACGTAAAGTGTTGCAATCCCTGCTATGGTAAATATGGTCGCTATAATGAACGCTGTTTGAACAGACATTCGACCAGCTGGTACAGGTCGATTTTTTGTGCGATCCATTAAAGCATCTAAGTCTTTTTCAATGATTTGGTTGTAGGCATTAGAAGCACCTACCATAAAGTAGCCTCCAAAAGCTAAGAGGATCAAGGTATTAAAATCTACAACTACAGCACCCAACAAATATCCAGCAATAGCAGAAAACACAACACTCACAGAAAGTCTGATCTTAGTGATTTCTTTAAAATCTGAAATGATTGAAGTGGTTTTTACTGGTGTTTCTACTGCGCTCAATACAAGAGGTTTTGTTGCGTTTGCAAAGATACTCTGAAAAAAGCTTTTGAGCAATCCAATTTAAAAGTAATTCTTATTCAAACGAACAAGCACGTTTCTAAAAGTCATTGTACCAATTAAACAAATCGGTTCGTACACCTAAAGTAAACCAAGTTGTATTGGTATCGATAGCTGAAGCGGTATTGGCTTGTGGGTTATAATTTCTGAAGGTAATATTGGTAAAAAACCTTAGGTTACTCACTGGATTAATCACATAACCCCCTTGTAAATCGGCTTGAAAAACATGAGTCGTATTCCCTTGTCCTACTTCAATACCAGAATTGGCATTTCTATCATCTTCAGATCTAAAGATATCGCCTCCATAATTAGCAAAATCGGTTCCATCGTTAACATCAAAACCTCGCTTTCCAAAAATAAACTTGGCGTCTGCAAACCAGCGCTTATAATGGTATCGACCTATGAGAATAGCTTCACTAAAGTTCGCTCCCCAAAGATGAGCCATTGGTTGATTATTATGTGCATAATTCAATACAATGGTATTGTGAGAATATGTATAAGGACGTACGCGATTATATTCAAACTGAATTAACAAATTGTTCACTTTAAAGGCATCAAAATATTTGGCTCCTATTTGAAAACCAAATTTATTTCTCCAACTTTTATTTCCTCCTGTAACATCGTCAATCGCAAATTCATCTACAATAAGTTGACCGTAGAGATTGACTTTGTTATTCCATTTATATTTTGCAGTAGCACCTAAAATTGCATTTCCAGCGTCTTGTCCTGTAGAAAACTCAATAGCTCTGTAAAAAATTACTGGATTCAAATAATTAAAATCAAATCCTCTATTGTTATCATCAGACCATAAAACAGACTCAAACAATCCTAAGTTAAGTCGTTTAGACACATTCCAACTCAAATAATGATTTGCCATATATTTTGTTAGGAAAGCGCCATCTTCTTGCACTTCTGCTCGTACATCTCTTAACCACATCCAGGTATTGGTGTACTTAATTTTCCAAAATTTGGTATTTAATTTCAGATAAGGATACGGACTAGCGACATCACTTTGCAATAACGAACGGTATCCATCTCCTATAAAATTCTTACCATGTCCAAATTGAATATTGATAAATTCAGTAGGTGAATATGACAAATAGCCTTCAGCTACAGGATAATCAAAGCCTTGATCTTTAAAGCGTTTTGAAAGTCCTCTTCCAGGTACAATAGGCTCATTATTACCAGCAGCAATAGCTTCGGCATACTGATTTATATATTGTGCAAATCGGCCTTGACTCTCATACACAGAAGCAGAAAAACTAAACTTCTTTCCCAAACCACCTTGAAGAAAAATACCTCTAGTGTTATTATAAGTTGTACTAAAATCGGCATCAGTGTCTTTACCCAATTGTAAATCAAAAACAGGATCTAAGGTAAACCAATAGTCTTTTCCTTGAATGGCGACTAGGTGTTCATTCCAAAGTTTTTTACTCCACCACGAGTCTGAACCTTTTACGAGCGCTTCTTTTTCAGCTTTAAAATCGTAATACTTTTGCACATCTTCATACATAAAAGGCTTAGCCGCAGTATGACTGTTAGTGCCAAGTCCATTCATTTGTTGATCAAACCGAGCATAGTAATTGTGCGTAAATGGAATATTTAACTGACTCTGGTATTCAAGTTTTTCATAAGCCGTTGTATGCTTACTAACACTATCAAATTCATTGCTAACTAAGGCATTCAAATCGACAATCTCTTTTACATTTGGTAAGGCTTTGGTCTCATTAGTCAGCACCTCAGGATTTGCTAAAGGAATTTTAACAGTAAGCGAATATTGAAAGAACGTTGGTTTCCCATTGTAAGTTCCAGGTGTAACCTTCGGAAGCGTATCAAAAACACGTTTGGTTTCTTCTTTAAGTTCATCATAAACAGCATCAGTATGCAATAAGTGTATCTGACCTTCCTTATCAATTTCAAACAAAACCTTAATATCTCCATTGTAAGCATCATCTGTTACAATTTGAGGTACTTTAAAATTGTTGAATATAAAAGTGTTGAGTTTGTTGTTAAAACAAACTTTTAATTGTTCTATGGGTTCAGATTCACACTCTGGAAATACAGGAGGCTTTTCATAGTTATCTGTAGACTGCGCATTTAAAAAACTGATACAAAATGCAAACAAAATGATGCAGCAATGCTTCATAAATGAATAAAAATAGATTTAAGATGGAAAGATACTATTTTTTTCAAAAGAGACGACTAAAACTTGGGGCATTTACATCTCAAAAAAAACCGTTATCAAGCTGATAACGGTTTGTTGAGTAAAGTTATAGTGAGCATTTATTGTACTTTAAACTTAATAGGTAAATAATACATTACTGACACAGGTTTTTCACGTTGCATTCCAGGTGTCATCGTTGGAATTTTATTAACCACACGTTGTGCTTCTTGTTCTAGCAAATCATAAGGAGATCTGGTTTTAATGTCGGTGACCTTACCATACCTATCAATTTTAAACTGAACATCTATTCTCTGTATACCTTCAAGTTGTAACTGACCTGCTAAATCTGTATTGAACTTTCTTTGTATAAGCTTATTCATTTTACTAGACATACACTTTAAGCGTTCTGCATTATTGGTAGCTTTCTCGCAACCTGGATAAATTGGAACACGTTCAACCTTTCTTAAGTCGATGATCGTATTCTCATCAATAATGTCATCAACTGGTTTTTCAACATCTACTATTGCAGATACTGGTAGCGGACTATCCAATACGTCTGGTTTAGCAATATCAATTGTTTGCTCAACAATTTCGACATCATTATCAACGACTACAGGTTCGGTATCAACCAGTCGTTGAGATTGTTTTTTAACCTGTTTTTCAATTTTTTGTTCAGGTTCAACAACATAATTCTTAACATCAAACGTGTCAAGATCATCAATAAAAGCAACTTCATCAATAGCAATCGATTTAGATTCGAAGCGCATTTCTAAAATAGCGTAGCTTCCAAGAAGGCAAAGAATCAAGCCTATTTGAAAATAGAGCGTTGAGTTTTTTTGTAAATTTGCATCATGTTTTCGTGATTTTGGCACGCTTTCATTACTCTGACCAGTAATGTTTGGCGTTTTTTTAAAATTTTTCATAATACTAAAATGTTAATGTTAATATTTTGAAAAAGTCACAATAAACATACCAAAGTAAAAATCCCATCTAATTTCTTAGATGGGATTTTGAATTATATATGATGGATCTCGTCTTAGTCTTGTACTTGGAATAAGATTGGTAACGAATACGGTACTGTTACCGCTTTACCACGTTGCTTTCCTGGTTGCATTTTTGGAAGCAAGTTGATCACTCGTTTTGCTTCTTTCTCTAAACCTGGATGTGGTGCTCTTGCTCTAACATTAGTAATGTTTCCTGTTTTATCAATCTTAAAGATGACACTGATACGCTGTTTTCCAGATAATCCAAGGTCTGCTGCAAGTTCTGTATTGAACTTCTTATTTACAAACTTTGCAATTTTATCAGACATACATTTTTTCTTAGCGTTGTTACCTTTTTCTTTTTCACAGCCAGGGAAAACTGGTACGTTTTCAATAACTGCAAAAGGCACTTCGATATCTTCTTCAACCTCTTCTACTTCAACTTCTTCAACCTCAACAATTTCTTCTTCTTGATCGGTTTCAGTAGATTCAATTACAGTTTCTTCAATTTCCTTTTCATCCTCTACAATTTCAATTTCCTCAGGCACAACTGGTGGTGGAGGTGGTGGAGGTGGTGGAATAATTTCCTGATTTGTAATTGGAATTTCTTCTTCTAAATCATCTTCAATATCTAACATCCCATACTCTAGATTTCTATCATCATAGGATTTGTAGTTTATTGTCAAATAAGTCAACGCCATCATTAAGGCTAAACCTACTGCAAAGTATAATGATGCATTTCTACTTACATCTGATTTGATATTCTTTTTAGGCTCCATGCGCTATAAGGTTTTAGAATTGCTAATTTAACCAAAAATATGATAAAAATGCAACCTGATTTTTAATTTAACGTTCTCTTTGTAACATATTGTAAACATATGAAAGTTACAATAGCTCCGAGTGTATTGGCAACGACATCATAATAGTCTGGCGTTCTAAAATTTGTCAATACAGATTGTAATCCTTCAATAATAATGCCATAAATAACTGCAATAATCACAGAAAGCACTAGTGCTCGCTTTGCATTAATATGTTGGATATAATTGTAACATAAAAATGTTAGCACAGCATATGCTAAGAAGTGATAGATTTTATCATCAAAAGACGACCCAAGTTTTGGAATGCTACTGATTTTAGAAAGGCTACCAATTGTGAGTGCAATTACATAGACACTTAGTGATGGTAAAGCCAAGTATTTAGGCACTAACAAGAGCTTTGTAATCTTCTGCAGACAATAAGTTTTCAATTTCAGAAGAATCAGAAAATTTAAGTTTAATCATCCAGCCTTCACCATAAGGATCTGAGTTTACTTTTTCTGGCTCATCTTCTAGCGCCTCATTGAACTCAATGATCTCACCAGAAAGTGGTAAAAACAAATCAGATACTGTTTTTACAGCTTCAACGGTTCCAAATATTTCTTCGGCATCAAGGGTTTCGTCAACTGTTTCAACCTCAACATAAACAATATCACCAAGTTCGCCTTGAGCAAAATCAGTAATTCCTATAGTTGCCACATCACCTTCGATCATAACCCATTCATGGTCTTTGGTGTATTTTAAATCTGATGGTATATTCATTTGAATTGTTATAAATTATATGCTTACAAAAATAATTTTTTTGACAACATTACACATTCTAATTTCCAAAATTATATCTAAGTGTGAACCCTGATCGAATTGTTGTTTGCGGAAATGCAGTAGAAATTTCATACTCAGAGAAGGTATAATCAAAATAAAAGATTGCCGTTAAGTTTTTGGTAAACGCATAATCTGCTGCAAACTTGGCACTCCAAACAGTTTGTCCTTGCGTAATTTGATTGTTGTCTATGTCAAGATTTCGAATGATGGTTCTGTTATTTCTTACTGAAACATCAGCTTTCATATTCAAATCACTCTTAATAATTTGTCTTGGACCTGCGAGTTTAGATCTGATTCGCACATCTTTAATACGATATCCTAATCCTAAGATGTATTCTTTTCCTTGAATTTCAGTCAATAAATTATTATCAAAACTCAGGGATAAAATTCGATCCTTTTTCATTTCAGCAAGAACCCTTACAGAGTTTTTCATTTCAAAATCTAATCGGAATAATGGGCTAAATTGTTCTTCAAGGTTAACATTGCTAAACACCGTTTCATTTTTCAAATTACCCGATTGATCCAATACATCTGCATCCTGATTTTCATAAGACACTCCAGGTTGTAATGCTCCTGGTTCGAGATCTAAATTAGTTCTGAATTGATTGATGGTGTAACTAGACCTGTAACCATGTGTTATTGAAAAACGTTTGAAGTTCTTTTTAAACCATTTCATCTTCATTAGTCCAGTATACTTCAATTGCCAATTAGGAATAGGAATATCTCTAAATGCAGACAATCCTATCTTGTCAGCTTTCTGTCCTTTGTAAGCCGATAAAAATGCAGGCAACAATACCGCTTGGTTGTTTTTACCAAATCCAAGTGGGAAACCTTCTCCATCTCTAGCAAAGTTATCTGTTCCATAAAAGTTTCTAGCTAAACGGTTTGCTACTACTATTCTATTGGCTCTAAAATCGTCAAATGCCTGAGATTGTGTCTCATCACTTTTTTGGAATGCTGTTTTTATTAATGCTGTAGAGATACTAAAGTTACCAAATGAGTTGGTCAGTAATTCATTGTAAACATCACTTAATCCATCATTGTTAAGGTCTGTTGTGTTGAAATTTTGAGTTAAGTTCTCTGAAAAGGTTCTATTACCAGTAATATCAATTTTTAGGTCATTTAAAGGTTCAATATTTGCTGAAACATCTAAAATTTTAGTAGTGACTTCGGTGTATTGCTGATTAAATTGATCATAAATAGTTAACCAACCATTTCTAGCCGCTAAGTCTCTAATGTTTTGCTGACTTCCAAAAGTAAAGCCTAACGTTGGTTTTAAAGTCCCTAAGAATCCTGGTGTTGGAAGATATCCTGGCAAGAACGTACCATTGTTTTCAGAGTAATTAATTTGAATACGTTTTACACTTGTAAGTAAATCGATTGCTCCATTTAGAATCTTAGTTCCTGCACTGGCTTTATTCTTCTTTGCTACTTTTGCATCAGCACCATCTGCGCCATTCTTTCCATCTGCAGCTTTCTTATCGCCTTTCTCATTCCCTTTTTGCTCTAAGCCTTTAGGAACAGCACTCTTATTTCCTCGTGTTTGATTCCCTCTAGTCTTCTTCTTAACAAGTCCAACATACTTATACAGATTTTCCATATTAAGTGTTGAATTGATGTTATGTGTGTTAGCATTTTGAATCGAATGCCCAAGATTGAACGTGTTTACAATATTAGGATCGTCTGGATCTCTAATTTGTAAATTCTCATTAAGATCTGATCCTTTTTGCCATTGAAAATCTCCTGTGTAAGAATAGGTCGCTCGTAGGAAACTTAAGGTAGGTATTTTATAAAGTGGGATTTCATAATTTACCTGTAGCTGTTGGTTTTGAATATTAGGATCTCCTAGATCAAAGAAACCATCCCAAACATCTAGATTAGGGTCTTGTCTGCCATTTAAAACATCATCGACAAAATAGTTTCTAACGATGTTTGAATTAGACGCGGTAAAGTTCATACTAAGCGCCTTTGTCAAGTTATAATTAATGACATACTGAAGATTGAAGTTGTAATTTCTTCTGAATAACTCTTCAAGACCAATATTGTCTCCAGCCAAATCAACTTCCCTAAATTTCTGCTTATTGAATTGCCTTATGATGTCTGTATTTACAGAGAAACTTGTTGGAATCGGATTAAAATTAAAGTCCTTTAAGAGTTTCCAGTATTTTCCTGTAAATAGCGAATCATTTTTCTTGAATGGCTCAATGCTTTTAGGTTCAAAACTGTAGTTATAGTTAACTCCTGCCCTAATATTTTGATCTAAGGAATTTTCAATCTCAAAATCTCTATGTTCAGTTTTGTTGTAGGAATAATTCAAGGTTAAATTTTCAACATCATAAAAACGTGGTTTTTTATCTGTTGTTCTATTCTTTCTAACACCAATGAAATTTATACTTTGTCGTTTGGTATAACTTTCATTGACATTTAAAATTGAATCTTTATTGTTTGTATTCTCGAGCTGTGTTTCAAGTTTTATATCTCTATAAAATTCATCATATTCTGGTGTAATCACTTCTTCACCAATACCATAATTAAACGGGATTTGCATGCCCCATTTTTTAGGTAACAGCTGACCTAAATTCACATTAGTAACAATATCGTATTGCTGTACATCTTCTCGGCTTCTTTCGTTTGGTCGCTGCTCAACAGAACCAAAACCGATAGTACTTTTTCTACCTGTGGCACTAATATCTGCAAAATCGGCAAAGTTGGCATCCATAGCTGCAACAGCTGCCCAACCGCCTTCATTGTCTAGATCTGATAAGCGTAATTCATTAAACCAAGCTTCACCACAAACATTCATTCCATTGTTGTCTGGGTTCTTAAGACCAACCATCAAGACTCTTATATCTCCAAAGTTTGGATTACCAATAATAGCAACACGTTGCTGACCAATGGTATAATCGTCAAATTCATCAACTTCAACAGGTTGTCCATCAACAAGATCATAAAACGTTGGATCTGGTTCTGCAAGTGTTCCGTTGGCAATACCAAGCGATTTTATTTGTTCGAGTACATCAAGCTCGATATTAATTTCGTTGGCTTCAGGCCAAATAGATTCTTCAGAAATAGTTCCAGAAGATACTACAAGAGGCACTTCAATTTGGTAATAGTTTTGAGTAAAGTCATTACCCATTCGGATAAAACCAACCATATCACCATCACTTAAACTTCCTGATTCGCCTTCTTCAGCATGAATAAACATTCTTAATTTATTATACTGACGCATATCGACATTAATATTTTTAAACACACCTCTAGAATCTCTTGGTTCAAGTTCACAAACCTCTACTTGAAGTGATTGTTCGTTTTGTCTAATAATATTATTGTTATTATTTAATTGTTCTAATTGCACACCTGGAGGTAATACATAATTACCATCATTTTGCTGCAACCCTACCACACCAACATTTAAATCGGTGTTATCATTATCGTTGTTAGGCTCATCATCAAGACTCAACGTATAGCGTCTCCAGTCACTTCTAACAAGATCAAGTGTTGCAAAACGTAAAACTCTATGCTCCGTAAACCCATTCATAAATAAACGCACAAATCGCACAGAACGAATATCAGTAATACCACCAATAGCATCTGTTGGGTCAGAAATTGGAATTCTAAACTGATACCATTTTACTTCTCTTGTATCACCATTAGGCAGTGTTACTTCTCTCGTTTTTCTATCATTAATTTGAGCGTTATTAGGATTATTTAATGATGCAGGCGTGATATCGATTTCATATTGAAAATAACTATCAATCGTATTCATCGTATTATCCCTGTTGATATCCTCTACGTCTGGTTGCGCTGTAGATCCTCTATTGGTATCACTAAACTCATCAGGTGAATTGCCTTGTTGCCCATTATATCTTTTGTAACGTTGAAAAATACCTCCATCTGTATTAAGATAATAGGTATAGTTATCATTAGATGGATCTGGACCAAAAGCAGCACCATTAGGAATAAGTGTAGCTTCCTCATTATCGTCATAACCATCATATCCAACATCTTGATTAGCTCTTTCGTCATCGGTTGTTGAAAACGTATAAATTAACGATTGGTTTCTTGGTACAACTGTATTATAAGATGTTGGCACTAGGTCACTAATATTTCCATCTTCAGGTAATCCGTTTTCATATTGCTTTTTACCATCTTTAAGGACGTCTTCAGAAATATTTCCGAGGTTAATGAATAATTTTCCACCATTAGCTGCAGAAGGAACAGCATCTTCTAGGAATGGATCTTGAAGCCAGAAATCGATGTATTCTACATTAGCTTGTTCAAAATCTGTGGAGGTAATTTGTCTTGTTATACCTGCCCAACTATCTGCTGCATCGATGGTACCATCTGTAGCATCTGGATCATAGTTGTATGGTCCACGCTCGGTTGGATAATACGATAAATCAAGTGAATTTATAACGGTTTGCTGACCTTGAGCAATGTCAATTTCAGGAAAGACCTCATCGATAAAAATACGTCTTGTGTAAAGACTAGAAACATCGTCATCAGTAATTCCTCCTGGTCTTTGACTACTGTAAAATATTGGATCGATAGTGTACCAGTTAAGGAATGCTCTATCAAATCCGTTTTGAATACCATTTTCATCTTCACCACCAAAACCAGGATAGATTTTTCCTAGTTGACGTGGTCTACTCGATAAAAACCAAGTTAATGGTGATAATAGATCTATAGCGCCTTGCGTCCCTTCAAAGTCGTCAACATAAGCCGTAGCTTCGTTATTAAAATCTGTTCCTTTAGGAGCTCCAGGAGCCAAGTATGCAAACTCACCTCTAAGTGATAAATTAGAAGGCACGTCTGTATCTATATTTGGAAGTTTATTCACCAAACGCGTTAAGAAAGGTACTTCAGTTGAATAGTTTCCATTAAACCCAAAAATAGTATTGTTAATAGGTTCTGTATTGTAGTTTGCTTTTTGAGTAATAGGACGTTCATTCAAATTCAATAAAGTAGCACCTAACACAAAGTTTTCATTAAATTGATGTTCTACATTAACACCTGTGAATCGTCTTGTTTGCTGACCAAAAATAGCATTGTTTTCTACCGAAACATTAATTGGAATGTTTGATGCCTTTAAGGCTTCGTCCAAAATTTGAACACGTCCAATTTGATAATTTACCGTATAATCTACACCTTCAACAAGGGTTCTACCACCAGCAGTTACCACTACTGAACCTCGAGGCACATTAAAAGCTCCTAGCGGAATTCCATCTCCACCAGACGATTTATAACGCCCTTTAATTTGGAATTTATTCTTTTCAGCCTCGTCTAGAGCAGCAATTTTAGTGGACTTATAAAGAATGTCATAAACGTATTTCTCCTGATTAAGATTTGTATAGGTTTCCATCTCATAATCGACATCATTATTATTAGGGTTACCATCATCATCTAGTATATCAAAGAGGTAACGACCAAATGGCTCTACTTTGGTGAAAATTATCTTTCCGTTTTGTGTAAGAACCGTTAATCCTGGTACATAATCAAAGAATCCATCACCTCCAGTCTGAGGATCGTTGTTAAAATTCAAGCGATCTAAATGAAATAGTCTAATTAGCGGTGTATCTACTATTTCTCCATCATCTGTATTATCAAATGGTGTGTTATTATCAAACACTGGGAATGGTGCTCCTTCAACAGGTGAAATGTAATTTAGAGGTGACGCTTCTGTATAAAAGATATTTAATCTGAAGTCATCCTGTTCTAATTGAAAGGCGCCAGTATCATAAACGTTCTTCATCATTAAGTCCCAAATAGGTTGATCGACACTAGTAATTGGACTCTTTAACATCTTTAACACGAGTGCCTGAGTTGATCCTTCAGCGACAATAAAACTATCATTGATACCATCGGCATTGGTGTCTGTTCCGTTATCAACCACACCATCACCATTTACATCAGCATCTGCTTGGTCATTAATACCATCGCCATCACTGTCTGTTCCATTATCTGGAGAACCATCACCATTGACATCAACATCAGCATCATTAGGAATACCATCTCCATCATCGTCATTATTAGAAGCAATAGAACTCACACCATCATTAGCGAATTCACCAACCTGATAGACTTCGCTACCAATGGTATACTGAAAAGCAACCGCTAAAATTTCATCATTTAATAAACGTTGGTTAAGCGAGATGTATCCTAATTGCTGTTGCAATTGAAAGTCGGTACCTTCTTGAAGCTTTCTTGCATTTTCGAGTTTACCAAAATCAAACCCTTCATTTGCAGGTACTAAAATCCCTTGCTCTACAGTGGTAATATCTCTCACTAAAGGTGACAGTAAAGATCCTGGACCAGCGATATTTGTAGGATTAAAATCGTTATTTCCGTTATCTGGCGGTTGATTGGCACCAACATTTACAAAACCAGGAGGTGGATTATTTAACCCAATGATATCCGATTCACCTAAATCTTGAAAGGCAGCAATATTTCTAACGTTATCTGTTTGATTACTTCTATTGGTTACCCAAACTTCAATACGCGTAATTTGGATGTTGTTGTTTATAAAAGGATAGCGAAGCATCGCTTCGTCGTAATTATTTCTAAAATATTGTGATAAAAAGTAGTGTCTGTTTTCATCATAATCTCTGGCAAAAAACTCAAACTCTTCTACTGTTCCACCACCTTGTGACACCACAGATTGCGATTGCGAGCGTTGTTCAGAAAATATTGCGGTTACTCTAGTTTTTCCAAATTGCAGTTCGGTTTTTACACCAAAAAGACTTTGCGCACCAGTAATCAAAGAACTATTGAGTGGCATCGCAACATTACCAACCTCAATCTTTCTAACAATATCATCTTCGGTTGGTGTGTATTCTAATTTTATTAAATTTTGAAAATCGAAGGTAGACTCGGTATCGTAATTTGCAGTTACCTGTAAACGTGTTCCAACTTTACCAAGCAAGCTCAAACTTATGCGTTGATCAAAGTCAAAAGTAAAATTACTTCTATTTCTAGGAGAAAAGGTTGGGTTGTCTTGTTGTGTGAACAACACACCTAAATCCATTTCAACAGAACCTTGAGGAATCACTTCAATAGTATTTCCTCCAAAAAGTGTTTCAAAAAAACCAGAGTTGATGTAAAACTCAGGAAGTAGATTCTTCTGTTCTTCTTCAGTACCTTCTTTTTGTCCAGCAGCAGCATCAATTTTTTGTTTATAATACAAGCGTTGTTGTTCTTGTAAGACTAACTTCTGATACTCAGCAGGCGTTAAAATAATAGGGTAATTAATATTGAATTTCCCAACACTTTCAGTAAAGATATAGCGATCTGTTACTGGATCATATGTATATTTTGAAACAATACTTTGCGGATTAGGCATATTCATACTTCCTAATGAAAATCCTGTTTTAGTAGTGTCTTGAGCTGTTGAATCCTGCTGTCCATAAGCAAGCGTACTCATTAGTACCAGAATAGGTATCAGGATAACACGTTGTATATAAGTAAGCAAAGTATAGTTAGTTGTTGTACTCAAATTTATAAATTTTTTAATGCATCCTTTATAAGGGATTCTACATTGGCGTCAGGTTGTTGCGCTAACAATTTATCTAACACGCGTTCGGACTGTTTTTTAGCAAATCCGAGAACTTCTAAAGCAGATAACGCTTCATCTTTGTTCGTATTGTTTTTATTAACAGAAACTTCATCAATATCATATACCTTCAGGACTTTATCCTTTAAATCTAAGATAACTCTTGCTGCTGTTTTAGCTCCAATACCCTTAATAGATTGAATCAATCTCACATCTTCATGAGCAATAGCTTCTTTAATTTCTTGTGGATTTAGAGACGACAGCATCGTACGCGCTGTACTAGCACCAATGCCACTTACTGAAATCAAGAGTTTAAAAATCTCTCTTTCAGAAAGGGAAGAAAAACCGTATAAAGTATGAGCATCTTCTCTAACAATTAAATAAGCATAGAGTTTAAGATGTTCCTGATCTGGAATTTGTGAGAAGGTGTGCAATGAAATATTCAGAAGATAGCCAACACCATTGCAATCAATAACAACATCTGTTGGGTTTTTTTCAACTAATCTCCCCTGAATATGAGTAATCATGTAATAGCTTCGGTTAAAAGCTCAAATGTAATAAAATTATTTACATTTCAAAGGTGCATTTTCACTAATGTTTTTGGCGTTCTCGTTCCTGTTTTTCCTTTTGTTGAGCATCAATTACTGCAATAGCTGTCATATTGATAATTTCTTCAACGCTCGCATCTAATTGAAGAATATGCACAGGTTTACGTAAGCCCATCATAATTGGACCAATAGAATCTGCCTTATTTAACTCTTTGAGTAGTTTATAAGTAATGTTAGCCGATTCTAAATTAGGAAAAATAAGTGTATTTACTTTACGTCCAGCGAGTTTAGAAAACGGAAAAATATCTTGTAACATTTCACTATTTAAGGCGAAGTCGGTTTGCAACTCACCATCAACCAATAAATTTGGATGCCTTTTGTGTAAATACTCAACAGCCTCTCTAACCTTTGTTGCAGTTTGGTCTTTTGAAGATCCAAAGTTAGAATACGAGATCATCGCCATAACTGGTTCCATACCAAACATACGAACCACTTTAGCAGTCATTTGCGCAATACGCTTTAAGTCGTTTGCTGAAGGATTGATATTGATAGAGGTATCACTCAAGAACATTGGACCACGTTGCGTCATCATAACATTAGTCGTCGCAATTCTAGTCGCACCAGGCGCTAAACCAATAAGATTCAACATTGGTTTAACTATAGAAGGGTAACTTCTTGAAAATCCAGTAATCACTGCATCTGCATCACCTTCATTCACCATCATAGCCGCAAAATAATTACGCTCACGCATTAATTTTTCTGCTTCATATAGTGTGATGCCTTTACGCTTTTGTTTCTTCCAAAACACGTTAGCATAAGCATTTTTATGCTCTAGCTCTTCATCAGATTTTGGATCAATAATCTCAAGATCTGCTTCAAACTCTATCTCTTCCATTAACTTGAGAATTGCATCGCGTCTTCCAAGGAGTATTGGAGTTGCAATCCCTTCATCATATGTAAACTGTGCTGCTTTTAATACGTCCAAATGATCTGCTTCAGTAAATACAACACGTTTAGGATTGAGTCTTGCACGATTATGCAACAATCTCACAATCTTATTATCTGATCCTAAGCGTTGTAATAATTCATCTTCATATTTAGTCCAGTCTTCAATAGGTTCCATGCTTACACCACTTTCCATAGCTGCTTTAGCAACAGCAGGAGGTACTGTTGCGATTAATCTAGGATCAAACGGTTTAGGGATGATGTAATCTTTTCCAAAAGTCAATCTCGTTTCACCATACGCAATATTTACCTGTTCTGGAACTGGTTCTTTTGCTAGATCTGCAAGTGCTTTAACCGCAGCCATTTTCATAGCTTCGTTGATTTTTGTTGCTCTTACATCTAAAGCACCTCTAAAAATAAACGGGAATCCTAACACATTATTCACTTGATTAGGATGATCACTTCGACCTGTAGCCATAATAATATCATCTCTGGTATCTATCGCTAATTTGTATGAAATCTCAGGATCAGGATTAGCCATAGCAAATACTATTGGGTTAGAAGCCATAGATTTAAGCATCTCTGGAGAGACAATGTCTGCTTTTGATAAACCAATGAACACATCGGCATTTTGCATGGCTTCTTCAAGGGTATCTATTTTTCTATCTGTAGCAAATTCTGCCTTTTGTTCAGTGAGTTCAGCGCGATCACTTCTAATAACACCTTTACTGTCCAACATTACCATATGCTCACGTTTAGCGCCACAAGCCTGATACAATCTTGAACACGAAATGGCAGCAGCTCCAGCACCACTAATAACGATGTTTACTTCTTCAATATTTTTTTCAGCAATCTCAAGCGCATTAATCAATGCAGCAGCAGAAATAATAGCTGTTCCGTGTTGATCATCATGCATTACTGGAATATCGAGCTCTTCTTTTAAACGCCTTTCAATTTCGAAGGCTTCAGGTGCTTTAATATCTTCGAGGTTGATTCCTCCAAAAGTTGGCGCTATATGCTTAACCGTTTGAACAAACTCCTCAATGTTTTCTGTATCGACTTCAATATCGAATACATCAATATCAGCAAAGATCTTAAAGAGTAATCCTTTCCCTTCCATTACAGGTTTTGAAGCTTCAGGACCAATATTTCCTAAACCTAAAACTGCGGTTCCATTAGAAATTACAGCAACCAAATTCCCTTTAGCTGTATATCTGTAAGCATTGTTTTTATCTTTTTCAATTTCTAAACAAGGCTCTGCAACGCCAGGAGAATATGCTAGCGACAAATCTCTTTGTGTAGCATACTTTTTAGTTGGTAAAACTTGTATTTTACCAGGTTTCGGTTTTGCGTGATATACAAGAGCCTCTTGCCTTTTTCTTTGCTTACTCATAAACGTGCATTATTAATCAATTCTTGATCGAATTAAATTAAGCCACAAAGGTAAAGCATTAAAACGAAATAAGATTTATTGACGTTATATTTAAGTATTCGAGATTATCTAGGCAACCTTTTAGCAAAAATCATCGTCTACATTAATATACTAACCATAGTTTTATGAGATCATATTCAATTCTTTTCTTTCTTTTCTTAATTGGAATAACACAAGCTCAAACACAATTTAAAATTATTGATGATAACGATACTAAACCCATCGCTTTTGCAAATATTATCTTCAATGATGATGTATATAGCGGAACAACTAGCGATATTGATGGCTTATTTACTGTACCCTCTGAAGTCGTGAGAATCACAATTAGTTATGTTGGCTATGAAGCACTAAGCATAGACTTGAATTCAATTCCTTCGAATATCATCCGACTCAAGCAAAAAATAAGTACGCTTGATGAGGTGGTTATTAATTCTGAAAATCCTGCACATCGTATTATTAGAAACGCTATTGCAAATAAAGCAATTAATAATCCTGAACATCTGAATTCATTTACTTATACTTCTTATGACAAAATCTTTGTAGATGCTGAAGGTCTCGACGTGAAGCAAGACACCTTGAATGAGATCGATGATTTTTTAGAGCAATCCTATTTATTTATTACTGAAACTGTTGCTAAGCGCAAATATCTTAAACCCAAATTTTCTGAAGACAGCATTATTGCCACCAAAACCTCAGGATTTAAATCGCCTAATTTTGCTTTTTTAGCGAATTCGATTCAGCCGTTTTCCTTTTATGAAGACTATATTACGCTTTTCGAAATAGATTATCTCAATCCTATTTCAAAAGGAAGTACCAAAAAATACAAGTTTAGATTGCAAGAAGAATATCTTAGAGGGAAGGATACAATTTTTGCCATTTCGTTTGAACCTAATGCTAATAGACATTTTGAAGGACTCAAAGGCTTAATCTATATTAACTCAAACAAATATGCGGTTCAAAGTGTTGATGCTACGACTTATAATTCTGGAAGAATTACAACGTCAATTCAACAGAAATATCAACTTATTAATGATGAGCATTGGTTTCCAGAACAACTTAACTTTCAGATCAACATTGGAGAAAAGGCTGGCATTTTTAAATATGTCGGAAAAAGTTATTTATCTGATGTCAGCTTAGATGTTCCTCTCACAAAAAAAGACTTCCCTGTTCTTCCTAAAGCTATTGATAGAGATGCTGTAAAAAAAGATGACAATTTCTGGAGTGGTATTCGTCAGGATTCGTTAAACAAAAAAGAGCATCGAACATACACTGTTATTGACAGCATAGGAGATGCTGTAAATTTTGATAAAATTGCAACCTTATCAGAACATCTTGCTAAAGGGCGTTTCCCATTTAAATATGTAGATCTAGATCTTACTAAAATCATTAACTATAATCAATACGAAGGCTTACGATTAGGTGCTGGCTTTTATACCAATGACGATATTTTTAAGAATTTGTCAATTGGAGGATTTGCAGGTTATGGTTTGAAAGATTATGAGTGGAAATATGGTGGTGAATTGCTTATTGATATTCCAAGTGAAAAGGATATAACCATGCAATTTAAATACGAAAACAACCTCAAAGAAACAGGTCGTTCTTATTTTAACAATACAACCAAGCTCTTTGATGCGCGACATCTAATTGCAGAACAAATGGATAACATTAAAGCGTTTAGTTTTAAAACCCATATGAAGCTGTACCGCAATATTGATTGGACTATCGGATTTAATACGGCTTCAATCACACCACTTTACGATTACCAGTTTAAGAATGGAAATCAAATTGTAACAAAATACAAGAACACTGAAATCAATTTTGGGGTTCGCTATTTTGTAAATGAAAAACTAACCAATGTGTTTAATACTATTGCACGTTTAGAAAGTGATGATCCTGTTTTTAACCTTAGCTACTCAAAAGGGCTATCAAATGTTTTTGACAGTGATTTTGATTATCACAAAATACGATTTACAATGGACGATAGTTTCAGAATAAAAGGTCTTGGAAAAACTACGTATCGAATAGATGCTGGATACATTAGTGAATCCATTCCGTATGGTCAATTGTTTACAGGTGAAGGGAGTAATGATCGTAATTTTCCTTATGTGTTTCAGAATTACTTTCAAACGCTTGATCCTTATGAGTTTTTATCTGATAAGTATGTTCACTTATTTACGAGTCATAATTTTGGAACCTTATTCAATAATAAAGGTCGCTTTACACCTGAAGTGATCTTGCATAACAACATTGGTATTGGAAATTTATCACAAGCTGACAACCACCAACAAGTGCCTTTTTTAGTTAAAGACAAACTGTATTTAGAGACAGGATTAGAGCTTAGAAATCTTCTTAAATTAAATTACCTTAACGTAGGATATTTTGGGTTTGGAGTTGGTGTATTTTATCGTTATGGTGCACACAGTTTACCAGATTCTAACGATAACTTTGCGTTTAAATTTGCGTCGAGTTTTACGTTTAAGTAAGCTTTAAAGCTTTTAATTAAATTTTAAAGTATCAACCAACTGATTATCTCTATATGCTATTGAAAAACTCAAATCACTAAGGCTAACATCCAATTGAGCCCAATCATTGTTATTTATCCATTTTAATTTAAATTGACTTTGGCTAACAAAATGAATATCTAAATGGCCATAAAATGCATTTAAAGTATTCCTCAATTTTATCATCTTCAATTGTGACTTAACAACATCTTTTTGAAGACAAAGAGATATCTCATCTAAATTTAATGTTGTTCTATTAATTTCTTTATGACCACCTTCTCCAGCCTCATCTGCTGCTTTATAATCATTTACTCCAGCAAACAAATCTAAATACCAGATTTGAGGTATTCCAGGCATAAATAATTGAATAGCTCTAGCTAGAAGTAGCTTTTGCTCATTTTCTCCAAGTGCACTAAAGTATGTTGCATTAATTTGATAATATGAAATTTTATTCCCTTCTGCATCATATAAGTTTTTAACTCTTCCGCCTCTATCTATTATAAGATTCATTATATAATCAATCTCTTCATTATTCAAAAGCCCTTTTTGATAAACTCCATCAACTTCTTTCCCTTTTAAATCTAAAACAGGAATACCATCATGGCACCCTAGCATATTGACCGTTTTATAATTGTTTTTCAAAATTTCCTTAATCCACTTTACTAGAGCGTTGCAAGATTGTCTTTCAATAGTATGTAAGACAAGACCTGGAAGAAAAAAATCATAAATATGGTATCCCTCTTGTGAAACTTCTTTGTGTAGACCAAGGCCATACTCAGCATGAATTTCAGGTAATAGTTCAAGATTATTTTTTATGGCCAAAGATTTTATGCGGTTCAAATAATCCCAAGTTCCAGGTGTATTGAAAAAATTTGATTTTCCAACTGCTTTATGTAAATAAGCAAATGCATCTAGTCGCAATATTGAACAGCCATAATCTTTAAGCTTAGACAAGGTGTTTTCATAAAACTCCCAAACCATTTCAGATTTCGCATTAACATCCATTTGGCCTAGATAATCAGCTTTATTAGCAATTGCCTTGAAAATTTTACCTGAGATTAATTTAGAGCAATTTAAGTTTTCATTAAAAGGCGATTTCTTATTAACGATATTGGTATTGATTATTTCTAATATATCTTCCTTTTGATCTTGATTTAACTCCGTAATATGTTCTAAATCTTCAATATCAAGACTATTGTATATAATCTTTTGATAAAAGGTATTCCAGTAAGGTCTTTGTGTACCATCAGGAAACGGAACCTTTAAGATAGGTAAGCCTGATTTCCTCATAAATAGTTGATCCAAATATCTTTTATCAGGAATAATTACTCCATCATCATTGAGTGTGCCGTAGTTTTTCCAAAAGTCATTCCAATTAATAAAGAAATCTTTATATTTTGAATTTTCACCTTTTGCTAACAAATCTTTAAATTGTGGTGAGGCTACTGACAAATGGTTAAGAACAATATCAAATTTTAGTTTAATTCCAAGTTGTTTCAATATCTCTAGATCTCTTTCAGAAACTAAAGTCTTATTAAGATTGTAATCTATAATTGAAAAACCTCGATCTAAATCACTATTAAAAAATGTTGGTAATATATAAAATTGGGAAAACACGTCTTCAAACTCAGGACGCTTTAATATTTCTACAGTGTCTTTCAAACACACACCAATACTATCAGGATAAGCATTAAACATCACACCTTTTGAGTGTCTTTTTGTTTTTAATCTACTATTGGAAGACATATGGAAATAGCATTTATTGAGTTTACAATAATTTAGAAAGAATATTAATGTTATCTGGCAGTCTACCAACATTCTGTAACTTTAAAGAAGCTAGTTTTAATGCGATTTGTAAACAATCTTCAGTAGGTTTATCTTGAATATATGCAAAAAGAAAACCAGACCAAAAAGCATCACCTGCGCCAGTAGCATCCATTACCTTATCGACTTTAATAGCAGGTAGTTTTATAGTTGACTTCCCTTTTTGTGCTAATTTAACGCCCTTACTCCCAAGTGTTAAGCAAATAGTACTTACTCCCAACTTATGAAAAAAGTCAAAAATCTCTTCGTGTTTGAGTGATGTATTGAAGAAGCGAAGCATATCATCCTCACTAATCTTCAATAGCGGGTTTAATGCGCAGTATGATTTAATCATTAAATGTGCTTTATCTACACTTTCCCACATTTTGTCTGCATAGTTAAGGTCTATACTCAATACACAGCCAAGATCACTGGCCTCTTTAGCCTTTTGAAGAATTGTAGTTTGAGCAGGATTTTTACTTAACGCAAAACAAGTTGTATGATAAATTTTAGTGCGTTGAAGTATTTGAGTTGGTATTTGCTCTTGAGAAATTTGAAAATCTGCAGCTCTTAAGGGCAAAAAATCTGGAGTAGCATTAGATCTCGACACAAAAATCACACTTGTAGGATCTGTATCTATTTTTTTAACTAAAGACGTATTAACACCAACCTCTGAAAAACGTTTAAATATATATGATCCAAAACCATCGTCACCAACCGTTGCCACCATATAAGGATTTAAACCAAGTCTAGAAGAGTTCATAGCCACATTGGTTGGAGAACCACCCAAATACCTGTGATAATCTCTAGTGTCATTAATTGTAACCTCTGTTTGATGACCAATAAAGTCAATCAATACTTCACCTACACATAAAATATCTATATCTCTTTTATTATTATCCAAAACAAAAGTTGTTGTATTTAAATTTTTACTGTTTAATTGAAATTCCATTGAGCTACTATCAATTCGTTTTTTTAAGTCTCAAAGCCAAAACAGAAGCTATAAGGAAACACACACCTCCAAATAATATAGCATTTACAGCACTGTTATCAAGGAAGTTTTTAACAATTGACCCAAAAGTAAGGGTTTGTATACCCATAGGTATCACAATCATCATGTTTAAAATCCCCATATATACGCCACGTCTCTCTTGAGGTACAATTTTTGAAACCATTGCATAAGGAATTCCCATCATAGCAGCCCAACCAATTCCAAATAGTATCATAGGCAAAATAACCAAGTTAGCATCTTGAATATTTGGTATTAGTAACATTGCTATAGCTGTTAAAAACAAACTCACTACATATGTTCGTTTTCCTCCCCATTTCATTGCTAATGGCACAAGAGCAAGAGCAAATATTATGGTAGAAATATTATATGTAGTATTCATTTTAGCGGCTTGACTTAAAGCCTGCGATTTATCAAAATCTAAACTTTCTTCAAACATCGGCGAAATAAATTGCCAGTAAATGAACAACGCATACCATTGAAATAAATACACAGCAGACAATCGCCACATAAATTTAGGCATATCTTTTATGGCACTAAAAATCTCTACTAAAGGTATTTTTATACGTTCAATAAGTGGTAAAGCTTTATGCTTTTTGATACCTTCTAGTTCATCAGCATTTGGCGGAATTTCAGGAGTTTTAAGTACAGACCACAAGATAGTTGCTATAGACAGTATCGCTCCAATAAAAAATGAGTAATAAAGCCAAGTGGGAATAACTTTTGCTGTATCATCAATGGTTTCTTGACCACCAAACCAATCTTGAAACAAAAAAATTGAAGCGTTTGCCAGCACAATTCCTGCACCAACAAACAAACTTTGCATTTGGTAACCAAAACTCAACTGTTTTTCTGGCAATTTATCTCCAACAAAAGCTCTATATGGTTCCATTGCCATATTATTTCCAACATCCAAAATCCACAATAAACCAACGGCAAACCACAAACTTGGGCTATAAGGAAATGCAAACAGGCATAAACTTCCAATTATTGCGCCAATTAGAAAAAAAGGTTTACGTCTACCCCATTTTGGCGACCATGTTTTATCTGAAATAGCTCCAACAATTGGTTGAATTATTAGCCCTGTAACAGGACCTGCTAGATTGAGAAGTGGCAAGTCGTCATGAGATGCACCTAGAAATGAGAAAATTGGATTTACAGCTGTTTGTTGAAGTCCAAAACTAAATTGAATCCCTAAAAACCCAACGTTCATGTTGAATATTTGCCAAAAATTTAGTTGCGGTTTTCTAGTACTCATGAGTATCAAGTATTTATAAATTTTAATTATTAAAGATAAAAAAGAGCCAACAAATAGTTAAACCGTTGACTCTTTTCTCACTCAATCAATCAATTTTACTTAAAATTAGAATTAACTCACTCAAAAATTAGTTTTAAAAATTGTAGTTTATACCAAGAGATATTGAACGTCCAGGCACTGGGCGTGCTCTAACATAGTTAACTTCTCCTTCGGTAATAGCACCTTCTTCAGATTCTGTAATTCCTAAAGAATCGAAAATATTATTGAATGCAATGTTTGTACTTAAGTCTTTTGTAATACCGTAATTAAAGAAACCATTAATAATCACGAATCCAGGCATTATTAACTCATTAGTATCTTGTGCATACGCTTTAGTTTGACCAATAAAGCTTAAACCAATCGCATTTTGTTTTTCTGCACCAAAGCTATAAGAAGGTATAAAATTATAAATAAAATCTGGCTGCCTTCTTGGCGTATTCCCATCGTTATCGCCAGAATCAATTTTTGCATTTGTGTAAGTTACACCACCGCGTAAAAAGAAATCATTCACTCTGTAGGTTCCTTCGAGTTCAACACCTACTGAACTATAGTCGTTCTCTATTATAGAGTTAGAAGTTGCTTCAAACCCACCTTCTTCTAAAGTTTTTGCATAGAAGAACGTAGCAAATAATGATCCTTTTTCAAAACCGTGTTTGTAACCTATTTCTGCTTGATTAATAAAATCTAGAGCATTTATTCTATCTCCATCCAAATAATCCAATCCTGAAAATAAAATACGATCAGCCTTCGCAGAACCACCTCTACTGTATCTAGCAAAAATTGCTTGATTATCTTTTATTTTGTAATTAACACCTAATGAATACGAAACATAATCATAGTCATAATCTACAGCTGTTGGGTTAGCGGTATCAACAGCAGAAACTGATTGCTCTGGAACAGAAATATTTCCATCGTTGTTAATATCGTACTCCGTTTGAACTGTACCAGCGAAAGATCCATCAACTTGTCCTTTATCAAAACGGATACTTGCGTCAATGTTTAATTTTTCACTAGCTTCAAATGATATATTTGCATAAGGTGCTGAAATGTTATATTGCGTATCATAGTTTCTTGTGCAACAATTACCCCAAAATGGCACACCATAAGCATAAAGTCCATTTGTACTCAATGGGTTACCTGAAGCGTCTTGAACATCAATAAGTCTAGCATTATCATCATTTACTTCTTGCAGGTATGAATTCCACAGCCATGACATCGATACATTTTGAATCGCTTTAAAATAACCAACAGTTACATCAACTTTATCAAAAGATTTAGTTAATCTTAAATCGTTTACAAAATTATTGAAATTATTCAACTCAGTATCAAACATATGGATACGAGCCACTAGGTCACTAGCATTAACATTAGAACCATCATTAGCGTAAGTCAATGTGGAACCAGTTCCAAAAGATTCAGCTATAGTTGATGCTGAAGCAACTTCAGCTGGAAAAGGTGAAACAAAACGTCCTTTGTTAAAAGAAAACCTTCCATTATTTCTAATTTTCCATCCATCAACCAGTTCAAAGCTTGCTTCAATTCCAACTGAAGTTGATACTGGATTCATTCCGTCTGCAACATTAGAACGTCTTAATTGTCCATCAGCTCCTAATCCAACATTTTGTGTTAAATAAGATGAATGCAACGACCCTCTTGTAGCATCAAAGTTAGGTGCATCACTCCAGTCTGGGTCATCATTTGACCCAGTAACCTTAATTGGCATTGGTAAATAGGCAATAGACTTATCATTGAGGTATTTTCCATAAAGTCTAACATATCCTTTTTCAAATTCTTTTGTAATGTTTAGCTTAAGTTGTCCACCATTATTAGCTGTAAAACCAGCGTCTCGAATACCTTCTCCAGTACGGTAGAATCCACCCATATGAAAATATAAATCATCACCTATTGGAGCACCATAATCAAAATCTGTTCTAAAAGAGCTATAATCTAAACCAAATGAAGTTCCTAAAGATCCACCTTCGGTTTTTCCTGTTTTACTTATCATATTAATAATTGCTCCAGGAGCATTTGAAGATAATGTTGATGCCGAACCTCCTCTAATTGCTTCAATTCGTCCTACATTATTATCAAATCTGGTAAAGATATCTGCTGTAGCAAATGACATATCTCCAAACAATAGCACTGGCAATCCATCTTCTTGTAATTGGACATATTTGGAACCACCTGAAGAAACAGGCACACCTCTTACCGCTATATTTGAATTTCCATCACCTCCGGAAGATTCAGATCTGATACCAGGAATAGTTCTAAAAATCTCTGCAGTTGTTCTTGGCGCAGATTGTTTAATCAAACCAGGTCTCATTGTAGTTACAGAGACACTTGACTCAATTTTAGATTTAGGATTTGTAACACCTGTTACAATTACTGCATCTAAAGCTTGACTGTCTTCAGTTAATATGAAATCTAATGTTACATCACTATCAGCTATTGATATAGATTTAGTAACTGTTGTAAATCCTAAATATGATGCGACAACAGAATAGGTTCCATTTTCAACATTTTCAATATTGTAGTTTCCATCAATATCTGTAACCGAACCCTGTGTTGTTCCTTCAAGAATGACATTTACTCCAGTTAATGGAACTCCATTTAAGTCTTTAACTACTCCATTAATTGAATTTTGAGCAGAAACAGCAAAATTTATCATTGCAAAAGCGAAACATAAAGACCATTTGTTTATAATTAATTTCATTGCATTGGTTGTTTAATTAATAATATTTGTTGTGATATTTAACAAATGTATATTCATAAGAGATAAAAAATGATAATTTGATAACGAAAACGTTATCGTTTTTGCGAAAACGTTTTCGTTTTGTAATTTTATCTGTGAAAAAACGATAAAAACTAAATGAAACCAATAACACTAAAAGACATTGCTGAAATATTGGGTGTTTCTGTCACAACTGTTTCAAAAGCTTTGAAAGACTATCCAGATGTAAGTAAAAAGACCAAACGTTTAGTTAAGGAAACTGCTCAAACGTTGAACTACAAACCCAATGCTTTTGCTGTAAATTTGAGAACAAGTGAATCTAAAACAATCGGAATCATAATTCCCGAAGTAGTTCATCACTTCTTTTCTAGTGTATTAAAAGGTATTATTGCTCAAGCTGAAAAAAAAGGTTATTTGGTTATTATACTTCAATCTAACGAATCCTTTGAATTAGAAAAAAAACAAATTGACTTATTATTAAGTAAAAGAGTAGATGGAATTTTGATTTCATTAGCTAATAGCACCATACATTTTGATCATATTAATGATATTATAAATTCTGATACCCCTTTAGTTCTTTTTGATAAAATTGCAAAAGTTGTACAATGTTCAAAAGTAATTATCAATGATCGAAAAGCAGCCTATACTGCTACAACTCATTTAATAACATCTGGTTGTAAAAAAATTGCACATTTTAGAGGTCCTCTTTTACCTCAAAACTCTATCGATAGATTTCTAGGTTACAAAAATGCTTTACTTGATCATGGTATGACCTATGACCCTTCTTTAGTTTATATTCTTAACGATATGAGTTTTGAAGAAGGGGTTCAATTTGCTAAAAAACTTTTAAAAGATCATAATGACGTTGATGGCATATTTATTAATACAGATTTAGTAGCTATTGGTGCAATTTCGGAATTTAACAACCAAGGAATAGATATTCCTAATGATATTTCAATAGTTGGGTTTAGTAATTGGTTCATGTCATCGGTAATCTCACCAACATTAACTACAATCGACCAACCTGGTTACAAAATGGGTAAAGTTGCTTTCAAACTTTTATACAAGGAAATCAAGCAAAAAAAACAAAAAACTCCTGTAACCTTTAAGACCGTAGAATTACCTACTGAGTTAATTATTAGAGACTCTTCTAAAACAACTAAAGCTTCTTAATACTATTGTTTTTTTTATTTTACTTAGCACTATTTAAATACCGTCTTAGTTTTATTTTAAAAATTTAATATTGCGTTGCAAGCCTTCAAATTTTGTGCGTTTTACAGCCGATTTTTTAAACACTGCGTTAAAGGTTTCTCTAGTGATCTCGTCCCAGTCTTTTTTTGTCATTGCTAATAATTCAGGATGCGGATCGAACAAAGGTTCATTATGGGATTTAGAAAAGCGATTCCACGGACACACATCTTGGCAAACATCACAACCAAACATCCAATCGTCAAATTGCCCTTTGAACTCAGATGGAATATTATCTTTCAACTCAATCGTAAAATACGAAATACACTTACTCCCATCAACGACATAAGGCGCTGTAATGGCTTCTGTTGGACACGCGTCAATGCAAGCGGTACAGGTTCCGCAATGATCGGTTACAGCGTGATCATATTCTAATTCTAAATCGATAATCAATTCAGCAATAAAATAGAACGAACCAACTTGTTGGGTTAATAAATTACTATGCTTCCCAATCCAACCTAAACCCGATTTGGCTGCCCAAGCCTTATCTAATACAGGAGCAGAATCAACAAAAGCACGACCCGATACCTCTCCTATTTCTTCTTGAATAAAATAAAGCAACGCCTTTAATTTGTCCTTGATGACAAAATGATAGTCTGTACCATAAGCGTACTTCGATACCTTATAACTAGATGGCGTTTGTAATTTTTCAGGATAATAATTGAGTAATAACGACACCACACTTTTGGAATCTTCAACAAGTTTGGTTGGGTTTAAGCGTTTGTCAAAATGGTTTTCCATATAACCCATTTCACCATGCATATTTTTATTAAGCCAGGCTTCCAATCGTGGTGCTTCTTCCTCTAAAAATTCTGCTTTACTAATACCACATGAGAGAAACCCAAGGCGTTTTGCTTCAGTTTTAATGAGTTGACTGTATTTAGATGTGTTGTTCAAATTAAAAAATGAAGTTCTATGTCAGGCTTCGACCGCGCTCAGCCTGACATTTTAGTTTTAAGATTAACAATAATGTAAGCAATTTAACCTTTTAAGCTCAATTTCTTGACTCAAATCTAAGAAATGCATTTTTAGGTTTTAATGTAATTAATGGTGTGATCTCGATGCTATCAAATTCTGGATAAATCTTGTATTGCGAAACCAATTCACTTACAGCAATAATCATTTCAAACATGGCGAAATTATTTCCAATACACTTTCTTGGTCCAGCTCCAAATGGAAAATATTGTGATGAAAATTGGCGACCACCATTTTCAAAACGTTCTGGTAAAAATAGATTAGGTTGATCCCAAAGATTTGGATGACGATGAATCTCATAAACAGAAAACAACAAATTGGAGTTTGGAGGAAAAGTCATTTCCTTAAAGTGATCTTCGCTGACATTGACACGATCAATAAAATAGGCTGGAGGATATAATCGCATAGATTCCTCTATGACTTGCTGACATACTTTAGAAGTCATTATTTGTGTCATAAGATCTGTAGTATCTCCCTTTACTGCTATACACTCTTTATAAATTTTTTCTTGCCACTCGAGATGTTGCGCTAATAATTGAAATGTAAATGTTAAAGCATTTGACGTTGTTTCATGTCCAGCTGTAAACAAAATGAGTATTTCGTCTATAAGCTGTTCTTCGTCCATCGTACTCCCATCTTCATACCTGGCTTCAAGAAGCATATCTAACAAATCATTGGCCTTAATTTGTGCAGCACGACGCTCCTTCACGATTCGTTTTAAAATCTCCCTTGCTTCACGAGTAAGTGCTAGGTGTTTTTCAATTTTACCGCTTAATGAAAACCACCAACCCAGATAAGGTTGTCGTAGTTCTTTAACCAACATTTTTTGTGCAGCTTCAGTAATGTATTGTAACCTATTAATATCCTCTTGATTCACAGCACTACTGAACAATGATTTAACTACCGTTTGAAATGCCAAATCATTTAGAATTGGAAACACATTAATGATTTCGTTTGGTTTAATGCTTTTGTATTCATGTAGAATTGCCGTTTTTATAGCATCTAATAATAAATTCAATTGCTTTTTATGAAATGCTGGTTGTATTAGTTTTCGTTGGGCTTTCCAATGTGCGCCTTCGGAAGTTAACAAACCTTTCCCTACATATTTTAAAAGGTCTTGAGTTTGAATCTTAGACTTAATATAATTTTTTTGGTTCTTCTGAAGGACATACTCAGCTAGAGCGGCATCTCTACTAAAAATGACACTAGAATTGAAGCCAATGTTTAGTCTAAACACATCACCTTGTTCGGTAAAGTTTTGATGATGAAAAGGAAGCGGATTTTTAAGAATGTTAAGCGAATGTTTAATAAATCGATTTAAAGGAACTGTAGGTATGTCTTTTGTAGTGCTCATTAAAACAAACCGCCTTGTGTTGGTCCTTTAATTTTCCCTAAATGTTTATAGGCTAATTCGGTAACCTCTCTTCCACGAGGTGTTCTCATAATAAAACCTTGTTGAATTAAAAATGGTTCGTAGACTTCTTCAATAGTTTCAGCACTATCGCCAACTGCAGTTGCTAAAGTTGTAATTCCAACAGGACCACCTTTGAATTTTTCAATAATAGTCTCAAGGATTTTATTATCCATCTCGTCTAAACCGTGCGCATCAACATTTAAAGCTTCCAAAGCAAATTTAGCAATCTTAATATCGATACTTCCATTTCCTTTAATTTGAGCAAAATCTCTAACACGTCTAAGAAGTGCATTAGCAATACGAGGTGTTCCACGACTTCTGCCAGCAATTTCCACAGCAGCTTCCATAGAAATAGGTACATCTAATATAGAAGCGCTTCGCTGTACAATTGTAGTTAGTAATTCTGTGTTGTAGTATTGTAATCGACTTTGAATCCCGAAACGTGCTCGCATAGGAGACGTTAATAATCCTGAGCGCGTTGTTGCACCAACTAATGTAAAGGGATTTAAATTGATCTGAACTGTTCTGGCATTCGGACCAGACTCGATCATAATATCAATTTTATAGTCTTCCATTGCAGAATACAAATACTCTTCAACAATAGGACTTAGTCGATGGATCTCATCAATGAACAGGACATCTCTATCATCTAGATTGGTAAGCAATCCAGCGAGATCTCCTGGTTTATCAAGAACAGGTCCAGAAGTAACTTTAATGCCAACATTCAATTCGCTCGCAAGAATATGAGCTAGAGTTGTTTTTCCTAGGCCTGGAGGTCCATGAAACAAGGTATGATCAAGGGCTTCATTTCGACCGTTTGCCGCTTGTACAAAAACCTGAAGATTCTCTAATACTTGATCCTGACCAGTAAAGTCATCAAATGACAATGGTCGTAACTTCTTTTCGACATCTAGTTCTTCTGGAGAAAAATTATCGTTTGTTGGATCGAGATTTTCGTTCATATACAAATATAAAAAGACTAGCACTAATTTAGAACAAAAAAGCCTTCCACTTTAAAGTGAAAGGCTTTAATTGTAATTCTATTTTATTTTAGTGATGAAGTTCTTCTTCACCTTCTTTCATCGGAACGTTTTGAGGCACAAAATCTTCATCATGACCTGGCTTGCTATAATCATAAGCCCATCTGTATACATGAGGAATTTCTCCTTCCCAGTTTCCGTGGAAATGCTCAACTGGAGCAGTCCATTCTAGGGTATTAGATCTCCATGGGTTTTGAACGGCTTTCTTTCCGAAGAAGATACTACTAAAGAAGTTGTATAAGAACACCAATTGGAAAATCCCACCAACAACAGCAAACATGGTAATCACGACATTTGCATTAGCCGTATCATCAAATAATGGGAAGTTAGAGTTTGTATAGTAACGTCTAGGTAAACCTGCCATACCAATAAAATGCATTGGGAAGAATACACCATAAGCACAAATAGCAGTAACCCAGAAATGTAAATACCCTAAGTTCTTATTCAGCATTCTACCATACATTTTAGGAAACCAATGATAGATACCAGCAAACATACCATACAATGCAGAAATACCCATTACCAAGTGGAAGTGAGCCACAACAAAGTAAGTATCGTGTACATTGATATCTAAGGCACTATCCCCTAAAATAATTCCTGTTAAACCACCAGTAATAAATGTTGATACCAGTCCGATAGAAAACAGCATTGCTGGATTCATCTGGAGGTTACCTTTCCACAATGTAGTTATATAGTTAAATGCTTTAACAGCAGAAGGAATTGCGATCAATAATGTTGTAAACGTAAATACAGATCCTAGGAATGGGTTCATTCCTGAGATAAACATGTGGTGTCCCCAAACAATCGTTGATAAAAATGCAATAGCAAGTATAGACATAACCATTGCTCTGTATCCAAAGATTGGTTTACGAGAGTTGGTTGCAATAATTTCTGATGTAATTCCTAGAGCTGGCAGGAGTACAATATATACTTCAGGGTGACCAAGGAACCAGAATAAGTGTTCAAATAAAACTGGTGATCCACCTTGATAGTGTAACACTTCACCTTGTATAAATATATCTGATAAGAAGAATGAAGTTCCAAAGCTTCTATCCATTATCAATAATAAGGCCGCAGATAACAATACTGGGAATGAAATAACACCAATAACTGCTGTCACAAAAAATGCCCAAATTGTTAATGGAAGTCTTGTCATAGACATTCCTTTAGTACGTAAATTAATAACTGTTACAATGTAGTTGAGCGATCCTAAAAGTGACGATGCAATAAATATTGCCATAGACACTAGCCATAGGGTCATTCCCATACCAGATCCACCTTGAGCTAATTCAACAGCACTTAATGGAGGGTAGATGGTCCAACCTGCTGCTGCAGGTCCTGCTTCAACAAATAAAGAAATCACCATCACAACACTAGATACAAAGAACAACCAATATGATACCATATTAAGGAATCCTGATGCCATATCTCTAGCACCAATCTGAAGTGGAATTAAAAGGTTGCTAAAAGTACCACTCAATCCAGCGGTTAATACAAAGAATACCATGATTGTACCATGAATCGTAACTAATGCTAAGTAAATATCAGCATCCATAACTCCATCTGGTGCCCATTTTCCTAACAAGGCTTCAAAAAGTACATTTGGTTCTTCTGGCCATGCAATTTGCATACGAAACATAAGAGACATTAAAACACCAATAACTCCCATGATTGTACCAGTAATTAAATACTGTTTTGCAATCATTTTGTGGTCCTGACTAAAGATATATTTAGTCACGAAGGTTTCTTTATGATGATGTCCGTGGTCGTCGTGTGCGTGAGTATCTGCGTGTGCTGACATAATCTTTTTCTTTATATTTTTTTACTTAACTAAAGAGTTTTTAAATGTTTGTTGTTGGCTAAGCCATGCTTGGTATTCTTCTTCGGTTTCAACAACTATTTTCATTTGCATGTTATAGTGAGATTTACCACATATTTTATTACATAATAATAAGTAGTCAAACTCATAAGTTAGCTCTTGACCTTTGGCTTCAATTTCTTCACGTCTTTCTTTACGAAGTGCGTTGATATTAGCGACTTTTTCAATAATATCTGGATTCTCTCTCATTTCAGCAGTCGTGATTGTAGGTGTAAAACCGAATTGTGTGATCATTCCTGGCACACAATTCATTTGTGCTCTAAAATGCGGCATATATGCAGAGTGTAAAACATCCTGAGAACGCATTTTGAACAGTACAGGTTTACCTACTGGTAAATGCAATTCTGTAGTAATAATATCGTCTTGAGCATTAGGATCAGATTCATCCAATCCTAAAATATTAGCACGATCGATATCTATTAATCTAACATTAGCCATACCAAGCGTGTTATCTTCTCCAGCATAACGAGCTTTCCAGTTAAACTGTTGTGCATAAAGTTCAACAACAATTGGATCTTCAGTTTCATCAATATTCATGATGCTAGACCAAGTGAATAATCCGTAGATAATTAAACCTGCTAAAACTACAACTGGAATAAATGTCCAAATAGCCTCAAGCGTATTATTATCAGCATAAAACAATGCTTTTTTACCTTTTTCACCTTTGTATTTATAGGCAAAATAGTGCAGTAAGAATTGCGTAAACGTTTGTACTATAAATATGATAACCATAGAGATGATCATTAGGTTATCTATTTGAGGTCCATGTTCTGAAGCAGAGTTAGACATCAATGGTAAGTCACCTAAGTACCAGAAACTCAAAATCGTTATCACATAGATAAAAATCAGGAATCCCATCATGAGATAGCCATTGATTGTGTTATCTCTATCTGTAGCTACTTGTCCATTATCAGAACCCACTTGAGCCAAATCAAAAATTTTGACCATTTGCCAAATGGCAATAGCGATAAAAAGTACTATTATAATTGTTAAAAAAGCAGTCATTGTTATTCGTCTTCTTTATTTAATTTTATTAATAATGGAAATGTTCACTTTCTTTAATAAATGGATTTCCTTTAGCAAGTAATGGTGCTTTCGTTAAAGCTGTAAACACAATAAATATGAATAATCCAGCGAAAAGCATTATAGAACTTATTTCAGGAATTCCAATAAACCATCGATCTCCAACGGTTGCAGGCATGATCATATTGAATACGTCAATGTAATGTCCACATAAAATCACTATACCAGCCATTACAACAAACCAAGGAATTCGTTTGTAGTCACTATTCATTAAGATCAATAGTGGGAAAATAAAGTTCATAGCAACCATACCTAAGAATGGTAATTGATAATCTTGAAAACGTGTTACGAAATACGTTACCTCTTCAGGAATATTAGAGTACCAAATCAACATAAATTGTGAGAACCATAAGTATGTCCAGAAGATACTAATTGCAAACATAAATTTAGCTAAATCGTGTAAGTGACTATCATTAACAAATGGTAAGTGTCCTCTAGACTTCAGGTACATTGTTATTAATGCTATTACAGTAATTCCACTAACAAACATAGAGGCAAATACATACCATCCAAATAAGGTTGAGAACCAGTGAGGATCAACACTCATGATCCAGTCCCAAGACATCATTGATTCTGTATAAATATAGAATACTAGAAATCCTGCAGACCATCTAAAGGTCTTAACGAAATTCTTCTTATCTTCAGCAGTATCTTGAGCAATTGAGTATTTACGAGAAATCCATCTGTAAAAACTCCATCCTCCTAAGAAAATTAAACCTCTAATAAGCCAACCTGTTTTATTAAGCCAACCTGACTTTCCTTGAATTAGTTCATCATGTGCAACAACATCTGGGTCCATCCAAATAAATATGTGGCTATCTGCGACAAAACCGATTGCTAAAACGATTAAACCTCCAGGTAACACATAATATGTAATAGCTTCCATTACTCTAAACAGTACTGGTGACCAACCTGCTTGAGCAGCCCATTGAATACCATAAAATGCTAAGGCACCCAATGCGATCATAAAGAAGAAAAACGCTGCTACATACAACGCTGCGTATGGTCTATTGTGAATTTGATGCATCACATGCTCTGCATGTTCATCACCATGGTGTTCTCCAGTATCAGCGTGACCAGACTCTGAAGACGAATCATGACCATCTGATGCAGTATCTGCTTCGATTGTTGCTACATCTTCGCCACCATGATGTCCATCGGCTTCATGAGCTATCATTTCCTTAACTTCATCTAAAGATTTATGAGAAGTCATAAAACCATAAGTAACTCCTAGAGCACCCAGAATTATAAGTACAATAGCGACTATTTTTAATTTACTTGAAAACGTGTACATATCTGTGTTTAATCTTTATCTGTATTATTTTTCTAGATCTGCCTTTAATTTTAAAACGTAGTCTACTACTTGCCAACGTTCTTCTTCATTCAATTGATTTGCATAAGAACCCATTGCATTTTTACCATAGTAAATCACATGATAAATACTTCCTTCTGTAATAGCTCTACCTGCATCATCATAACTAGGTACACCTAGTATTTTTTCTCTTTTAACAAGTTTACCTTGACCTTTTCCATTGTTACCATGACAAATACCACAGTAGATATCATAGAGTTCTTTGGCTCTTTCTGAATCAATTTGAGTAGAATCTAAAGGATTTTTAAGAGATGCCTTAGCTAACTCATAACCTTCAGTTGTGTTTTCATATTCGAAAGGCATATGACCTCCTCTAGGAATACTTCCTTCAGCTGGCAATTGCGCTTCAACACCTCCAGGAAAAGCATCAGATTCTGCATAAGACTCATATCCTACTGGCTCATACATATTAGGCATAAACTGATAATTTGGACGTGTGTCTTTTTTACAAGACATTACACTCGCAAATACCATCAAAACAATTACTATCTTAAATAAGCTTTTCATCTGTATAAATTAATGCTCTTTATCAATTAAATTAACTTCAACTGCTCCTGTTTCCTTAAGTAAGCTTGTTAATTCTTTTTCGTTACCATGTACGGCAATTTCCATAAGAAAATGATCGTCAGTTGTTCTAGGATCAGGGTTTTCTGCTTCTTTAAAAGGCCACATTCTACTTCTTAAATAGAACGTAATTACCATTAAATGGGCAGCGAAAAACACGGTTAGCTCAAACATAATTGGAACAAAAGCTGGCATGTTTTCCAAATAGCTAAAACTAGGTTTACCACCAATATTTTGAGGCCAATCTTCAATCATAATGAAATTCATCATTAAAATTGCAACAGTAAGACCAACACATCCATACATAAAAGATGCAATAGCAATACGTGTTGGAGCTAATCCCATAGCTTTATCCAATCCGTGAACTGGGAATGGTGTATATACTTCTTCGATGTGGTGTTTTTCAGACTTAACCTTTTTAACAGCAGCCATTAAAACATCATCATCTGTGTAAATAGCGTGAATTACTTTTGAAGCTTCCATGTACTATTTTAATTTATTAATTTTTTTGCCTGTCCAGACCAATCATCACGTTCAGCTCTTCCTGGGAAGGACTCCGTAATTGAATCTAACAAATCGTATTCTTTTTTAGTCATTTTACTCACCTGTAAGAAGGTATAAATTCCAATACTATTTAATACCTCTTCCATTTTTGGACCAATACCATTGATCTTCTGTAAGTCATCAGCTGTTCCAGTATTCGCATCAAAGGTTCCAATACGACCAAGTAAATCACTTACTTTAGCTGAATTGTCTACTTGAGCAGGTTTAGCTTCAGAAGTAGCAGATGGTAATACCGCTTTACCTGATGTTCTTTCATCAGCACCAGTTCCAACTAGACTATCGCCTCTTTCTCTAATATTTTTATAACGTTCTCCTGAAGATTTTAAAATTGTCTTTACTTCGGCCTGAGCAATTACAGGGAATGTTCTTGAGTACAATAAGAAGAGTACAAAGAAGAATCCAATCGTTCCTATAAATATTCCAATATCAACAAATGTTGGTGAGAACATTGTCCATGACGATGGTAAATAATCTCTGTGTAATGATGTCACAATAATTACAAAACGCTCAAACCACATTCCTATGTTTACTACAATAGAAATAAAGAACGAGAACATGATACTTGTACGTAATTTTTTGAACCACATAAATTGTGGAGAGAATACATTACAGGTCATCATTGCCCAATATGCCCAAGCGTAAGGTCCTGTAGCTCTATTTAAGAAGGCGTATTGTTCAAATTCAACTCCAGAATACCAAGCAATGAAAAGCTCAGTGATATAAGCTACACCTACTATTGAACCTGTAATCATAATTACAATATTCATTAACTCAATGTGCTGTACTGTTATATAATCTTCGAGGTTACATACTTTTCTCATAATAATAAGAAGTGTATTTACCATAGCAAATCCAGAGAAAATCGCACCAGCAACGAAATATGGAGGGAATATCGTGGTATGCCATCCAGGAATTACAGAAGTAGCGAAGTCAAACGATACAATCGTGTGTACAGAAAGTACAAGAGGTGTTGCTAAACCAGCAAGTACCAGTGATACTTCTTCAAAACGTTGCCAATCTTTAGCGCGTCCAGACCATCCAAAACTCAATAAAGAGTATATTTTCTTTTGGAAAGGCTTCACAGCTCTATCTCTAATCATTGCAAAATCAGGAAGCAGTCCAGTCCACCAGAATACTAATGATACCGAAAGGTAAGTTGAAATTGCAAATACATCCCAAAGTAGTGGAGAGTTAAAGTTTACCCATAACGATCCAAATTGATTTGGAATTGGCAACACCCAATATCCTAACCATGGACGACCCATGTGAATGATAGGAAACAAACCTGCTTGAACTACCGAGAAAATCGTCATTGCTTCTGCAGAACGGTTAATTGCCATTCTCCATTTTTGACGGAAGAGTAAAAGTACCGCAGAAATAAGTGTTCCTGCGTGACCAATACCAACCCACCAAACGAAGTTAGTAATATCCCAAGCCCAACCAACGGTTTTATTTAAACCCCAAGTTCCGATACCAGTTGATATCGTGTAGATGATACATCCTATTCCCCAAAGGAAAGCGACAAGTGAAATTGAAAATACAATCCACCAAGATTTATTTGCTTTTCCTTCCACTGGAGCTGCCACATCAATTGATACATCGTGATATGATTTTTCTCCTGTAACTAAGGGTCTTCTAATAGGTGCTTCGTAATGAGACGCCATAATCTGTTATAATTGTTTCTTAATTAATTTTTATGCTTCAGTTGTATTTCTCACTTTAACATGATACTGAACATTAGGTTTAGTACCAACACTTTCTAATAAGTGATACATACGATCATCTTCTAAAAGTTCTGCAACTTTACTCTCTTTATCATTGATGTCTCCAAACACCATTGCACCACTACTACATGCAGCAGAACAAGCGGTTTGGAATTCACCATCTTTAATTTCTCTACCATCACGCTTAGCATCAAGGATCGTTTTCTGTGTTTTTTGGATACACATTGAACATTTTTCCATAACACCACGTGAACGTACAACCACATCTGGATTTAATACCATACGTCCTAAATCATCATTCATATGGTAATCAAACTCATCGTTCTTAGCATATAAGAACCAGTTAAAACGGCGTACTTTATAAGGACAGTTGTTTGCACAGTAACGCGTTCCAACACAACGGTTGTAAGCCATGTGGTTTTGACCTTGACGACCATGAGATGTTGCTGCCACTGGACAAACTGTTTCACAAGGTGCGTGATTACAATGTTGACACATTACAGGCTGGAATGCTACCTGAGGGTTGTCTGCAGGGTTTTCCATTTCTCCAAATCCTCCAAGAGATCCATTATCTCCCCAAAGACCAGAGAATCCATCTTTCTTTTCATCATCTTGCTCGAAGGTATCTTCAGAAGAATAATATCTATCAATACGTAACCAGTGCATATCACGACTACGTCTTACTTCTTCTTTACCAACAACTGGCACGTTGTTCTCTGCGTGACAAGCAATCACACAAGCACCACATCCAGTACAGGCATTTAAATCAATTGACAAGTTAAAGTGATGTCCGATAGAACGATCAAACTCATCCCATAAATCCACTTCAGGAGATGTTACAGGAGTCTCAACATGATTTAATGATACCACAGGAATTGGATTCCAGTGAGATTTATCTTTAGTATTAAATATTTCTAGTGTCGTTTCTCTAATAATATCACCACGACCCATTAAAGTGTTTTGTAACTGAACACATGCAAATTCGTGCATGCCTGATGCCTTAGAAATAGTAACATCTTGAGCATTGTTCAAGTTTTGATATAATGGGTAGGCATTGACACCTGTTTTCATTTCATCTTTTAATCCAGATGTTCTACCATAACCAAATGATAAACCAACGGATCCTTTAGCTTGACCAGGTTGAATAATTACTGGTACATTTTTTACAGTTGTTCCGTTAACAGTAACATCTACATAACTACCATTAAGTGCACCAGTAGCCTCATGCTCATTGACAAGGCTCATTGACTTAGCATCAGCTGCAGAAATCGTTAAGTAGTTATCCCAAGATGTTCTAGTAATTGGATCTGGAAACTCTTGTAACCAAGGGTTATTAGCTTGTTGACCATCTCCCATTCCAGTTTTTGCATACAACTGAAGCTCCATTCCAGAAGACTTAGCAGATGAAGCCAAAGCTCTGGCTGCAGAACCAGCTGGAATAGCTGCAATTCCAGCACCTCCTGAAGAAACAGTAGACGTTGAAGTTGTTGTTACATATTCATCTTTATCATCCTCTTTCAATCCAACTCCAACAGCAACATCATGAATGATACCGCCAACAAATGTTCTATCTTTTTTATCTTTTAACTTAGTAGTTGTTTGTGTAGATGACGATCCTGGACGACTATCAAAAGCTCCTGGAACAAATACACCATCTTGAACAGCTTTATTGAATGAACTTCCTGTTAAGATTGAAGCTCCCCAAACCTCTTTGATGTAATCACGATACGTCATATCCTTACCTAACCACTTGATTAGTGATTCTTGGAATTGACGTGTGTCAAATAATGGACGAATCGTAGGCTGCATCACACTGTAATGACCTTTCTTCAACTCAACATCTCCCCATGATTCTAAATAGTGAGGTGTTGCCGCAATATAATTACAAGTAGCAGCTGTTTCATCAGCTTTCATTGAAAACGAAACTGAAAGTTCTGTTTTCTTCAATCCTTCAGCAAAATCAGAAGCATTTGGTAAAGTATACATTGGATTAACACCACTCATTAGAATAGCACCAACCTTTCCAGCATTCATATCAGAAACTAAAGACATCACATCCTTAGCATTACCTTGTCTTGTTTTAATTGGTGTTTTAGGATCAAATGCTTTACTTCCTAAAGACTCATTGATAGCTAGTGCAACCGTTTGAGCATTGACATCTTGGATACCAGTGACCAATACACCATTACTTCCTGCTTTCTTTAATTCGTTAGCTGTGCTTTGAATAGCAGCGTTAATATGTTCAGGAAGGTCTGTAGTCACAGAACCTCCAACTATTAAACTGTATAATTTAGCTAAAGCCTGTTTTTGTTGACTTGGTGTTAAAGGCACACGCTTATCAGCGTTAGCACCAGACAATGACATATTCGATTCAAATTGAATATGGCGAGACATTTTACCTTCTTTAGGCACACGTCCTTTAGCATATCCAGAATCAAATCCGCCACCTTGCCAATCACCTAAGAAATCAGCACCAACAGACACTATAGTTGTAGCTTTTTCAAAATCGTAATTCGCTAATCCTCTTTCACCATATTTAGCTTGGTAAGCATCTAGTGCAGCAGATTCAGAAACTGCATCATATACTACATGTCTAACATTACCATATTTTGAAGCAAATTCAGAAATTAACTTAGACGTAGAAGGACTCGCAAAAGTTTGGGTTAGTAATACAATTTGTTTTCCAGAATTTTTAACTGCTTCCAATGCTTTTCCAACCTCTTCATCAAACGTTGCCCAAGATATTGAAGCATCACCTTTCATTGGAGATTTTACACGTGTAATATCGTACAACCCTAAAACAGAAGCATTAACTCTAGCATTAGCACCACTACCTGTAGTTGCTAAGTCGTTATTTTCAACTTTGATAGGTCGTCCTTCTCTAGTTTTAATTAAGATACTTGCAAAATCATAACCATCAGCAATAGTTGTTGCATAATAATTTGCAACACCTGGAATAATTTCTTCTGGCTGAACCACATAAGGAATAGATTTAATCACTGGTCCTTCACAAGCTGCTAAAGATGCAGCTGCAGTACTAAATCCTACGTATTTTAAAAAGTCACGACGCGTCGTAGAAGAAGATTCCAAAGATGCTTTATCACTTAAAAATTCATCTGTAGGAATTTCGTTAACAAATTCGTTTTCTTTGAGCGTCTCAACAATAGAGCTATTTTCGTTTAGCTCTTCAACACTTTTCCAGTATTTCTTGTTTGATGACATATTATATAATTGAATTACTTCGTATTAAATTTTATTAGTAATGGCACTTTCCACATTCTAAACCACCCATTTGAGCAGCAGTAAGTTTTTCAACACCATATTTTTTAGATAATTCTTCGTGTATTTTAGTGTAATACGCATTATCCTTTACATTAACTTCGGTTTCTCTATGACAATTGATACACCATCCCATTGTAAGTGATGAATGTTGGTACATCACTTCCATTTCTTCAACTGGACCATGACATGTTTGACACTCAACACCAGCAACAGAAACGTGTTGTGAGTGATTGAAATATGCGAAGTCTGGTAAGTTGTGAATTCTAACCCATTTGATAGGCTTAGCTTCACCTGAGTATTTTTGACCATCCCATCCAACAGCATCGTAAAGCTTTTGAATTTCTGCGTTATAATCAACACCGTATTCCGCAAGACCTTCAGCTTGAGTTTCCGGAGCTACTTCATAGATAGATTTATGACAATTCATACAGATATTCATAGATGGAATACCTGATTGCTTACTCACTCTTGCAGACGAGTGACAGTATTTACAATCTATACCATTATCACCAGCGTGGATTCTGTGTGAATAATGAATTGGCTGTACAGGCTCATATCCTTGATCAACACCAATTTGCGATAAGTAACCATACACAAAATACGCACTTGCAAGCAAGAAGAAGATGGTTGTTACTAAGACTAAGAATTGATTTTGAACAAACGCCTTCCAAATTGGAATCGTCTTGTCTTTAGCAACATCAATGCCTTTAGCTTCAGCAAAACTATTTAAAGTTCTACGCACTAAGATCAATGCTAATGCTAATAAAGCGAATAACACTGCTAAAGCACCAAGAATCAACTTATTTGAAGCTCCACCGCTTGTATCATCAGTCTGTTCTGGTTTATCATCTTCGATGATTATCTCTTTCTTTGGTTCAGCAGTATATGCTAAAATATCTGTAATATCTTGATCAGACAATTGTGGAAAAGCAGTCATTGCTGTATTGTTCCACTCTTTAAAAACCTTATTTGCGTAAGCGTCTCCTGACTTAATTACACCTGCACTATTTCTGATCCAATTATTTAACCATTCGCGATCTAAGCCTTGCTCATCGGCTAGACGCGCTTCAACATTACGAAGCATTGGCCCTGTCATATCACGATCTAGTTGGTGACATGCGGCACAATTGGTATTAAATAACGTTTTTCCTTTTGCTGGATCTCCTTCTTGAGCAGTAAGTGAAGTAGAAATTGTGAGTAAAAAAACTAACCCTAAATTGAGAAATTTTGATGTTAGTTTACGGTAAATCACCTGTGTCATAGTGTTAGTTGAATTATCTTCTAAACTTTGGTATGATTTTTTCTTAAATATAATTGAAAAAAATCGTTTATAAAATCTCACGCAAAAATAATACATAAAGTGGATTTCCGAAATGTTAGTGAAGTGTTAATACATAATTTATAAAGATTCTAAATAACATTTTTAGTCTACTTGAAGTTATATATTCAAACGAAACCTAAAATCAATAAAAAAAATTCATTTTCTTTGCATAAAATCAAAACGTTATGGCGACAATACAATCTAAAATTACATTTCTTGCACTTTTATTTTTAGCATTTACTCAGGTGTCATTTTCTCAAGAAGGTACTGTAACTGTTGAGCAAGATTCTGATATTGACAAATTACTAGAATACAAAAAGGACATAAAAACGGTAAATCTTTATAAAATTCAGATTTATTCTGGAACACGATCTGGTGCTGAAAATTCGAAACGTAACTTTCTAAACACTTACAGCGAATGGCCAGTGAGCATGGAATTTGATTCACCTAATACAAAGATTTGGGTAGGTAATTTTAGAAGTCGGTTAGAAGCCGATAAAGCGCTACTAAAAATTAAAAGAAAGTATGCTAATGCTTTTATTTTTGAGCCTAAAAAAGACAAAAAGAAGTAAGTTTTATTTGACTTAAGAACACAAAAAAGGCAACCAATCTGGTTGCCTTTTTTTAATAATTCTTCTTAATTATTTCAACTTCTTTTTAACTTCTACTTCTTGGAAAGCTTCTAGGACATCATCAACTTGAATATCGTTGTATCCTTTCAATTGCATACCACAATCGTAGCCTTTAGAAACTTCTTTAACGTCATCTTTGAAACGCTTCAGAGATACAAGTTCACCAGTGTGGATCACAACACCATCACGAATTAATCTAATACCAGAATTTCTGTAGATTTTTCCGTTAGTGACCATACATCCAGCAATGGTTCCGATTTTGGAGATTTTAAAAGTTTCTCTAATTTCTGCTGTACCTGTAACTTCTTCTTTAAGCTCAGGAGACAACATTCCTTCCATTGCATCTTTCAGGTCATTGATCGCATCATAAATAATTGAATATGTTCTGATGTCGATTTCTTCATTATCAGCAATTTGACGTGCATTACCCATTGGTCTTACGTTAAATCCGATAATAATAGCATCGGAAGCAGTTGCTAACAACACATCACTTTCTGTGATTGCTCCAACACCTTTATGAATAATATTTACTTGTATTTCTTCAGTAGATAACTTTTGGAATGAATCGGTTAAGGCTTCCACAGAACCATCCACATCACCTTTAAGAATGATATTCAATTCTTGGAAATCACCAAGTGCGATACGACGACCAATTTCATCTAAGGTAATATGTCGCTGTGTTCTTACAGATTGCTCACGTTGTAATTGCGTACGCTTTGCTGCAATTTGTTTTGCCTCTCTCTCGTCATCAAAAATATTGAACTTATCACCAGCTTGAGGTGCACCATCAAGACCTAAGATAGACACAGGCGTAGATGGTCCAGCTTCTTTGACTTCTTTTCCTCTTTCGTCATGCATTGCTTTAACCTTTCCACTGTTTTTTCCTGCTAAAACGTAATCTCCAATACGCAGCGTTCCAGCTTGCACTAAAATCGTAGATACATACCCACGACCTTTATCTAAAAAGGCTTCTACAACAGTACCTGCAGCATTTTTATCTGGATTAGCTTTCAGCTCTAAAAGTTCGGCTTCAAGCAATACTTTTTCAAGTAATTCTTTGATTCCTGTACCATTCTTAGCAGAGATGTCATGCGACTGGATCTTTCCACCCCAATCTTCAACTAATAAATTCATATTAGCCAACTCCTCTTTAACTTTATCAGGATTAGCACCAGGTTTATCAATTTTATTGATAGCAAACACAATAGGCACTTCAGCTGCTTGTGCATGCGCAATAGCTTCTTTGGTTTGTGGCATCACAGCATCATCTGCTGCAATCACAATAATAGCCAAGTCGGTTACCTGAGCACCACGAGCACGCATTGCTGTAAAGGCCTCGTGACCTGGAGTATCTAAGAATGTAATTTTTTGTCCGCTACTTAAGGTCACTCCATAAGCACCAATGTGCTGAGTAATTCCTCCAGATTCACCAGCGATTACATTTTCTTCACGTATATAATCTAACAAAGAGGTTTTACCATGATCTACGTGACCCATAACCGTAACGATTGGTGCACGTGGTTCTAAATCTTCTGGTTTGTCTTCAACCTCTTCAATAGCTTCTTCAATATCAGCCGTTACGAAATCGACTTCATATCCAAATTCATCAGCAACAACAGATAACGTTTCTGCATCAAGACGTTGGTTCATGGTCACCATCATTCCAAGAGACATACATGCTGAGATGATTTCGGTAACAGACACATTCATCATGGTTGCAACTTCACTTGCAGTAACAAATTCGGTTACTTTTAACACCTTACTTTCAGCTGCTTCAGCTTGTAGATCTTTTTCGGTCTGTTCTCTATGTTGATCTCTTTTCTCTCTACGGTATTTGGCACCTTTACCTTTATTAGACTTTCCTTGAAGTTTCTCTAAAGTTTCACGAACTTGCTTTTGTACTTCTTCAGCACTTGGCTCTTCTTTTACAACAGTTGGGCGTTTCCCTTTTTTGAAGCCGCCTCTTTGATTTCCTCTATTACCAAAGTTGTTGTCGCCTCCACCTTTACTAATACGTCTTCTCTTTTTCTTATTGCCATCTGAAGCATTACCGGAAGTCTTTTTATCTTCTTTTTTCTTCTTAGGTTTATTGAATTTAGAGAGGTCTATTTTTTCGCCAGCAATAGTTGGTCCACTAAGTTTTTTGTATTGTGTCTTAAGCGTCTCATCAGCAGGTTCCTGCGCTGGAGCTTCTTTCTTTTCAGGTTTCTTTTCAGGCTCTTTTTTAGGTGTTTTCTTTTTGGCAACAGGCTTTGGCGTTTCCTCTTTTGGTTTTTCTTCAACCACTTCTTCTTTTGGAGCTTCGGGTTTAGGAGCTTCCAAATCAATTTTACCAACCTGTTTAGGTCCTGTTAAATCGGCCTTAGCTTTAACAACTTCACTCTTCGCCTCTTCTTTCTTAGCCTTTTCTTCTAATTCACGCTCACGTTGTTCACGCAACTCTTCTTTTTCCTTCAGTTTAGCCTCACTAACTTCTTGGGATGCCATTTTTTTACTAGCATCCGTTTGAAATTCGTCGGAAAGAAGTGCATAAACCTCTTCTGATATTTTTGTATTAGGGCTCTTATCTATTTGAACATTCTTTGATTCTAAAAAATCAACAGCACGATCAATAGATATATTGAGTTCTCGTAATACTTTATTTAATCTTGTTTGAGCCATAAATTGCTTGTAATATAACTTAAATATCTTTTATACCAAATTAACACCTAGGTGTTTGAACTGGTATTAGTCTTCGAATTCTTCTTTTAAAATTCTGATAACGTCCAAAATGGTTTCTTCTTCCAAATCTGTACGCTTAACAAGATCTTCAACATCTTGTTCTAATATACTTTTTGCAGTATCTAAACCTGCTTTACTAAACTCTTGAATGATCCACTCTTCTATTTCATCAGAGAATTCAGATAATTCTACATCTTCTTCTGCACCTTCTCTAAACACATCGATCTCATAGCCAGTAAGCTGTCCAGCCAATCTTATATTGTGACCACCACGACCAATAGCTTTAGACACTTCTTCTGGTTTTAATAATACCTCAGCACGCTTACCTTCTTCATCAATTTTTATTGATGTAACTCTTGCAGGACTTAAAGCTCTTGTTATAAAAAGGTTTAAGTTGTTTGTAAAGTTGATCACATCAATATTTTCGTTTCCTAATTCGCGAACAATACCGTGAATTCTAGATCCTTTCATACCAACACAAGCACCTACTGGATCAATTCTATCATCATAAGAATCAACAGCAACCTTCGCTTTTTCGCCTGGAATTCTAACCACCTTCTTAATGGTGATCAAACCATCAAATACTTCAGGAATTTCTTGTTCAAAAAGCTTTTCTAAGAAAATCGGAGATGTTCTAGACAATATAATGGCTGGTTTGTTTCCTTTAAGTTCAACACTTTCAATAATTCCTCTTACATTTTCTCCTTTTCTAAAAAAGTCAGAAGGGATTTGTTTATCCTTTGGAAGGATGATCTCATTGCCTTCATCATCTAATAAAATGATTGCTCTATGGCGAATGTGATGAACCTCAGCCGAATAAATCTCACCTTCAAGGTCTTTAAACTGCTTGTAGATATTAGTGTTATCGTGCTCATGAATTTTAGAAATTAAATTTTGTCTTAATGCTAAAATTGAACGACGACCAAGATCTACAAGTTTCACTTCTTCGGCTACATCTTCCCCTATTTCAAAATCTGGTTCTATTTTTTGCGCTTCAGACAATGCAATTTCTTGGTTTGGTTCTTCAACCTCATCATCGGCAACTACAATTCTATTTCTCCAAATCTCTAAATCTCCTTTATCTGGATTGATAATAATGTCAAAGTTATCATCGTCGCCATACTTCTTTTTTAAGGCATTTCGTAACACATCTTCTAAAATCGCCATTAACGTTACACGATCGATAAGCTTTTCATCTTTGAACTCTGAAAAAGAATCAATTAACGCAATATTTTCCATTTCTATTTTGAATTAAAATTTTATTTCAACTTGGGCTTTAGTAATCGTATCATACGCTACTTCAGCCTGTTTTTTTACAGTTACTTTTCCTTTGCCAACTGGCTTAGGCTCTCTTGTTTTCCACTCTAAACAAATGTGGTCTTCATCAGCTTGAGTGAGCTTTCCTTCAATGGTTTTATTATCTGAAGTGATCACCTTTAAAAATCTCCCAACATTTTTTTTATACTGTCTTTTATTCACCAAAGGAGATGTAGCTCCTGCAGATAATACTTCGAGTGAAAAATCTTGTTCTTCACGATCAAGATTGTGTTCAATAGCGCGACTAATAAACATACAGTCTTCGACTAACACACCATTATCTCCATCAATTACAATCTTGATAGAGTTATCACTCAAAACATCAAAATCAATTAAAAAGAGGTCTTCACGTTGCTGAAGGCCTTCATCTAATAATTTTTTTACTGTATCTCTGAACATTTTTAGTATAAAAAGAGCGGACTTTTCGTCCGCTCATTATTCTTTTTTCTTCAAACAACGTTGCAAATATACAACATTTATATTGATTAACCCAACCTGTGATATGTCGATTTTTATTATTAAATTTATAACAAATAACACAAGCAAACACCTATGAAAAAAATACTAGTCCCTACAGACTTTTCTCAAGAAGCAGAAAACGCCTTAAAAGTTGCTGCGCAATTAGCAAGAAAACACGGCAGCGAAATTCATTTATTACACATGTTGGAAATCCCAATGCAAGGCATAGATGCAGTAACTGCTCAAGTTGAAGTTCCTGAAGTCATGTTTTTTATGAAAATGGCTCATAAGAAATTTGAGGACATGAAAAACAGCGACTATCTCAAGGATATTACGGTTCACGATATTGTAAAACCCGAAGCATCTTTCAATAGTGTTATTGATATATGCAAAGAACAAGGCACTGATTTCATAGTTATGGGATCGCATGGCGCAAGCGGTTTTAAAGAGATGTTTGTTGGATCTAATGCTGAAAAGGTTGTGAGAACCTCTGATGTTCCTGTATTAGTAATCAAAAACAAACATCAAGAGTTTAGTATTGATGATTTTGTATTTGCTTCTGATTTCAAAAACGACAATAAGGAAACTTACAAACAAGCCACAGAATTTGCTACAGCTTTTGGTGCAAAAATTCATTTATTAATGGTTAATACTGCTGGTAATTTTACAACGTCTAGAAAAGCTAAAGAGCGTATTGATGACTTTATAAAGGATTACAGCTTTAAGAATTACACTGTAAACATTTATAATGACGAAAGTGTAGAAAAGGGCATTTTAAACTTCTCAAGTGATATTGATGCTGACCTTATTGGTATTAGCACACATGGACGACAAGGTATTGCGCATTTCTTTAATGGAAGTATTAGTGAAGATCTCGTTAATCATGCGAAGCGACCAGTAATTACGTTTAAAATTTAACCCTAAAACCTATATTTAACTGAACCAAAAAAATAGCGAGGCAACAGCCTTATATTAGATTCAAAAGAGGAAAAATCATTGACATCTACGATTGAGTAAATGTTCTCATCAGTTATATTATTGACTTTAAATTGGTATGAAAACTTTGACGCTTTTGGTGTGTGATCAACGATTAAATTAAAAAAAGAATACGACGAATTACTTAACAAATAGAAGTTAGAACTTAATGTTGATATCCACGTCTTTGACGGCTTACTGACAACATCAATATCATATCGTTGCCAATTCGCTCTAGATTGTGTTTGATTAAAATCTGATTCAACACTGTTTATACTCCCTTTAAAACTCATATTTATTGGAAACTTAAAGTAGGTTCTACCTGTTAAAAAATATGAACTCCTAACTGTTCTTAATTTTTTAACTCCAGAGCTATTAGCACTAATTGGCATTACTGAAATACTTTGGGAAGTTCCAATTTTTGTAGAAAAATTTAACGCTTTAAAGTAATTGGTATAATCTAGATTTCCTGAAAACACATTTCCACTGTTCAGAAGACTATATGATGTTAAAATGAGGTTCTCACCTATTTGATTTCGAGTAGAATAGTTATCATTAGTAACTAAATATTGCATTCTAAATGAAAATATATTAGTTTGAAGTTCGTTACTAATTTGATAGTACAACCCAAACGTGTCGTTGGTTGGAAATGCAATTTTTTCTGTTCCATTTCTCAGGGATTGATACGTATTAAGTTGATAATTTTTGAGAAACAAATATGATTTTGGTTCTCTATAGCCATGTCCATAACTCAAGCTAAAATAACCTATTTTTAAATTTTTAAATGCAAGTCTTAATCGTGGATTAAACAACAAGACTTTCGAAGCTGAATTGTTGACTTTAAAATCAATAAAATCTAACGATAATTTGGTAAACATCTCAATATTTTTAGATATTGAATATTTAAATTCACCTTTGAGTTTTATTTTGTTTTGTCTAAATCTCAGTTTATTTTGTAGGCTATCAATTCTGATTACATTATTGGCTTCAGAAAGAAAAAAATCGTTGTTTCTTTCTTCTAAATTGTTTTCATATCCAAACTCAAAATTACTATCAATTTTACCCAAATTAATAAGCATAGAGAACCTTCCTCCAAAAACCGTTAAATTATCATTTGAAGAGTGCTTGACTGAACTCACATCAAATTGACTAAAAGCTTCATCAATACTTGGCGAAATAACATTAGCACTTTGTGTTACTGAGTTTGTACCGAAATAGACATAGGAATGCAAAACATCTTTTTCTCCTAGTAAGCGTGAATAATTAAAATGATTGTAAACTGAAAACTCTTTTTGCTTTAATGATTCAGAAACTACAGAACCATTGAATACTGCATTATGGTTAATTCTTTCGGGTTTATTATTGTAAATAAAACTGTTTTTAAAATAAGACTTTTCGTCTTTTGAATATTTCAATTCCAATTCCCCTCCACCAACAGTATTTTTCTTTTCTAGGAAACTATTTTCCGAGTAGTTTATATTTGTCTGACTTTCTGTATTAAAAGTTGTTTGAGATGAGAAAAATTGTTCTTCATCATCGTTAGTATAGTATCCTGTACCTCTAAGTTTAGTTTTTTCATTCAAACTCGTAACAAAACTCAATGAGTTTATAAAAGCATTATTAAATGTACTTTCTCCATCTTCAAAAATGGTATTATTATTATCCTGAATTGTATAAACTGAAGTAATATTTGGTTGCGCTCTGGTTTCGTCAAAAAAACTTGTTTTAGAAGATTGAACACCTTCGACTTGATCTAGTGCCTTTAATCCAAGATTATTATAATTATTAAAATTAAAAAGCTTTATTTTTTTCTTTATTAAACCAATATTTGAAGCTAACTTAAATCGTTCTTCAGTTCCAACACCAAGTCCTGCGTTACCAAACCATATATTTTTATAATTTTCCTTTAAAACTAAATTAATCGCTATTTTTTCAGACTTTAAAACCTTTGCTAAAACAGGGTTATCCTCAAAATCCTGTAATATTTCCACGCTATTTAACACATTGGCATCTAAATTTTGAGATAGTACTTTGTAGTTTTTATCAAACATATCTTCGCCTTCAACTAAAAGCTTATCTATAAATCTACCATGTGCTTTTATTGTACCATCTTTTAACACTTCAACTCCTGGTAATCGTTTTAAGACATCCTCAACAGTTTGCTCGGTCCCATCCTTGAATGCTTTAACTTTATAGACAATAGTATCTCCTTTTTTTGCTATTTTTTCTTGAGGCTTTAGCAATACTTCATTGAGTTCTTCAATTTTATCTTGAAGAATAAATGACTTATTATAAGTTAATATATCTAAACTAATATGGATAGTGTCTATAGCTTTTTTATAGCCTAAACTTTGAGCTGATATTATCAAATAGGGATACGCTTTGTTAACACCAATCTCGTAATTTCCTTTTTCATTTGAGTATGAATATGCTAAAATTTGTTGTGTAGAATCGTAAACAACTACACTTGCATTTTGAATAGCTTCAGCAGTATTATTTTTTATTGAGCCAAAAATTTGAGACTGTCCATTTAACTCTAAAGGGTTGGCAAAAGTCACATATAAAATTAGTGCTAAAAAGGAGCATCTCATAGAATATGGAATTAATCAAAACTTTCTAAGAACACTTCACTTTTTATTTGCTGTTCAGGAACATCTGTATTCATTTTTTCGGCAATGGTTATAGAGGTATTTCGCATTCTTTCATATATATGATCAAGTCGTTTTTTATAATCTTCTAAAGTATTCCACTTTTTTGTATGGTCATCTGGTCTTTTAATTTTTGACATGTCAATTTGCAGTGAAGTTGGGTATTCGATGCTCTTAAAATAAACATAAAACTCTTTATATTCATCATAAGCTTCAATAATTAAACCTGGAAGCCCTTGCAATTTCCATGGTCCATAAGGCAAAGGTATTTCCAAAACATACCAGGCTGTATAATTACGACCTCTAAAGTTACATTTTGCTTTAAAAGCAGTAAAACTTCCTATTTGTTTGGTTTCATTAACTAGTTCCCATTCTATTTTTGGTTTTACTTCAGCAACATAATATTCTTTCCATTTATTCCAATACATACTATCTTGGCTTCTCTTAAACAAAACTTGCTTACCATAGCGTGACGTAATATTTTCTGGAAATTGTCGAGCAGTCATACCATCTTCAGTATAATATCGCTTCTTAAATGTAGTATTTGCATCCAACGAGTCCATAGCAACAACATAATATGATGTATTGCTATCAAAAGCTAAAAAAGCATTGAAATCAGGACCAAATGGTCCCTTAAGTCGAAGACTTTCAATTTGTCCGTAATAGACAATACCCTTTTGTTGGCTATACAAACTAATTGATATAAATACAAAAATTGGTAGTAAAATCGATTTTCTCATTTGTTTAAAAAAAATTTTTTATTCAAATTAATGCAACACATTTTGCAATAAAACATGTTGCATTTTGTATTCACTTCTTCATATCAATCAGATATTGGCGCAGTGTTATTTGGGTCGTTGCAAATTGATGATACAATATCGGCATGGTCTGCGTCAGAATAACCTATATCATAGTATTCATATTCATAACCACTATCACAAGTACCTGTTATAAGTGGATATCTTCCAAAAAAGTATAAAGACACACTACTCATACTCATAAACATAAATGCAAATAGGAAAAAACTTAATTTAATTGCTTTTTTCATGATTTTTAAATTTTTAAATCTATTTATTATGCTAAATAGATTGATTAATAATTTTAAAAACAAGGCTTAAAATCACAAGGCTATTTACAAGGTATAATTTTTACAAGGTATAATTTTTACAAGGCTAAGGGAATAAAAAACCAACGTTGGTTAGGGATTAATCCAAATATTAACGTTTGAGCTAGCCACCTTGTAAGAAACTAACACTCATCAGTTAATATAACAATAATACTCACTATTCTTAAAAAAAAAAAAAGAAGGTGATTTTTTTTAAATAAGTTATTGTTAATAAGTTTATTACATCTTTAACATAGCATATTTACTACAGTTTACGGAAAAACCGTAATTATTATTTTTTTGAGGTAGAATTTTTAACTTTTTTATAGTATTGAAATTAAATTATGTGACAGGTAATAACTGAGATTATATATTATAAACTCAATACTTCTCGCCCTTAACTACCTATTTGAAAAAGAAAATCCTCAATCAAAAATGAATGAGGATTTAATAAACGTTGTTGGCCTACTAGGGCTCGAACCTAGACTCTTCTGGACCAAAACCAGACGTGTTGCCAGTTACACCATAGGCCAATCTCTAAATGAGGATGCAAATTTAGTACAAAGTTTTATTTGCACAAATAATTTTTTGCAAAATAATCAAAAAAGCATAACGTTTACTTAAAAACCTTAGGGTTTCATATAATTATTACTAAATTCGCTCGCACTAATAGACCTATACTATGACACATTTCAACTTCAAGAAATGGAACACCATTTTAGGATGGTTTGCTTTTACCATAGCACTTATCACTTATGCATTAACCATCGAACCTACAGTGAGTTACTGGGATGCTGGTGAGTATATTTTAACGTCTTCAAAATTACAAGTTGGGCATCCACCTGGAGCACCTTTATTTCAATTATTAGGAGCTTTCTTTTCAATTTTTACATTCGGAAACAATGAACTTATAGGTATGATGCTTAATATGATGAGTGCTGTTGCCAGTGCTTTTACCATACTCTTTATGTTTTGGACTATAAGTTTATTGATGCGAAAGCTTGTTTCGTCTTCAAATCCGAGACAAGAGAATCCTACTGATACTTCTGAAGTTACCCTAAATACGAACCAATACATTGCCATATTAGGAAGTGCCTTGGTTGGTAGTTTGGCATTTACCTTTACCGATTCATTTTGGTTCAATGCTGTAGAAACCGAAGTGTACGCTATGGCAACGCTTATTATGTCTATCTTATTCTATTTAGGATTACGTTGGGAACAAGACATGCATCAACCACGTGGTCACAGATGGCTAATTCTTATTGCTTTTGTAATTGGATTATCTTTTGGTGTTCACTTTATGGGATTATTAACCATTCCTGCACTTGGATTGATCTATTATTTTAAAAATTACAAAACGATTACCATTCAAAATTTCATCATTGCTAATGTAGTAGCCGTAGCAATTTTGTTATTCATCTTTAAGTTATTATTACCTAATGCGCTTAAATTATTTAGTGCTTCGGAAATTTTCTTTGTCAATACTGTTGGCCTACCATTTAATTCAGGTTCCATTATTGCTGGTATTTTAATTGTTGCTGCATTTTTTTACGGATTGAAAGAAACACGAAAAAGAGGTCATAAGTATGCCAACACACTTATTCTATGTCTCATCTTTATATTTATAGGGTTTTCATCTTGGTTGATGCTTCCTATTAGAGCAAATGCCAATGTGATCATTAATGAAAATAACCCTTCAAGTGCGCGAGAGCTTTTAGCCTATTATAATCTAGAACAATATCCAGAAACACATTTGTTTTACGGACCATTATTTACGGAACAGTACACAGGTTTAGACGAAAACAATCCTTATGTAGATGATAAACCTAAATATGAAAAAGACTACGAAAAAGGTGAATATGTAATTGTAAATGATTACAAAAATGCGAAGCAGAACTACAATTCTGAACAAGCTGCCATATTACCAAGAATGTGGAGTACTGAGCATGCCGAAAATTACATGATGTTCACAGGATTCTTGAATTTTAAAGTAAAACCCGACTTAGGGATTTCATTGTACAACGAAGCACTATCTGCAGGTTACCCTGAAGATGAAGCCAATCAATATGCCACTTTTAGAGTTAAAAATATTAATGATGAAGTGAATGCCTTTCGGAAAGATGTTATGGAAGGCAAAGTAGATTATGAAGATTATGATCTGTTCCTGAAACAATTCGGTCAACAATACCTCGACATTGAAAAACCATCTTTAGGTGATAATATATGGTATATGCTAGAATACCAATTAGGTTATATGTATTGGCGCTATTTTATGTGGAATTTTGCTGGACGTCAAGACGACATTCAAGGAAAATACACCAGCTTGCACGGAAACTGGATTAGTGGTATTGATCTGGTTGATGAAATACACTTAGGAATGTCTCAAGATAACTTGCCTAGTGATGTTGAAAATAATAAAGCAAGAAACACCTATTATTTCTTGCCTCTCATTTTAGGTCTTCTAGGCTTTTTATTTTTACTGGCTAAAGACCCTAAACGTTTTTGGGTAATGTTAGTATTCTTCTTGTTTACTGGTTTAGCCATTCAATTTTACACTAATGTAAGACCATTTGAACCTCGTGAACGTGATTACTCTGTTGTTGGTTCTTTTTATGTATTTGCAATTTGGATTGGTTTTGGTGTTTACGCTATTTACGACCTACTTAGGCAATACTCAAAATCTAAACTCTTAGCACCTGCTATAGCTTTAGTTTGCTTAATTCTTATTCCTGGAATACTAGCAGCGAACAACTGGGATGATCATGACCGATCTGATCGTTACACTGCAAATGCTATGGCGCGTAAGTATCTAGAATCTTGTGCTCCTAATGCTATTTTATTTACCATTGGTGATAATGATAGCTTCCCGCTTTGGTATTTACAAGAAATTGAAGGTGTGAGAACAGATGTTAGAGTGGTGAACACTAGTTTATTTCAAACGGATTGGTATATCGATCAAATGAAGCGTAAAGCTTATGAAAGTGATCCTATTCCATCACAGCTAACCCACGATCAATATAAGTTTGGCACTCGAGATTACATTATGCGTCGTGAGATTACAGACGATACTCTTCTAATTAAAGATTTTATGAATTTTGTTGCTAACGACGATTCGAGATACAAATTGAAGTATTTGGTTCAGCGTGAAGGTGAAGATCCTTCGGTGTATCCTAATCAGTTATTAAATTCAAATTATTTTCCAACGCGACACATCAGAGTTCCTGTTAACAAAGAAGCCGTTTTAAAAAATGGTATTGTTAAAGAAAAAGATGCCGATAAAATACTGCCATACTTAGATGTTGAAATTAAAAGTAGTGCCTTATACAAAAACCGCTTATTAATGTTAGACATTGTAGCGAACAACAATTGGGAGCGTCCAATTTATTTCTCAGGAGGTGCTTTTGGCGATGAAGATTATATTTGGATGAAAGATTATCTTCAGCTTGATGGTTTATGTTATAAACTAGTTCCTATAAAAACTTCTGTAGATCGTGCCAATCCTTTTGAAATGGGTCGTATTGATTCTGAATTAATGTACGACAAAGTCATGTCTTGGAATTGGGGAAATAGTGGTAGCGAATCCGTGTACCATGATGTTGAAACTCGTAAAAACGGTATCACTTACAGAGGAAATTTAGCACGACTAATGGAACAGCTTATCAATGAAGATGAAGATGAAAAAGCAGAACAAATAGCCGATTTAGCTATGGAGAAAATGCCTGTAGATATTTACGGTTATTATACTTTGCTGGAGCCTTTTATTGGTGGTTACTACGAACTTGGTAAAAACGAAAAAGCGCGACAGTTATACTTTGATGTTTCAGAAAAATATCAGGAAAGTTTAACCTATTACAGCAATCTATCTATTGAAAACCAAACACGCTATCTTGACGAAATAGTTACTGACATTGAACGCTACAGAGGTCTTGTTGATTTGCTAGTCATTTACAATGATAAAGACTTGGTGACTAAAGAAACTGAAAAGTTCAATAATTATTTAAGGTTGTTTAGTCACTTCACTGGTGATGAAGACCCAATGGAAGAAGAAGACTTTAGAGAAGATGCAGATATTGCTAAAGACACTATAGACAGTATCTTGAAACTTGACGATTAGTTTATTTTGAAAATCACACCAGTTAAAACGCCTTTGGTTGCTAAGAAAATGTTTCCAAATTATGTTTGGGATATGCAAACGCAACGCAAAGAATTGTTCTTAACTTTTGATGATGGTCCTATACCAGAAATCACAGATTGGACGCTTGACACATTGAAGAAATACAATGCAAAAGCTACTTTTTTTTGTATAGGAAATAATATTGAAAAACATCCCGAAATCTTTAAACGGGTTATTTCGCAAGGGCATTCCGTAGGAAATCATACGCAACACCACATAAAAGGCTGGAAAACTAAAACAAAAGCATATTTAAAAGACATCAGCACTGCTGAAGCGGTCTTAAAAACTCTCAATGTCTCAAGCGACTTATTTAGGCCACCTTACGGTCAGATCAAACCCAAACAAGGAAAACAACTGATTGATTTGGGTTATCGTATTATAATGTGGGATGTGCTTTCTTTTGATTGGCAACAAGATTTGGACCAAGAGCGTTGTCTTGACAATGTTATTTCAAAAAGCAAACCTGGAAGTATTATTGTCTTTCATGACAGTGTCAAAGCATCAAAAAACATGATGTACACGCTTCCGAAAGTTTTAGACCATTTCAGTAATTTAGGTTATGAATTTAAAGCTATTCCAGCTTAGATATACTCTTGAACAATTCCAATAAGTGTATTAGCATCTTGCTCACCACTATGGCGCCATTTCATTTCACCATTTTTATAAATGATGAGTGTTGGCAAACCTTTGACGCGTAACGCTTCGGCAAGCTCTTTGTTTTTATCAACATCTATTTTAATCACTTTAGCTTTATCGCCAAGTGCAGCTGCTACATCACGCATAACTGGATGCATCGCAACCGATTGATCATTCCATTCTGTAAAGAAATCCAATAAAACAGGAATGTCTACGTCGATAAGTTCCCCAAATTTTGACATATGATTACGATTTTAAATCAAATACCTATATACAAACCTACACATTTTTTTGGTAATACTTTAAATATTACTGCTTAATAGGTTCACGCTGACTTAATTATAAAAATACACAATTTCCTAGAACTATACCAATTCAAGGATACTAGGCTATATTATTTCCTTTTTTTAGCGTAATTACTGTGATTTCAGGCCAAATTCCAACACGTCCTGGAAATGCTAAATACCCAAATCCGCGATTTACATTAATGTACTGACCTAACTTTTCATAGATTCCAGCCCATTGCTTATAACGCCATTTCACTGGACTCCATTTAAACCAGCCTGGAATTTCAATACCAAATTGCATACCATGTGTGTGACCACTCAAAGTTAAATGATAATGATAAGCATCCTGTACGACTTCAGCATCCCAATGACTTGGATCATGACTCAATAACACTTTAAAGTCTTGAGAATTTAAGTTAGCAGTCGCTTTTTTTAAGTCGCCTGCTTTTTTGAATCCGCCTTTTCCCCAATTTTCTACTCCTATCAAGGCAATACGATCTTGACCTCTTTCGATAAGACGGTTTTCATTTAATAATAAATTAAACCCTATTTCCTTCTGAATTGCTTTTAAAGCATCTAAGTTTTTCTGTTTGTCTTCAGCAGTATCCCATCTTACATAATCACCATAATCATGATTACCTAAAACTGAATATAAACCATCTTTAGCCTTTAGCTTTTTGAAGATATCAACATAAGGCACCATCTCATCAGCTTTATTGTTTACCATATCTCCAGTAAACAAAATAACATCAGATTGTTGTTCGTTTATTAGATCGATAGCATATTCAACCTTATTTAAATCGTCAAAACTCCCTGAATGAATATCACTAATCTGTGTTAGTTGATAACCATCAAAAGCAGCTGGTAGGTCTTCAAAGTGAAGTGTATACTTTAAAACTTTAAAATTATACTTGCCTTTAAAAATACCATACAAGATAGATGTAAAAGGAATAGCTGCTAGGCCAAGTGCAATCTGCGAAATAAATTTTCGTCTCTGGTAGCTAACAGGTGTATTGGTTGCCGAATTACTAAACTTATCACTTACAAAAACACCCAGTCTAAAAACATCTTCAAGTAATAAGGTCGCTCCAACAATTAGTTTTGGAACATAAAACAAAATCACCAAACTCAGCGCTAAAGAGAATCTAAAAGGAATACCGTTTGAACGATCAAATGTAAAGATTTGAACTATGAAGTTTCCAACTATACCTAAGGTGAATAACCAATACCACAGTTGCCAGGAGTTTCCTTTAATTAAAGTTCTTAAGGACTGAAACGTATAGTAATCTACTAGAACTACAATTAAAATGAATAGCAATAATCGAATCATAAGTAAGTTTTGATAAACAAAGATACTAATATGGCATTGCTCTTGTCTTATTAAATTGTTAAAGCTTTACAAGCAACGATTCTGCGTTTTACCCAATCATTTTGTTATCTTAGAAGCTTAAAACCCTTAGTCATTATTTAATGAGACCAACTTTCCTTTTTTTGATTTCTTTTGTCTTACTCATAAGCTGTAAAAACGAATCAGATCAAGGTCTAGTCAAAAAAAAAGAACCTCTAATTTCTTATGTTAATCCTTTCATTGGCACAGGTGGTCATGGTCACACTTATCCAGGAGCAACAATGCCATTTGGCATGATGCAACTAAGTCCTGACACAAGACTTGACGGATGGGATGGTTGTTCGGGTTACCACTACAGCGACTCTTATATTTATGGCTTTTCGCATACGCATTTAAGCGGAACTGGTGTTAGTGATTATGGCGATATTTTATTGATGCCAACCGATACGCTGATCTTCAATAATGGAAGTGAGCCTTCAGCAAACTCAGGACAAATTCAAAAAGGATATCGCGATCACTTTTCTCATGACAATGAAATTGCAGAACCTGGTTATTACAAAGTAAGATTAGATTCTACAGAGATTGATGTTGAACTTACTGTTTCAAAGCGAAGCGGTATGCATAAGTACACTTATCCTTCTTCTGAAAATCAATTTGTAATACTCGATTTAGAACATCGTGATGAACTATTACACCATAAGATCCAATTATTAAATGATTCGACCATTACAGGTTTCAGACATTCAAAAGCTTGGGCTAAAGACCAACGTTTGTTTTTTAGAATTCAATTTTCTGAACCTATAAAACATATTACGTACTTAGAATTAGATACACCAATATCAAAAAACTACAAGTTTTTGAGTAAAAAAGCAGCCATTGAATTTGATAATCCAAAAAACAACCCTGTGATTGTAAAAGTGGCTATAAGTGCTGTTGATGAAGAAGGCGCCAGAAAAAATCTTGAAAAAGAAATCGCAGACAAGTCTTTTGAAACAATTAAAAGTGAAGCGCAAGCCGCTTGGGAAACTCAACTTGAGAAGATTATTGTTTCTTCAGACAATTCAGATTACAAGACCATTTTTTATACATCCTTATACCACACCATGCTGGCTCCCAACCTATATCAAGATGTCGATGGAAGCTATCGTGGTATGGACTTAAACATTCATAATACTAAAGATTTTGAGTATTATACTGTATTTTCTTTGTGGGATACTTATCGCGCTACACATCCTTTATATACTATCATTGAACAGGATCGCACCAAAGATTTTATCAATACATTTCTAGCAAAACACGATGAAGGTGGCATTATGCCAATTTGGGATCTCAGTGCTAATTACACAGGTTGTATGATTGGTTATCATGCAGTGCCTGTGATTGCAGACGCTTATTTAAAAGGTATTAGAGGTTTTGATGCTGAAAAGGCACTAGACGCAATGACGCATGCTGCCACAAGAGATCATCTTGGCTTAGAATCTTATAAGGAGCTTGGATATATTCCTGTTGAATCTGAAAGCGAATCGGTTTCAAAAACCTTAGAATATGCTTATGATGATTGGACCATCGCACAAATGGTAAATGCGCTTGGAAAAGAAGATCAATACAACACCTATATCAAACGTGCTCAATCTTATAAAAACATTTACGATCCTCAATCAAAATTTATGCGAGGACGTTTCAGAAACACATGGTTCACGCCTTTTGACCCTTATGAAGTGAATTTTAATTACACTGAAGCTAACGCTTGGCAATACAGCTTTTACGTGCCTCAAGATATTTCTGGGTTTATGGAGCTTTTAGGAGGGAAAGCGCAATTAGAACAACAACTAGATTTATTGTTTTCTGCAAATGCCGAAACATCAGGACGTCATCAAGCGGATATTACTGGACTTATTGGTCAATATGCTCACGGGAATGAACCAAGTCACCACATGGCTTACCTTTATAATTTTGTAAACAAACCTCATAAAACGCAAGAAAAAATACATCAGATTCTTACTGAATTATACCACAATTCACCTGATGGAATTTCTGGAAACGAAGATTGCGGACAAATGAGTGCTTGGTATGTGTTTTCGTCTTTAGGGTTTTATCCTGTGACACCGGGAAGTAATGATTATATTATTGGAACACCGCTTTTTGAAAACGCAAGCATATATCTAGAAAATGGAAAACAGTTCAATATCAAAGCAACTAACCTTTCAGAAGATAATATTTATATTGAACAAGTCCTTTTAAATGGAACTCCTTTAAATCAAAGTTATCTGAAACATCAGGATATTGTAAATGGTGGAACTTTAGAATTTAAAATGACACATACACCTTCAAAATGGGGAAGCGAAGAAGGTCAGGAACCAAAAACACAAATCAAAGATCAGCATATCGTTCCAGCGCCTTTTATAGCTCAAGGAGCTGTTGCTTTTAAAGGTGACACCGAAGTGACTTTAGGAAATGTTAACCTTGAGGCTAATATCTTTTACAGTCTTAATGATTCAGAATTTGAACCCTACACCACACCTTTTAAAATTTCTGAAGCTACAACATTAAAAGTTTATGCTACGAATGACCAAGGAACACAAAGTGCAACGATTGAAACCAAATTTTATAAAATAGATCCCAACCTTTCCATCACACTAGAAACACAATATGCAAACCAATACAATGCTGGCGGAAATGATGCCTTAATTGATGGTATTTTAGGGACTCAAGATTTTAGAACAGGAACTTGGCAAGGCTATTGGAATGAGGACGTTATCGCTATTATAGATCTGGGAAAAGTGAAACCAATAAACACGATAAGCCTCAACTTTTTACAAGACCAACGCTCATGGATTTTCTATCCCACTGAAGTTGAATGTTATGTCTCTGATCATCCTAATAATTTTTATAAAAATCTACCTAAACAGTATTTAGACGCAACAGTTCCTTCTGAAAATTCTGAAATCAAACCCGTACACTTTTCAATGAATGGCTATAGTGCTCGATATGTGAAAATAGTCGCAAAAAAATTAGGTAAGCTCCCAGAATGGCATTTAGGTTACAAACACGATGGCAGGAGTTGGATTTTTGTTGACGAAATTACAATTCGATGACCATAAAAAAGTATATTTAGAATCAAATCACTAACTCATGACGAATCAAAATAACAAATCGGCTCTAACAACTTTAGTTACAGTCTTCTTTTTTTGGGGATTTATCGCAGCCTCAAATGGTGTGTTCATTCCTTTTTGCAAAACCTATTTTAACATCGATCAGTTTCAATCTCAACTTGTAGATTTTGCATTTTACGGTGCCTATTATATAGGTGCATTGTTGTTGTTTATCATGTCTGGATCAATTAAGAAAGACATTATGAATAATTGGGGGTATAAAAATGGAATCATTTATGGCTTGTTATTATCTGCTATTGGTGCTTTTATAATGTATCCAGCTACAGCTGGTGCTGAACAAGGACAAACAGGTGTTTTTTATTTTGTTCTCATTGCCTATTTTATTGTTGCTCTAGGGTTTTCATTACAACAAACTGCAGCAAATCCGTTTGCAATTGCTTTAGGTGATCCTAAAACAGGATCGCATCGCTTAAACTTAGCTGGAGGTATCAACTCATTTGGAACCACAATTGGTCCAATTGTAGTGAGCTTAGTGATTTTTGGATCTGCGTCTTGGAGCACAGATGAATTGGCTTCAATGATTGCAAGTAATAAAATTAATATTGTTACCGTACAGACTTTGTATTTGGGTGTTGGTGCTTTGTTTTTAGTCGCTGCAGTCTTATTTTACTTTTCTAAAAAATTACCTGCACTTAAATCTGACACTGTATTTGAGCCGGCTAATAAAGCTCGAAACTTATTGATAGTACTAACCTTAATTATCATTGGCTGTTTTGGGTATATCTTTAGTACATATTCTGGAAACAGTAATACGACAGAACGTGTTGAAAACATTAGATTAACATATCTTTTTATTGCACTTTTTGCTGTTATAATTGCTGTGTTTTTAGCAAATACAAAAGCTTCAAAAAAACCTGAAGGTTGGGGAGCAATGAAGTATCCTCAATTGGTATTAGGGATGCTTGCAATATTTATGTACGTTGGTGTTGAAGTTACCATAGGTAGTAATCTCGGTGAACTCTTAAAGCAAAATGTAGAAAATTCAGGTTTAAATGCGCTCGGTTTACCAGTTCTGAATGATTCGCAATTAGGAATTTACATCTCATTATATTGGGGCGGATTAATGATTGGACGATGGGTTGGTGCTATTACCGTTTTTAATCCTTCCAAAGGCATAAAAAAGATACTGTTAATTCTTGTGCCATATATTGCCTTTGCTGTGATCCTAGGCGCAAATTGGATTGCTGGAAATACGTTTTCAAGTAATGAAATTTTGTTCTTTGCAATTTGTATCGCTGTACAAATATTCGGATTCTTTTTGGCTAAAGATCAGCCTGTAAAAACACTTAAATTATTTAGCCTATTAGGAATTACAGGTATGCTAATTGGTCTATTTGCATCAGGAAACGTAGCTCTTTTTGCTTTCCTTTCTGGTGGACTTTTTTGTTCTATAATGTGGCCATGTATTTTTACATTAAGTATCGCTGGACTTGGAAAATATACCTCTCAAGGTTCAGCATTTTTAATTATGATGATTTTAGGTGGTGCGATTATTCCTCCATTACAAGGAAAACTTGCAGACATCTTCAGTATCCAATCTTCATATTGGATTGCTGTAGCTTGTTTTGGGTACTTATTGTTTTATGCCTACCGAACTAAAACGATTCTTGACAAACAAGGTGTAACCTATTAAAATGAAACGAAGACAATTTTTAAAAAATGCATCACTTACTGGAGTTGGACTTTCAGTTGGTACTACACTGTTAAATTGTGCTGAAAATACTTCAAAAAGTAAAGAAGCTTCCGTTGCTTCAGCTTCAACCAAAGCCACACTTCCTCTTGTTATTGCCACTTGGCATGTTGAAAATGCAACTGCAAAAGCTATGGAAGTACTACAAGCTGGAGGCAATACCCTCGATGCTGTAGAACAAGGTTGTCGTATTGAGGAAGCTAACGAGAATGGACAGTCTGTAGGTAAAGGTGGCTTACCGGATAGAGATGGAAATGTAACATTAGACGCTTGTATTATGGACCAACATGGAAACTGTGGTTCAGTCGTGTATCTCCAGAATATTAAACATGCTGTGTCTGTCGCTCGAAAAGTAATGGAAGACACTCCTCATGTAATGTTAGCTGGAGAAGGCGCTAAACAATTTGCCATTTCAAAAGGGTTTCAACCTGAAGATCTACTTACTGAAGCATCTAAAACAGCTTGGAAAAAATGGAAAGTAGAAGCACAATACAAGCCTATTATAAATATTGAAAATCACGATACCATTGGCATGTTAGCCATTGACAAAAATGGAGATATTTCTGGTGCTTGCACGACCAGTGGACTAGCTTATAAATTGGGTGGGCGTGTTGGAGATTCTCCAATTATTGGTTCGGGTTTATTTGTAGACAATGAAATAGGAGCTGCAGTTGCTACTGGTTTAGGAGAAGAAGTTGTAAAAACTGTAGGAAGCTTTTTAGTTGTGGAATTGATGCGACAAGGCAAGTCACCTCAAGAAGCTTGTGAGGAAGCCATTCGTAGAATAGTCAACAAACCCAATAGTGATTATAAAAACTTCCAAGTTGGATATATTGCTATCAATAAAAAAGGTGAAACTGGAAGTTACGCTATACATCAATGGTTTAGTATGACCAAATTTCAGGGTGGTGTGAATGCCCAAATTCAATCCGATTATTTTAATAAAGCTTAAAAATGAGTATTTTGTAAATTGAATAACTAAAAAGCCTTTTGAAAACCTTACACGTTACTTTTTTCATTTTAACCTCACTCATTGGTTTTTCTCAGAATAATTCTGAAGTCGATAGTTTATTAACCATAATAAATACTACTGAAAGTGATTCTATCAAAATGATCACTTATAATAACCTGCGAAGAGCGACTTACTATTCAGATCCTAAACTATCAAAAACTTACACTGAAAATTTCTTAAAATCTGCTACCAAAATTCAGGATTCATTTAACATCGCACTAGGCCATTTCTATTTAGGAAATGCCAATGTTGTGTCGAGTAATTATGATATTTCATTGAATCATTATTTAAAATCTGCAGAGTATTTTGAACGTGTAAGAGACTCTGCAAGACTTAGTTCTGTTCTTAATGGTATCGGAGCGGCATATGAAAATAGTGGCAATGATTCATTGTCATTAAAGTATTTTAAGAAGTCACAACAAATCAGCTATTCAATAGGTGATTTAAGACGTAGTGCTATTGCATTGACCAATATTGGAAATATATATAAGTATCGTAATGACCTAGATAATGCAAAGTCATACATGGAACAAGCTGTAAAACAAATAAAAACTACAAACCGATTACAATATATCCATTCACTTACTTTAAACCTTGCAAACTTATATGTAGAGTTAGAAGATTATGATGATGCAACTTTAATGTTTAATGAGGTTTTAGAAACAGTTGATACCATAAATGACATTTATATTTATAGCGCAACATTAAGAGGTTTGGGCAACGTAGCTTTAGAAGAAGGAAACTATTCCGAAGGATTACATAAACTTCAAAAAGCTTATCAAAAAATGAATGCTTCTGGTTTTTTTGATGAAGCCATGGTCACAATGCCAGATTTAATAAAAGCCTATGAATTTAATGGCGCTTATAAAAAGGGATTGGAAATAGCCAACCAATATCAAAAACTAAAAGATTCAATATTCTCAAGTGAGAAAGATAAAAACTTATCCGAAGCGCTTCAAAAATATGAAGCTGAAAAAAAAGATGCCGAATTGAAGCTTCTCAAAGTTGAAGCTGAAAAAAAAGAACAGCAAAACCGTCTCTACTTTATTTTGGCACTAGCTGGACTTTGCATTGCAGGTCTTCTAGGCTATTTTGGTTATAAAAACAAACAACGAAATTTAGTTTTAGCTAAACAAAAATCATTATTGGAAAAAACTGTTGATGAAAAAAATATATTGTTAAGGGAAGTACATCATCGCGTCAAAAATAGTTTTCAAATTGTGTCTTCATTGTTATACTTACAATCAGAGAACGTAGAAGATAAAGAAGCAAAATTAGCTATAAAAGAAGCTGAGAATAGAGTCAGATCGATGGTTTTAGTTCATCAAAAATTATATAATAAGGATGAACTGGTTGGAATTAATGCAAAAGAATACATTAATGATCTTGTAAAGGATATCTCTGAAAGCCATCAAATTGATTCAAAATCCATTAATTTCCAATCAGATATTGAGCCCTTAATTTTAGATATTGAAACCATAACACCGTTAGGACTTATATTAAATGAACTTATAATTAATACCATGAAACACGCTTTCGATGAAAGTTCGATAGCTCCAAAAATTAATATTAAGTTCTCCAAGAAAGAAGATCATCTAATTTTGGATGTAAGCGATAATGGTAAGGGATTCGATGGAGAAATTAAACAGACCTCCTTTGGTATATCACTCATGAAAGCCTTATCAAAAACATTAAAAGCTACCTTAGAATACGAATCGCAACTAAATATAGGCACCCAAGCATTGCTTAGTATTAGGAAATTTAAAGTATTATCATAATTGTATTCACTAAATAAAAGAAGTTCTTCACTAAATAATCGACAATATTCTTGAGTTTTTAAGTAATTTGAACTCAAATTACTTGCAAATTGAAGTCACTTAATATCTATATCGTCGAAGATGAGCCACTAATCGTTTCTACAATCGAAACCTCTTTAAGAAAGTATGGACACCGCATATTAGGAGATTCAGATGAAGCAGGCATTGCTTTAAAAGAAATTGAATTGCTTACTCCAGACCTCGTTCTAATTGATATTCAGATAGCTGGAACAAAAGATGGTGTCGATTTGGCTCTAGAACTTGATAAAACGAAACAACCTTATCTATTTTTATCATCTCAAACCGATCCCGATACAATTACCAGAGTCAAAGAAACTAACCCATTAGGCTATGTAGTAAAACCTTTCACTGAAACAGGGTTAAGAACGAATATCGAATTGGCATGGCATAATTATACTGAAGCCGACTATCACTTTCTTAATGTAAAACATGAAGGAAAATTAATACGAGTCAACCAAGAAACGATTCAATATCTTAAAGCATTTGACAACTATTGCTATGTCATTACATTAACAGATTCCTATCTGGTGCCACATACCTTGAAATATATGTCTGAACAATTACAAGGCAAATATTTTATAAAATGTCATCGATCGTTCATTGTTAATTTAAAACACGTAAAAAGTGTTGAAAAAAACAGCATCGCTCTTATTTCCGATAATATTCCAGTAAGTGCTTCCCAAAAAAGTTTAGTCATTAGCAAGCTTAAAAGCATATAAAAACTGCTTAATTGTATTGACTAAAAAAACCACAGCATTCACTAAAAATAAAATCACAAACCTCTGATTTTTAGATAGCTTTACTTAGCTATTAATTGTTACGATATTCATTCAAATCCCTACCTAGCATAAACTTTTGGATGACTATCGATGCTCAAAATATACGATCATGAATACAAGATCAATAATCTTCAGTTTACTTTTTTTATTCGGAAATTTTATTGGGTTTGCCCAAGTTGGTGTGGGAACAACCAGCCCTCAATCCACTTTGGATATTGAAGCCAGCAATACAACTACGCCATCAAATTCGGATGGTATACTAATCCCAAGAGTTGATAATTTTCCAATAACCAACCCGACAGCTACTCAAGATGGCATGTTATTGTTCTATACAGGAACAACGCGATCAGGTAAAGGCTTTTACTATTGGGATCAATCCATTGTAGACTGGGTTTTCCTTTCTGCTGGATCAAAAAACACTCTAGACCAAGCTTATGATGAAGGTGGAACTGGTTCAGGGCGAACCATAATAGCTGATAATGGCGCAGTAGATATTCAGGGAACTGGCGGATTGCGAGTAGAGGGTAATATTGTTGCTGCTTCGAGTATTATTCATGATGGAGACAATGATACATTTCTGGATTTTACCCCAGACAGAATTCAACTGGAAGCTGGAAATTGGAGCTATATCGATATACAAAATGATGATCAAGAAATCACGATTAATGAAGATGGAAGAACTATTGACTTTAGAGTTGAAAGCGACACCAATCAAAATATGCTCTTTGTTGATGGAACTAACAGTAGAATAGGTATTGGTACAAATGCACCGGGCAACCCACTACATATTGGTTTACGTACTCCTTTCGATACCAATATTGGAAATACTGGTCAAGATGGTATTTTTATCAGGGGAAGTGGATCAACTGGACTTGACGCCGTAGGTGGATCCATTTCTTTTGGAGGAGCACATCCAGCAAGAGATATTTCAAGACGTGCAGCTATAGCCTCCATGCAAACTGGTATCGACGAAGATAATGTTGGTCTCGCATTTTATATCCATCAAGGCCCAGTTAACACTGAACCAATGCAAGAAGCCATGCGAATTACACACCAAAAATACTTAGGGATAAACAACACTTCACCTTCAGCAACATTAGATATTATAGGATCCATGCAGTTTGAAGATGGTAATGAAGCAGCTGGTTATGTTTTAAGTTCTGATGCCAGTGGGAATGCTTCATGGACTGATCCAGCTACTCTTGTGAGTACTTCTGATAACCAAACTATTGATACTTTTAACTTTGATAATACAACCAACATATTGACCTTAGAAATTGAGGATGACGGTGTAGCTGCGCAAACAGTTGATTTATCAACTCTATTAAACCATGATGCTGATTGGTATGAAGAAGGTGCATCAACTGCACCAGATAATATTAACGATAACATATTTACACAAGGCAATGTAGGTATTGGTGAAGATACGCCTCAAGCAAGATTGCATATAGACGACGCCAATACACCATTACGATTAGATATTAGTGGTACAGAACGCTTAAGCTTCAGAAATAATGCCTTAGAGTTTTTAAACAGCGGAAGTTCTGTTTTTGTTGGGGAATTTGCTGGTAGAAGTGATGATTTAAGCGGAAACCAAAATACCGCAATTGGTTATAGAGCCTTACGTGATAATGTCACAGGTGCTCGAAATATCGCCATAGGAAGTGGTGCGATGCTAGTGAGTACCGGAGGAACAGCTAATGTAGCTATCGGTGATGATGCCATGGCAGTAAGTTCTTCTGGATCAGGGAATGTTGCTGTTGGTACTCAAACACTCTTCAGAAATACTACTGGAAACAATAATGTGGCTCTTGGTGGTACAGCACTTCGTGAAAATACGACAGGTTTATACAATGTTGCTCTCGGTTATAGAGCATTGTATAATACCTCCGCAAATTCAAATGTAGGCATTGGATATGAAACGGGATTTACGAATTCATCTGGAATTAGAAACACTTTTGTAGGTACAGGTGCTGGTCATTTAACTACAGGTGCTAGTAATGTGTTTTTAGGTTATCAAGCAGGTTACAATGAAACTGGGTCTAACAAACTCTACGTCAGTAATTCTAATACCAGTAACCCATTAATTTATGGCGAATTTGACAATGATATCTTACGCTTGAATGCCGATGTTTCTATTGGAACAACCAATCCAGACAACTCAAGTGTTTTAGATATCACCTCAACCAATAAAGGCTTGCTCATTCCAAGAATGACGATTGCACAACGATTAGCCATTACTGCTCCTGCAACAGGTTTAATGGTGTATCAAACCAATGATGTCTCAGGGTTTTACTTTTATGATGGTACCTCATGGGATCGCATGCTAAAAGAAAGTAGAGACCCAGTACCAACTGGAGCTATTTTTTCATTCCCTATTGCTACGGCACCAGCTGGATATTTAGTCTGCGATGGAAGCGCTGTTAGCCGAGCTACTTATGCTGATTTATTTGCATTGATAGGTGTTACCTACGGAAATGGGAATGGTTCAACCACATTTAATCTACCAGATTATAGAGGTAAATTCTTAAGAGGATTTGATGATGGTGCTGGTATCGATCCAGATGCAGCCTCAAGAACCGATCGTGGAGACGGAACGATTGGAGATGCTGTAGGAACTTTACAAAGTGATGACATGGGAAGTCACCTTCATGAAATAGATCCTCCTGCGACAAACTCAGCATCAGCAGGTAATCATGATCATGTTACAAATACTGAATTAATTAGTACAAACAATAGCGGTAATCACAATCACTCTACATATAGCCAAAGTGTCACTACAAATAATGCACCGAACCATAGACATACTATTAGAGGGGAACGTAGAACTGTATCCACCTCTTTTGGATCTACTAGATTTATTGCAGATAATTCTGGACCAGACTCTATCCAAACTCAATTCGATGGTAACCACGTACATTCGATTAACATTCCTTCTGTAAGCACTAATTATACTGGTAATCATTCTCATTCAGTAACTATTCCGTCATTAAACACCAACACGGCAGGGACACATGTTCATAACATTGATATCTCATCATTTTCTTCTTCATCTACAGGTAATTCTGAAAATAGACCAGTAAATATTACGGTTATTTATTGTATAAAATATTAGTAATGAAAAAACACATATGATTTGTTTACACAAGTCCCTATATCTATTAATAAAACATAATTGAAGGGTATCTATTAATTCAATTATATTTTGAGTGAAAAAGTCGTTTGTAGGGAGCGACTTTTTTTTATTGAACCCATTTCCATCAAATGAAAATTAAAACCATTTTATGGTGATCTTGGCAATCTTTTCCTTCAGATTGGTATATGGCGGAAATAACAAATATGGCAACGTATACGTATGACGCTTTAATACAGAACGTGCATTTGTGAACTCTTGGAAACCAAAAAAGCCATGCGATTTTCCTATACCACTATTGTTAGAACCTCCAAATGGCAAATGATGGTTAGAATACTGCAATGCATTTGAATTAATGCAAGTCCCTCCTGCTCTGGTGCTTTTTATAATGTGTTTAATGACCTTACGATCTTTTGCATAAATATATAAGGCTAAAGGCTTTTCTTTAGCATTGATATATTGAATAGCTTCGTCAATAGTTTGATATGTTTTTATTGGGAGTATTGGTCCGAAAATTTCATCATTCAAAGCTTTTGAATCTTCAGACAAATTTGAAACAAGTGTAGGCGATATGTATTTTGAACTAGCTTCAGAATGACCTCCTAAATCTATTTGAGCGTTCTTTTCTTTAGCCTCATCAATTACTGACAATAACCTATTGAAGTGTTTGTTATTGACAATTCTACTATAAGATTCAGAATTTTGCACATCCTCTGAATAATACGCATGCACTTGATCTTTAAAAAGTGTAACAAATTCCGTTTTTAAGGATTCATGAAGCAATACATAATCTGGAGCAATACAAGTTTGTCCGTTGTTTAAGAATTTTCCCCAAACGATATTCTTTACAGCAGACTTCAAATCTGCTGATGTATGAATAAGCGTTGGTGATTTGCCTCCAAGCTCAAGCGTCACAGAAGTTAAATGCTTAGCTGCAGCTTGCATGACAATTTTTCCAACATTTGGAGATCCCGTAAAAAAAATGTGGTTAAAAGGAAGCTTCAATAATTCCTGAGCGACTTCTACTTCGCCTTCAACTAAAGCGACTTCATTTTCAGAAAATAATGCACTCACCATTTTAGCCATAACCGCCGAACTGTGTGGTGTCATTTCAGAAGGTTTTAAAATAGCTGTATTTCCTCCTGCTATAGCAGATACTAATGGTCCGAATGTGAGATTAATTGGATAATTCCATGGAGACATGATCAAACACACACCTTTTGGTTCGTAAGTGATATACGATGATGTTCCTAATAAACTTAAAGGTGTGTCAACCCGTTGTTTTTTTAACCACGCTTTTAAATTAGAAATAATATACTTGATCTCTTTAACCACTATATAAATTTCAGTAAGATCAACCTCTATCTGAGGTTTCTTAAAATCTTTGTAGAGAGCTTCCCTAATTTCGTCTCTATAGGTGTTTTCTAATGCATACTGAAGGGCTTTTAATTTTTTTATACGCTCCTTATATGTTGAATGTCCAACTTTGTATTGATGTTCTTTTTGCGAATTAAAAAGTGCTGCATAGGTATTTTTAGAATAATTCATGCTATAAATCTGAAAGAAATGAAAGATACAATATTTATGCTTTCGAGAATCTCTATAAGAGGATTATAACTATCGATGAACGGCAATTTATTTCAAAAACAGCCTGAAACGCCTACAAACAAAGGGATTCAAAATTTAAACGCATATTTCATCGTTGAAATGCAGCCTCAAAAACCTCTTATCTATAAAAAATAACAGTTTATCCAACAACGTATTTACTGGGATACAAGCCGTTTTTGTGTATTTCATCGATGTTTTTTGCAAAGGCATTCATCTTAGCCAAAAAAGCATCAGTTTATCCAAAAATTTCCTCCTAAGCTTCATTTCTAATGTTTCTTTGAACTGAGTTTAAAACAAAGCCCCAAACAATTATGAAAAAAGTTTTAGCAATATTAGTTTTAGTTTTATTACCAGTTTTATCTTTTGCACAAGAGACTAATACTGAAGCAAATAACAATGACACTATTGAAACTGTAATTGAAAAGAAAAGCGAAACTCAAAACCTTAAAGAAACGCAATCAGTTTCTTCAATCAAAGCACAAGTAATTAAAATTAACAGAAAGAAGAGCAACGAGATTATTAGTATTAAAGCTTTTAGAAAAAGCTTACATATCAAAGTAAAAGAAGTTGCTGTTTGTTAATCTGAAATCATATAAATAAAAAACCCGAAACATTTAGTTTCGGGTTTTTTATTGTCCTTTAGGCAAGATTTAATTCACCACGTGCTTCCTGTTCTTTAAACTGCTTGACCAGTTCTAATGCATCGGGAATGACATCGCTACATAAAATAATCAATGAACCTTTAACGGCATTTTTTACCGCGTAAGTAATGGCTTCCTTTTCAGAAGGTATAATCGTTGTTTTCTTATTAGGATCTTTTTGCTTAATCCCATCATCTAACATTTTGATTAATTCTTCTTCGGTTTTTCCGCGTAAGCGCTTATCCTGGCGAATAATAATTTCGTCAAACATTTCAGCAGCTATAGCTCCCATTTCATTGTTATCTTCAACACGTCTATCTCCAATACCAGCAATAATTCCAACTTTAACGGTTGCTTCTAATGCATCTGTAAATTTTTGAAGCGCTCTCATTCCTGCTGGATTATGTGCATAATCTAAAAGAATGGTAAACTCATTAAACTTAAACAGGTTTAAACGTCCTGGTGTTTGCGATGCAGAAGGAATAAAGGTTTCTAATCCTGCTTTCATGTCTTCAATACTAATGCCTTGTACATGAACTGCTAAAATAGCAGCTAAGACATTTTGGATCATAAATGACGCTTTACCTCCATAAGTTAAAGGAATGCTCTCTGCTTTCATGATACGCATCTTCCATTCGCCTCTACAAATCGTAACATAGCCATTTTCATATACTGCTGTTATACCATTGAGTCGCTGTAAAGCTTTAATTCTAGGGTTATTCTCATCCATAGAGAATAAAGCCACATTACAATCTACACTTCGTCGCATATCGTACACGAGATCATCATCTGCATTTAAAACAGCATAACCATCAGGTAATACAGTTTCAGGAATTACGCCTTTTACTTTCGCAAGTTGTTCAACAGTGTGAATCCCTTTAAGACCAAGATGGTCTGCGGCGACATTAGTTACCACACCAACATCACATTTTTTAAATCCAAGACCAGCTCTTAGTAATCCACCTCTTGCGCATTCTAAAACAGCAAAATTTACTGTTGGATCTTTTAAAACAAACTCAGCGCTTGAAGGTCCAGTACAATCACCCGTCATTAATAATCTATTCTGAATGTAAACACCATCACTTGTTGTGTAACCAACGCGATAGCCTTTCATTTTTACAATATGCGCAATTAAACGAGAGGTGGTTGTTTTTCCATTCGTTCCTGTAATAGCAACAATTGGAATACGACCTGTATCACCTTTTATCGGAAATAACTTATCAATTACAGGAGCAGCAACATTTCTTGGTAAACCTGTTGTTGGTGCAAGATGCATTCTAAAACCAGGACCAGCATTAACCTCAAGTACTGCGCCACCTGTTTCGCTCAGCGGTTTTGTGATATCTGTCGTCATAATATCAATGCCACAAATATCAAGATCAATGATTTTAGAGATACGCTCAGCCATACTTACGTTAGCTGGATGAATGATATCAGTAATGTCTTCTGCGGTTCCTCCAGTACTTAGGTTGGCTGTATCTTTTAATATAAGTCGTTCACCATCTGGAATTACGGAGTCTAAAGTATAACCAGCATCTTTAATAATGGTTTGTGTGAGTTCATTAACTGTAATCTGTGTAAGTACTTTTTCATGACCATAACCTCGTCGCGGATCTTTATTGACCTCATCTATCAGTTCCTGAACTGTTGATTTACCATCACCAATCACATGTGCAGGTGTTCGTATAGCTCCAGCTACAAGTTTATTGTTAATGACAAGGAGTCTATAATCATCACCTTTTATGTATTTCTCTACAATTATTGCTCCGCTTTTAGAACTGTTTTTAGCATGTCTGAATGCTTCTAGAGCTTCCTCATAACTTTGAATATTCACAGTAATACCACGACCATGATTGCCATCAATAGGTTTAATTACTAATGGAAAACCAACATAATCACAAGCATCTTCTAAACTGCGTTCACGTCGAATAATGTCACCTTTAGGCACTTCTACTTCAGCTTGTTCTAAAAGGTATTTAGTATCTTCTTTATCACAAGCTAACTCAACGCCAATACTACTCGTTTCACTAGTTACAGTAGCTTGAATTCGCTTTTGATTAGCTCCATAACCTAACTGACAAAGCGAGTATTTATTTAAACGTATCCAGGGAATACCACGCGCTTCAGCTTCAGCAACAATAGAACCTGTGCTCGGACCTAAACGATCTGCTTCTCTAAGTTCTCGCATTTCCTGAAGGTCATCAGTTAAATCGTAATCTTCACCTTTGATTAAAGCTTCACAAATTCTAACAGAAGCTTTTGCAGCATAACGTCCAACAGATTCTTCCATATAGGCAAAAACAACATTATAAACGCCTTCTTCTCCATAACCTCGGGTTCTTCCGAAGCCAACATCCATCCCTGCCAAAGTTTGTATTTCAAGCGCAATATGCTCTATAATGTGACCCATCCAAGTGCCTTCTTCAACACGTTGAAAAAACCCTCCAGGTTCACCAACAGAACAACGATGCTCATACATCGTTGGAAACATCGCTTTTAAACGATCATAAAATCCGTCGATTTTGTTTGATGGATAATCTTCCATCTCTTCTAGATCCAAGACCATTACTATTAATTTATGTCGTCTTACAGACCAATAATTTGGCCCTCTCATGGCATTTATCGAACGAATTTCCATACGTGTATAATTTTCAGTTAGTTAATGTGAAAGATTATAAATATAACATTTTTCAATAGAAAAATTAGTTTATTTTTGCTGAATATTCTAACCGAAGAATTGATGGTATGCAGAAGATAAAAGGCACTCTTATTCCTATTGGAGGAAATGAAGATAAAGGCATTGAAGCTGATGAAATTTACACCCTAGAATTTATTGACGAAGGTATTTTATACCATGTGGTTAAGGAAGCAGGTGGTACAGATTCTAAAATTGTTGTAATTCCTACAGCATCGAGTATTCCTGAAGAAGTTGGTGAAAATTACATAACAGCTTTCAATACTTTGGGTTGCAAAAATGTTGAAGTTTTGGACATTCGTTCTAAAGAAGATTCTGAATTAGAGCACTCAATTCAACTTGTTAAAGAGGCTAATTGTGTTATGTTCTCTGGTGGCGATCAATCTAAAATCGCAGATAAAATTGGAGGCACAACAATTCATCAAATTCTCATAGAGCGTTACCAAAATCAAGAAGGATTTGTGATTGCAGGTACAAGTGCTGGAGCTATGGCTATGGCTAAAGAAATGATTGCTGGAGGAAGTGCCACTGAGTCGTTTATTAAAGGTGCCGTGAATATGTATAAAGGCTTAGGACTTATTCCAGAACTAATTATTGATACTCATTTTATTAGACGTGGTCGATTTGGACGTGTTACTGAAGCTGTTGCTAAATTTCCAAAACGCATCGGATTAGGCTTAGCCGAAGACACTGGGTTAATTATCAAAAACAATTGTTTTGAAGTCATTGGCTCGGGAATGGTAATTGTCTTTGATGGTCGAAAAATCAAACACAACAATCACAAAATTTTACAAGAAGGCACACCAATGTCGCTGACCAATCTTAAAACGCATATCTTGTCTAATGGCGATCGTTTTAACATTAAAAAGAAAAAAGTGGAGGTTCTTCCTATAGAAGCGCCTTTCATCTAATATTTTTTATAGTTTTTTTATTTTAAAATACATTTATCCTTATGAAAGTTAGGGGTTTCATAGGAGCAGTATTTCTAGTGCTGCAATTAGGTGCTATTGCTTATGCACGTTTTATTCCTGAACGTTTTTTTTGTTGGGGACCTTACGACGAGCACACTAAATTTGAGGTTACTGTTGTGATAGATGGCGACACCTTGAGTCCTGAAGCTACAGAAGATCGTTACAAGTACAAAATGCGTGGTTGGGAACAGCGTTCCATTCACAATATCATATCTCTAATTTCTCAATACGAACGTAGTTACGGAATCAACGACAATGCGCAAGTAATGATGCGTTATTCTAAAAATGGACATCACGAACAAGAATGGAGGTTTGAGCCATGATGAGCATTTGGAATTTCATATTGCGATTGTTTCAGTTTGAAGGCACAAAACTTCATCCCAATGTCCTATTGATGTGCAAACTCTTGGTTATTTTGATGACCGCACATCATATGTTTTTCAAAATTTCTGATCCTCATATCCCTTTTGTTCAAGCTTTAGATTGGTTTCATAATCATCCTAATTTTTTTAAATATACCTTAAGAGCACTTTATGCCTGCAGTGCCTTTGCGCTACTGTTCAATATAAAAGTTAGAACCGCAAGTATCATAACTGGTCTAGTAGTGATTTTGAGTATTTTATCTTCAAAACCCTTATTCTTTAACCATTTGTTTATCTGTGCATGCGCTTTGTTTTTGGCTGGATTAACTAACAACAAGCAGCCTCCTTATTTATTAATCTATCAATTAAGTATTGTTTATTTTGGAGCCTCTTTAAATAAATTTTTACAACTAGATTGGTGGTCTGGCGCCTTTATGGATACGTGGTTAGGAACTGCTAGAGAAAATCCTGTATATCTTTTTTTAGCCGACATATTACCTGAAATGCTTTTCGCTAAGATCTTATCTTGGATCGCTATGTTTACAGAATTTGCCATCGCTATTCTAATCCTTTTCAAAAGAACGAGGTCTTTAACGCTTTGGTTCATCATAGTGTTTCATTTAAGTTTATATACATTAACATCGTTTAGATTTGGTCACTTTATTGAATCGTTAGCCATTGTATTATTAGCATTTATAAGCATGCCAAAGGGACAATTACAGATTCAATATAAATCGAACATAAAGCGTATTAAGCATTTTTTTAATCTATTAGATAGAGATCGTAAACAGGTTTGGTCTCCTTTAACTTCTGAAAGTGATTATTGGTTAACATTAAAAAAAGATGATAAGACGCTAAACAATCACAATGCACTTAGAAGCCTTTTCTTGTATACTCCTAATATGTTTATGTTAATTTTGGGTATAGATATGGGATTGTATATTGTGTTCTATAACCACAGAACGGTCTTCTTTATTTTAAGCATGCTATTTTTGTGGAGTTTGGTCTTTTATTTCTTTCCGAAAAGAACGTAATTATTTATAAATAGATACTTCTTCTTTACCTTCTGAAGTTTTACAGGCGCGATACATCCCTTCGGTATTGAATGGCATTGCAATATTTCCTTGAGTGTCTACAGCAATCAGCCCTCCATCACCTTTAATGTTCAATAGCCTTTTATGAACAACTTCGTTTGCCGCCTCTTGTAATGATAAGTCTTTATGCTCCATCAAACAAGCCACATCATAAGCCACAACAGCTCTAATAAAAAACTCTCCACTTCCTGTACAGGACACAGCACAGGTTTTGTTATTGGCATAGTTACCAGCACCAATCATTGGACTATCACCAACGCGGCCCCATTTTTTATTCGTCATTCCTCCAGTTGATGTTGCTGCAGCAATGTTACCATCTTGATCACAAGCTACAGCACCAACAGTACCAAATTTAGAGTCTTTTTTGACCGAATGATCTAATTGAAAATTATCAGAATCTTTAATTTCTAACCATTGTTGATGCCTAAACTCGTCATAAAAATAAGACGCGTCCTCTAAGGTGTAATGTAATTGCTTTGCAAATTGCATTGCACCTTCTCCAGCTAAAAACACATGTTCACTTTTTTCCATGACGTCACGAGCTAAACTCACTGGATTCTTTATTCCAGAAATTAAACTCACAGCACCAGCATTTAAGGTCTTTCCATCCATAATACTAGCATCCATTTCATGCGATTCGGTTGCAGTAAAAACAGAACCTTTTCCTGCATTAAACAAAGGTGAGTTTTCTAAAATTTGTACTGCAATTTCAACAGCATCTACAGCAGTTCCGCCTTGAGACAAAACAGAATACCCATTATCTAAAGCCATCTTTAGAGCTGCTTTATACTTTGTTTCTAATTCAGAAGTCATCATCCCTTTAACTAAGGTTCCGGCTCCTCCATGAATTGCAATTGAAAAATGTTTCATTAAATAGATTTTTGTGAGAAAACAAACTCAAATTCTAAATTTTAATAAGTGTTTTCCTATAAATAAAAGAATTTGTATTTTCGGATTTCCAAGATATATAATATTTCGGTAATCGACGCTCTTGGCACTAATCAATTCCCTACTGCGAAACGATTACTTTAAACGACAAGACAATTTTAGTCATTAACAACTAATAAGTCTAGCTTTTGTGTATCACTTTTTCATGAAAAATGCAGTAATTCTATTTTCATGTTTTTTGGTCTTATGCCTTGTCAACCTCCATGGTCAGCAACGTGTGTTTGAACATTATGGTCTTCCTGAAGGTTTGCCTCAGGAAACGGTAAATTGTATTGATCATGACCAATATGGTTTTTTGTGGTTTGGAACCAGCGATGGCGTCTATCGTTTTGACGGAACAGATTTTTACACACCTCCAGTTGATGACAAAACTAATTTGGACTTATCTGGATGGCGTGTTGGAAGTCTACTAGTTAATAACAACATCGTGTATTGTGGTACTGGACAAAAGGGATTGTTAGCTTATGATTTTTTAAAAAAGTCGATAAAAAGTATTGGCCTTCAAGACAGTAATTGCAGTGCTTTAACAGCTACAACAGATGGAATTCTTGTAGGCTATTACAATTCTGGAATAGGATATATAAATGCTAAAAATGAATTTAATTTATTAGAATTTACAAACGCCAAGCCAATCAGAATTAGATCCATTAAAGAGTTTGGCAACAAAATTTATATTGGCACCGAAACTGGTGAATTATTTTGGTTTCCGAAGAATGAATTAAACAAATCTGAATCAATTGAATTAAGGGTCTTAAGTACAGAAAATGCAAAAGTCTATGTTTTGAATGTCATAGAAGACGAACTCTATTTAGGAACGAATAAAGGTATATTTAAACTCAAAGAAAACAACTTTCATAAAGTTAAAATCAGAAACAAAGAAACAGACTATGGTAATTATGTTGTTAAAGATATCGTTGGTAATACTGACAATATTTTCATTGCAAGCACTGCTGGTTTAATTGAAGGACAATTCAATAAATCTAAATCAGAAATTAATGTAATTGAGCATTACGAAGCGACTGATAAATACAATCCATACTCCATAAGTACTAATTTAATTGTTGATCTTGATATTCATAATAATATTCTTTCTATAGGTCATATCACTCTAGACCAAACTGAAATTAAGAATACTGTAGTATTCGAATCTTTAACAGACAAATATGATCTTGAAAATCCCTCTGTTTTCGGAATTGTGGAAAGCGAAAAAAACTTGTGGATTGGAGCGAGAGACGGACTTATTATTGAAAATAAAAGCACCTCTGAATTTGCGTTCATAAAAGGTATGCGTGCACGCTCTATTATTGATGATACTAAAGGAAACGTTTGGGTTGGAACTAGAAACGGCATCTTTGTGTTTTCAAAAAGTGACATAGATTATGAATCACCAAATTATAAGTCTGTAAAAGAAATTAGCATTGAAAAAGACGTGATGAAAAATCCTGATGTTCGTCATTTATATGTTGACAATAATAATGACATCTGGCTTGTCACTTATAAAGAAGGTGTTCTTAGATTTTCAGGCAATCTTAATGAAGATATTTTAAATTTCGAACCAATTGCATATAAAGAATCAATAGATAAATTACCATCGCCTCATGCCATTAATATTTGTCAGGATCAATCTGAAAATTACTGGATTACCACACAGAAAGGACTATCTAAATTAACCTTAGACTCTAATGGTGGTCAAAATTTTAAAAATTATGGCGAATCAGATGGATTAGCTACTAATGGTGTACTCAATGTTTTCGTTAGTCAAGATGGTAATGTTTGGGTTGCCTCTCGAAAAGGTCTAAATAAATACCTTCCAGATTCAGATTTATTTACGTTTTATAATAAAAGGGATGGACTATCAAATACCTTCATCTATAATATACTAGAGGATAAAAATAATAATCTATGGTTATCAACCAATGGTGGTTTGTTTCGATTTGATCCTAAAAAGGTCCAATTCTCTAATTACACACCAAAAGACGGAATTCAAAGTACTGAATATAATATTGGATGCGCATTTCTGAATAATGACGGATTAATGTACTTTGGTGGAATATCAGGACTTGATAAATTCATACCAGAAACTGTGGATGTTTTGGACAAAGAATCCGATTTAAGATTTACAGCCTTCCGAAGCAAGCAAAAAGAAATTCAGAACACAAACTCATTAACCAATAAGCTAGATGTTAGGTATGATGCCTTTCCTTTAGATATTTCTTTTGCAGCCTTAGATTACAGACCAAATAAAAATATTCAATATCAATACAGATTAGTCCCAAACAATAATGCCTGGACCAATTTGAATGATAAAAATCAAATTCAATTTTTAAACCTTCCTTTTGGAGAACACACCTTAGAAATACAAGGTGTTTCACGAGGCATCTCATGGACTGGAAATCCGTTAACCTTAGACATAAAGGTAATTCCACCATGGTATAAAAGTAATCTTGCTTACCTCTTGTATTTCTTAACATTTCTTGGAATTGTTTATGCCTTCTATAGTATAAGTTTACAGCGACAGATTGCTGGACAAGAGTCTATGAGATTACAAGAATTAGATGATTTAAAATCGAGATTCATCACAAATATCACTCACGAATTTAGAACACCGCTTACCATAATTCTGGGTTATTTAGGAAACTTAAAAGAACGATTTAACGGTAAAACTGATGTTACAATTTCCTTAGATACCATAGAACAAAACAGTAATAATTTGCTGAATCTTGTGAATCAAATGCTGGATCTAGCGAAACTTGAAAAAGGACAACTTAATATCAATTTGGTGCAAAACGATATTGTAGTATTTGCCTCAAACATTGCTAATAGTTTTACCAGTGTTGCGCAAGATAAAGGCGTTAACATAGAATTTGTAGCGAGGCCTAATGAAATCACGATGGATTTCGATCCGGAAAAAATAAGACAAATCCTAACGAATTTGTTATCAAACGCTATTAAATTCTCACCGAAAGACTCTCAAATTAGAGTATTGTTTGAAAAGAAAAATGATCAAAATCTATGCATAAAAATTAAAGATGAAGGTTATGGGATTTCTGAAACTGAATTGCCCTTTATTTTTGATCGTTTCTATCAAGTCGAAAATGCCGAACATAAAATTACCCAAGGCACAGGTGTTGGACTTGCACTAACTAAAGAATTAATTGAACTATTTAAAGGACGTATAAATGTGAATTCGGAAGTAAACAAAGGAACCACATTTGAGATTGAACTTCCTATTTCAAATCATGCAAGATTAGAGTCCATTGAAGCTGAAGAGCGAGAAATTACCATAGGTACTGTTGTACCTCAAATAGATGATGTGATTTCTGATGATGACGCAAACTCGGTACTAATTGTTGAAGACAATTCTGATATGGCACGCTACATCGCATCTTGCTTAAAACCTGAATATAAGGTGACCTTTGCAAAAGATGGTAAAGAAGGTTTTAATCTTGCGACAACTACAATTCCAGATATCATCATTACTGATGTCATGATGCCAATAATGGATGGTTTTGAATTGACTAAAGCTCTACAAGGTGATTCAAATACGAATCATATTCCAATTATCATGCTGACGTCTAAAGCAATGCAAGAAGACCGTCTTGAAGGAATCACAAGTGGTGTAGACGCCTATTTGAATAAACCATTCCAAAAGAAAGAACTACAGTTGAGAATACAAATGTTGATCGCTAAACGAAGACAATTACAAGAGCGATATTCAGTCAATACTGTTGTTGAAAAGAAAATAGAACAGCCAAAACCACAAGACAAAAAACTCATCTTCTTAAACTCAGTTATTGATGCGATACATCAACATTTAGATAATTCTAATTTTGGTGCGACTGAACTTGCTAATTATTTAGCAATGAGTGATTCACAATTATATCGAAAATTAAAAGCCATTACCAATACAAGTACAGCTGTATTTATACGAAAAGTTCGTCTTGAAAAAGGAAAAGAACTCATTGATACTACAGAAATGACCATTTCAGAAATTGCTTATAGCACAGGATTTAATGATCCGAATTGGTTTAGTAAGTCATTTAAAGAAGAATTTAAACAAAGCCCTTCTTCGCTTCGTAATTAATTAATTACCAGTATTTTAAATTTATTTTGACAGAATAATCTAGATCATTTTCTTTGTAAATGACAAAATACTCCTTGCTTTTGAAGAAATAATCAAGACCAAAATTTCATGATACAAATAGGTTTGTAATGCTATTAATCACAAACCAACATCTTATGAAAATTTCAACGTTACTTGCTTCGCTTTTGATTATTAATTCGAGCGTTCTTGCAGGACATCTTTCTATTCAAGTTTTGGGAAATATGAATCCAATCATTGTTGGAGGCATAGAACTTGGTCTCGGATTTCTTTATTACGCCAATTCGATTTTAAAAGATGTAAGAAATGCCTTTGAGGTTGATGTGAACATTTGATTTTAAAGGTTTAATCTCCCTATTATATTATGAAGACAATTAAATTATTAGGATGCATTTTCTTGCTATCTCTTTATTCTCATGCTCAAGTTGGTGTTGGTACAACATCACCAAATGCAACTCTAGATATTACTGCGAGTAATGTGTCTAGCCCAACCGCTAATGACGGTATACTAATACCAAGAATTGATAATTTTCCGTCTACAAATCCAACGGCCGACCAAAATGGTATGATGGTATTTGTAACAGGAAATGGTACACCTGTAAAAGGATTTTATTATTGGGATAATGGTGTAAACACTTGGATAAAGATAGATAATGAAACTGGGTGGTCACTTATTGGTAACTCTGGAACTAATTCAGCCACCAATTTTATTGGAACCACTGATAATGAATCATTAGTTTTTAGAACGAATAATACTGAAAAACTAAGATTAACTGAAAAAGGACAATTAGAAATAAACAACACAGGCCGTTCAATTTTTATTGGAAATAATGCAGGTGAAAATGATGATTTAAGTTTAAATGACAACACTTTTGTGGGAAATAACTCTGGTTTTAATAATACAACTGGAGCTAACAATAGCTTTTTAGGATCTGATAGTGGATTATCAAATACAACAGGTATAAATAATACGTTTGTTGGTTCCAACTCCGGAAGCAGTAACACAACTGCTAATAATAACAGTTTTTTTGGATTAAATTCTGGAGAATTAAATACAACTGGATTTGATAACAGCTTCTTTGGATCTTTCTCAGGAAGTAACAATACAAATGGGAGATGGAATAGTTTTTATGGCGCTTTAGCAGGAAGTAATAATACCACAGGAAACAATAATAGTTTCTTTGGAAGAAATACAGGTTATCAAAATACAACAGGAATTAACAACAGTTTTTTTGGGCTTTCTGCAGGAACAGATAACACCTCAGGTAGTAACAATGTTGCGGTAGGTTTACTTGCTTTAAGTTACAATGTCACAGGAGATAGTAACGTAGCCATTGGTTATTCGGCAGGTCTTGGTGCTACTGCAAATTCTAAAAGCGGAGGCGTATTTATTGGTAATGAAGCTGGTAGAAATGAAAATAATGATAATAGATTATACATAGACAACACTGCCACAAACTCACCATTAATTTATGGAGAATTTGATTCAAACATAGTCAGAATAAATGGTGAACTACAAGTAAATAATCCAACCACAACAGGTTATATACTCCCAAATACTGATGGTACAGTTGGACAAGTCATGACTACTGATGGTTCTGGTAATGTAACGTTTCAAGATGTTGTTGGTGACGGAGATACGCAAAACACCTTAGACCAAGCCTATGATGAAGGTGGTGCTGGAGCAGGAAAAAATATAACAGCAGATAATGGTGCAGTTAGCATAAACGGAACAGATGGAATTTTAATTTCTGGAACATTAGGCAGCGGTAATACCATTGATGATGAAATCACTGGCGATGGTGTTCGCATGTTTTTTAATCCGAACAAAGCTGCTTATCGTGGCGGTATGGCCGAAGATGATTGGTGGATTGATTCTAGAATTGGTAACTATACATTTTCACACGGACGAAAAACTTGGGTTGCTGGAGATTATTCTGTAGCGTTTGGTAGAGAAACTACTGCAAATGGAGAATATGCTTTCGCAGGAGGATGGGATAATGATGCCAATGGAGATCGGTCATTTGTTTATGGCTTTGTTTCGGGAACCTCAGGTGATTATGCTGTAAGTTTTGGAAATGGTAACCAGGCTTCAGGATTACATGGTTTTACACAAGGTGCTAGTAATACTGCAAGTGGTGATTATACAATGGCCTTCGGAAGATTTAACAGTAGCACTGGTGATCATTCAAAAGCTATCGGTCTTAGTTTAAATGCTGAATCTTTTGGCGAGACTGTATTCGGATTATACGATTCAAACTACTCTGCAAACTCAACGACAGCATTTGATGCTAATGATCGTCTTTTTGTAGTAGGAAACGGAACATCAAATACAAACAGAAGTAACGCATTAACCATCTTTAAAAACGGAAACATAAACATTAACGACGCATATAATATCCCTAACACAGATGGAACCAACGGACAAGTCATGACTACAGATGGTGCTGGAAATGTGACCTTTGAAGATTTACCAACAGTTACTGATACAGATACTCAAAATACTTTGGATGAAGCCTATGATGAAGGCGGTCCAGGAGCAGGACGAACTATCAACGCCTTAGATGGCGCAGTAGAAATTGCAGGTCGAGACGGATTTCAAGTTACAGGAATTTATAGTCTCGGAAACACAGTCTCACTTTCCGGATCTGGTACTCGCATGTTTTTCAGTCCGAGATTATCTGCCTTCAGAGCTGGATCAATCAATGGAAATCAATGGGATAATGCCAATATTGGTAATTATTCAATTGCGCTGGGCTATAATACTACTGCTTCAGGGTTTTATTCCACAGCATTTGGTGAAGACGCAGTGGCTTCAAACAATGCCTCTACCGCATTTGGTTCTGGCACTACAGCTTCGGGATCACGTTCTACAGCTTTTGGAGAAGACACCATAGCTTCTGCGACTACTTCGACTGCTTTCGGAGATACGACCACAGCTTCAGGATCAACATCAACTGCATTCGGTTCTGGCACTACTGCCTCTGGAAATCTTTCTGTTGCATTTGGAACAAATACTGTGGCATCAGGAAATTATTCTACAGCATTCGGATTATCTAACACGGCAGGTTCATATGGAGAAACCGCAATAGGCTTATACAGTAATACTGGTTCTACTTTTGCTTCAAATAGTTTTAACGCTTTAGATCAATTATTCGTTGTTGGAAACGGAACTTCAAATTCAGACAGAAGTAATGCACTTACCATTTACAAAAGTGGACGCATGAATATTAACGATGCCTACAATATGCCAACAACAGATGGTACAATTGGTCAAGTCATGACCACAGATGGTGCTGGTAATGTGACATTCGAAAATATTTCCGCCGGAGATACAGATTGGGTGGTCCAATCAACAAGTAATCAAGCTTCAGCGGTTACAGACAATCTTTACACAGATGGAACCGTTAAAATTGGAGGTACAAATGGCGCAACTGGTGGTGCCAAACTTGAAGTAATCAATGGAAATCAAGCTAGTGGACTGGCCGTTGTAAACACAAGTTCAACAGCAGGTATAAGTATTCAAAATCAAAATAATGTTCCAAACTATGACAAAACACTTCTTAGAAACCTTTCGATAGTAAATAACACTGGAGGTACCAGCTCAAACTTGACAGGAGTTTTAAATGATCTGAGCTCAAATGTGAATGCTGGAATAATCACTGGAGTCGAAAACAACTTAACAAATGGTATAACTGCAGCATCAGCATTCTATGGTTTTATTAATGAAACAAGTACTGTGAATACACTTACTTCGGCATACGGTATGTTCAATTTATTCAGACATAATTCAACAAATACTTATGGTGTTCGAAATCAACATTTATTAAATGGCACAAATTTTTACGGAATCTCAAACGAAGCTAATGGTTCATTAGCCTATGGCGCTTTTAATTCTCTTAGTGCAAGTAGCAGTTATGGAAGTTTCAGTGATATATCTGGTAATGGAACAGGAAGCAAATATGGACACTATGTAAATATCCTCAGTACTGCAGGTGGTGATCATTATGGTTATTATTCAGATGTTCGCAAATCTACAGGATATGCTGCATATTTCGTTGGAAGAACTTCCTTGGGCTTTTATCCAACTGTAAATCGCTATGTCATGCCATTAGAAGATGGAACAGCTGGACAAGTGATGACGACTAATGGTGCAGGTGATGTAACCTTCCAAGACTTACCAACCTTCACTGATACTGATCAACAAGATCTTGGAAGCTCAGTTGTTACGGCTAATGAAGAAATTGAAATTTCTATCACTAATGGAACGAATACAACCATCAACATTCAAGATGCTGATGCTAGTGCAAGCAATGAGTTGATCACCTCTGCGGTTCTTAGCGGAACAGATCTAGAAATCACAGAAGCTGGAAGTACTACTACTGTTAACCTTTCAGTTTTACAAGATGGTGTAGGTGCACAGCAAATTAATGACCTTACAGATGGAAAAAGCGATAACGATGGTACTCAAAATGGTTCTTCTATATACTTAGGCATCGACTCTGGTGGAAATGATGATGAAACAAATAATCAAAATGTAGGTATAGGTTTTCAATCTTTACGTTCCAATACTTCGGGACAAAATAATACTGCAATTGGTCACAATACAATGTTTGCTAACACTTCTGGTAATGATAATGTAGCAATAGGACAGAATACCTTAGCAGTCTGCTCTACTGAATCCAATGACGTTGCTATTGGGTCTTCAACACTTCAAATCAAGACTGTTGGTAATGGTAATGTTGCAATTGGGTATTCAGCAGGACGAAATGATGTTACTTCTTCTTTTAATACTTATATTGGTTACCAAGCTGGAGGTGCCAGCTTAACTAGTTCCATAGCTGAAAACAAAGTAGGTAATATCTTTCTTGGTTACAATGCAGGTTTCGATGAAAATGGCAGCAATAAACTTTATATCGAAAATTCAGACTCAAGTACTCCTTTGATCTATGGTGAATTTGATAATGATATCTTAAGAGCAAATGGAGAATTACAAGTTGGCGACCCTACAACGACAGGTTTCGCTTTTCCAACTGCTGATGGTACTAACGGTCAAGTAATGACCACAGATGGTTTTGGAGTAGTTTCCTTTCAAGATTTACCAACATTTACTGATACAGATGAGCAAGACATCCAAAATCTAAGCCTTGATGCGAGTAATATTTTGACAGTTGGTATTGAAAATGGTGCTTCAGATACAGTAGATCTATCAGGTCTTAAAGATGCCGATTGGTACGAAGTGGGAACTACAAATTCTCCGGACTCCATTACAGATAATATTTTTACGGAAGGTAATGTTGGTATTGGAACCTCAACAATTGGCGCACACACTACTTCAAGTCAGACCTTAACCATTGGACCAAACGACACCACGTCTTCAGTTGATGCCAGTTATATTGAGCTCGTTGGATTAGCGACACCTAATCAAACGGTCGCTGGAATTCATTTTGATTCAGGTACTCCAACAGGAGACGGAATCGCTCGCATTGAAGCAAGATTAAATAGTTCTACGCAATTCGCTGGACATCTGCTATTCCTAACTGGAAACTCTTCTGGGAACTTAACCGAAAAAATGCGAATTGAAGATAATGGTGACATTGGAATCGGAATTACAAATCCGGATACACGACTTCATGTTAGTGGAGATTTTAAATTACAAAATGGTTCAGAAGCAATTGGACGTGTATTATCAACAAATAATCAAGGACTGAGTTCTTGGGTTGATCCTGCTACAGTCTTTACAGATACCGATGACCAAGATCTTGGAAGTTCAATTGTGACACCAAACGAAGCCGTAGAAATTTCTATTACCAATGGTTCTAACACTACTATAAACATTCAAGATGGAGATGCAAACGCGAGTAATGAGCTTATCACAGCAGCAGTACTAAACGGTACTGATTTGGAAATTACAGAAGCAGGTTCAACAACTTCAGTAGACTTGTCAAGTTTGAATCCAGTAAAATCAGTGGCTCGAATTACGATGAGCGCTTCACAAACCGAAACAGGCGCTGGAACGACCAAAGTGAACTTTGACACTGTCGACTTTGACGTCAATAGCAATTTTAATACTACTGCAGATCGTTTTGTAGTGCCTGTAGATGGATTATACAGAGTTACATCCCAAATCACGATGGACGCATCCACTGGAACGGGAATTTTTGCAATTAGAATTCGCGTTAATGGCACCCAAGAACGTCGTTCAGAATTCAATCATCATGGTAACGGTCAAGTTGTTCGACAGGTCACTTCAATATTAAACTTAACTGCTGGCCAAACCTTAGATGTATCATTTTCGCATCCATCAATTGGCGCCACGATTTTAGCAAATGGACGAGGTACCTTCTTTGAAATTGAGCAATTGTAAAATATTAATAACATAATTGGATTGTCTTCAATTATATATTTTGGTTGAAAAGTCGCTTGTAGGGAGCGGCTTTTCTTTTATCAATTTTTAAAGGTTCAATCTTTCATTTCAAGAACTAAGTTTCGTAGATTTATAGACTTCAAAATTATTTCAAATGTCAGATCAAAAACGACTCTTTTTAGTAGATGCGTATGCACTCATTTTCCGTGGCTATTATGCCTTTATAAAAAACCCAAGAATCAACTCAAAAGGCGAAGACACCTCTGCCATTATGGGTTTTATGAACTCTTTATTAGATGTTATAAAACGTGAACGTCCAGATCATTTAGCGGTTTGTTTTGACAAAGGCGGAAGTGTTGATCGTGTTGAAATGTACCAAGAGTATAAAGCCAATCGTGATGAGACTCCGGAAGGCATCAAAACAGCTGTTCCGTATATCTATGAGATATTAAAAGCCATGCATATTCCAATCATGGTAAAAGAAGGTTATGAGGCCGATGATGTCATTGGTACCTTATCGCGTCAGGCTGAAAAAGAAGGCTATAAAACCTATATGGTCACGCCAGATAAAGATTTTGCGCAATTAGTAACCGAGAATATATTCATGTATCGACCAGTATTTGGAGGTGGCTATGAAACTTGGGGGATTCCTGAAGTACAAAAGAAATTTGAAGTTGAAGATCCAATGCAAGTCATTGACTTTTTAGGGATGATGGGTGATGCTTCAGATAATATTCCAGGCTTACCTGGTGTTGGAGAGAAAACCGCCAAAAAATTCATCAATCAATTTGGCAGCATGGAAGGTCTGCTTGCCAATACAGATCAGTTGAAAGGAAAAATGAAGGAAAAGGTGGAGGCAAATGCTGAGTTAGGCCTGCTTTCAAAACAATTAGCTACGATAATGCTTGATGTGCCTGTGACCTTTGACGCTAAAGATTTTGAATTAGACCAGCCAGATATTGACAAGGTAAAACAGATTTTTCAAGACCTTGAATTTCGAAGGCTAACCGATAATTTCCTGAAAACTTTCGCTCCTCAAGAAGAAGGTGTTTCTAATGTCACTTCGAGCGCAGTCGAGAAGTCTCCCTCAAAACCAATACCAAAAGCGAAGCAAGAGGCTGGTGCTGGACAATTTTCACTTTTCGGAGGCGACGAATCAACTTCATCTGAAACGGTTTCAGAATTTACGAGAAAAACAGCAGAAATAACCTCTCATTTTTATCAAAGTGTAGCGTCAGGAATGGCGACCAAATTGTTTGTAAAAAATTTACTGAACCAAACTTCAGTGTGTTTTGATACAGAAACTACTGGTTTAAATCCGTTAACTGCTGAACTGGTCGGTATTGCGTTTTCATGGGAAGCTGGAAAAGGATTTTATGTGCCCTTTCCTGAAGATAGACATGAGGCACAAGATCTCATTGAAGTGCTACGACCATTTTTTGAGAATGAAGAGATTGAAAAAATTGGTCAGAATCTGAAGTACGACATCAAAGTTCTGGCAAAGTATAATATTACCGTTAAAGGCAAGTTATTCGATACCATGCTGGCGCACTATTTGATTAATCCAGACATGCGACATAACATGGATGTGCTGGCGGAAACCTATTTGAATTATACGCCAATTTCTATTGAGACCTTAATTGGCAAAAAGGGAAAGAACCAATTATCGATGCGTGAGGTTCCTTTAGAAAAACAAACCGAATATGCCGTTGAAGATGCTGATATTACGCTTCAGTTAAAAGAACATTTCGAGAAAGAATTAGGCGAAGCAAACACGCAACAGCTATTTGATGAGATTGAAATTCCGTTATTACGTGTCCTGGCAAATATGGAGCTTGAAGGCATTAATCTGGATAAAGATTTTCTGAATTCACTTTCGGAACAATTACATACAGATATCACGAATCTGGAACAACAAATCTATGAGGCTGCTGGTGAAGAATTCAACATAGCATCACCAAAACAGTTAGGTGTTATTTTGTTTGAAAAACTAAAACTGGTGGACAAACCCAAAAAAACCAAAACAGGACAGTACAAAACCAGTGAAGATATTTTGTCCTACTTAGCTAAAGACCATGCGATTGTTCAAAATATTCTAGATTTCAGAGGGTTATCGAAATTAAAAAGCACTTATGTTGATGCACTACCAGAGCAAGTCGAAGTCAGTACTGGACGCGTACATACCGATTATATGCAAACCGTTGCGGCTACGGGACGATTAAGTAGTAACAATCCGAACTTGCAAAACATTCCTATTCGTACAGAACGTGGACGACAAGTTCGTAAGGCCTTTATTCCGAGGAATGAAGACTACACCTTACTGGCTGCCGATTACTCGCAAATCGAATTACGCATCATTGCAGCTTTAAGTCAGGAAGAAACCATGATAGAAGCGTTTAAGAATGGCGAAGATATTCATGCCTCAACAGCGTCTAAAGTATTTAATGTGCCTATTTCGGAAGTGACGCGAGAACAACGAAGTAATGCTAAAACGGTGAATTTCGGCATCATTTATGGGGTTTCTGCGTTTGGACTGAGTAATCAAACCAACTTATCGCGTAGTGAGTCTAAAGAATTGATTGACACCTATTATGCGACCTATCCGAAGTTGCGTAATTACATTCAGGATCAGGTCGATTTTGCCAGAGATCATGGTTATGTACAAACCGTTTTAGGGCGTCGACGTTATTTAAAAGATATCAACTCTCGTAATGCAGTGGTAAGAGGTGCAGCAGAACGAAACGCAGTAAATGCACCAATTCAGGGTAGTGCTGCTGACATCATTAAAATTGCGATGATTAAAATCCATGAGAAGTTAGACGCAGGGCATTATAAATCGAAAATGCTCTTACAGGTACATGATGAACTGGTATTTGATATTTACAACCCAGAACTCGATAGCATGAAAACCCTTATCAAAACTGAAATGGAAAACGCGTACAAACTGGACGTGCCGCTTGATGTCGATTTAGATATTGGTGATAATTGGTTGGAGGCGCATTAAACATAAAAAAAGCAGGGTTTAATCCTGCTTTTTCATTTTATATATTACATCTATTACGCAGTTTGCATTTCGTGCTTACCTTCATAGACTTCTTCTACTAACTTAGCATTAAATGCTGGTAAATCTTCAGGTGAACGACTTGTTACTAAACCTTCGTCTACAACAACTTCTTCATCTAACCAATGTGCTCCTGCATTTTCAATATCGGTTTTAATAGAATTGTACGATGTCACTTTTCGTCCTTTTAAAACATCTGCTTCAGCTAACAACCATGGTGCATGACAAATTGCTGCTACAGGTTTCTTATTTTCAAAAAACGATTTTACAAAATCTACAGCCTTATCATTTCGTCTTAAAATATCGGGATTAATGACGCCTCCTGGCAACATTAAAGCATTATAACTACTCTGCGATACTTCGTCTAGAGTTTTGTCTACTTTGTAAGCATTACTCCAATTTCCGTTATCCCAACCTTTGATGTCGCCAGTTTTTAAAGATACAATGTGCACATCTGCACCTGCCTGTTCTAACGCTTTTTTAGGTTCTCTTAATTCACTTTCTTCAAAGCCATCGGTTGCTAAAATTGCAACGGTCTTTTTTTCTAAATTTTCCATTATCATTTGTGATTTTTCGGGTTAATAATTGTCCATTCAAACTAATGGATATATCAACCAAAACCAAAAAATGAGTATGGATTAACCAAGACTTAACAGCTATTGTTAAGAAATCTTAAATACTTGTGAGTTAGCGTTTCTTCTTTTTACTCCGGAATTTAGCTTTATTTTTTCGTTGATTAAAAGGTACCGCATCATTAAAGGTATGTTTGGGTTTTCCTGGTTTGTTCTTGCGCCATTGCTCTTCTTTTTTAGGCAGCAAGACGTTCAATAAATCTTGACGACCCAGTTTATTTAAGGTCTTTCGAATCCAGGCCTTATTTTCATCTTTATACCAAAAGAAAAAGCGGTGTTGCTCGTCTTTTTCTTTTCGCGTTTTTGGCGTGTTGACTTTTTTCAAGGTGTAAGGATGGTAACCACTATAATAAATTACTGTTGCAACCGTCATTGGTGTTGGTGTAAAGCCTTGTACCTGCTCCAACTGAAAGCCCATATCTTTGGTTTCGGCTGCTAGGTTGGCCATGTCTTCGGCTTCACAAGCTGGATGATTGGAAATAAAATACGGAATCAACTGAAGATTCAAGCCTTTTTTGATATTGATCTTATCAAAACGTTCTTTAAACTTATGGAAATATGAAAACGAGGGCTTACGCATTAACTTCAACACAGGATCACTCGTATGTTCTGGTGCTACTTTTAATCGGCCAGACACATGCTTGGTCATCACTTCTTCAGTATAATCGTCCAGCTCTTTAGCGTCGGCATTTTTATTGAATTCTGGTACCAGCATATCATGTCTGATTCCAGAGCCGATAAAGGATTTTTTTACTTTAGGATGACTATCAACCGCTTTATACAACTCGGTTAACGGTTTATGCGAGGTGTCTAGATTACTGCATATCACTGGCGAAATACAACTCGGCGCCACGCATTTATCACAAATAGCCTGTACCTTACCTTTCATTTGATACATATTGGCACTTGGTCCGCCAATATCGGAGAGGTAGCCTTTAAAGTCTGGCATATTTGCGACGGTATCGACTTCTTTCAATATTGATTCCTGACTACGCGATGCAATAAATTTTCCCTGATGTGCCGAAATGGTACAAAAGCTACATCCACCAAAACAACCACGATGGATATTGATGGAGAATTTAATCATTTCAAACGCAGGAATTGGACCACGTTTATTGTATTTAGGATGTGGTAATCGCGTGTAAGGCAAATCAAAAGACGCGTCAATTTCGGCTTCAGTCATTGTAGGATATGGCGGATTTATCATGAGCATCTTACCACCAACACGCTGAAAAATTCGTCGTGCAGCCAACTTATTAGACTCCTGTTCTATGATTTTAAAATTAGACGCATAAGCTTTTTTATCCTTTAAACAGGTTTCGTGTGAGGCGATTTCGACATCTTCCCAGTTTTTGTTTTTTGGAATATCGTCTTCGTTAGCAATGAGTAAAGCCGTTTGATTTACTGTATTTATACTACTAAATGGTACGCCACGTTCTAATAACCGAACGATTTCACGAAGGGGTTGTTCGCCCATGCCATACACCAGCATATCAGCTTTAGAGCTTTCTAAAATCGTTGGCATGAGTTGGTCACTCCAATAATCATAGTGTGTTACTCGACGTAGCGACCCTTCAATACCACCAATCAACACTGGAGTGTCTGGCCATTTGTCTTTTAGAATATTAGAGTATACTGTAGATGCATAATCAGGTCGAAATCCGATATCACCATTTGGTGTGTAGGCATCTTTATCGCGACGTTTTTTGTTAGCGTTATAATTGCTAATCATAGGATCCATGCAACCACCAGTCACGCCAAAAAATAATCGTGGCTTACCTAGTTTTACAAAATCCTGAAGATTGTCATTCACATTGGGTTGCGGCACAATAGCGACGCGCAATCCCATACTTTCTAGCAAACGTCCTATTACTGCAGGACCAAAGGTTGGATGATCTACATAGGCATCTCCGCTAAACAGGATCACATCGAGTTCTTCCCATCCGCGAATTTTAACCTCTCTGTTTGTGGTAGGCAACCAGTCTGAAAGCTTTAATTCTTCTCGCATAACAGGGCAAAGGTAATTAGAAAATGTATTGGTTGGTTTCAAAGAATGTTAATTAGCGTATAGAATTCGGCTAACTTCATATACCAGATTCTTTTTTTTGAAGTAATTTTGCATCTTTAAAAGGTATTAATGAGCATCGTTTCAACAGACATATCTAAGGCGGTACAACTTCTTAATAACGAAGAGTTGGTAGCCATCCCTACCGAAACCGTTTATGGTTTGGCTGGTAATATCTTTTCTGAAAAAGCGGTTAAAGCTATTTTTAAAACAAAGCAACGTCCTTTTTTCAATCCGTTGATTGTTCATATAACTTCAGCAGATAAATTAGACGAAATTGTAAGATATGTCCCTGAAAAAGCTAAACTATTGGCAGAAGCTTTTTGGCCTGGACCGTTAACACTTGTACTTCCTAAAAACAACAATATACCAAAGTTGATTACAGCGGGAAAAGATACTGTTGCTGTTCGCGTTCCAAATCATCCAAAGACCTTAGAATTGTTGAATCGATTAGATTTTCCATTAGCAGCGCCAAGTGCTAATCCCTTCGGAAGCATAAGTCCAACAACGGCTGAACATGTTGAAGGTTATTTTAAAGACCATATCAAAATGGTTCTTGATGGTGGTGCTTGTCAACGCGGTATTGAATCTACAATCATTGGTTTTGAAAACGATGAGCCTACTTTATATCGTTTAGGATCAACTTCAGTAGAAGCCATTGAAGAGGTTATTGGTGCTGTAGAAATAAAAAACAAAAAAGACATTGCTCCTGATGCGCCAGGTATGCTTGATCGACATTATGCGCCTCAAACCAAAACCATATTAGTCGATTCCATTTCTGAAAACATTAGCAATCACGAAGGCAAACGCATTGGTGTTTTAGCTTATCAAGATTGTATAGACGATGAACGCATTACATTTCAAATTGTGTTGTCTCAAAGCAAAAGTCTTCTGGAAGCGGCTTCAAAATTATATGATGCTTTACACCAATTAGACAAACAACATTTAGACATCATCATTGCAGAACGCTTGCCTGATGTTGATTTAGGCAAGTCTATTAATGACCGACTACAACGTGCCACAGTAAGATAATACTATTTAAAGATTATCTATATCAGGCTTGATAGTGACTTTCGCTGTAATTGAAACATCTGTGATAAAACTTACAGGGTTATCAGAGACTGAGCCAGCATAGTAAAATCCGAGAACATTTAATTGTGTTAGTGCTGCATTCACATTAGTAAAATCACCATCTAAGGTAAATAGTGTGTTGTTGTCATCGGCTTGTCTTAAATTGGTTTGAACAGTATCAAACGATTCTCCTCCTTGACCAATGGAAATCACAATTTCTCCAGCAACATGAGCCTCATCGTTGCCAACAACATCTTTGTAAAAGTAACGCACAGAGGTGATTTCAATTTTTGTGATTTCATCTGGACTTCCTAAGTATTCTTCAACATTAGGATCTTCTCGAAAATCCCACAATCCAGTATTCGATTGAAAATCAACTGCATCTTGAGAGGCGTCATTTGGCACGTTTACTTCTAGCTCTGTAATAAAAGTCGTTTCCACATCAAACTCTTCTTCAAAAAGTTCTTCAGCTTCATCACAGTTTAAGTAAAACAGCACTGTAAGTAGTAGTATGAATCTAAATTTAAACATTGCTTACAATGTTAGAGAGGACATTTTACAAACCCTGAAATATCTTCAGCCACTCCAGTATCTAAACTTACTATTGTACCTTCAAAAGTAGCACTTGAACTTACTCCTGTATCTACTAAATCTATAGATCCAGATAAACCAACAAACGTTTCGACAGGAACACCTTCAGAAGTGATTTGTAACACAAAAAAAGCATCACTAGGTTGGTCTAAGCTGTCGGTTAGATTAAACGTTGCTGATCTACAAACACCTTCATGACTAATAGCAATGGCATAGGAAAGTCCGTCTAACTGGTAGAATAGTGAATACACACAAGAAATATCAAGACCTTCATCAGCTTGCACATTACAGCCTCCATTGCCTTCATTGGTAATGCCTTGAAATCTTATAAAGTTCGTTGGGTTATTGTCATCTGAACCACCATCATCATCACTACTACAAGCACCTCCTTGAAGAAAGATGAGCATTGGAATTAAAAGTAAAAGCTTAAGTTTCATAACTAAATGGGTTTAAGGTTTCTAACAAAGTTATCTTAGAAAGTTGTGGGTTCATATACCTAACGTTAGGTATATTCATTTTAAAGTAAACAGGTTTAGAATTATAATGGACAAACTGCAGATCCTTGTATTGATTCTGTAACTATTTCAGCGACCATATTATACAAAACACCTTCAAAACTAAAGCTAGTTTCAGCTTCTGTGTTAACTAACCTAACTGTTCCTGATTGACCAAAATACACATCTGGATCACTACCATCATACCGAATTACTGTAGCTCCAAATCTAATATTATCGCCTATAAAATTGTCAGACATCCCAAAGCTTCCATTAATTTCCTGATCACAGCCTCCTGGTACAGTTGCAGAAATAGTAATATCTGCGTTATTGGTTTGATAAAACACAGTAAACGTACACAGCGTACCCAAATCGTCATCAAAAGTTTCAACAGTGCAGCCACCAATCACCTCTTTTGTGATATCAAGAAATGTTACGGTATTACTATTATTGTCATCTCCATCATCATTATCATCACTTGAGGAACACGTAAAAAGGAATACTGATAAAAACACTAGACAGTAAGTCTTAATTGAAGTCTTCATAATATAATATCAATGGTTAATAACTCAAAAATATCACCTTCTCAATTGCATTCATATACCTATCGTTAGGTATATCTATTTTTAAACACAGGCCTTAGCTTTGACATTTAGCCACAACTTGCTAGAAAATATTTACTAACTTTAAACTAGCTATTGATTACCAAATGAAACTGTATTTTCTAATTATCATTTTGTGTTCCTGTCTTGTGGAAGCTCAGACTACTGAAATTGATAGTCTTACAGAGATTACTAAAACATCTGAAGATCGTTTTAAGAAGGCAAAAGTAAATTTACAGCTGGCTAGATTATATGAACGGATTGACCTCTCAAAAGGAAAAGCTTTCGCGCTTAAAGCGTTTCAGTATAAGGACAACGATTCGTTACTTGCAGAAGTTAATAATCAGTTAGGCCGCTTTCAATTTTACGCTTCTCAATTAGACTCTGCAGCCTATTATTTTCAAAATACAAAATCACTTTTAAAAACCTTAGGTGATGACAAACGTATTGCCATTGTAAATATTAGTCTTGGGGCAATTCAACTTCGGCAAGGTGATTACAATGCAACGATATCAACCTTAACAGAAAGCGCAAAATTCTTTGAAAACACTAAGGACTCTTTGAATGCTGCTAAATGTTACAGTAATATTGCTAGTGCTTTAGCAGAATTAGAGCTTTTTCCGAAGGCTATAGAATACAGTGAAAAAGCGCTCCAAATATTTGAACATTTAGATCAAACCCAATTTAGACTAATTACATTACCAAATTTAGCCACACAATATTATAAAAATGGAGACACACTAAAAGCAATAGATTATAATGCTAAGGCCGAATTACTTGCCACTTCTGTAGGAGACAAACGTTCGTTATCGCTTATTTATAATAATCTAGGCGATTTGTATCTCAATAAAAATTCTGAAAAAGCAAAACAGTATCTTGAAAAAACTATCGCGCTAAAAAATGAACTAAACTTTAAAAAAGGGATTGAAATAGCGCAAAGCAACCTTGGCTATGTACATCTGAAGAATAAAAACTATCAAGCTGCCATTAGTAATTTTAATGAAGCTGCAAAGAACATTAAAGGCAAACAATTGGTTTTTGTTTATAACAACCTTCGTGACGCTTATAAAGGTATTGGCAATATGACAAAGGCCTTAGAATTTGCCGAAAAGTCAAGTCGGTTGAACGATAGTATTCTCAATTCTGAAAGTCAGAAAAACTTCTTAGAGGTTCAAACTAAATATGAAACCGAAAAAAAAGAGAATGAAATCCTTCAATTAAAAACCGACAACTTACAAGTCAACTATAAACGAAAACAAAATAGAAATCTACTCATTGCTGCCTTGATTGCTTTAGTTCTTACACTATTACTCATTTATATTCTCCAAAAAAATGCCAGACGAAAGCGAGTTATCATGGAGCAGAATCTAACCATTCAAGAGCAGGATTTTAATCAATTATTAAAGACTCAAGAATTAGAAGGCATCGATGCTATTTTGGATGCTCAAGAACAAGAACGCTCTAAAATGGCTGCCGACTTGCACGATAATTTAGGTAGTAAAATTGCAACATTGAAACTATTTCTAGAAAGTTATGATGGCGAAGATGACTTTACAGGTTATTACAACAAGTTGAAAAATCTCATGAACGATACTTATAATGAGATTAGAAGCATTTCAAAGAACAAAAACTTTGGAGCTGAAATTAGCAAAGGCCTTATCCCTTCAACTAAGTTAATTGCTAAACAAATTTCAGATTCTAAAAAGATTGATATTAAGGTTAATAATATTGATGTTAATAAACGTATTGAAAATACTTTAGAGATTCAAATATTCAGAATCATTCAAGAATTATTAACCAATATCATTAAACATGCCAAGGCAACTGAAGCAACGGTTCAGTTTTCAGAACAAGATCAAGTGTTAACCATAATGGTTGAAGACAATGGTAAAGGTTTCGATATTAGTGCTGCAAGTTCTGGTATTGGATTGATTAATATTGAAAAGCGTATTGAAAAAATTGATGGTGAAATGGTCATCGATTCTTCTATTGGAAATGGCACCACAGTAATATTGAATATTCCATTATGACCATAAAAATCATCATAGCAGACGATCATCAACTGTTTATTGATGGTATTAAATCTATTCTCAGCAAAGCCATTGCTATTGAAACCATTGGTGAAGCCAATAATGGTCTTGAGGTGCTTAAACTTTTAGAGAACAACCTTATACCTGATGTAATCCTTACAGATATTAGAATGCCTATTATGGATGGCATCAAACTAACTAAAACACTTTCAAAATCTCATCCAACATTAAAAGTATTGGCATTGAGCATGTTTGACCAAACCACTGATGTTATTGAGATGCTGAATGCAGGAGCCAAAGGCTATGTTACTAAAAATGTTGACAAGTCAGAATTGATCACAGCACTTCATACCTTAGTTAAAGGCGATTATTATTTTAGTAAAAACTTACCGCAAGATATTAAAGCGTGGTTTGATAAAGAGTCGCTTCAACCTGAAGAAACCCTATTGACCAAACGTGAAACAGAAATACTTCAACTCATTGCTAAAGGACGCACCTCACTTCAAATTGCAAAACATCTGAAACTAAGTAAATATACCGTTGACACACACCGAAAGAACATCCACAAAAAATTAAATATAAAAAGCAATACAGGTTTGGTAAAGTATGCTTTAAAACACCTTCCTTAATTCGTAAAAATTTGAGCTCATAATCGTTTTACAAATCTGTTGTAAAATATATACGTTCACTATTTGGTAATCAAATATATAATCGTAAATTTGCAAACTCTTTTTTAAGAGAGAAAAGTTTAACCCGCTTGTCGAGAACAAGCAATTAATATGAATACGTGTGGACACATTAAGCTACAAAACGGTTTCAGCAAATAAAGCTACTGCTAATAAGGAGTGGGTTTTAGTGGATGCTGAAAATCAAACGCTAGGTCGTTTAGCTTCAAGAGTTGCAATACTTTTAAGAGGTAAACACAAGCCTAACTTCACACCACATGTTGACTGCGGAGATAACGTTATTGTAATCAATGCAGAAAAAATCAACTTAACAGGTAACAAGTGGAATGACAAAACGTACATTCGTCACACTGGCTATCCTGGTGGTCAAAGAAGTTTAACTGCAACAGAATTGTATGGAAAAAATCCTGCAAGAGTTGTAGAAAAATCAATTAAAGGAATGCTCCCTAAAAACAAATTAGGTGCAGATTTATTCCGTAATCTAAACGTTGTTGTAGGTGCTGAGCACAAGCATGAAGCTCAAAAACCTAAAGCAATTAACTTAAACGAAATCAATTAATGGAAGTAATTCACAAAATTGGCCGTAGAAAGACGGCTGTTGCTCGTGTATACGTTGCCAAAGGAAAAGGTAACATTACGGTGAACAAAAAAGACATGGCGGAATATTTTCCTACTGCAACATTGCAGTACAAGGTAAATCAACCTTTGGCTATGACTAACAATGATGGCAACTTTGATATTACTGTTAATGTTTACGGTGGAGGTATTACAGGCCAAGCCGAAGCAATCCGTTTAGCATTATCTCGTGCAATGTGCGAGGTTGATGCTGAAAACAGATCAATATTAAAGCCAGAAGGATTATTGACGAGAGACCCAAGAATGGTTGAGCGTAAGAAATTCGGTCAGAAGAAAGCGCGTAAGAAATTCCAGTTCTCTAAACGTTAATATCTTTTTGAATCTCAAAATGATTGTCTCCTTGAGCGCAGTCGAAGCATCTTTAGTTAGATTTATCGACTACGCTCTAGAGGACATCAAAACAAAACCGCTGAATATTCAGCAATTTATTATTTAACCAGTTATTGTTGTCCATGACTGCTAGCCTCAGGCAAACAAGTAGTCAGGATTTAGTTTAGCATCTAAATGTTCAAGGCAAACTTATAAGTAACCACTTGAACATTGCTAATTCAACAGAACGTAAACTATTACAAAAATGGCAAAAGTAGAAGTCAAAGACTTACTAGAAGCAGGTGTACACTTCGGTCACCTTACAAGAAAATGGGATCCAAATATGGCTCCTTACATCTATATGGAGCGTAACGGCATCCATATTATTAATCTTTACAAAACAGCAGCTAAAATTGAAGAAACCTGTGATGCACTTCACAAAATTGCTGCTTCTGGAAAGAAAATTTTATTTGTAGCTACAAAAAAACAAGCTAAAGATATCGTTGCTGAAAAAGCAGGAAATGTAAACATGCCTTACATCACTGAAAGATGGCCAGGTGGAATGTTAACTAACTTCGTTACAATTAGAAAAGCAGTTAAGAAAATGGCTGCTATTGATAGAATGAAGAAAGATGGTACATTCAATTCTTTATCTAAAAAAGAACGTTTACAAGTAGATCGTCAACGTGCTAAGTTAGAAAAAAACTTAGGTTCTATTTCTGATATGACACGTTTACCTGGCGCTTTATTTGTTGTAGATATTAAGCGTGAGCACATCGCGATTAAAGAAGCTCAAAAATTAAACATTCCAATCTTCGCAATGGTTGATACCAATTCAGACCCAAGAGAAGTGGATTATTTAATCCCATCTAACGATGACGCTTCTAAGTCGATCAACAAAATTTTATCAGTGGTAACTTCTGCAGTTGCTGAAGGTTTAGCTGAAAGAAAATCAGACAAAGCAGAAAAATCTGCAAAAGCTGAAAAATCTCCTGAAGCTAAAAAAGAAGTAAAAGCAGCTGTTGCTGAAGTTGCAGCAAACGAAGAAGAATAAATTAACAATTACACAATATAATTAAGTCGTTTAATTGTTTTCTTCGCGAAATAAAGATTAAACGACTTTTTTAAATTTTATAACACTATGGAAAATACGGTAAAAATTACAGCCGCAGAAGTAAATAAATTAAGACAAGCTACTGGTGCTGGAATGATGGATTGTAAAAAAGCCCTAGTTGAAGCTGGTGGTGATTTTGACAAAGCGATTGAAGTACTTCGTAAAAAAGGACAAAAAGTAGCTGAAAAAAGAGCAGATAGAGATTCATCTGAAGGTGCAGCTATCGCAAAAATCAATGCAGATAACACTGCTGGTGTAGCTATCGTTCTTGGATGTGAAACAGATTTCGTTGGTAAAAACGAAAACTTCGTTGCCTTAGCGAACGACTTAGCTGAAATTGCATTAAACTATAGCACAAAAGAAGAGTTCTTAGCTGCTGATTTTGGTGGTTTAACGGTTGCTGAAAAATTAACTGAGCAAACTGGAGTTATCGGTGAAAAATTAGACATCACTGCTTTTGAAAAGTTAGAAGCACCTTACGTTGGAGCTTATGTTCACATTAATAAAATTGCTGCTTTGGTTGGGTTAACTTCAAAAGTTGACAATGCTGAAACTTTAGTGAAAGATGTAGCTATGCAAGTTGCTTCAATGGGAGCAACCTCATTATCTTACAAAGATTTTGATCCAGCTTATATCGCTTCTGAAACTGAAGCTAGAATTGCTGCTATCGAAAAAGATAACATCGAATTAGGTCGTTTAGGAAAAACATTAAAGAATGTTCCTAAATACATTTCTATGGCACAATTAACTCCTGAAGTTATGGCTGAAGCTGAAGAAGCTATGAAAGCTGAACTTAAAGCTGAAGGGAAACCAGAACAAATTTGGGATAGAATCTTACCAGGTAAAATGGAGCGTTTCATTTCTGATAACACAACGCTTGATCAAGAACAATGTTTATTAGATCAAAAGTTCATCAAAGATGAAAAGCAAACGGTTGCTGCATACGTTGATTCGTATGGTGACGTTGCTATCTCTGGATTTAAAAGAGTAACTGTAGGTTAATTTTAACCACAATAAATACTTAAAAGCTTCTCAAATTGAGAAGCTTTTTTTATTCCATTAAATGTCCTTAAACAAAAAAAGATATTGATTATATTTGTCAAACTTTCTTTTTAAAATGAAGTACAAAAGAATTCTCTTAAAACTCTCTGGTGAAGCACTAATGGGTTCTCGCCAATACGGAATTGATCCTGAACGCCTTTCCGAATACGCCAAAGACATTAAAGAAATTACCGATTTAGGTGTTGAAGTTGCCATAGTTATTGGTGGTGGAAACATTTTTAGAGGTGTCGCTGGAGCAATGAATGGAATGGATCGCGTTCAAGGTGATCATATGGGAATGCTAGCAACTGTGATTAACGGATTAGCCTTACAAAATGCACTTGAGGATGCTGGTGTAAAAACACGCTTGCAAACTGCGATTAAAATCAATGAAGTGGCAGAGCCGTTTATTAGACGAAAAGCCATGAGCCATTTAAGCAAAGGACGTGTTGTTATTTTTGGTGGCGGAACAGGAAATCCCTATTTCACAACCGATTCGGCTGCTGTATTAAGAGCGATTGAAATTGAAGCTGATGTCATTTTAAAGGGAACGCGCGTTGATGGAATTTACACAGATGATCCTGAAAAAAATGCTGATGCTATTAAGTTTGACCACATTACCTTTGACGATGTCTTACGTAAAGGACTCAAAGTTATGGACACAACAGCATTTACATTGAGTCAAGAAAACAAGCTTCCAATTATTGTGTTTGATATGAACAAAAAAGGAAACTTATTGAAAGTTGTCTCTGGTGAAAACATTGGAACAAAAGTTAATTTATAATCTTTGGCTTATTTTTTGGTAAGCATCTAACACATTAAAGATTTAACATTATGAACGAAGACATAAAATTTATATTAGATACCGCTAAAGAAGCTATGGATAATGCCATAAAGCATCTTGAAAAGCAGTTTATAAACATAAGAGCTGGAAAAGCCAGTCCTGCAATGTTAGGAAGTGTTACTGTAGATTACTATGGTACGCAAACGCCTTTAAATCAAGTTGCTAATGTGAATACGCCTGATGGTAGAACAATTACTGTACAACCTTGGGAAAAGAGTATGCTTCAAGAAATTGAGCGTGGTATTATGGTGGCTAATCTAGGGTTTAATCCAATGAATAATGGTGAAAGTATTATTATAAATGTCCCACCATTAACCGAAGAACGCCGTCGTGAACTTACTAAACAAGCTAAAGCTGAAGCTGAAGATGCTAAGGTTGGTGTACGAAATGCGCGTAAAGACGCGAATAATGATATCAAACAATTAGATGATGTTTCTGAAGATCTACAAAAAAATGCGGAAATAGATGTACAAGATATGACTGATAAATACGTTAAGAAGATTGATAGTTTGTATGAAGTCAAAGAAAAAGAAATTATGACTGTATAATTTTTTAAAGCGACTTTAAATTGTCGCTTTTTTTAGTATTAATCCTAATCCATTCGTCCTTTCTAATGCATAAGTGTGTTCTTTATTTACTCCTAACACTATGCGCCTTTGGATTGCACGCTCAAGAAGATACTGTTGCTCAAGATTCCTTATCAACAAAAAAAGATTCGATAAGCAAAACCACTTATCTTAAACAGCTTGGCAATGGTTATTTTCCGACGAGATTCTTAGACATCGATTTAAGATACCTCATAAAATTTAATCAATATGAAGGTTTAAGAACAGGATTAGGTGGTATTACTAACAGCAATTTTTCTGAAAGATATCGCATTAACAGTTATGTGGTTTACGGGTTTAGAGATCATCGGTTTAAGTACAAAATTGGTGGTGGATTCCGAATTAACAAAACCTCAAACACTTGGTTAAATGCGTCTTATACTGACGACTTACAAGAAACTGGAAGTTCGACATTTTTAACAGACAAACGGTTTTTTCAGTTTTTTGAACCTCGTTTATTGAATATCGAATTATTTCACAAACACATTACCAAAGCAATTTCCTTAGAGCATAATTTAACCAACAATTTAATCACTGAAACAGAAGTTGCCACAAGTAAAATAAACCCTACGTACAGTTATAATTTTAAAGTTGAAAACAAGGATTTTAGTCAGTTTGATATTACCACAGTAAGAATCGCATTACAATGGAATCCGTTTAGCACCTATGAAATCAAAGAAGATGAACTCATCGAAAAAGAAGAAGGCTTTCCTAAATTTTCATTGCAACTTTCGCAAAGTTTTAAAAACGTAATTAATGGTGATTTCAATTTCTTTAAGGCCGATTTCAGAACAAAACATCAAATTACATTTAATCAAGATGTGTTTACAGAAGCCACTTTAACTAGTGGGATAGCTACTGGAAATACACCTCTCACGCATTTGTATCATGCATATCCCAATAACATTACCAAAGAAACCATCTTACAACGGTTTTCTGTTGCTGGTGTTAACAGTTTTGAAACCATGTTTTTTAACGAGTTCTTCTCAGATAAATTTGCAACCTTTCAGCTGAAGCATTATGTGAAGCCTTTCAAAATAAGTGAACGCTATCAGCCGCAATTAGTGCTTATTTCTCGTTTTGCCATTGGTGATATGAATGATGTTGAGCGTCACCAAAATGTTACTTTTAACAGACTTAACAAAGGGTATTCTGAAGCTGGATTTGAACTTAATAAACTTTTATTCGGGTTTGGTTTAAGTTTCGCCTATCGTTATGGTGGTTATCATCTACCAAAGCTCGAAGATAATTTAGCCATGAAATTCACTTTTAATGTGACCTTATAATCCCAATAAATTAGCAGTATTTTATAAAGCTTATCCCTAGGTTTTTTCTACCTTTGTCGCTCCTTTTTTATTGGGTAGATGTTTAAATTATTTTCAACAGGGTTTTGGGAAGTTATTGCGCGATTGATTTTGCGTAATAAAATTGGGATACTGATCGCAATTACATTGGCAACTATTTTTTTTAGTTACCAGTGGAAACACATGCGGTTTACTTACACCGAAGCTAACTTATTACCTGATGAACACGAAGTAAACATTATCTACAACGAGTTTCTTGATGTTTTTGGTGAAGAAGGAAATCTCATCGTTTTAGGCGTTAAAGATTCAACCTTGTTTTCGGTTGAAAAACTAAACGCTTGGAATCAACTCTCTGAAGACTTTAAGGCTTTTGATGAAGTAGAAACTGTTATTTCAATCAAAGACCTTCAGAAACTTGTAAAAAATACGGAAGCAGAAAAATTTGATCTAACACCTTTCATCAAAGATTCAATAACATCTGTTGCTCAGATTGACACTCTTAAAGAAGAACTTTTCAAAAAATATCCTTTCTACGATAATTTCTTATTCAACAAGGATACACAAACCATTAGAACAGCATTATATCTCAAGAAGGATATTGTGAATACACCTGCACGGAAGACCTTCATTTTAGAAACATTAGAAAATAAGATTACGGAATTTCAAAAGGCAACTGGTTTGGATGTTCGTGTATCTGGCATGCCTTATATCCGAACACTAAATTCTCAAAATATTGTTGATGAGATCGGACTTTTTATTGGCTTAGCTCTTGGTGTGACCTCGTTTATATTTTTCTTGTTCTTTAGGTCGTTCCGAGCAACTTTTATTTCGTTAATCGTGGTTTGTATTGGCGTAATGTGGACCTTCGGAATTCTGGGATTGTTAAACTATGAAATTACGGTTCTAACCGCTTTAATTCCGCCGCTCATTATCGTAATTGGTATTCCAAACTGCATATTCCTCATTAACAAATACCAACATGAGGTAAAACTTCATGGTAATAAAGTACGTTCATTGCAACGTGTGATTACCAAAATTGGAAACGCTACCTTAATGACCAATGTGACGACAGCCTCTGGTTTTGCCACATTTATTCTGACTGAAAGCAAACTACTAAAAGAATTTGGTATCGTAGCATCACTAAGTATTCTAGCCATTTTCATATTGTGCTTATTAGTGATTCCAATTATCTATACATTTTTACCATATCCTAAGCAACGTCACCTTGAACATCTCAACAAACGTTGGATTGGTGGATTTGTTGATTGGATTGAACGTATGGTAAAATACAAGAAGATTACGATTTACGTTACCGCTTTAGTACTTTTAATTGCCAGTATTATTGGAATCTATCAAATAAGAATTTCTGGAAGTCTCATTGAAGACATGCCTCAGGATGCTGCATTTTTTAAGGATATTAAATTCTTTGAGAGTGAATTTAATGGGATCATGCCTCTCGAAATAATGATAGATACCAAACGAAAAAAAGGTGTCATGAAGTTAAGCACCTTAAAACGAATGAATGAACTTGAGGAGTTGATTATCGAAACGCCAGAATTATCGCGACCTATTTCGGCAGTAAGTCTCGTAAAATATAGCAAACAAGCTTACTACAATGGCAATCCTAAATATTACCAATTGCCTACAAGTCAGGAAAACAGTTTCATTCTGTCTTATGCAAAAAACTCCTCTTCAAATGTAGATCTGCTGAAAGATTTTGTTGATAGTACTGGTCAATATGCACGTATTACAACATTTATGAAGGATATAGGCACCGATAAAATGGAGCGCATTGAGGAAAACCTTCAGAATAAAATCAATAAGGTATTTCCTGCAGAACGTTACAATGTGACGATGACTGGAAAAGCTTTGGTATTTCAAAAAGGAACAAAATACTTAGTGAGAAACTTAGTCATCTCTTTAAGCTTGGCTATTTTCTTAATTTCATTGTTTATGGCTTATATGTTTAGGTCCTTTAGAATGATCATTGTTTCCCTAATTCCTAATCTCTTACCACTATTAGTAACAGCAGGACTTATGGGTTATTTAGGTGTTCCAATAAAACCATCTACGATACTAGTTTTTAGTATAGCCTTTGGAATTTCTGTAGACGATACGATACATTTTTTAGCGAAGTACCGACAAGAATTACAAGCAAACCACTGGAAAATACGCAAGTCTGTGTATGCTGCATTACGCGAAACAGGTGTAAGTATGTTCTACACATCTATTGTCCTATTTTTTGGATTCATTGTATTTACAACATCAAGTTTTGGAGGTACTGTGGCCTTAGGTGCATTGGTGTCTGCCACCTTACTATTCGCGATGTTATCTAATTTGTTATTGCTGCCTTCCTTACTCCTGTCGTTAGAAAGAAGTATTGCCAATAAAGAAGTCTTACGAGAGCCAGCAATCAATATCATACCAGAAGATAATGATGATGAGGAAGAGGATTCAGAAAACATGACATAAACCTATATATTTGCAAAAAAAATAAAAATGACATATTCAGTTTCACAATTATTAACGCAGGATATTTCTTTACAACCTGTAGACATTAAAGGATGGGTAAGAACGTTTAGAGCAAACCGTTTTATTGCTTTAAATGATGGTTCTACTATTAATAATATTCAATGTGTTGTTGATTTTGAAAATACAGATGAAGCGCTTTTAAAACGTATTACTACTGGAGCTGCTGTTCACATTAAAGGAGAACTTGTTGAAAGTCAAGGAAAAGGACAAAGCGTTGAAATTCAAGTAACGTCTATTGAAATTCTTGGTGATTCTGATGCAGATGCATACCCAATTCAGCCAAAGAAACATTCGTTTGAGTTTTTACGTGAAAACGCTCACCTCAGAACTAGAACTAGTACATTTAGCGCTGTAATGCGTTTGCGTTCGGCCTTATCATTTGCTGTTCACAAGTATTTTACTGAAAATGGATTCTACAATATGCACACACCTATCATTACAGGAAGTGATGCTGAAGGTGCAGGTGAAATGTTTCGTGTCAGTACTCTTGATGCTAAACAACCTCCAATAAATGAAACTGGAGAGGTCGATTATAAAGAAGATTTCTTCGGAAAAGAAACCAACTTAACCGTTTCTGGTCAGTTAGAAGCAGAAACCTATGCCATGTCTCTTGGAAAGGTATATACTTTCGGACCAACATTTAGAGCAGAAAACTCAAACACATCACGACATTTAGCAGAGTTTTGGATGATAGAGCCAGAAGTTGCCTTTATGGATCTAGATGGCAATATGGATCTTGCTGAAGACTTCTTAAAGTCTGTATTAGCTTATGTATTAGAACATAATAGAGAAGATTTGGAGTTTCTTGAAAAACGACTGTTAGACGAAGAAAAAACAAAGCCACAAGCCGAGCGTTCTGAAATGTCTCTCATTGAGAAAATCAAATTCGTTGTTGATAATAATTTCAAACGTGTGAGCTATACGGAAGCTATTGATATTTTACGACAATCTAAACCTAATAAGAAAAAGAAATTCAAATATCTTATTGAAGAATGGGGAGCTGATCTGCAAAGTGAACATGAGCGTTTCCTTGTTGAAAAACATTTTAAATGTCCAGTAATCTTATTCGATTATCCAGCCAACATCAAAGCGTTTTATATGCGTTTGAATGAAGACGGAAAAACAGTTAGAGCTATGGATATTCTGTTTCCTGGAATTGGTGAAATGGTAGGTGGCTCACAACGTGAAGAACGTCTGGATGTTCTTAAAGAAAAAATGAAGGCTTTAGACATTCCTGAAGAAGAATTATGGTGGTATTTGGATTTACGCAAATATGGTACTGCTGTGCATTCTGGATTTGGATTAGGTTTTGAGCGTTTAGTAATGTTCGCAACAGGAATGGGTAACATTAGAGATGTAATCCCTTACCCAAGAACACCTCAAAACGCAGAATTTTAGGACCTCTGATGTCTGAGGCTCTCGAAGTCACCATTTGAAATCCTAAGTAATCAAAATGACATTAATCTAAAACTAAATTTTTATATTTATAACACATACCAAATCTGTTTAACAATCAGCTTTTATAAATGGCTTTAAAACAATATTTACAATTTAAATTATCTCAAAAGTTATCACCTCAACAGATTCAGTTGATGAAGTTGATACAGCTACCTACACAAGCTTTTGAACAGCGTTTAAAGCAAGAACTTGAGGAAAATCCTGCGCTTGAAAGTGGCAAAGAGACTAAAGATGAGTTTGATGCCATGGATGAGTTTGATAACTCTGGTGACGAATACGATGACAATGAACGTATTGAAGCTGAAGACATTAATGTTGATGATTATTTAAGTGATGATGAAGTTCCAGATTATCGTACGCAAGTAAGTAATTACAGTAGTGATGATGAAGAAAAGAACGTGCCTTATGCCGCAGGAACATCATTTACACAGCATTTAACCAATCAGTTAAATACCTTTAGATTAGACGATAACGAACGTGATATTGCTGAATTTCTAGTTGGTAGTGTAGATGAAAGTGGTTATATAAGACGCTCTCTTAGTGATATCGTTGATGACTTAGCGTTTACGCAAGGTGTCTATACTGATGAAGCAACTGTTGAGCAAATCCTTCTGAAAGTCCACCAATTAGATCCTGCTGGTGTTGGTGCTCGTAACCTTCAGGAGTGTTTGAGCATTCAATTACATCGCAAAGACAAAACTCCAGATGTAGAGTTGGCTTGTGATATTATAGATAAAGCCTTTGATCAATTCACAAAAAAGCATTACAAAAAACTCCTTCAGAAGTTTGATATTACAGAGGTTCAACTAAGAGATGCCATTGAAGAAATTGAACGCCTAAACCCTAAACCTGGTGGTTCATACGCTGGAAATAATAAGATCGTGGAGCATGTAGTGCCTGATTTTGCCATTAAAATTGTTGAAGGCGAATTGGAGTTAACCTTAAATGGTAGAAATGCTCCAGAATTACACGTATCTAGAGAATACAGTGATATGATGAAGGGCTACAAAGCCTCTAAGGACAAAAGTAAATCGCAAAAGGATGCTGTGTTATTCATCAAGCAAAAACTAGATGCTGCCAAATGGTTTATTGAAGCTATTAAGCAGCGTCAGCAGACACTTTTTGTGACTATGAGTGCTATTATGGAATATCAAAAAGAATATTTCCTTACTGGTGATGAACGCAAGTTAAAACCCATGATTCTTAAAGATATTGCTGATGAAATTGATATGGATGTTTCTACGGTTTCTCGTGTAGCTAACAGCAAATATGTTGACACACCTTACGGAACAAAGTTGATCAAAGAATTCTTTTCTGAATCGATGACCAACGATCAAGGTGAAGAAGTCTCTACTAGAGAGATCAAGAAAATTCTAGAAACCGTTATTGAGGAAGAAGACAAACGCAAGCCTTTAACTGATGAGAAACTAGCAACGATCCTGAAAGAAAAAGGCTATCCAATTGCAAGACGAACGGTTGCTAAGTATCGTGAGCAATTAGACATACCTGTGGCGCGATTGCGTAAGAAGATATGATAGATCAACTTCTCAAAAGCATCTCTTATATTTTTCATCCGTTATTGATGCCCTTACTTGGTGTCCTCTTTTATTTTTCAAAAACACCTCGATTTATTCCTGAGCCTGTAATCAAAGCCAAGGTGTTTTCGGTTGTCATTCTAACTGTTATTCTTCCTTTACTGTTGTATTATCTATTGAAGACTCTTAATAAGGTAAATTCGATTTATTTAGAAACAACAGATGAACGAAAACTACCACTACTCCTTAATTGTTTGATCGTTTTATTGATCCTCATAAGAGTATTGCCGCAAAATGAAATTCCTGAATTGTATTTCTTCTTTATAGGAATTCTAATCTCAACCATTACCTGTTTTGCATTAGCTTTTGCACAATTTAAGGCAAGCATTCACATGATTGCAGCTTCAGGTTTTTTTATGTTTGCTGTGGCCTTAGCAATTCATTTTAAAGTAAACATCAACGGAACCATTGCCTTAATGTGTGTTATTCTTGGCGCAATTGCGACATCAAGACTCCACTTGAAGGCACATACACCAATAGAACTTATCATTGGTTTCTTTGTAGGCTTATTGCCTCAAATTGTACTTCTAAATTATTGGATTTAAAAATAATATGTAGTGAATTTCGCAAACTTTCCGACTGCGCTCAAGGTGACTGCTCACGTCTATTTAAAATTTAAAGAATGTAGAACATCAATCCTATTCGAATAGAATTCATATCTATAGATTCGTCATTAACCACAGCATCACTAAATATTGAGTTTAAAGCGTAGTAAAAGTGAAAGCTTATATTAGAATAACCAGCACTTAGGGTTAATCCGTATTGAAGTTCATTAAAATCATCTATTCGAGAAACTTGAATATCACCTTCTATACTATTAAATTTTGATGAATTATAAACTATGTAGCCTAATTTGAGTCCTGCATAAATACGCCAGAAATCATAATCTTCAGGTGTAGAAGTTCTCCATCTAAATTCAATGGGTAACTCTAATAAATAGGTGGTGAATTTGTTTTTACTATACTCGACTTCGTTATCATTTAGAATTGTATAGATAAAGTCATTATCAACTTCAGAAATCAAAAGGGTTTGATTGTATGAATTTGATGAAATTCCTAGTCCGAAGCCAACCGCTAAGTTACGTTTCGCATTAATAGGCATGTCTCTAATAAAGCCTAAGTGATATCCTGTTGAAAATCCGCTTTGCGCGACTCCTCCAGGCTTATTCCCTAGTAAATTATAGGTTACAGAAATATAAAACTGATCTTCTCTATACTGCTTGTCGATGACCTTAGTGGTATCCGTAGGGCGTTCAAGACTATTGAGGTCTTGAGCCTTGATTTGACAAAACGAAATACATACAAAAAAGAAAATAACCAATGTCTTCATAGTACAAAGATAACGTAATAAAGCTGTATACATTACATACGTATTCTCATAAAAAAAGCACTCAAAATTGAGTGCTTCTTATATATGATTTATTAGATGTTAATCAAGATTCCCTGTTGCTTCACCAGCAGCAGTTGTATAGTTAATTCTGAAAGCGCTTGCTTTTCTTAGCTCTTTCTTGATATCACTAACGATTCCCATATTCGCTTCTCTATCTACTTTAAGAGATACAGTAAGCTTAGGCACTAAGGCTTCAAGTAATGCACCGCGTTCTGCATTAATGAACGCTTGAATTTCTGAAATATCAGCAAACTTATCATTTAATTGAAGTCGTGCTTCAGTACCATATCTATCTTCTAAAGACTTTGTTGGTTTACCAACATAGATATAACTAATAGGATATTTTTTGTCAAGCTTTTCAATTTGATCCGCTTGAGGTAATCTATTTTCAACCTTTAATTCGTCTTCACGCATTACGGTTACAACCATGAAGAAGAATAATAACATAAATACAATATCTGGAAGCGATGCTGTATTTACAGCAGGCAAACTTGTATCTTTTTTACTTTTAAATTTAGACATGTCTTAATTATTTTTATTCTACTTCAGAAAGCTTTTGAGGAATCTCTGTTTTGATTTGCTCAATCACTTCTTTTAGTTTGGTCTTGTTTCCAGTAAATTTCACATCATCATAGGCTTTTTCCATAGCGATAAAATCCATATCAAAACCTTTCTTTGGGCCAATTTCTAAGGCTCTTCTATTACGAAGTTGATTATATGCTGCCACTAATTCATTTTGAACCGTAATATACGCTTTGTATGATGTTAATCGGTCATTCTTCAAAGAGATGATGGCCTTATCTGGATTATCTGAAGACTTAGGATCTTTTGCACCTTTACAGTAGTTACAACTTCCATCACCTCCATTATCTAAAAACTTTACAGCTGCTGCTCTAAGGTCTTCAATTTCCATCAATTCATCTTCAACCAATAACTGATCTTTACCATTGAGTAAGACTGTAAAAATGTTTTTTTCCTTAATTATAACATCTTCATCATTCTCTTCAATAGGAGGTAATTTACGCGTAATTCCAGAATCCTTAGGAATTGTTGTCGTTACCAGAAAGAAGATTAGCAATAAGAATGCAATATCTGCCATAGATCCTGCATTAACTTCTGGTGCTGCTCTTTTTGCCATAATTAATTTTTATTATTTACTAAATGTCTTTTTGATTCCGAAGAATAACATTAATCCAACAGCGACTATACTTAAAATATAGAACGCTTTGATACCTGCTTCAACAAGTTGCGATTGTCCTGCAGTTAATGTAGTTCCATCTGATAAAATTCTTTCTTCTCCTGAAGATAAGAACCAAGCTACAGCTACAATAAGTGCAAATACACCTAAAGAGATTAATGCTTTTTTCAATTTGTCTGGCTGACTTACCAAGTTTACAATACTGAACAGCACTGCCGAAACTGCAGCGATGCCTAATACTACATAAGCCAGATTTGCAAAGCCAGAAAGAACGCCTTGATTTGCTACATCAGTCTCAATAGCTTCATCTCCTAATACCATAATTCTTATTAGGAAATACAATGCCGCTAAAGAAATGATTAGAGCAATAATTTTTACAATTTTTTGAATATTCATAGGTACTATGATTTAATACGATTATTACTTCTTGTGTCTCACTAATAAGTCCATTAATGTAATAGACGCATCTTCCATATCATTTACAATGCTATCAATTTTAGCAATAATGTAATTGTAAAAAATCTGTAATATAATCGCAACGATAAGACCAAATACTGTAGTTAATAAGGCTACTTTAATACCACCTGCAACTAACGAAGGATTCATATCTCCTGCAGCTTCAATTTTATCAAAGGCATCAATCATACCAAGTACTGTTCCCATGAAACCAAGCATTGGTGCTAATGCGATAAACAATGAAATCCAAGACACGTTTTTCTCTAATTGTCCCATTTGAACACCACCATAAGCTACAACAGCTTTTTCAGCAGCATCAATATCTTCATCTGCTCTGTCTAAACCTTGATAGAATATTGAAGCAACAGGTCCTTTTGTATTACGACAAACTTCTTTAGCTGCTTCAACACCTCCAGATTGTAGAGCGTCTTCAACATTTTGAGTAAGCTTCTTAGTGTTTGTAGTAGCAAGATTCAAATAAATGATTCTTTCAATAGCAATTGCTAATCCAAGGATCAAACATAACAATACAATTCCCATGAAGAAAGGTCCACCTTCTATAAAACGTTCCTTTACCTTTTGAGTAAACGTCAATTCTTCTTCTGGTGCATCATCGGCTTGGAATGTAGTTGTAACTGCTGTAGTTGCTGTGTTAACTGCGTTTGCATTAACAGTACCAAATGCCATCATTCCTACTATGGCTAAGATTGAAAATAGTCTTTTCATCGTTCTAGTTCTTAATTTTATTAGTTAAAGTGTTAAAGATATAAAAAAAATGTAATTAAAAAATAAAATTCATAAGAGAGTACAAAGGTTTAACATACTATTATACCTATACAAATTCTACTTCGGCACGAAAATAAATAAAATGTTCAGTTTTTCTAATTTCAGCTTCATTTTTATGATAAAAATTAATGTAAATATTAAAGACATGAAGCATTATTTTACAATCAGACATCAGAAGCGTCTGATTGACAAATTTTTAGCGTATATAGCACTAACATTTATAAATACTTACAAGTAAAGACGCGCTTCATCAAAAAATTAAGATACTCATAGGTTTTTTGGTAAAATTTTAACGTAAAGTTGCATTTTTTATAGACCTGACTCTTTTTATAATTACTACATTTGGAACGTAAACACTTACAACATGCCAAAAGCGAAACAACATCGTTATGACAAAGCCTATTTACGCATTGCTAAAGAATGGGGAAAACTATCCCATTGTAAACGCAAGCAAGTTGGTGCTCTTATTGTTAAAGACCGAATGATTATTTCTGATGGCTATAATGGTACGCCAACGGGTTTTGAAAATTATTGTGAAGACGATGAAGGTTACACAAAATGGTATGTGCTGCATGCTGAAGCTAATGCGATTTTAAAAGTGGCTTCATCTACTCAATCTTGTAAAGGAGCAACATTATATATAACGCTTTCGCCTTGTAAAGAATGTAGTAAACTCATTCATCAAGCTGGCATAATTCGTGTGGTATATCACGAAGGTTACAAAGATGATTCAGGATTGCGCTTTTTGAAAAAAGCTGGTATCGCCTTAGAACATATTGAAGATTTAAAAGCATAGATGACTTTCAACAAAAAATACATACCCTTACTTTTAGGCATCGCAATTGCGTTGGGTGTATTTATTGGAGGCAAACTAAACTTTACCGATACTTCAGATCGCTTATTCACCACTAATAGTAAAAAGGACAAGCTAAACAGACTTATTGATTACATCGATTATGAATATGTTGATGAGATCAATACAGATAGTATTGTTGATGTGACTGTTAATGGCATTCTAGACAACTTAGATCCGCATTCCATATACATACCAAAAGACGAATTGCAACGCGTTACCGACAATATGAAAGGTGATTTTGTAGGCATAGGTATTAGTTTCTACACGTATAAAGATACTATTACAGTGATTCGCCCCATTGAAGGTGGTCCAAGTGAAAAAGCAGGAATTAAAGGTGGTGATCGTATCATTACAGCTAATGGCGACTCAATTTTTGGAAGAGCATGGAGTAATGAAGCCATTATTAATAAACTAAGAGGCGAAAAAAACAGTAAGATCACGCTCGAAGTTTATCGTCCAAAAGACGACAAACTGCTCACTTTTAAAGTAAAATACTCTGATATTCCTATTAAAAGTGTGGATGCTTATTATATGTTGACCGAAGAATTAGGTTACATCAAAATCAATCGTTTTGCCGAATCTACATACAAAGAATTCAAAAAAGCACTGGATGCCCTTCAAGATCGAGGTGCCACCAAATTAGCATTGGATTTGCGTGATAATCCTGGTGGGTTTTTAGGTATTGCTGAACAAATTGTAGATGAATTCCTCGAAGACGACAAACTCATTTTGTTTACCAAGAACAAGGCTGGGAAAATCGAACGTAGCTATGCTACTGGTCGTGGCGATTTTGAAGAAGGCGACATCTATATTCTTATTGATGAAAATTCGGCATCTGCTAGTGAAATTGTCGCTGGAGCGTTGCAGGATAACGACAAAGGTGTTATTGTTGGAAGACGCAGTTATGGCAAAGGTCTCGTACAACGCGAAATGTCACTAGGAGATGGAAGTGCTGTTAGATTAACAGTCTCTAGATATTACACACCAACAGGACGCTCCATTCAAAGGCCTTACGGAAAAGGTAACGACGATTATCACAATGATTACTATAAGCGTTTGAGTAATGGCGAATTTGAAAATTCTGCTAATATAGAAATCGCAGATTCTTTAAAATTCTCTACACCTGAAGGCAAGATTGTTTATGGAGGAGGAGGCATTATTCCTGATGTGTTTGTACCTATGGATACAAGTACTCAAAATGAAACACTCAATTACATTAATAGGAAAGGCTACATCAGTAATTTTGTATTTGAAGAATTAGACAAGGATCGAAGCGCCTACGACAACATTGCTATTCAAGATTTTATATCAAGTTTTGAAGTGAGTGATGCTGTGGTTGAACACTTTGAAGATTATATCAATCTTAAAGAACGTACCACCATCTCTTTTGTGAATTATCGCAATCGTATGAAGCTTCTAATTAAAGCCGAATTAGCAAGTCAGATCTATGGCAGCAACGCTTCAGAACAAATTATTAATTCTGAAGATCCAATGATAGACGAAGTAATTCTGTTAAGCACTTCAGATTATACCTTCCACGAATAGTTCTAGACCTTATCGTGAACTTTTGTATGCTTTCCATCATTCCAAAGCGTCAGAATATCTGTAGCAACTTGTGCGCCACTCCCTGAAGCAATAGCAAACTGACTGCGCCATCCTGCCATCGTACCAGCAACATACAAATGTTCATCAACCAAATGGTTGTCATTTTTTAGCCAAATGCGTTCTTTTTCAGCAGCAGCTCTTGGATGCGGCTCAAGATATGATTGGATACCATCAATACTTACTAAATTTGTGTAACCTACAGCAATAACCACAAGTTTAGATTGGTAAGTGTTTTTATTTGTAACCACCGTAAAGCCTTCCGAAGACTTCATCACAGAAATTACTTTTTCTTCACGTATTTGTGATACATGTGGATATAATTGCGCAAGCTGCTTTGGACCATTTTCTAAAATCGAAGCACCAGTTGTACCAGGAGGCAAACCCAAAACATTATTAAATAAGGCATTTTGTAAATGTGAAGCACGTTGATGCATAACAATACCAATATGCTTATCTTGAGCATATGCCTTTGGCTTTGCAGATCCCAAAACTAAAGCACAAGACATTCCAGCTGCACCTCCACCAATAATTAAAACATCAAACATTAGTGCTTTCCTTTTAATTTATCATCAACACGCTTTGAAAGCCTTAAAATTTGCAACAGTACAATGGCACACAACGAAGCAAAAATAGTGATTAAAGCCACAATACTTTTACCTTCAAGAGGTGCATTTGTGTCAATCTGCGTGATATTAAAGCCAATAAGTCCAATGGCAACAATCGTTGCGATTACAGTAAATATTTTCATCTTACCTGATTAAGCAAACTCGAACAAAGCCTTTATATTATGAGCAAATAATTTTACAGCTATTGCTAATAAAACAACTCCAAATATTTTTCTAATGATATTGATTCCATTAGGTCCTAAGATGTGCTCTAACTTTGCTGAAGTTTTAAGTACTGCAAAAATAACAATTACATTACAGATAACAGCAACGATAATATTTTCAATCTCAAATTCGGCACGAAGCGATAACAAGGTCGTTAAACTTCCTGGTCCGGCAATAAGTGGGAATGCTAGTGGAAATACTGAGGCTGTTATAGCGTTACTATCATCCTGCTTGTATAAGGTAATTCCAAGAATCATTTCTAGTGCAATAAAAAAGAGAATAAACGATCCTGCTACTGCAAACGAGTTCACATCAATACCAATGAGGTTCAAAAGACTTTTTCCAATAAATAGGAAAATAATCATTATAAAACCAGCGATTAGTGAAGCCTTTTCACTTTGAATATGACCAACTTTCTTTCGTAGATCGATTATAATTGGAATGTTTCCTATAATATCAATTACAGCAAATAACACCATAAATGCTGTAAATATTTCCTTAAAACTGAATTTAAAATCCATAGTCTTTAAATTTTCGGCAAAAGTAGCGCATTAAAGCTTATTTTTCATATTAAATAACCGTTAAGTTTATTTATTTTTACACAGTATTTTACTAGATTACCTCTATGTTTCAATTAGGAAAAACCATCGTTTCAGAAGATATTATCGAAAAAGATTTTGTGTGCAATCTTTCGGCTTGTAAAGGCGCTTGTTGTATTGAAGGTGATGCTGGTGCACCTCTTGATAAAGACGAGGCAAAAATTCTGGAAGATATTTACCCAAAAGTGAAGCCTTTTTTGAGACAAGAAGGTATTGATGCCATAACATCTCAAGGCACTTCTGTTACAACACCTTTTGGAGATTTAGAAACACCTTTAATTAATGGTGCAGATTGTGCTTATGTCATTTTTGATGAGAAAAACACGGCCTTATGTGGTATTGAAGAAGCATACAATCAAGGTGAGATCTCTTGGAAAAAACCTGTGTCTTGTCATTTATATCCTATTCGCGTCAAAGACTACTCTGAATTTTCTGCTGTAAACTATGAAAAATGGGACATTTGTGATGATGCCTGCACGCTTGGAAAAGAACTACAAGTTCCTGTTTACAAATTCGTCAAAGAAGCCTTAATTAGAAAGTTTGGAGAAGATTGGTATGCTGGGTTGGAAAAAGCAGCAAAGACCATGTAGAATGCAAAAAAAAGTGTTAAACCATATACTTTTATTATTAAACTTTTGCTGTGTTGTTAAATTTGGTGCACAACCTAATTCTGATCTAAATCAATTAAAGACAAAACTAGAATTCTTTGTTGAAACTGAACAGCAAGATTCACTCCTTGTGAATGCAAAATACATTCAAGATTTTACTTTTAAAAATGCATCTGATAGCCTGATAGGTTCGCAAATCTTTCATCTTTGGGCTAATGGTTACTACGATAAAACGGATTATTTCAAAGCAATCTCATATTACGATCGTTCAATTGATTTAGCTCCAGAATCGGAAGCAGGAAAGAACCAGAAAGGTATCTCTCTTTTTGATAAAGCCTTTGCTGAATACGAATTACAAAATCACTATAAATCCTATCAAACTGTAAAAAAAGCTGAAGCTGTTTTAAGTGAAATTGATCAACCGAATCATGATTATTTACTATCTATCTATGCAGATTTAGGTAGTGAAGCATCCAAATTAGGGTTTCATGAAGATGCAGAGTTTTATTTAAATAAAGGAGTAGCACTGTATCATGCTAACAAAGACAACCTTAATTCTGAATCTACACAAAGTGCATTAAAGCCAGTATTATTCGAGTATAAATATATATATCTATACTATTCAAAGGAAGATGAAAAAAAATTGTTAGAGCATCTCAAGGCTTTAGAAAACCTTTCAAAAACTAGAGCCTTTAATACGACTGAAACTTTAATGCTTGCCACAGCTTACAATTACGTTGGAGATTTTTACCTAAATCGTGCTCAAAAGGAACAAACACCTATACCATCTTTATTAACACAAGGCAAGCACTACTTAGATTCAAGTTTAGCATTACTTGATAAGGAATCTCAAAAAGAAAATTATACGCAAGTCCTATTTAACATCGCCAAATATTATCGCCATTTAAAACAATTTGACAAAGCCAAATCTACCAACAAGCAATTATTTGATATTGCAACGCACAACGATTATAGGATGCCATTTTTTATAGCTCAAAAAGCTATGATTGCTATAGACCAAGGGTTAACCAAAGAGGCACTTACGTATCTTAAAGCCACTGTTGTTCAAATTCATTCTGGAAATCAACAATTGAAAGACGATTTCTCAAATTTCAATCCGAGTAGTGTCATCCAACATGTAGGTTTATTGGTTGATGTCACTGATGAGCTCATTAAAAAAAATCCAGAGGATACAGTCTTACATGCGCAAATATCAAAATTTTACGATTTAGCTTTGATTCAATTGTCACATAGCTATCAGGGCGAATGGTTTAGTAAATCTTTAGAAGATCATTACACTAAAGCTTTGAAAGGCGTTCTCAATTCAAAACAAAATGCTTTAGAATCATCGAGTAATAAATCACTTGTTGAAACCATTGAGAGAATAGAAAACCGACTTACTTGGAAGGCATTTTTGCAAAATAGGACGCTCAATTCTAATGTACTCTCCGACTCAATTTTTGATAAAGAAATCTATTTGAGACGTCAACTTGTTAAAGCGAGAAGCAATAACGACACTATTTTGATTTCAGAATTAAATCACAATTTAAAGAAGCACTTAAACGGTCTAAAGGATACATATCCCAATATTTATAAGTATGTGTATTCTTCATTTAACATAGATGATTTTCAACGTTCTTTAGACAGCAACACAGTAATAATAAAATATAAAGCCATTGACAGTGTGTTGTATGCATTCAAGATTACAAATACTGAGGTAACAACAAATGCTATTCCCTATTTAAATGAAACTAAAACCATTATCACCAACTATATTAATTCTCTTAAGAATAAAAACACTCAAAAAACTGAGGCTTTCAAAATTTTTAAAAGACTATTACCATTTCAAATAGACACATTTGAAAACGTCGTTATACTTCCAGATGATTTACTGCACTTTTTACCTTTTGAAACCTTAATAAATGACTCTGGAAACTATCTTATTCAATCTCATAATTTGAGTTATGCTAATCATTTAGTATTTGTGAAAAACGACACCCAAAACAACACCTTAGAGTCCGTGTCGATATTTTCTCCAGATTACAAATCAATAAATACAAAATCCCTAAAAGGTGCCGAAGGAGAAGGTTTTTATATTTCAGAATTGTTCAACAATACCCATTATTTTAAAGAAGAAGCCACCAAGGCACAATTCATTGAACATGCAGATACTGCTGATGTACTTCATTTAGCGATGCATGCAGACATCAATAATAGTAATCCAGAACTCAGTTATTTTGTTTTTAATGCTTCCAATCAGGATGAGAAATTGTATCTCGAAGAGTTATATGCACTTAAATTGAAGGCGAATCTTGCTGTTTTAAGCGCCTGTAATACAGGCTTAGGAATTACTGAAAACGCAAAAGGTTCGATCTCGCTACAACGTGCATTTATTATGGCTGGAGTACCTGCAACCATTTCTAGTCTTTGGGAAGCTCCAGATGATGCTACCAAGAAAATTATGACTCAATTTTACAGTAATTTAAAAAATGGTGAACCTAAAAATCTAGCTTTAAGAAATGCTAAATTACATTATATAGCTTCAGCAGAAGATGATGCTATAACTGTTCCGTATTATTGGGCTGGATTTGTGTTGTTTGGTGATTACAATGCACTAACCTACACTAACGATTTTAATCTGAATTATTTATTTCTTTTAATTGGTGTTGGGCTAATCCTATTATTTTTATTCAAGAGCTTTAGACAATCTTAACTGTTTTGTATTTTTAAAATTACTGTCTAATTTTTTTAATCTGTTTAGGGTTTCGATGGCTTTATCTTGCTCATTTGATTTTAAATATGCTAATGAAAGATACCAAAGGTTTTTATCTTTCCATTGGTCTGACTCATTAATATTCTGCTCAAATATTTTGATACATTCAGACAAATCCTGATTCAACTTTAGAAGCGTATTAGCTTTATAAAACCGCAAGGTACTTTTATCAAAATCACTATACATTAGTAAAGAATCAAAGGACCTTAGAGCTAATTCATACTGTTGGTTTTCATAATTAAAAAAAGCACGTTCCAAACCATTGAGATTATCTTTTGATGAATCTCTTGTGATAGGCGCAATTATATTTTGATAAGGTTCAAAATATTCAACAAATAAATCTTCAGAATGGACTTGATCTTTAGAATTAAGCATCAAGAAAACGCCTATGGTCAATCCAAGAACTAAAAGAACACTCGCGGCAATACGTATATTAGAATACGAGCTTTTCGAACGAGACTCTAACTGAGATAAATAAGCTTTACCCTTTTTATATTCGGCCTTAGCAATGATTTTTTTTAAACTTTTATCTTCCGTCATTTAATATATCTTTTAATGTTCTCAAACATCTAGACTTTTGACTTTTTGCAACATCTTTATTGTTATAATCTAATATATTCGCAATTTCTTCAATCGAATATCCTTGATAATAAAATAAAGTTAATATCGCCTTGCATTTTGAACCTAAGGTGCTAAAAGCACGCTCAAGTTGCTCCTCCTTAGGATTGCTCTCTTCTTTAAATAAAATTTCAAATCCTTCAGAAAAATAATCGTTCTCAATGGCTTTAAAGTCTACAGGTGTCATCTTTTTATTGGCTCTCAAATAATCAAACACCAAATACTTTCCAATACTAAATAAGTATGTTTTTAATGTACTCTTTAACTCCACTAATCGTCCAGTAGCAACATTTTCTCGTAAGGCTAAAATTGCATCTTGATAAATATCTACTGCTTCATGACGCTCCAGCCCATAACGTCTTACATAGTTTAAGAACGCTTCCTTATGATCTAAATAAATCGACTTCAACACCTTATTGTTTCCAGCCTTTAAACCCTCAAGAAGAGACTTGTCTATCATATTAATGTAAATACTTTCAAATGGTAAACATAAAAATTTTTTGAATTCTGTGTTTACTTTTTCAAATCATTCTCATAAAGAAATATACATAACCACAAAAACCAAAAGTATGACACCATTCAAAGCTTTGACCATTTTCTTGATAGGCGCTATAACTACTTCGAATATGATGACTATATCGAACTCTAACTCCTACACTTTTGATCAAAAAATCACAGTGACTGTAACGTCTAGCGAGGATGATTCGGTAGAGGTAAATTATCTTTTTAACAGCAATAATTCTACAATTAGCTGCATTCAAATGAATGCCGAACAAACTGACAATGCCTCTGATAATGTCTTTTTTGTACTTAGTGAAAATAGCATAGATATGTTTATGAATGCTGGAGGAATGAAAATGCGTAAATCTATTGGTAAAGAAGAATTTAAAGCTTTTAACACAGCATATGAAATTCCAGAACAAACTGATATTCAAAAAACAGGGCAAACTAAATCTATATTAGGTTACCTCTGTTATGAATATAAATTCAGTAGCGATGAAGGAACCATAACAGCATGGATTTGTCCAAACTTTCCAATTCAAAGTTCAAACTCACTAGTATTAGGTGCTAAAACAAGTGATCAATTTGAAGGTTTCGTGATGGAGCTTTATACAACTGCCTCTAACGAGAAAAGTAATCTCAAAGTCACTGCTGTAGACTTCGATATCAACTTCACAATTAACACTAACTCCTACAAAAACTTTAAATTCTAAATACTATGAAATCTATTACATTATCCGTCTTGACTTGTCTCATTTATGTTTTTTCTTATTCACAATCAAAAGATGTCTTTATTGAGGTGACGTTCAAATCAGGAGAATTTGCTGGCACCTACATGTTTAAACCTGAAAAAGGCAATTATTTAAGTCAAATAAATCTTGAATACTTTGATAGATACAGCAACTTGAATGCTTCAAAATTAGTTGCAGAAAACGGACTTCAAATTCATTATATCAACAGAACTTTTATGGGTGAAGCTTCAGAAGGTCAACATGATGCCAAACGATTCACCGAAGGTTGTGGGCATCTTAATTTCATAGACTTGAACAATACGAAACCCTATAAAAAAGCAGATAGTGATTTTATAGAATGTGGAAAAACGACCATCACCTCTGTTACGCCTTGGAAAGATGGCATTGTTAAAAAAAGACGTGTTGTATCTGGAAATTTTTCTGATACTGTTGAATTTGAATTCACTATGGATGATGGCAGTAAAAAAACTGAAACTGTAGATGTTATCATAAACTTTAAAGCCAACGAATCACGACGCTAAAAAACAATCTTAAATGTCAATACTAATAAAATATAAACTGCAACTTTTATGTGTTTTTATAGGAATAACACAAACTATAAATGCCCAATACAACTTTGAACAAATAGACGTTTGGTCTGGAAGTAATGGAGGTTCTGCAAAGTTCCTCACAGAATATAATGGTGAATTGTATTTTCAAGCAGCAGAGCTCACACCTTCATTTCGAAAATTATATAAAACGAATGGAACAATGTCTGGTGCTTTGCAAGTTGCAACAAATCTAAATGGTGGAGCAGGTTACTCTCCTGAATCGTTAACTGTGTTTAACGGAGAACTATATTTTACAGCACAAGTATCTGGCTTAGGTATTGAATTATACAAAACAAATGGCACTGAAATGGGAACTGTATTAATTAAAGATATTAGAACAGGAGGATCCAATGGCTTAGATCAGAATTCAAATAACGATAAACAGCTTTTCATTGAGTACAATGGCGAATTATACTTTAGAGGAAGTACAAATTCGTCCATCGAACTTTGGAAAACAGATGGCACCGAAACAGGAACTGTTTCTGTTCAAAACTTTGAAGGCACTCAAACTGGAGCACCTGCATATGTTAGTAATAATGATATAGAATATTTAGGCGTTGTCTTTAATAATGAATTGTTTTTCTCGGTGAACAGATCAGGTACATTTGAGTTATGGAAATCAGATGGAACAACTGCTGGTACAGAATTGGTTAAAGGAAGCTTTACCGATCCAATTAATAATCTTATTGTATTTGATAATACGTTGTTTTTTACCACTGCGGAAAATGCTACAGGTAATGAGATATGGTCTTCAGATGGAACAACTTCTGGAACTCAAATTCAACACGATATCTTTCCAAACAATCTGAATCCTGCTTTAGGTTTAGGAAGTAGTCCATCCGATTTTTTCATTTTTGATAATTCATTATTCTTTTCTGCCAGAGGTTATGATGACCTCAACAATACAATAATTGGACGAGAATTGTATAAATCTGATGGTACCAATTGGGAGTTGGTAAAAAACATCAATATAACCGATTCGGGTTCAAGTGTAGAAGGTTCAGGATTAAACAGTCCAAAATTCAAGGCGTTTCAAAACGAGCTACTTTTCATAGCAAATGATGATAACGATGGACAGTATGGTCTCTGGAAAACTGATGGTACAGAATCTGGTACTGTTGAATTGATCTCTGAATTTGATACAGCTGAAAGCTTTCAGTTTAGAAAAGCAATTGAATACAATGGAAATTTATTTTATTTCAATTTTCAAGATTTATGGGTTACTGATGGAACTCTTTCGGGTACTGAAGAACTCACAGACATCACAGGTGCGAACAGTACTATTCTATTAGCTCAGACAGGTGAGTTAATTATGTTTGACAATAAACTATGGTTTGATGGTTTGAGTAATGCCAATGGCAGTGAATTAACCTCATTAACCGATACAACTTTATCACAAAACGGAACCAGCTTTTCTGGTAGTAAGGTTAAACTTTATCCTAATCCTGTATCGCATGAACTACATATAGACTCGAATTTTGATTTTGACAGCATAACTGTGTACTCCCTTTTAGGACATGTGCTTCTCACAAGTAGCGAATCTAAAATAAATGTAGCACATCTAAATGCTGGTCAGTACATTATTAAGATCAAGTCTTATGATCAAATTAAAACTTTAAAATTCATAAAGTATTAAAATTGGTCTGAAACCTAATCTAATTATTTACAACAAAAGACAACTATAAAGATCTAGATTCTTCTAAGGCGAGCATAACAACACGCCTTTAGTTTTTTTCTAATAAGTGTTTTTCAATAGCTTCCAATCGCTTTTGCAAACGTTTTTGGTTTTCTTTTAACTGTGCATTCTCTTGTTTCAGCTCAAGAGTATATAAAAACAATTCCTCAATTTTTTCAAGATTTGTGATTGTCGCTTGACTAAGATTAACTTGCATTTGATTACGCTCAACGTCTTCATAAGGTGTCACTCCAGGCAAATGACCATACTCCTTTATAAATTGTTCAACCTCGTGTAAATTCATAAATTTATATTGCTCATTAAGTGTTGAACATCCATTAAAATAGGCTTCAAACACATAATCTGGATACGTTGTAGTGGACGATATAAAATCGGAGGCTTGAACACTTCCATTTACAACCAATGGTACCAAAGCATTTAAATTGATAGCAACCTGACTTATCCCAGCAGATAAAAAATGAAATGAATCGTCAGCATCTCTATATTCCAAACCCCAATTATTATAGGTTGAAGAATGCGAGACCACCATTTTATTAGCATTTGAAAATCCACCATCAAACATATACAGCATTGGAGCTGGACTGCCTGTACTTTGCGGAAAAGTTATACTTGTTTGATCGCTAGAAAAGTGCAAGTCATCACCAGAATTAGCAACATCTATTTCTGTACCTGTTCGCATCCAATTCTTCAGTACTGATAAATCTACCGTTTGAGTAGGCAAACCATCATCTTCTAAAGACAATTCTAAAAGATTCCCATTTAGATTAAACTCATCAACTATTTGATCATCTGTACTCTCAGGAAGGTCTTGCCAATTTAGGTTACCAGAACCATCCGTTTGCATAATTTGATTATTGGTCCCACGAGAAGTTGGAAACACATAATGGTTTGGAGTTGTAGAGGTCAATAACTCTGTACCAATGGAGACACTACCTCTAAAATTTGCGGCATAACCACCTGGTTTTAATACTGTAGACTGTAAGCCAATATGATCTCCTCCAGCAGTAGGATCAATAATTATAGAGGTTCCAATCTTGTCTCCTGTTCCAGGACCAGATAATTCATTTACTACACCAGTCCGATCCGCATTTCCTGTACCATTGATTAGATTGTAAACTCCATATTGAGGTCCAGGGCTCGACATCTGCAATATATTTCGAACCCCAAAGCTAGGCTGAACCAAACTACTCGAATTATTTATAATATAATTATATGTCCCAGTTTGAGATCTAGAAGAGCTGCCTGTTATAAAGTTTAATACACCACAATTAGTTGTAGCGCCATCATTAAAAAAATATGAATACATCCCATATTTGTTTGATCCAGTATTAGATGAACTTGTTAAATAATTATAAACCCCATAATCAATAGAGTCACTATTATTGTTAATTGCATTGTAGATACCATGTCTACTACTCTGACTGATTCCAGATATCTCATTGTAGACCCCTGTTTTATTATTGTTTCCATCGCCATCAAGTCGATTATAAATACCTCTTTGCCATTTATTATTAAAAATATTCGCTGAAACTTCTGTTGATATACCAGTAATCGTAGATGAGGATGTGGCATTCGTGCTACTATTTACTACATTAATAGCACTACTTGAAAATGTCTCATTAATGTCTAATTTATAATTAGCCGTATTCTTTCCAACGGCTAAATTACCAAAGGTGTAAATGTTATTATAAATATCATTAGGATTATCTGTAGAGCCAACTCTATAAAAGTCATGGTCGGAATTAATGGACGTATTAGAATCTAATAATTTATCCCAACGATTGCCAGCATAATTCCAATAATAAAAGCCTGGTGTATTAGATCCTACAGACGTTGTTAAGTAAATTAGCAATCCTTCTTGATTGTTACCTGGATCGTTAGATGGAAATGCACTTACTCTAGGTATTAGTAAACCATCGATCTCAGAGGGTGAACTTGGATTACTAACTGTTATATCAAAAAGTGCTTTTGGATTTGTGGTATTAACTCCAACTTGAGCAAAGTGGATTATTGGGAAACAAAGTAGAATTAATGAGGCGAGACAATTTTTCATAATCAGTATTAATTAGAATAATTTTCTAATTAATGTGCGTATCAAGAAAAAGTAAACATTAAGATGATGGAATTTAAGTGTAGGCCTTCTACTTTTAGACTTAACATAATTGTTTTACACAAGCATTTGATTTGATATTATGTCTAAATTAATTGCTATTACGCAGTTTTCAGCACATTAGATCTTGTAGGAATATCAACTAGCACTCGCGTTCCTGAAGCCTGGTTAGCATCATTATACAAATCTTTAATATGAATTTTATAAGGCACTGTATAGTCTTTTGAGAAGTTTGCCAATCGCGCTTTAGTTAACGAAATTCCAACCGATTTTCGTTTGAGTAATTTACGTTCCTTAATTTTTGCAGAAGCGTCTCTACCAATACCATTATCTTCAATAGCAATGGTAACGTGATCGTCACTATTTTGAAACACCGTTAACTCAATTTTTTTGTCATCCTCTTTTTTTGACGACAAGCCATGCCATAATGCATTTTCAAGAAACGGTTGTAAAATCATAGAAGGGACTTTTATACTAGCAGGATTTATAGCATCGTCAATGTGAACCTGAAAATCAATTTCATTTGAAAAACGAATGTTTTCAATATTCATATACAGTTTCATTGTATCCAATTCATCTTCTAAGGAGATCTCTTTTTCGGTTGAAGCCACCAATATTTTTCTAATCAATTTCGAAAACTTATTGAGATAATAAACCGCATTCTCTTTTTCATTGTTTATGATGTAAAGCTTAATAGAATTCAATGAGTTGAAAATAAAATGAGGGTTCATCTGACTGCGCAACATATCTTGCTCAAGCGTTAAAATTTGCTTTTCCTGTTCCAGCTGGCGGTTTCTATACAGAGCCACCAAAACAGCACCAATAACAAATAGCGCTAACATAGAATACCAAAACACTTTTTTATTGCGCTCTAATCGCGAACGCACCAATTCGTTTTCATCGGCAAGGGCTTGAATTTGTTCATTCTTAGCTTCATTTTCATACTGAATAATGACGTCGTTCACATAACGTAAGTTTCTATCGTTTGAAATAGTCTTCTCCAACGCAATAGCGTCTCTATATAATACAAGTGCTTCTGAAGGTCTATTGGTTACTTCATATAACTCAGACAATTGTTGTTTAGCTTGCACTGTTGAAGATTTGAGCTTATAGGTTTCCGCTATATGTAAACCTTTCAGCAAGTTGGATTCTGAACGTTTATATTGTTTTAAATGTCTTTGAGTCCAACCCAAATTAATATATGAAGACGCAATATAAAATTGATCGCCAACCTGTTTAGCTTTGTTAAGTGCCTCTTCTATTATAACTTTAGCATCTTCGTATTGTTCTTGTTTAATATATACATGACCAATACTATTGTAGCAAATCACACGACCAATTTCTGAGTTGATTTGGTTGTTATAATCGAGTGATCGTTTATAATTCCGAAGTGCATTTTCAAAGTCGCCTTGCGCTTCATAGGCAAATCCAATATTTTGATAGTTGATTGCCAGACCCAATCGGTTTCCTAGCTCTTTTTCTATATCTATAGATTTTTTGAATTGCCGCATGGCTAATTCATACTGTTCAAGAACCAAATAAATGTTTCCAATGCTATTTTGAGATACTGCAATATTGTATTTAATTTCTTCTGAAGGGTTTGCAACAGAACGTGCTATATCTAAGGCCTTAGTATGAAAGTCTAGTGCAGGTTTCACCAGATCCATTCGTCTATATACCACACCAATGTTATTCAAATTGATTATATAAAGCTCTGTATTATTAGCTTCTTTTGCTAGCTTTTCACCTTCCTTATGAAATTGTAATGCAGGTTCATATAAAGAACTATTTCTAGACAAAACACCTAAAGCATTTAAGGCATAGCTTTGTGCTTCTGGGTAGTTTAACGCTTTAGCTTTAGTGTTTAAACGTTGCATATTTAAACTATCGCGCTTAAAAGCAGAAAAAAGCGCATCGATATCTTGATAAGATCTAGGCTTCACGTTTTGAGCAACTTTTAATTGTTGATCGAAATCTGAAGACACGACTTCTTGCGAATACAAAACACAACATGCTAAAAAACACCCAACACCCAAGGCGAATTTGCTAATCTGAAGCAAAGCTACACGTAATATGTTGTATGCAACATTCATATTATAGCTTTTCTAAAAAGTCAGATTTACGCTGCCTTGCAACAGGAATTTTGTGATTGGATTTCATAACAACATAGCCTTCACTTTTTATAAACTCCTTTATTTTAGTAAGGTTAATGATGTAAGAATTATGAATTCTAAAGAAGAAATGTTCTGGTAAAATTGCATCCACTTCTTTTAACTTTTTGGTGATGACAATTTTCTGACGATCTTCTAAATGGATCGTACTGTAATTCCCATCAGATTCTACATAGAGAATATCATCTATATCCAGAAATATAAGTTTTCCGTCGGCATTAATCGTGATGCGTTTGGTATCAAACTTACCGTTAAAGTTGGTTAGCACTTCTTCAATCTTTGAAACATTAAGCGCTCTGAAGTTGAACTTTTTAATTTTCTGAATAGTCGCTTCTAAATCGTCTGAATCAATAGGTTTTAAGAGATAATCTATTGCTTCGTGTTTTAATGCCTTAATCGCATATTCATTATAAGCTGTAGTAATGATTACCGCAAAGTTGTTATTCGATAGTTTTTCTAAAAACTGAAACCCATCCATTGTAGGCATTTGAATATCTAAAAACAAACAATCTGGTGTATGAGAATTAAGATAGGTAATGGCTTCTTCTGGGTTTGAAAAAGATGCAACCACCTCGATCTCATTACTAAAATTTGTAAGTTCCCAAGATAGACTTTGTATGGCCTTTGGCTCGTCGTCAACAATAACCGCTTTAATCATAACTCAAATATAAAACATTAAGCATAATGATATTTTGAATTTGTATAGTTAGTAATTTTTTATGTGTAATATGTTAAATATATAAGGTTTGATGTTCAGAATAAATTGCGATTACCAACTATACAGTATTTGATACCAGTTATACAAGTTCAAATTATCCAGCGCTAAAATTTAGTCATATTTGTGGTGTAATTAATTGACCAAATAGTTTTATTACATATAAAGAAAGGTGATCGTGGGGATTCACTATTTTGATTAAATGCTATTAATCATAAAAGTCAGGGTCAAACCTGACTTTTTTTTCTTTAAAAATCAAAACTTCACTATTTATTGTAAAATAGTTTTAGTTAGTTAAGTTAGTTATTAGGGATTAAAGAGAGTTGTTTTTCAACTCTCTTTTTTTATGCAATTTCACAGCTAATTTCACAAGCCAAAACATTCAGTAAGTACGCATAATTGCTCACCTTTTAATAAGGTTTTACTTACTTTTATTCTAGAAAAAATCAAAATACAACTAATTGATTTTCAATTATTTAAAAATATTTTTAACAAAACTTTGATTTTTTTATCAATTTCATAATTGTTAAAAACTTGTTGAAAAGCTTTCCGAAAAAACAACAAAAAATCTATTACAATTTTGAATCTTTGTTAGTCCCAAATCACACGAAATTTTTCATTCATTTTTTAACCCAAAAAACCCTAAAAATATGTCTCAGGCTGTAGAACCAATTTTGCAAGAAAATAAAGATAGATTTGTCATTTTCCCTATCAAACATCATGATATTTGGGAATGGTACAAGAAATCTGAAGCTTCTTTTTGGACTGCTGAAGAAATAGATCTACACCAAGATTTAACAGATTGGGCAACAAAGTTAAATGATGACGAACGTTATTTTATCAAGCACATTTTAGCATTTTTTGCTGCTAGTGATGGTATTGTTAATGAGAATTTAGCTGAAAATTTCGTGAATGAAGTACAGTATAGTGAGGCGAAATTTTTCTATGGCTTCCAAATTATGATGGAAAACATTCATAGTGAAACCTACTCGCTTCTTATTGACACCTACGTTAAAGATGAAAAGGAAAAAAACACCTTATTTCAAGCTATTGAGAACTTTCCTGCAATCAAGAAAAAAGCCGATTGGGCTTTAAAATGGATTGAATCTCCAAGCTTTGCTGAACGCCTAATCGCATTTGCTGCTGTAGAAGGAATTTTCTTCTCTGGTGCGTTCTGTTCTATTTTCTGGTTAAAGAAAAGAGGACTAATGCCAGGATTGACCTTTTCTAACGAATTGATTTCAAGAGATGAAGGTGTACACTGTGATTTTGCAGTTCACTTACACCAAAATCATTTAGTCAATAAAGTTCCTAAAGAACGCATAAGAGAAATCATTATCGACGCTCTTAATATTGAGCGCGAGTTCATTACAGAATCATTACCTATTAGTTTGATTGGAATGAATGCAAAACTCATGACACAATATCTTGAGTTTGTAACCGACAGATTGCTTGGTGAATTAGGTTGTGAAAAAGAATACAACGCATCTAATCCATTCGATTTTATGGATATGATTTCGCTGCAAGGAAAAACAAACTTCTTCGAAAAACGTGTATCAGAATACCAAAAGGCTGGTGTTTTAAATAAAGAAGAAGAAAAAGACAAGTTCAGTTTTGACGCTGACTTTTAATAGAAATAAATTAATCCTTATACGTTTTAAGTCAGATTCTTCTGTAGCTAACTGAATACGAATCAAAACCACTTAAAACAAACTAACTTTTAAGTTTTGGTTGCCAGACCAAAGCTTAGACTAACTAATAATCCCTTTCTGGAACGGTGTATTCCAGGATATAAAAAACGTGTAAACTATGTATGTATTAAAAAGAGACGGAAGAAAAGAACCAATGATGTTCGACAAGATTACTGCGCGTGTGCGTAAGTTATGCTATGGTCTTAACGAACTTGTAGATCCAGTAAAAGTGGCTATGCGAGTTATTGAAGGTCTTTACGATGGTGTAACAACAAGTGAACTTGATAATTTAGCAGCTGAAATTGCAGCGACAATGACTACTGCTCATCCAGACTACGCTAAATTAGCAGCGAGGATTTCCGTGTCTAACTTACACAAAAACACCAAAAAATCTTTCAGTGATGTCATGGAAGATTTATACACCTATGTAAATCCGCGTACTGGCAAAAAAGCACCTTTACTTTCTGATGAAGTTTACAAAGTTATCAAAGACAATAAAGACAAATTAGATTCTGCTATCATATACAATCGTGATTTTGGTTACGATTATTTCGGATTTAAAACACTCGAACGTTCTTACCTATTGAAACTCAATGGTAACATTGCCGAACGTCCGCAACACATGCTTATGCGTGTTTCTGTTGGGATTCATCTTAACGATTTGGATGCCGCTTTAGAAACCTATGAGTTGATGTCTAAAAAATATTTTACACACGCTACACCAACTTTATTCAACTCTGGTACACCAAAACCACAAATGTCATCTTGCTTCTTATTAACGATGAAAGAAGACAGTATCGATGGTATTTATGACACCTTAAAGCAAACTGCTAAAATTTCGCAATCTGCTGGTGGTATAGGATTGTCTATTCATAATGTAAGAGCAACTGGAAGTTACATTGCTGGCACAAACGGAACGTCTAATGGAATTGTTCCAATGCTTCGTGTGTTCAATGATACAGCACGTTATGTGGATCAAGGTGGTGGAAAACGTAAAGGAAGTTTTGCCATCTATTTAGAAACTTGGCATGCTGATATTTTTGATTTCTTAGAGCTGAAGAAAAATCACGGTAAAGAAGAAATGCGTGCAAGAGATTTATTCTATGCAATGTGGATCTCAGACCTCTTTATGAAACGTGTTCAGGAAGATGGTGAGTGGACCTTAATGTGTCCTAACGAATGTCCTGGTTTAGCAGATACGCATAGTGAAGAATTTGAAGCCTTATATACTAAATACGAAGCTGAGGGTAAAGGTCGTAAAACCATCAAAGCGAGAGATCTTTGGGAAAAGATCCTAGAATCTCAAATTGAAACTGGAACGCCTTACATGCTATACAAAGATGCTGCAAACCGTAAATCAAATCAGCAAAACTTAGGAACGATCAAGTCGTCTAACCTTTGTACAGAGATTTTAGAATATACCTCTCCAGATGAAGTTGCTGTTTGTAACTTAGCATCTATCGCTTTACCAATGTTTGTAAAGAATGGTGAATTTGATCACAAAGAGTTATTTAGAATCACAAAGCGCGTAACTAAAAACTTAAATAAGGTAATCGACAGAAATTATTACCCAGTTAAAGAAGCTGAAAATTCTAATTTCCGTCACAGACCAATTGGTTTAGGTGTTCAAGGTTTGGCAGATACCTTCATTAAATTACGTATGCCATTTACTAGTGATGAGGCCAAAGCTTTAAACCAAGACATTTTTGAAACACTTTACTATGCTGCTGTTACAGCATCTATGGAAGAAGCTAAAGCTGATGGTCCTTACAAAACTTACAAAGGATCACCAATTAGTAAAGGTGAATTCCAACACAACCTTTGGAACATAAAAGACGAAGAATTAAGTGGACGTTGGGATTGGGAAAAACTGCGTAAGCAAGTTAAAAAGCATGGTGTACGTAATTCATTATTAGTAGCGCCAATGCCAACAGCATCGACCTCACAAATTTTAGGAAACAACGAATGTTTTGAGCCTTACACGTCTAATATTTACACGCGTCGTGTATTGTCTGGTGAGTTTATTGTGGTAAACAAACACTTATTAGAAGACCTTGTAGAATTAGGACTATGGAACGAAGGCTTAAAACAAGATATCATGAGAGCAAATGGATCAATCCAAAATATTGATATCATTCCTCAAGACATCAAAGATCTATATAAAACCGTTTGGGAATTGAGTATGAAAGACATTATTGATATGTCTCGTCAACGTGGTTATTTCATTGACCAGTCGCAATCTCTAAACCTATTCTTAGAAGGTGCAACTATGGCAAAATTAACGTCTATGCACTTTTACGCTTGGAAGAGTGGCTTAAAAACAGGGATGTACTACTTAAGAACTAAGAGTGCAGTAGATGCGATTAAGTTTACTTTAGATACCAAGAAAAAAGAAGAACCAGTTGCAGAAGCTGTAGATAATACAACTATTGTTGAACAGCAACAGCAAAAAGCGAAAAAAACTGCAGCAAAATTTGCACAACAAACTACTGAAGTAGAGCCTATGTCTGCTGAAGAAATGAAAGCATTGATCGCTCAAGCTAAAGAAGCCGAAGGTGATGATTGCTTGATGTGCGGATCGTAATTAATTTAAGTGTTAAATCGAAAAACCAACTCGAAAGAGTTGGTTTTTTAAAATTATGTTGAACTATTAAAACTTTAAATAGATAAATTAAATAAAAAAAAGGGACATTGTTGGAAACATCCCTCTTGTAAACTTTTTCTAAAACTAGGCGGCTACCAAAATTTTAGATGAATAGTTAGTGATTAGAGGCTCATCACCTCTTTTTCGTTCTTCAAAGAAACGAAATTAGATCGTCACTGCCAAGTTAAATTCTTTCCAACAAAAGGTCACGGTTGTTAATGCCTATGATATAAGGCTTTATGGACCTAATAATTTATCAACCGTTTTTTGTTAATAAACGAGCTTTAATTCAAGGCGTAAAGTTCGAAAATCTTAAAATTATGACAAACATAATTATTTACAGGTTGGCAGTAATTAATAAAGCTAACGAAAAACAAATACTAAGTAAATTCAATGGAACAAATGATCTGTTAGATTTATGTAATAAATATTTCAACGAATTAAAAAATAATAAAGTTGAATATTATGATAGTAACGGAAACAAAAGAACTTACTCTGTTTCTTCAAAAATTAATAAGGATGATTTAAAAAGAATAACCAATACATATTTAGATTCTGCTTATACTGGAGAAAAATTTGAAATAAGAGATGGAGAGTCAAATGAACTTTCATACCTAGTTCAAAAAAATGAACTTCAAAACAGAAAAATGTTTTCCTTAGTTCATATTCCTAAAAACTCGAAATATGGATACGTGGTTTTTGAAAATAAATCTAAACATGGAGTGAAAGTAATCTTTGAAAGACAACTTCAACGATTTTTAAGAGAATCTGGATTCGAAGATTACAAGATTGTTATGACACCTGGTTTAAATTTCAATTACTTATCTAATATGATTGAAAGAGGAATTCTCAAAAAAGTAAGATTGATCAAATATAAATTATCTCAGGATGTTCAATTAAGCTTATGGGATAATATTGACATTAATTCTAACGATCAAGATATCAGAGAGCTTAAATTTAAAAGTAAGACAAACAATATTTCTTTTAAAAAGGAACTATACGGTTTATTTTTTTCGAAAATTGATCAAGATGAAAAAATCAACTTCATGGATGAATTTGAAGTTGATGAAATTTCATTTGAGATTAACAATAACGGCTCATCTAAAACTTTCTTTGTAAAGGACAAATCTAAGATGAGATCTAATATTGAAGTTTCGAATAAATTAGAGTTTATTGATGGAGAAGCTACAAATCTTTCTTTTATAAAAGTAGCCATTGAAATAATAAGTGAAATATTGGGCTTTGATTCTTCTGAGTTTGATGAAGTTGCATAAATTTTAAAAGCACCTCAATTGAGGTGCTTTTTTTGTGTCATTCCGACCAAAGTGGAGGAATCTATAGTGAATAAACTATATTAGATTTTTCGACTGCGCTCAAAATGACAATATTGTACTTTTTAGGCAATCTTTTTTATTGTCTTAAAATGTCTGTTGCTAAATAGCTATCATCCTTGTTGTAGTACCAAGCTCTTACCTTTGGCATTTTAATACCTTCAATGGTTTCATATTCTGACAGCAAAATAAACTCACCGCTTTTTGGTTTCATTTGCCCTTTTTCGTCTGTTTTAAAAAACTGATAGATCTCCATCGCATAGGTTTCAGGATCAAAATAGAAATACCAAATATCGCTTCCAACGGTTTCAGCATAAGTCACTTTCAAAACCAAATATTCTTTACCCTTAAAGGTCTTTCGCTCTACATTATTTGAAATTTGCGTTCCAGGATCGTTCAGCTTCATAGGTAAACCATACAAATACGTATAGTAATTTTTATAAAGGTTGGCGCGTTCACAACTAAGATTGTGTTCAAATAATTCGGCTTTTGTGAGATTAGAATTTCCATTTAAGGACATACTACAGTTACCCTTATCTATGGTATATTCTGTTGTAACCGAATCTCTTTTGGCAATGACCTTAAAATATTCTGAAGGTAGATCAATCGTAATCGTACTGATTCTTTGAGGACTATCAGGCATTTCCATAAGGACTTCAAATCGTCCTGAAAAAGATTCCCATTGTCCATTAGGATCGTGAAAAGCGATTGATTTAGATAAGAGTTCAGGACCAGAGATCTCTTGAGCATAAGAATCTAATCCACTCAAAAAAACCACAATAGCTAGTGTAATATATTTCATATCAAAAATTATAAACTAAGGTAATCATTTGTTTTTAACCCATTAAGATTTTATTTTGCTCTGTAAAGCCACCACAACTATGACTAGCAATGCTGTCCCTATTAGCGAAGATCTTCTTGCAAGTAAAGGAAAACGTTTTTTAAATCATCTCATAGACCTTGTTCCGCAATATGCTATTTTCTATGGAATTGATTATGGTTCCTATTATCTTGGTGAAATCACAGGCTATTATGCGATTAATGATTTTTGGTACAATATGACAGAGCTTGAAGACTTAATATTTAATTATGGTGTGATGATTTTGTACTACTTTTTTATGGAAAAGTACACCTCAAGAACACTAGGAAAATACATCACTAAAACTATTGTCGTTACCACTGAAGGTGAAGCAATCACCACCAAACATGCGTTAAGTAGAACATTATGTAGATTAATTCCGTTTGATGGTATTTCGTTTTTAGGTGTTGACGGAAAAGGATGGCATGATTCTATCTCAAAAACCTATGTAGTAAATATTGATGCATTTGAAGCTAAAAAACAAACACAACTCAATCTAAATGAAATAGGGAACTATATCGAATAGTTAGTCTTCCTCTTTTATCGTTGCAGGCTCAACATTACTATCATGCGAATTGTGATACTCTTCAAGAAGGCTCATTGTAGCATTTAGTAAGTCTTTTGTTTCCAGTAGTAATCCGAAATATAAGGTTGTATTTTTTGGACTGGACTCTTCAGATCTTGTGCGCTCAACCTGACGTTGAATTTTTTCAGTAACAAGATTTAAAATAACAGTCTTTTCGTTAAGTACTAGACCAATATCTTCAAAAGAGTTAGCATCAAAAGCGTTTCGCGTATCTGTAAACAAGCGTTCCATCACCTCATCGACTTCCTTAAGCTCTTTTATCTGACTAAATTTTAGTCTTTTGTGATTATTATTAACGTGCTTGTAACTGGTTTTAGAAATGTACTCAAGAGATTGCGCCATATCTTGAAGGTAACCCAAAATATTAATGTAGAAATTACTTGCAGATACACTTGGCTCTTCGAGGTTCTTAATAAAGTAAAAGATATTATCTCTTAAGTCATCTATCTCATCTGATAATTTTTCAACATTATTCTTATTCTTCTTAAGAAGCTTGAGATTTTGCGTAGCCAAACCATTTATTGCACTCGTGTAAAGCTTATTACTTCTATTAACCACACTAGCAATATTACTAGCACTTTCAACGATCACACCTTGAATAGAGCTACTCTCCGCTTTTTGTAAGCTATCTGCTTCTTTAAGAACCTTTGAGTTTTTTCTGTGACTCAAGTAATTCTTAGTCAGCAATGCTATTGCTAAAAGTAATAATACGGTCAGCGCATAACCTCGACCATAATATAAAATCAAAGCCATGATTGCTGCAGCAGTAAAAGCACTTAGCGCTGTTAAAAACCAGCCACCAATAACATTTAAAACACCAGCGACTCTGTATACTGCACTTTCACTTCCCCAAGCTCTATCGGCTAAAGATGTTCCCATAGCAACCATAAAGGTTACATAGGTTGTAGAAAGCGGTAACTTCATAGACGTTGCTATTGAAATAAGCACACTTGCCACCATAAGATTCACCGCAGCACGAACCAAATCAAATGCTGGTTTATCTTCTCGTTTTACAGCAACAGTTGATTTAGCTTCTTCAAATTGTTTTTCAATGAAAGCCTTGGTTGAATTTGGTAATATTCTATTAAAGCTTTCTGAAGCTAGAATACTCATTCTAACAATTCCTCTTGATAAGGAGTTTGGTTCAAAACGCTCTTTAACATTATCCTGTCTAGATAAATCTACTGAGGTTTTTACAACTGCTTTTGCCTTACTTGAAAACCATAAGGTTAATACCATGATCAAACCTGCAATAAGTAATAAAAAAGGTTTTGTTTGTACAGGTTCTCCAAGCGCTGTCATAGCATAATTAGATGGTAATATTCCGCTACTTACCCAACTTTCATAAGAATTGAATGCTGCAATAGGAACACCAATAAAATTAACTAAATCATTTCCTGCAAAAGCGACAGCCAATGCAAAGGTTCCAATGATAATAACAATCGTGTAGATATTATTCTTTGTGAAATTTATGATTAAAAAAGAGAGTAGTGTAAACACTAAAAAACTAATTCCAATAAGTTCCATTGGATGTCCAGTTATTAATGCTTTGATATCAGCATTCATAAATGTAGCATTCTTGATCCCTTTAATTAGAATAAAATACAGAATTGAAGTTACTGCCATTCCACTAAATAAAGCACCATATAAAGGCGGCTTTCTATCGAAGTTGAAACTGAGCAATAATCTTGAAAAAAACTGAATAATAGCGCCAACAGTAAAGGCTATACCAACCGAAAGCAGGATGCCGAGAATGATTTCGATGGCCTTTTCGTTATTGATATAATTGCCAAGGTCTAAAAGACTCTGATCATCATCGGCGTAAATCTTCAAAGTGGCAATACATACAGAAGCTCCAAGAAGCTCAAATACTATAGATACTGTGGTTGATGTAGGTAATCCTAAAGTATTAAAAAAGTCTAATAATAAGATATCTGTAATCATAACTGCCATAAAGACAATCATGATTTCATCAAACATAAACTCTCCTGGATTAAAAATTCCCTTTCTTGCAACTTCCATCATTCCACTTGACGACATGGCACCAAGCGCAACTCCTAAACTAGCAACAATCATAATGGTTTTAAAGGATACTGCCTTTGAACCAATCGCAGAATTTAAGAAGTTTACTGCGTCGTTACTTACTCCAACTACAAGATCTGCAATAGCTAAAAAAGCGAGAGCGATAAGCATGTAGAGATACAAGTTTTCCATGAAGGGATTCAAATTTAAAATGAAAACAAATTTCATATTTTAAATTGAACGCAATGTTAAGTAAATGTTATGTTCTCTTATCCTCGATTAACAAACAGTATATTTTTATTGGTTTAAAGCCTCATTTTTAAAGCCAATGAACTCTAATGTTAACACAAATAATAATGTATAATCAACTGTTTTTCAATATGTTATTGATTTAATGTTAATTTAATGTTACCAAATTGTTTGTGTTTTGTAAACTTTATTATATATTTGTTATGTAATTATTAACGAAAAACCCAGATTTGATATGAAAAATGTATTGTTTGCAGCCATTATGTTATTAGGAGCAGTATCTTTTGCTCAACAAGAAAGAGATTTAGAGTTAAATAAATCTACAGATCTAATTGATGTTGTTTATTATCACGACAATGGACAAGTAAGTCAAACTGGAAGTTATACTAAAGATGGAAAACTTCATGGTGAATGGATTAGCTATTGCCAAGAAGGGAACAAACTGGTAGCTGCTAAGTATGATAATGGTATAAAAGTAGGTAAATGGTTCTATTGGAATGGTGACACGCTTACTGAAGTTGATTACAGTAAAAATGAAATCGCTAGCATTAACAACTGGACAAATACAGAAAGTTTAGCTTCCAACAATTAATTGGAAAAAACATAATAAAAAAAGGCATCCAATATGGATGCCTTTTTTTTATATCTGATACAAATATTAGTTCATATTTGCCCAACCAGCTCCCCAAGAAGCAAAGTTAGTTCCAGTAGCGTTTGCAGAGCTTCCAAGAATCACATCAGCTTCTGTTACTGGGTTTTCTAAATCGTTTCCAGTGTAAGGAGTTCCAACACTTGCAGTGAAAGAAATGTCAGTAAACGATAAGTTTCCACTTACAACACCAGCACTAGTAGCTTGACCTGGCTCATCATCTTCAACAACTACACCTCTACCAAAATTATCTACAGTAACGTTAGTGAAAAGACCTCTAGTTCCAGCTCTCATTCTGAAAGCACGACCAGAATCACCATCTCCAATTACGGTAACATTAGTTACTGTTGGCATAGAAAAATAACCACCTTCATTTGAGAAGTCTGTATTAAATCCATCACACTCAAATCCGCTATCATGGTTTGATCCTGTATTTTGTAATACATGAATGTCTGTTAATGTTCCTGTGTAACCTTCAGTCCAATCAAAAGAATCATCCTCAGCATCGATTACAGATAAATGGCTTGCGTTTACAGTTCCTCCGAAAAATTCGAAACCGTCATCAGAACCTTTGTAAACTTGTACGTAATCAATTTCAGTTTCATTTCCAACAGCGTATAACGACACACCGTTAAGTTCTGCGTTACCATCAATTGCTCCACCAGCATATTCTACACGAACATATCTTAAAGTTCCAGAGTCATCTGCTGGGTTATTACCACCATAAGATAAACCACCTACTTCAGTTGTTGCAGTATCTGTAGATCCATCTGCAGTAGAGTTAATTGGTGCATTACCACAAATTACCAATCCTCCCCAATCTCCAGACGAAGGCGATCCAGCGTTAGAAGTAAAAACAATTGGACTAGAAGAAGTTCCAACAGCTTCAATTGAAGCACCAGGCTGGATTGCTATATAAGCATTTACACCAACAGGCTCAGCTTTGATCGTCATTCCTGCAGGTATATTTAATGTAGTTCCAGCAGCCATAATTACTGGTCCAGAAATCACATACTCTTCACTAGCTACAAGATTTAAATCTGCAGTATAAACACCTGCTAAAGAGATAGCTCCTGGGTTTGTAGTAGATCCACCATTGTTATTTGTAACACTATTATCATTTATAACAATATCAGATGTATCATCACTTTCGCATCCTACAAAGATAAAAGCAAAAGCAAGTAAATAAAATAATTTAGTTTTCATCGTTTTCAAAATTTAAGTATTAAGTTCTATTATTGTTTTGTTTAAAATTTATATTTAAGTGACATCCCTAAGTTGACACCAATCTTGTATTCACTAATTGTTACGTCTCCACTTCCTGTTCCTTCTCTAACAAGTGAGATATCTGGATTTAATAAGTTACTTGCTGAAATGTTCAGATCTAAATTTTCTGTTATTGGACTCTTTAAAACGAAGTCTAATGTTGGAACAGATTTTTCTACAATGTTTCCTAAACTTCCTGAACCAATTGAATAGATACGATCTGAGAAATAAGACGCGACTAAGGTTGCAGTTGGCTTATAGCTTTTAATAGTTGGGCTATAAGAAACATCTGTATTGAACACCCATTTTGAAGCTCCTTCAAGTTCTTCAGTATCTTTATCGAATGAGGTTGTAAATGTTCCTGTTACATCTTCTAGATCTTGTTCAGTAAATGTGTAAGACCCATTGAATCCGAAAGCTAATACTGGCTCTTCTTCAGCATTATAGGTCAAGTTCTTTCTTACTTCAACTTCAAATCCTAATACTTCTGCAGCTTCTCCTGTTCTAAAGTAACGTTGGGTTCCAGTTGCATCTGCAGCCACAACTCTGTTTACAGGATCGTTAATGCGTTTCGCAAATGCACCAAGTGATAAAATCTCTCCTTGATCAATAAACCATTCGTACTTTAAATCGAAGTTATAAATATCTGAATATGTAGGACCATTACCATCTGCACCTCCTAACAAGTCAGGGTTACCACCATATCTAACCGTTACGTCTTCATATACAAATGGCGCAACTTCTTTAAATTCTGGTAATGACGCTGTTTTACTAAACGCAAATCTTAAGTTTGAGTCTTCCGTTAAAGCATATTTAATATTCAAGCTAGGTAAGAATAAGGTCTCGCTAACCTCTCTGAATCCAGGATCATCTTGTCTGATGTTGATTACATCGTAAGTAATGTCTTGTTGAAAAGATTCTAATCTCAATCCAGGAACGAACAACCACTTTTCTCCAACATTAATTTCAGCGTTTACATAACCAGCATGAATATTTAAAACACCATTATAAGTATTCTCAGGTAATCCTGGTCGATTCGTGTTTCCAATTTGATTGTTGATCGGATTTAAAACTACTAAATCGTATAACCCTGATCCATCTGGAATATTGATATTGCTCACATCAAAGATGGTATTGAAATTATTAACATCTAAGATTGGTGTTGCGTCTCTATCTGTAATTTCATAACCATAACGAATACTATTGAAACTTCTTTCTTTAGTTCTTCCGTTATAACCAAAGTTTAATTTAATATTCTCAGAAGCATTGTATTTCAGATTTAAGAATCCATTGTACTCATCATCTTCGATACTTTGAAAAAAGCGTTGGTTATCAAAAGGAATATTTGTGTAAAACACTGGATTCGTACTTGAGTCGTTATCTAAAGCAAACTGATAATTTTCTAAGCTAATACGCTTTCTGTCAGGTTCGTTTGAGAACACTTTATTGTATCCATAACCCCAATCCAATTCAAACTTATCATTTACAGATTTATGATTACCCAAAATTTGATTTACATGAACGCGATCTTGGTTAAACTGAACATTCATTGTGTAAAATCCAATATCTCTAGGGTCTACACTGGCAATTCCATCACGATTAAAACCTTCACCTTTCACACCATAATAACCAACTTCGTCACCAGAACTATTAATGAATAATGAACTGAAATTAATCTTGTTGTAGTTGTCAATTTTAAATGTTCCGTTTAATAATGCTGTTGTCGTAGTTGAGTACTTATATTCTTCTACATTAGGAAAATCAACCTTTAATACATTGGTAAAGTCTCTTGCAATTCCTTCTCTGTATTCATATCCATTTGAAAATCCAGCAGTCGCAAAAAAGCTTAATCGTGTATCTTCATCAAAATCGAATGAATAACCACCTTCTACCGAAGCATTAATATTTGTTTGACCTTCAGCTTCTTGAGGATCAACACCATGAGACAATACTACAGCAAATGGGTTATTATCATATCGATTGTAAAACCCGAAATAACTAGATCCTTCACTTCTTACAAAGTCTTCGCCAATAACATTGGTGTTCACTCCAGTTCCTAAGCTAATATTAAAGAATCCTTTTCCTGTGTACTCTTTAGAATTAATATTAACATTACCAGCGGCAAAGTCGCCATAAAAAGAAGACGTATACGCTTTACTTACTGAAATATTTTCGATGATATCTGTAGAAAATAAATCAAGATCAATATTTTTCTTATTAACATCTGTTGAAGGTAGCGACAGATTGTTCATAGTTGTATTTTGATAACGATCTCCTAAACCTCTTACGTAAACATTACTTGAACCTTGCTGTTTAGAAATTCCCGATATCTTAGACACCGCTTCACCTGCATCTCCTACACCTTTTCTTGATAATTCTTCAGCACCAATACTTTGTTTAATTTCAACCGCTTTTTTCTGATCTAATAATAACGCAGCTTCGCTTTCTCTTCTTGCTGTAGTTGTAATAACCACTTCATCTAGTGAAGCAGCACTAGCTCCCATTGGCACATTTACTTCAGTGACTTTACCAGCAGTAACTTCAACTGTTATTTCTTGTGTTTCATATCCAACAAAGCTAAATACTAACACATACGTTCCTGGATTTAAATTTTCAAAACCATATAATCCATCAATATCAGATGTAGTTCCTGTAGTGGTTCCTTTGATCAAAACGTTACCAAAGGCTAACGGTTCATTATTATATTCTTTATCAATAAGTCGACCTGCAATAGACCCAGTATTTTGTGAGCTGGCTAAAGTGGTAATTAGTAATATTAATGATAATATGAAAGTTCTCATTTCTAGTTTTAATTTGTTGCTGCAAAGAAACTGTCATTGTGTAAAGTCAAGGTTAATTGGAAGTTAAACCTAAGTCATAAAAAAGTTATGTGAATGTTATGGGTTTTTGATTTTTTTTTGATGTTTGTAAACAATAATTTAACATTGAAGTGTTATCTTGCACAGGCTTAAAAATTTACTATGAACTGGGAACAACTCTTATCTCTAAAACGCTATGGAGATATACATAAACGTCTTCGAAAAGAACAAGATGAAACACGTCTTGGGTTTGAAGTTGATTATGACAGAGTCATTTTTTCTTCTGAATTTAGAAGCCTACAAGACAAAACTCAAGTTATTCCTCTTTCTGATACCGATTTTGTTCATACCAGATTAACACACAGCCTTGAAGTAAGTGTTGTTGGTCGCTCTCTTGGACGAAAAACAGGTCAAAAAATCATTGAGAAACACCCTCATCTAAAAGACACTTTAGGTTATCAAGCAAACGACTTTGGAACCATAGTCGCAGCTGCTGCATTGGCTCATGATATTGGAAATCCACCTTTTGGACACAGTGGAGAGAAATCAATAGGCGAATTTTTTAAGACAGGTGCAGGACTTCGATTTAAAGACCAACTTACCAATAAAGAATATCAAGACTTATGTGATTTTGAAGGCAATGCCAACGGATTCAAAATTTTAACCGAAAGCAGACAAGGTCGCGAAGGCGGATTGCGTTTGAGTTATGCAACTTTAGGTGCTTTTATGAAATACCCTAAAGAGTCGCTTCCAAAAAAACCTACTAAGCATATTGCCGATAAAAAATATGGGGTTTTCCAAAGTGAAAAAGAGGCGTTTCTAGATGTTGCTTCTGAACTTGGTCTCATAAAGCGTAGTCAGAATAACATTAGTTTTAGTAGACATCCACTTGCGTATTTAGTTGAAGCTGCCGATGATATTTGTTATACCATAATCGATTTTGAAGATGGTATTAACTTAGGTCTTATTCAAGAGGAATATGCATTGGAATACCTCATCAATCTCGTTAGAGATACCATCAACACTGAAAAATATCATCAACTATCTAACACGCAAGACCGAATTAGTTATTTACGAGCTTTGGCTATAAACACATTAATCAATGAAGCTGTTACTATTTTTATGACTAATGAAGAGGCAATTTTAAATGGTGAGTATGCTAAGGCCTTACTTGATGATAGCAAATATGAAGCTCAAATTAAGGATATTATAAAATTAAGCATCGAAAATATTTACCAGTCAAAAGACGTTATTGATAAAGAAATTGCAGGATTCAAGGTTATAAATGAGCTTTTGAATATCTTTACGGCCGCAATTTTCAATAATTTTGTAGGAAAACCTTCCAATTTAGACAAACTTGTTTTGAAAGTTTTACCAAAAAATATAGACATAAACCAAGATTCATTATACAAAAACCTTTTGGCAGCTTGTTTTTATGTGTCGAAATTATCTGACAGAAATGCCATTCTAACGTTTAATAAATTAAAAGGCAACTATTTATAAATATGAAAAAAAAAAAAAAAAAAAATTGAAATGAAAAAGATGAAAAACAAACTACTAATTATTGCTTCTGTTGTACTAGCAACTTCAATTGCGTTTTTCTCACTTTCTAATAAAAGTGAAGAAGAAAACGCTATTGCTAAACTGAAACAGCAACACGAAGCCTTTCTAGAGAACAGCCCTTTTAAAGAGACAAAGCTTATGCCTAGAGCTGAAAGAAAAGCGCTTGGGCTTCCACCTAATGCTTTTAATGAGCAAATGTGGGAACTCAATATGGATCCTCAAACTGGACGACCAATGCCAGAACGTGTGTTTGAGGTTCAAGCTGAGTTACAAGCAGAGCGACAATTCTTAAATAGAGGTGCTGGAGGCGATGCAAACAACCCTTGGGTAGATAGAGGTCCTAATGATCAAGGTGGTCGTACGAGAGGTATTATGTTTGACCCGAATGATGTTGGAAACCCTGATCCTAATGATGATTACACCAGAGTTTTTGCTGGTGGTGTTTCAGGTGGTCTTTGGGTAAATGACGACATTACAGCTCAAAACTCATCATGGACACAACTTAACATTCAAGCCAATATTTCTGTGACATGTATTATTTCAGATCCAAATGATTCCAATGTATTTTACATAGGTTCAGGTGAGTCTTTTGTTAGTGGAAGTGCTGTTGGTAGAGGTATTTGGAAATCTGAAGATGCTGGTATTACTTGGACCAACATTTTTGGTGGTTATGAAAGTTTTAGTGTTGGAAATGGTGATGTAAATGGTGTTTTTTATGTCAATGATATTGTTGCCAGAAATGTAGGAGGTTCTACTGAATTATATGCTGCCATTGCAAGTGCCTCTTACGATATAGCAAATGGTCCAAACAACTTTCATGGTTTAGATGAAATGGGAGTCTATAAATCTACAGATGATGGTGCTACTTGGACAAGGTTTGATATTACTGCTGGAAATGGCACCTTCAAGAATCCTTGTGATTTAGAGATTGATATTAATAACAATATTTGGTTTACGACTACATCAAGTCCTTTTGGTGTAGCAGGTGGTGATATTTACAGATCTACTGATGGAATCAATTTTACTTTGGTTAATACTATTCCTGGAGCTGGTCGTACCGAATTAGAAGTATCACAAACTAATGCTAATTTATTTTGGGTAGCAGCTAACAGAGCTGGTGGTGCTGATCTATTCTTTACCAATAATGCTTTTACATCTGTAAATTCTTTACCTTCTGAACCAAACCCAGTAGATAATGGTCAACCAGACGATGATTACACAAGAGGACAAGCCTTTTATGATCTTCCTATTGAAGCTGATGCTAACAACACCTTATATGTAGGTGGTATTGACTTATATCGATCTGAAGATTTTGGGATTTCTTGGGAACAGATATCGAAATGGTCTAATAATAATGCGCTAAACGCTTTACAGGTTCCGTTAGTACACGCAGATCAACATGCTATTGTATTTAGACCAGGCACTAATGATACTGAAGCTGTCTTTGGAAATGATGGTGGTGTGTATTACACTCCAAATATAGATTTAGCGAATCCTGATCCTGGGAACACTAATGCCATACAGGCGCGAAATCGTGATTACAATACAATACAGTTTTATTATGGAGACATTAATCAAGTTGATGTAGCTAATGGTGATGATTTAGCTGGTGGAACACAAGACAACGGAACACAAATGACGTTTAATGCTGCAGATGGTGCCAATGCCTTTTTTGATCCAAGAAGTGGAGATGGTGCCTATACAGAAATAAGTGATGATGGCACTTATTTAATTACGTCTTTTCCTGGTCAAGTACATATCTTTTCAGATTATCCAAATGTAAACTCAAATGTATTTGCTATTGTTAATGCTAATGGAGGTGATTTTATCAATCAAGCGGAATTAGATAATTTCAGAAACACCTTATACACCAATGCTACTGCCGGAAACAATAGAAGAATTGGTCGATTTACAAACATTAACATTCCTGCGCTTTTTGATGATGGTCAAATGAGTAATGCCTTATTAACTGCTGAACCATCTGCATTTAAAATAAATCCGCACCCAACAAATGGAGTGCCTCCTACAGATACTGCAACGCTTTTAGTAGGTTTAAAAAATGGCGATTTAGTAAAAGTTGAAAATGCCGACTTTGCACCATCATGGAGTGCTATTGGAGGAAACAATTTTATTGGGAGTATTTCAGATATCGAGTATGGTCAAAATGAAGATGAAATCTTTGTAACGATGCATAACTATGGTGTTCAAAGTGTTTGGTATACTGAAGATGGAGGTTCTACATGGAGAAGTCTTGAAGGTAATTTACCTGATATTCCAGTAAAATGTATTTTACAAAACCCATTACGTCCTCAGGAGCTTATTATAGGAACTGAACTTGGTGTTTGGGCTACTCCAGACTTTACTGCTACAAGTCCAAATTGGATTCAATCGTATAATGGTATGAGCGATGTAACAGTATTGGATCTTGATCTCAGAACATCAGATAATACAATTCTAGCTACCACACATGGTAGAGGAATGTTTACAGGTCAGTTTACTGCAGCTCCTTTAAGTGTTTTGGAAAGTCAATTAGAAACCAATTTGATTTCAGTATTTCCAACGGTATCTAATGGTGCTATTAAAGTAGCTACCCAAAATCTAGTTGGAAATGCGAGTATTAGAGTTTTTGATATTAATGGTCAGAAACTATACAATACAAAAATTGAACTTTCTAATACTGCTACACCTATAAATTTACAGCTTAATTCAGGGATGTACTTTGTAAATATTACTATTGACAACATCACTGAAACTAAGAAAATCATTATTAAATAATTGATTTCTAAAGCTTAAAAAAAGGAGAACTAGAAACAGTTCTCCTTTTATATTTTATGCATTTCGTCGAATTTATTTGTTTTTTATCGGTTGATTTATGTATATTAATCCTCCCAAATTACAAAAACCTACTTACGATGAAAAAAGATGTTTACTCTACAGTCATTGGTATTTGCATCATTATTGCTTTTGTAATAGTCGCTAATGATATTATTAGTAGCAATTCAAACTATCAGAAATCGGTTGATATCCAAACCACTACAGAACAACCTGAAATTGTTTCTACAGATTTAGATCTTGAAGACTAGTTTTCACTATTTCGGAAATACTTTTAGTGTCTAATTTAGAAAGTGCATACAGCGCTTCCTTGCTTCCGTGTGGAATAAATTCATCCGTTATTCCTAGTATCTCGATTTCATTCTTGTAATGATGCTGCGCAGCGAACTCTAAAACTGCAGTTCCAAATCCGCCTGAAATCACACCATCTTCAAGCGTTATAATGGTTGAATATTTTTGAAGTATTTTATGTAATAGAACTGTATCTAATGGCTTGACAAATCGCATATCGTAATGCGACACATTAACTTCATTTTTTAACTCTGAAAGCGCATCAGAAACTTGATATGCTATAGTTCCAACAGTTAGTATGGCAAGACCTTGACCATTTTGTAATTGCTGTCCTTTACCAATTTCAATTTTTGAAAAAGGAGTTTTCCAATCTAAAGAACGTCCTCTACCTCTAGGATAGCGAATCGCTATGGGTTGGTCTAAACCTAATTGCGCAGTATACATGATGTTTCGCAATTCTACCTCATTACTTGGTGCGCAAATAATGAGATTGGGAATACATCTTAAATAAGCCAAATCAAAAACACCATGATGCGTAGCACCATCTTCTCCTACAATGCCTGAGCGATCTAAACAAAATATAACTGGAAGTTTTTGAAGCGCCACATCATGTATAACCTGATCATAAGCACGTTGCAAAAATGTGGAGTAAATATTGCAAAATGGAATCAATCCTTGAGTCGCCATTCCAGCAGCTAAAGTAACGGCATGCTGTTCGGCGATTCCAACATCAAAAGCACGATCTGGAATAGTCTCCATCATGTATTTTAAAGAACTTCCTGTAGGCATCGCAGGTGTGATTCCTACAATTTGTTTATTGTCTTTAGCCAATTCAACTATAGTGTGCCCGAAAACATCTTGAAATTTTGGAGGTTGCTTTTCATTAGATGTTGCGTATACATCTCCTGTTTCAGCATTAAACTTACCTGGAGCATGATATTTTACTTGATCCTCTTCGGCTTGTTTTAGACCTTTTCCTTTGGTCGTAATAACATGTAAAAACTTAGGTCCTTTAACCGTTTTCAAACGTTTAAGCTCTAGTAATAATGCATTAATATCGTGACCATCAATTGGTCCTGAATAATTAAATTTTAAAGCTTCAAAAATATTGTCCTGATGCTCTTTTCCTTTTTTTACATTGGTTAAATATTGTTTTAAAGCACCAACACTAGGATCAATTCCAATAGCATTATCATTTAAAATGACGAGCAGATTTGCATTGGTAACACCAGCATGATTGAGGCCTTCAAATGCCATTCCGCTAGCAATAGACGCATCTCCAATCACAGCAATATGATGTTTATCGTCGCCTTTAAGCTGTGAAGCAATTGCCATTCCTAAGGCAGCAGAAATTGATGTTGATGAATGTCCAACTCCAAATGTATCATAGACACTTTCTGAGCGCGAAGGAAATCCGCTAATCCCATCTAACTGTCGATTGGTATGAAATATAGCTTGACGACCTGTTAGAATTTTATGACCATAAGCTTGATGCCCAACATCCCAAACTAAAAGATCGTTTGGCGTGTTAAATACATAATGCAAAGCAATGGTTAATTCTACCACACCCAAACTAGCACCAAGATGTCCTTCTTTAGTAGCAACAATATTTATGATGAATTCCCGAAGCTCTTTAGCTACTTGAGATAATTGTTCAGGCTTAAGTTGTCTTAAATCTGAAGGAAACTTAATATGATCTAATAATCGCTTTTGCACCTCACAAAAATACGAGATTTAATTAGTCCTTAAGTTCAATTTGCATTGGTAAATTATATATCACATTTACTTTTTCATTACCATTCTTAGCTGGAATAAACTTTGGCAAAAGATTTATAACTCTTTTAGCTTCATTTTCAAGTAAAACATGAGAGGCTCTACATTTAATATTTGTAATAGTACCTGTACTATCAATTGTAAACTGTGTATATATTTTTTGTCTTCCCGTTAGATTTAATTCCTTCAATATTTCTTGATTAAAATTATCAATACAATGGTTTGAAATTTTTGTTTGAAATAATTTTTTTAATTCTTTATTATTTAAATTTTCAGGAGTTCCTTTAAAACTCGGCATTATCTCCACTTCGTATATATGATATGGATCTGTTGACTTTCTTTCTGGAACCATAATTCCAACAATATCAATAATTTCTCCTGTTGTAACTACTGTTTGATTGGTTAAAGAATCTTTAGTCTTACTTACATTAGTATCAATACTTGAATTACAATTTGTTTTAGAAGATTCTTCTTTGGTATTATTCTCAAATTTGTTTAGATCTATATTATCAGTAACAATCTCAACACTTTCAATTTTCTTTGTACTTCCTTTTTGGTCTGAACAACTAAATAGTGTTGTTCCCATAGCTAACAATAAAGCCAATACAAATAGTTTATGAAAATTCATCTGATTATGAAATACCGCTTCTGATATTTGTAAGTTTATACTATCTAATTGGTTCTGTTTAATATGTCCACAAATGCGTTGATGTTTATTATTATGAATATAAGATTGAATTTCTTTTGAATTCATTTTAGTAAAATCTACGACTGTTTTTGTACACGAATTGCAAAAACGTCCTTTTTCATTAGGTGTCATTTCTGACCAATTTTCGTGACACGGCTTAGGAATTGAAAGAAAATAGCGTGTTTTCATATCGATATAGTTTCTTAGACAGCATCAAATTTCTTGCCGATTTACAATAGAAATGAATAGAATTGTATTTTTACAATTATGGAAAACCCTTTTGACGATACCTATTTTATGAAAAAAGCCTTGCAGGAAGCTGAAGAGGCTTATGGCAAAGGAGAGATTCCTGTTGGCGCTGTCATCGTTGTGAATGATAGGATTATTGCGCGATCGCACAACCTAACAGAATTGCTTAACGATGTGACTGCTCACGCTGAAATGCAAGCCATAACTGCTGCTGCGAATTTTTTAGGCGGAAAGTATTTAACCAATTGCACGTTGTACGTCACTTTAGAGCCTTGCCAAATGTGTGCTGGTGCTTTGTATTGGAGTCAGATTTCTAAAATTGTGTATGCTGCTTCAGATGAGCAACGTGGTTTTAAAACCTTAGGCACCAAACTACATCCTAAAACCAAAGTAGTGAGTGGAATTCTTGCTGATGAAGCTTCAGAGTTAATGAAACGATTTTTTATTGAAAAGCGTAATTTAAATTGATCTTGCGTTAAGGATGGAGGCACTTCGTCTGCGCTCAGTGCAGGCGCTGTTGGAGCTCTTTATGTTTTTGTATGAGATTCCGCATCGGAGTGCGGAATGACAAAAAATAAAAGCGACTGCCGAGAGCCTGACCCTCTTGAGTCTTGACGAAAGAGGGAAGCGCCCAAAAACAAAAAAACGCCTAACTTTCGCTAGACGTTGAAACTGTAATAAAGTATATCTAATTAAAGAACGGTAATATTAGCAGCTACCATTCCTTTTCTTCCTTCTTCCTCTGTGTACTCTACGTGGTCTCCCTCACGAAGCTCAACTCCGTTAAGGTTTGATACGTGTACGAAGATGTCTTTTCCTGTTTCTTCGTTTGTAATGAATCCAAATCCTTTTGAATCATTGAAAAATTTAACTGTTCCAGTCATTGTAAAAATAAATATTAATTAAGATACAAATGTACATTATTAAACAACGCTATGTGTTAATTAATTGTAATATTTCAATTTATTGATTTTCAGAAGGTTTTGTTTTTCTGATTTTCCCGCATCTTATCTAGGTTTTCTTTGGTAAGCATGTAGTCTTTAATGTCTTTATCTTTCCACCGATAATAGCTAAATAATGGAAAAACGACCAAAAATAATCCCAGTACACCGAAGCCAATAAGCTTTTCTGAGTAAGCAACATCTAAAATAAAACCGAGTAAAATACTCGTAAGAGATGCTAATAATGCTATGAATGTAAAAATTTTGATGCCTTTCATTAGGAGTCGTTTAGGTCGTAAAGTTAATCAATTCACGTCTGTAGGCGGTTAGTAATTTCGATTTCGATACAAATCCGAAATATTTTCCATCTTTAATTACAGGAAGGTTCCATGCGCCAGTATCTTGAAACTTTTTCATAACGGTTTTCATCGCATCTTTTTCATAAATGATCTGCTCTGGTGGATTATGCATAAAAGTTTCAACTGTTGTAGAATTATACAAACTTTGATCAAACATCACTTCACGTATATTATCGAGTAAAATGATTCCAACCAATTGTTGATGCTCATCGACAACGGGAAATAAGTTTCGGCTAGATTTGGCGACTCCTTGATGCAGCATATCACCTAAGGTCATTTCAGGATGTAATACTCTAAAATTTTTCTCGATCACACTATCTAAGCGCATTAAAGTCAATACTGATTGGTCTTTATTATGCGTTAGCAAAGCTCCTTTTTCGGCAAGCTCTTTAGTATAAATGGTGTGTTCTATTGAATTCTTGGTTATAATAAACGACATAGACACTGTGATCATGAGTGGCACAAATAGTTGATAGCCTCCAGTGATCTCAGCGATAAGGAAAATAGCAGTCAATGGTGCATGAAGAACTCCAGCAATCAAACCAGCCATTCCGATAAGTGTAAAATTAGATTCCGATACCTGAAAGCCTAATCCGATATTATTAATAATTTTTGCGACCACATTGCCTAATGCACTTCCCATAACCATTGTAGGAATAATAATTCCTCCAGCTCCACCAGCAGCAAAAGTGGTTGTCATGGCAACCGCTTTAAAAATTGTAATTCCGATAAGTAAAGCAATGATGACCCAAATGTTGTCTAAGAAATCATCAAAAGGTGTTTTTCCTAGCGCGTGTAAATGATTTCCATCAAGCAAGTCATTGATAAAATCGAAACCTTCACCATAAAGTGGCGGAATAAAATACAACATCACACCAATAGCCAAACCACCAACTATTAAACGTTGTCCATTGGTTTTAAAACGATCAAAAAACTTGTAAACTGCAAAGTAGATTTTTGAAAAATAAATGGACGCGACTCCAGTTCCAACACCTAGAATGATAAAGAAAAGCGTATCTCTTAACGCAAAAGGCGTTGTGACATTAAAACTTAAAAGCACACTGTTTCCAACAAAAAAATAAGACATCAAAACTGAAGACACCGAAGCAATTAGTAATGGTAATAATGACGCAAATGTGAGGTCTAAGCTAAAGACTTCAATCGCAAAAATAATGGCTGCAATTGGTGATTGAAATATTGATGAAATCACACCTGCAGCTGCACAACCAATTAATAAGGTTCTGGTTTTACGGTCTACATGAAGCAACTGACTCAAATTTGAACTTACAGCAGATGCCGATGCAATAGCAGGACCAAGCAATCCTACCGAACCACCAAAACCTGCAGTGATAGGTGCCGTAATTAAAGGTAAATATATTTTGCTACGTTCGAGTAATCCGTTCTTTTTTGATAACGAGAATAAAATACTTGGAATGGCATGTTCGACTTTTTTCTTTGATACATATTTCACAAACAAATACACCAACCAGAGTCCGATAACAGGTAAAATAAAATAGATGCTATTTCGAGATACAATAGCCAGATGATCTAAAACCCATTCGATGCCATACGTGATGTTTTTAATGGTTACCGAAACCAATCCAGCCAAAAGCCCAATGAGCATTGCCAATAAAAACACAAAGTTTTTTTGAGAGATGTATTTGTATCTCCACAACAACAAGCGCTTTATTAATGGTTGGATGGTCATTGCAATGTTGTTTTAAGCGCTTCTAAATCTTCAATATAGAGTTGTCGAAGCACCTCAACGTAAGGTCTGTTGTTAAAGTAACCTATGTTGAAATCTTCAATAGCTTCATCAATTACAGTTCTAGCTTCTTCGATTCTATCCATCTTTTGAAGAATTTTGGCTTTATAATATTTAGCATCAGCACTTCTATTTCTAGAATGTTTTAATTGGGTATCAAAATTAAGTAGTGCTTGCTCAAAATTTTCAGATTCAAAATAAGCGATTCCTCTGTATAAAAATGCTGTCATTTCAACCCAATCTTCTCCAAACTCTTCAGTTTCAGAATTGATATAGGTGTCAAAATACGCAATAGAATTCTCGTAATCTTTCAAACCAAGATAGGCAATTCCTCTCCAATAATCGACGCTTTGCCCTTGTGGTGCATCCTTAAAATTAGGTGTGATCACATCACTTAAATCAAAATCTGAAATGGCTTTTTCGTAATCTCTGTAAAACATCAAGTACAAATAGCCTCGCCAAGGAATGCGATGTATAGAATCTAATAGAACCGATTTATCATATTGCGGTTTCCATTTGTGTGGCAGACCTCGTTTTAGATAAGCAACAGAAAGTTCATAAACCGCTTGAGCATAGGTAGAATCAATTTCGGTGGCGCGTTTAATCCCATTGATACTCATCATTGATCCTTGTGGATAATGAATAGCACGTTTGTAAATTGCTTCAGCCTTTTCTCTTTTACTTTGTTGACATGAGAAGAGGACGCACAATACGCAGACACTAAGGAATAATTTCGGTAATCTCTCCATGTTCTATTCTATAAGACACATACATATAAGCATCTCGGTTTTCATCTCTTAAATACGTTGGTTTCCAGCCTTCAGCTTCAGATGTTAATCGAAATAATTGGTTCTTTAAATCTTCATTAAAAGGATGAGGCTCTAGATTCAAATCATTTTCATGAATCACAAATCGCCCAACATTTCCTTCACAATTAATTATAAATCTAATGTTTAAATACCCAGAATCTGAATAATTTTTATTGACATAATTAGATTTAATATAAGTTCTGAAATTATTTTTCCCGTTGGGATAAGGCATTTCAGGCGTGTTGTAATACTGAAGAATATAATTTTCGTTACATACTTTAAAATCTTGATTAAGTAACGCAGTGTTTGGATCTATGTAATGAGAGGCATGTTGAAAAGGCTCATTTTCAGGAATCAAACTGGTCTTAAACATATAATAGCCATACGCCATAAAACCTCCAATGGCAACAACTATGAGTCCTAAAATAATTCCTAAGACTTTTAAAACCTGTTTTGTTCTCATAAACTAAATCTACTAAAAAATCCTGTTCACTTTCACTGAAGCTACTGCGAATTTTTATCGGATTTCTTTTATGACTTTAAATTCAGTGCTAAATTGAGCTCTTGAAGTTGTTCTTCATCAATTGGTGCAGGTGCATCAATCATAACATCTCGTCCATTATTATTCTTAGGAAATGCTATAAAATCACGAATAGTTTCTTGTCCGCCTAAAATTGCAACCAATCGGTCTAATCCAAAAGCCAAACCACCATGAGGAGGTGCTCCATACTGGAAGGCATCCATTAAAAATCCGAATTGCGCTTTAGCTTCTTCTTCTGAAAATCCGAGATAATCAAACATTAAGGCTTGCGTTTCCTTATCGTGAATACGTATTGAACCACCACCAATTTCATTTCCGTTAAGGACTAAATCGTAAGCATTCGCTTTTACTGCACCAGGATCTGTTTTCAACAATTCAATTTGTCCTGGTTTAGGAGAGGTAAATGGATGGTGCATCGCATGGTAACGTTCGGTGTCTTCATCCCATTCTAAAAGCGGAAAGTCCATAACCCAAAGTGGTGCAAACTCATCTGGTTTTCTCAATCCGAGTCGCTCAGCTAATTCCATACGTAAGGCACTTAACTGTGTTCTCACTTTATGTGTATCTCCTGAAAGCACGCAAATTAGATCACCTGCTTTAGCGCCAGTAACCTCAGCCCATTTAGCAAGATCTTCTTGATCATAGAATTTATCAACTGAAGACTTATACGTTCCGTCTTCATTACAACGACAATACACCATTCCTAAAGCACCAACTTGTGGACGCTTTACCCAATCGATCAACTTATCAATCTCTTTTCTGGTGTAAGCATTTCCACCAGGAACTGCGATTCCAACAACAAGTTCAGCTGAATTAAATACATTAAAATCTTTGTGTTGTGCTACTTCGTTTAGCTCGCCAAATTCCATTCCGAAGCGAATGTCTGGTTTATCATTTCCGTAGAGACGCATCGCATCATCATACAACATTCTTGGAAATTTATCGATAACAACACCATTGACTTCTTTAAGCAAATGACGTGTTAAGCCTTCGAACGCATTTAAGATATCTTCCTGCTCAATGAATGCCATTTCACAGTCTATTTGTGTAAACTCAGGTTGTCTATCTGCTCGTAAATCTTCATCTCTAAAACACTTTACGATTTGAAAGTATTTATCTAAACCACCAACCATCAAGAGTTGTTTAAACGTTTGAGGCGATTGCGGAAGCGCATAAAATTGTCCTTCATTCATACGAGAAGGCACTACAAAATCACGAGCACCTTCAGGTGTAGACTTGATCAAGTAAGGCGTTTCAACCTCAATAAACCCTTCATTAGACAAATAATTTCGTACTTCTTGCGTCACTTTATGGCGAAACATCAAACTGTTCTTTACAGGGTTACGACGAATATCAAGGTAACGGTATTTCATACGTAATTCTTCTCCACCATCAGTGTCATCTTCAATTGTAAAAGGAGGTAAAAGTGCTTCATTCAGAATGGTCAATTCAGACACTAAAATCTCAATATCACCTGTAGGCATATTTGGGTTTTTGGAAGCGCGTTCAATAACTGTTCCCTTAACCTGAATCACAAATTCACGTCCGAGATCTTGTGCTTTTTCGAGCATTGCTTTAGAGGTGCGTTCTTCATCAAACACTAGTTGTGTGATGCCGTAACGATCTCGTAAGTCTACCCAAACAATAAATCCTTTATCACGAGATTTCTGAACCCATCCTGCTAGGGTTACTTCGGTATTGATGTGTGAGGCGTTTAATTCACCACAGTTATGACTTCTATACATTTGTAGATACTTTGATTTTTAAAAGTGATTTCTCACTGCGTTTGAATTGACCAACCATATTATCTAAAGGCGGTCAACTCATAAATTTAGGTTGCAAATTTAATGAAGTTAACGGACTATTAAAATGAAAAAGCCATAACATTTGTCATGGCTTTTCCTGCTATTAACCAAACCTTCATTATGAGAAAAGGTTCTCTCACACATTGACTACGACATCAAAGTGTACTGTTAGAATTGAGTTTCAATTCTTTTATCTTGAAATGGTTCTTGAGGTACAATGTCTTCAGAAACATTTACACCTTTGATCCACATTTTAAATCGCGTTACTAAGTAAAATAAGATTGGGACTACAATAAGGGTTAAAAACGTTGCAATGAATAATCCATAAATTACGGTCCAAGCTAATGGTCCCCAAAATATCACATTATCTCCTCCAACATAAATATTAGCATCAAACTCACTAAACAAAGTAAAGAAATTTATATTTAACCCTGTTGCCAATGGAATTAGACCTAAGATTGTTGTTATAGCTGTTAATAAAACAGGTCGCAAACGCGCTTTCCCTCCTTTAATGATGGCTTCTAAGAGATCATTTTTAGCTAAGTATGCATTATCATCTAAATCTTGCTCAACTTTTTTACGGTCTATAAGAAGCTGCGTGTAATCTAACAGTACCACACCATTATTTACAACAATACCAGCTAATGAAATAATTCCCATCATGGTCATCATGATCACAAAAGCGCTTCCTGTAATGATCAATCCGCCAAAAACACCAATCAAACTCAAGAAAATAGCCAGCATAATGATTCCTGGTTTTGACACCGAATTAAATTGGAATATCAAGATAAAGAAGATTAAGCCTAAACCTGTAAAGAACGCTCCCATTAAGAACGCCATTTGTTTATTTTGCTCTTCAATTTGACCTGTGTAATCTACACTTACAGAAGCAGGCTGCTCACCAAACCCTTGCATTTCATTCTGAACTTGAGACACGACAGCTGCGGCATCAGTATATCCAGGAGCTAAAGCTGAATACAAGGTTACAACGCGTTTTGTATCGCGATGCTTTATGGCACTAAATCCAGAAGTATTACTCTGTGTTGCAATAGCAGATACTGGGATTTCTCTTATTTGACCTGAAGCCATATCTCTAAATGTGATTTTCTGATTAAAAATCGCACTTTTGTTGTAGCGATTCTCTTCATTGAATCTGACATAGATATCATAATCTTCGCCTCCTTCTTTAAAAATACCAGCTTTAGCACCAAAAATTGAATTTCTTAATTGTTGTCCAACTTGTCCAGCAGTAACACCAAGTTCACCAGCTTTTTCACGATCTACAACAACTTGCATAGATGGTTTTGAACGATTGACATCAATTTTCAACTCATCGATTCCAGGAATATTTTTAGAGTTGATAAAATCACGCATTTTTTCAGCTGTAGTGATCAATTCAGCGTAATTTTCTCCAGAAAGCTCTAAATTAATTGGTGCACCAGCAGGTGGACCAACAGGATCTTTTTCAACAGAAATGGTCACACCAGGATAGATGTCTTTTAAACTCTCTTGAACTTTCTTGTACAGTAATTTACTATCAGCACCTTCTCTATATTTAAACTCACGCATTGTTGCAGTAATTTTACCACGATGTGGCATTTCAGCTTGAGAACCACCATCTGTCATAGGGTTTCCAGCACCTTCACCAACCTGAGACACAGCACTTTCAGTCATGAAGTTATAGTCGCCATTTTTATAGGCATCATCTCTAATGATGTTATAAACACGCTGCTCAATATCAGCAGTTATTGCATTGGTTTTTTTGATATCAGTCCCTTCTGGATATTCTATATAAACAATGATCTGGTTTGGTGTATTGTCTGGGAAAAATTCAACTTTTGTTCGCTGGCTTCCTACGGAAGCACCAAATCCACCAAAAGCAAAAATCAACAAGACGAATGTTAATACGGTAATTCCAATAGGTTTTCTTCCGCTAAGCGCTTTACGAAGCACTTTTTCATAGAAACGCTCCCATCTTGGTAACACCTTGTTTTGAAACCCATTAGCCCAACCTCTCAAAAACAGACGATACGCCCAAAGTAAAACAGCTGTAACAATCATCACAGAACCAAGTGCTCTATATTGACCTCCAAAAAACACAATAAGCAATCCAACCACAGCAACGATAGCAGTTATTTTTATGATGGATTTCAACGGCATTTCTTTGTCTTCAGTAGTCATGTAACGTGACACCAAAACCGAATTAAAAAAGATGGCAACAAATAAAGACGATCCTAGAACCACAGATAATGTAATTGGGAAATACTTCATAAATTCACCCATCACACCTGGCCACAAGCCAAGAGGTATAAAGGCTGCTACAGTAGTTGCGGTTGAGATGATAATTGGAAATGCAATCTCACCAATACCTTTTTTTGCAGCTTCCATACGACTCATGCCTTCTTGATCCATTAGACGATATACGTTTTCTACAACCACAATTCCGTTGTCTACTAACATTCCGAGTCCCATGATCAACCCAAATAAGATCATTGTATTCATCGTGTATCCAAGTGTATTCAAAATCATCAACGACATGAACATTGACATTGGAATTGCGAATCCTACAAACAAGGCATTTTTGAATCCTAAGAAAAACATTAAAACCGTTACCACGAGTATGATTCCAAAAATGATATTATTGACAAGGTCATCAACTTGACCAATAGTTTTAGCAGATTGGTCGTTGGCAATAGTGACATTCAAATCTGTTGGGAAATTATTTTCAACAGCTGCACCAACAATAGCTTTAATCTTTTCTGCAGCAGCTACCATGTTTTTACCATTACGTTTTTTAACATCAAGCATAACAACAGGTGCACCAAACTCTCTGGCATAAGTCGTTTTATCTTCATCTTTAAACGTCACAGTTGCAACATCTTTAAGATATATAGCATTGCCATTTTCAGCTTTTACTACAAAATTTTCAAGTTCGTCTGGTGTATCAATTTCTCCAACAACTCTAATCGTTCTTCGTTGACCACTTGAAATAAGATTACCAGCAGACATCGTCATATTCTCTCTACTAATGGTATTAATGACATCATCAAAACTCACTTGAGCAGCCATCATTTTATAAATATCTACTGCAACTTCAACTTCTTTTTCTTGCGCACCACGAATATCAACTTCTTTTATTTCGTCAAGGCTTTCAATTTCATCTTCTAGGTATTCTCCATATTCCTTTAATTTATCAACAGGATAGTCTCCAGAAATATTAATATTTAAGATTGGCATTTCTTCAGACATACTCAAATCGAAAATATTAGGCTGTACCTTTGCACCATTAAATGTTGGCCAATCTTCATTAGACGTCTCGACATCTACTTCATCCTTTATTTTTTGTTTGGCTTCTTCAACAGTAATTTTTTCATCAAACTCTACCATTATGCTCGAATAATCTTCGAGAGAAGTAGATTGGATTTCAATTACATTACTTACAGTTTTTATCTTGTCCTCAATAGGCGTTGTGATGAGCTTTTCGATGTCTTCGGCAGTATTTCCAGGATAAATTGTACTAATGTAAATCTTGGTTTCCTTAATTTCAGGGAAATTCTCTCTAGGCATACTTCTATAAGCTGAAGTTCCTAAAATTAGGATCACAGCTATAAGCACATACATGGTTGTTTTATTTTCTATTGCCCATGATGATAAGCCAAACTCTTTGTATACTTTTTTTAATTTGTCAGTCATTATGCTTAGACTTTAAGTTTTGATTGATTATAAATTAATCTACAGTAATGATTTTCACATCCTGGCCATCTTTCACACTTCTAGCACCTTCATCAATAATTTGATGTCCGTTTTCTAATCCAGATAATACTTCAATAAAATCGCCTTCAGTTTTACCAGTTTCAATAATGACGCGCTTCGCTGTTGCTATACTGTCGTTTTTAGAAGTGATGGTATAAACGTATTGCTCACCTTCAGCATTTTCAGAAATAATACTCAAAGGAATTAAGATTGCATCATCATTGGTATAATCGTTGATTCTTAATTTAGCAGTAAGGTTAGGTTTAATAGATCTGTCCTTATTAGGCACAGCAACCTCAACTTTAAATGTTCTATTTGCAGGATTAATAAAGCTTCCTGTTTGACGTACTTTTGCTGACATTGATTTGCTTAGCACAGGAAAATTGATCTCAACATCTTTTCCTTCGGTAACATTAGTTAAGTAACTTTCAGGCACATCAGTTTCGATATACATTTCATCTAGATTAACCAATCTAAAAAGTTGCGATTGGCCAGGACTAACAACAGTTCCTTGTTCTGTAATGACATCATCAATAGTTCCAGAAAAAGGCGCTTTAACAACTGTTTTGCCAATTTGCTGTTGCATTTGATTAATGGCTTTTTGTTGCGCTTCGTAGTTAGACTTTGCTTGAAGGAATTGAATCTCACTACCAATGTTCTGATTCCATAGACGTTGTTGTCTTTCAAAAGTGGTCTTTGCAAGATCTGCTTGAATTTGCATTTGAGCTAACTGTTGGCTTAGACCTCCATCGTCAATCTTTGCCAACGCCTGACCTTTGCTTACCTTTTGCCCTTCTTTAACATAAACCTTAGTCAATACGCCAGAATATTCTGGGTAGATCAAGATGTTTTGTTTGGTCTTAACATTACCTTGTAATTCTACAAAGTGCTCAAACTTTTTAGATTCAGTTGTAAATGTCGTTACCAAAGGCACTTTCATTTGCGGATCTAATTCCTTTATTTTTTCTTCTAAGGATTTTAATTGCGCTTCAATATTAATTTTCTCAGCGTCAAGTTCCTGCTTTTTTGCTCTGATCTGCTCTAAATTATCGGAAGCTACTAGGTCTTCAACAGACTGCTTTTTATCATTTCCACAAGACAGTATAAAAAGTGATACTACTGATATGATAATTAGGTTTTTCATTGGTTTATATCTTTTAATTGATTGGTGAATTTAAAATGGTTTCTAGGGCAGCTTTTGAATTTACAACATCTAACATCGATTGTAAGAATTCTTGCTGCGCTGCATATAATTGTGTTTGGGCTTGTCTCAATTCGAAACTTGAAGCAATCCCTTCAAAAAACTTGGTTTGGTTTTTAGATTCAATACGTTCTGCGAGATCTAAGTTTTGTTTTTTGACATCATAATCTTCTATAGCATATTGATAATCACTTTTAGCGCTTTTAATTTGAAGTTTAAGCTGCTGCTCTGTTTCAAGAAGATCGTCGTTAGACTTATCTAAATCAATTTGAGCTCTTTGTCGTCTTGCTTTACCTTGACCTGAAGTAAACAACGGAATTTGTAAACTAGCACCAAAAGTTACTGTACCTAACCAAGGCATGTCGCTATGTGTAAAGTCGAAGGCATTTCTATTAGCAATATAAGAGCCATTCAAAAATGCATTTAACACAGGTAAGGATCTACTTCTTTCGAGTTTTAAAAGCAGCTCGTTAGATCGCTTGTTGTTTAAGGCTATTTTGTAGTCTACGTTATTTTGATGATTTTCTTCTTGATTTAAAAGTTCTAAATTGATGTTGTAGGTTGCTAAGCTTTCCAAATTATCGGTCAGCACTGTGTTTGCATTAATATCAACACCAATCACAAGATTGAACATTTGATAGGCTAAGCTTTTTAATCTGTTTGTGTTGTTAAGATTACTTTGAACACCTGACAATGTGATTTGAAGCTGCTCGACACTTTCTTCTTCCTCAAGACCGTTTTCAAAAATCTTTGTGGTTTCATCTAAATTCTTTTCAAGAACAGTAATGTTGCGTTCTAGAATCTTAATACTTTCTTCTGCAAGCAACACATTTCCATACGCATTGATTACTTGTTGACGTACTTCAAGGTCTGTTTTTTCCTTAGCGTTTTTAGATATCTCTAAAAAGACCTTAGCCGATTGAAGTCCTACTAAATAAGTCCCATCAAATACTTTTTGAGTAAGACTTGCTGTAGCAGTTACCGAATGTTTTGCACCAAAATCTGGTATGCCGTCTCCATTAAAATCTACCGCTTCAAATTGTTGCTTAATCTGATTTTGGTAATCAACATTTCCATTTAATTGCGGTAAACCTGTTGCAGTAGTTTCCCATTTTTGTCGCTCAGCAGCATCAATATCTCTCGCTGCATTTTTTGCTTGCCTGTTGTTTTCTAAAGCATAGTCAATAGCTTCTTGTAACGAAAAATTAGCAACACTCTCCTGAGCATAACTAAACGAAGTCATAAAAATGCTTATAATAAATATGAGTGATTGTCTCATGTGTTTATGATTGATTCTTATTAATAAAATTGTTCAAAATGGTCATTCCTTTCTCAGTCACTATGGCTCTCAAATGGTATTCTAAAAAGTTTTCCATAAGAAATTCCATACTAAACTTTTCTCGCGGAAAAATGGCTTCATCTTTAATCCCTGTCATCCCATTAAAGTAAAGTCTGGTTATAAATTCTACATTAATGTTAGATCGAAACAGTTTGGTGTCAATTCCCTTTTGAAGGCTATCAAAAACCGACTGATGCATTTTCTCAAATTGTTTTGTTTTCAAAACATCGTGAATCTGCGGATAATACTTTTTCAACTGAAAAATTGGAGATGTCTTTTCATTCTTGAGATATTGCATCACACACATTTTAACGTCATACAATTCCTCAATTGGGTTGACAGCATTTTCACAAACCTCGTCAATACTCTCACAAATGGTGTCAAACAAATTAAATGTCACGGCCTCTACTAGTTTCGTTTTATTGCTAAAGTGTACGTAAATGGTTTTTTTGGAAATACCCATAGCCTTGGCAATATCATCCATAGTAACACTCTTAAAACCAAGTGTTAAAAAAAGCTCTGTAGATTTATTTATAATGTTTTCTCTCATAATTGGCTGCAAATTTACACTAGGAAACTTTAAAAACAAAAATAGTTTCCTGGGTTTAATGTTTTTTTAACATATTGTTAAAGTATAATGATCACAATATCTAATTGCATTATTTTTGTGTCATGCAAAATATCCAGTACTACCACGATGCTTTCGTAAAACATTTGGAAACCTACATTACTCCTAAAGAACCTTGTTCACTTTACGAACCTATTCATTACATTCTGCAACTTGGTGGAAAACGTTTACGACCAATATTAACCTTAATGACTTCTGAAATCTTTGGAAGTTCTTACCAAAAAGCTCTTAGTGCGGCGTTGAGTGTTGAAGTTTTTCACAACTTTTCTTTAGTTCATGATGATATTATGGACGACGCACCTTTGAGACGTGGCAAAGAAACGGTTCATGAAAAATGGGATATTAATACTGGTATTCTTTCTGGCGATGCGATGTTAATTATGGCTTATCAACTTTTTGAAAATTACGAGCCTCATGTATTTCAAGGACTTGCAAAACTATTTAGTAAAACAGCATTAGAGGTTTGTGAAGGCCAGCAGTATGATGTAGATTTCGAAACAAGAGATGATGTCACTGTACCTGAATACCTCAAAATGATTGAATACAAAACTGCTGTACTTGTAGGCGCATCTATGAAAATGGGAGCCATTGTTGCTGAAGCTTCTGAAGCTTGCCAAAATGGTATCTACGCGTTTGGTAAAAATTTGGGTATTGCTTTTCAGCTCCAGGATGATTATTTGGATGCTTTTGGTGATCCTGAAACCTTCGGAAAGCAAATTGGTGGTGATATCATAGAGAATAAAAAAACCTACCTATACTTAAAGGCTTTAGAATATTTAAACGACAACGACAGAAAACAACTTGAACATCTATACAGTATTAGTCCAACTGATCCTACCGACAAAATTGAAACTGTAAAGCAGTATTTCATAAGTAGTGGAAGTGCTGAAGCTACTAAAACTAAAATTCAAGATTATACCCAAATGGCGTATGAGGTTTTAGACGACTTAAAGATATCTGATGCGCACAAAGTTGGATTAAAAGCTTTTGGTGATATGCTAATGAACCGAGATGTCTAATGCAACTTCCTGAAAACTTCGACGCGCTAATTACGCAAGCAAATACTCATGAGTTGTATTCAAAATTAGTATTACAGCTAAATAAGGATTTTCTTCTAGCCAATATTGACTTAGATTTTGACAATGCTATTTTGCCTTCAAGCCTAAAATACTTGCTTCATAATGTTGTATATGATCTCATTCAACATAAATTCTCTGAATATTTAAATCTGTTGTACATCATTGACGTTTCAGAACAAAAAATTAAAGCCATAGATGGTAGTGATACACTCAAACTGTCTGAAGCTGTTACCTTTTTAATCTTGCAACGTGAATGGCAAAAAGTGTGGTTAAGGCATCAATATTCTTAAAAGAATACTCTAAAAAAAGGCGCCCAAGGATCGGCATAAATACTCTTATCGCGATCATAAAGCAGATCGTATCGTATTCCAACAGTAATATTATTGGTTCTGTAACCTAATCCCATAAATAAAGCCGGATACCAATACGTATCATTCTCAAAAGTACTGTTTTCAAATTTTCGGTTCACATTTAACATTTCAAATTCTGAAGACAGCTGTAATTCTGGTATTGGATTAAAAAGTCCGATGGTACTACCACCAAAAATGGTAGATCTAAAAAAGTCATCTTGTTTGTTATAAGTAAAATTAAGTCCAACTCCAGCTGCAAATCTTGAATTGAATTGATAAATAGCTGAAGGTGCAACAGTTCCACTAAAAAATCCATCACCAAAACTTAAGCCAAGACCTCCTCCAAACCTAACATGTTTCCAAAAATCATCTGTTGGTTCTTCTATTTGTGAATATGAACACGTGGCAAATCCTAAAAAAAATAGGGTAAGAATCATCGTTTTTTTGAGAAATAGCCTTTTAAATTTCATTATCGTAAAAATGCGTTAAAATTCGTGTCATAAATATACCAAAAACACAGCTATTTTTAGTAAATGTTGTATTTTTGACTAAATTTTATTGAAGCGCAAACGACTCAGATCAAATAATGGATAAATATTCCTTTTTAAACGCAGCACACACAGCCTATTTTGCTGATTTGTATGAACAATATTTAAAAAATCCTGATTCCGTTGAACCTAGTTGGCGAGCCTTTTTTCAAGGGTATGACTTTGGAAGTGAGCATTACGGAATGGATGGTGAAATCATAGAAGGCGTTTCTACTCAAATTCCAGAACACGTACAAAAAGAGTTTCAAGTTGTAAAACTTATTGATGGTTATCGCAATAGAGGTCACTTATTTACAAGAACTAATCCTGTACGTGCAAGACGAAAATATGCACCTACGCTCGAAATCGAAAATTTCGGATTGTCTAAAAGTGATTTAGAAACAACTTTTTCAGCAGGTGAAATCATAGGTATTGGAAAATCAACACTTCAAAAGATCATTGATCATCTTGAACGCATTTATTGCGATTCCATTGGTGTTGAATATATGTATATTAGAAAACCTGAAGAAATTGAATGGATTCAGAACAAATTAAATGTTAATGACAATCAACCTCAATTCTCTTCAGATCAAAAAAAGCATATTCTCAAAAAACTAAATGAAGCAGTGTCTTTTGAAAGTTTTTTACACACAAAATATGTTGGTCAAAAGCGTTTCTCCCTCGAAGGAAATGAATCGCTTATTCCTGCTTTAGACGCTTTAATTGAGAATGCTTCAGAACATGGTGTTAAAGAATTTGTCATGGGAATGGCACATCGTGGTCGATTAAGCACACTTACCAATATCTTTGGAAAATCTGCTAAAGATATTTTTAGTGAATTTGATGGAAAGGATTATGAACAAGAAGTTTTTGATGGTGATGTAAAATATCACTTAGGTTGGACGAGTAATCGTGTGACTGATGGTGGAAAGCAAATCAATCTGAATATTGCTCCAAACCCTTCTCACCTTGAAACTGTTGGTGCTGTTGTTGAAGGTATTGCCAGAGCCAAGCAAGATGAAAAATACAATGATAATCCATCGCAAGTACTCCCAATTGTAGTTCATGGAGATGCTGCAATCTCTGGACAAGGTCTCGTTTATGAGGTCGTACAAATGGCACAACTTGATGGTTATAAAACCAACGGAACCATTCATATTGTGGTTAACAACCAAATTGGTTTTACTACCAATTATTTAGATGGAAGATCAAGTACATATTGTACTGATGTTGGAAAAGTAACGCTTTCTCCAGTTATGCACGTTAATGCTGATGATGCTGAAGCGGTTGTTCATGCGATGCTGTTTGCACTACACTTCAGAATGAAATTTAAACGCGATGTATTTATTGACCTGTTAGGTTACAGAAAATATGGTCATAATGAAGGTGACGAACCTCGTTTTACACAACCAAAACTTTACAAAGCAATCTCTAAACATAAAAATCCGAGAGATATTTATGCTGAGAAGCTTATTGCTGATGGTGTTATAAACACAGATTATGTTACTCAATTAGAGAAACAATACAAAGACAAACTTGAGGAAAAATTAGAAGATTCTCGTAAGGAAGATAAAACTGTGATCACGCCTTTTATGGCTGATAAGTGGACCGATTTCCAAATGGTTATTGAAGATAAGATGATGTTGCCTGTAGATACTACTTACCCTAAAACCAATCTAGAGCACATCACTAAGGTTATTTCTAATCTTCCTGAAGATAAAAAGTTCATCAGAAAAATTGAACGTTTAGTGCAATCCCGTCAAAAAATGTTTGACGAGGACAAACTAGATTGGGCAATGGCAGAACACCTAGCCTACGGAACCTTGCTAGAAGAAGGTTATGACGTTCGTATTTCTGGTCAGGATGTTGAACGTGGAACCTTTTCACACAGACATGCTGTTATAAAAGTTGAAGATTCTGAAGAAGAGATTTTATTGCTCAATCAAATTAGTGATAAACAAGGTAAATTTTACATCTACAATTCTTTGTTATCTGAATATGGTGTTGTTGGTTTTGATTATGGCTATGCCATGGCTAGTCCAAATACCTTAACTATTTGGGAAGCACAATTTGGTGATTTTAGCAATGGCGCTCAAATCATGCTAGATCAATATATTTCGTCTGCCGAAGATAAATGGAAATTACAAAACGGACTTGTAATGTTACTACCTCACGGTTATGAAGGCCAAGGTGCCGAGCATTCATCTGGACGTATGGAGCGTTACTTACAATTATGTGCAAAAGATAATATGTACGTGATGGACTGTACAACACCAGCCAATATGTATCATTTGTTGCGTAAACAAATGAAATCAGAATTTAGAAAACCACTTATTGTATTCACACCTAAAAGTTTATTACGTCATCCATTGGTAGTATCTAGTGTAGATGAATTTGCTAACGGAAGTTTCAAAATGCTTATTGATGATGCGACTGCAGATGCCAAAAAAGTAAAAACTCTGGTGTTTGTGACTGGTAAATTCTATTACGATTTATTTGAAGAACGTGAAAAACTTGGACGAGATGATGTGGCATTGGTAAGAATTGAACAATTGTTCCCATTACCTGAAAAACAGATCAAGTCTATTATTTCAAAATATAACAATGCAAACGATATGGTTTGGGCTCAAGAAGAACCTAGGAATATGGGAGCTTACAGTCATATCTTAATGCATTTAGAAGAGGCTAAAGATTTTAGAGCTGCCACAAGAAGACCTTATGGAGCTCCAGCTGCTGGTAGTAGCGTAAGATCTAAAAAACGTCATCAAGAAGTTATTGATTATGTTTTTGATAAAACAAAAAACAACCAACGATAAACAAAACAAACGCTTAAAATAAAATTACAGAACGATGATTTTAGAAATGAAAGTTCCTTCTCCAGGAGAATCCATTACAGAAGTTGAAATAGCAGAATGGTTAGTTCAAGATGGAGATTATGTTGAAAAAGATCAAGCTATTGCTGAAGTTGATAGTGACAAAGCTACACTCGAACTTCCAGCTGAAGCTAGCGGAACTATAACTCTTAAAGCCGAAGAAGGTGATGCTGTTGAAGTTGGCGCTGTAGTCTGTTTGATAGACACAAGTGCTGCAAAACCTGATGCTTCGACAAGCTCAGCAACCGATTCTAAAGAAGAGCAGTCAGAAGCGCCAAAACAAGAAAATGTCACTTCGAGCGCAGTCGAGAAGTCTAGCTCAAATAAAACATACGCTACTGGAACAGCAAGTCCTGCAGCCAAGAAAATATTAGACGAAAAAGGTATTGATGCTGCTTCAGTATCTGGAACTGGAAAAGATGGAAGAATCACCAAAGAAGATGCTGTTAATGCAACGCCTTCTATGGGAACTCCAACAGGAGGAAATCGCGGAAGTTCAAGAAGTAAAATGTCAATGTTACGTCGTAAAGTAGCTGAACGTTTAGTAGAAGCTAAAAATACTACAGCGATGTTAACAACTTTTAATGAAGTTGATATGACTCCTATTTTCGATTTGAGAAAACAATACAAAGAAGACTTTAAAGCTAAGCATGGTGTGAGTCTTGGATTTATGAGTTTCTTTACTCTTGCTGTGGTTAGAGCACTTAAAATGTATCCAGCAGTAAATTCAATGATTGATGGGAAAGAAATGATTTCTTACGACTTCTGTGACATTAGTATTGCAGTATCTGGACCTAAAGGGTTAATGGTTCCTGTGATTAGAAACGCAGAAAACTTAAGCTTTAGAGGTGTAGAATCTGAAGTAAAACGATTGGCACTTCGCGCTCGTGATGGACAAATTACTGTTGATGAAATGACAGGAGGAACCTTCACTATCTCTAATGGTGGTGTTTTTGGAAGTATGTTATCTACACCAATTATCAATCCTCCTCAAAGTGGTATTCTAGGCATGCACAATATTGTTGAACGTCCAGTTGCTGTTGATGGTAAAGTAGAAATTAGACCTATTATGTATGTGGCCTTATCTTATGACCATAGAATTATTGATGGTAAGGAATCGGTTGGATTTTTAGTTGCTGTTAAAGAAGCTCTTGAAAATCCTATAGAACTATTAATGGATAATGACATCAAGAAAGCTCTTGAGATGTAAACACATTTTATAAGTATATAGAAAAAGCGCAGTCCGAAGAAGATGGATTGCGCTTTTTTTGTTAAAAAAATAACTAACTAATAACTAGAAAAAATTAACAAGAATATTGACTGTAATAATAACAACAGCACTAATAATTAAGCCTGTTATAAATATTTTGTTAGTAAGACTTGGTTTATCGTTCATTGCATCCATTTTAATTCGATTTTAATGTTTTTAAATAAAGCCCTGGGACAAAAATGTCCCAGAACTTTACACCCTATAACTAATTAACTTGTTAATTAAAGTAATTAGTCGTTATTCATAATCCCTAATACAAATAACTTGGAGTAAAATTCGTATAATAATCAAAGCAGCACAATACGTAGAACTACGTATTTTTACAAATAACCATTTTAAGTTACTGATTATCAATACTATAAAACTTGTTAAAATTATGAGGTCAAAAAAAAAGGCTCTAAATTGTTACACTTAGAGCCTTTATCCTTTAATTTTTCAAAAGGAAATTGATTAATAGCATTACAAACTTCGTCTATAATATGATACCAATCAATACGTAGTTCTACGTATATTTTCAATTTTTCAAATTCAATATGCTTAAAATCAATAAAAAAAGCCTTGAATCAATGAGAATTTCAAGGCTTTATGTAAAATAACTCTTCCCTAAAGAATTAATAGCATTGCAAAATTGAATGATTTTAGAAGAGTAAACAATACGTAGAACTACGTATTTTTTGACAAATAATCTTCAAATTCTTTAGCATATAAAATAATACTATTGGCTTTAGAAGATAGCTTTAGTTTCGATCTAATGTTACTTTTATGCTTTTCAACGGTTCGGTCTGAACAAAACAAAATATCGGCAATTTCTTTGGCGGTTTTATTTTGAGCCGTGAGTTGTAAAACCTTCATTTCGGTTTCTGTTAAGGTTTGTAATTCTTTTGGCACTTTCTGAATTTCAAGATACTCAAGTAATTCAGGGCTAAAATAAGTGCGATCTTCAAGAATATTGGCAATACAATGTTCAACTTCTTCAATAGCAAATTCTTTAAGAATATAACCATAAATTCCTAAAGACTTCGCCTGATTGTAGATCACTTCACTCTTTTCAAAAGTGATAATTATGATTTTAGTTGATAAGCCTTCTTCTTTACATTTTTCAGCCACTTGCAATCCAGTTAAAAAAGGCATTTGTATATCTAATATGGCAATATCTGGCTGATGTGCTTTAATTAAGGTAAATGCTTCCTTACCATTTTTTGCACTTGCAATTACATTATAGGACTTTTCAATAAGAAAGTCTTTAAGGCCTTTTAAGATTAATGGATGATCGTCGGCAATGACAATAGATGGTGTCATGAATAATTAGTTGAGGGATTCGATTTAAATATAAGTACATTTTACAATATATAAGAACTAATACCTTACATTTTTAAATACAAGTATTTCTTCTCGTAGTCAATAACAGCTTTTCCTTTTTTTAATACATCTGCACCAATAATACCATCTACAGGTTTCGCATCATGATTAGTTAATGCAGTGTTTACATGTGTTAAATTAAAAAGAATTAAAGCGACTCTATTCTTTTTCCATTTTCCAATTTTAAGCGTATTGCGTTTCGAAATTTGGGTAAACATATTTGTCGCTCCAGCTCCAGCAGCCTTAATATCGCTGTCTGTGGCTTCCAGTTTGAAGGTGTCAATTCCTTCAAAACCAACACAAGAACTTGAGGCTCCTGTGTCTAAAATAAATAAGCCTTTCTGCCCATTAATCTTGGCAATTATTGCAAAATGATTGGTTCTAGTAAGGTGTAATTTGATCTTTGTATACCCTTTGTTAAGCAGAAAATCTTTCAAACTATTCATAGTTTCAAATTTCCGCATTATAATTTGATAAAACAATTATTTTTGCACTATGATACTCACAGATACACATACGCATTTATACAGTGATGCTTTCAATGAGGATAGGTCTGAAATGATCAAAAGAGCCTTAGAAGCTAACGTGAAGCGATTTTTTATTCCTGCTATTGATTCTTCATATACCGAAGCCATGTTTCAATTAGAGGCAGCTTACCCTGAATGTATGTTTTTGATGATGGGATTGCATCCTACATCTGTAAAAGATAATTATGAAACAGAATTGCAGCATGTAGAAGCACACTTAGCTAAACGTCATTTTTATGCTGTTGGTGAGATTGGGATTGATTTGTATTGGGACAAATCAACTTTAGAGATTCAGAAAAAAGCATTCAAACGGCAAATTCAAATAGCAAAGCAGTATCAGCTGCCAATTGTAATTCATTGTCGAGAAGCATTTGATGAGATATTCGAAGTATTAGACACTGAAAACGACGATCAACTTTTTGGTATATTTCATTGTTTTACGGGAACCAAAGCACAAGCCGAATGTGCCATTTCATACAATATGAAACTCGGTATAGGTGGTGTTGCTACCTTCAAAAATGGAGGTATTGACCAATTTCTAGACACCATCGATTTAAAACATATTGTTTTAGAAACAGATTCGCCTTACTTAGCACCTAAACCTTACAGAGGTAAACGCAATGAAAGTGCCTACCTTACAAAAGTACTAGAGAAATTGTCTGAGATTTATAAGGTGTCTGAAGAAAAAATTGCCGAAATTACAACGCAGAACTCAAAAGATATTTTTGGAATCTAATAATGGCTAAATCGCAACCAAACATATTACTGATTTATACAGGAGGAACCATTGGTATGATAAAAGATACCGACTCTGGAGCTCTAAAAGCTTTTGATTTTGATAATCTGTTAGATCGTATTCCTGAATTGAAATTACTGGATTGTGATATTAAAACCATATCGTTTCACAACCCAATTGACTCAAGTAATATGAATACGAATTATTGGGTTGATATTGCTGAAATTATAGAGGACAATTACGAAGATTTTGATGGATTTGTAGTCTTGCATGGTAGTGATACCATGAGCTATTCTGCATCAGCATTGAGTTTTATGTTTGAAAACTTAGCCAAACCCATCATTTTTACAGGATCGCAACTGCCTATTGGTGATCTAAGAACAGATGCTAAAGAGAATTTGATTACGTCTATTCAAATGGCTTCACTTCAAAGACATGGGAAACCCGTAATTAGAGAAGTTGGTTTATATTTTGAATACAAATTATACAGAGGTAATCGTACCACTAAGATCAATGCAGAACATTTTGAAGCTTTTGAATCCTTAAACTATCCACATCTGGCAGAATCTGGTGTGCATTTGAATATTACTGATACAGCATTATTTAAACCAAATATCAGAAAAAAATTAGTGGTGCATAAAGATTTTGAAACTCATGTTGCCTTAATAAAACTATTTCCTGGTATCTCAGAACCCATCTTAAAAAGCATATTGAATACACCTGATTTAAAAGGTGTAGTTTTAGAAACTTATGGTGCGGGAAATACAACAACGAGCTCTTGGTTTATTGAACTTTTGAAACACACTATAAAAAAGGGGATTCCAATTATTAATGTGACACAATGTTCTGGAGGAAGTGTGATTATGGGACAATACGAAACCAGTTCACAGTTAAAACAAATTGGTGTTATCTCTGGAAAGGACATCACTACAGAAGCTGCCATTACAAAATTGATGTTTATGCTTGGTGAAGGTGTTTCGGGAGCTTCTTTTAAGACGATTTTTGAAACCTCACTTCGCGGTGAAATGAGCTAATTCGTTTTAGCGTGTGAATTTTTTTATAGTTATTTGCACTCCAAAATTTAATTAGAGAGGTGGCCGAGTGGTCGAAGGCGCACGCCTGGAAAGTGTGTAAACGTCAAAAGCGTTTCGAGGGTTCGAATCCCTTCCTCTCTGCGAATAGATAAAAAAGTTCTAGAAATTTGTAGCAGCTTGCTTCAGCAAATTTTTGGGACTTTTTTAATAAGCAAACGCTAGTTTGCTTTTAGTCTATTACCAGCATAACCTTTAAGGATCACCGAAGGTAATCCAAATTAACCGAAGTTTATTTCAGTAAATTGTTGGAACTTTTTTAAGAAGCAAACCTTGATTTACTTTTAATCTTTATCCCAAAGTGACAACATACCAACATATTACAAAATTTTAACGATTTCATCTTAAATCGTAGGGTCAAAACTCAAAGTTTTAAATTATCTTTATACCATGTTTGCACTTGTAGATTGTAATAACTTTTATGCTTCATGCGAACGCGTTTTTCAACCACAATACAACAATAAACCCGTTGCCATTCTATCTAATAATGATGGTTGTGTGATTTCGCGTAGTGATGAAGCTAAGGCTTTGGAGTTACCAATGGGAGCACCTGCGTTTAAATATGAACTTTTTTTCAAGAAGTATAATGTTCGTGTGTTTTCATCAAACTATCCGTTGTATGGAGACATGAGCAGTCGTGTGATGTCTATTTTAGAGCAGTTTACACCAGATGTAGAAGTGTATAGTATTGATGAAGCCTTTTTGCAGTTTAAAGGATTTGATCATTATGATTTTAATGATTACGGCCTTCAGATACGACAGCGTGTTTTAAAATGGACAGGTATTCCAACTTGTGTAGGAATAGCACCAACAAAAGCATTATCAAAAGTTGCCAATAAAATTGCTCGAAAATTTCCAGAACGCACCAAAGGAGTTTATGTTATTGATTCCGAAGAAAAACGAATAAAAGCTTTAAAATGGCTCAAAATAGAATCGGTTTGGGGTATCGGATTCGGACTTCAAAAACGTTTACGAGCAAGACACTGTAAAACAGCTTTCGATTTCACACAACTCAGTGACGACTGGGTAAGAAACAATACAGCAGTGGTTGGTTTGCGTTTAAAAAAAGAGCTACTAGGAATCCCTATGCTAGCATTAGATGATCATAACCAACAAAAAAAAGCGATTGCTACGACAAGAAGTTTTGAATACACCTATTCTGATTTAGACAATCTAAAAGAGCGTATTTCAACTTTTGCTACGAGTTGTGCTGAAAAATTAAGAGCACAACACTCCTGCTGTAATATGATATATGTCTTTATCAAAAATAATAAGTACAATAAAATAGGTGAAGCTTATAAATCTATGCGTACTATTGCGCATTTACCTTATCCAACAGATTCTAGTTTGATTATAAGTAAATATGCTGTTGAAGCCTTAAAAGATATCTACAAAGAAGGATTGCATTACAAAAAAGCAGGTGTAGTACTTATGGGATTGGTGCCTAAAAATGAACGGCAACTCAATTTATTTTTAGAAGAAAACCCAAAACATAAACCTTTGATGCAAACTATTGATTATATTAACGAAAAATATGAATCACATAAAATAAAGCTAGGCAATCAAGATTTAAAACGCACTTGGAAAATGCGACAAGAGCGTTTGTCTCCAAAATACACCACAAATATTAACGAAATACTTACTGTAAAATGTCATTAAAATTCTTAACTCCAAAAAATGCCTTAGCGTTTTACACACCTGACCAGTCGCAATCTTTAGAAGTTGTTCTTGCCCAAACAGGAATTTCTGCTGGATTCCCTTCTCCTGCCGATGATTTTAAGGAATATAAAATAAGTTTAGACAAAACCTTAGTTAAAAATAAAGAGGCCACATTTTATGCACGTGTTAGTGGACAATCAATGATTGGTGCAGGATTAGATGATGGTGATTTATTAGTTGTGGATCGCAGTTTAGAGCCTACTCACAAAAAAATTGCAGTATGTTTTATTGATGGTGAGTTTACAGTAAAACGTCTTAATGTGACTTCTGAAGGTGTTTTCCTGCAACCAGAGAATCCTGCTTACGATCCTATTTTAGTTACCGAAAGTCATAATTTCCAAATTTGGGGTATTGTAACGCATGTGATTAAAAAGACTATTTAAAAACAAAAAACCGTAAACAATTTAATTTCAATTGTATTACAGATTTCATCTGTACTTAAGAAGAAACATCCCGAGATATTTTTTATAGTTTTATGCAACTAAAAGATTAATAAAAATTGGAGAATTACTATTATCTAATACTTGCTGGATTAGGCGTTTTATTAAACCTTTGGAAACCATGGTTTGACGATGAGCCAAACAAGGGTAAATATCATAATTTTTTGTTTGGAGTGTTTATTTACTGCTTCATCTTAGCAATTGTTATTATTTTTCTAGGGTTAATATATTCATTTATTATTAAGCCTTTACTTTAATTCAATCAAAAAATATTTACTAAACTCTAAAACGAAAAAACCTCAATCTATTCGCTATTAAATAGTTGAGGTTTTTATCTGTACTCAAGGTGGGATTCACAAAGTAGTTCCCACAAAGCGTCGCTTTGAAAATCAAAACCTATTAAAAACAAAAAAGCAAGCTTTATATTTTTGCTTGCTTTTGATTTATTCGTACTCAAGGTGGGAATCGAACCCACACTTCCGAAGAAACTGGATTTTGAATCCAGCGCGTCTACCAATTCCGCCACTTGAGCAATTTTCGGACTGCAAAACTATAAAATAATTTATTACAATCCATTAAAAATAGTAGCTTTTATGCTTTTTCAGTCCAAATAAATTCCTAAATTTGCACCTCATTTACCGAAAATGGTATAAATCATTCTCAAACAATTAATTAGACATGTCCAACACCACTACAGAAGCAAAAATATTTGCTTGTAACCAAAGTAGAACACTAGCAATTCAAATTGCTGAACATTTTGGTGTGTCTTTAGGGAATGTTATTACTTCAACGTATAGTGATGGTGAATTTCAACCATCGTATGAAGAATCTATTAGAGGCACAAGAATTTTCATCATTGGCTCAACACATCCTGGTCCAGAAAACCTCATGGAAATGTTGTTAATGATCGATGCTGCAAAACGTGCTTCAGCTAGACACATTACAGCAGTTTTACCTTATTTTGGATGGGCTAGACAAGATAGAAAAGATAAACCTAGAGTTCCTATTGCTGCAAAGCTTGTTGCAAAAATGTTAGAAGCCGCAGGAGCTACTAGAATTATCACAATGGATTTACACGCGGATCAGATTCAAGGGTTTTTTGAAAAACCTGTAGATCACTTATTCGCTTCAACCATATTTTTACCTTATTTAAGATCGCTTAATCAAGATAACCTTACCATAGCTTCACCAGATATGGGAGGTTCAAAAAGAGCTTATGCTTATTCTAAAGCCTTAGAAAGTGATGTGGTTATCTGTTACAAGCAACGTGCAAAGGCTAATGTCATTTCGCATATGGAATTGATTGGTGATGTTACTGGAAAAAATGTTGTACTCGTTGATGATATGGTAGATACCGCTGGAACACTAACAAAAGCTGCTGACCTAATGATGGAAAAAGGTGCTTTAAGTGTGAGAGCTATTTGTACGCATCCTATTCTATCAGGAGATGCATATAAAAAACTAGAAGAATCAAAATTAGAAGAATTAATCGTAACCGATTCTATTCCTCTTAAACAAAAACACTCAAAAATTAGAGTATTGAGCTGTGCTGAACTTTTTGCCGATGTAATGAAAAATGTACATTATAATCAGTCTATAAGTTCAAAGTTTATCATGTAAATAATTAAATTAATATATAACAATGAAATCAATTACAATCAATGGATCTCAAAGAGAAAGCGTAGGCAAGAAAGCAACAAAGGCCTTACGTAATGCTGGACAGGTTCCTTGCGTATTATACGGAGGAGACCAGAACGTGCATTTCTCTGCACCAGAATTGGCTTTCTCTAAATTGGTATACACGCCTAATGCGCATACCGTTGTGATTGCCTTAGACAATGGTGAAACGTATGACGCAGTAATGCAAGACATTCAGTTTCATCCTGTAACAGATAGAATTTTACACGTAGACTTCTATCGTTTATTCGAAGACAAAGAAATTGCTATGGATATTCCTGTGCATATCATTGGAACCTCAAGAGGTGTTCTTAATGGTGGTGTACTCCGAAGAAACAGACGTAAATTAAGAGTTAAAGCATTACCTAAAAATCTTCCAGATTTCCTTGAAGCAGATATTACACCATTAAAAATTGGTGGTAAATTATACGTTACTGCACTTGAAGGAGAAGGATATTCATTACTTCATGCAGATAACACTGTAGTGGTACAAGTTAAAACGGCTAGAACCGCTATTCTTGATGCAGACGATGAGGATGAAGATGAAGACGAAGAAGGTACTGAAGCAACTGCTGCTACACCAACTGAAGGTGGAGGAGATGCTCCAGCTGAAGCTCAAGAATAATAAACAACTTATTCGTTTATAAACAAAAGCATTCTATTAAATTAGAATGCTTTTTTATTTTTGTGATAAATCTGAAACATTATCTGGACTTATCTCTGCAAACTATTCAATTGGAATTCATCTTCAAACACTGATGAAAACATCGATCCTATGAAAAAATTTCTCGTTGTTGGCTTAGGAAACATTGGCGACAAATATGCTAATACAAGACATAATATTGGTTTTAAAATTCTAGATGCCCTAGCTGAAAAAGAAGCGCTCAAATTTGAAACCAAAAAGTTAGGTGATCTAACTACTTACAAATTCAAGGGAAGAACATTTATACTTTTAAAGCCAAACACCTATATGAATTTAAGTGGAAAGGCTGTACAATATTGGCTTACCAAAGAAAAGATTCCTTTAGAGAATGTCCTTGTTATTACAGATGATCTAAATCTCCCTTTTGGAACATTACGTCTTAAAACGAAAGGAAGTGATGGCGGACACAATGGTTTGAAAGACATTCAAGCTAAATTAAATACAACAAAGTACAATCGATTTCGATTTGGAATAAGTGATGCCTTTTCAAAAGGAAGACAAGTAGACTATGTTCTTGGCGAATGGTCTGAAGATGAAATTCAAAAACTTCCTGAACGTTTAGAAAAAGCAATAGAACTTATCAAATCATTTGGCACTGCAGGCGTAAGCAACACTATGAATACCTTTAACGGAAAATAAAAAAAGGAGGCAAAATTGCCTCCTTTTTTTGTGTATTTAATTATAAGTTACTCAATAATAATACGTTTTGTAACTTCATTATTACCATCATTAACAGTTACTAAATACATTCCAGCTTGAACATTATTTAAACTAATCGTTTCGTTAAACTCTCCTGTATTTGTAAATGAATTTTTGAAAATCTTACGTCCTCTGATATCAAAAATATCAACTTCAATAGCACTTCCTGAGTTAGAATTTAATTTGATTGTAAACTCACCATTGTTAGGACTTGGGAAAATTGCAAAGTTATCTAACGCAAATTCATCAACACTTAAATTGTCTTGTAAACAAAGTTCAATATCAAACACAGACCATGTACCACCATCTTGATCAAAATTATCAATTATTTCAAGTGTCCAAGTCCCTGCAGACATTTCACCGTAAAGTACAGATAAATCTTCTTGTGGGATATAAGACCCTGTAAAAATATTACCAGCAGGTGTAGCGCCTTCAACTGGAGTAGCAGCTTCTTGATCAAAAACCGTATTTTGATACGCTCCTACACCATTGGCACCATTAATATTAGTTAAAATCACTGAGGTTCCCATTGGACTTGTAATCGTAGCTGTAATATCTCTAATCCAAGTATGATCTATATCTATAGTAACGTTAATATCATCTATTGGTAAATCTTCAGTTACATTAATAGTTGATGTATATGCATTTCCTGCTCCTGTTGGAGAGATAGATATTGGCAATCCTGTTCCAGAATATGTATCACAAGTAACTACTGTACAATTATTATCTAAAGTCACATCAACACTTTCAGTTACAGAGTTTGACGTACCAGTAACAGTAATTGTATAAGTGCCTTGAGCAGTTGCTCCTAGGTTACCAACAGTCATTGTAAAATCTCCATCTGTATTTAGAGATGGTGGTGTGAAGGTAACACTAGAACCTGCAGGTTGACCAGTTGCAGAGAACGTTGTCATTTCACTAAATCCTAAAACAGTAGCATATCCAAAAGTAAAATCTACAGAAGTATCCGTATCTGGACAACTAAACACAGTATCTTCATCTGCTGCAATAATAAATCCAGCTGTACCAGGCACACATACATTTGGTTTGAATTGTGGTTGTAAAACTCCACCAACATAAGCGTCAACCTGAGCCATTTGCTGAGGTGTAAACATATACATACAAGCATCGTTTACATAATCCATATAATTCATAGTCAATACTACATTACCACATGATAATTCAGAACCATTTGAAGGACAACCATAAGTTTCCTGACCTGTATTAGGTGTATCTGTAAATCCGTCATCAGCAACACAAGATGGAGCTCCAGGTCCCCAAGGGTGATTTAAACCATAGAAGTGACCAAGCTCATGAGTTACTGTTCTACCTAAATTGTAAGGTGCTCCAGGAACAATACCAGATCCAGGGCATCCTGAACCAGATCCAAAAGCAAACGTATTCATAGTTACCGCTTGTCCAGCAGCAATACTACCATTTAAAGGAGAAAATCCTAAAAGACCACCTCCAATGTTTCTTACTACAAAATTCATATAACCAGACCAATTGGAATCTGGGTTACCTGCTCCTCCACCAAAGTCATATCCAATAGTTACACATGGATTTCCTTCTAATAATTCAGGATCAATACCAACTGGGTGATTTGATGTTGCTATACAAAATGAAATATTAGCAGCACCAGGAGATAATCCAGGATAGTTAGATGCCGCAGCAGCCCATTGCGCTATATCAGCATTCATTGCTGTATAGTCCGCATTTAAAATATCGATTTGATTTTGAGCTAAAGCTTCTAAACAAGCTCTGTCTGCTTCATTCGCCTCAGGATAGTGAACTGCAACTGGAATTTCAATAGTTGCGCCACCACGATTAAGAAACTCTCCAGAAGCTAAACGTCTGTCAATCTCTTCTTTTAATTTTCTCTGATTCTCCTCGTATTCCTTTGCAAAAACAGGATCTTTGAGTTGCTCTTCCATGTACTCCAACATACCACAAGTCCTATCTTGAGCGTAAGTCGAAAATGCCATTAGAAAAGCAAATACGGTTAAAATCGATTTTAAAGTAAAGTTATTTTTCATATGATTTTATTATTAAGGCATCGTCTGCTTTAGACAATACGAAAATTATTAGCACTCAAATCTAATGAAATCCTTGCGTTTTCTTAAGCTTTTTTTAACAAAACTTTCATTTTTTAACGCTTTTAACACCTTCTTTTTATGCTGAAGCCATAAAATTGTGTTTTTCCTAAATTTAATGTTAGAAAAAGAAGACTAATATGATTGCTTTAATATTTTACTTGTTCTAGCTTTATGGTTATTTTTACCAAAATATATTTTTGAAAATTTTGAAGATTTACACTGATTCAAACGCCTTTTCAAATACGCCTTCTGTAATTACCATTGGGACATTTGATGGTGTACATATTGGACATCAAAAAATTATTAAGCGTTTACTTCAGGTAGGAAAACAAAAACAACTTGCTTCTACTGTTCTAACGTTTTTTCCTCACCCTAGAATGGTATTGCAACCATCTTCCGATATTAAATTATTAAATACTATTGAAGAACGCCAATCATTACTGTCTCAAATGCATTTAGAGACTCTAGTTATTAAGCGTTTTTCTAAAGATTTTTCTGAACTTTCAGCAAGAGCTTATGTGAAAAATATTTTAGTTGATGAGTTAAAAGCTAAACATATCATTATTGGGTACGACCATCATTTTGGAAAGAACAGAAGCGCAAATATTAATAATTTAAAAGCTTTTGGATTGGAATTTGGTTTTGAAGTTGAAGAAATTTCAGCTCAGGATATTAAAGATGTAGCTGTAAGCTCGACAAAGATCAGAAACGCCTTAACAGATGGTGACATTCAAACAGCAAACAGTTATTTAGGAGCGCCTTATTTTCTTTCAGGAACTGTAGTAAAAGGAAAAGGATTAGGCAAGCAAATACAGTTTCCTACAGCAAACATACATATTAAGGAAGACTATAAACTCATTCCTAGAAATGGTGTGTATACAGTATCATCAATTATAGACAAAAAGCTTGTATATGGTATGATGAACATTGGGACAAATCCAACTGTTGATGGTACGAAACAATCTATTGAAGTTCACTTTTTTGACCTCGATAAAAATCTCTATGATACCACACTAAAAATTAATATTTTACAGCGACTTAGAGATGAGCAAAAGTTTGATTCATTAGCGTTATTACAGCAACAGCTAAAACAAGACAAAGTAAATTCACTTGAATTTATTGAAACTTATGAATAAATGGTTATTTAAACATATTGACAATAGTGCGCTTATTGTATTCCGAATGTTTTTTGGGCTCCTCATCTTTTTTGAAAGCTTTGGCGCTATTGCAACAGGTTGGATCAAACGCACATTAATTGAACCTCAATTTACCTTTAACTTTATTGGTTTAGATTGGTTACAACCATTGCCTGGACATTGGATGTATGCTTACTACGCTGTCATGGGAATCCTTGGTCTTTTTATAATGTTGGGCTACAAGTACCGAATGAGTATGCTGGCCTTTACACTACTCTGGGCTGGCACTTATTTTATGCAGAAATCATCCTATAACAACCATTATTATTTCTTAATGATTTTGAGTGCTGTTATGGTCGTAATGCCTGCGCATAAATATTGGTCTATTGATGCTAAACAGCATCCTGAAATCACATCCATATCAATGCCTAATTGGTGTAGACTCTACTTTTATTTGCAATTGTTCATCTTGTATACCTACGCTTCCATTGCAAAAATGTATCCTGATTGGATCGATTTAACCGTCCCTGAAATTTTAATGAAAAGCAAACAACATTACTTTTTGGTAGGTGACGCTTTACAACACAAAGCGCTTCATTATTTTATTGCTTATGGAGGCATTTTATTTGATGGTTTGATCATTCCTGCCCTGCTATGGAAACCAACAAGAAAGCTTGCATTTATGGCATCAATAGTGTTTCACCTTTTCAACTCATTCATTTTTCAAGTTGGTATATTCCCGTATTTATCTCTAGCATTTGCAGTGTTCTTCTTTGAACCAGAATCCATTCGAAAACTATTCTTGAAAAAGAAACCGTTATACAATACTGAAACCATAAAAGTCCCAAATTACAGTACCGCTTTTAAGACGCTATTTGTGCTGTATTTTGTGGTTCAGATTGCCTTACCATTACGTCATCATTTTATAAAAGATGATGTCCTTTGGACTGAAGAAGGGCATCGTATGTCTTGGCGTATGATGTTGAGGACCAAAAGTGCCAATACTGTATATCGCGTTGTTGATAAAACCACTGAAGACAGCGTCCTCATAAATTTTGATGATTATCTTTCAAAAAAACAAAGAAAACCTGCGAGCTCAAAACCTGATGTGATATGGCAATTTGCACAACGCATCAAAGAAGATTATGCGAGTAAAGGTCAAGATGTAGCTGTATATGTCACAGCTTTTGTGAGTGTAAACGGAAAAGCTAAACAACAACTTATTGATCCCGAAGTTGATCTCGCTAGTGTGAAATGGAATTATTTTGGACATAATGAGTGGATTTTACCTTCAAAACAGGATAAGAAAACGGACAATTCCGTAAATTAGCGCCTTAAATTTTTACACATGTTACAAGTCGCTTATATCAGAGAACATAAAGAAGATGTCATTGCACGTCTGGCTAAACGAAATATTGATGCAAGTCAAATGATTGATGATGTACTCGCTTTAGATGAAGATCGAAGAGCCTTACAAACGCAATTAGATAATACTTTAGCTGAATCGAATAGCCTCTCTAAAGAAATCGGAAACCTTTTCAAATCTGGTAAAGCTGCCGAAGCTAATGTGCTCAAAGAAAAAACTTCGCAACTTAAAGAAGACTCTAAAGGACTTAGTGAAGCTTTAAATGAAAAAGCGGATGCACTCAATGAATTGCTCTATAAAATTCCGAATGTACCAAACACTATTGTACCTTCTGGTAACACAGATGAAGACAATGAAGAAGTGTATAGAGAAGGAGACATTCCTAAACTTCATTCTGATGCCTTACCGCATTGGGAGTTAGCTAAAAAATATGACATTATAGATTTTGAACTTGGCAACAAGATCACTGGAGCTGGTTTTCCAGTTTATAAAGGGAAAGGTGCACGATTACAACGTGCTTTGATTGCTTATTTTCTTGATAAAAATACGGAAGCAGGTTACACTGAAGTCCAATTACCACACTTAGTAAATGAAGCCTCTGGTTTTGGCACTGGTCAGTTGCCAGATAAGGAAGGTCAAATGTATCATGTTACTGGTGATAATTTGTATTTGATTCCTACGGCTGAAGTGCCTGCTACAAACTTATTTAGAAATGATTTATTATCTGAAAGTGATTTGCCTAAAGCCATAACAGGTTACACACCTTGTTTCAGACGTGAAGCTGGCAGCTATGGTGCTCATGTTAGAGGACTAAATCGTTTACACCAATTTGACAAAGTAGAGATCCTTAGAATTGAACACCCAAATCGTTCGTACGATGCATTAACTGAAATGGTTGAACATGTAAAAGGAATTTTGAAAGAACTCAAATTGCCTTACCGAATTTTACGTTTGTGTGGTGGTGATCTCGGATTTACTTCGGCACTTACCTATGATTTTGAAGTGTTCTCTACTGCTCAAGACCGCTGGTTAGAAATTTCTTCTGTATCTAATTTTGAAAACTTTCAGGCTAACCGTTTGAAACTTCGTTTTAAAAATAGTGATGGTAAAACCGAATTATGCCACACCTTAAACGGAAGCTCACTTGCCTTACCAAGAGTTTTAGCTGGGATTTTAGAAAACTATCAAACCGAAGATGGTATTCAAATTCCTGAAGTGTTAATTCCATATACTGGTTTCGAAAAAATCTAATATTTGTAAGAATATACTTATTTTTAATCGTTGAAATGCTAAAAAAATACGTTATTCAACGATTTTTTTGATTTTTCTTTTGTTTTTTAATTAATAATGAGGAAGTTAGATTCACCAAATCTTATAACCTACTTATTATGAAAAATATAAAGCGCATCGTACTACTTGTTTCGCTCATTGTTATGGCAAGCAAAGTATTCCTATAGTTAAAAATCATTTAGAGTAATTTCATAACACCATTGCAGAATAATTGAATCATTTTTATATAGTGATTAATAGCACATTTATTTTGGTTGGTAATGCCTGAACCTATGTTTAGGCATTTTTTTATAAAAACATTCACAATTTGTGCGCCTTGCTTCAGTTATATTTACATAAATTAGTGCCATGAAGCAATTGCTATGTATATTACTTTTAAGTTGTTTTAGTTTCAGCTGGTCCCAAAACGAACAGTTGGCAGACGACTATTTCAAAAGAGGTCAGTTTGAAAAAGCCTTGATCACTTATCAAAAACTTCACGAAAACAACAAAGGCAATTATAAATACATCTATAAACTGGTTGAAACGTATCAGCAATTAGAGCAATACGATAACGCACAAATTTTATTACTGGAGCGACTCAATAATAGAAACAACCCATCTTTAATGGTTGAGCTTGGCTATAACTATCAATTAAAAGGGAATCAAGACTTAGCAAACACCTATTACCAAGATGCTATAAATGAACTCGATAATAATCCTTCATTTACCTATAGTGTTGCTAAGCGATTTAAAGAACACAGTTTGTTAGAAGAGGCTATCGCAACCTATGAAAAAGGTATGGCTCTTAATCCGAAACAAAATTTTTACGTGCAATTAGCTCGTATTTATGGTGAACTTGGTAATGTTGAACAACTCTTTGCGAACTACATCAACTATATTGAAACCAAACCAACGTTTCTCAATAATGGAAAGCGCGCTTTTAGTGATTTCATTTCAGAAAATAGCGAGAACGAAAATAACGTATCACTGCGAAGGATTCTTCTGAAAAAAATTCAAGCAAATCCTGATGAAATGTGGTATGATATGCTCAGTTGGTTATACATTCAGGAAAAAGCCTATAATAAAGCCTTTATTCAGGAAAAAGCCTTATACCGAAGAAATCCAGAAAGCTTAAGTCGTATCTTAGAATTAGCCATTACTGCTTTAAATGAAAACGAATACGAGATCTCAACCACTATTTTCAATTACGTTTTAGAGAGTTCTCAAGATATCGAAACTCAACTCACTGCACATCAATTTTTACTTGATATTGCGACTACAAATGCCACGAAAAGAGAGTTAAAAGCTATTCAAGATAATTACTTAGAATTGTTTGAGCAATACGGTTTGTACGAGCAAACCATTGCGCTTCAAATTGCTTATGGTCATTTTTTAGCCTTTCACTTACATGACCCTGAAGCAGCAAGCACCTTTCTCAAAAAAAGCTTAAAGCTTGAACTGTCTTTGTTTCAAGAAGCTACTGTAAAACTAAAACTAGGTGATATTCTAGTGTTTCAGGAGAAATTTAATGAAGCCCTTATCTATTATTCTCAAATTCAAGCCAATTTAAAAAACAGTACCATTTCGCAAGAAGCGCGATTTAAAGTTGCTAAAACAAGTTATTATAAAGGCGACTTCGAATGGGCTGAAACGCAGCTAAAAATATTAAAAGCATCAACCTCACAGCTTATTGCTAACGATGCTCTTGATTTAAAGCTGTTGATCTCTGATAATATTCTTGAAGATACGCTTCATACAGCTTTAAAGTTATATTCTAAAGCCGATTTGTTAGGATTTCAGAATAAAACTGAAGACGCCATTTCTGTAATCGATAAGATTTTAAAAGAACACAAAGGCGAATCCATTGAAGACCAAGCCTTGTTTCTTCAAGCTAAGTTTTACAAAAAGACCAAACAATTTGACAAAGCTGAAGCCAATTATCAATATATTATTGCGAATTATAGAGATGATATTTTAGCTGATGATGCACACTACTTTTTAGGGCTGCTTTATGAAACTGTACTAGGTGAACCTGAAAAGGCAAAACCACTGTATGAAAAGATCATCTTTGACCACGAAGACAGTATTTACTTCATAGAATCTCGTAAACGTTTTAGACGCTTGCGTGGTGATGCCATCAACTAATGTTCGTTATAACAACTCAACACTTTAAATGATAGTCGCCGAAACAGAACGTCTAATGCTTTCAAAGATCACAGTTGAAGACGCACCCTTTATTTTTGAATTGATGAATTCACCAAAATGGCTTAAATACATAGGTGATCGCAATGTGCGAACAGTTGAAGCTGCAGCTACTTACATTCAAAATAATCAACTTAAAAGCTATGAACGTAATGGCTTTGGCTATTACAAATTGCAATTAAAATCAGATCCGCTCACAACTATTGGGTCTTTTGGTTTGGTGAAACGTGATACCTTAGATTATATTGATATTGGATTTTCTTTACTTCCTGAGTTTGAAGGTCAAGGTTTCGGGTTTGAAGGCGCTACTGCCATAATGAATCTTGCCAAACACACGTTCAATATACATACACTTTGTGCGATTACACTTCCAGAAAACAAAGCCTCTATTCATTTATTGGAAAAATTAGGCTTATCTTACCAAAAACGAGTAAAACCTTTTGAAGACGACAAAGAACTTCTGTTATTTGTAAAACATTTATAATCTAAACCTATGCTTATATATAATGTAACAGTAAACGTGGATGATAGCATTCATGAGGAGTGGCTATTATGGATTAAGGAACATATTCCGCAGGTACTTGCCACAGGAAAATTTGAAAAAGCTACGCTTACAAAAGTTTTGGTTGAAGAAGATATGGGCGGACAAACCTATTCCATTCAATACAGAAGCTATTCTAGGGAAGCTCTTGAAGCGTATTACAAAGAAGACGCTGAAACATTACGCCAAGATGGTGTCTCTCGATTTGGTGAACAGGTTCTTGCGTTTAGAACTGAACTTCAAATTATTGATGAATATTCGGTTAAATTCACTTAAATGATTAAACCTTGAATTAGAAAACAATACGTCTAGTAGTTGACTTAAAAGCCTATTCGGTACCAACTAATTACTAATCACTAATTACTTTCTATGTCTGTTAAAGCTAAAAAACATCTCGGACAACATTTTTTAACTGACGAGTCTATCGCAGAACAAATTGCAGACAGCCTCTCGTCACAAGGCTATCAGCACGTGCTTGAAATTGGTCCTGGTATGGGTGTGCTTACCAAGTATTTGCTTAAAAAAGACATCAAAACGCATGTGATTGAAATCGATTCTGAATCTGTAGACTATTTAAAATCGCATTATCTCAATCTAGCCGAAAGGGTTTATGAAGAAGATTTTTTAAAGTACGATCTTCAACATATTTTTAAGGAAGAACCTTTCGCTATTATTGGTAACTTTCCCTATAACATCTCTTCCCAAATCGTGTTTAAAACTTTGGAAATGCGAGATCAAATTCCAGAGTTTTCAGGCATGTTTCAAAAAGAAGTTGCGCAACGCATCTGTTCAAAAGAAGGCAGCAAAGTATATGGTATTCTTTCAGTATTAACCCAAGCGTTTTATAATGCCGAGTATCTGTTTACCGTTCCACCTTCAGTGTTTAATCCACCTCCAAAAGTCGATTCTGGAGTACTGCGATTAACGCGTAAAAATCATTACAACTTGTCCTGCGATGAAACCCTGTTTTTTAAAGTCGTAAAAACCGCCTTTCAGCAGCGAAGAAAAACACTTCGTAACAGTTTAAAAACTTTCAATCTTTCAGATAATTTAAAAGCAAATGTTATATTTGGCAAACGTCCAGAACAATTGTCTGTTGATTCGTTTATAGAACTCACACAATTGATCGAAAACGATAAGTAAACTCTTAATATGCTGTCATTTCGAATAATTTCAACATACAAATCTTGAAATTTTACCTAGAAATCTCAGTCGGCAAATAATGTCTGAAGAAAAAGAACATATCCAATTTGAGCTAACAGATGAGCTTATTTCTGAGGTAGAATTGCTAGTCTCAAAATATGAAGACAAAGCGTTAACCACCTTGTTGAATGAGTTTCACTATGCTGATATTGCCGAAATTCTTGATGAATTAAATCTTGAAGATGCAGTTTATGTAATCAAGCTTTTAGATTCAGAATTAACCTCTGATATCATCACAGAATTAGATGAGGATACACGTGAAAAAATCCTTGAAAATCTTTCAGCACAAGAAATTGCAGAAGAAGTTGAAGAGTTAGATACAGATGATGCTGCCGATATTATTGCTGAACTTCCTCAAGAACGTCAAGCTGAAGTAATTTCAAGAATTGAAGATGACGAACACAGAGAAGAAATTACCGAATTATTAAACTACGACGACGATACTGCTGGTAGCTTGATGGCAAAAGAGCTCGTTAAAGTTTATGAAACTTGGACTGTTGCTGGATGCTTACGACGCATTAGAGGTCAGGCTAAAGAAGTTACCAGAGTACATTCTATCTATGTGGTTAACAAAGAAGAAAAGCTTATTGGCAGACTATCGCTTAAAGATTTGATCGTTGCAAAGAGCGAGCAGAAAATTGCAGATATTTCCAAAGAGAATGTCGATTTTGTAAATGTCGCTGATGATGTTGAAGATGTTGCTAAGGTGATGGCAAAATATGACTTAGAAGCGATTCCTGTTGTTGACGATTCGCAAACCTTATTAGGAAGAATTACCATTGACGATATTGTAGATGTTTTAAAAGAAGAAGCCGAAAAAGACTATCAGATGGCAGCAGGTATCACTGGTGACGTTGAAGCCGATGATAGTATTTTAGAACTAACAAGAGCTCGATTGCCTTGGTTATTTTTAGGCTTAGTTGGTGGTGTAGGTGCTTTTATTATAATGGAAGGATTTCAAAAGGCTTTTGATACCTATAAAGTACTGTTCTTCTTTACGCCATTAATTGCAGCAATGGCTGGAAATGTTGGTGTACAATCTAGTGCGATCATTGTGCAAGGTTTAGCAAACGACGATGTTAAAGGTAGTGTCAATAATCGTCTTATAAAAGAAATGCTTTTAGCAGCATTAAACGGAGTTATTTTGGCTGTATTTCTTTTCATATTTGTTTGGGTTTGGGAACAAGATTTTCAAACCGCACTCGCCATATCATTATCGCTTATTGCTGTTATTATTGTCGCTGGTTTGATTGGTACATTTATTCCGTTATTTCTCGATAAACGTGGCATTGACCCAGCAATAGCTACTGGTCCATTTATAACCACTAGTAATGATATCTTAGGAATTTTACTCTACTTCTGGATTGCCAAACTTATTCTGGGTATTTAACTGTTCTACTGTATCCAAAACTCATATTACATGTAGTAAAATTACTACGCCACTTGTACAAAACTTTGTAACTTTGTTATTAATCTCTAATCAAATAATATTAATATCAATCATTACAATGCAACCCTAATTGTAATGCATTGATGACGTAAACATTATGATACGAAGTTATAGAAATGAAAAATGGAAAGACATAACATTTGACGAAGGTATTGCTGAAAACGAAAAGTTTAAAATCTCTAATTATGGTCGAATTATAAACTGTAAAGGAGAAAAAGAAGTTGAAGTAAATAGAACCTACATAAATGGTTACCAAAACCTTCAGTTAAAGCAAAGAGTAAACGGAAAATCTACAAGTAGATATGTCCACAAACTTGTGGCTGAACATTTTCTAGAACAAAATGATGGCATCTGTGTCATTCATCTGAATTATGACAAAACTGATAATCGCGTAGAAAATCTTAAGTGGGCCACAAAACGTGAAAAGGAAATTCACCAGTTCAGTAATCCTGAATATAAGAACAGACCTCGAAGAAGGACCTATTCAAAACTCACAGAAACTAAGGTAAAGTTAATTAAGCGAAAAATTAACGATCCAAACCGACGCACCCGAATGAAAATGATCGCAAAGCAATTCGGGATTTCAGAAATGCAACTATACCGTATTAAAACTGGTGAAAATTGGGGTTATGTAACCGAATATTAAAAGTATTTATGTCGCTTTCTAAAGAGTTATTCAGTAGATACAGACGACAGGAACACCTTTATAATAATCTGGTTGACTTCAGTTTTGCCAATCGTATTTATTTTCTTACTGCTGTATATGTTCCGTCAGGTTGAGTGACAGTTAATTTCTTAAACACGCCGTTTTCTGGGTCATTAAATTCTATTTTATATTCTAGTGATTGTTTTAAATGAAACTCATGTTCACCCGTTGGAATCAATTCATAAGGAGGTTGTCCTGTTACGGAAAAATAAAGTTTAGTACCATTCTCTTGTGTGTAAATCTTTATGGTGGTTCCTTGTATTTCATATTCGCCCACATATTGTTTTAAAGTACTTTGATCTACATATATGATTTTGGGTCTGTAATCAATAGCATCAGGTTTTGGCACTACTCTTAATGTCTCTTTAGAGGCAGTATTATTTCCTGTCATCTCATCATTAATCCATTTAATAAATTGTGATACTCTGGTGTAATTCTCTACAACACCATATAAACCTTCATCTCCGCCTTTTGTATCTTGCCACGAGCTTATACCTGCTAAGTAAACAACATCATCCTTTACAATAAATGCAGGTCCACCACTATCACCAGGACCACTAATACCTTCATATTCTGTAAGGTATTTTGTTTTCGTGTCTGGGTGGTCAAAAGTCCATGTTAGCCAGTTGCCAGTTGCTGTTTCTATTCTATTGGTAGCACCTCTTTGCTTCCCGTCATTACCATTTATTCCAATTAACCCATTCCCTTTGTTACCTCTACCCAACATATATATTAGCTTGTCTACTTCGTCTTCATCAGCATATAATTTCGCCTGTAATGTACCTAAAGGTTTTGTTTTTAAGTGTAATAATGCAATATCTGCTTGTTTCTCATCCCATTTTTTATACATAATGACCTTATCCACTTCAATCTCTTCATCATTAATAATGACAAAATGTTTCCTTCCTCTGTTAAATTTACTCGCAATTACTTCGACACAATGAGCAGCTGAAATTGCCCATTGATCTGCTATAATGGTGCCTTCACAATCTGGTAGATTTATATGACATATATATTTTTCAAATTTTTCTGCTAGTTTGATAAACTCAGCATCATCTTTATCGTGCCTGGTGATCATTTCATCATTCTTGGCATTATTTTTATAACTAAAGCTTACTAATAGTAATGATAGTATTAGAAGTAATACCATTGTGTTTGTTTTTTTCATTTTCATTTTATTATTATGTATAATTATTGTTGTAGTTAATACTTTTACTCAGTGAGCAAAAAGTTTGATATCGCACCTGCAATGGTGTATACAAATGCTTCAAGTTCATTGCTAAGTACGACTATTGTAATTCCTTTGTTTGGGTAGATCCACATATCAGATGCAAAAAAATCAGTGGTGCCACCATGTAATACTAACTTATTCTCTGAATCATTATTTTCAATTCCCCAGCCATATCCATAGCTTTCATATATATTTGTGGGTTGAAAATGCGGAAATAGGTATTTGTTTGTAGCTGCTTCATCTAATACTGTGTTATTCATTATTGATTGGCTCCAGAGTAATAAATCATTCGCTCGTGTTAGAATACCTCCATTTCCTTTAAGATTGAGATAAGGACCATTTTCACTCCAATTCTCTTCGTTTGGCTTATTATTTTCAACTCCGTTCAAATAACCGTTAGCCACTTCATCTTGTTGCCAATCTGGAATTATATAACCCGTATGATGCATGTTTGAAGGTTCAAAAATCTCTAGATTTAAAAAGCTCTCATAATCCATTCCACTAACTTTTTCTATGATTAAACCAAGTAAGCTATAGCCAACATTAGAATAATTAAACCTTTCTCCAACGGAACTAATTAATTCACTATCAAAAACTTGGTCTAAAAACTCTTCCTCGGTAATGGTTTCATAATCTCCACCTATTCCACCTACTAAACCTGAAGAATGTGTAAGTAATTGATGGATGGTTATATTCTCTTTGTCATTAGGAACAGTGTCAAAGTATTTTGATAAACTATCATTAACTGAGAGCGTATTTTGCATCTCTAATTTTAAAATTCCAGCCGCTGTAAATTGTTTTGTAATAGATCCCATATCAAAAACAGTATTGATATCATGAAATCCATTTTCTTGACTATTTTTTCTTCCATATGCTTTATTAAATAAGATATTGTCATTTTGAGCAACTAAAACAACTCCTGAAAAGTCTCTTGCTATAAGCTCTGCATCAAGATCAGAAAAATCATCAATTATTACCTCTTCATCACTATTAGTACAACTAAGATTCATTGATAAAAATGACATTGTTAGAAGTACTAAAATTGTATTTGTTCTTTTCATTATTTTTAAAATAAAAGTTTGAATATTAAAAAAAATATAACCCAAGTGAATTCACTCGGGTTTTAGAATTGTGAGTTTGTATTAAAAGAAATATCCAACAGATAGTTGAAATACACCATTTCTGTTTTTTTCTGAAAAACCGTCTACATTGTTAATGTTCGATAATCCAAGGTTATATCTAGCAGTAAAGTTAAGTCCGTTATCGAGTTTATAGCCTACTCCAAAATTGACACCATAATCTGTTGTATGTAGAAGATCTTTATAGTCAATAGTTCCTCCTTTAGTAGATAATAAATAACCAACTTGCGGTCCGGCTTCTAAACTCAATCTTTCTGTAACATAGTATTTCCCTATCACTGGAATATTTAGATAGTATAGTGAGATTCTGCCTTCAGATTCGATATTGATATCAGAGCCTTGTCCGGAATATATGATTTCAGGTTGTAAGGAAAATTTGTTTGTGATTTTCCATTCAGCCATGACACCAACGTGAAAGTCTGTATTGGGCTTAAAGTCTTCTGTATTGTCTCCGGTAATAAATGCAAGATTTAGACCTGCTTTTGCTCCAAATTCAACTTTTTGAGCATTGATGTTTGTTAATCCTAAAACTGCTATAACAGTTACTAATAATAATTTTTTCATGTATTTTATGTTTTTTGATTTGTGGGTGCAAACGTAGATATGAAATCAAAACAAAAAGTTAATATTGATTCTGAAAACGTACTGAAACAATGGAATTGTACAAATTAGGACGTTTGATGTATGGTTTAAAACAAATCATTGAGATTAAAACGATATGATAGTCTTAATAGAAATACAGTTAAAGGTTTAGAATTTGATTTAACAATAGTTGTAGTTCTGGTTCCATTGTAATTGGGAGTAACTCCAAGATATTGATATCTTAATGACAAGATGAAGTTATTAATGTGTCCTCCTACATTTATTCCTGCAGTAAAATTTGGTTGATTTATTTTGACTCTTTTGTCTGTATGCACAAATGAGAACAATGAAGAATAACCCAAATTTGATTCAACAAACAGATATTTATTTATTGGTAATCTATAAAGGATTGTTATGGCTGTAAACTTAAAATCATTTGATGATAATATTTCGATATTGTTATTTACAGTATTAGAAGTGCCTGGAATAAAATTACCTCCTAAATAAAAACCTAAACCTAGTTCTCCAAATGAATACGGTTTTATAACGCTAAAATGTAATTCAGCTTTACCTCGTGCATTTTTATTACCTACAATGTTTCCAATTCCTGCGCCAATTTCTATAAATGTGTCTTGCGCACAAACACCATGAAAAACAAATAAAAATAAAGGAGTGATTAATAGACACCTTATTGTATGCATTGGCATAAATTGCACTTTAATCAAAATATTCTAATAATTTTTTTGGTAAAAAACAGCAACTTTATTAGCTTACAATAAAGATTTATGTGAATATCCATCTCTATCAAAGCAATAAAATCGCTATTAATCTTATACGCTATTAGCAAGGGTTTTAATACACTTTCCTTTTAAAAATATAACGTGTAATAAAAATCCCATTCCCATCACTTTTACCAGCATCACTTTCTACAGCACTAGTTACGAATATCAAATCCCAACCTTCTGCAATCATAGTAGTTAACTTTGAAGAGATTACAGCATCATTCGCTGCTATATTCTGAAATCGAATTCCTCCAATATTATAAAAGTTCAACAATTTTGTTTCCTCAAAATCCTTAACTCTAATATCTTTTCTTTTAGATTTGTTTCTGGTATTATCATCATTAGTTTGTGTAGAGGTGAATTTTTTATAATCTCTTTTATCATTGGATGAAATTAAACGCGATCTACCTAATCCGTCAGGTATTATAGACTCTATGCTTGTAATGACCTTTACTTCAAATTCTTGTTTTAAAACATCTTGTTCTTTTAAGGTCTCTTGCGCCAAAGTATTAGTTATAAATACTATAAATACAGCCATAGTTGTTAATATGGTCTTTCTCATTTATTTAAGTTTTATGTTATAATTATTCTATACCAAAGGCTTCACTAAAACCTTGTTGTATAAAGCCCTCAAAAGGTTCGTCATGGCCTCCAGTACCAGAAAGTATATTAGCGTTTTTAGATTGCAAAAATGTAACCTCTTCCTTTGTAAGACTACCAACTGCTTCGTCTGTTTCTCCATAAATATATGTTATGTTAGATAGGCTTTCAATAGCACTAAATTGCTGTGTATATCTATTCATTCCTAAACTTGCAAACAGCCTAGCTTCATTTCTATTAAATACATTATCAAATGGTTCTTCATCTACTATTGGAGTAACTCCGTTTTCAAAGTACGCGTTCTTTCCATCTGCAAGACCTTGCCACATAGCATCATTAATATCCAATCTACCTGTCATAATTAAATATTTATCAGCGACTTCTATTCCTTTTTCTGCAATTAGTTCTTGTGTTACAAATGCGCCATATGAAATTCCGGCAATGTAAACTGTTCTCCCTTCATCTTTAAAGTACCTAACTACTTGATGTAGAATATCTATACTTTCAGCATTAAAATTAACAGCTTGGTCTAAAGTAATTTCATTGCCTTCTAATATGCCAGGATTTAACGTTTGCGCTTGGTGCACATTTATAGTTAATATATCTGTAGTATTAAAACCTGAGACAATATCGTCTACTAATTCTGTATCGAGTTCTGTGCTAGGACCTCCTGGTACAGTTATCAATACTGTAGAGGCTTTTTCATCTCCATTAAAATAAATTAAATTTTTAATCTCTTGTGAAATTTCATTAAAGCCAGGAGGATTGTCGTCATTTTTAGAACATGACACTATTGTGAATGTAAAAATTGCTAATAGAACTAAGTTTAAAATTGTACGATAATGATTTTTGCTTACCGTTTTTGAAAATACTCTTCTCATTGATTTTTGTTTTTTGATTTATACTGGTCAAAAGTATATTGGTCAAAAAAATAAAAGTTGAGTTTTATCACTGAAGAAGTACTAAAACAGTAGAATCGGACAAATTAGGACGTTTTATGTAGCTTTCTATAGGCGCCTGGTGACATTTTATAGCTAGTATTAAAAGCACTATAGAAAGCACTTTTAGATTTAAAGCCAGCTTCCAAGCCTATAGCTTCGACAGAGTATTTATTAAAAACAGGATCTTGTAGCAGGTCTTTAGCAGCTTCAATACGATATTCATTTATAAATTGTATGACACTTTTATTTATTTCCTGATTTATGATTTGTGACAAGTAGCCTTCACTAGTCTCTAACCGCGTTGCTAAGTCCAACCTACTCAAAAGTGGGTTTTTATATAGCTCTTCATCTTCCATTAGCTTATAAAGATTAGTAATGATTTTAGACGTTGTAGAACTTTTTATTTTCTTTTTTAACGGAGTACTTGTTATATTTTTTGAAACTAAATAATCGTGTATTTCTTCTTTTTGAGCAATTACTTGTAATTTAAATACACCATAGTATAAAATCCACCAAAAGAATAAACACATGCTTACCCACAATACATACATTATATTAAAGGACTGAAATATATATGCTTCTATTCGTGTCAAAACCCAGCACGCTATAAGAGACATAATAAACAAGTTTAAACGCAATAACCAGCGTTTTTTATCTTTAGAAACAACCTCGGTTTCTAGAATTAATTTTCTGCCATAAAAAATCAAAATTATATTAAAAATAATAGAAGCAGTATCTCTTAAGAAAAATAAAAGAAATTCTAAAATTGAACCATACAGGTTAAAAACATACACTGGTATTTCAAGAATGACACAACTAATAAAAGGAAGATATAACCATTTATACCTCTTGCTGTTATAAAAACTATGCTTAATTTGGATTAGAAAATAAGTAAATACTGTAGTTCCAAATAAAGTATCGAATTTAAAATTACTAAACATTATAACAAAGATGTTATCTGGAAGAATAATATGTAACCATTCTAGAAAGGTCAAACTAGAAATCAAAAACAATGACAGTGCTAGATAGTTGTTAGCACGACTTTTATAAAATGATGATGTAAAAAGTACGATACTTATAAAGTATCCAATAATTACACTTGCAATCATTACAAAGTCTAGAATAGTTTGATTCATTTTTTATTTGTGTCTAAGTTTATTGACTACCTGATTTTGTGCGTTGCTAATATAAATTAGACAACATATATTACATAGTTAAGTAAATCATAATATTCTAAAATAATTATGTTCTTTAAAATGATTAACCTTTTATAATATTATAAACTACAAAAGATCAAACAAACGAGATATTCTATAGTTCATTGAATATATCACTCCAATTAATCATAAAGAGTATAGAATATTTAATTATTATAAACATTTAACTATATTGACCAAACCATTAAAATAAAAAGGTCTAAAACATACCTATATCAAAATAGTGGATTCCTGTCTTATAGGAATAACATAAAACAGATGAACATACTACACTTAGATTCAAACCATCCTTTGCTTATTGAAGAATTAAACACTCTAGGTTTTACCAACGATGAAGATTATACATCAACTAAAACAGAGATAGAAACTAAAATTTCAACCTATGATGGTCTTATTATTCGCAGTCGTTTTACCATAGACAAAACATTTATTGATGCTGCTAAACACCTTAAATTTATAGGTCGCGTTGGTGCTGGACTTGAAAATATAGATTGTGAGTATGCTGCTCAAAAAGGCATTACGCTCATCGCTGCTCCTGAAGGCAATAGAAATGCTGTTGGCGAGCACAGTTTAGGCATGCTATTGGCGCTATTCAATAAGCTTAATAAAGCAGATCAAGAAGTCAAACAAGGCAAATGGTTGCGTGAAGACAATCGAGGGATTGAACTCGACGGTAAAACGGTTGGTTTAATTGGTTATGGAAATATGGGAAAAGCGTTTGCAAAAAAACTGAGAGGATTTGATGTAAACGTGCTATGCTATGACATCAAACCAAATGTTGGCGATGAAAATGCGACACAGGTCAGCTTAAATACGTTACAAGCACAAGCTGATGTACTCAGTTTACATACACCTCAAACTGCACTCACTATAAATATGGTTAATACTGAATTTATAGAGGCTTTTAAAAAACCGTTTTGGCTACTAAATACTGCCAGAGGAAAGAGTGTCGTGACCAAAGATTTGGTTTCAGCATTAAAAACAGGTAAGATTCTTGGTGCTGGACTTGATGTATTGGAATATGAAAAATCATCCTTTGAAGATGTCATGTCAAGTGCAGTTGAAACCTCTCACCTAAAAGAATTAGTTCATATGGATAATGTGCTTCTCACACCTCATGTCGCTGGATGGACTGTTGAGAGCAAGATCAAATTAGCGCAAACCATAGTAAATAAAATAAAAGCAAAATTTTGCTGAATTTTATCGATTTGAGTACGTTTCTATAGAGGGATCTCAATGTAGTGCCTCATAAATTCAGCATTAGTCGATATGACAATTTTCCATATTTTAGTATTCTAATATGAACCCTTTGTGCTTTCACACTAAATACCGATGAAAAAAACGATACTTGTTTTTGGATTACTCATTTTAGCCTTACTATTACTTTTTCAGTTTAGTAAATATGCGTTGATCTCAAGTCACTTAACCATTGAGATTATCATTGCAGTCATAGCCATTGTATTTTTCAGTATTGGTGTGTTTCTCAATAAGAAAAGTTTGCATCAAAAAACCAACAATTCAGAAGCTATCGATTATGAAAAAATAAAAGAACTCGAAATTAGTGATCGCGAATATGACGTTCTTTTAGGTATTTCCGAAGGCTTATCAAACAAAGAAATTGGCGAAAAACTTTTTGTGTCTGAAAGCACGATCAAAACACATGTTTCAAATCTTCTTGTGAAATTAAATGCAAAGCGACGTACGCATGCTTTGCAAATTGCTAAGGACTTAAATATTATATAAAAACACTATTTTTAAACGAAAGTATGAGCGCTTTGGTACTTTAGTATGAGTACTTTTTTAAGGCGTTCTCATAGTTTTGTCTTGGTATTAATCTTAAAATATTCAATATGACTTTAGGTGCATTTTCTGTGAGCTTGGCTGTAAAAGACATCCACGCTTCTAAAACATTTTATGAAACATTAGGCTTTTCAGTATTTGCTGGAGATATAGAACGCCATTATTTAATTATGAAAAATGGTGATGCCTTGATTGGGTTATTTCAAGGTATGTTTGAACAAAACATCCTAACCTTCAATCCAGGTTGGAATCAAAACGCTGAAACCTTAGATCAATTTGATGATGTTAGACAAATTCAAAAGCATCTAAAATCTAATAATATTACTTTAGAACGCGATACCGATGAAACCACATCTGGACCTGCGAGTATTGTATTTTTTGATCCTAATGGCAATACCATTCTTATTGACCAACATGTATAACTAAACATCTAAAACATTATGAAACAAAGTATTATCAAATACGGAATTAGAGCTTTTATCACTGCGTCAATTTTATTCCTTGCTGGTTTCCTTATTGGAAAACAAATTGATCTGGATTTTAACACGATGGCTGTTTTTGGGTATACCTCTATGGTATTATCTTTAATCTTCGTCTTTTTCGGAATTAAACATTACAGAGATCATGTAAATGATGGAAAAGTAAGTTTAGGAAAAGCTATAGGTATCGGATTCCTCATTTCTTTATTCGCTGCTGTAGGATTTGGAATTGTAGACTATATCTATACCACTTCTATAAATCCAAATTTTGCAGTTGAATATCGAGATTTTACATTGGCGCAACTTCAGGAAGCGAATCTTTCTGCAGAAGCATTAAATGCTAAAACAGTCGAACTAGAAGCCTCAATGGATATGATGTCGAATTCAACATTTATGGCCTTTATCATGTTTGCAACAGTAATGATAATCGGATTTATCATATCTTTAATTTCAGCAATTGTATTACAACGAAAATAAAAATCAACCCTTATGACATACGAAGCAACATCACCAGAAGACTATATTAGTCAGACTCCAGAAGAACGTCATGACGCGCTCAAACAACTAAGACAAGTTATTAAAGACAATCTTCCAAAAGATTTCGAAGAAGGCATGATCTATAAAATGATTGGATATTATGTGCCGCATTCGGTATATCCTGACGGTTACCATTGCGATCCAAAGACACCATTGCCTTTTATGAGTTTTGCATCACAAAAAAATTCAATCAATTTATACCATAGTGGAATTTACGCAAAAAAAGAGCTTCATGACTGGTTTGTGAATGAATTCCCAAAACACAGTAGCCGAAAGCTAGATATGGGCAAAAGCTGTATTCGGTTTAAAAAAATAGACGACATTCCATTCGAATTGATAGGCGAGCTCACAAGAAAAATGACTTGTGACGAATGGATCAACATTTATGAATCTGCAATAAAAAAATAATTTATGAAAAATAGAGTAACAGGAATTGGAGGTGTATTCTTCAAAAGTAAAGACCCACAAGCATCTAAAGATTGGTATCGCAAACACCTCGGATTTAACACAGATAATTATGGTTGCACCTTTTGGTGGAAAGATAAAGAAGGTAAAGACTGCTCTACCCAATGGAGTGCATTTCCAGAAGACACAACATATTATGAGCCTTCAAAAAAGGACTTCATGTTTAATTATCGTGTAGAAAATCTTGTAGAACTATTAAAGGTTTTAAAAGAAGAAGGTGTCACAATCGTTGGAGAAATGGAAGAGTACGACTATGGGAAATTTGGCTGGATACTTGATAATGAAGGCAATAAAATTGAATTATGGGAACCTGTAGATAAAGCCTTTATGTAACATTTCATTTGCTCAATAGACTTATATCATAAACATTTTATTAATTTTATAGTCTAACCAAAAAAACAAATCATATGTCTGACGATAACAAAAATTTGAGTGATGATCTTAACGAGATGTTAGGAGACGCTAAAGAAGGTGCAAAAAAAGCAGCAGATAAAGTAAGCGAAAAAGCAAGTGAGTTCGCAGATGATGCTAAAGAATTTGCTGGACAAGCCAAAGAAAAAGCAAATGAGTTTGCGAATGAAGCAAAGGACAGGGCTAGTGATTTTGCTAACGACGCTAAAGAAACTTTAAGTGATGGTAAAAATGTAGCGATCATAGCGCACATTACTTTAATAGGGTGGATTATAGCTTTAGTGATGAACAATAACAATAAAACAGAGATCGGATCTTTTTACTTAAGACAAGCCTTAGGTATTTTTATAATTGCTTTTATTGGTTCGTTTATACCATTTGTAAACTTAATAGTATGGATCCTTGTTTTAGTGTTGTGGATTATGAGTTTGATTGGTGCTTTAAGTGGAGAAAAGAAACCTATATTTTTATTAGGAGATCAATTTCAGGATTGGTTTAAATCTTTATAAAATCTAGTAAAGTCAAGGTATGAATAAATACTTTGGCTTTATTTGTTATTTTTATCATCGTAATATTGCAATATTACGATATTGTGATTATATTTGTACCGAAATTATAACTTTTATACTATGGGAGCATCTAAACTATTCATGTTCGATCAAAGAATAAATGAGGTTGCAAGAATTGCAAAAGTACTTGCTCATCCTGCACGAATTTCAATCTTAAAATATATTAGTGAGCAAGATGGTTGCATCTGTAATGACCTTGTTGATGAAATTGGTCTATCTCAAGCTACCATTTCGCAACACCTTACTGTTATTGGTAACGAAGGTCTGCTCAAGGGAACTTTCACTGGTAAAAAGAAATCTTACTGCCTTAATATAGAACGCTTTGAAGAGCTTCAAATGCTGCTCAATTCGTTTCTTAATAAAACAAAATCTAACTGTTGTTAAACCTCAAATGCATTTGACACCTATAAAGATGCTAATTGAATAAATAATGTTACTATGAAAACACAAGAACTATTCGATATCCTTCAGGAACACAAAGACAGAACATTACTATTTGAATATAAACCAAACGCCTTTGTTGGTGCTAACTATCATATCACTGAAGTGAAACACATCGCTATCAATTCTGTTGACTGCGGAAGCCAAACAGATCAGTGGAATGAAACCATTATTCAACTTTGGGAAAGTCCGACAGAAATCTACAAAACAAAACACATGTCTGTTGTAAAAGCACTAGGGATTCTAAAAAAAGTCGGACAAATGAAACCTTACGACTTAAATGCCGAAGTTAAGTTTGAATACAGCAATCCAAATTTTCACACAGCGCAACTATTTGTTAACGATTTTATGATACAAGACAATAACCTAATTCTTAAGTTAGCGGTTGAAAAAACAGACTGTAAAGCAAAATCTATTTGTGGTATTGTTGAAGATGTTAAAGAGGTATTTGATGACGAGCCTTGTTGTTCACCTGACGGAAATTGTTGCTAACTCTAAATAAAATCTTATGCTATTAGAACCTATCGCCAATATAATTCAAACGCTTGATGTCAACACGATTTCTAATGAAAGAAAACAAACGCTTGAGACATTGGTTGATTACCTTAAAGTCAAGCAAAATGAGAATTCTCCAATAAGGCTCAATTTCATTTGCACTCATAATTCTCGTAGAAGCCATTTGTCTCAAATCTGGGCGCAAACTATGGCTGCTTATTATGATATTAAAAATGTAACAACTTATTCTGGTGGAACTGAAGCTACTGCAATGTTTCCTAAAGTAGGCGAAACACTAGTAAATCAAGGTTTTAATATTGACAAGCTATCGGAAGGAGATAATCCAGTATACAGTATTAAATATGCAACTAATGAACCTGCTGTCATTGCCTTTTCAAAAGCTTATGGTGATGGGTTTAATCCTTCCTCTGAATTTGCAGCTATCATGACCTGCTCTGCTGCTGATGAAGGCTGTCCTATGGTGTTTGGATGTGATAAGCGAATTGCCATCACCTATGATGACCCTAAGCTTTCTGATGGCACACCTCAACAAACTGAAACTTATAAAACGAGAAGTTTACAAATAGCTACTGAGATGAAGTATGTGTTTTCAAGTTTAAGTGAAACGCTTTAACGGTCTTCATTGTTGCCATTTGAAAACTTGCGTTCCAGCTCTGCCTGAAATTCTTCCATAACAGGTTTTACAGTACTTTCAGGAAGATCGGCAATTTTAATATACATTAAGCCATCTACAGAATTATTGAACAAAGGATCAACATTGAAAGCAACAAGTTTAGCATTTTGCTTGATGTACTTTTTCAAAAGCACAGGCAATCGAAGTGCTCCTGGCTCGACCTCATCAATGATCTTATCAAATTTATTTAAATCCGCTTCCGATTCGTCAAACACAAAATCTTTATCAGCGTCTTTAAGCTTCACCTTAAATTCCTTTTTAGGATGCACATATTGCGCCACATAAGGATCGTAATAATGCGACTTCATAAATTCTATCATCAACGATTTAGAGAAGTTTGAAAACTGATTGCTTATACTAACGCCTCCTATCAGATATTTATGTTCAGGATGTCGTAATGTAGTATGCACAATACCTTTCCACAATAAAAATAAAGGCATTGGTTTTTGCTGGTATTCTTTGATTATGAAGGCACGACCCATTTCAATAGACTGGCTCATCATTTTGTGCAATTCTGGCTCAAACCTAAACAAATCTTGAAGGTAAAACCCATCAATACCATATTTCTCAAAAATTGGTGAACCCAAGCCCATACGATACGCACCTGCAATTTGATCACTTTCATTATCCCACAAAAACATATGGTGGTAATAGGTATCAAAACTATCTAAATCAATAGCTTCATTGGTACCTTCTCCAATGGCTCTAAAGGTAATTTCTCGAAGTCTTCCAATTTCGTGAAGGATGTTTGGAATTTCTTGTGCTGGTGTTAAAAAGACCTCATAGTTCTTACTTATAAGCAACCTGAAATCTCCTTTTCTGAGCGCTTCAACTTCAGCAATCATTTTATCTTGACTAACTCCTCCAACAATACGTTTTGGTGGTTTTGGCGGATTTTTCAAAGTGTTAGATAAATTATCTAACATCTTTGGCTTGTCTTCAAAAGCATTTGATAAAATGTAGGTTTTTCGTCTTAAAAATTCTGAAAAGTTAGCAAGTGTATCATGCTCTTTTTGATCATTTACTGAAATAGGACGACCAATTCTTACTTTAATGATTCTATGCTTTTGAGTCAACAACTCTGAAGGCAATTTCGCCGTTCTGAACGTATCACTTATTTTGGAAAGCTTATAAAATAACTTACTGTTTTTCGCATGAAAATAAATAGGCACTACAGGAACTTCTGCTTTTTTTATAAGCTTCATTGCTGCATCTTCCCATGGTTTATCTACCACCAACTTGCCATCTCTGTATGTTGAAACTTCTCCAGCAGGAAAAATCCCTAAAGGATGACCATCTCTTAAGTGTAAAATGGCGTTTTTAAAACCTGCAATACTCGATTTTACATCCTTACGATCCTCAAAAGGATTTACTGGCATGATGTAAGGTTTTAAAGGTTCTATTCTATGCAATAAAAAATTAGCAATGATCTTAAAATCGGCACGTTGCTCGATCATAAGTTTTAAAAGAAGGATGCCATCGATGCCTCCAAGTGGATGGTTAGAAATGGTAATATAAGCACCATCTTTAGGCAAACGCTTGAGATCTTCTTCAGGAATTTCAAACTTAATTTGAAAATCGTCAAGAATGCCATCTAAAAAGTTACCATCACTCAAGTGTTTATTGCGTTTGTAGATCTTATTTAAAGTAGAGATCTTTAGAACTTTCATCAGCAACCAACCTATAAAAGTTCCTATAAAACCATACTTATCTACCTTTATGGCTTTGGCGACTTCTTTAGCAGTAACTAATCCTATTTCTGGTTGCTTACTCATTGGTGTAAAAGTACTAAAATGTTACTTAGTTACCATTTGAACGGTTTCCTGAGTTAATTGTTTTAATAACAAGGTTTTATCTTTTTCTATTGAAGCAATCGCTGCTTCATTATAATGTCTTACAGTATAAAGACTCACATTTTCGTGAGATGTTACTTTAAATTTTGCTTTTAAATGCTGAAGCAAACGTTCTAGATTGTCATACGTGTTTTCAAAACAAACTGAAAAACTTATCGCTGAATTTTGAATCACATCAACCTTCATTTTATAATGGTGCAACAGCTTAAAAATATCACTGATATTGTCCTCTACGATATAACTAAAATCTAAGGACGACAACGACACCAAAACTTGGTTTTTCTTAACGATATAACATGGAATATTTGGAGAGATCCCATTACCTTTACCTACTCGTGTACCATTATCTTCAGGATTTAAAAACGATTTCACATATAAAGGGATTTCCTTTTGTTGTAGAGGTTGAAGTGTCTTAGGATGAATTACAGAAGCACCGTAAAAGGCCAACTCTATGGCTTCAGTGTAAGAGATATTATCTAATAATTGCGCGTTTTCAAAATAACGTGGATCTGCATTTAAAACTCCTGGAACATCTTTCCAAATCGTAACCTGTTCAGCGTTCAAACAATAAGCAAAAATTGCAGCTGTATAATCACTCCCTTCTCTGCCTAAAGTGGTTGTAAAATTATTAGCATCACTTGCTAAAAACCCTTGCGTGATATTGAGTACTTTAGTATCAAAGTTAGATTTGATCTGAGATTGCGTTTGTTTCCAGTTTACATTAGCACGTCTGTAGTAATCATCTGTTTTGATAAATTCTCTTACATCTAACCACTGATTTTCTACACCTTGACTAAGGAGGTACTCACTAATAATTGTTGTAGAAATAAGCTCACCAAAACCAATGATTTGATCGTATACAAAATTGTAGTCTGGCGATTTATTATGGCTCAAAAAATAATTGAGTTCTTGAAAAAATGCTTCTACTTTTTTAAATATTTGATGTTGTGTATTCTCAAAAAGGTCTAACAGAATTTCATTGTGAAACTTTTTAACGTCTTGCAAAGAACTTTGTAATTCTGACTTATTTTCAAAGTAATTCGATATTACGTGTTCCAGAGCATTGGTTGTCTTCCCCATAGCAGACACCACAACAAGCGTATTGTTGTATCCAACGGTATCTAAAACCTTGGCTAGATTTTTAACGCCTTTAGCATCTTTTACTGAAGCTCCTCCAAATTTAAATACTTGCATCTACAGTTTTGATAAATAATGTTTTATGCCTTGTTCATCCAAACTCACCCAATCCCAACCTTTATAAATAGCAGCACCTTTCTTTTTATAGAACGAAATAGCAGACTCATTCCAGTCTAGAACAACCCAAGTCACACGCTTTGCACCTAATTGATTCCCATATTTTACGACTTCATCTAAAAGTGCTGTTCCTAAACCTGTTCCTCTTAAGCGTTCTGTAACAATAAGGTCTTCAAGATGTAATACTAGACCACTCCATGTTGAAAATCGCTTATAGGTTAAAGCAATCCCTTCTACTTTTCCGTTTACTTCAGCAACAAAGCAATGAAACTCAGGTTGCGATGAAAACCCATAATTGATTAAATCGTCGACACAAATCTTAACGGCATCTGGTTCTTTTTCATAAACAGCCAACTCGACTATAAGCTCGTGAACTCGAGACATATCGTTTACAGTAGCTGGTCTAATAGAAAATTGCATTGGTAAATTGTTTCCGTAAAGATAGGCTAAAAGTTGATTACAGAAAATATTAAAAGCCCAACGAAAACGATGTAGTTTCCTAAAAAATACGATATTTGTAGAAACTAATCACTTAGCATAAATGTCTCAAAAAAATCAAACTCTTGGTGAATTCATCATTGAAAATCAATCTGCATTTAAATATACTTCAGGCGAACTTTCAAGACTTATTAATTCGATTCGTTTAGCAGCAAAAGTCGTAAATCACGAAGTTAACAAAGCTGGTTTAGTTGATATTATTGGAACTGCAGGTGATACAAATATTCAGGGTGAAGATCAGCAAAAACTTGATGTTTATGCCAATAACAAGTTCATCCAAACAATGACTAAAAGAAACATTGTTTGTGGTATTGCTAGTGAAGAAGAAGACGATTTTATTTCAATCAACAGTCAAGATGAAAATCATCAAAACAAATACATTGTTCTTATTGATCCGTTAGATGGTTCTTCAAACATCGATGTTAACGTTTCCGTAGGAACTATCTTTTCGATTTATAGACGTGTAACTCCTGTGGGAACTCCAGTAACTATTGATGATTTCCTTCAGAAAGGAAACCAACAAGTTGCTGCTGGTTATATTATTTATGGGACTTCAACTATGATTGTTTACACTACTGGAGATGGTGTTAATGGTTTTACGTTGAATCCTGCAATAGGCACATTTTATTTGTCGCATCCAGACATGCAATTCCCAGAGGATGGTAAAATATATTCTGTAAACGAAGGCAATTACATTCACTTTCCGCAAGGCATTAAAAACTACATTAAGTATTGCCAGATGGAAGAAGGTGACAGACCTTACACAAGCAGGTACATTGGTTCTTTAGTATCTGATTTTCATAGAAATATGATAAAAGGCGGAATTTATATGTATCCTAAAAGCTCTAAAGCGAGTAATGGTAAATTACGATTATTGTACGAATGTAATCCAATGGCGTTTTTAGCTGAACAAGCTAATGGAAAAGCGAGTGATGGTTTCAACAGAATTATGGATATTGAACCAACCGAATTACACCAACGTGTTCCTTTTATCTGCGGAAGCAAAAACATGGTAGAAAAAGCTGAAGAGTTTATGCGTAATGCATAAAAAAAACGGATTTGGTCACTGAGGCTCTCGAAGTGCAAATCCGCTTTTATAAATTAAAAGAATCGTTTCCTTACTGATTCATTTTTTTCATTTTTTCAATAAAATCATCTAAATCAACTTCATAATGCACTAGGCTTAATGCTTTATCTGTGATGTATTTTACATTGTCAGGATTAAAACCTAAACCAATACATAATTTCTCTAATAATCGTACTTGGTCTTCGCCTTCAATATGATCAGCCCAAACCATTCTGGCCAAATCATATAAACGCTCTAATCTATGGTCGTATGATAATGGAGGATTAATAGGATGTGTTTGATAATCCTTTAAAATCGTTTGATAATCTTCATCTGTAATATCTAAACGTGTAGCAAGACGATCTAAAAATGTTCTTTCTGCTTCATTGATAATTCCATCGCTCATAGCAACTCTAACAATCGCTGCGAAGTGGTCTTGATTACGTTTTTTAAATCCGCTTTCGAATAAATCTGAAAATGACATATGTGTTTTTTTAAAGTGGCTACAAAGATAGTTTTATTAATACATTTTAACAATATACCAATACACAAAAATTTTATATTTGTATAAAATAAAACGTCTTGAGTAAATCCCTTCTCTCGCAAACGTATGCACAGGCTTTGCAACTGCAAAATCTAGAAACTGCTATTGCCCAAACTTCCGATTCTAAACAAGATAAACCTAAAGCTAGGCTGCATTTAAAAGGACTTGTTGGATCTTCATTTTCACTGGTTATTTCTGAATTTTTTAAAACTGCTGAACGCCCTTTTTTATTAGTGTTCAATGATAAAGAAGAAGCTGCATTTTATTTGAACGATCTTGAAATTTTATTGAATGATAAAGACGTCCTTTTCTATCCTGGCAGTTACAGACGACCTTACCAAATTGAAGAGACAGACAATGCGAACGTGTTACTTAGAGCTGAAGTTTTAAACCGCATCAACTCAAGAAAAAAACCAGCTGTTATTGTCACATATCCTGATGCTCTTTTTGAAAAGGTAGTCACTAGACGAGAACTTGAACGTAATACGTTAAAGATTAGTGTTGGTGATGAACTTTCAATAGATTTTGTAAATGAAGTGCTATTTGAATACAAATTCAAACGTGTTGATTTTGTCACAGAGCCTGGTGAGTTTTCAGTGCGTGGTGGTATTGTAGATGTGTTTTCATTTTCACATGACGAACCTTATCGTATTGAATTTTTTGGAGACGAAGTCGATAGCATCAGAACCTTTGATGTAGAAACACAGCTTTCCACAGATCAAATCAAAAAAATTGGAATTATTCCAAATGTTGCAAATAAATTTCTTGAAGAAAGCAGACAAAGTTTCCTCAAATACATTGCTCAAAAAACTATTGTCTTTACTAAAAATACAGACCTGCTGTTTTCTAGAATTGATGAGTTCTTCGGAAAGGCAGAAGACACTTTTAAGACCTTGTCTTCAGAATTGAAACACTCAAAACCTGATGAACTTTTTTGTAATTCAACCTTATTGAAGCAACAGTTGCTAGAGTTTAACTTAATTGAATTTGGCACAAATGCTTATTTCGGTCATTCAGAGTGTCACACTGAACACAGTAGAAGTGCTAGTGAAAAATTAATGGTGTCTGAAATTGAATTCAACACCACACCACAACCATCGTTCAACAAACAATTCAATATTTTAATTGAAAACCTAAACGAATACCACCATAAAGGTTACACCAATTACATAGCTTGTGTAAGTGAGCAACAAGCTAAACGTTTTCACGATATTTTTGAAGATGTTGAAGAAGAAGTACACTATAAAACCATCGTACTTTCCTTATATCAAGGGTTTATTGATCATGACCAAAAAATCACCTGCTATACAGATCATCAAATATTTGAACGCTATCATAAATTTCATCTTAAAAATGGCTATGCAAAAAAACAAGCCATTACGCTTAAAGAGCTGACCAATTTAGACATTGGTGATTATGTAACACATATTGATCATGGTATTGGAAAATTTGGAGGATTACAAAAAATTGAGGTTGAAGGCAAAAAGCAAGAAGCCATTAAATTGGTTTATGGCGAACGAGATGTCTTGTATTTAAGCATTCACTCATTACACAAAATCACCAAGTTCAATGGTAAGGATGGTAAACCTCCTAAAGTGTACAAATTAGGAAGTAAAGCTTGGAAAACCCTCAAACAAAAGACCAAATCTAGAGTTAAGGAAATTGCGTTTAACCTTATTAAGGTCTATGCCAAACGAAAATTAAAAAAAGGGTTTCAATACAAACCCGATAGTTACTTACAACATGAATTAGAAGCCTCTTTTATTTATGAAGATACGCCAGATCAAATGTCTTCAACTGCAGATATAAAAGCAGATATGGAAAGTGAACGTCCTATGGATCGTTTAGTTTGTGGTGATGTTGGCTTCGGAAAAACAGAAGTTGCCATTCGTGCAGCGTTTAAAGCAGTAGATAATGGAAAACAAGTTGCTGTACTTGTTCCAACAACTATTTTGGCTTACCAACACAATAAGACTTTCACAGAGCGACTGAAAGATTTTCCTGTGACCGTAGATTATCTTAATCGTTTCAGAACAGCAAAAGAAAAACGGATCACCTTAGAGAAACTCGAAAAAGGACATGTCGACATTATTATTGGAACGCATCAGTTAGTCAATAAAAACGTAAAATTTAAAGACCTTGGTTTACTTATTGTTGATGAAGAGCAAAAATTTGGAGTGGCTGTCAAAGACAAACTCAAAACTCTAAAAGAAAATGTTGACGTGTTAACTTTAACCGCAACACCAATTCCGAGAACGCTTCAGTTTAGTTTGATGGCAGCACGTGATTTATCGGTAATCACAACACCTCCTCCAAACAGATATCCTATTGAAAGTCATGTTATTCGATTTAATGAAGAAACCATTAGAGATGCCGTGACTTATGAGATTCAACGTGGCGGACAAGTCTTCTTTATCCACAACAGAATTGAAAACATCAAAGAAGTTGCTGGGATGATTCAACGTCTTGTTCCTGATGCAAAAATTGCTATTGGTCATGGTCAAATGGAAGGGAAAAAGCTTGAAAAACTAATGCTCGCCTTTATGAATGGTGAATTTGATGTTTTGGTAAGCACAACAATTGTTGAAAGCGGATTAGACGTTCCAAATGCCAATACCATATTTATCAATAATGCTAATAATTTTGGATTAAGCGACTTACATCAAATGCGTGGTCGTGTTGGTCGAAGCAATAAAAAAGCCTTTTGTTATTTCATCACACCTGACTATTCTGCGATGACCAACGATGCTAGAAAACGTATTACGGCTTTAGAACAATTTACTGAGTTAGGAAGTGGTTTTAATATCGCTATGAAAGATTTAGAAATTCGTGGCGCTGGTGATCTTCTTGGTGGTGAACAAAGCGGATTTATTAATGACATTGGTTTTGATACCTATCAAAAAATACTAAATGAAGCCATTGAAGAACTTAAAGAAAATGAATTTAAGGATTTGTATAAAGATGATGGTAAACCAAAGGAGTATGTAAAGGACATCACTATTGATACTGATTTTGAGCTCTTATTTCCAGACGATTATGTGAATAGTATTACAGAGCGTTTAAATCTTTATACTACACTAAATACACTTAAAACCGAAAGCCAATTACAACAGTTTGAAACTGAGATCATCGATCGTTTTGGAGAACTTCCAACTCAAGTTATTGATTTGTTTGATAGTGTTCGAATTAAATGGATTGCTACGAAAATTGGTCTGGAAAAAGTTATTATGAAACGTGGAAAGCTTATTGGTTACTTTATCAATGACCAACAAAGTGCTTTTTATCAAAGTAACGGATTTACAAAAGTGCTTCAGTTTGTACAAACGCATCCTAAAGCTTGTAAAATGAAAGAAAAACAAACACGTAATGGTTTACGATTATTACTTACTTTTGAAAATATAACCTCAGTGAAAGCTGCTTTACATGTTTTAAAACCTATTTTGGAATAAAATTTGAAATACAAAATCTGTCATTCTGAAGCCATCATTTATCAATGAAAACTTTAGATTCCTCAAACTAAAACCAATGGTTTAAAATAACATCTTAGAAAATAAAACTTATGAAATATTTAGTACTCTTAGTAACGCTCATGTCTTTAAACGCGCAAGCACAACACAGTATTAGTGGAACCTTATCACCTGCTTCAGAATACAGCTATGCCTTTTTATATCATGCGACACCGACCTCATCAGATTATGTAGATCGTGCCGAGTTAGATGCTAATGGTCAGTTTACTATTCCCTTAGATTCTACTGTAGCGCCTGGTATTTACAAAATAGTTTATGCCTTACCTCCTGAAGACAATAATTTCGACCTTATCTATAACGGAAAAGAAAATATTTCTTTAACCTTCAGTCCAGATAAAGGCTTAGCATTTACAGATAGTAATGAAAACAAACTGTGGTCTTCTTATTCGCATAGTATGGATATGATCAACCAAACCATTAGTAACTATTACGCTCAAGAAAGCAATGATAAAAAAGGCTATAAAGACATTATCAAAACTCTGAAAGACACGCAGGCTGCTTTTGATGAAGCGTCGACTGGAACTTTAGCGGAAACCTTTATCAAAAGTAATACGCCTTATATTCCTAAAGACTATGAAGACCTGTCTACTTATTCTGCAAACTTAAAACGCACCTTTTTAGACCATGTCGATTTTAATAATCACTTGCTTCAAAGCTCAGATTTTATAATAGATCGTGTTTTAGCGTTTATCTTCGGAATGTCTGCCAATACATCTAATGATGTGTATAAAAAAGATGTTGATACCGTTATGTCAAAAATTGGTGAAGGAGAACTTGTGCTTAAAACAATGCTTATGCAAATGATCTGGAGTCGATTTAAGAATATGGACAATCCAGAAGTTGCGAATTACATTTCTGATGCCTACCTAATGGATCTTAGTAAAGCTACAAATTTTGATGCCTTAACTGAACAGCTCGTAGCCTACAAGAATAATGCTATTGGTAATAAAGCGCAAAACTTTGAATTTGCATACAATGACAATGGGAAAACTATCAATACAACCCTTCATGATATTGCAGTTTCTGACCAATACCTTGTGGTATTTTGGAGCAGTAGCTGTGGTCATTGTCTTGATGAATTACCAAAACTAAAATCACTTATGGCTTCGCATCAAGAGGTAAAAGTGATTGCTATCGGACTTGAAGATGGTGCTGATGAATGGCAAAAATTAGTTGGTGATTATCCTGATTTTATTCACGTGCTAGGCTTAGGGAAATGGGACAACCCAATTTCAAATGCATATGATGTAAGCAGCACGCCTACTTTGGTGCTTTTAGATAAGGATAAGACCATCACAGCTAAACCTTACGATGTTGAAGCTTTGAAAAATATCTTGAACAACTAAACTATTTAACCATCTCATTCAATTGAAATCGAGGACTTTTTAATTTATTAGATTTCTCGGCAAGCTCGAAATGACATCCTTTTAAAAATATAATAGCCTTGTCATTCCGACTGAAACGGAGGAATCTCTATGTATTTCTTAAGAACCAATAAAAAAAGCGCAACATGATGTTGCGCTTTTTGTTTAATAAATGTCATCCTGAACTTGATTCAGGATCTTATCATAATGAATTCCGCATCACACTTCAACGTCGCTTAGTGAGACAGTACGGAATGATAATACTTAATCCATATGCGGAATACGTAATACTTGTCCAGGATAAATTTTATCAGGATCAGTTAACATAGGCTTATTAGCTTCAAAGATAACTGGGTATTTCATTGCATTACCATAATAATGTTTTGCAATCTTACCAAGTGTATCACCACTAACAACAGTATGAAATTGTGCTTCAGGCTCTACATGCTCTACAGTCATTTGGTCATCAACAGATGCAATACCAGCAGTATTACCAATAACTAATACAACCTTTTCTTTAGTAGCTTGATCATAAGCCATTCCAGAAACTCTAGCCATATCATCATCAATGAATACATTAAGATTCTCTACTTGTAATTGTAAATCGTTAATTGTTTCTTCTAAATTTCTTGCTGCTGCTTCTTCAGCTCTTAACTCTGCAGCATCTGCTTTTGCTTTTGCTTCTGCAGCTTCTTCTTCAGTAGTTTTTCCAATTCCAAAAACTTTTGCGCCTGCATTTTTAATAAAGGTAAATAGTCCCATAATGTGATTTCGATTTTTTAGTGTTAATATGCATTGTAAAGTTGGCGATTTTCTTTCAGAATAAAAAGAAATACCTCAACCAATAATTTAGACCCTTATTTTACAAAAAGGTCACAAAAAGAAAACGTCCACTCTTTGGGAAGAAGTGGACGCTTCTGGAAACTAAATAACCAACCAAAATTTAGCTTCTCATATCGTTAAGAATCTCTTGTATTCTCTCTAGGATTATCTTTTTTATCTGTTTTTTGTTTACGCTTCTTAGGCTTATTTGAGCCTTCAATTTTTCTACCTTCTGCATCAGTCTCTCTCAAGAATTGAATGTAACCTCTTCCTGTAAACTCATATATCGTTTCAGATGAAGGATGGTATAGCTCAATCCTTTGATCATTAATAACGCTCAATTCAAAGAATTCATTGTCGAAGAAATCATAATCTAATGTTAATGTTTTTAAATACATATTATTACTAATATCACCTACACCATAAACACCTGTATAATCCCAATAAATATTATCTGGAACACCTATATTGACATCTTGCGAGCTTCTAAATGTAGAATCATTTCCTCCAGCTAAAAACTGTAGATAGTTTTCTTCATCAAATTCATTTAACATACCCATTTCACTAGTATAGGTTTTTTCCCAAGCCTCATATTCCTGTAGGAAATAATGAATGTTATCATAAAACACAAAGTCGTAATCAAAAGTACTTCTCTGGTATCCATGTAAGAAATACGATGTGTCATTATATGGATTATATAATTCTATAGTATTACCATCAATCTGATACACATCAAAAGTTTGGTAACCATCAATATCGTGGTATACATCTAATATCATATTGTAAGCATCATACGTTCCAACATCAATTCCAAATCCGCCTCCAGAACTTCCTAAACCTACAAGATTATTATTCGCATAAACCAAACCGTTTCTAAAAGAAAGCGTAAATGCAATTTGTAAAAATGGTGTTTCACCAGGACCTAAGGTCTGATTAATATCTACATACCATAATTCGTAAGAACCCAATAACTGATTTAAACTAATACCAGATGGCTGATTATTAAAATCGTTAACGATCACCTCTTCGGTATAACAAGATGTAAAAAGTGTAGCACTTAAAACAAAGCCTAAAAGTATTTTTAATGTTTTCATAATGTTTAGTATTTCGGGTTACTATAACAATCAAGTTTCAAAACGTATGCCAAACTTTAGTTGAACACTTTAAGTATGCTTAAGATTATGTATTTTTGAAAAACACAAAATTGATCATCCATTTATGAATGAACCTTTAAAGTATGCTGTTTTTGGCGCTGGAAGTTGGGCGACTGCGATTGTAAAAATGCTTAGTGAAAACCAAGACGAAATTGGTTGGTACATGCGAAGTGTTTATACAAAAGAACATTTACTGAAAGAACAACACAATCCGAGTTACTTAAGTTCTGTTGAGTTCAAGGTAGAACAGCTTAAGTTGAGTAATGATATTAACGAAACAGCACAATGGGCTGATGTATTGATTTTTGTGATCCCTTCGGCATTTATTTATGCTGAATTAGAAAAGCTCTCTATTGATATTTCTAACAAAACCATTGTTTCTGCCGTTAAAGGTATCATGCCGGAATCTGGATTATTGGTTGGTGAACATTTTCATGATATTTACCACATTCCTTTTGAAAACATTGCTGTAATTGCTGGTCCTTGCCATGCCGAAGAAGTTGCTTTAGAACGTTTGTCTTATTTAACGATTTCGTGTGCAGATGCAAAGAAAGCGCAGCAAATTGCTGATGCCTTATCGAGTGACTATATCAAAACAAAGATTAGTGATGATATTATAGGCACAGAGTATGCTGTTATGCTGAAAAACATCTATGCTATAGCTGCTGGAATTGCTCACGGATTAGGTTATGGTGATAATTTTCAAAGTGTCCTGATGAGTAATGCTATTCGAGAAATGAAGCGCTTTATTAAGAAAATGCATAAAATGAAGCGCAACATTAACAACTCTGCTTATTTAGGGGATTTATTAGTTACGGGTTACTCAACCTTTTCAAGAAACCGAATGTTTGGTAACATGATTGGTAAAGGCTACACTGTGAAATCGGCTCAGATGGAAATGAATATGGTTGCCGAAGGTTACTATGCTGCCAAAAGTGCTTTTGAATTGAACAAAAAGAACACTAAAAAAACCCGTTTACCTATTATCAATGCTGTGTATGATATTCTTTACGAGAACAAAGACCCTAAAAAGGTTTTTAAAAAACTAACTGATAAGTTGGATTGATAATTGATGATTATCGAAGTAGTTTGCGATATTCTGTTCAACAATAAAAACCTCTTTTTTCTTTTAGAATTTACTCAAGGGAGTATTAATTATACAATTAATCAACTATTGATCCGTGACCAGTTACTTTATAAACTGCCATTGCTAGTCGTCCATTAAAATCTCTAGCATTTTCAATAGCTTCTAGAGCATTTGAGTCTCCTGGAAGATAATTAGAATAACCTCCACCAAAAGATACAAGAGCATATTTCTCATTGCCCAAGTTAAAATGGTCACCATCATATTCATCTATAGACGCTTCGCCATCAATTATTCCACTACTAGTACTGGCAGTTAACACATTACCAATTTCTCCTAAATCCCAGCCTTCTCCTGGCTCAACTTCAAGGGTAAAGTCATAAGAATTAAAACCAGGTAACTTAAAAAATGGCCAAGCCACTATAAAAGATGTTGATAACCTTCCAGGATTACCGCTTGGTCTAGTCCATTCAAACAATACACCAGGCACGATTTGCTCTGTAGGTGGACCTACTTCAATTTCAATCACGCTCTCGGCAAGTATAGTACCGCTGGCATTAAGAACATCTAAACTCAAAACCTCCACACCACCTGGATTTCCAATTGCTGTAGCTGTATAAACTAAAGACGATGTTCCATCACTACTGGTTTCTATAAACTGACCATTAGGCATTTCATCAGAAATTGTACCATGAATAGCTAATGTAAACCAGTCGAATGTTACAGGTGTTGAAGGTACAGGTTGCAAAGTGGCAGTGAAAGTAGCAGTTTGCGTTTGCTCAATACTTGATCCATTCGGTGTGATGACCAACTCATAAGATTGATTTTCATCGCTTTCTGAAGAGCATCCAAAGAATGAATAGTTAGTAACAAATAAGGCAAACAATACTAAAGCTTTAAAAAACGGATTTCTTTTATTCATGATTTATATTTTTGATTTCAAAAATTACATCGCGAAATCAAAAAAATGTCATCATTATTTTTTTAGAAAAGTCCTTGTTTTTCTCTCACTTCACCAAAACCCCTTTCAATTGCATCAATGGAATGGTTTGCAAGGCTTTTTCATTAATCGTATTCTTTCTGAAAAGATAGGTTTTATCTAACATATGATTACCTTCAAAAAAAGTCACTTTAAACTCATTATTTAAAGCCAGCACATCATTTTGAAGAAACTCAATTTTAGCATAACTTCTAGAAGGCAATAACTTTATGGTATGGCGCATTACAGGTGTGACTTTATGTTCTGAATAACCACGCGATACAATTAAAACGGTATCTAAATCAACGTTCTTGTTATTAATGATATAGGCATTCCAATCGTTGGTTTTGTATTCTGGATGCTCTTCTTGAACAACCGCTACAAAAACATCGGAAACTTCAGGAATATGGATGTCTTTTTTCATATGTAGATTGAAGTCGCTTCGAGAACCTCAGCGACCAAAAAAGATTAGAATTAGTGTCTTAGGTTTTCGGTTACACTGTCTTTATAAACTAAAGTGCACTCTTAAATTGTTCAAGAAAACGCACATCGTTTTCACTCAACAAACGAATATCACTAATTTGGTGTAATAACAAAGCAATACGATCGATTCCCATCCCGAAGGCAAAACCTGAATAGGTTTTAGAATCAATACCACAGTTTTCTAAAACGTTTGGATCTACCATACCACAACCCATAATTTCTAGCCAACCTGTGCCTTTGGTCATCTTATAATCGGTTTCGGTTTCGAGTCCCCAATATACATCAACCTCAGCACTTGGTTCTGTAAATGGAAAATACGATGGTCTTAATCTAATTTTAGATTTCCCAAACATTTCTGTAGTGAAGTACTGAAGGGTTTGTTTTAGATCGGCAAAACTTACATCCTTATCAATGTACAAGCCTTCTACTTGATGAAAGAAACAATGGGAACGTGCTGAAATGGCTTCGTTTCTAAACACGCGACCAGGCGAAATCGTACGAATAGGTGGTTTGTTGTTTTCCATATAGCGTACTTGTACTGAACTGGTATGCGTACGTAATAAAATATCTGGATTGGTTTGTATAAAAAAGGTGTCCTGCATATCACGTGCAGGATGATATTCTGGTAAATTTAAGGCTGTAAAATTGTGCCAATCGTCTTCAATTTCTGGACCTTCGCTAACGTTAAATCCGATACGAGAAAAAATATCTATAATTTGATTTTTAACGATAGAAATTGGATGGCGTGCACCAATATTTATAGGTTCTCCAGGACGTGATAAATCGCCATAAACTCCAGCTGATTCTTCTTTACTCTCAAGCTCTTCTTTTAAGGCATTGACTTTGTCTTCGGCCGTTTTTTTAAGCAAATTTATGGTTTGACCAAACTCTTTTTTTTGCTCATTAGCCACATTTTTAAATTCAGCAAAGTAGGTTTTTAATAAACCTTTAGAGCCTAAATATTTAATTCGGAAGGCTTCTACTTCTTCTTTAGATTGTGCTGAAAATGCTTCGGCTTCTGCAATAAGTTCTTTGATCTTGTCTAACATGTGCTGCTGAATTTACTCAGTTGTTAAAATGAACCGCAAATTTAATGAAATTCTACAAACTTGCGTTAGTGATGGAGGCATTTGTTGGAGCTCTCCTCCTTTGCTGTAATGAGCTTTGGAGGAAGCGACTGCCGAGAGCACGACCCTTTGAAGCTTTAGCGAAGAGGGTAACGCCCAAAAGCTAATCTATATACTTCGTCTCAAGAAAATAATTAACAATGGCTTCTTTCATTAAGACAGCTTGCTCACCTGCTTTTAAAGGTGGCAACTGCGCTTTGACTTTATAGTGAGGCCATCCATCTTCGTCTACAAAATCAAACTCATAATAACCATAAGGCGAGAGTAATTTACAGATGGCAATATGCATTAAATCTATTTTGTGATCTTTCTTGAAACGTCGGTCGAGTTGCCCAAGTTCTTGAACACCGATAAGATAAATTATCGCATCTAAGTCGAGAGTGTCACCATCGGCAAATTGCTTTGATAGTTTTGAAACCACGACGTCCCATCGTTCTTTTAATTGCTGATCTCTTGCCAAAATACGTTTATTAAGATATTGAATTTGCAAATTTAGGAAACTATACGCTGAAGTTTTGCGTTATGACTTAAAATGATAAAAATTATGTACGTTTGTTAAAAAGGAACTCACTATGACTATAATTGATATTATTCTTGGAGCGCTTTTATTATTCGGACTCGTTAGAGGATTAATGAAAGGCTTGTTTGTAGAAGTCGCTTCTTTAGTGGCACTCATTGCAGGTGTTTATGGTGCGATACATTTTAGTGATTTTGCTGCTGGTTTTTTAGACGGAAAACTGGATTGGGACGAAAAGTATATTAATATCGTTGCCTTTGCTATCACTTTTGTGATCATTGTTTTGGCTATTGCAATGGCAGGAAAAGCGTTGACCAAACTCGCTAATTTTGCTGCTTTAGGTATCCTGAACAAATTACTGGGTGGCGTGTTTGGCGCTTTAAAGATTGGTTTTATTTTAAGTATTTTACTTATTGTTTTTGACAACTTGAACAATACAATTCCGTTTGCAGATAAAGACGATCTTGAGCAATCCATTCTCTACAAACCTGTGAAAGGTTTAGCACCAATGATCTTCCCAAGCATTTTAAATAAAGGAAAAGAATCCTCTGAAGAGGATGCATAAAAAAAGCCATCTGTTATAGATGGCTTTTTTTATGGGTAATCTATTGTTATACTATGTCTACTTTTCCAGTATGAAGACTGTAAACTCCACCTACAATTTGAATCTCACCATTCGCTTCCATTTCAGCTAAAATTGGACTTCTCTCTCTAATTCTTTCGATGGTTAACATCACATTGTATTTCACGGTTCTGTCTACAAAAGCTTTGTTTTCAGAAGTCGTTAAGCCTTCCTCTTCTTCGGTAGCTTTACGAACAGCAGGAACAATATTGTCTAACATTGCAGTAATGTTTCCGAGCTCTACACCATCGCAAGCTGCTTTAACAGCACCACAACTTTCGTGTCCTAGTACCATAATGAGTTTACTTCCTGCCACTTTACAAGAGTATTCTAAACTTCCTAAGATATCTACGTTTTCAAAGTTACCAGCAACTCTGGCAACAAAAATATCACCAATGGCTTGATCTAAAACAGTTTCTACTGGTACTCTAGAGTCGATACAAGATAATACAACTGCTTTAGGGTATTGTCCTCCAGTAGTTTGATTTACCAATGCAGAATTATCTGTAGCTTGAGAATTACCACTTACAAATCTGTTATTTCCATCTAATAAGTCCTGTAAAACACCACTAGGAGAAAATGCGCTTTGAACGTCTTTTGTTATTGCTATATTTTTCATTTTAAATGATTTTCTATTGGTTTATAAAAATTATTTTGTTGATTTTTCGAGTTTAAAAAACTCAATAAAGCTTTCAGGGTTTTCAACAATACCACGTTCTGAAAACAGTTTAATATTAATATTTCGTTCTTTTGCTTTGATGGCAAAATCTTCAAGAATCTCAATAATGTCATTATCTAAGTACTTCGTTTTTCTAACATCTAATTCAAGATAGGTGTCATTTGGTAACTTATCTAACTCTTTTAAAATCGCACCTTTATTGAAAAACGTAACTTCTTCAGCTAAGGTCATTTTAATCTTACCATCGTCTACATCTTCTCCTTCTTTGTGAAGAAAGTGCGAGTTTTGGAAACTTTTTATCAGTATGACTACAATACCAACACCTAAACCTAAACCTATTCCAATTAAAAGGTCTGTAAAGACAATTCCGATTACGGTTACAAAAAATGGAATGGATTGTTTCCATCCTAAATTATACATTTTTTTAAACAAGGAAGGCTTCGCTAATTTAAATCCGACAATAAATAATACAGCTGCTAAAACTGATAACGGAATCATGTTTAAGAGCCTTGGAATTAAAATCACAGAGATCAACAAGAAAAATCCATGAATAATAGCAGAAGCTTTACTTCGTCCGCCAGATTGAATGTTCGCAGAACTTCTTACAATTACTTGCGTAATAGGTAATCCTCCAATCATCCCAGAAATAATATTTCCAGTTCCTTGAGCTAATAACTCTCTGTTGGTAGGTGTCACATTTTTATGTGGATCAAGTTTATCTGTTGCTTCAACACAAAGCAGTGTTTCTAAACTTGCCACTAATGCAATTGTAAATCCTACAATCCATATTTGCGGATTCGTAATTACTGAAAAGTTTGGGAGACTAAATTGCCCGAAAAAAGAATCGGCATCTTCAGGTATTGGCACATTCACCAAATGTGACTGGCTAATACTTAGTGTATCGTGCGACTTAGTAAGTACGTAAAAAATAATTCCAACAACTACAGCTACTAAAGGGCCTTGAATAAGTTGAAATATTTTCGCCTTTTTAGATAAGACCTTATCCCATAAAAGCAAAATAGCCAATCCGATGATTCCTATTACTGCAGAACCTGGCGTAATGTGATTAACTGTATTAATGATTTCAGAAAATGTGTTTTCACCATCTACTTGTAAAAAGGCAAAATCACCTTCTGGATCTGGATCGTAGCCAAAGAAATGCGGAATCTGTTTTAGAATAATAATGATTCCGATACCTGTTAGCATTCCTTTAATTACTGATGATGGAAAATAATAGCCAATAATTCCAGCTTTAAGCACTCCAAATATTAATTGAATAATTCCACCTAATACTACAGCAAGTAAGAAGTTTTCGTATCCTCCTAAAGTACCAATTGCAGTTAATACAATTGCTGCTAATCCTGCAGCTGGACCACTCACACCAATTTTAGATCCACTTAATGACCCAACAACGATTCCTCCTACGATTCCTGCAATAAGTCCTGAAAATAAAGGTGCTCCACTAGCTAAAGCAATACCTAAACATAAAGGCAGTGCTACAAAAAACACGACTATACTAGCTGGTAAGTCGCTCTTAATAGTTTTAAACATATATAATAAGTTGTCTTTTAATCGCTATGATTAAAAGTTGATTTAAATAATAATTTAAGGTTATCTCAATAACCAAATAGTCGATTTATAATATATGTTGTTCGGGAGGCGGGAAAATAAGATTTAGTTGAGGTTTAGCGTACTTTTTGAAGCAATAGCCTAAGCTTTCAGTAGTGTTAGACGTTATTGCATAAACAACCTCATTAAGCTCTTTAACTGGAGCTATTTTAATCGTTTCTTTTTCTTCTTCTTCAGTGATACTATAGAAGATCGAAACATCAAACGTATCATCAACAGCAAGCAATACTGATGGCGCAGTAATTAAAGCCATAAATAAAATTGAAAATACTGTAGCTATGATGTTTCTATTCATAAAAACAAATTTGAAGCACAAATATAAGGTAACAATTTTTTAGATGTGTTAATTAACATTTAAAAATCTTTTAGAACTTTAATGTCCTCACTCATAACCCAACCTGTTTTTCCATCAGATAGTTTAATTTTTTTCCAGTCATTAACTGCTTCTAAAACCTGAACTTTAGTGCCTTCGTGTAATACAAAAGCTTCATTACTTCTTAAATTCGGTTCACTTTTTATTTTGGTTTCCTGAGCAAAAACAATTGCTGGTTGGTTCTTTTTTTCAATATCATATTTATGAAAAGCTAGTAAAACAGACACAAAAGCCAATAATAAAGAAACACTGCTTCCAAGAAATGCTAGTCGCTTTTTCTGTGTAGAGTAGGTGTAATCGTAAGCAATAAATAGAAGCACAAACACAATAACCAAAGCAACAGCTAACTTAGCCCAATTATCAAAGCTCATCTTATTGGTCAAGGTTTTAATAAGCTTTGAAAACCCAACTTCTGGTAAGGTATCAATAGCGTCAACAGTCATGTTCTTGGCAAAGGCAAGGTTGTTTTTAATGTCTTTGTCATTAGGTTTCAACAACAATGCTTTTTCAAAATAATAGATACTTGGCGCAACATTATTGAGTTTGTAATGCGCATTAGCCATATTAAAATATAAGGCTGCCGAATGCTCTCCAGATTCTAATACGGTTTTGTATTTCTCTAGTGCAGCTGTATAATCTCCATCATTGTAAAGTGCATTGCCTTGCTTAAAAAGCTGATCATTCTGACCTAACGCTACTGCACAAATTAAAAATACGACTATATAGGCTACTGTTTTCATTTTATCTGTTTCGACTTCAATCTAAACTTATCTCAATTCTTTATCAATTACTGAAATTGTCTGAGCTGCTTTTTCGTAATCCTGTTGCATTTCAACATTGGTTATTGGTGTATATCTTGCCAATTCACAATGCTCTAAAATGCTTATGAATTCTGAAACCGTTTCGGAATTTACCTGACGCTCAATTAAAATGGTGTTGATCTTTTCTTTACTAAACTCACTCGTCTCAATTTGAAGCTTTGCCTTGAGATAATTATGCAATGCCTTTTCAAGAGCAATGTAAAATGCTTCCTTATTTCCTAAGGATTTCTTGGCCTCACTTAAATAACGTTTCGCTAGTTTATCTGCTTTTCTAATTCTATTTCCAAACACATCGGCTTGACGCTCTTCACGTTTCTTTCTGTAAACAAGCGCTAGAGGAATTGCTAAAAACGGCAGTAATAAAGACGTCCAAAACCCTGTACTTTTAAAAAAAGTATCTTGATGCATTGGTTTAAGATTTGCTTTGGTCTTTACAAAAGCAAACTGTTCATTATTAGATACAACCTGTTGCTTTCCAGAACCATTAGTCGTTGTTGCAATATTATTATCTGAATTAGCTGTATTAACAGGACCTTCTAACACATTAATCACAATTTCGCCTGACGATATGGTTTTGTAAGTTTCAGAATTGGTATCGAAGTATGAAAAGGATATACTTGGCACAGGATACTTTCCTTTAAATTGCGGAACAATGGTATAGCTATCTGAAATAGAACCATACATACCACCTAAATTGGTTTTGACATTCTCATTGTGCTCAGGTTCATAAACTTCTAATGAATTTGGAAGCTTAATTTTTGGCAATTCAAACAATTTGAGGTTTCCATTACCAGTCACTTCAACTCTAGCCTGAAGCGATTCAGAAGCATTTAATTCGGTTTTAGATGTGATGACATTAAACTTGAAATCGCCAACTGCTCCAGTAAAATTTTCAGGTTTACCTTCAAGCGGAAGTTCTTTCACATTAATGGTTCTACTTCCAGCAGAGACGCGTTTGTTAACTTTGGTCATTAAACGTCCACCAAAAAAATCGCGACGCTTGGTTGGCACCTCAACGGTAACGTCTAAGGTTAAAGGTTCAATCTCAAGTTGTCCTGTTTTTTGAGGATATAAGACCGTTTTTCGCAATACCACATAGCGGTAATTATCGTCGCCTTTGTAGCTTCCGTTTTGGATTTTCAAACCTTTAATATCGATATTCTGACTCCAAAAATCATTGTATCTAGGATTGTCAATTTCTCTCCAATTACTTACACCAGTACTTTGAGACACATAAAGTTTGTAAACTACAGTAATGGCTTCATTAAGGTACGGATTGGTTTTAGACACTTCGGCAACTAAATGAATGTTTTCAGAAGCAATATTTTCAGCATTATCTGGATCGTTAGGTCGCTTGACTGCCGCAGTAACATTAACGGTCACCACTTGCGTTTTGTAAACTTCACCATCAATCTCAATTGTGGCCTGATTTATCTTGACCTGACCGCGTTGCTTTGGTGCTAAAAAGTAACTGTATGTTTTTTTATATGAGCGTTTGCCATTGAGCCACGACTGACTCACAGAAGTGTTTGGACCACCAACTACAGTAAACCCATTGAAGTCTGGCGGATTGAAATTATCACCATCTTTATTCATTTCAAAGTCGATACGTAAGCGTTCGTTGATACCAAGCTTCGTTTTACTCACTTTAGCCTCAAACTTGATTTGGGCAGAAAGTGTTGTTGTTACAAGTAACAATAGAAGACTTATGATGTGCTTTGAAAATTTCATAATAACCGTTACCAGTCTTTATCTGTTTGTATTGGTGTGCCTTTTTGTTTTTTGGCATTGATTTTTTGTTGAACCTTCTGTTCTTGATTGTTCATTGCTTCTAACAAATTCTTGATTTGCTGAGGCGACAACTGTCCTTCTCTTGGTTTTGGTTGCCCTTGTTGTTCTTTATCTTTTCCTTGATCTTCTTTTTGATCTTTTTGCTCTTCATCATCAGGCTTTCCTTGATCATCTTTTTGATCATCACCTTCCTTCTTTTCGTCTTCACCATCTTTCTTCTGTTCATCTTCGTTCTTCTCGTCCTCGTTTTGATCTTTATTCTCGTCTTCGTTTTCCTTTTCGCCTTCTTCTTCCTGCTGTTGCTCTTCGTCCTGTTGCTGTTCTGCACAATCTTTTGCAATGGCTAAATTGTATCGCGTTTCATCATCTGAAGGATTATTTCGCAATGCATTTTTATAGGCTTCAACCGCTTCTTTACACAGTTTACGTTGCATTAAAATATTGCCAATATTGTGAAACGCTTTGTGCTTTTCAGTTTTAGATGTTGCGTTTTCAGCGGCTTGTGTGTGACGAAATAAGGCTTCGTCGTAATTGCCTTTGTTGTAATATGAATTTCCTAAGTTGTAAGCACCAGCAGTATAGGACGCTTGTTCTGAAATGGCTTTTCGGTATTCCATTTCAGCAGAAATAAAATCATCTTTTTCTATGAAATCATTGCCTTCATACACATAATTGTTCGCCTTCTGAAGCTGAAGTTCTTGCGCCTTTTGTTGGTCTTTATTTTGAGCAAAAACCACAGTAGTACACAACAACGCAAAAAGAAAAAATAATCCTATTGTTCTTTTTAAAGACCTGTTATCAATTTGGTATGTTACGCTAGATGTTTTCATATAAATCAACAAGCAATATAAAAAACTGTACTATGTGTTATAGTTAAAGATTTTATAAATTATAATGACGCTAAATATTCTCGTTAAACAGATTTAAACGCTTTAGCCAGGCTGTTTTTCGTTCTAAAAAGAAAATATCAATAAAGAGGAAGCCAATAGCAAAAGCCAGAAACCATTGAAACTGATCTTTAAAATCGGCAAACTCTTTCGCTTCAAATTCTGTTTTGTCCATTTTGTTTAGAATGTCTCTAATAGCATCAACAACTTCTATAGTGTTACTACCATTGATGTAAGAGCCATCTGCTTCTTCAGCGATAGTTTTTAGAGTTTCTTCGTCGAGACGCGTAATTACCGTTTCTCCATTTTTGTCTTTCTTGTAATTCAACACAATTCCATTGCGCTTTATAGGAATTGGACCTCCTTTCACATCACCAACACCAATAGTGAAGATGCGAATCCCTTCATTACTAGCTTCTTCAGCAATTGCTACAGCTTCATCTGTATGATCTTCACCATCTGAAATAATGATTAGCACACGATTGGTTTGTTCCTCGTCATCAAAATAAGTTCTTGCCAATTGAATGGCATCACTTATTGCTGTACCTTGAGAGGACAACATATCTGTGTTCATGTTTTGCAAAAACATCTTCGCTGAAGCATAATCGGTTGTAATTGGTAGCTGCGGAAAAGCTTTACCTGCGTAAGCAATAATTCCGATACGATCACTTGCTAAATTATTGATGATTTGAGTGACCAATTGTTTCGATTTTTCGAGTCGGTTTGGCGCAATATCTTCAGCCAGCATACTTTTTGAAACGTCAACAGCAAACACAATATCTACACCTTCGCGTTTTACGGTTTCGAGTTTGGTTCCAATTTTTGGATTGACCAAAGCTATTGCTAGACAAGCAAAAGCTAAGCATAAAACCACAACTTTTAAAATGCCTTTAAACAGTGATTGGTTCGGACTTAAGCGTTTTAAAAGTGCCTTATTAGCAAAACGCTTCTGGGTTTGATATCTCCAAAGTTGAAGGAGTACAAACAACAGAATGATTACTGGAATAACCAGTAATACCCAAAACCATATTTTTTCTTCTAATTGAAACATTCTTTACGTCTTAAACAAAACTTCTAAATACTGTATAGCGCAACAATAATTCTAACAGCAATAACAAACCTGCTATAATAACAAGCGGTCTGTATTTTTCTTCATAATTATAAAACTTAAACTCTTCAATTTCCGTTTTTTCAAGCTTATTGATTTCGTTATAAATCTCTCTTAATTTCTTATTGTTGGTTGCTCTAAAATATTTTCCACCAGTAACTTCAGCGATATCTTTAAGTAAGGCTTCATCAATTTCAACTTGAACCCTTCCGTATTTAAAAGAGCCGCCAGGATTAATTGCCACAGGAGATAATGCCATACCGTTAGTACCTAATCCAATCGTATAGGTTTTTATACCATACTCCACGGCTAACTCACTAGCAATTTTAGGATCTATAAATCCTGAATTATTAACACCATCTGTAAGCAGGATGATAACTTTACTCTTAGCTTTACTGTCTTTAAGTCGGTTTACAGAAGTTGCTAATCCCATTCCTATGGCTGTACCACCTTCAATAATAGTGTTGTATTTGATATCTCTGAGCGATCGTAATACAATAGATTTATCGCTTGTAATAGGTGTTTTGGTATAACTTTCACCTGCATATTCTACCAAACCAATTCGGTCATTTGGTCGCCCTTGAATAAACTGTGCAGCTACTTTTTTAAGAGCTTCCAAACGGTTAGGCTTGAGATCTTTGGCAAGCATACTTGCCGACACATCAATAGCCATAACAATATCGATTCCTTTTGTGGTTTTCGTTTTAGTGGATACATCAACCGTTCGAGGTCTTGCGAGAGCAGTAATTAAAAACGCTAAAGCTAAAAGACGCAACACAAACAATAGTGGCTTAAGTTTAGCTAACCAAGAGCTTCCTGCCTTAAATCCTTTTACACTTGATATTTTGAGTTCGGCAGTTTGTTTTTTTCGGGTGAAGACATACCAAATTATTGCTAATGGAAGCAGTAACAATAACCAAAATAATTCTTTATGTAGAAACTCTATACCTTCAAACATTACTCTTCTTCAGCTTTTTTAAGTTCTATTGAATTGATGATACGTTCTACCGTTTGTTCGGCATAGGTATCGTCTTTAGTCCAAGTGATCGTAATCTGTTGCAAAACTGTTTTATTATCTGCTAAAAACTGAAAAATAGCGTAATTACCAGAAACAAGATTGTCTTTAGACAGCATTGGAAATTGAGCAGTTCCAAATGTCTTGTAGCCTTCGGCAGCATTAGGTGTAATAAACTGTTCACTTTTAGTAATGATATCTGTGACACCATTTTGCTCCAGTTGTCTAATAGCGGCATCAGCAACTACATTTAGATCGATCTGCTGTTGTTCTTCTCCAGAGTTTGCATTATCATAAAACGTCGTGCTCACTGTTATGCTGAACATGTCTAGAACACTTCCGTAGGCAAATGCTGTCACATTTACTTTATCTTTTAATTCTTCAGGGATTGGGACTTCAATACGCTTTAACACTTTAGGCGTACTAATCATTATTGGTGGCACACCATATTCGCTGTAAACCCAATTTCCTTCGAGGAGTTCTTTACTTTCATGACCAATTATGGTGTCTTTCACATAAGCGAATCCATACTTCATTCCGAAACCAACAAACGTCGCAATGATGACAAACGCAGCAATACAAATGGTAAGGATTACTTTTCGGCGTTTCTTTTTACGTTCTTGCTCTTCTTTATATTGTTGATCTAATAACTTTTCTTCTTCTGTTGGTTCTGGTAATGCTTCTTTAACGTGATCTATTTCGACATCTATGGTTTCACGATCAAGCTTTGCTAATTCGATATCTGGTGCAGACTTTGCAAATTTCACTAAATCGGCACGTTTAAGAATGGTCTCGATATTGCGAATATCTTCAGTACTAAGATCAATTTGATTAGCGTCATTTAATAAATTCAGTCTTGAAATCAATTCGTCTGTAGTACTTTCTAACGACTTGTCATAAACCTTTTCATCAAGGTATTTCCTAATGATAAAGGTTAGCTCAGAATAGTAATCTTTTAGTGCTGCATTTTCTAGGTAAGTACTTTCATCTAACTTTTTTAAAGCCAATTTAGCTCTATCATAAGGCGGAAGAAGTGCTATTTTTGCTTCTTCGGTTAACGGTTTCTTTCTCCAAATAAACCAATACAGAAGAAATGCCAAAAGTGCTAATCCTGCTAAAATTCCTAAAATAAGTTTCCATTTAGAACTGCTGCTTTTTTCGACTTCAATAAACGGTTTTATATCGTATAAGCCTTGTTTGGTGGTATCTACCTCAACATTTCTGACCTCAACTAAAAGTGAGTCTGTAAAGTGTGTTTGGGAACCAATGATGACTTTTTGCTTTGGAATGACGTAACGTCCAGAATCAAATTGTGTTAAACCATAGGTTTTGATGAGTTGGTATTTGGCATCCTTTTTAGTGGTATCAACTTTATAGGATTCAATCATTTCAAGAGGCGAAAACGTCTGTCCCTCTGGAAACACAACCAGATCAGTAGTATCGGCTTCAACTTGAATTTTAAATTTAATCTCTTGTCCGATCTTAATTTGAGTAGAATCAACCGAAGATTGCACTTGCGCGTTTAGACCCAAAGAAACAAAGCATAAGGCACAAGCAAAAACATACGACATCGTATTCGCTTTAAAATTCATCAGATATATTAGCCTTAGACTTATCACTTTTTACTTTTTACTTTTTACTTAAATACTATCGTCTTTTAAAATAGCCCAACAACTTTTTCACGTAACTCTCGTCTACACGACAATCTATAGTTCCAGCTCCAGATTTAGTAAATACATCTTTATAGTAACCTACTTTTTCACGGTAATAGGCATTGTAATTTGCTCTAATTTTTTTTGAGCTTGTGTTAACCAATACCAATTCGCCACTCTCTTCATCTTCCATTTGTACCATTCCTAAATTTGGAATGCTCTCTTCGTGTTTATCATAAACTCTAATACCAGTAATGTCATGTTTTCCAGCAGCAATTTTCAGAGTTTGTTTGTAATCATCTGCAATAAAATCGCTCAAGACAAAAACAATCGCTTTCTTTTTCATCACATTTGATAAAAATTTTAAAGCTTCAGAAATATTGGTGTGCTTACTTTTAGGTTTAAATTCTATGAGCTCACGAATGATTCGTAAAACATGAGAACGTCCTTTCTTTGGTGGAATATAAAGTTCGATCTCGTCTGAAAACAATATCAAACCTATTTTGTCATTATTTTGAGTAGCTGAAAAGGCTAACGTTGCAGCGATTTCGGTGGCTACTTCATTTTTAAATTGGTCTGACGTTCCAAATAATTTAGATCCAGAAATATCTACCATTAACATCATGGTCAATTCACGTTCTTCTTCAAACACTTTCACAAAAGGTTCATTATAACGTGCCGTAACATTCCAATCGATATTTCTAACATCATCACCAAACTGATACTGTCTTACTTCAGAAAAAGTCATACCACGACCCTTGAAGGTTGAATGGTATTCGCCTCCAAAAATATGATCAGACAAACGTCTTGTCTTGATCTCAATTTTTCGAACTTTTTTTAGTAATTCCTTAGTATCCATTGTTTTGTTTTGTCATTCCGCACCTGATGCGGAATCTACCTGATATAATTTTTTGACAAATAATAATGAGATTCCTGCTTTCGCAGGAATGACAATACTATGGTACTTCAATTTCGTTAACGATTTTATTGATGATATCAACGGAAGTGATATTCTCTGCTTCAGCTTCGTAAGTAATTCCAATTCTGTGTCGGAGCACATCATGAACTACAGCACGAACATCTTCAGGAATCACATAACCTCTACGTTTGATAAATGCATAACATTTTGCTGCACTGGCAAGGTTGATGCTTCCACGAGGAGATGCGCCAAAAGAAATTAACGGTTTTATATCTGCAAGTCTATATTTTTCAGGATATCGTGTTGCAAAGATGATATCAAGAATATACTTTTCAATTTTCTCATCCATATACACTTCTCTCACCACTTTTTGGGCATTTAAAATTTGAGCTAAAGACACTACTGGATTTACTTTTTCCCAAGATCCTTTTAAGTTGGCTCTCATAATGAGTTGCTCTTCATCTTGTTTTGGATAATCAATAACTGTCTTCAACATAAAACGGTCAACCTGTGCTTCTGGAAGCGGATAAGTTCCTTCTTGCTCAACTGGGTTTTGCGTTGCCATTACCAAAAATGGTTTGTCCAAAATAAAGGTTTCATCACCAATAGTTACTTGTTTTTCCTGCATGGCTTCAAGTAACGCTGATTGTACTTTTGCAGGTGCTCTATTGATCTCATCGGCTAAAACGAAGTTTGCGAAAATAGGTCCTTTCTTAATAGAAAAATCATTTTCTTTCATGTTATAGATTAGCGTTCCAACAACATCAGCTGGCAGTAAGTCTGGCGTAAACTGAATTCTGCTAAAACTCCCATCTACAGCTTGAGACAAGGTGTTGATCGCTAATGTTTTTGCCAAACCAGGAACACCTTCAAGTAAAATATGTCCTTGCCCTAGCAATCCAATAAGTAAGCGCTCAACCATATGTTTTTGACCAACAATAACTTTGTTCATTTCCATCATTAGCAAATCAACAAAGGCACTTTCTTTTTCTATTTTCTCATTAATTGATTTGATATCAATTGTTCCCGTTTCTTCCATTATATCTGATTTTAAGTCTAAAATTTTTTAGCAAATTTAATTGGATACGCAAATTGTTAAAATTTTTTTTGGGTTGCTGTTAATAATTGGTTAAAAAATAAGGAGTAGTACAAATTGCACTACTCCTTTAATTTATTGGTGTTTTAGTCTGTTTTAAAACAAATTGAAGCGTCGCATCATCGTGCTTGTTTTTGGTTGAAAATTTGCTTCGCTTTGCGTTGTAAAGTCAATCGATTCGTCGATGTTGAGTTCTAGTGTTAATTCGTACAACTTATTCTTCTGAAATTGTTTTTCTACAATATTAATTGACGCATTCTCATAAGCATCGTCTATCTGTAAATCATAAGTTAGTCCGTATTTAACCGCAGTATTGTCATCGCCTAAAACCAGTTTAATATTATAAATGAATTCAGCTGGAACCTGTTCAAAATCGACCAAAGTGATGATTGCATTGTTTCTTAATTCCGTAAGGTCATGAACTCCAGTGTTAATTGTATTTAAATGTAGCCAAGCGTTTGGATCATTTTCATCTTCAAGCACTCTAAGTTGTACCTCTTTGATATCAAGATTTAGGGCATTTAATGTTGAAGGCGTTGCTGCTAATTTTACATTAACTAGACTGTTTTCAAAAGATTCGTCTTCATCTTGAGGAGAACAACTACTAAAAGAAAGCAGAATACTTAAACTTAAAATTAAGGCTTTTGTGATTCGTGAGAAGGTCATGATTTGGGTTCATTAATTATTACTTAAACAATGATACTTTTATCCTCAAGATTTGACTATTTTTATACATGAATTGCAAAAAAATCCGCATAAACTGAAAAAAAAGTGAAATATTCTCGATTAATTGCAGGTACCATGACTTGGGGAAGTTGGGGAAAGCAATACTCAAAACAAAACATGATAAACCTGATGCAGCATTGCATCGACACTAACATTACAACCTTTGATCATGCTGATATTTATGGTGCTTACACCACAGAAGCAGATTTTGGTCAAGCCTTCAAAGAAAGTGGTATTCAGCGTGACACTATTCAATTGATCACAAAATGTGGCATTCAATATTTAAGTGATAACAGGCCAAACACTGTAAAGCATTATGATTACAGCAAAGACTATATTATTTGGTCTGCTGAAACTTCTTTACAACATCTGAAAACCGATTATTTAGATCTGTTCCTTCTGCATCGTCCTAGTCCGTTAATGCATCCAGATGACATTGCAGAAGCCATTTCAAAATTGAAACAAGATGGAAAAATTAAAGATTTTGGAGTGTCTAATTTCACACCATCTCAAGTTGAATTAGTTACAAATCGCATACCTATAGCTGTAAATCAGATTGAATTTTCTTTAACACAACACACTGCTATGCACAATGGAAGTTTAGACCAAATGTTATCGAAAAACATAACACCCATGGCGTGGTCGCCTCTGGGTTCTGTGTTTAGAGAAGATACCGAACAGACGCGACGTATTCATAAACAACTCGGTCTGTTAATGGAAAAATATTCAGCATCAGAAGATCAATTATTACTAGCTTGGATCTTAAAACATCCTGCTCAAATTCATCCTGTTATTGGCACAACGAACCTTAAACGTATCACTGACGCCAATCGTGCAAAAGAGATTGAACTTGAGCTGGAAGATTGGTTTAAAATTTTAGTGGCAGCGCAAGGCCATAAAGTACCGTAAATAAATTGATAGTTTAACACAACCCATATGATTCCTGCCTAAGTAGAAATAACACAAATATGAACAAAACCGCATTAATTACAGGAGCTACGAGTGGCATAGGCAAAGCTACAGCTCATGAATTTGCAAAGTATGGTATTAAACTCATTCTTTGCGGACGACGACAAGAACGTTTAGATACGATTCAAAAAGCATTGAGCAAACAAACAGATGTGCATACCTTAAATTTTGATGTTAGAGATAAGAAGTCAACTATTGACGCTATTTCGTCGTTACCTAAAGATTTCAAAACCATTGACATTTTAATTAATAATGCTGGTAACGCACATGGCTTAGATCCTATACAAACTGGAGATTTAGACGATTGGGATGCGATGATGGACATTAATGTGAAGGGCTTGCTTTATGTAAGTAAGGCTGTGATTCCGCAGATGACCGAACGACAATCAGGTCATATTATAAATATTGGATCTTCAGCTGGAAAAGAAGTGTATCCTAAAGGCAATGTGTATTGTGGTAGTAAGCATGCTGTTTTGGCTATCACTGAAGGCATGCGTATTGACTTGAATCCCTTCGGAATAAAAGTTTCTGCCGTTAACCCTGGCTTAGTTGAGACCGAGTTTTCTCAAGTGCGATTTAAAGGTGATGCTATTGCTGATTCCGTTTATAAAGGTTATAAAGCACTCCAAGCTGAAGACGTTGCGGAAGTCATTTACTTTGCAATTTCAAGACCAGCTCATGTAAATATTGCAGACGTATTGATGTTTTGTACAGCGCAAGCGAGTTCTACTATTGTGAATAAAGATCTATGATCAATTGGCTAAAATCTGAATGGGTCGCATTAGCTTCTAATTATTCTGAAGACCATATCCTTATTCAGAAATTATGGGAAACTATTGAAAAACATTACAGTCATAAGTCAAGACATTATCATAATCTGAACCATATTTACAACATGCTAATTCAAGCTGAAGATCTTAAAGCAAAGATTGTCGATTATGATGCGTTTAGATTTAGCATTTGGTATCACGATATCATCTATAAATCCACCAAAAAAAACAATGAAATCAAAAGTGCAGATTTTTCCAAAAAAGAGCTAAAATCACTTAATTTTGATGAAAATCGTATAAAAATTGTTGAAAAACTCATAAAATCCACTCAAAAGCACGATATTTTACTTTTTGCAAACAGTGACAATGCTTATCTGCTTGATATTGATTTATCAATCTTAGGAACAGATTGGAATATCTATGAAAATTATATCAATAATATCAGAAAAGAATACGTTATCTATCCAGATTTCATGTATAAGAAGGGTCGCAAAAAAGCCATGATGCATTTTTTAGAACGTGAGCAAATTTATTTCACTTCAGAATTCAAAAAAAGGTTTGAAAATCAAGCTAGAGAAAATATTTCAAAAGAAATTGCTTTGTTATAATGATCAATAAACGTCTTCTTATTAAAAACCTATTAGCTCACAATGATGAGAATAGTTTTTATGATAAAAAGCGAAAGGTAGATATTAGTCACAAAGAAGGAAAGGCTAAGTTTTTAAAACACATTTGTGCGCTTTCCAACAGTAATCCTAAAAACAACTCCTATATTGTTATTGGTGTAGAAGACGAAGACAATACCATTATTGGTGTTAACTTTTTTGACGATAGTAAAATTCAAAACCTCATCAATGCCTATTTAACACATCCTCCAATTGTGCAGTATGAGAATATTCCCTTTCCACATTTACCAGACAATAAAGTTGTGGGATTGGTTACTATTAGACCTAATAATAAGATTACTTCGCTTCGGAAAAACATCTGGAAATACTATGGAGGTTCAGTATTCTTTAGAGAAGGCAGTAACAGTATGCCTAAAGTTTTTGATATTGAGATTAAAGATGTTAATTCTAAGATCGTAGCGCAAATTGAATCTCATGCGCAAAATAATATTGAATATACGCTAGATGGTGTGTTTGATTTTATGAAGAAACGTCAAGATTTTAATCCGCAATACAAAGTCTTTAAAGAATATTTTGTGCTGTGTTGGTCTGGACAAAAAAAGACTGTTAAAGACAATACGTATTATTCAAGAGTAGATATAGAATTGATCAACGAACGTGTACGTTTGTTCTTTTCAACACTTGATGAAGTTGCTATTAGTTATGATGATAATTCCTTCAGAATTTTGGAATATGTAAGTCTCGGACTTCACAACGCGTTTAAATATTATGAGCTTGAAGAGACTATAATTCATTTTGAAGACAATGCCCATTATAATATTGAAACCAAACTTTTATTTGAACCTCCTCAATTTGACAAAAAAGTCTTGCATCATATTTACAACGCGAACAATGCACTTATTGAAAAACTGAAACGAGGTGCAGCTCTATCAAAACATGACCTCTTCGATTTAAAGAACCTACCAGCCACCTATCTTCTTTGCTATCTCAACGCTTTTGATGAAGCCATAGATAAATTACAAGATGCAAAACCTTATCTTAAAAAACACCCAAATGTGTATCCATCTTATCAGGAAGTAATTCGCATTTTAAGGAAAGTGAAATACAGTTAATCTATGAAATTTTCAAAAAAATACCATTCATACAGTTTTTTTTACCACTCATAGTATTTTTTGAATAGCAAGCTCATTTTTTCCGATTTTTGAAGTGCTATTAATCAATTACAAACAACCTTGTTTCTGTTGGAATGCCAACAAGTTGAAACGAGGTTTTTGTTTTTTATAGACTTAAATAAAGTCTAACTTCGGAAAATTTGAATTCAAGATCTTATCGTCTTCAACAAGCAGCCATCGCTCTAAAACTGTGGCATATACCGATCTAAAGTCAATACTATATTTCAAATCGCCATTATCATCTAGCTGACTCAAACTTGCTAAGTCATTATAAAATCCAGGTGTCTTTAATTGGCTTCCTATGATGAACAAATTACTTGCTGCACCATGATCTGTTCCGTTAGCTGCATTTTGTTTTACACGTCTACCAAATTCAGAGAACGTTAAAATTAAAGTGTCATCAAAAGTGCCTTGTTGTTTTAAGTCATGAACAAAAGCCTCTATGCTTTCAGCATAAATTTCTAATAACCTAGATTGCGTTCCAAGTTGTCTGGCATGTGTATCAAAGCCTCCTAAAGATGCATAAAACACTTTTGTTTCAATACCAGAATTGATAAGCTTTGACATTGTTTTTAGCTGATTCCCAAATTCATTATTGGGATAGTCTTTAGATACTTTTCCTGCTTTATGTTTTTCAAAAATATATTTAGCTGATGACTTTGCAGAAATCATAGTTTGATACAAATACCCTAAATTATGCTCGCTTAAATGATCGTCTTGATAATGCTCCAATACATTCTTAAAATAAGGGTCTTGAGACGTTCTAAAAAGTACATTTGGGTTTTTAGCTGCAATCCCATTAAAGGATTCGCCTTTTAATGCTAATGATAAACTGTCGTCAATTTCAATAGCATTGTATGGGTTTTTGCCATAGTGATCTAGGTAGCGACCAATCCATCCAGAAGACAAGTATTGATTAGAATTACTAGCCGTTTGCCAAATATCTGTAGATCTAAAATGTGAGCGATTAGGATTTGGATAACCAACATTATTTATAATGGTAAGATTCCCGTTGTCGTACAAGTTTTTTAGAGGTGCTAAGCTAGAGTGAAAGCCTAAATCGTCTGTGGCTTTTAAAACGTTTTGTTTTTGAATTGCTATGGAAGGTCTATTGCGATAGTAATCGTCATTGTTATAAGGAATAATTGTATTTAACCCATCATTTCCTCCAGTCAGCTGAATGATCACTAAACGTTTATAACCTAATTGACTTGTGGCAACCTGCTCAAATGCTTTAACGAAACTTGGTACGAAAAACAGACTACTTGCTAATGTTGATTGTTTTAAAAATGCTCTTCTGTCCATAACTAACACATTTGATATTCTGGTAATGACATTAACTGTACACAAAAGTTTCGTTTTGAGTGCTGACTTAATGTTTTTAAATAGGTTTGCGTGCCTTTGCTTATTTCTGAAAGAATTAAATGATTTTTAATGTCTTCAAAAGATGCATTCTGAAATTGCTCTTCAAAGCTTTTCCAGTTTACTGAAACATTTACAAGTCTATTCCTCTTAGGCTTCCTATTGTACATTTTAAAAGCATCTTCAAACTCTCCTTTTTCCTTTACTGAAATTTCAGCATTAGCCAACAAAACTGATGGTGTCTTCAATCGTAACATTAATGAGTTGCTATCAATCCAATTTTTTCCACCTTTCCAACCTGCAACATTTGGTGGATTTAGTAACACCTGACCCAATAACTTTTGAATTTTTAAAACATCTTTATTACTGTGAAAGTTTACAGGAACCGTTCTACATAAGCCAACCATAAAATCTATAGGCGATTTTATTTTAGACCCAATATGCTTCTTATCGTAAAACCAATCTGCCATAAACAGATAATGCATTAGGTTTTCGATATTGTAATCTTTGTAAAACACAGAAGCTAATTCTTCAACTCTATCTTGATCTACACTATCATTTACAAAGTATTTGTAAATTTTTTTACATACAAAACGAGCGCATTGCTTTTGTTCTAAAATGATATCGATGATATCATCACCATCATAACGTCCTCTATGGCCAAAAAAACTTTTGAAACTGTAGTCGTGATTAAACTTTCTTAAGATAAACGTTCCTTGAAAATTATGGTTGTATCCTGTAAAAGCCTTGGCACTTTCTTTAATATCATCTTCAGAATAATTGCCTTCACCTAGGGTAAACAACTCCATAAGTTCTCTGGCAAAATTTTCATTAGGCTTTTGTTTTCTATTTTGTTTATTGTTCAGATACTTGAGCATTGCCGCTTCCTTAGAAATGACCTTAATGAAATCTCCAAAATCACCTAAAGCGTGCGTTCGTAATACATTGTTATACTGCTGAACATGAAATATATTAGTGTCGCGACACACAAAATGATTCGCCCAAAACAATGTCATTCGTTCCCTTAATAGGGCTTTTGAAGTAATCATTCTATCAAACCAAAGCAGATTAAAATCTTTAAGTTTTTCTCGGCTATCTTTAATGAATTCTCCACGCTTAGCTTTATTTTTTACAATCATCGCAGGTGTATAATGCTCCAAGTCAGCCAAGTTTAGAGTTAACGCATCAATATTAGACGCTTCTTGAAAAAGTGAATCGACAATGAATCGTCTACTTTTTCCAGATAAAGCCTGAAGTGTCTTTGCTGTTATTCCAAAACCAGCTCTCCAATATAAATGCTGAATCTCTTTCGTGTTCATATACTGTTGTTAGACTAAGAAAACTTATTGAAGTTTAATATGTACCATTCAAAAATGATTCCAAAAAACCCGTAAAACAAAAAACCGTTTCAAAATTGAAACGGTTTTTTTAATACAATTATTTGAAAACAGATGTCTACAGATCAAATTTAATCCCTTGTGCTAAAGGTAAATCTGTTGTGTAATTTATTGTATTGGTCTGACGTCTCATATAGATCTTCCAAGCATCAGAGCCAGACTCACGTCCACCTCCTGTTTCTTTTTCACCACCAAAAGCACCACCAATTTCAGCACCAGAAGTTCCTATGTTCACATTTGCAATTCCACAATCAGAACCAGCATGCGATAAGAAACGTTCTGCTTCACGTAAGTTGTTGGTCATAATTGCAGAAGACAATCCTTGTGCCACGTTATTTTGCATATCGATTGCATTTTCAACATCTCCAGAATACTTCAATAAGTATAAAACAGGAGCAAAGGTTTCGTGCTGTACAATTTCAAACGAGTTATCCGCTTCGGCAATTGCAGGTTTTACATAACAACCGCTTTCATAGCCTTCGCCTTCTAAAATACCACCTTCAACAACAATATTTCCGCCTTCTTTAACAACTCTTTCTAAAGCTTGTTGATACATTTTTACAGCATCTGTGTCAATAAGTGGTCCTACGTGATTGTTTTCATCTAAAGGATTCCCAATTCGCAATTGTTTATAAGCATCAACCACAGCAGTTTTAACTTTGTCGTAAATACTTTCATGAATAATTAAACGACGTGTTGAAGTACAACGTTGACCACAAGTTCCAACAGCACCAAATACAGCGCCAATAACAGTCATTTTTACATCAGCATCAGGTGTCACAATAATAGCATTATTACCACCTAATTCTAATAAGGATTTTCCTAATCTACCAGCAACTTCTTGAGCTACTATTTTTCCCATTCTTGTAGAACCCGTTGCAGATACCAAAGGCACTCGCTTATCTTTGGTCATGTATTCTCCAACGCGATAATCACCATTAATCAAGCAAGAAATGCCTTCAGGTAAATTATTTTCAGCAAATACTTCAGCAGCAATATTCTGACAAGCCACACCACAAACTGGTGCTTTTTCAGAAGGCTTCCAAATACACACATCACCACAAATCCAAGCCAAAGCAGTATTCCAAGACCACACTGCTACAGGAAAGTTAAACGCAGAGATAATTCCAACAACACCTAAAGGATGGTATTGTTCGTACATTCTGTGTCCAGGACGTTCAGAATGCATAGTTAAACCATGAAGCTGACGTGATAAACCAACTGCAAAATCACAGATATCAATCATTTCTTGAACTTCACCAAGACCTTCTTGATAAGATTTTCCCATTTCGTAAGACACCAACTTCCCAAGTGCTTCTTTCTTTTCTCTTAATTTTTCACCAAACTGACGAACAATCTCTCCACGTTGTGGAGCTGGCATCACACGCCAAGATTTAAAAGCAGAAGTCGCTGCGTTCATTGCTTTTTCATAATCCTCTTTTGTTGAAGATTTTACCTTAGCAATTAATTGTCCGTCTACAGGAGAATACGATTCAATGAGTGTTCCATTTGAAAAATTATTTGAACCCGTAGATGTTCCTTCATTTATGTCTTTAATCCCTAATTCTTGTAAGGCTTCTTTTATTCCGAAATCGGTAGCAATGGCTTCCATATTTAAGTGTTTTTTATTGATTTATAGATTTTGACGCGAAGTTAATAATAAAAACTTAGTTTTCTCTTGATGTCAGCTACTTAAAAATGTAACTTTAAAGCACTTATCAATCTTTTAAAAAAGGTTGTTAAACAATAATCAATACACGAATTCTTTGTAATCCCTAACGAATTCTATTTTTAGATTTACGCATAAAAAATCTAGTCGTTTAACACGACTAAAACACCTTAATTTTAAGGTGTTAGTAACCATTAGAGGTACACATTAAATCTCAAAAATTGACCATTATGAAATTACGTCAGCTTTACATTCTTCTTTTCTGCTTCACTTTAATATACGCTTGTAAAAAACAAGACGCGATTACGCAAGAGACCGATAATCTGTTTAAGTACAGAGATTATATTAGTTACACCTCTTCTGGACTGCAATCTGTTGCAGAACCCATTGTGATTAATCTTTCAAAACCTGTTGAAGGTTGGAAAGACGGATTAGAAATTACTGAAGCACTGGTTCGTATTTCTCCTTATGTGGAAGGCAAACTTAAAACCACCAACAATCATACATTGGTGTTTTTTCCAGATGAGTATTTAGATCCAGCTACGGAATATTCGGTGCAACTAAAGTTAGATCATATTTACAAAGACATTCCTTCAGAATATAAAGATTACGTGTTTCAATTTAAAACTATCACGCCGAGTTTTTCTTTAGACACTAGAGATCTTCAATCGTATTCAAAACACTGGCAATATCTTGATCTCACTATTAAGTCTTCAGATATCATTTCTCTAAAGGATGCTAAAACCCTTGTAAAAGCATCTCAAAATGGTAAGCCACTCAACATTCATTTTAATGAATTGATGGACAACACAAAATTTTATGAGCTCAGAATAGATAGTATTCAACGTATGGTAGACGATACTGAGATTACGATTCGTTGGAATGGGAAAACCATTAAAGCTGAAAACAAAGGCGAAAACACATTTGCAATTCCTGGTATCAACAATTTTACAATAACTAATGTTGAAGCTATAAGAAGTCCAGAGCAATATCTATTAGTGAATTTTTCCGACCCACTGAAAAAACAACAAAACTTTGATGGTTTGGTAAGTATTCAAAATACTAAAACCCCAAAGTACAGTGTAGATGGCAATGTCTTAAAGGTGTATCCTGAAAGCAAATTGGTTGGCGACATACAGGTCGATGTTTTTCAAGGGATCACCAATACAGATGGTTATAAATTAAAACATCCTTTTTCTGAAATCATCTCTTTTGAAGAGCTAAAGCCGTATATACGTCTTATTAGTAATGGTACTATTTTACCGAATTCAAACGATTTAAAATTCAATTTTGAAGCTGTAAACCTCAGTGCTGTTGATGTTAGGGTTATCAAAATATTTGAAGACAATGTCCTTCAATTTCTTCAGGATAATCCAATGAACAGTCATAATCAAAATGAAATAAAACGCGTTGGTCGCAGAATTGCAAAACAGACAATTCAATTACAAACAGCTTCAGAAAATTCAGGGAAATGGAAAGCCTATAGTATTGATCTATCTAAATTCTTTAAAGCAGATCCAGGAGCGATCTATCGCGTAGAATTAAGCTACAATAAGCGCTATTCACTATACAATTGTGAGGCGAATTCTGATTCAGAAATTGATAATGAGGATGCTTACGAAGATTATTATGAAGAAGATATTTACTATGACGATTATTACGCAAATTCAGATACACAAGATGACGACTTAAGAGAGGAAGCTTATTGGGATAATCGTGCGTACAGATATAGAAACTACGTGTATAATTGGAGGCAACGTGAAAACCCTTGTCATGATGCGTATTATAACGATAGTAAAATTGTCGCGCAAAATGTCATCGCGTCAAATCTAGGTGTTATTGCAAAGCAAGGTGCTGACCAAAGCTATTACTTTGCGGTTACTAATATTTTAAATACCAACCCTGAATCTGGAGCGACAGTCACACTGTATAACTACCAACAGCAAGAAATCGGTTCTGTAACTACAAATAGCGAAGGCTTGGCAACAATTGAAGCTAATAAGTTTGCAAGTTTTGCTATTGTTTCAAAAGGAAAACATACAAGTTATATGCGACTTACAGATGGAAACTCCTTATCCCTAAGTAAATTTGATGTATCTGGAAAGCGATTACAACGCGGACTCAAAGGTTATATTTATGGCGAACGAGGTGTTTGGCGGCCAGGAGATTCTTTATTTCTAACATTTATGTTGAATGACAAGACCAATCCGCTTCCAAAAGGTCATCCTGTAAAACTTGAAGTCACAGATCCTAATGGTAAACTCGTGTACAGAAATATTACCTCAAATCATGTTAATAATTTTTATAAGTTCATTGTTCCTACCGTTTCTGAAGGAACAACAGGAAACTATAACGCTAAAGTTTCTGTTGGTGGTGCGCAATTTTATAAGGCTTTAAAAGTTGAAACGGTAAAACCTAACCGACTCAAAATTAAAATTGATTTTGAAGATGCTATTCTTTCAAATAATAAACCGCTAAACGGAACATTAGATGTAAAGTGGCTTCATGGTGCTCCAGCTAAAAATATCAAAGCAGAGATCAAAGCGAAGTTCAGTACTACATATACTGGCTTTGAAAATTACAAAGGATACATTTTTAGGGATCCTACCAAAAAATTCAATAGTGAAGAATTAAATGTGTTTGAAGACACATTAGACGAGAACGGAAAAGCAACACTAACAACTAATTTAGATATTGGTAAAAATGCGCCAGGCATGCTACAAGGTCAATTTTTAGTTCGTGCTTTTGAAAATGGAGGCAATTTTTCATTAGACGCGTTTACCAAGGTCGTCTCTCCTTATGATTCTTATGTAGGTTTACGTTCACCTGAAGGACACTATTATGGGTCTTACACTACAAATTCGACACACAGGTTTGAGATCGCAACTGTTGATAAAAATGGACGTCCTGTAAAACGAGATTCGCTTGAGGTTAAGGTCTATAAAATAGAATGGCGTTGGTGGTGGAATTCATCTTATGACAATTTATCAAACTATGTATCCAGTAGTTATCACAGACCTGTTTTGGAACAACACATTACAACAGGTAGCAATGGAAAAACATCTTTTGACATAAAAATCCCTGAAGAACAACGTGGTCGTTACCTTATAAGAGTTTATGATCCAGTAAGTGGTCATGCCACTGGACGAACTGCGTATTTTTATAAAGACTGGTCTGGTTTCTCCTCAGGTGCTGATAAAGAAGCAGCAAAAATGTTGGTATTTACTTCAGATAAAACATCTTACAATGTTGGTGAAACAGCAACTATAACATTTCCTTCTGGAGAAGAAGGTCGTGCGTTGATAAGTATTGAAAATGGATCTGATGTCATTGAACACAAATGGGTTAAAACTACTTCGGGAGAGACTTCAGTTCAAATTCCGATCACTTCAGAAATGGCGCCAAATGTATTTGTAAATATTTCATTATTACAACCACATGCTATTACTAGTAATGATTTACCGCTTCGTTTGTATGGTGTGATTCCTATTCTGGTTGAAGACCCTAAAACGATTTTAGAACCTGAGCTTCGTATGGCAAGTGTGCTGCGTCCTGAACAAGAGTTTGAAGTCTTTGTTTCTGAAAAAAACAACAAATCAATGACCTATACCATTGCTATGGTAGAAGAAGGTTTATTGGATTTAACCCGTTTTAAAACACCTAACGCTTGGGACGAATTTTACACACGAGAAGCACTTGGAGTAAAGACTTGGGATATATTTGATCATGTGATTGGTGCTTATTCAGGAAGTATTGATCAAGTATTTGCAATTGGTGGTGATGGAAATGCAGCCAAAGGAAAAAACAAAAAAGCAAACCGTTTCAAACCTGTTGTAACCTTTTTAGGCCCTTTTGAATTAGAACCAGGAGGTAGAGCTTCTCATAAATTAAAAATGCCAAATTACATTGGAGCCGTAAGAACAATGGTTGTAGCAGGCAATAACACAACGGAAGCTTACGGAAGCACTGACAAATCTGTTGAAGTCAAAAAACCATTAATGGTTTTAGCAACTTTACCTCGAAAATTAAGTCCAGGTGAAAAAGTGACCCTGCCTGTAACTGTATTTGCTATGGAACCAAAAATGAAGCAGGTAAATTTAAAGCTTAATTTAAGTGATGGGATTTCTGTTGTCGGTAATGCGGCCAAACAACTTTCTTTTTCTAAACCTGATGAGCAAATGGCTTATTTTGAATTAGATGTGAGTAAGGCTAAAGGGATTAATACCGTCGAAGTCATTGCTAGTGGACATGGAGAAACTTCAACATATAAAGTAGCGCTAGACGTTATTAATCCAAATCCATTGACATCGCAATTTGAGACGATGGAATTAACTGCAAATGCAAATCAAAGTATAAACTTTTCAACCTTTGGTGTGCCTGGTTCAAATACCGCTTCAGTTGAATTTTCAACCTTGCCTCCAATGGATTTTTCAAAACGATTACAATACTTGATTCGTTATCCGCATGGGTGTGTTGAGCAAACCACTTCAAGTGTGTTTCCGCAGCTATTCTTAAGCGATATCTTCGATTTAAAATATGATAAAAAACAAAGTATTCAAGCCAATATAGAACAAGGCATTAAGCGTTTAGGCAACTTTCAAAAATCTCATGGTGGACTCAGCTATTGGTCTGGAGAACATGCCGCAAATGATTGGGGAACGAGTTATGCTGGTCATTTTATGATTGAAGCAGAAAAAAAAGGTTATGTGTTGCCATTAACATTTAAATCGAATTGGTTGAAATATCAAAAGAAGGCAGCACGTGATTGGAGACCAAGTTATAGACATTATAATTCTGATCTAGCACAAGCTTACAGACTCTATACATTGGCTTTAGCTGGAAGTCCTGACTTAGCCTCAATGAATAGACTTCGTGAGTTTGAAGAAATCTCTAACGAAGCTAAATGGCGTCTGGCTGCTGCATACGCACTTGCAGGTCAAAAAGAAGCAAGTGAAAAGCTTTCAAGAATTGCTAATATCAATTTTGAAGCTTACGATGATTATTATACTTATGGTTCTGTAGACAGAAATAGAGCTATGGCCTTAGAAACTATGGTATTGACCAAAGACACGCAATTAAAAACTCTTGCTAAACAAATTGCTAATGCACTCTCAAGCGATAATTGGATGAGTACCCAAACTACTGCATATAGCTTGCTTGCAATGGCTAAACTTGTGAATGCTAATGGTGGAAAAAATATGAATTTAGAATATCATATAAATGGTACTAATGAAACTATAAATACTAAAAGCAGTATTGCACAAAGAGACCTTAACATTCAAGATGGACTAAATACGCTTACTGTTAAAAACAAAGACAGTAATTTAGTCTTTGTTCGTGTGCTCAACTCAGGTAAATTACCTCTTGGCAAAGAACTAGCTGAGAAACGCGGTCTTGATGTTTTGTTAGAATATCGTGATCTAAAAGGGAACCCAATACATGTATCTAAACTTCAACAAGGTCAGGATTTTGTAGCTAAAATTACTGTTTACAATACTAGTACTAAGGATGTAAATGATATAGCACTAACACAAATATTTCCTTCTGGATGGGAAATTGTTAATACACGCTTTACCGCATATGGAAATACAACTACGAATTCTGCTCGATATACAGATATTAGAGACGATCGTATTAATTTTTATTTCGATCTGAAAAGAAAAGGTAATAACCGTAGCTCTAAAACATTCAGCGTGATGTTAAATGCCTCCTATTTAGGACGATATTATCTTCCGGGAACACAAGTAGAAGCAATGTATGACAATGATTTTTTAGTGAGAAATAAAGGATTCTGGATTGAAGTAATTAAATAATTATTCTGAAATTTATACATCATTAAATTAAAACCTATGAATGGTAATCCGAATTATTATGCAGTGATTTTTACTTCTTTGCTTTCTGAAAACAATGAAGGTTATCAAGAAATGGCTTCTAAAATGGAAGCCCTCGCAAAAAATCAATCTGGGTTTTTAGGCATAGAAAGTGCAAGAGAACGTACTGGTATTACTTTAAGTTACTGGGAAAGTTTAGAAGCTATCAAACAGTGGAAGCGACAATCTGAACATTTAATCGCACAACACAAGGGAAAAGAAGTTTGGTACGATTGGTACAAAGTTAGAATATGTAAAGTGGAACGAGAATATGAGTTTTTAAAAAACGATGATTAGCGTTTCAAGGTAAAGTGGGCTTTAAATTCTTTTCGCTCTCCAGTGTTTGGTTCATTGTATTCTACCACAAACCAATAATCACTCGTTGGCATTGGACTACCATTATAACTTCCATTCCAACCCTCTCCCGTTGGA
>JAUIFO010000029.1 GCA_030430385.1 Bacteroidia bacterium
TCCTATTGATGATGCGATTTTTTCTAATTAGTTGCTTCCTGTTAATTTTTAGCTGTGGTTCATACCCTAAAAAAGAAGGCTTTCAATTGGATAACACATCCCAAACAACTCTTGTAAACCCCTATTTTTCTAATAGTGAAATTGATTATGTTTACAAGTCCAAAATTGAGATTTACGATAACCAATTCGGCGGCCTCTTAATTATCAAAAAAATTAGCGACCACAATCATCGGGTAGCTTTTACTACAGAAATGGGCAATAAACTTTTTGATTTTTCTTTTACTGAAAACGACTTTAAGGTCAACTACATTGTTGATGACTTTGACAAGGGGTTGCTGATTAAAATTCTAAAACAAGATTTTAAAACTTTAATAACCGAAAGTCTTATAACCGAAAGTCAATATCAAAATGACAAGGTAGATGTTTATGAAACTGTATTATACAACAAGAAGCATTTTTACTTTTATGACCGTCCGAAACTTGTTAAAATTAACCGCGTAAAAGGCACAAAAGAAAAAGTATCCTTTATCTTTTCAAATATAAATGATAGTATTGCAGATAAGATTGTCATTGAACATTATAATATCAAACTTAAAATAACCCTTAAATCAATTAATTAAAATGAAAAAACTCATGCTATTTGTTGTGGTTGCAATGACTACAATAGCAACCTTCTCTCAAATAAAAGTAAGACCAGGTGTTAGGCTTGGACTAAACTCTTCTAGCATTTCTAATGTTGAACAAGCCGACAGAAAGCTTGGTTTAAGCGCTGCCAGTTTTGTAAACATTCAATTTTCTAGATTTTATGCTTTGCAAGTAGAAGGAACTTATAACAATCAGGGAATTTCTCAAAACAATCGTATAATCTACTATGATTATTATGGTAATCCAGTTATAGAACCTGGATCTAGTGACTTAAACATTCACTATGTTGGTATTGGGATAGCAAACAAGTTTTTTATCATTCCAGGTGTTGGATTGCATTTTATAATCGGACCAAGTATTGAAGTAAATGTAGAAGATGATGGCGCCGATATCACTCCAGTTGATTTCTCCTTATTTGGAGGAATTGGCTATGAATTTCCATTTGGTCTCGGTATTGAAGCTCGATATAAGCAAGGCTTAATTGATGTAAGAGAAGACTACGATGGTTCTTATTACATTGGAAACGATTATTACTATGCTGAAAGCGATGGCGATTATTATGACGGCAACAATCTTTTAAATGGTGTAATCCAATTGGGTGTTTATTATAAATTTACTTGGTAATGCTACTAGAGAATTTTTACACGGTTAATAATTTGGATATTGCAGAAAGTATTGCAACAGCCAATATCACCATTAACAAAGATCATGAGATCTTTAAAGGACATTTTCCTGGAAATCCAGTGACTCCAGGTGTTTGCATGATGCAAATCATTAAGGAATTAACCGAACAGGTTGTTAGTGAAAAATTGTTTATGCAATCTTCTAGCAACGTCAAGTTTATGGCTATCATTAACCCAGATGTGAATCC
>JAUIFO010000004.1 GCA_030430385.1 Bacteroidia bacterium
TCCATGTTTAACGGTATACAACCTTGTAGCATTGATTCCAAGTAACCAATCTCCAATAGCTCGTGAAAATCCTGCGTAATAAAGATTATCATAAGCTTCAGCATTTTTGAGATTTTCAAAGCCTTCTTTTATAGCTTCTGTTGTTAAGGAAGAAATCCATAATCGTTGAACATTACCTTTATAATTGGCTTGATCTAAAACCCAACGCTGAATGAGTTCACCTTCTTGACCAGCATCACCACAATTGATCACAACATCGGCTTTATCAAATAATGATTTTACAATCTGAAATTGCTTTTTGATGCCTGTGTTGCTAACGACTTTTGTTTTAAACTTTTCAGGCAGCATTGGTAAGTTGTTTAAATCCCAACTTTTCCAATACGGTTTGTAATCTATTGGCTCCATAAGTGTGCACAAATGCCCAAACGTATAGGTTACTGCATAGCCATTGCCTTCAAAATAACCATCGTGTTTGGTAGTTGCGCCAAGCACTTGGGCAATTTCTCTAGCAACACTTGGTTTTTCAGCGATACAAACCTTCATTTCTTATTTTAATAAATTTCAGAAATGCAAAATAGCAAAATGTATGTGTTTTCAGAAAGAGAATTATTCAGAGTTATTAACGAAATCACCACCAAACTAAAAAGCATTTACAAATGTGGTTTTCTGAAGTTTTTATCCAGATCAAAGGCGATTTCTTGGATGACAAGTAGGATTCCGACTCCTTGATAAAATGAGAATAAGAGCACCAATCTACATTAGCATGCGATTTTAAAAACCATTCCAGCTTATTTGGAATATAAAACTCACTATCTGAAAATAAAGCGATTTGATTGCGTTTAATGTAAAACCCTTCAACACAATTTTTGTTTATTGTTTCAAAGGTTATAGATTTTTGATATGGAATATATAATTGCGCTTTGTAGTTAACGACTTGTCTTATGGTTTCAAAATCGAGATTCAAATGCTGTAATGCAATTTTGCTTGGAATAGAATAGAGCAGAGGTAACTGTTTGTTTTTAAGCTTGTTGATTTTTTGAAGAAGACTGTCATTTCGATTCGGACCAATCCATCGGTCGACCTCTTGAGTTCCTAAGGTTTCATCATAGAGGTAAAACTTATACACAATTTCAAGATGGTATGAGTGTGCTTTATATTTAAGAATCGCGTCTAATTCACCCAAAGTTTGCTTGTGATGTTGTATTTGAATGTTCTCAGCAAGCAAATCACAAGATGGTAGAGTCTCTAATTGATTGAAGACGAACTGTTCTGCTAATTGTCCTAAGCGTAATCTAACTTTAGGGTGCCTATATAGTTGTGATTCAGTATCGATTTGGAATTGATGCAAACCACAAAACGTTGTTTGTGGATTCCACAACAGCTTCGTTTGAAGATATCCTTCATAATAGTTTTGTAATTGTGATTTTGAAAACATCATTAGTTCCAAAAATACTGAATTGTAATCATAATAATAACGGTCATAATTAAATGATAAAATTTACTGAAATTCTATTGGGTACAACTTCAATTTCCTATATTTGAATACCAACTTAAATAATACAATTACACATGAAATTATTAGAAGGAAAAACAGCAATTATCACTGGTGCAAGTCGTGGAATTGGAAAAGGAATTGCTCAAGTTTTTGCTGAACAAGGTGCAAATGTTGCCTTTACTTATAGTTCGTCGGTTGATGCTGCTAAAGCCTTAGAAAATGAATTGAACGCACTTGGCGTTAAAGCCAAAGGCTATCAAAGTAATGCTGCTAGTTTTGAAGAGGCTCAACAACTTGCCGAAGATGTTCTTGCAGAATTTGGCAGTATTGATATTTTAGTGAACAATGCTGGAATTACCAAAGATAATCTGCTTATGCGCATGGGAGAAGAAGATTTTGATAAGGTCATTGAGGTCAATCTAAAATCGGTTTTTAATATGACTAAAGCTGTTCAGCGTACAATGCTGAAACAACGCAAAGGGTCTATTATTAATATGAGCTCGGTTGTTGGTGTTAAAGGTAATGCTGGACAAACCAATTATGCAGCTTCAAAGGCTGGTATTATAGGATTTTCAAAATCTGTAGCCTTAGAATTAGGGTCTAGAAATATTAGAAGTAATGTTATTGCTCCTGGTTTTATTGAAACCGAAATGACAGCCAAGTTAGATGAAGAAACAGTTAAAGGTTGGCGTAATGCTATTCCATTAAAACGTGGTGGAACTCCTAAAGATATTGCCAATGCTTGCGTATTTTTGGCTAGTGACATGAGTGCTTATGTTACAGGTCAGACCTTAAATGTAGATGGCGGCATGTTGACTTAATTTGTAGAGGATTAATTGCAAACAGACACACTAACATACATCATTATATCTGGAATATTAGCGCTAGTATTAGCGCTTTTTCAGTATATCTTTAAATCAAAAAAGCGAACACCTTTATATTGGTTACTAACGTTTTTAAGATTTACTACTATTTTTTCTGTGTTGTTATTACTTATTAATCCGAAATTTGATACAGTTTCCTATTACAACGAAAAGCCAAACTTAATTCTAGCTGTTGATAATTCTGAATCTGTTTCGTATTTGAATCAGAATGCTAAAGTAACCAATCTTATCGAAACTTTGCGTACACATGAAGCGCTCAATGAACGCTTTAATCTTGAATACTATACCTTCGGAAGCTCAGTAGAAGCTAAAGATTCTTTAGATTTTAATGAATCGCAATCTAATATTTCTGAAGTATTTCAGCGTTTGTCTGAAGTTTATAACAATTCTGTATCACCAACGCTATTGATTTCTGATGGAAATCAGACCTACGGAAATGATTATGAATTTTCAAATCGTAAATACAAACAGGCTGTAATGCCAATTATTTTGGGAGATACGATTAAGTATACCGATTTAAAAATTCAGCAGTTAAATGTCAACAGGTATGCATATTTGAAGAATAAGTTTCCTGTTGAAATCATTCTAACTTATAATGGAAATACTACGGTTAATTCGCTATTAAAGATTAGTTCAGGAGCAACGACAGTATTTTCAAAACCTTTAGAATTTAGTGCTACTAAAACATCGCATATTATTGAAGCAACCTTACCTGCTAATAGTGTTGGAGTCAAAAGTTATAAAGCTGAAATTATTCCGTTAGATAACGAAAAAAATAAGGTCAATAATGTTAAGAATTTTGCCGTTGAAGTCATTGATCAAAAGACAAATGTCGCTATTGTTTCCGATATGATTCATCCTGACTTAGGTGCTTTAAAAAAGGCAATAGAAAGTAATGAACAACGTACTGCAAAGCTATTAACTGTTAATGAGTTTTTATCACAATCTGAAGATTTTCAATTGGTTATTATATATCAACCAACCAATAACTTTAGGTCATTATTTGAGGAGATTGACCGACTTAAATTGAATAAATGGCTCATCACTGGTACTAAAACCAACTGGTCTTTGCTAAATCAGCTTCAGAATAACTATAAGCAAAACATCACCAATCAGGAAGAAAATTTTCAAGCCAATCTTAATCAAAACTACAGTACATTTATCGTAGATGATCTAGATTTTGAAACGTTTCCACCACTTAACGCTGATTTTGGTGATACTAGCTTTTCGATTCCTTTTGAAACCATTTTATTTAAAACAATTAATAGTACGCAACTTGAAGAACCACTTTTAGCAACTTTTGAAAATAATGATAGAAGAGAGGCTTTGCTTTTGGGCGAAGGCATTTGGAAATGGCGTGCTCAGAGTTATTTAAATGAAAAGTCGTTTCACACATTTGATAATTTCATAGGAAAGTTAGTACAGTATTTAAGTTCAAAAAAGCGACGCTCTCGATTGAATGTCAATTATGAATCGTTTTACAATGGAAATGAAAATGTAAAACTAACAGCACAATATTTCAATAAAAACTATGAGTTTGATGCAAATGCCAATTTGAACATCATCCTAACAAATAAAGATACTAATCAAAGAACGACCTATCCATTTGTGCTTAAAAACACGAACTATCAAGTTGACTTAAGCGGATTGGAAGCTGGTGAATACAGTTTTACAGTTTCTACATCTGAAGGCAATATTGCAAGGTCTGGAGATATCAAAATTTTGGACTACAATGTAGAACAACAGTTTTTAAATGCCAATGTTGAAAAGCTTCAAAATTTGGCTACGAATACTGAAGGAACCTCGTACTTTATTGATAATACCAATACTTTAATATCTGACTTATTAGATGATTCTAGATTTGCAACTATTCAAAAGAGCAGTAAAAAAGTTGTACCTTTGATAGATTGGAAATATTTGCTAGCACTTATAGCTTTGAGCCTTTCTTTAGAGTGGTTCATTAGAAAATATAACGGACTAATTTAATTATAATAACAATGGAAAAATTACCCAAAATCGCACTACCTGTCGTATTTATTGCAATAGTTTTAGTCATCCTTTTAGCTAAGTCTGCCGTAACGATCGGTTCTGGTGAAGCAGGAGTTTTATACAAAACATTTGGAGGTGGTGTAGTAACAGATGAGCCAGCCCTTGGAGAAGGCTTTCATATTATTGCGCCTTGGAACAAAGTCTACATTTACGAGGTACGTCGTCAAGAGATTTTTGAAAAAATGAAAGTATTATCGTCTAACGGATTAGACATTCAATTAGATGCTTCTGCTTGGTATAAACCAGACATTAGCAATCTTGGAAAACTGCATCAGGAAATTGGAGATAATTACCTAAACAGAATTATTCTTCCTACCATTCGTTCTGCAGCAAGAAGTGTAGTAGGTCGCTATACTCCAGAACAATTATATTCGAGCAAGCGTGATGCTATTCAGAAGGAAATTTTTGAAGAAACCAAAAAAATAGTTGATGATCAGTATATCATTCTTGATGAAATTTTAGTGAGAGATGTAACACTGCCTCCTACAATTAAGGAAGCAATCGAGCGTAAATTAAAGCAAGAACAAGAATCTTTAGAGTATGAATTTAGATTGGTTACTGCTCAAAAAGAAGCCGAGCGTCAACGTATTGAAGCGCAAGGTAAAGCTGATGCAAATAAAATTTTAAGTGCTTCACTAACCGATAAAATTTTGCAAGACAAAGGGATTGAAGCTACAAACAAGTTAGCTGAATCGCCTAATAGTAAAGTCGTTATCATTGGTTCTGGTGATTCTGGAATGCCTATTATTTTAGGGAATCAATAAGCAGTTAACATAATTTTAATAACACTAAATTTGGATTTATAAATTTTATTTTGCAAAATTTGTTCAAACAAAACAAGACATGACATTTATTCAACAACAACATCATCATTTTCACTCTGGCACTCAGGCGAGATGAGAATGTATTGAATAAATTCAACATATTTAAAAACCGTTTGAGTATATCAGACGGTTTTTTTTCTGCCTTTTTCTAAGGTGAATTCATCCTAAAGATTTACTCAAACACAAAATTAAGTTTAATAACCTAAAAGGTAATTTCTTATGAGTAAATTAAAAATTGCTATTCAAAAATCAGGACGTTTATATGAGGACTCAATGTTGCTCTTGAAGGCTGTTGGAATAGCTGTAGAAAATGGTAGAGACCAACTAAAAGCTTCAGCTCAAAACTTTCCATTAGAAGTATTATATCTTAGAAATGGCGATATTCCTCAATATTTAAAAGATGGTGTTGTTGATGCTGCTATAATTGGTGAGAATATAATTGCTGAAAAAGGAAATGGTATTAGTGCCATTGAAAAATTAGGATTTTCAAAATGTAGAGTTTCAGTAGCGATTCCAAAGGCTGAAACTTTCAATTCGTTAAATGACTTAAACGGGAAACGAATAGCAACTTCGTATCCGTATACTGTTAACCAATTTTTAAATAGAAATAATATTGAGGCAAACATACACGTCATTAATGGTTCTGTTGAGATTGCTCCAAATATTGGACTTGCAGATGCTATTGTTGACATTGTTTCTAGTGGAAGTACGCTTTTTAAAAACGGATTGAAAGAAGTCCAAGTACTAATGCAATCACAAGCTGTGCTTGCCGTTTCTCCTAAAATTTCGATAGAAACTTCTGAAATTCTAGCGCGATTACAATTTCGATTGCAATCAGTTTTAAAGGCGAAGCAAAACAAATATGTACTTCTAAATGCTCCAAATAACAAGCTAGATTCTATAAGTAAGCTATTACCAGGAATGAATAGTCCTACCATTTTGCCTCTCGCAAAAGAGGGTTGGAGTTCGCTTCATTCTGTAATTAATAAAAATGAATTCTGGGAAGTTCTGGATGAATTAAAAGAACTTGGTGCAGAAGGCATTCTTGTATGTCCAATTGAAAACATGGTGTCCTAATGAAATTCGCAATAAATCCAAATAGAAATGATTGGTCAGACTTGTTAAGAAGACCAACACAAACGTTCGAAAATATTGAAATGACTGTCAATGAAATATTTTCAGAGGTGAGACAAAGAGGTGATGCTTCAATAAAAGCTTACACCGAAACATTTGATGATGTCACTGTAAAACAAATTAAGGTTACTCCTGAAGAAATTGATCGTGCTAGTTCAGCGATATTAAATGATTTAAAATCTGCCATTCAGCTTGCAAAAGCTAATATAACAGCATTCCATGAAGCTCAAAAGACTGATTGTATAAAGGTTACTACAACTCAAGGTGTTGTTTGTTGGCAAGAAAAAAGAGCAATTCAAAAAGTTGGTCTTTACATTCCAGGAGGAACTGCACCACTTTTTTCTACAGTTTTAATGTTAGCCATACCAGCTCAAATTGCAGGTGTTTCAGAAATTGTATTGTGCTCACCACCAAATAAAAGTGGAAATATACCAGATGAAGTTTTATACACTGCACAATTGTGTGGAATTTCAAAGATCTTCAAAGTAGGTGGTATTCAAGCTATTGCAGGTTTAACTTTTGGAACTGAAAGCATACCAAAAGTGAACAAAATTTTTGGTCCTGGTAATCAATTTGTTACTACTGCTAAACAGATAGCTACTAAGTTTGGTGTTGCCATAGATATGCCTGCTGGACCAAGTGAATTATTAATTGTGGCAGACGAAACATCAAAGGCTCAATACATTGCTGCTGATTTATTGAGTCAGGCAGAACATGGTACAGATAGTCAGGTGATATTAGTAGCTAATTCAAAACAGTTTATGGAAACGGTTAAACAAGAGGTCGAGAGACAACTAGTTGCGCTACCCAGACAAACTATTGCTAAGAAAGTAATGGATAAGTCTAGGTTCATTAGTTTCAATTCTAAAACAGACACCTTAGATTTTATAAATGCATACGCACCAGAACACCTGATATTATGTACTAGTGAGAATGATTTTTATGCCACAAATGTCGTTAACGCTGGCTCGGTATTCATTGGTAATTTTAGTCCAGAAAGCGCTGGAGATTATGCTTCAGGAACCAACCATACACTTCCAACAAATGGTTATAGTAAGGCATATTCAGGAGTTAATTTAGATAGCTTTTCTAAAAGTATCACGTTTCAAGAAATTTCTGAGCAAGGCTTGGTAAATATTGGAAATGCAATAGAGGTAATGGCTGAAGCGGAAGGCTTACAAGCTCATAAAAATGCAGTTAGTATGCGCTTAGCTGATATTAATTTAAAACGTAAGTAAGATGAAAATCGATATTTCAATAGACCGCTTGTTGCGATCAAATATAAAATCTATGCAACCTTATTCATCAGCTAGAGATGAATTTAAGTTGAATAGTTCAAGTATGGTATTTCTTGATGCAAATGAGAATCCTTATGAAACGTCAACCAATCGCTATCCTGATCCGATACAGCTTAAACTAAAACAAAAAATTTCAGACATTAAAGGGCAATCTCCTAAAAATTTACTCTTAGGAAATGGTAGCGACGAAGTCTTAGATTTAATTTTTAGAGCCTTTTGCGAACCCTATACTGACAAAGTCATTCTTGTGCCACCGACATATGGTATGTATGAGGTTTTGGCTAATCTTAACGCAGTGAAAGTTTTAAAGACACCATTAAATGAAAGGTTTGAATTAAATGTAGATTCTATTTTAAAAATGCAAGATGAAACGACGAAGTTACTTTTGCTTTGCTTACCAAATAATCCAACAGGAAATAGTTTTAACACAACTGAAGTTGAAAAACTAATTTCTGAATTTGAAGGTCTTGTCGTACTTGATGAAGCTTATATCGATTTTTCGGCTCAAGAAAGTTGGTTGAGTAGACTTGAAGAATTTCCGAATCTCATCATAACGCAAACCCTTTCAAAAGCTTACGGTTTAGCTGGAATAAGAATCGGACTCTGTTTTGCTTCAGAATACATAATAAAAGTCCTTAATAGCATAAAGCCACCTTATAATATTAATTCACTTTCGCAGACCAAAGCGTTAAATCGTTTAGACCAAATGGAACACGTTCAAGACGAAATAAAATCCATTATTAATCAGCGAAACTGGCTTTTTCAACAATTAAATGAGATTTCATTCATACAACATTGCTTTGCTTCAGACACCAATTTTATTTTAGTTAAAGTAGATCGAGCAAATTACAGATATGTGCAACTTCTTGAAAATGGAATTGTAGTACGAAATAGATCAAATGAATATTTGTGTGATAACTGCTTAAGAATTACGGTTGGTACTCAATTAGAAAACATCAAACTTATCCAAACTTTAAAACGATTAGAAAACTTATGAAACGTGTTTTATTTATAGACAGAGATGGGACTTTGATAAAGGAACCTTACGATGAGCAAGTTGACGCATTTGAAAAATTAGAATTCTATCCAAACGTCTTTCAGTATCTATCAAAAATTTCAAAAGAATTAGATTTTGAGTTGGTTTTAGTTACGAATCAGGACGGACTAGGAACAGATTCATTTCCCGAAGCTACATTTTGGCCAGTTCATAATTTTATAATACAAACTTTTGAAAATGAAGGCGTAGAATTTTCAGAACAAATCATCGATAGAACCTTTGCTAGTGAAAATGCTTTAACAAGAAAACCAAATACAGGTTTACTCACAAAATATAAATCTTCTGAATATGATTTAGAAGAGTCCTATGTTATTGGTGATCGCTTGACTGATATAGAATTGGCAAAAAATTTAGGAGCTAAAGGTATTTTTATAAATGATCAAACTTATTTAGGTATCGAAGAAATTACTACTCAAAAAGATAAACTAGACTCTTTTATTGCACTTGAAACAAACAATTGGGAGTCCATTTACAATTTCTTAAAAAGCACCACCAGAACAAGTCAAATTTCAAGACAAACTAACGAAACTCAGATACAAATTGAATTAAATCTTGACGGTTCTGGACAAAGTAATATTAACACAGGAATTGCCTTTTTTAATCATATGCTCGATCAAATAGCACGTCATGGCCAGGTTGATTTAAATATTAATGTTGATGGAGATTTAGCAGTAGACGAGCATCACACCATAGAAGACACAGCAATTTCGCTGGGAGAAGTATTTGCTACTGCACTTGGTGACAAACTTGGCATTGAACGCTATGGTTTTACCTTACCAATGGATGATTGTCTTGCTCAAGTAGCAATTGATTTCGGCGGGCGAAATTGGTTAGTATGGGATGCTGAATTTAAACGTGAAATGATTGGAAAAATGCCTACTGAAATGTTTTTTCACTTTTTCAAATCATTTACAGATGGAGCCAAATGTAATTTAAACATTAAAGCCGAAGGTGTAAACGAACACCATAAAATCGAAGCTATCTTTAAAGCTTTTGGTAAAGCAATAAAAATGGCTGTAAAGCAAGATATGACAACTATGGTATTACCTTCAACAAAAGGACTTTTATAATGAACTTAATTATTATAGACTATGGAGTTGGAAATATTAAAAGCATTCAGTTTGCTTTTAAACGACTTGGTATTGAGGCTAAACTTTCCAAAGAAATTAATGAAATCGTTCAGGCTGATAAAATTATATTTCCTGGTGTTGGCGAAGCAAGTTTTGCTATGCAAATGCTTCAAACAAACAATTTAGATCAATTAATTCCAAACCTAAAGCAACCCATTTTAGGTATTTGTTTAGGAATGCAATTAATGTGTCAATCATCTGAGGAAGGTAACACTAAAGGTTTGGGTATATTCCATACGGAAGTCAAACAATTTTCGTCAGGCTTAAAAGTGCCACAAATAGGATGGAATACCATTTACAATTTAAACTCTAAACTATTTTCAAATATTAGTGATCAAGCATATATGTATTCTGTGCATAGTTTTTATGCTGAAAACAATAAAGAAGCGATTGCAAATACTAACTATGGACACGTATATGCTTCGGCATTACAAAAAGATAATTTTTATGGCGTACAGTTTCACCCAGAAAAAAGTGGAGCAGTAGGCGCACAACTTTTAAAAAACTTTATAGAATTATGAGAATCATTCCAGCAATAGATATTATAGATGGCAAATGTGTAAGACTTACAAAAGGCGATTATATGAAGAAAACCATTTACAATGAAAATCCGCTTGAAGTAGCAAAAGCATTTGAAGATGTCGGAATTCAATACTTACATCTTGTCGATTTAGATGGAGCAAAAGCGCAGCATATTGTCAATTATAAGATCCTTGAAAAAATAGCAGGGAAGACAAATTTAAAAATTGATTTTGGTGGAGGTATTAAATCTGATGACGATTTACAGATCGCATTTAATTCTGGTGCTAAACAAATCACAGGTGGTAGTATTGCAGTTAAAAACTCTGCTGTGTTCGAAAGTTGGATATCCAAATATGGCAATACTAAAATCATCCTAGGTGCAGATTGTAACTCTGAAAAAATTGCAGTACAAGGCTGGCAAGAACAAAGTAGTTTGGATGTGATTCCATTCATAAAAAGCTATGTGGATAAGGGTATTTCTTATGTTATATGCACTGATATTTCTAAAGATGGAATGCTTGAAGGACCTTCATTTAATTTATATCAACGCATTTTAAACGAAACAAAGTCTGTTAAATTGATAGCTTCTGGTGGTGTAACTTCAATTGAAGAGATTAATAAATTAGAAGATATAGGCTGTGAGGCTGTCATTATTGGAAAGGCGATTTATGAAGGACGCATTAATTTAAAAGATTTAGAAACCTTAGCGTAATAATTATGTTGTCAAAACGAATCATCCCTTGCTTAGATATAAAAAATGGTAGAACAGTAAAAGGAGTAAATTTTGTAGACCTACGCGATGCTGGAGATCCTGTTGAACTTGCTAAAGCATATGCACAGCTTGGTGCAGACGAATTAGTATTTCTGGATATAGCTGCCACTTTAGAAAACAGAAAAACCATTCAAGACTTGGTTTTAAAAATAGCGGAACATATAAATATCCCATTTACAGTTGGTGGAGGGATTTCTTCTACTGCAGATGTAGATGATTTATTGCATTGTGGTGCCGATAAAGTTGCTATCAACTCGAGTGCTGTTAAAAGACCTAATTTAATTAATGAATTGTCAAAAAAATTTGGCAAACAGTGTATTGTCGTAGCTATTGATGCCAAAGAAATCAATGGAGATTGGTTAGTTCATCTGGCTGGAGGGACAATTCCAACTAGCATTAATTTATTTGATTGGGCAAAAGAAATTGAAGAAAGAGGTGCTGGCGAAATATTATTTACCTCTATGAACCACGATGGTACAAAATCTGGGTTTGCTAATGAAGCCCTTTCGAAATTATCTGAAATCGTGAACATACCAATCATCGCTTCTGGAGGAGCAGGAACAATATCTCATTTTTCAGATGCATTTCTAAAAGGAAAAGTAGACGCTGCTCTTGCAGCTAGTGTTTTTCACTTTGGAACAATTAACATCCCTACACTAAAAAAAGAATTAATTAAAAATCAAATTCCAATACGCCTTTAAAATGAAGGTCAGAAAAAATAATTACATGATGACAATAGACTTTCAAAAACTTGACGGATTAATTCCTGCAATAATTCAAGATGCTTTAACAAATAAAGTATTAATGCTTGGCTATATGAATGAGGACGCTTATAACAAAACATTAGAAACTAAGTTGGTCACTTTTTATAGCCGAAGTAAAAAAAGATTATGGACAAAAGGAGAAAGTAGTGGACATGTTTTAAACCTCGTAAGTATATCATCAGATTGCGATCATGATGCACTACTAGTGAAAGTAAATCCACAAGGACCAACATGTCACACTGGAGCAGATACATGTTGGAATGAAGTCAATATGCAACAATTTGGATTTATTTCTAAGCTTGAATCTATTATAGAAGAACGGAAACGTAACCCAAACAATAGCAAGTCTTACGTGTCTACTTTATTCTCTGAAGGGATAAATAAAATTGCTCAAAAAGTTGGAGAAGAGGCTGTAGAAACTATTATTGAAGCTAAGGATAACAATGACGATTTGTTTTTAAATGAAAGTGCCGATTTACTTTTCCACTTTTTAATATTACTACAAGAAAAAGACTATTACTTACAAAATGTAGTTGGAATCTTACAAAAAAGAAACGTTTAACCTATTATTTTTGTGTTTATTCGACTTTTTATTTGATTTACTGCTATAAATTACGTTATATTAGCCACAATATAATCAACTAATTATCTCATTATGAACCCAAAACTAACCTTATTTGTACTGTTCTGTGCATTAAACTTTTCATTTTTATCAGCTCAAGAATGTGGCTTTGACACACAAAGAGAATTACTTCGTCAAAACCCTGAATACATTCAGCAAGAAGATACTTTTGAGTCTAAAATTCAAAATATTATTAGTGCTCAAAGCATTACTGGTGATTTTCAGCAACGAATGGGTGGTGTTATTACAATTCCTGTAGTGATCCATGTATTACACTTAGGCGAAACCGTAGGATCAGGTACTAATATTTCTGATGCCCAAATCCAAAGTAGTATCGATAATTTAAATGATTTTTATAGAGGACAAACAAGTGCTAGTCCAATAGATTTTGAAATAGAATTTGCCTTAGCACAAAGAGATCCTAATTGTAATGCTACAACAGGAATTAATAGAATCGATGCTTCTGGTGTTCCAAACTACAGTGCCAGTGGTGTCTCTTTTAATGGAGGTCCAGGAGCAGATCAAAATACATTAAAGGATTTAAGTCGTTGGCCTGAAGGCGATTATTTTAATGTTTGGATTGTTACTGAAATTAATAATAATAATGGAGGCTCAGGATTTCAAGGTTATGCAAATTTCTATTATGGAAATCCTTATGAAGGTTCTGTAATGATGTACAGCGTGTTTGGTTATGATCCAACAAATGCTAATCCGTCTTGGCCTTTAAATTTTGCTAGAGATAATAGTACAGTAGTACATGAAGCTGGTCACTATTTTCACTTATATCATACTTTCCAAGGTGATGATACTAATAATGATGGTGTAGGAGATACGTGTCCAGGAGATACTACCATAGGTGTTGATAGTGATGGATGTGCCGATACTGTTCCGCACCTAAGAGAAACAAGTACTTGTCCTGCAAATAATACCTGTACGGGAAGTCCTTGGGTAGATGATAATACCATCAATAATATTATGAGTTATTATTGGTGTACTGATTTAATGACCAATGACCAAAAAACTAGAGCTAGAGCTGCTATGGAAGGCACAGCATTAGCAAATTCAAAAGGAGATGAACCTGCTGATCTAACATATGCTGCACCAGTTGCAACTTGTAGTCCGAATGCAACATCAACTAATAATTCTGGAATTACTAGTGTGGAGCTTAATGGTGTGTCGTTCACGTCGTTTTCATCAGCAAGTGATGGTGGAAACATTGACAATTCTGCAAATTGCTCCAACTATTTTGAAATTGATGCTACGGTTTCAAATACATTAAACGTAGGGATGTTTCCTGTAAATTGGCAACAACTTGGCGTTTGGATCGATTGGAATGATGATGGAGATTTTAATGATGATGCAGAGCAACAGTATTTAGCTAATGACATTGCGGAAGACACGGTTGAATCTATTGTGCTGAGCTATCCTACAACGATACCTTTTGGTGATTATGTTAGGATACGATTAATAACAGAGGTGGATGATAGATATGGTGTTCCATTAATTAATTCTGCGTGTTTTACAGGTTTGGTTACAGGACAATCTGAAGATTATACCATTTACGTTCAGCCAAGTGCTTCTACAACGTATACCTTTAACAATAGTTGGTCTCCTAGCGATCCAACTGGAGTTGCATTATCTACAGATTTGATCAACGTCGTGTCTGGAAATGCTACTTTTTCTGGTAATACAGATTGTGATCAACTTACAATAGAAGCAGGTGCTTCTGTAACGATCAATTCTGGAGTAACGATGACGACTACTCATGTTGAATTGAATTCTACGTCTAATCAGTTTTCTAGTATTATAGTTAATGGAACTTTAACAGGAACCGTTAATTACAATCGATATACTGCGCAGGTTGGACCAATAGGAACTAATGATCTCATTGCAGCACCTTTATCTGGACAAACGTTTGGTGCCTTTGAAAGTGCAAATCCTAATTTACCTTCATCTGGAACTTTAAGAGCATTTGCTCCTTATAATACATCTGCAGGTGCTTATGAAAATTATGATAGTGCTGCTGATGCTTCAACAGTATTAAACTCTGGAACGGGTTATCGTACAGCTTCAACCGATGGCAGCGCGTTAACATTTACGGGAACCGTTTTAACTACAGATGTCTTAAACGTTCCAATTTCTGATGCTGCTGCTGGACTAGCATGGAACCTTATTGGTAATCCGTATGCTAGTTATATAGATTTTAGCGATTTCTTCGCTGTTAACCAATCTGAGTTCGATTCAGGAAGTGCTTATCAGGCTATTTATGGTTATGATGGCGATGCTAGTAATGGTTGGACCGTTTGGAATCAGGCTACAATTATTGATAATGCTGTCACAGAATTAATCGCACCTGGTCAGGCCTTTTTTGTAAAGGCTAAAACTGGTGGCGGACTAGTTGATTTTACAACATCTATGAGACGTACTGGTAGTTCTGATGATTTTATTTTAGGACGTTCTTCTGAAGCTATTAATATTGCATTAAGTAAAATTGTGTTGACGAGTTCAACTAATGATGCCTATACTAATATTTACTTCCTTGATGGTACGACTAGAGGACTTGATCATGGTTTTGATGCAGGAGCCTACCGTGGAGCTGGTGGCGAATTTTCAATTTTCACACATTTAATTGAAGATAACGAAGGACTTGATATTGCTATTCAGTCTTTGCCTTACAATGATTTCAATGATGTTGTTGTTCCTGTAGGAATTAAAGCGATTGCTAATGAAACCTTAACGATAAGTTTGAGTGATTTATCTACGATACCTTCTACAGTAAATGTGTATTTAGAAGATACTCAACTAAACACTTTAACTTTATTGAACAATGATGTATACGCGTTTACACCAACTCAAGACCTTACAGGTGTTGGTAGATTCTTTCTAAGATATACAGCAGACACTTTATCTGAAGTAAGTACTGAGTTGGAGCATATCCTAATCTATCAAAATACTGTAACTGATCAAGTGATTATAAAAGGTCAAGTCCCTTCAAATAGTAAAGCTATCTTATATGATATTCACGGACGTATAGTTATTGATGAGCGTTTAGATGCAACTAGCATGATCAATACGCTTAATGTAGATCAAATGAGTACAGGTGTTTATATCATTACTGTTTCTGATGGAAGCTACACCAAAACTCAAAAACTTATCATAAAATAAACAGTAGTATTTTAGAACATTTAAAAACAGTCACTAGCTTATTAGTGACTGTTTTTTTATCTGTAAGTTTCTCATAATAATTTTGTATTGCGCATTTAAATAGCGTTATTGGGTTCATGTTCAATAAGCGGTTTTATTACCTTATTAAGATTCAGTATTTAGGCTATCGGTTTCATGGTTGGCAAAAACAACCTAAGCTTAAAACACTTCATTTAATGATCGATAGAACCTTAAATTATATACTAGAAGGTAAACCCTTTAAAACCTTAGGTTCAGGTAGAACTGATGCTATGGTTTCTGCAAATACGTCTGCTTTTGAATTGTTTGTTCACGAAAAGATAGAAGATGAATCGGCTTTTTTAGAGTTGTTCAATTTTAATTTGCCTCAAGATATTAGAGCCTTGTCGATAACCGAAGTCGATGAACAATTCAACATCATTCAGCATCCAAAAATTAAAACCTACGTGTATCTATTTGCATTCGGACAAAAATGTCATCCGTTTTGCGCACCAATTTTAACAACAATACTTGATGATTTAGACATCGATATTATGATCAAAGGCGCCAAACTTTTTGAAGGTACACATAATTTTAAACCGTATTGCTTCCGAGCAACCGATAAAGGTAAATACATACGAACCATCGAAAGTTGTAAGCTTACTAAAAACACTTTGTTTACTGCTAATTTTTTTCCAAAAGAGAGTTATAGCTTAACTGTAAAAGGGGAAGGCTTTGGAAGAAATCAAATTAGACTAATGATGGGTACTTTGATTAAATTAGGTAGAGGCGAAGTGGACTTAAATTATATTGAAAATTCTATAAAACCAGAAAGTGAGATGGTTATGGATTATATCGCTCCAGCTTCAGGATTGATTTTGAATTCAATTGAGTTTAAATAGACTACAATTTACTTTTGGCATGTTCCAAGCCTAGTTCTATATAATGTAACAAGTCAGACTCCGACTCAAATCCTTCAGGAGCCACATAAATAAATTCTTTCATAGGACGTTTCGTAAAATCCATAGGTCGTACAAAAGGCTTAGCAAGCTCACGTTCCATTTTTTCAGAAACAACTCTAACTGCAAGTTCGGTTTTTACAATACCGACAGTCATTTTATTTTGATACAAAAAGGATAATCCGCCAAACATTTTTTTCTCAGTAAAGGGTTCAGAGAAAAAGCTAAGTTGCTCTCGTATTCGTTGTGCTAATTGTTCATTGAAAGCCATAATTATAATTTAAGTCTTGCTGAAGCCATCACACTTTGATCAGAATAATGACCTTCTAAATATTTTAAATAGCCTACAATAGCAATCATTGCGGCATTATCAGTGGTATATTCAAACTTTGGAATATAGGTCGTCCAGCCAAATTTTTGCTCACCAGATTTTAAAGCTTCACGAATTCCCGAATTTGCAGACACACCACCACCAATAGCAATGTGTTTAATACCTGTTTGTTTGCTTGCTAATTTCAATTTATCCATCAATATCCCAATGATGGTATATTGAATTGACGCACAAATATCATTCAAATGGGTTTCAATAAAATTAGGATTTGCCTTGACCTCTTTCTGAATAAAATATAAAATAGCTGTTTTCAATCCAGAAAAACTAAAGTTCAATCCATCAACTCGTGGCTTAGTAAATGTATAGGCTTTCGGATTTCCTAGTTTGGCTCTTTTATCAATTTCTGGTCCAGCTGGATATCCCAATCCCAAAATTTTTCCACTCTTATCAAAAGCTTCACCAACAGCATCATCAATAGTTTCACCAATAACTTCCATGTCAAAGTACGAGGTTACTTTAACAATTTGGGTATGGCCTCCAGAAATGGTCATTGCTAAAAACGGAAAAGGTGGTTTTTTAAAATCATCTTCTTCAATAAAGTGAGCCAAGATATGCGCTTGCATGTGATTCACATCAATCAACGGAATATCTAAACCATAAGCCAAAGATTTAGCAAAAGAAGTCCCAACCAATAAAGAACCCATCAAACCAGGACCTCGAGTAAAGGCAATAGCGTGTAACTGAGACATTTCAATTTGAGCTTCTTTTAAAGCTTGCGCCACCACAGGCACTATATTTTGCTGGTGCGCTCTTGAAGCTAATTCGGGAACTACACCTCCATAGTCTTCATGAATTTTTTGACTGGCAACAATGTTGCTCAAAATTTTCCCATTATGCATAACAGCTGCTGCTGTATCATCACAAGAAGACTCAATTGCTAATATGTACACATTTTGTGAAGTCATTAATACAAATTAGGCACAATAATTGTTAATTTTGAGGTCAAAGTTATAACTTTAAAGGCGTATCAAAAAATTCCTGAAAATACTATCAAAACTAATAGCTATTATTTTGCTATTATTCATCATTTTGGTGTTGGTATTTTCTATTCCTGCTGTTCAAACGTCTCTCGGAAACTATGTCACAAAGCGTTTAAATGAAGATTTTGGAACGAATATCAATATTGGTAGAGTCGGATTGCAATTCAATGGTGATGTGGAATTGAAAGAGATCTACATCGAAGACTACAGAAAAGATACGCTCATCGCTATTCAAGAATTGAATACTTCTATTCTTAATTTCAAAAACCTTTCAGACGGAAAGTTGAATTTTGGAGATATTGATATTATGGATCTTATTTTCAATGTCAAAACTTATGAAGGCGAAACCGATACCAACCTCGATATTTTTGTAGCTAGATTTGATGAAGACAATCCAAGTAAAGAAAAAAGTGGTTTTCTATTATCTTCTAGTGATGTTTCGATTTACAATGGAATCTTTAGATTAATTGATGAAAATAGAAAGACACCTAAAGTCCTTGAGTTTAATGAGCTTAATATCAATGCAACAAATTTTGTGATTGATGGAAGTGATGTTAAAACACGAATAAACACCTTAGCATTTAAAGATAGTCGCGGAGCACATATTCAAAATTTAATGACCGATTTTGAGTATACCTTACAGCACATGACTTTTGATAATCTCAGTATTAAAACTGAAAAATCTTCACTTCGAGGGAATGTTAGATTTGATTATGATAGAGAGGATTTTAAAGAGTTTGAAGACAAGGTCAATGTCACAGCCAATTTCACAGATTCTGATGTTTACTTAAATGATCTAAATACATTTTATAATGAGTTTGGTGTCGACCAAAAAGCAAATCTTAATGTGAACCTTTCAGGAACTTTAAATGATTTGAATGCGAGAAACCTTCAACTAAATGCCAGTGGAAGAACTCGTATTTACGGTGATCTTAATTTTAAAAATCTATTTAGTAAAGCTGAAGGTGATTTCTCAATGAATGGTCGATTTGATGACCTTACCTCAAATTATGCAGACCTTAGAGCCTTGCTTCCAAATATTCTTGGTGAATCGATACCTTCAGTATTTTCAAAGTTGGGTAATTTTAAAATTACTGGAGATTCTTATATAACAGACGATGCTATTAAAGCAAACTTACGAATCAATACAAATCTTGGTCTTATCAATTCTGATATGGAAATGACTCACGTTAACGATATTGATAATGCGAGTTATGTTGGAAATGTCGTGTTTGATGAATTCGATTTAGGTGCTTTGCTGAATGATCCTCAAGTTAAGACTACCTCATTTGATTTGGATGTCAATGGAAAAGGATTTACCATCAAAAATCTAAGTACACAAGTTAAAGGTGAAGTCTTTCACATCACCTACAATGATTACGATTATAAAGATGTTAAAGTATCAGGTAAACTTGGGAACCAAGTATTTAATGGCTTGCTAGAATCTAATGACGAAAACCTTAAGCTTACCTTTGATGGTCTAGCGGATCTTTCAAAAGATTTAAAAGCCCTAGATTTTAATGCCAACGTGGCTTATGCTAATTTAAAGGCATTGAACTTTGTCCAAAAAGATAATGTTTCAATCTTTAAAGGCGATGTAGAAATGTCAATGAAAGCCTCAAATATTAATGATGCTAGTGGTACTTTAAATTTTAAGAACACGACATATATTAATGAGCACGATGAGTATTTCTTTGAGGATTTTAATATCAATTCAACCTTTCAGAATAAACAACGCACTATAACAGTAAATTCTCCTGATATTGTTCAAGGAACCTTAAAAGGAAACTTTAAGTTTGAAGATCTTGGTAAACTTGCTGAAAACTCTATAGGAAGTATTTATACAAACTATTCGCCTCATAAGATAGAGACCAATCAGTATGTCGATTTTAATTTTAGAATCTATAATAAAATTGTTGAAGCTTTTTATCACAATATCGAATTAGGCCCGAACACAACCATCAAAGGTCGAATTGAAACAAACGAAAAAAACTTCAACGTAACCTTTAAATCACCTCGCATCAAATTAAATGAATATCAAGCTAGTGACATTTCATTATTGGTAGATAATAGCAACCCTGTTTTCAATACCTATATCGAAATAGATGAATTACAAAACAATGTTTATAATGTCTCTGATTTTAGTTTGATCAATGTGACGCAACGTGATACACTTTTTATTAAATCTGAATTTAAAGGAGGTGAACTTAATAGTGATGATTTTGATTTAAGTTTATTCTACACCATTAATGAAAATCAGGAATCTGTAGCTGGATTTAGAAAATCTGATATTGTTTTTAAGGGAAACAAATGGACCATCAATGAAGAAAAGGATAAAGCTAATAAGATCACATTTGATAAAAACTTAGAGACCTTTGATATTGATACTATTGTGATGAGTCATTTTGATGAAAAGATTGAATTATCTGGTCTGGTATCCGATTCAAAAACAAAAGATATCGATCTCAATTTTAAAGATGTGGATCTAACCAAGATCACACCACGCATCGATAGCTTAACACTTGCTGGAACGGTTAATGGTAAACTCAAGTTGTTGCAACAAGATGGTGTGTACTTACCTAACTCAAGTGTGACCATAAGTGATCTTAAAGCCAACGATTATGAGTTAGGGGAGTTGAAAGCTCATATTAATGGCAACCAATCGCTAACCAATTATGTTGTAGATTTAAGTCTTAAGAATGACCATCTAACATCACTTCAAGCAAAAGGTAATATTGATGTTAGTGATAAAAATCCTTACATCGATTTAGATGTTGATTTTGATGAGTTTTTATTGAATCCATTAGATCCATTTGGTGAAGGTGTTATCACAAATATTAGAGGTTTAGCCACAGGTAACGCTAATGTTAAAGGAAGTTTGAAAAATCCGCAAATCAATGGCGATTTGTTATTAGATAATGCTGGTTTGACAATTCCTTATCTGAATGTAGATTACAGCTTCGATTTCGATTCTAGAGTAAAGCTAGAATCTCAGAAATTTATTTTTCAAGATGTTGAAATAACCGATTCAGAATACTTCTCAAAAGCCACGCTTAACGGATTTATTGGTCATAAAAGTTTTTCAGATTGGAAACTCGGACTAGAAATTGAAACCGACCGACTTCTGGTTTTAAATACTGAATACGATGAAGAAGAGCTCTACTACGGAACAAGTTTTGTAACTGGTAAAGCAGAGCTGTTTGGGCCAACAGATAACCTTAAAATTCTTTTTAATGGAAGTACAGCTGAAGGGACTGTATTTAAAATTCCGCTCAACGATTTTGAAACCTATGGCGACAACTCTTATGTGCATTTTTTAAGTCCTGAAGAAAAAGCCAATCGCAATAAAACAGGATCCATCCTCGAAACTGAAGTAAAAGGACTAGAGTTAGAATTTAACTTGCAAGTCAATCGCTTTGCAGATATTGAGATCGTAATTGATAAGAACTCAGGAAGTACCATTCAAGGTAATGGTAATGGATTTTTATTATTTGATATCAATACCAATGGGAAGTTTCAAATGTTTGGAGATTACCAAATTGCAGAAGGAATCTACAATTTTGCCTATGGTGGTTTGGTTCAAAAACGCTTAACAGTCGTGCCTGGTGGTTCCTTACGTTGGGAAGGCGATCCTATGAAAGCACAAATAGGGTTGACTGCCATCTATAAAGCCCAAGCCAATCCTTCAGTATTATTAGACAATCCAATTAATAGAAATATTGATGTAGAAGTAGCGATCAATCTAGCTGGTCAATTAGAACAACCAGAACCTGATTTCTCCTTTAATTTTCCTGGTGTGGATTCTAATATCAAATCGGAGTTAGACTATCGTTTAGAAACAAGAGAAGCTAGAGAGTTTCAGGCACTTAATATATTGTCTTTTGGATCATTTGCTAGTGAATTTAATTTAGGCCAGAATGCTTATGGAACGATCTCAGATCGTGTAAATTCGTTATTTAATAGTATACTCGGAAACGATGGTACTGATAAGATTAATATTGGTGTTAATTATCAAGCTGGTCAACAAACTGCCGATTTTGAGACGAGTGACGAGATTGGTTTAACACTAAGCACTCAAATTAGTGATCGTGTTCTTATTAACGGAAAAGTTGGTGTACCAATTGGTGGTGTTAGTGAAACGGTTATTGCTGGAGATGTTCAGATAGATGTATTACTAAATGAAGAAGGCACATTGACTGCTAAATTTTTCAACAGAGAAAACAATATTCGAAATTTTGGTGAAGAAATTGGCTACACGCAAGGTGTCGGACTTTCCTATAATGTAGAGTTTGACACTTTTAAAGAACTCGTTGAAATCATCTTCACTGGTAAAAACAAAAAAAAGCCAAAGGAGAAAGAAGAAAAAAAGGAAGAAGATGATGAAAAACTCCTTAAAGATTTCATCAATATCAAAGAAGATTCCACTAAAAAAAGTAATTAATTCTTCACTTTTTATCAGAATTTTAAAATAGTTATTAACGAAAACGTTTGAGATATTTACGTTAGGTTAAAATATCTTAAATACGTCAGTCTTTATTGTTTTTGTTTAGTAATTTTACTAAAACAATTGTGTTAAACATGTCAAATACGATAAAAAAAATAGCCGTGTTTACCTCTGGAGGAGATTCTCCAGGAATGAATGCTGCCATAAGATCTGTTGTTAGAGCTTGTGCATTTCATCAAATTGAATGCGTTGGAATTTACAGAGGTTATGAAGGCATGATTGAAGGCGATTTCAAAGCTATGAATGCGCGTAGTGTTAAAGGTATTATCAATAAAGGCGGAACCATATTAAAATCGGCTCGCTCTAAAGCATTCAGAACTACTGAAGGTCGAAAAAAAGCTCATGACGCTCTAGTTAAAGAAGGCGTAGATGCTTTTGTGGTTATTGGTGGTGATGGTAGCTTCACTGGTGCAATGATTTTTAGTCAAGAATATGGAATGCCTGTTATGGGAATTCCAGGAACTATAGATAACGATATTTATGGTACTACACATACACTTGGTTATGATACTGCACTCAATACTGTAGTAGATGCTATCGATAAAATTAGAGATACCGCAAGTTCGCATAACAGATTGTTTTTTGTTGAAGTTATGGGACGTGACGTTGGTCACATTGCACTTAATGTAGGTGTTGGAGCAGGAGCAGAGGAGATTTTAATTCCTGAAGAAGATTTAGGATTAGAGCGTTTATTAGAGTCGTTAAGACGTAGTAAACAATCTGGAAAATCTTCAAGTATCGTTGTTGTTGCTGAAGGTGACAAAATAGGTAAAAATGTGTTTCAGCTTAAAGACTATGTTGAAGAAAACATGACTGAATATGAAGTGCGTGTTTCGGTTCTAGGACACATGCAACGCGGTGGATCGCCTTCATGTTTTGATCGCGTGTTAGCAAGTAGGATGGGAGTCAAAGCTGTTGAAAGTCTCTTGTCTGGTGAAAACAATTGCATGGTTGGTCTCAAAAATGATCTCATGACATTAACACCTCTAGATCAAGCAGTAAAAGGAAAATCAAAAATAAATATGGAATTATTAAGAGTGTCTGATATCATGACAGTCTAAACTATTTAATAAAAGAATAACTTAAGAATTAAACGTATGAAATTAGGAATAAACGGATTTGGTAGAATTGGAAGAATCGTATTTAGAGCTACAGTAAAACGTCCAGATGTTGATGTGGTTGCTATAAACGATCTATTAGATGTAGAACATTTAGCTTATCTACTTAAATATGACTCTGTACATGGCAATTTTGATGGAACTGTTGAAGTGATTGACGGACAATTAGTTGTAGATGGAAAAACCATTAGAGTCACTGCCGAAAGAGATCCGAAAAATTTGAAGTGGAATGAGGTTGACGTTGATGTTGTTGCCGAGTGTACTGGTATTTTTACCACTTTGGAAACGGCACAATACCACATTGATGCTGGCGCTAAAAAAGTGGCGATATCTGCGCCAAGTAAAGATGCACCTATGTTTGTTATGGGTGTGAATGATGATCAACTTACAGCTAACCACACGATTGTTTCAAATGCGTCTTGTACGACAAACTGTTTAGCGCCTATTGCTAAAGTAGTTGATGATAACTTCGGAATAGAAGAAGCATTAATGACAACCATTCACGCGAGTACTGCAACGCAATTAACGGTTGATGGGCCATCACGTAAAAATTACCGTTTAGGACGTTCTGCCTTAATGAATATCATTCCTTCTACAACTGGAGCTGCTAAAGCTGTTGGAAAAGTAATTCCGAAACTAGATGGAAAATTAACAGGGATGGCTTTTCGTGTACCAACTGCAGATGTGTCTGTTGTAGACCTAACTGTAAGAACCAAAACTGAAACGTCACTTGAGGATATAAAAGCAGCTTTTAAATCTGCTTCAGAAGGCGCGATGAAAGGTATTTTAGGATATACAGAAGATGCTGTTGTATCTCAAGATTTTGTAAGTGATACACGCACTAGTATTTTTGATGCTGAAGCTTGTATAGAACTTAACTCTAAGTTTTTTAAGCTTGTATCTTGGTACGATAATGAGTTTGCTTATTCTAACAAACTTGTTGATCTTGCTCAAAAAATGAATTCATTATAATTTAGATACAATTGATCCGCAGTACGATGTGCTGCGGATTTTTAATTTTATAACCTTCCATCATGATACTAATTACTGATAGTGGTTCTACAAAATGCGACTGGATCGTTATTGATAATACAGGAAAGCAAATTTGTGATAGAATCCGAACAAAGGGTCTTAATCCTGCTATTCTTTCTAAAAAGAAACTCCATAAGATCATTCGTAAAAGTGATGAATTGATGCAATTTAAGGAGCAAGTAACACATTTGTTCTTTTATGGCGCTGGTTGTGGTACTGCCAAACCAAAAATGATGCTTGCTAATATTTTAGAAGAATTATTTCCTAAAGCGATTATTGAGGTTCAGGAGGATACGATGGCAGCGGTAAGAGCAACACTCAATACAAATGATGAAGCTGCTGTGGTGTGTATCATGGGAACAGGATCTAACTGTAGTTATTTTGATGGTAAACGATTGCATCAACGTGTTGTCTCACTTGGTTATACATTAATGGATGAAGCTTCTGGTAATTACTACGGAAAAGAGCTTATTAAAGACTATTACTTTAATCATATGCCTGATGAAATTCGAGTAGCATTTGAGCACAAATATAATTTAGAAGCCGATTTTATTAAATACAACTTATACAAGCAACCTAATCCAAATGCCTATTTGGCTAGTTTTGCTGAATTCATCTTTTTGAATAAAGACTCAGAATATATCAGAGAACTTATTAAGAAAGGCTTACGTGTTTTCACAAAGAACATGATCTTTCAGTTTAAGAAAGAACTGGAAACTGTACCTGTTCATTTTGCAGGCTCTATTGCCTATTTCGCAGAAAATGAAATTAGAGCTGTTGCAGATGAAATGGGATTTAAGGTTGGTAATTTTGAACGACGACCAATTGAAGGTTTAGTGACATATCACATTAAAAATTTATAAATAAAAAAAGGTGTTAGTTGTTCTAACACCATTTTATTTTATAGTGGTTGTGTATTATTTAAGCCAGCCTTTTCGAGCAGCCATTTTTGAAAAAAGGAATAATACAATTCCTAATACCAAAATAATCCCTGACATTACTGCTGCAATCGATCCAATTATTTCAATGGAGTCTACCACAACCAAATTATGATACAATTGTACGAGTATAGCTAATAACGATATTAAGAATAAGGTTGTAGCAAATCGCTTTTTTAGTAATAATAATAGCGAACCTAATAAGCCGCTAAACACAGCAATAGCAAATGCTGCTGTTGCCCAAGCAGGCGTATTATTGATCATCTCAAGTTGTTCAGCTGTATACTGACTTTTAAAATCGTCAGTCATGTATGCTTGTGCGAGATATTGCATAACTCCCATACCATTCCAGATGAGTGCAATTACGGAAACAATCCAAAACCAAACAGGTGGTTTTGTGTTAGAAAAATCTGTCATAATTAATCAATTTAGTTTTAGTTATTGTCAACAATTTATAAAATTTATTGCAAATCCATAAAAAAACCTTTCTCGTTATTACTAAAATCGTAATTTCAAGAAAGGTTTCTTCTATTAAAGAAAAATAATATCTAGTCTTCTACCACATGTAAAACTGGCTTTTTTTCAACCCATTTTCCATTTTTAGATTCACCAAGAATAATAACATCTTTAGTTTGTTCGTACTCTTTAATGGTACGTAACATTTGTTCTTTTGTGTCTCTATGAAGTTTAATCCCAGTATTCTTTCCTTTATTTCTTATTTCGATATAAAATCCGTCTCTGAATTTTATAGGTTTTGTTGGAGGTCTTCCCATGTATTTTTATTTTATGAAGGATTAAGAGATGCATATTACTGAAAATAAAGTGAATATGCAAGTCTTTAGTTAATATAGCTAAAGTAAATAATTAAAATTCAGCGAAATAGCCTTTTTAATAAATTATTCTTATTGGTTGATTGAAATGTATTATGAAGAATTGTTTATATATTTATACTTAAGTAAACTCAAAACTCTCAATGAAACCAAGAAAGAAGAAAAGAGCTTATAAAACTACGAATTTGCCGCCTGGCACCATGTCTTATAAGGGTAAGAAGCATTCACTTGAAACCATTATAGACATTCTCAATTATTCAGCAGACACCTATCATAAACTAGATTCTAACAGTGTTGAAGATGGTTTTAATTTTGAAGGCAATGACCAAGTCACTTGGATCAATATCAATGGTCTTAATAATATAGAGGATATTGAGAAACTTGGTAAACACTACAGTCTACATCCTTTAACGCTTGAGGACATTGTAAATACAAGTCAGCGACCAAAATTTGAAGAGTTTGAAAACTACTTATTCATTGTTTTTAAGATGCTTTATTTTAAAGATGACGATCAATTGCAATATGAACATTTGAGTATGGTTGTTGGTTCTGATTATGTGTTGACATTTCAAGAAGCAGATGGTGATGTCTTTGACGACTTGAGAACACGCATTGAATCTTCTAAAGGACGTGTTCGTACTCAAGGCTCTGATTATTTGATGTATGCCATTTTAGATGCTATTGTAGACAATTACCTCACAGTGATAGAAGCTCTGGGAGACAAAATAGAAGATATTGAAACGGTCCTTTTTGATTCTCGAACAGCTGACGACAATACACCAAATCATATCCAAACCATCAAACAGGAAGTGCTAAAAATTAGACGTTCTGTTTTCCCACTTCGAGAAGTTGTTAACCGATTGGAGAAATCTGATAACACTATTGTTACCGAAAAATCACAAACCTACCTCAGAGATCTATATGATCATATTCATCAGGTGAATGAATCTATTGATTTGTATCGTGAGATGGTTTGGAGTTTAATGGACATGTACATGACAGTCATTAGCAACAAAATGAATGAGGTCATGAAAGTATTGACCATCATTGCAACGATATTTATTCCGCTAACATTTATTGCTGGTATTTATGGTATGAACTTCACTTACATGCCAGAACTTCAAGAGAAAAATGGGTACTTTATCTTGTTAGGTGTTATGGTTATACTCTTCATTTTAATGTTAATTTATTTTAGAAGAAAGAAGTGGCTTTAACACAAATTATGTTAAAGAAATCACAACAGCGTTAAAACCTGTTAAAACACTTGACAAAACTCATATAACCCATAGTTTATATAGTGAAATTAATTATTAACACTAAAAACAATAAACAAAATGAGTTATTTGAATATGAAAGATGAAACGTTAATTCCAGTAGTTGTAGAATTAAATACACTATTGGCTAATTATCATGTTTATTACCAAAAATTAAGAAATTTCCATTGGAACATTTTAGGTGAGAATTTTTTCGATCTGCACAATAAGTTTGAAGAATTATATTCTGACGCTAGAACTAAAATTGATGAAATTGCAGAGCGTATTCTAACCTTACGTTATCATCCAATGAGTAAAATGAGTGATTATTTAGATATTTCTAAAATTAAAGAAGTATCACCTCTAAAATCTGATAAGGATATGGTGAAAGAGATTTTAAATGATCACAAAATTCTTTTAAACCAAATGAATAATGTCACCACTAAGGCAAATAAAGCTTCAGATGAAGGTACAGTAGATCTTATTGGTGCTTACATTAGAGAAATGGAAAAATCAAGTTGGATGCTCAATGCCTGGACTAAGAAAACTTCAGAAACTTTAAAAGACACAATGGTAGAAGCATAATGATATTTAATTTTTAAATCAAGTATAACTTAAAAATTAAATATTATGAAAGAACAACTTAGTCAAGCATTTGCTAACCTAACCGATAAGCTGTTAGGTTGGTTAGATGCCATCATCAACAATTTACCAAATTTTGCTTTAGCCATACTCGTATTGATTAGTGCTTATGTTATTGCAAAGTATGTCAATAAATTTACACACAAGCTGGTTTCTAAACGCGTAGAGCGCGAGTCCATAAGCAGTATCATAGCACGAATAAGTGCTGTAACAGTGGTGCTTGTAGGTTTGTTTTTGGCATTGGGAATATTAAATCTCAATAAAACATTGACCTCATTATTAACTGGAGCAGGAGTTGCTGGTTTAGTTATCGGATTAGCCTTACAAGGAACTTTGGCAAATACAATTGCAGGTATTGTTATTTCATTCAGAAAAAAGATACAAATTGGTAATTGGGTAGATACCAACGGATATTCTGGAGAAATCATTGACATCAATTTAAAGGACTTTACACTCAAGGAAGCCGACAATAATATTGTGGTGATTCCTAATAAAATGATTCTAGAAAATCCCTTGAAAAATTACTCGTTAACTACCAAAATGAGAGTATTTATAGAATGTGGTGTAGGATACGAATCAGATCTTGAAGATGTTGAGCATTTAACAAAAGAAACAATTGCTCATACATTTGATCAGGTTGAAAGCACCGACGATGTCGAATTTTATTATACCGAATTTGGTGATAGTTCAATTAACTATTTATGCCGATTTTGGATTGATGCTGAGAGCATGTTGGAAAAATTAAAAGCAAAAACAACTGCAATCATAGCCATTAAGAAAGCGTATGACAAGGCTGGAATTAATATCCCTTTTCCAATTCGTACGTTACAATTTGATAATAAATTAAATGTAAAAGCGCCTGATCTTCAAGAGGTGTTCTCAAACAATTAATGTATTGAATTCCTAGCTCTAAACTTATCTATCATTATTGATAGCAATATACTTATGTCAAAAAATTACTGAAAGACAGTAATAACAATTAATTAAAAAACACAAAATTATGTTACGTTGGACCATCACATTTGTAGTAATCGCATTAATCGCTGGAGTATTAGGATTTGGCGGAATCGCAGGAGCAGCAGCAGGAATTGCTAAAATATGCTTCTATATATTTCTCGTCCTTTTTGTCCTTTCACTAGTAAAATCACTACTGAAGAAATAATTATAATCACATAAACCATTTAAAACCATTTAAAACAATGAAGAAACTAACATATCTATTCATAGCATTATTCAGTTTAAGTCTAATCACAACCAGCTGTAGAGAAGAGAAATCTACAGGTGAAAAAATTGAAGAGGCAGTAGAAGATACTGGAGATGCTATTGAGGACGCAGCAGACGATGTAGAAGATGCTGTTGACGATAGTAAATAATTTATAAACTAAAAAAACCACAAAACAAATGAAACGAATATATCTAATAGCCATAGTTTTAATATCTCTTGGACTTTCATTCACTGGATGCAGAGATGAAAAAACTCCTGAAGAAAAAATTGAAACAGCTATTGAGGACGTTAAAGACGATCTCGAAGATGCTGAAGATGATGTACAAGATGCAGCTGAAGATTTAAAAGATGAAATTGAAGAAGTTGCTGAAGAGAAAAAAGACAATTCGTAAGTCAATTTCTGAAACGTCATCGTAAATGAAGTTTAATCACTAAAAATATAATCATGAAAAATTTAATATATCTATTAGCTTTTTGTCTGGTTACTGGAGTATATGCTCAAGAAAAAAAGCCAGTCGATAAAGTTGAAAAAACAAAAACGAAAACCATCAAGGTGAATAAAAATGGAAAAGTCATTGAAAACAAAGTCAAGGTGACTACATCCAAAGAGCAAGCTGTCATGACTACACCAAATGATAGTAGTAACATTAATAATAGCAGAGTTTACCCTAAAGTAAAGGTTACTAAAACGATTCAAATCGATAATGATTATGATCCGTTCTATGAATCAGAGAACAAGATTGTTTATTATACAGATGAGGATGGAAAGTATGCCTTTACGCAGAGCAAAAATGGATTTGAAATGCGTACAGCAGAAAATGAATCCTTTGGTTACGCTGTTAAGTCAGCCAATAATATGTTTTACATCTTAGATGTCGAAAACTATTCTGGTGTTGGGTATTTCAATAATGAAGGAAACTTTGTTGTAGAATATTACAATTCAGAATTAGATATGCTCATTGAAAAGGAGTTTAAAACAGATACTGAATTCTAATCTTTTAGATAGAATCCTTACTTAAAAGTCTCGACTAATAATCGAGACTTTTTTGTATTTTTAATATTCTAAACACTTTATAATGGCAGAACCTAAATTCACTAAAAGCATTCTTGATTTCTTTAAGCAGTTAGAAACACATAATAACAGAGATTGGTTTAATGAAAATAAAGCCGACTTTAAAGCTAATGAGGCTACTGCGAAACAAGCATACAAGCAAATATTTGACAACTTGAATACACATGATAATGTTGATACGTTCAAGCTATTCCGAATTTATAGAGATGTACGTTTTTCAAAAAACAAACTCCCATACAAAACCCATTTTGGTGGTTCTTTCCATAGGAAGAAACCTGAGTTAAGAGGTGGTTATTATGTGCATATTCAACCCAATAATGAATCCTTTATTGCTACTGGATTTTGGGAACCAAACAAAGATGATCTTTTACGAATTAGACGAGAATTTGAACAAGATGATCAGGAAATGAGAGCTATTATGAAAACGAAATCATTCGCTTTAGTTTGGGGTGAGCTTGTTGGAGACGAACTCAAAACGGCACCGAGAGATTTTGATAAAGCGCATCCTGCTATCGACCTTATTCGAAAGAAACAATTCATTTTCGTCAAAAAATACACAGATAAAGACGTTGTTAGTGATCACTTTATCAATGATGTCGATCAGGCATTTAAAGCCATCAGACCATTTTTTGATTATATGAGTGATGTACTAACTACCAATCTCAATGGTGAGTCTATCATCTAAATCGCTTTTGCTAAAGGCTGTGTAAATACTTGTATGTTATTGATAAGGCGCTCTTTTACAATAGCCATCATACGCTTGTTCAAAGCTGAAGAATTCTTAGCGTATTGTTCATATTCTTCAACAGTAAACTGACCAATAATCATTCCCTTAAGTGAATTTCTGAATTTCATATCCTTATGAATGGCATTTTCAATATATGCTAATTGTTTTGGTAAGGACAATTCATAAAATACATTTTTTCGCTTTGCGATATAATTCCGAAATACTACAATCAACAGATGGTTTTGCATTTTAATAATAGGACGTAAAGTCGCATTTTGAAAATACTCATCGGCACTCATAGATGCATTAACTTGAGCCGATGGAATGTTAGGACGAATGGCTTTGAGGTTTGTAGATCGATCATTCATGGGAAAAGTTTTAACTAAAATAGACATTAAGAACTAGCACTTTCCATGACCTTATTTATGTTGTTAACGGTGTTATTAACAAAAAAAGGAGCAATGATCAACTTGCTCCTTAAAAACGATAATTTTTTGTGGTATCAGTTAGATCTGACTCAGACCTCCATCAATTTCAATTTCAATACCATTAACGTATGAAGCTTCATCAGATGCTAAGAACAAGGCTGCATTAGCAATCTCTTCAGAAGAACCAAATCGACCAAGAGGCACTTGCGCTGCAAAACCTTTACCCATTTCTTCAATAACATCATTTGGCAATCCCATCTTTCCATATATTGGCGTATCAATTGGTCCAGGAGCAATAGAATTCACGCGAATTCCTCTTGATTTAACTTCAGAAGTCAATACACGTGCATAAGATCGCACTGCACCTTTACTGGCAGAATACACACTCAGCCCATCAAAGCCTTTCTGACTGACGATAGAGGTAGTAAATAATATTGAACCACCATCATTAATATGTGGTAAAGCTTCTTTAGTTGCTAGAATCGGACCTTTGACATTGATATCGAATATTTCATTGTAATGGGCTTCAGTCACCTCTGTTGTTGGAGTAGGAGGCGCAATGCCTGCATTTAGGAATAAAATATCTATTTTTCCATAGGCATTAACAGTTTCGTTAATAAGATGTGCATTATCTTCAGCTTTTGAAACATCGGCAACTACTGTTATGAAATCTCCTGTTAATTCTTTAGAGACTGCATCAAGTGCGTCTTTGCGTCTTCCAGATAATACGACTTTTGCACCTTCTTTAAGATACAGCTTTGCTGTTGCTAACCCAATGCCACTATTGGCACCTGTTATTACAGCTACTTTATTTTGTAATTTACTCATAATACATGCTTTTATTTGAAACAATCGTTTCAAATTGATTTAAAAAAAATTAAACTATTGTTTTAAGTATTGTTTGTGCAATACTTTGTAATTGTGATTTGTCATTTACCAAAATACTTGTCATTCGTAGACCTTGTAAAGAACTAAATAAAAATAATGCATACACATCAGGAGACTGATTGGTATTAATGGAAGATTCTTGCTGACCTTGAATTACGAGATCCTTAAAAAAGTCTAAGGTTTGTTTTTCATTGGCATGTAAGAATGATGTAATTGCATTGTCGTGATTGGCCATTTCAGATTTACAATTAGTGATCATACATCCTCGATTATCTTTATCATTTAGCATATCTTTCAAATACATATCAAAAACAAGTTCTATAGCTTGAAAGGCAGTATTTGCTTTTAACAATACTTGAGATGTTTGTTTTTGATACGTGTTTTTGTAGGCATTTAAACATTCAATATACAGCTCAAGTTTACAGCCAAAAGAATTGTAAATGCTCGATCTATTTAATCCAGTAGCATCTACTAAGTCTTGCATCGATGTGGCATTAAAACCTTTATCGTGAAAGACATCAATCGCTTTTGCAATAACTAATGCTTTATCAAATGTTTCTACTTTAGGCATATTTATTTGAAATGAACGTTTCAAAATTACTTATATTTTTGAAAACTAATGTTAAAACTATGTTATTATTAAAATCACTCGATTTTCACTCCATAAATATGTAACTTTGAAAAAATCAGTCCTATGAAATTTGGTAGTGTAGAACATCCTGAAACTCTAGATTTGAGTTTGCCTCAAGATCACATTGATACGTTAAGAGTACTCAACAGCGTTAAGGATGACAATGTTCCTGATATGTATATTGGATGTGCCAAATGGAATAAAGCGGATCTTAAAGGGTTTTATCCACGAGGCACTAAAGATGAATTGCATTATTATTCAAGACAGTTTAATGCCATTGAATTGAATGCTACATTTTATAGGATTTTTCCAGCGGAACAGTTTTCAAAATGGTATGATAAAACTCCTGACGGCTTTAAATTTTTTCCGAAGCTCAATCAGGAAATCAGCCATTGGAAACGTTTAAGTGATACCAATGCTGTGGTAGACCATTATTTGAACAATGCTATTAACCTTAAAGAAAAACTTGGCACTATATTTCTTCAGATGCATTCTAATTTTGCGCCTAAGGATTTTGATAGAGTTCAACAATTTGTGGAATCCTGGCCTAAAGAAATTCCGCTTGCTATAGAGTTTAGACATACCAATTGGTACAATGAACCTGCTGTGGCTAATCAATTGTATGATTTATTAGAAACACATAACATTGCTAATGTTATTGTAGATACTGCTGGCCGAAGAGATCTAATGCATATGCGACTCACAAATCCAACCGCTTTTGTACGTTACGTTGGTGCTAATCACGAAAGTGATTATACAAGGTTAGACGATTGGGTGCTACGCTTAAAAGAATGGACAGCACAAGGGATTAAAGAAATTAATTTCTTTATTCATCAAAATATTGAAAAGGAATCTCCATTATTATCAGCCTATTTCATTAAAAAGATCAATTCTGAATTAGGTTATAATTTAAAGGTTCCTAACGAAGATAACGATACCTTATTTTAAATACTTATGAGATTTCACACCAGAAAATGGGTAAAACCCGAAGATTTAAATCCAAATCAAACATTGTTTGGAGGTCAGCTTTTGGCTTGGATAGATGAAGAAGCAGCGCTTTACACAATTATTCAGCTTGAGAATTCTAAAATTGTGACTAAGTATATTTCAGAAATCAATTTTATGTCTTCAGCCAAACAAGGTGATATTGTAGAAATTGGTATTGAAGTTATCAAATTTGGCAAGTCGTCGTTAACCTTAAAATGTGAAGCTAGAAACAAAATGACTAGAGAAACGATTTTAACGGTAGACAATATTATTATGGTTAACCTTGGCGAAGATGGAAAACCAAAACCTCATGGCAAGACTGAAATTGAGTTTGTAAAAGACAGGCTAAACAATTCTTAAGATCAAACGTTTTTAGCTTTAAGTTTCGTTGGATATTCAAAGACTTCAAGACCAAAATAAGGAACAGCTGCTAAAGCGTGATCAAAGATATCTGCAATAATGTATTCATAGTTTTCCCAGCGCTTATCACTACTAAAACAATAAATCTCAAGCGGTAAACCTTCAGGAGTAGGTTCTAATTGACGTACCATAATGGTCATGTCTTTATTAATGGCTGAATGGTTTTCAATATAAGTTTGAATGTACTTCCGAAAGACACCAATATTTGTCAAATTTCTACCATTGATCAAAACAGATTTATCAATATCATATGCATGATTATGTGTTACGATATCTTTTTGGCGTGTTTCTAAATATGGCTTCACAAGTTGAATGCCTTTTAATCGTTCAATATCTGAATCATTCAAATACGAAATACTGGTCGCCTTTATTAAAATAGAACGCTTTATACGTCGACCTCCAGAAGCTTGCATGCCACGCCAATTCTTGTAAGCATCAGATATTAAAGCAAACGTTGGAATGTTGGTAATGGTCATATCAAAATTCTGAACCTTAACCGTATTCAAACTTATTTCAATAACACTACCATCAGCGCCATATTTTTCCATAGTGATCCAATCGCCAATTCGCACACTATCATTGATGGCAACTTGAATACTCGCTACAAACCCTAAAATGGTGTCTTTAAAGATCAATAAAATAATGGCAGAGGCAGCACCAAGTGTGGTAAAGAATTTTAAGAAGGATAAATTGATGAGTATGGCTAAAATGGTGGCAATTCCAATAGTCCAAATAAATAGCATAGTCACCTGAATGTAGCTATCTATTGGCTTATCTTTTAGTCTTGGTAAGGTTTTAAAATACGATTCTAAAGTATTCAGGACACTTCTAATGATCCAAATAATAAGGATAATGCCATAAACTTTGATCAGCATTAAGACATACTTTTCGAAATGTGGAAAGTCGTGAAAAACAATTGGAAACAAATTGATGGTCAGAATTAAAGGCACTAAATGTGCAATACGTCGTGGTGCACGATGACTAACCAGTAAGTTGTCAAAATTTGTTTTGGTGCGTTGTGAAAACGCTTCAGAAAACTTAATGATGATCTTTCGGGTGATGCGATCTGTAATGAAAAGAAAGATACTCAAAATGACGAGCAAACAAAGCATGTTTATCCACTTTGCTGTCACTTCAGACATGCCAACACTCAGAAAATAATCATAAAAAAAATGCTGAATACGTGTCATAGTTTACGCTTTCAAATAGGTGCGATCTACATAAAATGTTCCAAAAGGAATAATAGAAGCCAGCAATACTATGAATAAGGTCTTTTTAGTCCATTTCAATTCCGAAGCAAGCATAATAGCCAACACAATGTAAGCTAAAAACAAGATGCCATGTGGCATACCAAGTAATTTTACATATTGAGGATCACCAGCCAAATATTTGATAGGTACTGCAATAAACAACAATAGTATGTACGAAAGACCTTCGAGTAAGGCTACAATTTTAAAACTTTTAAATAAGGATAACATAAGGCTTCAATTTGAATGCAAAATTACCTTAAAGCACTTATTTTTCTTAATTTTTTACCACTTTTTTAACGCCAATCGTAGTATTATTTGCATCCACTATTTTGGCAAAATACATTCCTCGCGATAATACAGTAACATTTAAGTCAGCATGACCAAAAAATAAATCAGATTCAAATACGACTTTTCCATCAAGGCTGAACAGATAGAGTTTCATTTGAGCATTTTCTGTATTAGAAACCGTCAACGTATTTTTAAATGGAATAGGATAGAGGCTCACTGTTTCATTGATCCCAAATTCCTGATCATTGAGTGTATCTTGAAAATAGGTTAATGCTAAATCGAACGCTTCATTTCCAATTTTCTGACCAATAATACGACCTCTAATATCATCAATAGGAGGATGGATGCCACCCCAAATTCGAGATAAACTCGTTTGATCGGAAGCATCGCGATAGGTTGCCCATTGTAAGGTCATGGTTTGAGAAGGTCCTGTTTCAAATACTAAGAAATCATCTTGATTCATAACAAAAGTTCCCATTCCGCCAGGAAAAAATGGATCACCTGTTAGACGCGTGAGTACTTCAGATGCAGCTCTAGAAAAGGTAGAATGACCAGACAAATAACCAGCAAAAGGAGGTGTTACAAACGTAGCACGTTGGTATGGCCACCAATGACCACCTAAAATCCAATCAACGCCAGCCACGTCAGTTTCAGGATCACTGATAAAATCTGGACCTCTCCAAGCATAAATTTTGATCTTTCCAACATTTTCATCATTATCACCAGCAAGAGGGTCTCCAGTTTCAACAACTTCGATCAAACCAGGAATCAACGGTAAACCTTGTCTGTCAAAACTATCTAAAGATGGATCTGTACTTTGTCCTTTTCCAGCCATATATCGAATAGCCGAAATAGGTCTTATATAATCGTAATACCCTTTAATTCCCCAAGTATTAACAGCTGCATCATGCATCGCGCTGCCTAAAGACAAATAACTTTTAACGTCCCATTCTAGATCATCTACAATTGGTCCCTGACCAGCAATTCGTTTTTCCAGATCAGGATGATCACTAACATAATTTAAAATGGTAAACCAGTGACCAGGAGGTGTTTCAGAATCTGGACCATCTGCCCAGAACTCTGCTAAAACTCTCGCATAATCTGCACGCTTTACAAGGTTAGGTGCATAAGGCAAACCTGTTGCAGGATTAAGGGTATGTCCTGTACTTGCATCACCACCATTTATGAAATCATAGAACGCTTGATACTCTTCAAAGGTTTGTGGAAGGTTATCAAAATCGAAATTACCAATAGCACCTGGTGAAATATCAATCATAGTGGGATCAGCAGGATCAAGATGTGAAGACCAAGCCGCAACTAATGCAAAATGCCATTTATAAGGATCTTCAATACCATCACCATCACTTGAATCTTGGATATAAACAGGAGGTCCTGGATTATTATAAACGTAAGAATCAAATCCGTCGTTTAGAATATCTAGATCTTCAGGAACTAAACAAAAAGGATCAACACTTCCCCATTCTGGACTTAAAAAAGAAGGCACAGCATCTGGTAAGATATTACCACTTTGATCAACAAAAGTATCAAAAGCCAAAGGCTGCCATTTATTTGGATCAATATCTGTATTATCTTCGTATAACTCAAGAATTAACGCAGGATTATCAGGAATGTAATACGCATTTGGATAACCAAATTGCTCGTATGAATTATCGTCTAAGCCGTAAGTAATTATTTGAGACGCTAAATAATTCCCTAAAGCAGCATAAGAGCCTCCACTATAATCTATTGAATCAAAGCTTGAATCGTAGCCTAAACTTGTAAAAAAGTCGTTTATTTCTTGGGTTATTTGTGTGACACCAGGAGCGTTTTCAAATCTATGAAGTAATAAACGATACATTGCAAAACTAATGATTTCATGAGTTGCAGCATCAGCATCTGAAGGTGTTGTAATACCATTAAACACACAATTATAATCATTGAAATTTTTACCTAAAAAGACGGTTTCGGCCTGATTGTCAAAAATAGCCCAAGCATCATACATAACAATAGATGTATGAAATAGATTTCTAGCATGAACAGTTGGTCTTGCAAAATCAGAACGAATGGCATTTAATAACACCTCATTCCATTCACGCGCAATCGAATGCTGCGCATTGGTGTTTGAAAACCCTAAAACGAAGATCAGTAATAATAGCGTAATTTTTTTCATAGCAGTGATTTAAGAATCCTATCAAATCAAAAATAGAAAATTGTTTTGGATTGCAAAAAGATTCACTACTAACATCGATTAACAACAAAAAGAGCAGATTAGGAGGGAAGTTATTAAAAAAAAAGACTACTGAATTAACAGTAGCCTTTCACGGATTAATTAACCATAATATTGGGTTAAGTTTTATTGGTCTGCAGACATCAATGCAAAAAACTTGTCGATGTTTGGAAGAATCACAATGCGTGTTCTACGGTTTTTTGCTCTATTTTCATTAGAGTCGTTGTCTACAAGTGGTTGGTAAAAGCTACGTCCAGCAGCAATTAATTTTTCTGGTGCAACGTTATAATCACTTTGTAATTTTTTCACGACAGAAGTGGCACGTAACACACTCAAATCCCAGTTATCTTTAACAGCAGCATTAGGCTTTAAAGTTTTATTGTCAGTATGACCTTCAACCATAATATCTAAGCTTTCTTCAGAGTTTACTACATCTGCAATTTTTTGAAGAATGGCATTGGCCTTATCGCTAATTCTATAACTTCCAGAGTTGAATAACATTTTATCTGAAATTGAGATCATCACCACAGTTTCTTCAATATTAACATTAATATCTTCGTCTTCTTCAATGTTTTCCATAGACGATTTTAAGTTAAACTGAAGGGCAAGATTCATAGAATCCTTTAATGTTTTAGCAGTTGCTAAATACGCTGGTGGAACACGTTTTAAGTTCTCGTGTAATGCTTGTTTCTGATTTTCAGAAATTACCACACCGCCAACATTAACCAATTTAGAGTTGTTCTCCTCAGTAAGAGAATTGATCTTAGCATTGTAGTTTTCAACGCGAGCTTCAATAGCTGCAAATTTAGCTTCGAGTTCTTCTTTCTCGACTTTGGTTTTGTTCAATTCACTTTTTAATTCCCCATTATCCTGTTCCAAGGCCATGTATTTCTTTTTAGACACACAAGCCGTTAATAATAATGCAGATACTACAATTAGTGAGATTCGTTTCATAATGTGTTTTTAGTTTTTGGTTACTATTTACATATACGTGAGTAAAGCACCTTATAGATGTTAAAGCTATGTTTAAGTTATTAACGATGAATTGTTGATAGCTATGAATTTTTAAAATGGAAGGTATTATATCTGCCTGCCTTAATTTGCATATTACAAGAATTAAATGTAGCTTTATATTACCTCACTTCACTGAATGCCAAGTGTTTTGGTTAACCCATCTTTACTAAGCTTTGTTTTGACTCTCCACATTATCAAAACGGTTACTATTGTCCTTTTATGTTTTGAATACGTATTAACCAACTAAATATATCATTATGAGTGCAAAAGATCCAATTGTAACCCTAACCGTTGACACTGATAACATTTCAGAATTAAATAAAAATAATGCGGTGGAATTTACCGACAACGTTGGTGATCCTAAAGAAACACCTGGTGATCCTGATAGTTATGTCACAAGTATTTCTCCTAACCAAACTATTAGTTGGCTGGTAAAAGCGCAAAATGCAAGCACACCAATTGTTATTCAGAATATTCAAAAAGAATTCGGTTTTGATCTCATAGAACATCCTAAAAGAGGCATGATTTCAAATACCTATTCGGCTCACGTAAAAGATGATAACTCTATTAAAGTAGGCGACTCAGAATCTTACAGTATTACGATAAGTCTCTCAGGATATCAAGGCATTGCTGGAAATAATCAATGGGGACCAGTGGTCTTCTTAGGACGGAAACTCGCCTATATGAACAACTATGTTGAAAATAATTGGCATGAAATTGGTCCGGCTGGCTTCGATATAAAAGGTATGTGTGGTGAAAATACCCATGGCATAATAATCTTCAATGGAAGAAAAGTGTCCTACATGAACAATTATTTAGAAAACAAATGGCTTCAAATGCCCGATGCACCTTTCGATATTGAAGGTATTACAGGTGATAATCTTAATGGACCAATAATTTACAATGGAAAAAAAGTGGCTTATTTTGACGTTAATCTCTTTAAATGGCTTGATATTGGTGATGCACCTTTTGAATTAGATGGCATTACAGGAGACAATAGAAATGGTATTATTGGTTATTCTGGAAATCGCGTAGTGGTCATTTCTAATTTTGCGGAAAATAACTGGACAGAAGTTGAAAAAGCACCATTCGTCATTGAAGGGATTACTGGACAAAACCCTACAGGGCCAATTATTTACGCAGGAAGACAGATTTCCTATATGAATGATTACTCTAAAAATCAATGGCATGCTGCTGGTCCTTCACCTTTTATTATTGAAGGCATCTCAGGAAACAATGCGCTTGGTTTTGTGGTATACAATAAACAGAAAATCAAATACTTAAACAATTATACCGAAAACAAGTGGACTGATGTCAAAGACATCCCTTTTGATCCAAAAACGTATACGATTGATCCAAGGATGAAAGTGAAAGAAATAGGTACGATTAAAAATTGATACTACATGACTCAAAAAAATAAGTTTTTATGTGTTTCAATACTATTTTTTTTTATTTCAAACCTAGTTTACAGTCAAGGGCAGGAAACAGCTGAGAAGTATAAAAAATCTTATAAAGATGGTAATTATACAGTGTCCGAAGTAGAAATATTGGCATTAATTACGGAGTATGAAACCAATCCAGATTCCATATTAGTATATGCGAATATTCTAATTGAGAAGGCACAAACTTATGAATCAAAGAAAGAATCTTTAAGAGCTTATAGAAGTGGTTATTTAGCTAAAGGCCATGCATTGCAGTCTAAGGGTGAAAATTCTAAAGCCATTAAAGCCTATTTAAAAAGTTTGGACTATGCCAATCAAGCCAAGAACAAGCGAGCTATTGCATATCTTCATATTCCAATTGCAGACACCTACACCATCATGGAAAATCATGAAAACGCAGGTAAATACTACGAAAAAGGGATTAGGTTACTGCGAGAAGAAAAGGACAATTTAAATTTAGCAATTGCATTATTAAACGCTGGTGATCGTTTGATTACTCTGGGAGAATATGACAAAGCCTTAAGTTATTTTAGTGAATCAAGTCAACTTTATGAAGCACTAAATTTCAAACTTGGATTAGCGTACAATTATGGAAATATAGGTATAGTTTATGCTGAGCAAGGCTTACATAGTTTGGCAGAAGAAAACATCAATAAAGCTATGATAATTTTGGAAGAGCTCGAGGATTATTATCCTATGTCTGTATACTTGACCTATTTAGCTGATATTTATTCTGATAAAGGTGATTTTGAACGTGCTTTTAAATATGGAGAACGAAGCCTCGAATTATCTAAACGCTATGGTTTAAAAGAGCAAATCAGTGATGCCAATTTAAAGTTGTCTCAACTGCATGAAAGCTCTGGTAATTATGACAAAGCTTTCGACTATTACCAAACACATATAAAATACAGAGATAGTTTTCGTAATATCAAAGAAGTTCAGAAAATCAGTAATGCTATGACCAGTAAGAAAGAAGCAGAGTTGGAAGTAGAGAAGGAGAAGCGCAAAACGCAGCGTATCATTTTGTGGTCTACAGTTGGTGTTTCGGTATTAATTGCACTTTTAGCATTCAGCTTATTCAAAACTAACAGAATTGTCAAGGCAGCAAACAAAACCATCGCAAAAGAGAAGGAGCGTTCTGATGAATTACTACTGAATATTTTACCCGAAGACACCGCTCAAGAGCTTAAAGACAAAGGGAAAGTAGAAGCCAAAAAGTATCCTGAGGTTACGGTGTTATTTTCCGATTTTAAAGGTTTTACAAGTTATGCCGAGAATTTATTACCTGAACAATTGGTAGAAACCATAGACCATTACTTTTCCAATTTTGATTTTATTATGGAAAAACACGGACTCGAAAAAATAAAAACCATAGGAGATGCCTACATGGCAGTTGGTGGATTAACGTTTGATAGCGACAACCATCAAGCACAAGACATGATCTTAGCTGCAAAAGAGATGAATGCTTTTGTAAAGCAAGTGCAACAAGACTCGCAAACTTCAGCTGCCTTTGATATTCGTATAGGCATCAACACAGGATCTGTGGTTGCTGGAGTAGTGGGTACCAAAAAGTTTGCTTATGATATTTGGGGCGACGCTGTAAATGTCGCGTCGCGTATGGAAAGTAATTCGGAACCAGGACGCATTAACATCTCAGAAAGCACCTATCAATGTATTAAAGATGACTTTGAATGCGAATATCGTGGCGAATTGGACGTCAAGAATCGTGGTCGATTAAAAATGTACTTTGTTAAGGATTAAATTACGAGAACTTATATCACATTAAAAATGATGATACCATAACCGAAAATACGCAATACGCGTAAAGATCCATAGTATACGACACGTTTAAAAGGATACTTGATCAATCCAGCAGTCATACAAGATACTGCAAAAGGTAAAGGGAGTAAGGCACCAACAACAATAAGAAAACCTCCCCATTTTTTAGAGTGATGCAATTGTTTCTCCATCTTTGTCTTAAGGTAATTATGAATGCCTGGATGCTTTGTAGACCATTGTCCCAGCCAATACGACATTAAGCCACCTGCATACGATAATAGTGCTAAAATGGTCAGGAACACCCAAGGCATGGTCATTTTACCAGACCAGGCAATAAACATTTCTGGTGGTACTAAACCTAGGATGGTTTCAGACATAAAAAAGAAACTCAATACACCATAAACAGGTAAGACTTCGGTGAGTTGCACTAAAAAGGCATTGATATCAAAAAACTGATTGATCGTGACAATAGCCAAAATAAAGACCACCACATAAGGAAAAGCGGCTTTAATGGCTTTCCAGATAAAATCGTAAAATCCTGTATATGAATAATATTGATGAAGGAGTTGTAATCGAGATTTTCTCGAATTAGAGTGAGGTGTAATGGTAGGTTTCATGTAGGTTAAGAGGTTTAGTTGGTCATTTAGGGTCTATCAAATATAGGATTCGTGTAGAAAAATAATAGGAATTTTTTGCTTTTTCGATGAAATGCACATCGATTATAGGTAATATATTATCGACGATGTGAGTAAAATATCTAAGAAAAGAGCATCGCAGAATAATCTCTCATATGTAAGTAGTTATAAAATATATATGTATATTTAACTGATTATTAATTTTTTAACTAAAGAAAACACGACGTCATGATAGATTTCAGAAGCATCAATATTGAAATAAATCGGTTATTAACGTCCGCGACAGCTAGAACAATTGAAGACGGAGAGCGAGATTCTGTGCCATTTAATGAATCAGGAAATCTATTTGGCAGACAAATAGTGCGTTTTGATAGCCGTGTTAATAGGTTTGAAGTCGCCATTAAATCGTTTCATTTTGAAACTAAAAATGATCATCACATTTCTAAACTTAAATTAGAACCTAATATGTATCGCATTGCTGAAGATCCTACAAGAGTTTTCAATATAGATGTGCGATCAGCATTTTCAGATGATAGTCCTGAAGATGATTTTGATATCAGCAGAGCATATATAATGTCTGTTTCACTTTTAATTATTGTCGACAGAGATTAGTTATGTTTTTAGTGAATACGCAATCATGGAGAAGAACCTCAGTACTACGTTATAATTCTATTTTGCATACTATTCGAATTAGAACATCCAGTGGATGTTTTAATTTGTATACGCAAAATTATAGGGAAGATTGTCAGATTCTTTGAGTATTTCTATTTTACATAATATAAATTATAGTACAATTGTATGGAATTGCTGTATACGCTAGTATTTTACATAATTGCAGATATAGTGCGTTCTAGCATTATATCGACAGTAATTATGTAAAAAGCAATTCAATAATTAAAACAGACTTACCAATATTATGTCACAGCTGTTTTAAATTTAGTTTAATATCAATACTAATTACGTACAAGCGATCATGAATATCTCAAATAGAAATAAAAAAAGCTTATCCTCAAATTATCTCATTAACTACAAATCCCAAATTCTATAAATCACAAATCCCAAACCATCCTCCAAAAAACTCCAAATACACGATGCTCATAAATCGCGTATTTCAGAAATTCTTGACCAAATATCCAAATACGCAAAATTTGGTGGCTCCTAGTTAATGATTAGTTTTTGGATTGTGTAATATTATGTAAAATAGAATTCAACCAATAATATTTATTTCGTACTTTAGTTTGTAACCAACTGACAATCAAATAAAAAAATATTCTTGTGTTATAATTATTTTCTCGTTTCGATTTTACCCTTTGTAATGATTTGGGTTATTGGGATGATTTATATAGTCTTCTTTTATCCTAAGAACAAAAGCACTCCTAGATCCAAATATCCAAAACGACCATATTATATGAGTCGTAAAGACTACTACAGAAATGTTTATTTAAAATCTGAAGCATGGCAACGTAAACGATATGTAGTTTTTAGACGTGATAACTGGAAATGTGTACATTGTGGTGGAAAAGCTACTGAGGTACATCATACACGCTATGCAAAGTATAGTATTGGAAAAGAACCAATTGATTGGTTAGAATCGATATGTAGGCCTTGTCATAAGCGTATCCATAACAATTGAATAAACAATTTACCTATTGTTTTTACCAAAATTTTATGAGGCCCAAGATAACATCGAGATTCTATTATATATATTATTTCATTTCTGAAAACCAATAAACAGGAAATGGGGTTCTTCTTTTCGTATCTATCGCCAAATTTTCAATTAATTTTCTTAATTCTATTGATTTAGGTGGTTTTGGGTAAATTACACCATGAACTACTATATCATTATGCTCATTAACAAATTTTTCAATGTATCTATGTAATTGACGACCATGACTTTCTAAATTTTTTAAAATATTGCTTTCCTTTATTTTATCCCAATCGGTCGCTTTAATCTCATAAATAACAACATAACCTTCCTCCCTATCATCAATAAAGATATCCATTCTACCATAATCGCCCATTTTTCTTTGAGTTTTCCCTTCATAAATCACTTCAATTTCTCGCTTAACATCAATACTTTTAGTTTCCTTTCTCAAAAAGTTTTGGACTTCAGTTTGAAATTTTTTACCGTATTTTAATCTATCTAATAATTCTTTTGGAATTTCCCTTTTTACACTTACGTTCTTTTTACTCATTGTAAAATATACTTTACTCTTCCTCATCTGCTTCAGAAAGATCATCATTGATAAAATACTTCATATCATTTAATTGAATAATTACAGGCTGTTTTAACTTCATTGCTTTTCCAACTGCAATTGCTTGTCTCTCTTCCAATGTAGGTAAAGTATTAGAATAATCACTTCCAATATAGTTTTCTAAAAACTGTTTACCTGTATCATCAAAAACTCTTAAGGCAAAAATAGTATTACATTGATTTAGTATACTCTTACTTATATTTGCAGTACGTTGAGTAATAACTAAAGAGCCTAAACCATACTTTCTTCCTTGTAAAATTACTTTTGCTGTACCATTAACAGCAGATTTATCTCCTTCATTTGCTACTGAATTCCATTCTGGAACTAATGAATGAGCTTCTTCAAATACTATTAATACTTTGGCTTTATTATTTTCAGATGCAGGATAATGCATAAGTATCTTTAAGACTTCTTCGGAAATAATTCGAGTTTTTTCAGTTTGACTCATTGCCGCAGTAATTACATTATAACCAATTTTCTCGCCTTTAGAGACTTTATGTAAGTCAGGATTATAAATTCTAACTTTCTTGTTATCAGAAAAAATTAAGTCTTCTGGAAAGTCTTCCTGACCGAAAAAGAAGTTTAGTAAATCTTTCTTAATCTCTGTACGATAAAGAATTTGATTACCACTCTTATCTGGATATTGTTTTCCATCATCAATATGAATTGTATCAAAACTTGCATTAATAACATTAAATGCATTACTATCATCGGCAACGATTAAATCACTATTTATGTATTTTGGTAATTTATTGTCGAGCGAATATTCATTAGTAATATCAATGCAGATAATTTTAAGAGTTTCTAAATTTTCATTTAACTTTTTTAGAAGCTCAAAAGTTAAGCATGATTTTCCAATACCTAAAATACCCAATATGGCCGTGTTGTGTGTGACTAAAGAATTATAATCTTTTATTGGTATTTGAAGTGTTGTTTCTGGCAGTCTACCAATAGCAGAATGTGAAATTTCAACTAAATGTTCTTCACTAATTGATTCTTTTTCAAATAAGAAAACTGGAGAATATATTTTTGGAAGCCATTTTCTAGTTTTTAATTCCTTGTTTTCATTGTCATAGTAACCTAACTTTCTTGCAAAAGCAACTTCATAACCATATCCATCTTTGAATTCTAAAGGTTCCTCTCTAGTTTGACCGTCTATTAACTGATACAATGTTTCTTTTCCATATATTTTGGTATAGACAATTCCCCCTTCTTTTATTTGATTACCTCCTAAATGTTGAAACAGCATTTGATTAATATTTGAACCTTTTTCTACATAACCTACAAAGTTTTCCTTTTCAGAATAAAGTTTACTTGTAGAAACTTTAGCTTTTATGTTTTCCGGAAAAGAATCGATAGACAAAACCTTTTTAACAGAATTTAATGATTGTAAAATTGATTTTACATTGCTATAGGCTAATCTGTGATTTTGAGACATTTTGATTATAGCATCATGTTCATCTACTAATAAATAAATCTCAAGCCATAATTTATTTAAAAGTTGTTTCTTATTTATTACAACTCCAACGGCTTTGGATAACTTTTGATTTTCTACTGTGACCAAGTCACCAATACTAACATTAGTACTTTTATGTTTTAAATAATCAATTTCGACTTGATAAAGTAGTGGGTTTTCACATCCAATTGCTTGTCCTAGTTCCTCTTCTTCTAATTTTGTGCTCTCTAACAAAGTAGAAAAAATCTCCACAATTTTCCCTATTACATCAAAAAATACTAAACAAATCCAAAACGTAAATAGAATTATTAAATAAGGAATATTAGGTGTTTCTGTGAAAGCAAAATACGAAAGTATTGATGCTATATATATTAAGGAGAATACGACTTTACTATTACCAATTTTTGTTGCAAATGTGTATGAAAAATTATTTAGTTTAATAACATTTAAATTATCGGAGCTAATATTTTTTAAAAGTATCGTTAGTAAGCTAAAGAATAGAACTGCTAGCGATGAAATTAGGATAAACGTATAACCAAATAAACCTTCTTTATCATTTAATGAAATTAAGGTTATAATGATTGCTAATGAGTTTGCTATGGCATCGGTTGGTTTACTAAAGAATGGTTCTGCTATATATTTACCTAAAATAATTAAGAATGCCCCAGAGAAAAACCAGATATGACTATCCTTTGAAGTTCCCCATAAAAGTTGATTAAAATCGCCATAAATAGTTAGAAAAATCCATATTAAAAGAGCCAAATATATTATAGCAACTATTATTCTTTTTCTTTGTGTTAATTTAACATCCATATATAACAAATTTGTTCATGATTTAATGTCAAGAAATATAGTTAACTAGTTAAGGGAGAGTTTAAATCTACAAAATATTATATTTATTATTGTGAGGAAAAACCGTAAAGTAAAACTAAGTTTTTAACATTTATAAACCATTCCACACACATTCCCCTACTCTTCTATCGTCGCTTCGGGAAAAGAGTGTTCCATTAACATCGTTAAGAAAGTTTTGGAGTAAAAATTTTTCAAGAAACTGTAGTAACAACTTTCGCTTTTATCCAAAGCTCAAGTTACATAACGCAAGTACATTATAGTACATTTATAGCAAATTACTGTATACGCAGTATTTTACATACTATTCTAATTGGAACATCATCGCATAAAAAGTGTTCATTAAAACCCTACACAGCAAAATTTTAATCACTTTAACATTTTATTAGTATCTTGTAAGGCAGTCATCGTATTGCTATCAATACAAGCGAACCAAAACCTAACGCACATCAATAACAAACTATGTCAAAAACTACGCGTATCCTCCTCTAGTATTTCCACGATTTTTAATACAGCTTTTCACTGTATGTATGGAAGTACATGAGCATGAACCTGTAGTTTTTTTAATTCCACAGTAACCATGGATAACAAAAAACGTATCACCATTATCTCCTTAACGATTACAGCACTTGTTGTATTCGTGTTTATGTCATCACAACAGTCGTCTAATTATCAGTATCAAGACATCGACCCTACAGATAATGAGCTGCTAGCAAAGGTTTCTTATGAAGTCGTCGACTTATTAGCAGATGCAGACAATGCCAATGCAGCTGCCATTGCTGGATTTCTAAATGGGAATCTGCCAACCACTACACCAACTGGTAATGCTGGTGTGCCTAATTTATTGTCTGGCACTGGTGCCTTTAGCGATTTGATCGCCTTAACACCTAGTCCTGGTCTAATTCCTTATGATATGATCGAGCCGTTTTGGTCTGATGGTGCTGATAAAAGCCGTTGGATGGCTGTACCTAACGATGGGACTTACGATACTGCAGCGGAGCAAATCACCTACTCAACTGATGAAGCTTGGGATTTTCCGCAAGGCTCTGTATTGATCAAGCATTTCGAAATTGGTGGTATACGTCTCGAAACACGGTTTGAAGTGAAAGGTACTGATGATGTGTATTACTATTTAACCTATAAATGGAATAGCGCTCAAACCGATGCTGTGCTTTTAGATGCTGCTGTTGATGAAGATGTAACTGTTGGTGGTGTCACACAATCATGGCATTACCCAAGCAGAACAGAATGTGTCTCGTGTCACTTTCCTCAAAATGGTAGTGTGCTTGGTCCAAAAACAAGAAACCTTAATAAAGCCATTTTCTATCCGAGTACTGGATTGACTAAAAACCAATTGGTGTACTACAGTGAACTCGGATTGATCACAGAAAATATTACAGATGCGAATGTAAATACCTATCCTGCTGTGGCTGCCAAAGATGATCTTTCAGCATCACTTGAAGATAGAGCGCGTTCGTATATTGATGTCAATTGTTCAAGTTGTCACGTTCCTAATGTGGATAATGTAGCAATGTTTGATGCACGTTACACGACTCCTTTAGCGAATCAAAATTTAATTTATGGTGATGTGGTGTATGATGAAGGATTGACCAATCCTAAAGTGATCATTCCTCAAGATGTGGCCAACTCTATGGCACATTTTAGAATGAATTCCACACAAACTGGTATTGAAATGCCTCCTATTGCGAAAGATGTAGTCGATACGGCTGGTGTACAACTTATTGAAGATTGGATCAACAGTTTAACACCAACGACCTCTTCGCCTCCTGAAGCCTTATTTTCGGCATCAACTGTAAATGGAACAGTACCTTTAAGTGTCGATTTTGATGCAACTGCGTCTACTGATGCTGATGGTGACTCACTCTCCTACTCTTGGGATTTTGATGATGGCAACACTGGTTCTGGTGTCACCATCAATCATATCTTCACAACTGTTGGTGAATATACTGTGACCTTAACGGTTAATGACGGACTCCAATCTGATCAAGCAACGACAACCATTACAGTAAATGTGAGTAATCCTGGTGGAAATACGGTGGCCTTTGCAGACAATACTGATGTCTATCTGGCTGAAGATAACTTTAGTGGATTACCGATGGGAGTTATCGATATGAATGGTGATTGCAAAGATGACATCGTTCAGTTTAATAATGCGAGAGAATTGCGTATCCAATATCAAAACGGTCCTGGACAATTGTTTACAAGTCATCTTCATGGTTCGGTAAGTGGTAGTAACCAATGGGGAACGGTTATCGCAGATTTTGATCATAATGGTTATAACGATGTGATGTCTGGTGGTGCTTACGATAATTTGAAGATTATTACGAATAATAACGGAAGCACCTCTTTTACGCAATCTACTTTAGGCAATTCAAACATCTTTTTACAAGGTGCCAACTTTGCTGATATCAATAACGATGGTTGGGCTGATATTTTTGCTTGTCACGATGATGCGGAATCAAGAACCTATGAAAATAATCAAGATGGAACCTTAACCTTTAATGCCGATTTATTAGACACGGAAACTACGCCTGCGAGTGATAACTCTGGAAACTATGCAAGTATGTGGATTGATTATGACAACGATGGTGATCTTGATCTTTATATTTCGAAATGTCGTGGTGGTGTGAATGATCCTAATGATCCACGTCGTATCAATATGTTGATGCAGAATGACGGAAACAATAACTTTACTGAAGTTGCCGAACAAGCAAATCTGAAGATTGGTGAGCAAACTTGGTTATCAGATTTTGGTGATATCGATAATGATGGCGATTTAGATGCCATCGTGATCAATCATTTCTCTGGTCCTAATTTAATGCGTAATAATGGCGACGGAACCTTTACGGAAGTCACTGCAGGAAGTGGCTTAATGCCAACTTTAGATCCTGCTAATTTCTATGGCGTTCAGGGCTTTTTTAAAGATTTTAATAATGACGGATTCATTGATTTAATGGTGTCTGGAGACAATCACTACATTTTCTATAATAATGGTGACGGCACCTTTCAAAATGCTCCAAATCCGTTTGGTTCAAATCAAATTCAATCCTTCTCGGTTGGTGATATCAATCACGACGGATTCTGGGATGTGTATGCAGGTTATGCCAACGGATTAAACTCGCCAAGTTCAACAAAAGATCGCATTTGGATCAATCAAGGAAATTCAAATAACTTTATTAACATCCAATGTGAAGGAACCCTAAGTAACATCAATGGTATTGGAGCGCGTGTGGAGCTACATGGTACTTGGGGAATTCAAATACGTGATATCAAATCTGGTGAAGGTTATGGATTGGTGAATTCATTTACGCAGCACTTCGGACTTGGTGTGAGTAATCAAATTGAGAAAGTAGTGGTGAAATGGCCTTCAGGAATTGTTGATGAGATATTGAATCCAAGTATCAATCAGTTCTTAAAAATTGTTGAAACAGAACCAGATCCAACTTGTGATGATGGCTTCCAAAATGGTGATGAAACTGGAGTCGATTGTGGTGGATCTTTTTGTGATGAGTGTCCTCCAACTTGTGATGATGGCATTCAAAATGGTGACGAAACTGGAGTGGATTGTGGTGGATCGTCTTGTGATCCTTGTCCAGTGCCATGTACAGAAAATGACATTATAGTATCCATTACATTTGATGATTATCCAGAAGAAACCAGTTGGGCAATTCTAGACAGTACATCTGCTACTGTGGCTTCAGGTGGAACCTATGCTGAACAAGCTGATGGCTCTACACTTGATATTGAAGTGTGTCTTCCAGATGGTTGTTATGACTTTGTGATTAATGATACCTTTGGTGACGGAATTTGTTGTCAGTATGGAAATGGATCGTACATTGTAACTGCTAATGGTGATACAGTGGCTTCTGGTGCAAGTTTTACAAATTCTGAAACGACAAACTTCTGTTTAGGAGACGTGCCATGTGAAGGCGAAGACTTGTCTGTGATAACCATAGATTTCGAAAACGGAAATGGAACAGATTGGACGACTTCAGGAACTGCAACAACAGGCGCATTTGTAATCGCTGATCCAACTGCTCAGACGACTTCAGGTATACAAACGCAACCAGAAGACGATCATAGTCCTTCAGGAATTAATGCCTTTTTCACAGCAACAAATACAGCTGCTGGAACTGATGATATTGATGGCGGAACTGCCATTGCAACCTCTCCTGTTTATAATATTCCTGACAATTCTAATCTATCGATTTGGTATTTCTTTGGTCAGCGTGATGCTGGTGATGACGCAGGAGATTTCTTCTTGTTAGAATATTCAATTGATGGCGGAACCAACTATATGACCTTAGCGTCTCATGGAGATGAAACCGTTCAAGCCTTTTGGACACAAGCAACGGCTTCAATTCCTGCAGGCTCAAGTTTAGTAATTCGAGTTTCTGCAGCTGATGGAACAGCTGGTGGTGATATTATAGAAGCTGGTATTGATGATCTTGTAGTGACGAAAGTTTGTGAAGAACCAATTGTATACACCTTCAATAATAATGTATGGTCGCCTTCTGATCCGAACAATGTGTCGAGTAGCAATGATACTATAGTTATTATGGATGGAAATGCTGTCATTTCAATGGATACTTCAATTGACGCTATTACTGTTGAAGCAGGAGCTGCCTTAACGATTAATTCTGGTGTCACCTTAACAGCAAATACAACAACCTTAACGTCGACATCACTAGTATATTCGAGTTTAATTTTGGATGGAACCTTAACTGGAACTGTGAATTACGAGCGTCATGTGAATATTAATGGTTCTGGTGAAACTGGAAGTAATGATTTAATTTCTGCGCCATTAACAGGTCAGCAATTTGATGATTTCGTCCTTGCAAATCCGAATATTTTGAATAATGGAACCTTATATTTATTCGGTCCTTTTGATAAAGTAGCTGGTGATTACACATTGTATAATGGCACATCAACAGTAACGCTAGATGCAGGTATTGGCTATAGAGCTGCGTCAAGCGATAATGATACCTTTACGTTTACGGGAACAGCCAACAGTGGTATGATCACACATGACATAACCAATTCTGGACCTGTCGAAGTCGCACAATGGAACCTTGTTGGTAATCCGTATCCTTCGTACTTGAACGTATGGGATTTCTTAACGCATGAAGTGAGTCCTGGTGTGATGAACATTCAATTGATGAATGCCGCTACAGCAGCAGTTTATGGGTATGATGGTGATATTTCTGATGGTTGGACCATCTATAATTTGGCAACCATAACACCTACAACACTTATTGCACCTGGACAAGGATTCTTTGTAAGTGCTGATCCAACCAATGCACCACTTTATGATTTACAGTTTATGCCTGCTATGCGTGCCACAGGAACAAGTGACGACTTCATACAAGGTCGAAACCAAAGTTCTGTATTGAGTTCTTTAGTCTTATCTAATTCGGAGCGCTCTCATAACACAAGAATTTATTTCATTGAAGGGACGACTCGCGGATTAGATCATGGCTATGATGCTTGTGATTTTGGTGATGCTCCAGATGAATTTTCAATCTTTACAAATCTTGTTGAAGGAAATTCATATATGGAAATTGCGGTCCAATCGTTACCATATAATGACTTTAATAATGTTGTAGTTCCTTTAGGAATAAAAGCGGCTCAAGGTACTGAGCTAACGATTAGTTTAGGCAATAATTCAACCCTACCTGACGACGTGAATGTGTATTTAGAAGACACCTTATTTAATACAGTGACGCTTTTAAATGAGTCTGATTTTGTATTTACTCCAGATAGTGCATTAACAGGTACTGGTCGTTTCTTCTTACGATATTCTGCTGATACCTTAACAGAAACAACGTTTGAATTGGATGATATTTTGATTTTTGCAGATAATGATAATCGCGATATTATTGTTAAAGGTCAGTTGGCAGAATTTAATAATTTGAAGATCTACGATCTCCAAGGCAGATTGGTTAGAACACAAATGCTAGATCATACAATCCTCACAAATAAGGTTAATGTGAGTACCTTTAGCACTGGTGTTTATTTGGTACAACTATCAAATGGAAGTGCAAGTAAGACGAAGAAGTTGGTGATTGAGTAACGTTTAGACTACGATAAATATTAGAAATACACGATTGTTTAAATCGTGTATTTTTTTGCAAATCTTTCTGAGTGAACATATGCAAACTAGCATCTTAAACATAGCCTTAGAATTTAGAAAAGACAGCGAATTATAAGGTGGCACAAAAATTTATTTAACATTCCCATTTATTTTTACTTACTTTACTTTAGATACCAACCTTATATGAATCAACATTATACCAATCGTTTCATTTTCATACTATTAATGTCTTTTGTTTGTTGTTTGAGCTATGCTCAAATTAATACCAGTCAAACACCACATTGGGTTGCACCAGAAACTTATGAAGTCAATCCTGAGATCGATCTCAATGAGATTTCCTATGGCTTGCTCACGTTGTTAAGCGATGAACAAATTCATATTCCTAATAAAGAACGTTATATCAGGTTTGTGCGTAAGATTACAGATAATGTTGGTGTACAAGACGGTTCATCGATTTCTATAAATTATGATCCTAGTTATCAAAAATTATATCTACACAATATTATAGTAATACGTAATGGAAAGTCCATCAACAAACTCAACGTCAATGACTTTCAAACCATACGCCAAGAATCTAATGCCGAAAGCTATATTTATGATGGTAGCCTCAACGCTATTGCTAATCTTGCAGATATTCGCAATGGTGACATTTTAGATGTTAGTTATACTGTTAAAGGCTTTAATCCTATTCATGGCAACCACTTTTCTGGTGGTACAACCTTAGACGATTATCAACCTGTTGGAAAAATAAACTATCGGTTGATCTCCAATAAAACCCTTAATTACAAGGTGTTGAACACTGATGCTAAACCCAAAATTGGGACGTTTCAGGAGTTTAAAACCTATCATTGGCAAAGCACAAATACCGAAGCTCCAGTATTTGAAGACAACATGCCTAACTGGTATCTTCCTTATCAAAATCTATTTGTAACCGATTTTGAATCTTGGAACGACGTGGTGAATTGGGCACTTGGTATTTATGAAGATAATCTATCGGTTTCTTCAGAATTACAAGCTAAAATAGATCAGATTTATACAACGTTTGAAACTGAAGGTGAACGTATTTCGGCAACCTTAAAGTTTGTTCAGAATGAGATTCGATATCTAGGCTTAGAATCTGGTATTGGTGCCTACAAACCTTTTTCGCCTAACAAAGTTTTAGAGCAACGTTTTGGTGACTGCAAGGACAAAAGTTGGCTAATGGTAACTATGCTGCGACGTATGGGAATTGAGGCTTATCCTGTACTTATTAATTCGATGTATGGTGAATCGCTTCATGAGTTTCTGCCATCACCAAAAGTCTTTGATCATGTCGTGGTAAACGTTGTTGATAGTGAAGATAATGCGCTATTCTACGATCCAACAATTAGCAATCAATTTGGAAGTTATAAATCGGTGTCTTTCCCTAATTATGGAAAAGCCTTGGTGATCAAAAATGGTGTGAATGCCTTAGAAAATATTGTTTCTAAAAGTGAAGACCTTATTGAAGTGTTTGATACGTTTAACTTGCCAACGGTTGGTGGACCAGCAACATTGAATGTGATGACCGTTTACAGAGATGCTGAAGCAGATGCCATGCGAGCGCGATATAAATCGAGTAGCCTCTCCTCTATTAGTAAAGATTTTAAAAGCTATTACGACAACCTTTATGATGGTGTTGAAGTGTTAGAAGATCCCGTGTTTGATGATGATAGTTTGTCTAATAAGATCCTTGTTGAAGAATCCTATAAAATTAACAACCCTTGGAAGCCAATGCTTGGAGATGAGAAAAATATAACGGTTGAGTTTTCGCCATACAGCATTTGGGATGTTTTTATGTTGCCTAGCGATAAAGCACGAGAAACCCCTTTTGCGCTCTACTATCCTACTCATAAAAAGCATCAAATTACTGTGAAGCTTCCGCAGCGTTGGCGACTTAGCAATGATAATAGCACGATTACATCGAAGAGTTTTGATTATTCCATGAAGAGTAAGATGAATCCTTCTAAAGATATTCTATACTTAAATTATGAGTATCAAAATAAAAATAGTTATGTAGCTCCTGAAGATTTTGAAGACTATTTCACCAAAAGTAAAGAGGCTGAACAGATTTTAGCCTACTACATTTACATTCCAAAAAGTGAAGCCAATGCAGGAAATTTCGATAGTCCTGTATTATCTGATGAAGCCGTTTCAAGTATTACAAATGCCTTTTATTGGGCTTTCGGATTCGTACTCCTTATCATTCTTGGTTTGGTTGGCTATATTATCAAAACGAATAAAAATTAGATTCCTATTTATAGCCTCGTTATACATCTTTAAAAGTCCAAAAAATAGTTAAACGTATAGATTATGTTCTATACTTTAATAGTCTATTTTCTATAGTGTTACGATTTATCACATTTTATAAACAGAATAGCTAATATTACATCCAATTACTAGCTCGAATACGTATATTTGAAGGCTAAATTGTTTAGAAATTGAAATACCTTTTCCTGTTTCTTTTTTTATCGGTTCATATCTGTTTTTCACAGGTTGGAATTGGTACAACCTCTCCTGACCCTTCAGCTGTTTTAGATATCACTTCTACTGAAGGCGGATTGTTATTACCAAGAATGAATGAAGCACAGCGTGATAATATTGCCTCACCTGCTGTTGGATTGCTCATTTATTTGATTGATGGATCTCAGCAATGCTTACAAGTTTACAATGGCACAGGATGGGAAAATATATATTGTCCGACTACAAATACAGTTCCTGTAGCTTCCAATGTTGGTTTTAGTGGCACGTTCAGTATAGGAAATAGTATCACTGGAAATTATACGTATACAGATAATGAAGGTGATATTGAAGGCGTTTCTATTTTTCAATGGTACCAAGCCGATGATGCTTCAGGTACAAATGAAGTCATGATTACTAATGAAAACAATATAAACTATACGATAAGTGCTTCCGATAATGGAAAATTCATTGCCTTTGGCGTGACTCCTATTGCTCAAACTGGTGCTTTAGTTGGTATTGAAGTCAAAAGTGCTTATCAAGGTCCTGTTAGTACTATTTCTAATCAGGCGCGAATTAACGAATTTCATTATGATAATTCTGGTACAGATGTTAATGAATTTGTTGAAATCCGTATCACTGAAAATCTTGCAAATCAGCCAGCAGACTTGTCACAATACACAGTATCACTCTATAATGGAACCACACAAACAGAGTATGCAACCGAAACGCTCAACAACCTCACACAGACTTGTGATGCTTCAAACTGCTACTATGTTTGGGAGATTGCCATTCAAAATGGTGCTCCAGATGGTATAGCTATTAGTGGTCCTTCAGGATTAATTGAATTCATAAGTTATGAAGGAACCATAACGGCAACCAATGGAATTGCCAATACAGTTACGAGTACAGATATAGGTTTATCAGAATCTGCTGCAACAGGTGCTAATGGCTCTATTGAACGTACTAATGCCAATGGTTGGGTATCAAGTGGCACAGCGAACACCAAAGGAGCAGCAAATAGCCAATGATTCGCTGGATTGTCATATTATGTTGTCTTGGGATGTCTTTTACAGGACGCTCACAAGTTGGTGTAAATACCGAAACACCTGATGCTTCGGCAGAACTTGATGTTTCAAGTACCACACAAGGAATGCTTCCGCCGAGAATGACAACCAACGATCGTGACAATATTGCGGTAACGACTTCAAGTGCAGGACTCATTATTTTTAATACAGACACCAATCGGTTAAATATTTTTGATGGTATCACATGGCATGCTATTTCTACAAATACGAACACATTGATTTGTGAAACTGCAGTGACGTTTAATGATTTCCTAACCTGTATTCAAAATAACTTTACACCAGACCAAACTTTAGGTTATGGACCAGCAAGAGATGTGATGTATAGTAGTATTGATGTTGATCCTGTGACGCAAGAAATATATTGTTTATATACCGATTTTTCTGTTGTCATGGATTATTCCACAGATCCTGATCCTAGTGTACATGCCTTTAATGAAGGGATCAATACCGAACATGTATTTCCGCAAAGTATGGGAGCTGGAGATGAGCCAAACCGTAGTGATATGTTCAATATCTTTCCAACACGAATTGAAGCGAATTCTTCCAGAAGTAATTGTCCGTACAATGATATTATAGATACAGATACTGAAGCCTGGTTTTATTTGAATACTGAACTGAATACAATTCCAACCACAAATATTGATAGTTATTCAGAAAAAGATAATGAAGCGACTTATGCTACACTATTGGTAAGTCAGCAGTGCGCATTTGAACCTAGAGAAAGTAAAAAAGGAGATGTTGCTAGAGCAATTTTCTATTTTTACGCGGTTTACAATGCTACCAATCAGAATACTTACACGTCCTATGCAAATGATGCCTTTTTTGATGTTATGAAAACAACATTATTACAATGGCATAATGATGATCCTGTCGATCAAGAAGAATTAGACAGAAACAATGCCATAAAGCTACAACAAGGCAATGATAATCCGTTTATTATTGATCCAACACTAGCTGCTCGAATGTATAACTAGTCTCCTTACCAAATCTTAATACGCTCCTCTTCTACTCGATAATTTGCGTCACCTTCTTTAACATTGAAAGCTTCATAAAATGGTGTGAAATTCATTAACGGACCATTAACACGCCACATTGGTGGTGAATGCGGATCAGTTGCTACATAATTTCTTAAGAATTCATCACGCATTTTAACACGCCAAATATTTGCAATCGATAGAAAGAAGCGTTGGTTAGGTGTATAGCCACCAATTTTGGTGGTGTCCTGTCCTTGAGCTGTTAATTTAAAAGCATCATAAGCAATAGCAATTCCACCATTATCTGCAGTGTTTTCACCAACTGTTAATGCGCCTTTTAAATGTACACTATCTAATACTGTAAAAGCATCATATTGCTCTATAATCTGATTGGTTTTTGCTTTAAACTTTGTGTAATCGTCTTCAGTCCACCAATTCGAGACATTGCCATATTTATCAAACTGTGCACCTTGATCATCAAAAGCATGCGTAAACTCATGACCAATAACCATTCCGATGCCACCATAATTTAGCGCATCATCTGCATACAGATCAAAATAAGGTGATTGAAGAATTCCTGCAGGAAATACAATTTCATTTAATGACGGATTATAATAAGCAGTCACTGTAGATGGTGTTGTATGCCATTCATCACGATTTGGCGCTTGGTTTAATTGCGCTAATTCATACAAATACGCATTTTTTCTAAGAGCAACCACATTTTCAAAAAACTGATCTCTATCAATATCGACATCATAAGTTCGCCAAACGTCAGGATAACCAATTTTCTTATTGATAGAAAATAATTTGTCTTTAGCTTTTACTTTCGTACTATCACTCATCCAGTCTAAGTTATCAATGCGTTTTTCTAAAACTTTCTGAAAATTATTCACTAAATCTAAAGCGCGCTTTTTAGCATCTTCATTGAAGTATTTCTTTACATACAATTGCCCTAACGCAAATCCGAGTTGATTATCTACACGACGCACCATTTGCTTTGCTCGAGGTAACTGTTCTGTCTGTCCCGACAAGACCTTTGAATAGGCAAATGAAGCATCTTGGAACGGTTTACTTAAAATATTATCGTGTGAGGTTATTGAATTGGCTTTCACATACAATTTCCATTGATCTAAAGGAATAGTTCCTAGCAATGTATTTAAAGTGTCGTAATATTCTGGCTGAGCAATATCAACAGAATCAACTTTGGCTCCCAATACATTAAGCATTGTTTTCCAAGCGATGTTATTATGAGTAGCATCTAAATCTGAAACAGCCATTTTATGATAGTTTTCCTTGATGACTCTTCGTTGAACTCTGGTTTTATGTGAAGCTGCCAATTGTTTTTCAATAGTGTAAACGGTTTCAGCATTAGCTTCAGCGTTATCATCTCCTACCAATTCAAATAATGTTTTGAGATAAGTTTTATAAGCATTTTGAATGGTTTTAACTGAAGGGTCTTCAGAAAAATAATAATCACGATCTGGCAAGCCTAAACCTGTTTGTGCAAAATGAAGAATGTTAATTGAACTGTTTTCTTGATCTGGTGAAATATATGGACTTATCATTGAATAATCTCCCAACTGAAGCTGTGTAGTTACAAACATCATCAAAGATGCTGTATCATCAATTCTTGCTATGCGATCTAAAGTAGGCTGTATTGGTGTCATACCGCGTTTATTGATATTAATAGTATCCATTCCTGATGCAAAAAAATCACCAAGCTTTTGCTCAATACTCCCTTTAGGATGCTCGCCTTTTGAAACGTCTTCTAAAATGGTTTTTAGTAATTCCTGTTGCGGAATATTTAAAAAGCGATACGCACCAACGCCTACTTGGTCATCTGCAATAACAGCAGATTCCATCCAAGATTTATTAACGTGATCAAAAAAGTTATCGCCTGGTTTGATTGATGGATCAATACCTTCAATTTGAATTGGAGCCTTTTCTGTAATCGTGTTTTCTGAAGTTTTATCGTCTTTACAAGACATTAGTGCAAGTAACACTAGAGGTATATAACGCAGTGTTTTCATGATTGATGTTTTTTGAATAGTCTCAAAGATAGCCCATTACATTTAGTTTCAGAAAAATAAATGATGACAAAATCAATGTATTCCGATGATTAAGAAATAATCATTAAAACCAATTTTATGAAACTTAGACTAATTTTCGCAACGTTATGTATCGTTTTATTCTCATGGGCATGTTCTTCAAGTGACGACAGTGACGATGGTAACCCTCAAATGATGAATCAAGATCCGCATTTTACATTACGAGTTAATGGAAATGGCTACGACGATGAACTATTTTCGCTATACAGAGATACAATAAATGCATCAGGAAATAATGTATTAATCATTGCTTCAGCAAGAAATGTTACAGATTATATAGCACTTCGACTTCCTACAATTGAAGAAGGTACAAAAACAATAGTGCCTTATGTAAGTGGTGACCCTAATACAGCAAGTTTTGTCATTCAAGATGATGGCATTTATTTATGTGAAGATGGTACGATTACGGTTTCTGAGATAGTGGGCGCCTATAATTCTGGTAACTGCTATGAAATGAAAGGCTCTTTAAATATTAATTTTAGACGTCAGGACAATACACCTGGAAATATTAATATATCTGGAACATTCGATTTGCCTTCTGCTGCGTGTACATCAAATAATTAATATTTAAACATTTTCAAAATTAAGATTTGACACTTTTTTGACATTAATGTTTATGCGATAGTCGCATATACACTGTATTTTCGTGAAAAAGCAAAAGCTATGAAATACGTATATGCGCTACTTTTATGTTTTCAGTTTCTATGTGTATCTGCTCAGGAAGAAACCTATCCACCTATTGTAAAAACAGATGCTTCTTGGGGAAAAGAAATTATTCCATTTCCTATAGATTGGGCTCCAAAATTAACGCTCGAGGGTTATGAAGAATTGTCCTTTGCACCACATTGGAATGATAAAGCACATCAGGAGTTTTGGACATTAGTTATGGCTTGGCGTGTTAAGGCTGAAATTGAAATTCCACTTTACGAATTACAGTTTAATTTGAATCACTACTTCTACAGTTTGATGATTCCTAATCATTGGGCTCAAGAATTTCCTGAACCTGTACTCAAATTTGAATCCGAAATTTCAGAAACATATTCAAATACTAAAGGAACGCTTAAGCTATTTGATGGTTTCCACACAGGACAACTCATAGACCTCAATATCATTATGGAACAATATTTTTGTGAAGAACAGCAAGAAGCCATCGTCATTTTTAGGATCTCACCAAAATCATTAGACCACTCTATTTGGAACGAATTGTCTAGCATTAAACTTGATTCAAAATGGTGTCACTAGCATTATCTGAAATAGGTTTTCAAAAATGTTTGTGCATTGAGTGTCATGACTTTTTCGACAATAGTTTCCGCAGTTAATGTATTCTTTGCCTTTAATTGTTGGCCTTCATCACTCTTTAAAAAATCATTAGCATGACTTATTAAATACTCAGGAAGCACTTTCAGTTCTTTTGCAGTCCACCAACCATTCAAAGGATCGATGATACCATCGAAATCGGTTCCCAAAGCTTGAATATTCCAGGCATCACGATTCAAAGTATCAAGATAAGTTGCAATAAATTGAATTTGTCTCCAGATAAAATACGCGTTCTTTCTAAGTTTAGGCTTTCCAAATTTGGTCATATTTGGTTGAGCATCTTCGTAAATACGTGCTTTAGTTTTTACATCAAAAATGCGACGTTCATCGAGTTGAATGCCAAAAATACCCCGAGATGCTTCAATTTTTTGAATTTCATCAAAGTAAAAATTTATGTCATCCGAATTAAATCCTTTACGCCAAACCTGATTATGTGTTTTAGGATGTAACCTTCCGTTTAATGCACCATGACTTACTATAATTGGAATCGTTTCATTTTTATAAGTAGTTTCTAATAAATTATAATAATCATAGCGCGACTTCGGATTCATGTGTTTTACATCAATATAGATACGTTTCCATCCATTTGAATTGTTCAGTAGTTCTTTAATGACATTAAAACCTAAAGGTGTAATGCCTTGTGATGATTTTGGTTTTTGTGTAATGACCTTTTCAACAATACCAGAAAAACTTTTTGAAAAGCCACAGAGCTCGTTATCAAAATGATGCGCCAAACCAATAAAAAATGGTTGAAATTTCCATTGCTTTACAAGACTTACATTCAACAACACTTCGGTTGGATTTGCCTTTGGTTGTCCAGCGAGTCGCAAACCACAATTAAATACGTGAGCACCTTCAATAGATAGGATCACATGTAAAATGTCTTTCTCATCAAAATCGATCTCATTAACTGAAGCCACCAACTTGTATCTTTTGACCTTACCCTTGATTTTCACAGGAGTATTGTGTAATTGTTCAAAATAATGATACTCGGCAAGCAAATCTTTGAAGTAATCCTTCATCTTTTGTAAATGACGTACACGACGCATACTAATTCCAGTAGCCAAATTTCTGAAGATACGACCCGAATACTTTACATTAGCATTGTCACTGTGTATTACCATGCCTTTTTCCATTGGATAAAGCGATGTAACAATAACATTGGTATGACCATGAAGCAATGTCGTAAAATCAGATTGCCTCCACTTTGTTAATCTAAAAAATACATTTAAGGCCTTTCTGAATAATTTCGGGCGTTGCTGATGCCAAATACTACTATTAATTTTTGAATCAGGATTGTTAAGTCCAGTAGTTCTTCGTCTTTGGAAGCTCTTTCCGAAAGGTTTTAAAGATGGATGGCAATGAAGATCGATGTACCTTTTATTCATAAAAGAAATTTTAAGCTCATGTTATCGTAAATGCTAAAATGCTAGGGATTATCTAAAAATAAGGATTCTTTTTTACAATAAATTTGAAGTCATCTTAAAATTGTTAATGTTTTCTAACAGAAGATTTCAATACCTCAATAATTCAATTTTTATGTTTATATTCGGCAATCAAAAAAATTAGCGTTTTATATTTTTACTATGAAATCACTTATAACGTGTCTCCTAACTGTACTATCATTAAGTGTTTATGCTCAGAAAAATCCTCATCTTGAAATTGTTGATGAATTTGATTTTGAGATTATTGCTTCTAAAAAAGTAGATTATAGTCTAGCAAAACCAATTGACTCTGTTAAAATAACGCCAATAGATATTAAAGCTGAATATTGGGATGCTACGGTTTACAATCCTTTTAGAGATGCTGTAGTGCAATTTCCAATTCAATTGAATTTCAAAGATTCTACTTATGCACCACCTATTCATAAAGAAAAGGTTGTAACATCTCGTTATGGATGGAGACGTGGTCGTGCTCATAAAGGTATAGACATTGATTTGGTTACAGGTGATAGTCTCTTTGCCATGTTTGATGGCATTGTAAGAATGTCGAGATACTCTAGAGGTCATGGTAAAACTGTAGTGGTTAGACATTATAATGGTTTAGAAACTGTATATGCACATTTATCTACGTATGGTGTAAAAGAAAATGATTCTATTAAAAAGGGACAATACCTAGGTAAAGGTGGTGTTTCTGGTAATGCAAGAGGTAGCCATCTGCATTTGGTTGTCAATTATAAAGGTATTGCAATTAACCCTGAATATTTGTTCACCTTTGGTGAAGACAATACGATTCGCGAGAAAGAAATTTGGGTGACTCGTAAATGGACGCATCCTTATGTACACAATTCTAAACGTCAAAGTAAAATTGAAACATTAGTAAGCGAACAAGAAGCCATTGCTAGTCTTGAAAAAGAACGTAAAATTTATGTTGTAAAACGAGGTGATACGCTTTCTAGAATTTCACGACGCAACAATGTGTCGATTGCTGCAATTTGTAAAACCAACGCAATTAATAGAAATACTGTCATTAAGCCTGGTCAGAAACTCGTTATTGAAAACTAAGTTTATTGTCTTATTAAATGATAAGAAAATCCTTGATCATTATCACCTAAAACGCTTACCAATATCTTATCATTATTAATTATCTTGTATTGTATTTTTTTAGGAAAGTCATGGTTTAAGTTTTCAAAGGACAACATATCTTCAACTGAACGATTTAGAGTAAACACTATGGTGCTTCCTTGATTTTGATTTAAAACAGTCGCCTTATATAAAATGGTATCACCATCAACATGCATCGATAAATACTCCGACACTTTTTTGTCTGATGCAATTAACTTATACGATTCTCCTTTATATTCTGAATCACTAATTTTAGTCCATGATTCATAAGTAGTTTTATTTTCAACCTTCCAGGTTCCCAATAAAGTTTCATAAGCACTAAGATCTTTTTGAGCACTACAATTGAAAAATGTTATGAAACACAAAAAAGACAAAAATTTAATTTTAAGTAAACGCATAGTTATAGATTTAATAGTTCAGTAAAATTACATCAACCTCAAACAGAAATATTGTAAAAAACCGACATCACTTTGCTAAAAAGAAATTAGCGATATTCATAGTATCAAATCCATAAGACGATGGCTCCTCACCTGTAAACTCCTTAAAGTTCTTTATGAAATGAGATTGATCATAAAAACCAGCGAGATAAGTAATGTCAGACCAACTAAACCCATCAGAATTAACCAAGCTAAATATATTTGAAAACCTAATGATTCTACAATAAAATTTGGGTGTAAGTCCAATGTATGATCTAAAATTGCGCTCTAAACTTCGTTCGCTAATTTGAAATTTATCAATAATATCTCTAACTCTAATTTCGCCTTTTGTATCTAAAATAAGTTGTGTAGACAATACTGTTTTATGAGTGCTTATATCTAATTCATTGATCGTTTCAGTAAACCAGTTTTCAATAGCAACAACCATTTTATCAAATGAGATATCCTGCTTAAGGACCTCAAAAAGTGAGAATAATCCCGTGAGATTACTGTTTTCTAGCGATATGACTTTGTTAGTGATCAAATGCATATCAAAATCGAATAACAGCTTAAGTGTACAAGGCTGTAATTTGATACCAATCATGCCAATAGCACCAGTGTTTTCTAGATGAAAGTGGTTTTTAATCTGTCCAGCAATAAGCAAATTGTCTTGTAAATACCATTCTCCAGAAATGTTGGCCTTAAACTTATCTTTATAATGAAAGATAAGCTCAGGATATCCATCTGGAATGATTTTTTGAGGCCTGATGGTTCGATCAGCCTCACTATCGATTAACCAAAACGATTTGATAAATGGCTTAAGGTGATTTGATGGTTCTAGAGATTTATAAATCAAAGCATAAATGATTTATACAAACATACGAATTACCAAATTGCAATGCTTAAACTTAAACCGTAGTAGAATATTCTAATTTTATTTAACAGCTTCTTGACCTAGTACAATATCACGCTGTGCGACCAATTCGTCATTGACTTTCTTAGGTTTTAATATTCTTGAATGATTGCTGTGTTTTGCAATACGCTTTCTGCAAGCCTTAGTAAGTAAGGGGTCTTCTTCAAATAAAAATGTAGTTAAAGCAACTTCTTCTTCATTTGGTGCTTTTACTATAGGATATAATTGTTGTAACTGATTGTAACGTCTGTCATTTCCAGGTATATAAGTATAAAAGGTATACTTCCCATCAGCATCAGTTTTAATCCAACCTCTATTGTGCACGTAACGCTTTTCATTTTGGTAACGTAGATCAAAATCGCCATTTTCATCGGCTTGCTCAATATATAAAATGACATCCTTTGCTGGAGTAACACCATCACTAAGAAAAATAGTACCTGTCACTTTAATCTTTTGCTCTTTAGTATCAAAACCAGGAATAGTATCCGTATTGCTCAAGCGATCTTCGTTATAATCATATACTGGACTACGCTCTAAATAATTGTCATTTTCGGTTTGGCTTTGTTGAGCAAAGGCAGTTAAGTACCAACACAAGAATAAGGTAGAAATTAATGTTTTCATTGGGTTAAGTATTTGAGATTTACCCAAATGTCTAACAATCAGTGCGCAACACCATAAAAATCTTATTAACGGAGTATTAGTCCGACTAAAAGTCAAAGTATGCAAATTCTACCGATGAATTGCCACTAAAAAGTATACCAATTTTTAATGAAATGAACTTTTTATTAACCAAAATCATTAAATACAGTATAAATTTTTTATAAGTATTACATCGTTAAAATATGCATTTTATCTAGTATTTATGCATTTTAACTAAGATTTTTGCGTTTTGTGGATGAAAAAAATTACAAATTTTATTGTTTTTTATAATAAAATGTATAGATTTGTTTCACCCAAATTAACTAAAGACACCTAAAATGAAAACAAAATCTACTGTATTAATTGCCATTTTTTTCTTGATGATCGGAATGAGTTTCGGTCAGACTTCTAAGGAAAAAAAGTCTTCAATAAATATTATTAGTGGTAAAGTAAACATAGCTAAATACCATAGTTATGAAGAGTTAGACAAAATGTCAAAAGGTAAATTGTTAGACTTATATACAGAACGTATTAAAGTAATTGTGAATATTTTACCAAACATTGCTTTTGCTACTAAACCAGGAATTACGATGCGTGATCTTGGTATTCCAGAAACCAAAGAAAATGTCAAAGCCTTAGAAAATAACATCGAAGCTTCTGACGAGTATTTTGATAGTACGATTGCGTTCCAAAAAACTATACTGCCCTATTCAGATACTAGAGATCTCATTGCTGCGATTTTGTTTTATGAGGAAACACTTAAGTCATTACACACATATAACGACTATAAGACCAACTAAACTTAAATATATCAATTTGATAAACCTCAACAAATGTTGAGGTTTTTTTTATTGAACAAGGTCAAAATCTTACTCTTCTGATTTATCGAGAGTTAGCCTCATATTACTCAAGTATGGTTTAAAGGATTTTATTTGTAAGAAATTTCTCTTTTTTATTAAAATTAAATGCATTTCATCGATAATAATTGTTATTAGGACGATATATTTATATGTTTGATTGTAAATGTTAAACCTACTTATCTAAACATAAACTTAACCTCGATGAAAAAAATTACTTTACTTACATTCTTTTTTGTATCGCTTAGTTGCATCATAAATGCACAACAAGAAAAAGGAATAACCGGTTATGATAATTGGCTTAATCCATGGACAGAGTTCTCTCCGAATAAAGTTGAGTACGGAAAGCCAACACAAATCCTTAGTGGAAATATTACAAAAGACACAAAACTATTTAAAGGTGATATTTATCTTTTATTAGGTGATGTATACGTCACAGATAGTACAACCTTAACTATTGAGCCTGGAGTTATAATTATGGGCGACTTTGATACTAAAGCGTCTCTGATTGTTTCTAGAGGTTCAAAGATCATTGCAGATGGCTTAAAAACCGATCCTATTGTATTTACGTCTAATAGAAGCGTAAAAAAACCAGGTGATTGGGGAGGCATATTCGTTTTAGGAGATGCGCCTTTAAACACAACTACAGATGAGCAAGTACTTACCAATGGTTTACTTCCTAAGGAGGCTAAACATGTCACTTATGGTGGAACTAATAGAGATAGTTACTCTGGAGTAATGCGCCATGTGAGGATTGAATATGCTGGAAAGCGCACCAAGCATCATGGCTATTTTGATGGTCTTACTTTAGCTGGTTTAGGACAGCAAACCATCATAGATAATATCATGATTAGCTTTTGCGAAGGAGATTCATTCAATATTCTTGGTGGAAATTTACTTCTGGAAAAACTGGTATCTTATAAATCTAGTGGTAACGATTACAACTTTAATCAAGGCACACAATGCAAGATTAATAATTCATTAGCGGTTCGTTCTCCATATGTATCTGGTGCAAGTACGCCTAAATGCTTAAATATATTAGCATATGACGATCAGGAAGAAACTGATTTAGCTAAAGCGCAAACATTAGTTGTTGCTGAAAACTTAACCTTAATCAATTTGAGTAATAACCTTGAAAGTGATATTGCTGTTGGTTTGGTTAATGAAGGAATTTACATTGGTAATAATGTATCATTTATCATTGATAAAAGTGTTATTTCTGGATTCAATCCTGCTGTGATTTTAGATGAAAAGATCAAAATTAATAGTGAGAGTATGAATAAAATACAATTCACTAGAACCTATTTTAATAATTGTAACGGGAATATTTTTAGAAAAGGATACAATAATAATGATGATCTAGAAAACTGGTACGGAAACAGAGCCTTTAATAACGTCTACTCTAAAGGTCCGGATTCTGAAACTTTTATTGATGCTAACAATAGAAAGAAACCTGATTTCAGATTGCGAATCAATAGAATTTTTGCGTCAAGTGATATTATAGATGACAACGATTAATCAAAACCTTAGCCTATAGAACAACTCTACAACCCCAAACTAATGTCCCAAATTAAAATAGCATACAACCTACTAATTGTATTTTGCGTTTTCGCCTTTCTAATCCCAAAAGACGGAAACGCTCAAATCGTGATTGGAACGCCTAATTTAGGGTTTAGTCAAGCCTGCGCAAGTGATTCATTCAACACTTACAATGCGACATTTATTTTTTCTCCTGAAGCTGGCCTGAATGCTTCAAATCAGTTTGTAGTTGAATTATCTGATGCAGATGGTGATTTCTCAAATGCTGTTGAAATCTACACCTCTACACCTGGTAGCATTACCGAATCACCTGCTACTGTGAATTTCTCATTTCCAACAAATACGGCTGGTGAATATTATAAAATACGAATTAAAAGTACAGCTCCGGTTGCTACAAGTGCTGGATCTGCTCCTTTTGCAGCCTACTATAAAATTCAGGATGCACCTTTTACAATCAATAATTTGGTGTCTACTGGTGCCTTTTGTCTTGGAGGAAGTTATTTGTTAACTATCGATAACCCTGGATCTGGTACAAATGATTCGCCTCTTAATTATCCGTCATTAACTTTTAATTGGTTTAAGGAAACTGGACCAACAACATCTGAATTTATTGCTGAAGGTGATACGCTTGAAGTTACTGAAGAAGGCACTTACTTTGTGGAAACAAATTACGGAACCTGTACTTCAGATTCATTTTCAAATCGTGTTACAATTTATCAAGTAGCTTCTGGTGACGCTGAAGCTGGAGTATCTTCTAGCTTAGGAAATCCGTTCTGTCCAGATAATGGTGCAACTACATTAAGTACTATTTCAGCAAATAGCTACCAATGGTTTAAAGATGGTGAAGCTATTATTGGCGCTACTGAGCAAATGTATGAGGCAATGGAATCTGGTACTTATGCTGTGCAAGTAGACCTAGGAAGTTGTTCTGCTTTTGGTGCCATCGAACTAGAGAGTGAAGCATTTGAAGCTTCAATTAATGTAGATGAGATGACTGTTATCGCTGAAGGCGAATCCTTATCAGTACTTGTGTCTTCTACTGCTTCAAACCCTATTTATGAATGGTATTTGAATGATAATATCATTACTGAAGCAACTTCAGATACTTATGAAGCAACACTTCAAGGAAATTATACAGTAATCGTAACAGAAACTAACGGTTGCCAGGCGTCTCGTGAATTAACCTTTAGCATTGAAGAAGCCGTAGATCCATTTCCTGAAGTTGAAAAAATTCCAAACATCGTAAGTCCAAATGGAGATGGTTTCAATGATACTTGGATCATTCCAACAGCATATGTTAGCGGTACAAATACCGAAGTCATGATTATGACCAATCGTGGTAAAGTTGTACTGCAAACCGATAACTATTTAAACAATTGGCCAGAAAATGATCTGGAATTAACAAGTGTAAATCAAGTGTTCTACTATGTGATTTCAACACCAGATGGCGACACTAAAAAAGGATCAATAACTGTAGTGAGATAATATGAGAATAAAACTACTCATTATAATATTATTTATCTGTACAATACAGACCTTCCACAGTCAAGAAGAAAATGATGGTGTGGTAGCACTTGCGTTGCCTGTTAGAAACTCATTAACCTTTAACCGATTTGCGCTAAATCCAACATTCACCTTTGTTCGTGAGCAACATAAATACATTAACATTTCTAATAAAAGAGAATGGACACAATTTGAAGATGCACCACTTACCTATCTTGGAGGTTATACTGGACGTTTCGCAGAAAATATTGGTGCAGGACTTAGTCTCTTTCAGCAGAATTATGGTGTACTTACAACTTTTGGAGGTGTTGCTAACTTTGCGTATAACGCAAGAATTAATAGAGATAACAATCTTACATTTGGTTTAAATGTTGGTGCCTATAGTAGTGGTGTGAATACTGGGAATGTGGTTTCGAATGTAGATGATCCTGCTTTACAAAATGCACCTAAGAACACGCTCTTAACATTAAGTCCAGGAATCAATTATGGAACTGCATTTTTCGATTTCGGATTGGCTATAAATAATTTAGCAGCTTACAATTTTGAAACTTCAGAAATGCTTCAGGATAATCCAGAACAAGGCATTCAAGCCCATATCATGTATACAGGTTACATGTCATCTAGAGGCTTTTTTGATGAGGCTAAATTTACGGGATTGATTCGTTCAGAATTTAAAAACGATGAGACTGTGATTTCGGGAGTTGCGATGCTAACCATTCCAAAAGGAATTTGGGCTCAAGTTGGTTACAATACTGTGTTTGGCGCTTCTGGAGGTATCGGGATTAATATCACTTCCGAAATAGCTTTAGAATATAATTATGAAATGGCTGTTGGTGATTTAGCAGAATTTGGTTCGTCGCACGACTTCACATTGGCTTACCGATTCAAAAACAAACAACGTTATGACTATAACGATGATGATGAAGTTGCTGGATTGCTTTCAGGAAAAAAGAAAAGTCCTATTCTTGCGAGTGCTGCCAAAGCTAAAGCTAAGGCTAAACGTGAAAAGGCTCAAAAAGACGCTGAAGCACAAGCACGTTTACTGGCTGAACAAAAAGCCAAAGAAGACACTGAAGCGCAAGCGCGTTTGTTAGCTGAACAAAAAGCTAAAGAAGACGCTGAAGCTCAAGCTCGATTATTAGCTGAGCAAAAAGCCAAAGAAGAAGCCGAAGCACAAGCACGTTTATTAGCAGAACAAAAAGCCAAAGAAGACGCTGAAGCACAGGCACGTTTATTAGCAGAACAAAAAGCTAAGGAAGAGGCTGAAGCACAAGCACGTTTGTTAGCTGAACAAAAAGCTAAAGAAGAAGCTGATGAACAAGCACGTTTACTGGCTGAACAAAAAGCTAAAGAAGAGGCTGAAGCACAAGCACGTTTACTAGCTGAGCAAAAAGCTAAAGAAGACGCTGAAGCACAAGCGCGTTTGTTAGCAGAACAAAAAGCTAAAGAAGAAGCCGAAGCGCAAGCACGTTTATTAGCTGAACAAAAAGCCAAAGAAGACGCTGAAGCACAAGCACGTTTATTAGCTGAGCAAAAAGCTAAAGAAGAAGACATCTCATCGCAAATAACTAATCCGACAGACGACTTTGGAAAGGCGATGAAAACTTTAGCAGAACAGACTGAAGAAACTAAATCTACACAACGTGATTTGTTACAACAGTTTGACGATATGGTTGCCGTTAAAAATCAGGATTTAAAAGATCTCAAAGAAGAAAACGATCTAAGTGAACAAGGAATTGCTGTTCAACCAAAACCTTTTAAAAGTATTACTGAAGAAAACAACAGATTAAATGCTATCAAATCGAACCTAGATAACATCATCAATTCTAGAAATGAGAAAATCAATCAACTTAAAGAATTATATGATGATAAGTTTGAAGCAGATACTATTTATAATGAAGAGGTATACTTGTATTATAGAAAAACCATCCAACGCTTAGAGACTGAGCAAAAAGAAGCGATAGACTTTAAGAATAACCTTGAAACAAGGCTTGCTGATATTAAAGTTGCTACAGAGTTTGAAAGAAGAAGACGCATCAAAAGAGCTGCATTTGACAATGAAGATGAGCGCTATTCATTAGATCGTTCTACACTTCAAAATATCAAAGAGACCACTACTGTTACAAATGCGTTAATGAAAGAATCCGATTTCGACTTTGGTGAACCTCAAAGTGATAATATTCAGATCCTTAAAAATGTCACTAATGTTGAAAATGGCTACTACCTTGTCTTAGCAGTACATACAGATGTAAACAAACGAAATGAATTTATCAGAAAAGTGGTTTCTACTGGTAAGTTAGATGTTGATTTCTTCTATGATGTTAACACAAGTAAATATTACATCTATGATAAAAAGTATAGTAGCATCCAAGCTGCAAATCAGGCTATGGAAACTAAAGGAAATAAATCGTATAACACAAAAATGTCCCTCGTCAAAATAGAGAATTAAAGTATAATTAGGCTACGCCTTACTACTGATGCCCTTACAGAAGTAACGCGAAAAACAAGTAAGTATCATGAAAAGACCTACATTTTCAAACATTGCCATCTTAGTAAGCATTATGCTATTTGGCATTCAGACCTTTGCTCAAAACTACGAACCATTCACACCAAGATTTGATCAGGATGTTAAGGGAGATATCGTTTTAATTGGAAATAATATTTTAGGGCCAGATAATAATGCATTCAATGACGATTCGGTTTACAATCATAATGTCGATATGCGTTATATCGATATTGATGGTGATGCATCTACATTTAGTTCGTCTAGTGCTGATCTAGAAATTCCAAATCCTAACTGTTACCGAATCATATATGCTGGTTTATATTGGGGCGCTGTAAATCCTGGAAACGAACCAATCACTGAAGTTAAGTTTAGAGGTCCAGTTGGTGGTTATAATGATATTCAAGGGTCAATTATATATGATGCTAATGGAACTACTGTTGATGGTGGTGATAGTTTTTCTTATGCTTGTTTTGCTGATGTAACTGATATTGTAACTGCATTTGGTTCGGGAACTGATTTAGGAACTTATACTGTAGCTAATGTGTCTTCTCAAGAAGGTGAAACCTCTACGTTTACACCATATAATGGAACTGGACAATCTGCTGGTTGGTCTTTGTTTATTGTATATGAAGATCCAACACTACCTGGAAAATCTATCACAAGTTTTGATGGATTTAGTGCCATTAGTGTTCCTGGAAACAATCCAAATCTTGATGTATTTGTTGATGGATTTAGAACAATTCCTGCTCCTGCTCCAGTTCGTGCTAATTTTGCATTTGCTACACTTGAAGGTGATAGTCCAATTTTAGGAGATCGCTTAAGATTAAATGGAACTAGTTTATCAACTATAGACAGACCTGCTTCCAACTTTTTCAATAGTTCAGTGACACAGCTTAGTGCTTTACCAGTAAATAATAGAGTTCCTAATAGTACCAATACTTTAGGCTTTGATACTGGAGTTATTGCTGTTCCAAATCCTGGAAATACTGTAATAGCAAACGATGCGACTTCAGCAACAATTACATTAGAAACAAGTGGAGATACATATTTCCCTTACTTCTTTGCTTTCGCTGTTGAAATTATTGAACCTTACATTGTCCTTACAAAAATTGTTGAAGATGAAGCTGGTAATGATATTGGTGGACAAACTGTCGATTTAGGAGCTTCACTAAATTATGTTATCGGATTTCAAAATACTGGAAATGACGATGCTACTAATTTTCAAATTAGAGATATACTGCCTATCAATATTATATTTAATTATCCAGGGGATTTAGTGCTTCCTCCAGGAGTTACAGTCGCTAGTTATGATCCAACGACTCGTGAGATCATTTTTGATATCGATAATTCTCTCGTTGAAGAAAATGATCCTGTATATGAAATTCGAATTGAAGTACAAGTTGTTGATGAGTGTGGACAATTAGCAGATGCGTGTTCAAACATCATTAACAATCAGGCTTTTGCGTCTTACAACGGAACATTAAACCCGAATTTTCAAATTACTGACGACCCAAGTTTAAGTAGTAATACGGGATGTTTATTATCGCCTCAAGCAACTAACTTTTTAACAGATCTCGATTGTCAATTTATTGAAGATATAGTATTGTGTGGTGACGAAGTTGAACTTACAGCTGCTGATGGATACGACTCGTATTCGTGGTCATCCAATCCATCAGGAACTCCTGTATTGGGAACTGGACAAACTTTTACGGCCACTGCTACTGGTACGTATTATTCTTTTAATACTGCGATAGCACCTTGTCAGTCTATTGTACAACAATATGATGTTGAATTGTTTGGTGGCAATATTCCAAACCCAGTTATTCCGTATGCAGATCAGATTGTTATTTGTCCGAATGATGGTAAAGAACTTCCAAATATTTTCTTATGTGGTGCCAACGATTCAACATTAATTGAAACCAATATCGCAAGTGCAACATCGATCATTTGGGAACAACTAGACGACACAAGTTGTCCGCCTGTTGGCACAACAGATTGTGCTAATGAAGATAGTTCTTGTACATGGAATGAAGTTGGTACTGGTCCGAACTTTTTAGCGGATACTGCAGGTCAATTCAGACTTACAATAAATTTCTCTGGTGGTTGTTTTGTTCAATTCTATTTTAACGTCTACCAAAATTCACTCAATCCTGATGTGATTGCTAATGATATTATTTGTACAACACCTGGAAGCATTACTGTAATTGATGTGCCTTCAGGATATGAATATAGTTTAGACAATGTTAATTTTCAATCTAGTAATGTCTTTTCAGTCACAACAGCAGGAATTTACACAGTGTATATCAGACAAGTTGGTGTATCAACAAACCCTTGTGTGTTTACCGTTCCTGATGTACAAATCTACGATCGTGATTTTTCTGGAACAACGACAGTTTTACAACCATTGTGTTATGGTGACTTAGGAAGCATACTATTAGCTGCCAATGATGTTGATCCGCAATACTCGTATGAGCTTTATCAAGGTGGAAACTTAGTGAATAGTGTTGGACCAATTATAGAAAACACTTACAATTTTGAGAATTTAAATCCAGGAACATACACAGCAACTATTGAAACTGAAAATGGATGTTTGTTTTCTGAGGATATCACAATTATTGAACCTCCTCTACTAACTGTAACTGCAGCTGTTACAATTCCTTTAAGTTGCGACGATGGTGAAATAACGGTGTATCCTGTGGGTGGAACTGCACCTTACTTCTATTTTATAAATGGCTCATCAGATTTTCAAACAGTTCCTGAAATTGTAGTGACTACAGCTGGCACCTACGATATTTTGGTAATCGATTCAAATAATTGTAGTGCAACAACAACCATTACTGTTGATCCAATTCCAGCTCCAGAATATACCATCACAACAACAGACATAGAGTGTGCAGATGCTGCAAATTCTGGATCAATAAATATTACTGTTTCTAATTCAAATGGAAATAGCATTCGTTATAGTATTGATGGCGGAACGACTTTTGTCAATGCTTCAGTCTTTAATGGCTTAGCTGAAGGCGATTATGATGTAGTTATTGAATATTCCATAGGAAATTCGGTGTGTACCACAGATGCGCAAACAGTAAGCATTCAGGCTAATACAGCTATTTCTGGAACTGCAGATCTGACTTCAAACTTTACGTGTTCTGGTACAGGAACTATTACAGTAACTTCTGTTACTGGTGGAGATGCTCCTTACACATATAGTATTGATGGTGTGAATTTTCAAGCTTCAAATGAATTTACAGGATTGACTGCAGGAACATATACCATTACAATACAAGATGCAAATACCTGTACAGCAATCACTAACGATATCACTATTGAAGCTTTGAATCCACCTTTAGGATTAACTTTCGATAGTTCACCTGTAACTTGTCCGACCAATACTTCAACTGTTACTATCACTAATGTTGTTGGTGGAACAAGTCCGTTTGAATATCAAATCATTGCTCCAGCAGCTAATGCAACAGCTTACCAAGCGTCTAATGTGTTTTCAAATTTAGAACCAGGATCGTATACATTTCAGGTAAGAGACGCTAACAATTGTGAATATGCTGAAACTTATACCATAGATGATATTCCAACACCTACTGTAAATGTAGTATTAACTGAAGGTTTGGATTGTACAGCTTCACCTGATGCAATTATTAGTGGTTCAATAACTGGACCTGCACCTTATACTTATGCTGTTTCAATAAATGGTGGTACTTATTCAGATCTTGGTACAACTGGAGTTTCATTCAACTATACAACAGCATCAGCAGGAACATATCAATTTCAAATTACTGATGCCAATGGTTGTATTGCTGAATCAAGTATAATAGAGGTTAATCCTTTATCATTACCAGAATTAAGCTTAGTTGTACAATCGCAAAACATATTATGTCATGGCGATACCAATGGCGCGTTAGATATAACAATCGATACAACTGTAGGGACACCTCCTTACACGATTAATGTTACGAACACAACAACAAGTACAGATTATGGATCACAAACTTCTGGTTTAGCAGCAGGTGATTATACCATTACGCTTACAGATGCTAATTCTTGTACAGATACAGAAACGATTACAATTACGGAACCAGATGCCATTGTGGTTGATTATACAACGGTAGATATTACTTGTTCTGCTGGTGGAGTCTCTCAAGGTTCTGTTATTATCAATTCCGTAACTGGAGGAACAGCACCTTACAATTATTTTGTTACTGGAACAAATGGATACAATAACTCTGAACTAAATTCTACAGGAACAACTTCAGTGAGTTTTGATGTTGTTGATTTTGGATTATATCAAATCAATGTAGTTGATGCAAATGGATGTTCAGTTTTAGAACAAGATGTGTTAGTGGCTTCGCCTCCTAACGACTTAGATATTAATGTTACTGCAACTGTAGATTGTATTGCTGGTGGTGAAGCAGTAGTAAGTGTCGGAACATCTTTAGCAAGTGCTGGACCATTTTTCTTTAGTATCTATCAAGGTCCTATTTCTGTGTATCCGAATCCGCCAGGATCATGGATTCCAGAAGATGCTCCAAATAGTGAATCTGCTACATTTACTGGGTTAATTCCAGGTGTAACTTATACTTTTATTGTGCATGATGCCTCTACTAATTGTAGTTATTACGAACCAGCAACAACTCCAATTCCAACTAATTCAACATTAAGCTTAAGTGCAATAACGTCTAATAATATTACGTGTACTGGAAGTGACGATGGAAATGTATCGTTTACTATAGAAAGCGTATACGGATCAGCAGTGAATGTAAGCTATGAGATCTTTGATTCGTTAACACTTAATTCAACAGGAATTACTGGTTCAGGAACTGTACCAGCTAATGGAAACTTAGATGTGAATAATCTTGGTCCATTGCCTTTCGGAAACTATTTTGTTTCAGTTAGTGAAACTTCTGGACCAAATTCGGGATGTGGTGTTGTTACTACACCATTCAATATTACAGAATCAGCAATACTTTTAGATCTTTCAGTTTCAGTAGATCAAAATGCTAATTGTAATGCAAATTCAGGTGTTATTAGTGCTGTTGCGCAAAATGGTACTGCACCTTATCAATACCAAATTACAACGACTGCTACAGCTCCATTAGCAACTGATGCTGGTTGGAACTCTAATAGTGTATTCAACTTAGATGCTGGTAACTATTATGTTCATGTATTAGATGCTTATGGTTGTATTGTGACAAGTTCTGAAACAATTTTACCAATGGATCCTACACCTAGTATTTCGGCTTCAGTACTTGATGAATGTACAGTTGGCGAAGGTGAATATCAAATTGATGTTACATTAGATGCTGTAGGTGTTCCACCATATACATTCAGTATTGATGGTGGTGCATTTCAAACACAGTCAGCTCCATTTAGCATTTCTAATGTGTTTTCGGGAACACATACCATTGAAATTCAAGATAGCAATGGCTGTGGAAATTTAGTCACTCTAGATATTTTTGCGCCACTTACTTTGACTGCTGATGTTACAGCGGCACCTTCTTGTAATAACGATGATGGTGAAATCACAGTAAATGCAACTGATGGTTCAGGAAGTTATACCTATGCTATTAGTCCGAATCCAGCTTCAATATCCTTAGCTGGAACCATCTTTTCTGGTGTGCCTTCAGGATTGTATACCATAACAATTACAGACACGATCACATCGTGTTCAGAAGAGGTTAATATTTCAGTACCAGATGCAAATCCAATAACAGTTACAACGACACCAACAGATCTAACCTGTTTTACTGATGATGGTACTTTTGAGTTAAATATTTCTGGCTATACTGGAACTTATACGTATGAAGTTTTTGATACTTCTGGAACGTCCGTTACAGGTCTTGTAAACACAAATACTTCAACAAATCCTATCATAGTAGCAGGTTTACCAGCAGGAAGTTTTACAGTTGAAGTGATAGAAACAGAATTTCCATTTTGTTCAACTAGTAATTCAGTAGTGATTGCATCACCATCTGAAGCACTGGCATTAACTTTATCTGAAACCTCTAATGTGTCTTGTGACAACAGTCAGGGTACAATCTCTGCGGTTGCTTCTGGTGGTTGGGGCACTTATGAATATGAATTATCTGGAGATGCTTCAGTTCCTTATTCTTCAACCTCTGTTTTTTCTGGATTATCTGCAGGTAACTACACGGTTAGTGTTCGAGATGAAGAAGGTTGTATTGCTTCAGAAAACATTACACTTTTGGCTCCAAATCCGATCACAGCAACGTTTACACCAAGTACAACCCAATTGCTATGTTTTGGAGATCAAGATGCTTCAATAACGATTACCAATGTTTCAGGAGGTCAAGGTTCAACATATATTTACACGTTAACTACTGTGCTTCCTACTCCAAGTACTTCAGGACCTCAAACATCTAATGTCTTTGATAATCTTGGTCCAGGAACTTATACTGTAACTATTTCAGATACATTTGAATGTGAATTGACTTCAGCAGATATCATAATTACAGAGCCAACCGAAGTTGAAGCTAACTTAGTAGTAGACACCACACAAACGTGTCAGATTTCTTCTGCGTTAACATTAAGTGCAACTGGAGGAACGGCACCTTACAGCTATAGTAATGATGCTTCTTTTAGTACAATCATTGGTACTTTTAACAGTGCCATTACATTTGATGTCTCTGATGGTACTTATCAATATTTCGTTAGAGATGCTAATGGCTGTATTGCTGGTGTATCAAATGAAATCACTATTGACCCTCTACCTGAATTAACCATCAATTTAGAATCTACCAATCCTACCATCAATTGTGCTGGTGATAATACAGGAAGTATTGTAGCAACAGCACTGGGCGGATTAGGAAACTATGTTTATACATTAGAAGATCCAGCAGGAAATGTTATTAATGCAACACAAGATATGCCTGGTGTATTTACAGAATTATATGCTGGTACTTATGTGGTAGTGGTTGAAAGTGGCGATTGTGAAGCTATTTCTGTTCCTGTGGCAATCACTCAGCCAACATCAGTACTTGAAGCTGATTTTACGATTAATAATATTACCTGTAGTGGTAATGATGATGGTATGTTAACCATAAATGCTTCTGGAGGAACAGGAACCATTGTCTATGCAATTTCTCCACAGCTTAATCAGTTTTTTGAAACAAATGTTTTTGAAAATTTAACTGCAGGAACTTATGAAGTTATTGTTCAAGATGAACTGGGTTGTTATGTGAATTTTGATTTTACAATTGAAGACCCAGAGCCTGTTATTTTAAGTATCGTTCCTAATTCAATGTTTGAAGAAACTTGTGAAGGTGATTCTAATGGTGAATTTAGTATTGATATTTCTGGAGGAACTTTACCTTACAGTGTAAGTTTAGATAATTACGATGGGCCTTATAATACAGGTGCTGCCAATCAAACAGTTTTTGACTTTACAGGATTAAGTGGTGGCGACCATTCTGTTTTTGTTAGAGATGCTGAAGGTTGTGAGTCTGAATGGAATATTACGTTCCCTACTCCAATTACAATAAGTCCTGAGCTTGACATTGTTTACGAATGTGTAGATAACGTCCTCACAAATATTGTAACCGTAACTGTAGATGAAACTGTAGATACAACACAATTGGATTACGCGTTAAATGGTGGACCATACCAATTAAGCAATGTTTTTGAGAATGTAGTCCCTGGAACCAATCATTATATTGAAGTAAGACATACAAATGGTTGTATTCAATCTACAGATTTCTTTGACATTGATGGTTACCAAGCTCTAGATTTAATTCTTACTGATGGAGAAGCTGCTGGTGAAATTGTTGCCAATGCTACAGGTGGTTCTGGTGAATATCAATTCACGTTAAATGGTAACAATCAAGGCAGTGATAATGTTTTTGTCGTAACAGAAGAAGGGACTTATACGGTTATTGTTACAGACAGCTTTGGTTGTGAAGCTAGAGCATCGATACAAATAGATATTCTCGGACCATGTATTCCAAATTGGTTTACGCCAAATGGAGATGGTACTACAGATACATGGGCTCCAGGTTGTGTAGAAGACTTCCCTAATCTAACCTTCGACATTTTTGATAGATATGGTAGAAAAGTTGCAACCTATCAAGTTGGCGAATATTGGGATGGTCGATACAATGGTACTGAGTTACCAACAGGAGATTATTGGTATGTGGTAAATCCTAATAGTCCTTTAGTAAAAGAACAGTATGTAGGTCATTTTACACTTTACAGATAAACCCAAAGACTAACGAAAACTAACAAACATGAAAAAATCTATCATATATCTCTTATTATTTGTTTCTGTATTTGGGTATGCTCAGGAGTTAAATCAGCCTGCTTACACACAATACTTAGCAGATAATGCTTTTGTGATCTCTCCTACTTATGCTGGAATTGGTGACAATTTTAGAGTAAGAGCCAATGGTCTAACACAATGGGTTGGCATTAAAAATGCACCTGATAACCAAGCGGTTTTTGTCGACTTTAGAATTGCAAACCGTTCTGGAGTAGGTATTTCAGCGTACAATGATAAAAATGGTAATACACGTCAGAAAGGTGTGAAATTTTCCTATGCGCATCATTTAACCCTAGACTATAAATCGAAGCAGTTTTTATCGTTTGGTTTATCGTATAACATTAACGCGTTCCGAATAGATATAGAAAACTTTAATACTACAGAAGACATTCCTATTGTAGATCCAAGTATTACTGATGATAGAGCCATTTCAAATAACAACTTTGATTTTGGCGTTTTATATCGTTGGAGAGATTTTTATTTGAGCTTCAATGCTAGTAATTTCCTTGAAAAAGATTTGGATGATTTTATAGGTCGTGAGCCAGGCAAATTATTGAATTATCAAGTGTATACTGGTTATGTGATTTCGCCAAAGAAAAATAATAGTATCGAATTTGAACCTTCACTGTTTTTTCAATATTTCAATAGTGATGGACGTTCGAGTACTGACCTCAATTTTAAATACCGAAAATTCAATCGATATGGAGATTATTACTGGATTGGTGCTTCATACCGATTCTTAAACGATCAGTTTTTTAAACCTTTAAATATTGGTCCGATGGCAGGAATCATGCATAATAACTTGTATTTGGCATATTCTTATCAAATAACCATAAACGATCTTTCTAGTTTTAATTCTGGAACACACATGGTTACTATCGGAATTGACTTTCTTCAAAATGCAAGTAATTGTGCGTGTACACAAGGAACCAGTTGGAGAAAATATAAAGGCGCTGGAACTAATTAATAATTTCGAGTTTGTAACCTACGCCATGTACATTGGTAAGTTTTACTGAGGCATCATCTTTCAATTTTTTTCGAAGTTTTGAAATATAGGTATCTAAGCTTCTACCAACAATAACACCATTGTCTTCCCAAACGCGTTTGGTGAGTTCATCACGTTTAATGATCTGATTTTTCTTGCTCACAAAAATTTCAAGAAGTTCACATTCTTTTTTCGATAAGCTGATTTCTGTAGCTGACTTTACAAGTTTATTTTGCTCTGGATAAAATTCGTAACTCCCTATAGGATAGGTTTCAGTGCTTGCTTTTAGTTGCTGTTCAGAATTGGAACGATTCCTTATAAATTCTACAAGTGGCAAACTCAAAAACACTAATACAATCAGTAACAGCCAATGTTTATTGAATGTTGCTTGATGCAAGTTTAGGAATTTCACAGAGATCAAATAACAATTAGTTGGTAATGTTCTGTTTTGGCATGGAATAATGGTTTCCTCCTCATTAACTTTTATCTCATAACTGTAAGCGACTTCTCCATCTGAACACTGCAATACTTCTACTCTATAATTGTTAGGTAATTTTGAAGTTTTTAAACTTTGCTCTGTAATGGCAACCAAATCTTCAGGCTGAAAGGCTAACTCTGAATTAAAAGCAATTTGATATGTTTTATTTGAAAGCGCTTTAACTGGAAGAATTAATGAGGTTGAATCATTATTAGATAATAATAATTTATTACCAATATCGCGAAGAGACACTTTTACCACCTCTGAAAAATCATTGGTTTCAGATTTTGAAGGCAGACTAACCCAAAGTATAAACGTTATAAATGCCAATAAAATGTAAATGTAGCGTCGTGTCTTTTTCATAAGCACTGTAAATAACATACAATTTGCTGACTTTTTACAACTCTTTACACATCTTTTACACTTTTTTGACATTTTTTAATGGCTTCCGCTTCTAGTTTTACATCACAATCTTAAAACCGAACATTATGAAAACAATTTTAGTGACGCTTATATGCTTAAGCTATGTATGTATTACGCCAAATCAAGAACATTTAGATATTGATACTACCAAAAGTAAGATCAATTGGTCTTGTGATTACACATTTTATTTTAATGGTCATTACGGTACCATTGATTTTGAAAAGGGTTATTTTATCAAATCGAATGACGTTATTGTTGGTGGTGAATTTGTTATTGATATGAACAGTATCATCTGTTTAGATATTGAAAAGCAGGACGCTAACGAAAGTCTTGTGAACCATATCAAAGATCCAGATTTTTTTGATGTGAATACATTTCCAAAATCAAAATTAACCATTACCAATGTGGACTATGTTGAAAAGACAACTATGGAAATTTCAGCAGATCTAGAAATAAAAGGACAAACATTGCCAATTCGATTTAGAGCTGAAGTTGACTATGACTTGAAACAAATGACCACCAAATTCAAAATTGATAGAACACGTTGGGGAATTACCTACAATAGTAAGATGAAAGATGGTGCCATTTCAGATGCGATCGGATTTGAAGTCACACTTAGATTATAATGCATTTACACGACCTGTATAGCGAATAGGCTGACGCGTTGGACCATTCAGAAACATCGATGATTTAAAATTGGGATAAAGTATGATGTTAAAGCGCAACAGTTCGCGTTGCGTTTTAGCATTAAAATTTACAGTAATACTTCCTTCTTTTTCATCTGTGTCTACTGTATAATTTTGAAGTACATTAGCAATACTAATGGACGAATCAGAGCCATTATAATCAGCATTCATTTGACGTTCACCAAAATAAGGTAATTCAGCAAAAATGCTATCGCCTTGAATCTTCAGATAATTGACGTTACCAATTAAATTGATTTGATTGACATTACTACCAGGTTGGATTAATCCAGAATTTTGCAAAGCACTCATGGCACTTGTATTTTGCGGATATGCCATATCTGAAATGATTTCAAAATCTTTAGCATCAACAAGACGCTGAAGCTTTTGAATTTGTTCAGGACTTGCTGCAGTTTTACCAGAACCACAAGCCAAGACAACTAAACTAATTATTAGTAAATAAACACGATGTTTCATAACCCTAATTTATCTATAAAATACATATTTTTTATCGCTTAATGAAGATTTAGAGGAACCTTAACAAAAAAAGTCAGCTAGTTTAGCTGACTTTTTAAATTAACACTAAGGCAATCTTTAATTCTTCTGACCTCTACCAGGAGTATAAGGCGCACCAGAATTAATTAATTGCTGTTCTAGTTGTTTTAAATCTAAATTAAATACAGATTCAACACGCTTCTTAATAGCCATGATCTCACGCTTAGCGATTGCAAAACTATTTTTATGAGTTTCTGTTGGTGCAGAAGTAGAATACTTTTGCTCATAGCTTATGTTTCCAATTCGGTTTGCTGGTGTTTGTGGCTGACTAATATCTAGACGGCGTTTCACTGCATCACCATATAAATCGGTTGTAATTTCTGAAAGCTTTTGTTCAATATTCAAAACAGCTGACGCCAAGCTTTCGTAAGGCTGTTCTGAGCGTTTGATAGCAGATTTGATATACTTTAAACGATCATACGTTTCACTAATAATATTTTGAGTTGATCGGAAATCTGCTTCAAGTTGCGCAACATCTTTTTGAAACGCAACTTTAGCTGCACGATTTTCAGCAGGCATAACTGTATTTTTAAGTGCTTTTACTGAAAACGATTTTGGTCCAACAAGAGATGTCATTTGACCATCCTTAAACAGATCCATTTGTACTGTATATGTTCCTGGCTCCACTAAAGTTCCTTCATCAATTGGTTCCCAAGGATTATAGAACGATAACTTACTAAGATCTATAGGATTTGGTAGTGTGTATCGTAAATCCCAATGAAAACGTTGCACGCCTTTTTTAGGTGCTTTAAATGTTTTATGAACTACCTTTCCAGCGCTATTCTTAATGGTAAATACCAATTGAGGATCTTCTTCATCATATTCAGCTTTTAACGCATCATAACTTGGATAAGGCGTATCCTTTTTATCTTTAATCAGGCCAGCTTCTTTTTTGGTTCTTTTGTCTTTAATAGAAGTGAAATCCTCACCATAATAATAGGTAATCATTGCTTCTGGACCTAAATTTTCAGACGTGTAGAAATTATCACCTTGAAAGGCTTTACCAGGAAGTCCTAAAGGAGAGCTTCGCTCCCAGCTTAACGCTTCTCTTATAGGATATAAAATAGCAGTTTCAGAAATAGCATTATTTTTAACAGAACGCAATGCAGCATAATCATCAAGCACATAGAAACCTCTTCCAAAGGTTCCTAATACCAAATCACTTTCACGCTCTTGAATTGCAATATCTCTCACAGCAATAGTTGGTAATCCAGCTGAAAGCTTTTTCCAACGCGCTCCTTGATTAGGAGAGAAAAAGGCACCATACTCAGTTCCGCAGAAAATCAAATTTTTATCCACATGATCTTCTTCAATAGCATACACACTACCTTTTGGAAGATTACTACTAATGCTAGTCCACGTATTTCCTTTATCTGATGACTTAAAAATATAAGGCTTAAAGTCACCATACTTATGATGATTGAATGCCACATAAATCACATTAGCATTATGCTTAGATAAGTACACTGCATTAACATAAGATTGGTTAGGTGCTCCTGGAATATTTGAAATTTTACGCCAGTTATCACCTCCATTTTCAGAGATATACACAAGGCCATCATCTGTTCCTGCAGCGATTAAATTTTCATCAAGAGGTGATTCAGATAACGCAACAACACTTCCATACAACGATGTTGATCCATTTTTTGCTACGGCATCAACACTTACGATCCTGTCGTATACTTTTAATTCATTTCTATTGATTTGTTGTGAAAGGTCATCACTAATAACTGCCCAACTATTTCCGTAGTCATCAGAACGAAAGACCTTGTTAGCAGCAAAATACAAACGCCCAGACTTATGACGACTCACCACTAAAGGAGCATCCCAATTGTAACGATAAGCATCTTCACCATCTCTTTCGGCTGGTTGAATCCCAACAATTTCGCCACTTAATTTATCAAAACGAACGAGGTAACCATATTGTGATTGTGCGTATACAATATTTGGATTTTCAGGATCAATTTGAGATTCAAATCCGTCACCTCCATTGGTAATGAACCAATCAAAATTTGTGATACCATGATTGGTTAATACACGTGATGGACCACCAATACTGAAGTTGTCTTGCGTTCCTCCATAAATATTATAAAACGGATAATCATTATCTACTGCAACTTTATAGAATTGTGTCACAGGAATATTTTCTTTGAAATCCCAGGTTTTAGCTGCATCAAAGGTTTCATACATTCCACCATCACAACCAACTAACCAGTGCTGGTTATTATTTGGGTCGATCCACATACAATGGTTATCCACATGTTTAAAAACTTCGCCTACTTTTTGAAAGCTTCGACCACCATCATGACTCACAGCCATCCAAGTATCCATAGAATAAATCGTGTTCGGATCTACAGGATCTGCAATAATTTCTTGGTAATAGTTCCCACTCGTTCTATGCGAGCTTCGCTTTTCCCAGCTTGCACCTCTATTAGTGGAAGCAAAAAATCCGCCTTTGCCATCAGCAGCTTCAACGATAGCATAAATAATTTCAGGATCTGCGGGAGAAATAGACAATCCTATGCGACCTAACTCAACCGTTGGTAAACCTGTCTGACTTTTAGTCCATGTTTCTCCTCCATCAACACTTTTGTGTAATCCAGATCCTGGACCACCACCAACATACGTGTATACGTGTCGTCTTCGTTGTAATGTAGAAGCGTATAACACATCAGGGTTTCTAGGATCCATCACAACATCATTCACACCTGTATGTACATCGACAGTTAAAACAGCATTCCAAGTCTCACCTCCATCAGTAGATTTATATAAACCACGATCACCACCTTTACTCCATAATGGTCCTATTGCAGCAACAAAAATCACATTTGAATCCTCAGGATGTACAATGATTTTGCCAATGTGCTCCGACATTTTTAAACCCATATGTTTCCATGTGTTACCACCATCAATCGATTTGTAAACACCATCACCATAAGAGACAGAACGCTGATTATTGTTTTCACCAGTTCCAACCCAAATTACATTAGGGTTATTTGGATCAATCGTGATACAGCCAATTGAATATGAACCTTCATTATCGAATATTGGCGTAAACGTAACTCCAGAGTTTATAGTTTTCCAGACACCACCAGCAGAAGCAGCAACGTAATATTCAAAAGGATTGTTTGGATTTACAGCGACATCAGAGATACGTCCAGACGTTAAAGAAGGTCCAACACTCCTCCATTTGAGTCCGCTTAATTTAATATCATCTAAAGGCTGTTTGGTTTCTTTTTTAGATTTTTGAGCTGAAATGTTCTGAAAAGAAAACAGCAGACAAATCAGGTAAATAATGGTTGATTTTTTCATTGTATTTAGTCGTTTTTTAAAAGTTATTAAAGATAAAAAAAAGCAGTAACCTAAGTTACTGCTTTACTATAATTAACAAAGATTTCTCACTTTGTTCGAAATGACAGAATAAATTATAATATCTCTATAAGTGTCATTCAGAATTCGTGAAACGAAATGAAGAATCTATTACTTTAATAATAAGATTTCTCACTTTGTTAGAAATGACAATTTCATATCAACTCTTATAGTTTTACTTCTTCAGGCTTTTCGTAATTAAACAAGTAATCGATATCCATTTCTTGTACCTTTCCAAGTTTTCCTAGCGCATCAAAATCGATATCATTTTTATTACCAATAACCATAACATTATAGCTTTCACCTTTGATATTAGTGTTGAAGAAATCACGTAAATCATCCATGGTCATGTTTTTGATCTTATTGTACATTTCCTCACGATTATCATTATCAATGCCTAATTTTTTAAGACGCTCATAACTCCAAAACACACTAGATTTTGTGATACGTTGAGCAGCTAATTTTTTAAGAGCAGCTTCTTTTGCCGCGTTGAATTGTTCTTCAGCTTCAGGCATATTTGTCATCAACTCCATCATAGCTTCAACAGCTTCAGGCATTTTGTTTGCCTGAGTTCCCATATAAGCCATAACATAGTTGTTGTTTTCTTTTTTACTAGCATTGCTATAACTTGAAAATGCCGAATACGCTAAAGACTTCGATTCTCTAATCTCTTGGAATACAATCGAAGAAAGTCCGCTACCAAAATACGTATTGAACAAAGTTGAAGCAGCCATATTTTCAGCCTTGAAAGGTTCTCCTTTTGCTAAGAATAACATTTCAGATTGCACCATATCAAAATCAACAAAATACACATTACCACCAGTTTCTTTTTCAAGATATGCCATTGCTTCAGGATAGTCTTTTAAATCTTCAGAAACAACATGGTTTGTATTTAGAGCAGCAACTGCAGCATCTATATCTTTTCCGTAGTAGAAAATACGCTGTTCAAAGTTTTTCATACCCTTGATGATATCAACCAATTCCGAAGGATTCATGGCATTAAGTTCTTTCGTTTGGAAAATATTTCTCAAGCGAGAATTTTCACCATACTTACCGAAGTTCATTAAACCATTCCAAAGAATATTTCCTTTTTGAGATTTACCATCTACTCTACTTTTTGTGATCGATTCTACGTATTTATTGTAAGCTTCCTGATCTGGTACAGCATTATTCCATAAGTGCTCTAAAAGCTCTAAACCTTTAGGTAAATTTTCTTTTAAGCCATTTAGTCCAACATAGGTTGTTTCGGCACCAGCACTAACATAGTATTTGATTCCTAATTTGTAAAACTCTTTTTTAAGCTCTTCAGCAGAATAGGTGTCAGTACCTAAATATTCCATGTAACCAGCAGCAAGACCTAATTTTTTATCGTTATCACTTCCCATATCGAAAATGATATTCATATCAAATAAATCGTTTAATTCATTTTTGATGTACGACACTTTAATACCATTGTCTATCTCAGTTTCTTTGATCGCTTTTTTGTAATCAACAAACTTAGGCTGTAATGGTTGCGACTCTATTTTATTAAAGTCTTTCATATACTCAGAGCTTTTATCTCTATTCAAGTTAACTGGAGTAATACCAGGATTTGCAACCTTAACGATAGATTTATCTTCGCCTTGACGCTTATAGGTAACTACATAGTTATCTTTATAGAAACGATTAGCAAAATCCATAACGTCTTGTTTTGTCACTTTTTTAAGATCATCTAAAAACTTCACCTTTCTAGACCAATCTTCGTGGTGAATAAAGGCATTGTAGTACATAGATGCTAAAGCAGTACTGTTTTCGTATTGTTGTGTCTGACTTAATTTAAGATCATTAACTACAGCATCGATCATCCAATCTTCAAACTCTCCTTTCTTTAATTTATCGATTTGCTCTAAAAGTAAGGCTTTAACTTCATCAAGGGTTTGACCTTCTTTAGGCGAACCTGTAAATGAATGGTATCCATAATCGTTTAAGAACGTTGGCGAACAACCAGCATATTGAACTGCTTGTTTTTGATTCAAATTTAAATCGATAAGACCAGCATTTCCGTTAGCTAAGATCATATCGGCAACCGTCATTAATTTTTCTTCTTCGGTATTTACACCTTGAGATCTAAATGCAATTGAAACGCTTTCAGCAGTTGGGCCAAAAACTTCTTTAACCACAGGAGAAGTGATTGGTTCTTCCTTAGGAAGTGTTGGATGAACCACTTCTTTTTTCTCTAACTTTCCGAAGCTTTCATTTACTTTTTGAATGGTAGAATCAAAATCTAAATCACCAACTAATACCATAGCCATATTATTTGGGACATAATATTTATTGAAGTAATTATTGATATCGACTAATGAAGGGTTTTTTAAGTGTTCAGCAACACCAATTGTAGATTGCTGACCGTAAGGATGGTTAGGAAATAAGCCTTCAAGCATAGCAGCATAGCGTTTTCTACCATCATTATCCTGACCTCTATTAAATTCTTCAAAAACCGCTTCTAATTCGGTATGAAACAAACGTAGTACTAATTCACTAAAACGCTCACTTTCTAAATTTAACCACTTGTCTAATTCGTTTGCAGGTATTTTATTTTTATAGATGGTCTCTTCAAACCAAGTATGTGCATTAGTTCCTGTAGCACCAAGAGAACTCGTCATTTTATCATACTCATTAGCAACAGCATAATTTGAAGCCTCTAAGGATACTTCATCAATTTTTCTGTAAAGTTCTAATTTTTTATCAGGATCAGATTCAGCTCTGTGTTGCTCATACAAATCAGAAATTTGGTCTAAATACGCTTTTTCTTTTTCCCAATCTAAAGTTCCTATTTCGCTGGTTCCTTTAAAAACCATGTGTTCTAAATAATGTGCAAGTCCAGTAGATTCTTTTGGATCATAGTTTGAACCAGCTCTAACAGCAATATAAGTTTGAATTTTAGGTTCGTCGTTATTTTTGCTTAAATAGACTTTTAGGCCATTGTCTAACGTATAAAGGCGTAATCCAGTTGGATCATTCGCTACAGTTTCATAAGAAAACCCTTTAGCATCAGTATGTGTTTTAACAGTATAGGCTAAATCTTTGTTAGCATCCTTTTTACAATTGTAAGCAAAACTTACAAATGCAAGTAGCGCTAATAGTTTAATGTGCTTCATAATGAGGTGATTAGTTAATTGTTGTATAAAAAAATTCCGTTAGCTAAAATAAGCTAACGGAATGATAACGTGATGTTTTTAAATATATTTTAACAGAAGATTAATTGATAACCTCTGCAACTTTTTTTCCAATTTCAGCAGGTGAATCTACTACGTGAATACCACATTCTCTCATAATCGCTTTTTTAGCCTGAGCAGTATCATCACTACCACCAACAATAGCTCCAGCATGTCCCATAGTACGTCCAGCAGGTGCAGTTTCACCAGCAATAAAACCAACTACAGGCTTTTTACTACCACTGTTTTGGTACCATTTAGCAGCATCAGCCTCAAGCTGTCCACCAATTTCACCAATCATAACCACACATTCAGTTTCAGGATCGTTGATCAATAATTCAACAGCTTCTTTAGTAGTGGTTCCAATGATAGGATCACCACCAATTCCGATAGCAGTCGTAATGCCAAGACCTTGTTTAACCACTTGATCAGCAGCCTCGTAAGTTAATGTTCCAGATTTAGAAACGATTCCAACCTTTCCTTGTTTGAAAACGAAACCAGGCATAATTCCAACTTTTGCTTCACCAGGCGTAATTACACCAGGACAGTTTGGTCCGATCAATCGGCAATTTCTGTCTTTAATATAATCTGAAGCTTTGATCATATCAGCCACAGGAATTCCTTCAGTAATTGTAATGATCACTTTGATTCCAGCATCAGCAGCTTCCATAATAGCGTCAGCAGCAAATGCAGGTGGAACAAAAATAATTGTGGTATCAGCACCAACTTTATCAACAGCCTCTTGAACTGTATTAAAAACTGGCTTATCTAAATGTACTTGTCCGCCTTTACCAGGAGTCACACCACCAACAACATTTGTTCCGTACTCGATCATTTGTCCAGCATGAAATGTTCCTTCACTTCCAGTAAATCCTTGAACAATAATTTTTGAATCTTTATTAACTAAAACGCTCATTTGTGTTTGTTTTATTTGTTGTATTTAATTTATAAATGCTATTTAATGTTTGCAAAAATAGGTGTTTGTATATGAATAGTAAACCTTTTTACACTTTTATTTCGGCATAAGAATTTAGGCTTTCAGAACTTGTATCTGCTAGCATACTAATTTCAAATCCTCTGTATAATTTTTCATCTTTAACTTCCCAAATAGAGATAAAATGCGCGATAGCATCTTCTTTTTCGGGACGTTCAATCATTGTTGCATATACAGTGTATCTTACTGTAACGATTCCATCATCTTCTAGAAGGTGACTTAATCTATATTTAAACGAATGGTAGGATTTTTTGATGTTATCCAACATCGCTTTAATGCCATAATGGTCTAACTGTCTGAATCCCTTACTACTATTCCATTTTAAAATACAATCTTCATGAAAAAAATCCATAAGATTATGATCCTTCGCAATGTCTGATTCGTAAAAACGTTTTACGGTTTGTTTAGCTATCATTTTAATTTTTTAAGTTCTTCTAAAATCTTAGGGATTTGTTTAATTGAAGCCAATCGTTTTAGTTCTTCACGAGCTTCCTGTATAGGAGTTCCCCAATACACTTTGCCGCCTTCAATAGATTTAGTAACACCAGCTTGCGCTTGAACCACAGCCTTCTCTCCTATGGTAATTCCGCTATTTGTACCAACTTGTCCCCAAATAGTTACTTCATCTTCAATCACCACACAACCAGCAATTCCTGTTTGAGATGCGATGAGGCATTTTTTTCCAATAACCGTATCGTGACCTACTTGAATCTGATTATCTAATTTAGATCCAGCACCAATTGTAGTATCACCAGTAACGCCTTTATCGATAGTACAACATGCACCAATATCGACATGATCTTCAATAACAACACGACCACCAGACAATAATTGGTCATAGCCTTCAGGACGCTTTTTGTAGTAAAATCCGTTAGCTCCTAGAACCGTTCCAGAATGAATTGTAACATTGTTTCCAATGATAGTATTATCATAAATACTGACATTAGAATGAATGATACAGTTATCACCAATCACTACATTATTACCTACGAAAGCGTTGGGTTGAACCACAGTGTTTTTTCCGATTTTAGCTGAAGGAGAAATCGCTGAATTAGAAGGCTCAAACGGTTTAAAATGATTGATTAATTTATTAAAATCACGAAACGGATCATCACTTAATAATAAGGCCTTTCCTTGAGGACACTCAACCTCTTTATTGATGAGTACAATAGTTGCAGCTGAGTTTAAAGCCTTATCGTAATACTTAGGATGGTCAACAAATACAATATCTCCAGGTTGAACAACATGAATCTCATTCATCCCTAAAACAGGAAAGTTAGCATCGCCAACATATTCTGTAGCGATTAGATTTGCTATTTCTTCAAGAGAGTATTGTCTAGGAAACTTCATTTATTCCTTGATACGTTCTTTGTAAGTTCCTTTTTCGGTTTCAACCTTAATCTTGTCGCCTTCATTGATGAATAAAGGTACGTTAACAATTGCTCCTGTTTCAACCGTTGCAGGTTTTGTGGCATTAGTCGCCGTATTTCCTTTAACACCAGGCTCAGTATGTGTTACTTCAAGAATAACACTAGCAGGCATTTCAACTGACAAAGGTAAATTATCTTCGGTGTTAATTAATACTGTTACCACTTCACCTTCTTTCATTAATTCAGGTCGATCTAAAGCCGCTTCTAACAAACGAATTTGTGTGTAGTCAGCTTCGTTCATAAAGTGATAGAATTCACCATCATTGTACAGATATTGAAACTTGTGAGTTTCAACACGTACATCTTCAATTTTGTGACCAGCAGAAAAGGTATTATCGACTACTTTACCAGTCGTGACACTTTTTAATTTCGTTCTTACAAAGGCAGGACCTTTTCCAGGCTTCACGTGTAAGAATTCAATAATTTTATAAATATCATGATTATATCTAATGCATAATCCGTTTCTAATATCTGAAGTTGTTGCCATATTTAAAATACTAATTTATAATTAGTTGTATTTCTTTAATTAAACTTTTAAATTAACTTGATTTAAAGTATCCTTTCATGATACCTCGATGTGAATTTTTAATAAATTGAAGAATTTCATCACGTTCAGGAGTTGCTTCCATTTCAGCTTCAATAAGATCTGAAGCTTGCGTGTTGTTATAATTCTTCTGATATAAAATTCTATAAATATCTTGAATCTCTCTGATCTTTTCAGTTGAAAATCCTCTTCGTCTTAAGCCTACAGAATTAATTCCGACATACGATAAAGGCTCACGAGCAGCTTTCACGTAAGGTGGTACATCTTTTCTTACCAAAGAACCACCAGTCACAAAAGCATGGTTACCAATAGAACAAAATTGATGCACAGCAGTCATTCCTGCTAATACCACATAATCGCCAACAGTAATATGTCCAGCCAACGTACTATTGTTAGAAAAGATACAGTTATTGCCTACCACACAATCGTGAGCAACGTGGCAATAAGCCATAATTAAACAATTATTTCCGATAACGGTTTTCATTCTGTCAGTAGTACCTCTATTAATGGTAACACATTCACGAATCGTCACATTGTCACCAATAATGGTTAAGGTATCTTCGTCATTATATTTTAAATCCTGAGGCACTGCAGAAATCACAGATCCTGGAAAGATATTACAATTTTTACCAATGCGCGCACCTTCCATGATGGTCACATTACTTCCAATCCAAGTCCCTTCACCAATAGTTACATTACTATAAATTGTTGTGAAGGGTTCTATAACTACATTCTTGGCAATTTTTGCACCAGGATGTACATATGCTAGTGGTTGGTTCATGTTATTTTACTTTTGAGATTTGTGCCATTAATTCGGCTTCAGCGCAAAGTTTTCCATTAGCATAGGCATACCCTTGCATATGACAAATACCTCTTCTAATAGGTGTGATTAGATCACACTTAAAAATTAATGTGTCACCAGGAACAACTTTTTGCTTGAATTTTACTTTATCAATTTTCATAAAGAACGTGAGGTAATTTTCAGGATCAGGAACTGTACTCAATACGAGAATCCCTCCTGTTTGCGCCATAGCTTCAACAATTAAAACACCAGGCATTACAGGCGCTCCAGGAAAATGACCTTTAAAAAACTCCTCATTCATGGTGACATTTTTCATACCAATAACGTGCGACTCAGAAAGCTCAAACACTTTATCTAGTAATAAAAATGGCTGTCTGTGAGGCAACATATCCATGATTTGAATCACATCCATCAGTGGTTCTTGATTCAAATCAATTTGAGGTACATTGTTACGTCTTTCGTTCTTTATAACTTTTGCAATTTTTTTAGCAAACTGTGTATTGATAAAATGACCAGGTTTATTAGCAATTACTTTACCTCTAATTCTAGTTCGCACTAGTGCTAAATCGCCTACAACATCTAATAGCTTATGTCTAGCAGCTTCATTAGGATGATGCAACGTAAGGTTATCTAAAATTCCATTAGGTTTTACAGCAATTGAATCCTTATTAAACGCAACACGAAGTTTGTCCATTGTCTCAGGAGATAGTTCTTTATCTACATAAACAATAGCATTGTTTAAATCACCACCTTTAATAAGTCCGTTTTCCAACAGCGTCTCTAATTCGTGTAAAAAACTAAATGTTCTAGAATCAGCAATATTTTTCTTAAAATCTGATATATGATTTAAGGTTGCATTTTGAGTACCTAAAACTTTAGTGCCAAAATCAACCATTGCAGTCACTTGGTATTCTTTAGAAGGCATAACTAGAATTTCACTTCCAGATTCTTCATCTGAATAGGAAATGACATCAGAAACTACATATTCTTCTCTAAAATCGTCTTGCTCAACAATTCCAGCTTTTTCGAGTGCTTCAACAAAAAACTTTGAAGATCCGTCCATAATTGGAGGTTCTGAAGCATCTAATTCTATGATAGCATTATCGATATCTAATCCAACAAGTGCTGCTAGAACATGCTCAGAAGTTTGTATAGTAACTCCATTTTTTTCAAGACAAGTACCACGTTGCGTATTCGTCACATAATTAGCATCAGCTTCAATAATTGGCGCACCTTCTAGATCAACTCTCTTAAAAGAAAATCCGCTATTCGCAGGTGCTGGACTAAACGTAAGCGTTACATCTCTTCCAGTATGTAAGCCAACTCCTTTGAGAGACACCTCTTTTTCAATAGTTCTTTGTTTGACGTCAGTTTTAATTATTGCCATCTACTTTTTTTTCTATTTCAGTTATACCTTTAACGATCTTCGGAAGATTTTTAAAGTATACATACGATTTATTATAATCACCATAGCTCAATGCTGGAGATCCTTGAAGCACTTCATCATCCTTAACATTTCTACCAATACCAGATTGTGCTTGAATTTTGACATTATTACCAATTGTAATATGGCCTACGATACCAACCTGACCACCAATCTGGCAATTCTCACCAATTTTGGTAGAGCCAGCAATTCCTGTTTGAGCAGCAATAACTGTGTTTTTACCAATCTCAACATTGTGTGCTATTTGAATTTGGTTATCGAGTTTAACACCTCTTCTAATAACCGTTGAACCTAAAGTGGCTCTATCTATTGTAGTCCCAGCACCAACATCAACGTGATCTTCAATAATCACATTACCTGTTTGTGGCACTTTTGAATACTCTCCCTTTTCGTTAGGCGCAAATCCAAATCCGTCTGCACCAATAATTGCGCCAGAATTAATAACACAGTTGTTACCTATGATGGATTCAGAGTAAATTTTTGCACCAGCAAATATTATAGTATCGTTTCCAACAGAGACATTATCACCAATATAACTGTTAGGGAATATTTTTACATTATCACCTATAGTGACATTATCACCAATGTAAGAAAATGCACCAATATAAATATTAGAACCATATTGTGCAGATTCAGAGATAAAAACAGGTTGTTCAACACCTTGCTTATTCAATTTGACCTGATTATAATACTCTAAGAGTTTAGAAAAAGACTTGTAGGCATCTTCTACTTTAATAAGTGTAGCGCTAATATCCTGTTCAGGTTCAAAAGATTTATTAACTATTGCAATTGAAGCTTTAGTCGTATAAATATAAGATGTGTATTTAGGATTTGCCAAAAACGTTAAAGAGCCTTTGGTTCCTTCTTCAATCTTTGAAAGTTTAGAAACTTCGACTTCAGGATTACCTACAATCTCACCTTCTAAAATTCCAGCTATTTGTTGTGCCGTAAACTTCATTCTCGCAAAAATAGAAAAAATGTATCACATATTTACACTTGCAATTAAGTGATTTAAATGAGTTATAACAAATCAGTGCCTATTCTATTTCTCCTTAGGATAACAGATGTAGTATTTAGTGACTGGTTTTGACAAAGCTTTAATGTTAAACTGATCGGAAGCTTTTTCTATATCAACAACTTTTCCTGTTTTTTGTAGAATCTTGATCGCTTGCATTTTTGAATGGTATGCTTGATTGGAAATCGTATCTGTAAATACAAAATACTCAGCTTCTTCTTTTGAGATATTATATTTCGCCATCAGATCTGATAAGTGCTGTTGCAAAAGCTTATTTTTAATTGGCTTATTTTTCAATTTTATTTTAAGCAGATGTCTGTTGATGATCATTTCACAAAGATGGCGCAATACAAAATCGTCATGATATTGCCATTCTTTCATTGCTGAAATAATATCTGTATCATCTAGTTTCGAAAAGGTTTCGAGAGTTGCTTCTGTAAAATTAGCTGCAGTTACTTCGTTGTTCAAAAAGAATTGCAAGGCTTTACTTGCTGACAATTCCACTCCAGAATTGTGCAGCTCTTTGGCACGTTTTAAAACCCTTGTAAGTAATTGCTCTGCAACCAATCCAGTTTTATGCAAATACACTTGCCAGTACATAAAGCGTCTTGCGACTAAATACTTTTCAACACTGTAAATTCCTTTCTCTTCAACTACCAAACTATTATCACTTACGTTCAACATTGTGATAAGTCGCTCACTATTAATGTTTCCTTCAGCAACTCCAGTGTAAAAACTATCACGCTTTAAATAGTCGGCTCGATCCATATCTAACTGACTAGAAATTAGCTGACATAAAAAAGGACGTTCATAATCGCCTTTAAAAATTGTAATAGCAAGCGTTAAACTTCCGTTAAATTCTGCATTGAGATGCTGCATAAAAAGCAGTGAAATTTCCTCATGAGAGACACCATTTACTATGCTATGTTCCATAGCGTGAGAAAATGGACCATGACCAATATCATGTAATAAAATAGCAACATATAGTGCGTTTTCTTCTGCTTCAGAAATTGTAACCCCTTTAAAACGAAGCACATTCACAGCTTTTTGCATTAAGTGCATGCAACCAATCGCATGATGAAATCTTGTGTGATTTGCTCCTGGATACACCAAATACGATAAACCCATTTGCGAAATACGACGCAATCTTTGAAAGTATTTATGTTCGATCAAATCGAAAATTAAAGAATTCGGAATCGTAATAAATCCGTAAATTGGATCGTTAAATATTTTAAGTTTGTTGCTAGACATCAAACGCCTCATTTACATTAATAATTAAACAAATATAATGAACCGTATAAATATTCTTTGGGTTGATGATGAAATCGATTTATTAAAACCTCATATTTTATTTCTTGAACAAAAACAATATCAGGTCACTACTTGTCAAAGTGGTACTGAAGCTTTAGAAGTTATTGATGATACAAACTTCGATATTGTATTTCTTGATGAAAACATGCCAGGTTTAACAGGTCTAGAGACCTTAAATGAAATCAAGGAAAAACGTGCTAATCTTCCTGTTGTAATGATTACCAAAAGTGAAGAAGAATATATCATGGAAGAAGCCATTGGTAATAAAATTGCCGATTACCTTATTAAACCTGTTAATCCGAATCAGATTTTGTTAAGTCTGAAAAAAAATCTAGACCATTCGCGATTGGTTTCAGAAAAAACTACTTCTAATTACCAACAAGAATTTAGAAAAATTGCGATGGATCTATCTATGGTCAATAGTTTTGAAGAATGGACCGAACTTTATAACAAGCTTATTTATTGGGAAATACGTTTAGAAGACATTGAAGATGTTGGTATGACTGAAATTTTAGAATCTCAAAAAGCAGAAGCTAATCATCAATTTGGACGATTTATTGAAAAAAATTATGAAGACTGGATTGCTTCTCCAGGCGAAGCACCTACGCTATCACATACGCTATTTAAAGATAAAGTGATTCCTGAATTAAGTGACAATCAGCCAACATTGTTAATTGTTATTGATAATTTGAGATATGATCAATGGAAAGCCTTTGAGCCCATTGTAAATAATTATTACAAGAAAATATCTGAAGAACCTTTTTATAGCATCTTACCTACTGCAACGCAATATGCTAGAAATGCTATTTTTTCAGGATTATTACCTAGTGATATGGAACGTTTACACCCAAATCTATGGAAGAATGACATCGATGAAGGCGGAAAAAACTTGCATGAAGACGACTTTCTACAAGGTCAGCTGAAGCGCCTTGGAATGCAAAACTTAAAAACCGAGTATCACAAAATCACCAATTTAAAACAAGGAAAGCGTTTGGTTGAGAACTTCAAAACATTGAAGGATAATGACCTGTCTGTCATTGTGTACAATTTTGTAGATATGTTATCACATTCCAAAACTGAAATGGAAGTTGTAAAAGAATTGGCCTCTAACGATAAAGCTTATCGTTCATTAACGGTTAGTTGGTTTAAAAATTCTCCGTTGTTAGAAATGATCCAACAAGCCCAACAGTTAGGATTTAAGTTGATTTTAACTACAGATCATGGTACTATTAATGTTAAAAACCCTTCTAAAGTTATTGGAGATCGCGATACAAGTTTGAATTTACGCTACAAAACAGGTAGAAGCTTAACTTATGAAGATAAAGACGTGCTTGCTGCTAAAGACCCAAAAAGTATAGGGTTGCCAAGCATTACGATGAGTAGTTCTTTTATTTTTGCAAAAAGCGATTACTTCTTAGCTTATCCTAATAATTACAACCATTACGTGAGTTATTATCGTAATACCTATCAGCATGGAGGTGTCTCTTTAGAGGAGATGATTATACCGTTTGTTGTGCTCAATCCGAAGTAAATTTCATCTGTGTAATGCAAAAAATATCGATGAAATGCACTTTTTTCTAGTTTTTTTCAAAATTTATTCCTATTATTGCCAATGAAAATGGGTGAATTCTAATGGATTTACTCAAATGATGTGTTTATGAGATGGAATGGACTTATCAGTTAGATGCAATTGAAACTGTTGCCGAAGCACTATTAGAAGGACTTACAACAAGGACTCTAATATTTAAAGGTGATCTAGGAGCTGGAAAGACAACACTGATAAAAGCTTTAGTAAAAGCTATGGGAAGTGATGATGAAGTGACGAGTCCGACATTTTCTATCGTAAACGAGTATGAAAGTCCGAAAGGCAAGCTTTTCCATTTTGATATGTATCGTATTGATGATGAAATGGAAGCTTTAAATTTTGGATTTGAAGACTATTTATATGATGATAATGTCTGGTTATTTATTGAATGGCCAGATCGCGTTGAAAATTTGCTACCAGAAGCTGTAAGTGAAATTTCAATAACAATAAAAGATAACAACTCAAGAACCCTCAAATTGAGCCAAAACGAATTATTAACCCAGAAACCTACTATGGAGCATTGCAAAAACAACAAATAAAAATCCGCGTTAGACCGCATATTTACTACTAATTACGGAAAAACCGTAACTATTTGGAGATTAATCGTGATGTTTTTAACACACGTTTAACGGAGATCAAGTGTACACCCAAAGTATATTTGTACTATTAATTAATTAATCCCTTATATTATGAAAACTAAAAAATTAGTATTAGCAATCGCGATCTTCGGAGGAATGTTGTTTACAGCTCAGGCGACTGACATTATCAACGTAGATGGACAAGTTAAAACAGAACTTAAGAAAGGAAAAAGAGGAGTTCCTGTCAACGGTTAAAAATACCGACAGAAAGTCATTGATAATTGGTAGTATACTTGCTACTTTTATCTGTACGACTCCCTATCTTTTTTACTTATATGAAAGTGTCCCTCAAACACAGGTTTGGGACACTTTTTTATTTTCATACGATAGTCATAGTTGGGAAGATGCAAACTATGCAATGTGGATTTTTACAAACAAATTTATCCCATTAGTTTTTTTGTTGCTTTGGTTCTTTACCAACAGACACTGGTGGTATCATTCTTTATTAGTACCTATAACAATGTATATATTCCAGATTATTGGAATTTTTAATGAAAACTTAGGTGATATAGATAAGTTCGAACTTATTTATATGATTCCAGTTATGGCTATTGTAGTTCCCTCGATCTACTTAATTAGGGCTCGTATGTTTAATAAAATAAATGATGCTGATAAGACTATGGAAGAACTGGAAGAAGAATTTATGTTAAAACCTAAAACTTTTATGGGAAAAGTACGGCAATACTTTTAAAAATAATACTCTAAACACGGCTTAATAGTCGTGTTTTTTTCGGGTACATATTTAGTAAATATTCTACAAATTTGATTATATTGCCGAAAAACTATTACCTTTGTTACACCTTATAACATTTATTTTCCCTATTAGCAATGAGTAAGACCATTCATCGTATTATTGATTTGGTGTCTGCCCTTAACTTAAGTGCCAGACAGTTTGATATTTCCATAGGTACTGCCAATGGTTATATTCTTAGAATGAAAAAAAACAATGCCTCAGTTGGCAGTGACGTTATTGAACGTATAAAAAAAACGTATCCGCAAGTCAACTTAGTATGGCTTATTACTGGTAAAGGCGATATGTTTATTGAAGAACAATCTGAGCCTAAAGTACGTTCTAAAGCCGAAATTGAAGCCTACATTAATAAGCGCTTAACAGAGCAATGGTCTGAAGAGAAAAAACAATTATTGAATGAGATTTTGGAGGAGATAGATAAATTAAATTGATATTATATCTCTCAAAGCTATTAACTTAATTAAATATTCCTTTCTTGGCATTTCTTCCTTTTTATTCATTAATTCTATAAGCTCTTTTCTGTAATTCTTTATTTTCTTGCGATTATGTTTTGAAAGTTTCAAAACTTGAGAATTTATCTCTTTATTTACTAGATTTATTGGCTTTAATTTAAAGTAATCGACAAAATTTGATAAAATGTAAATTATTAGTATGTATGGGATAAAATATATTGTACTTTCAAATATAGTAGGTATATATTCTCTATCTAATTGAAAAGTCTTAAGTAAAGTATAAGCTTTATGGATTTCAGCTGCGATAGGCAAAAACAACACATATCTCCATGTGTTTCTACAAGTTAAGTACCACAATGACAACAACATCAGCGTTAAAATTTTAACACTCATAAACCAAAAAAAATATTGTGAGCTTTCAAAAAAACTTCCAAAGTCAATAACAAAAAAATCTGTAACCCAAATATTAGTATCTGGTACCAATCTATAAATGAAAAACAAAAAAGGAATTAAAGTTACTATAAAAATAACTACTAAATCTTTCTTTAAGTTTTTAAGAACTACTAAGCTATCAATTGGTCTCATTATTTAGACTTTATAAAATGAATTTCTAATAGAAATTAGTTTGTTCAAATACTTTTTCTTATCCTTTTTTTGATAAGCTTTTTTAGTCTTATCTATTTGCTTTTTTAAAACACCTAAATCACTTTGCTTTTCTTGGTTAGATTCAAAAAAAACATCATCAATTTCATTATCAAGTATATTTAGAACATTAGATAATAATCTAACTCTATTCATTTTTTCAGATATAAAAATTAGTAAAATAATAATTGGAATAGTTACAGGTAAACTAGTAATATATTCAATCTCATCCATTCTTTGAGATGAAGAATTTAAAGTAGTAGCAAGCTTAAACATTTCCATTATAATAACAACCAATATAGCTTGTTTCCACCAATGCTTGCAAGTCAAATACCAAGTAATAGAAAAAAACAAAATTAGGATTTTCATCTTTGCATAATAAACAAAATCCCTAAAGAATATGAACCCAAAACTTCCAATTTCATACCCTAAAAATGAAACAGTTTCTAATTCCTCAGGTATAAATTTAGTCATAAAATACGCGAAGCTAACCACAATAATAAGCCCAGAAATCACATAATCTTTTAATGTAAAGCTTTTCATTAAATTTTTATTTGTAGAAAAAAATCTACATCTAATATATGCATTTTAAATTTAGTATTACAATAATAATTTGTAATTTGAAATTTCAATGACAAGCTAATGAGTAAATCTAAATCGCCTTTTACCAAAGCACAACTCCTTCCGCAAGAAGAAACTCTAGAAATTTTAAAACAAAAAGGAAATCTGTTCATAGGAATCCCTAAAGAAACTCACTTTCAAGAAAAGCGAGTTTGCTTAACTCCTGATGCAGTTTCTGCGCTAGTTACTAATGGTCATCGTGTAATGATCGAATCTGGTGCAGGTGAAGGCGCTAATTTTAAAGACAAGAACTATAGTGAAGCTGGTGCCGAAGTCACTAAAGATACCGCAAAAGTTTATGCCTGTCCTATAATTTTAAAGGTCGAACCACCTTCACTTGATGAGATCAAACTTATTAATCCGCAAACACTTTTAATTTCTGCTCTACAACTCAAAACTCAAGACAAAAAATACTTTGAAGCCTTAGCCTCAAAGCGTATTACTGCCCTGGCTTTTGAATTTATTAAAGACGAAGATGGTGCCTATCCTGCAGTGCGTTCCTTGAGTGAAATTGCAGGAACAGCGTCTATTTTAATTGCTGCCGAATTGATGTCTAATGTTAATAAAGGTAACGGACTTATGTTTGGAAACATTAGTGGTGTACCTCCTGTTGAAGTCGTTATAATTGGTGCTGGTACAGTTGGTGAGTTTGCTGCACGATCGGCAATAGGACTTGGCGCTAATGTGAAGGTTTTTGATAATTCGATTACCAAATTACGTTGTATTCAATCTAATTTAGGACGAACGATTTACACGTCTACCCTTCAACCAAAAAATCTTATCAAAGCACTGAAACGCTGTGACGTAGCTGTTGGTGCTGTTCGTGGTAAAAACCGTTCACCAGTTATAGTTACCGAAGCTATGGTAGATGCTATGAAAACAGGATCTGTGGTTATTGATGTTAGTATTGACATGGGAGGCTGTTTTGAAACAAGTGAAGTTACAAATCACGATAATCCTACTTTTGAATACAATGGCGTAACACATTATTGTGTCCCTAATATTCCTGCGCGTTACTCTCGATCTGCTTCAGTGTCAATAAGTAATATTTTTACACCTTATCTTTTGAAGATCGCTGAAGATGGTGGTATAGAAAATGCCATAAGATTTGATCGTGGTTTAAAAAATGGATTGTATTTTTACCACGGAATTTTAACTAACAAATCGGTTGCAGATTGGTTTGATCTAGATTGCAGTGATGTAAACTTGTTAATTTTCTAGAACTCTTTCAAGTATATTGTAAATGAAATTTATTCATCGTGTTGGTTACTACTTAGGTGGTTTTTCAATTGGTCTTGTTTTACTTGCGTTTTTCTTAAGCGGAAAGAATGTCTCTTGTGATTATGGTCCAAATGCCAGAACAGTCAAAAATATTGCCATTAAGAAAAAAGCGTATTCAGATAAGGCTAAAGCTGAAATGTTTAGCAGAAGTATCGATTCTGCTGCTTTGATGAAGCTTATCATGACTGGTAACGTTAACTTTTCTAAAAGTGATACCAGAGCAGATAGCTGTAAAGTATACTATATTGAAAATAGCTTCAATGATCAAAACCTGGAGTTACAAATTAGAAATTGTGATTCTTTAGCAACCATTCTATCTATTCATAGTTTAGGGAATTAAAAAATTGCCAGCAGACAAAAAGAGAATCTTACTGGCAATTTACACTAACTAATCATAACTTTTAAGACCATTATCGTATTGGAATTTTTTTGATGATTTCGGTATCATCATACAATAGTCTTACAATGTAGATGCCTCTTGAAAATGGTGCACTATTTATTTCTTTATCTAATGACGCTTGATTCACTTCTTGATTAATCATTTCGGTATAAATGCGTTTTCCAGTAATATCATAGATTTCAATCTGATTAACATTGACATTGTTTAATCCTGAAATTTGAACTTTCAACACATCAGTATAAGCATCCTGATACACAATAAAATCAAATGGTTGATTTGTTATTGGTGGCATTTCAGGAGTATCACAATTATCCACAAATACCATTACTGTATCTTCAGCAGCATCTAAAGCATTAAATACTAAAACTGAATATTCTGTGTCTTCATTTGGAGAGACTACAATACTAGGTGTTGTTTCTCCATTACTCCATAAATACTCGTCGCCTCCACTTGCGGTTAATACAATACTTTCATTAGAACAGATGTATTGATCTTCACCAGCATCTGCTACGACTTCTTCATAGACATTGATGGTCACCGATTTAGTATCAGCACAATTATTAACAAAGCCTGTTACAGAGAAGGTTGTAGTGTTTGACGGACTAACAGCGATGTTTGGTTGCGTTGCTCCATTACTCCATTCGTATGCATTGGCACCACTTGCCGATAACGTTACAAACTCACCTTCAAGAATATCAACCTCTCCTCCATTCATAATAACTACATTCGGATTAAGGTTTACAAAAACAGTAACCTCATCATCGTCTTGTTCATCACCTTCAAAAACTGTTACAGTATACGTTTCAGTAGACCAAGGATACACAGTAATGCTTTGAGTTGTCTCACCATTATTCCATAAATAAGCATCTCCTTCTGAAGCCGTTAAAATGGTTTCCGTTCCTTCACAAATAAATTGGTCTTCACCTGCACTCGCTTCAAAAACTATTGGTTCAACCACAACAGTAACGTCATCAGTAGATTGACATCCATTTACAAATCCGATAACACTATACGTTGTTGTTGTATTTGGAGTCACTTCAATACTTTGAGAAGTTTCGCCTGTGCTCCATTCATAAGTATCTGCTCCAGTAGCTGTTAGTGTTGTACTATCTCCTTCAGTTATTACGACATCGTTTCCAGCATTTACATCTGGTAACGGATTAATAATTACGGTCACTTCATCAAAACTAGAACAGTTATTTTCAAAGACTTCAACAGCATAAGTTGTTGTTGTATTAGGAGCGACTTCAATACTTTGAGAGGTTTCACCTGTACTCCATAAATACGTTGTACCTCCTGAAGCAGTTAATATCGTAGAATTCCCTTCACATAGTTCAACATCAGCTCCAGCATTAGCGATTGGTAAAGCATTAACAGTTACTAAAACATCATCAGTATCTGATGCTGTTCCTAACGTATTAAAAACAGTAACCGTATACGTGGTTGAAACATTAGGTGCAACTTCAATAGTTGGCGTCGTTTCACCTGTACTCCACTCATAGCTTGTTCCTCCTGTAGCTGTTAGAATCGTTGACGCGCCTTCACAAATAGAAACATCTTCACCAGCATTAGCATTTACAGTTTCAGTTTCTACAACAACCGTTACGGCATCAGTGGATTCACAACCATTAGAAAATCCGGTAACACTATAAGTTGTTGTACTTGTTGGATTCACTTCAATATTAGCTCCTGTTTCACCAGTACTCCATTCATACGAATCAGCACCAGATGCTGACAGGATAACAAACTCGCCTTCTGTAATAGTAACATCACTTCCTGCATCTACATTTGGTAAAGCATTAATAATCACTGTCACTTCATCAAAACTAGAACAGTTATTTTCAAAAACTTCTACAGTATAAGTTGTTGTTGTATTAGGAGCGACTTCAATACTTTGAGAAGTTTGACCTGTACTCCACAGATACGTTGTTCCACCTGAAGCTGTTAATAACGTTGAATTTCCTTCACATAGATTTACATCAGTTCCAGCATTGGCGATTGGTAAAGCATTAACAGTTACGACTACATCATCAGTATCTGAAGCTGTTCCTAAAGCATTAAAAACAGTTACGGTATAGGTAGTCGAATTATCTGGACTTACCACAATACTTGCAGTATCTTCTCCAGTATTCCATAAATACGATGCACCTCCTGATGCCGTTAAGGTTGTAGCTTCTCCTTGACAAATAGAAACATCGTCTCCAGCATTGGCAACTACGGTTTCAGTTTGTACAAATACGGTAACTTCATCAGTAGATTCACAGTTGGCGTTTGAATATCCTGTTACAGTATAGGTTGTATCTGAATTTGGATTCACTTCAATACTTGCAGTATCTTCTCCAGTACTCCACAAATACGTTGTCGTACCTGAAGCAGTTAAAGTCACAGATTCACCTTCATTGATAGTAACATCATTTCCAGCATCTACATTTGGTAACGCATTAACAGTTACGACTACATCATCAGTATCTGAGACTGTTCCTAAAGCATTAAAAACAGTTACGGTATAGGTAGTCGAATTATCTGGACTTACCACAATACTTGCAGTATCTTCTCCAGTATTCCATAAATACGAAGCGCCTCCTGATGCCGTTAAGGTTGTAGCATCGCCTTGACAAATAGAAACATCGTCGCCAGCATTGGCAACTACGGTTTCAGTTTGTACAAATACGGTAATTTCATCAGTAGATTCACAGTTGGCGTTTGAATATCCTGATACAGTATAGGTTGTATCTGAATTTGGATTCACTTCAATACTTGCGGTATCTTCTCCAGTACTCCATAAATACGTTGTCGCTCCTGAAGCAGTTAAAGTCACTGATTCACCTTCATTGATAGTAACATCATTTCCAGCATCTACATTTGGTAAAGCCAATACATTAACAGTTACATCATCGGTATCTGAAACCAATCCAGTAGCATCATAAGCTGTAACTGTATATGTTGTTGAATTGTTAGGACTTACCTCAATGCTTTCAGTGGTTTCACCTGTGCTCCAAACATAAGCAACTCCTCCTGAAGCGGTTAATGTAGCAGTTGATCCACTGCATATCGTTTGATCCTCTCCTGCATTGGCAACAACTTCGTTGCCAACAATAAAAACCGTTACAGCGTCGGAATCTTGACAAGAACCTGAAGTTCCTGTTACTGTATATGTAGTTTCAATAAGTGGTGACACTGTTATACTTTGTGTTGTTTCACCAGTATTCCATAAATAAGAATCCGCACCATTAGCAGTTAGTTGTACAGATTCTCCTAAAGTAATCGTTTGGTCTTCACCAGCATCTACATCTGGTGTTGGATTTACAGTAACAGTAACGTCATCAGGATCACTTGTACAATCGTTTTCTGTTACCGTTACACTATAAGTAAATGTTGTATCTGGACTAACCGTTATACTTTGTGTCGTTTGTCCGCTACTCCATAAATAACTGGTACCACCAGAAGCTGATAAAGTAACCGATTCGCCTTGACAAATCTCTTCATCATTTCCAGCATTAGCTACAGGAATCATGTTTACAGTGATTGCAATAGATGTTGTAGATGTAGTATTATCTGAGTGAGTACCTGTAACCGAATAAGTTACATTAGATGTAGGACTCACCTCAATCGAATCGCCAGACAAATTACCTGGTGACCAAATATAAGAATCAGCTCCAGTAGCAGTTAAGGTAACTGTATCTCCTTCACAGATAGTATCATTTGTTGCATCTGAGCTTACAGCAATTTGATTCACTGTTACCTCACCTGTTTCCATTACATCTACTTGATTGTAAAACTCTTCAATCCACATATAACCACTAGGTGCAATATCGTCATAAGCTTGACCATTCATATTAGCAGCTCTCCAATTATCTTCAATACCATCACCAATCGAACTAAAATTATCTGGTCTAGAATTTTGTGGTAGATTAGGAAGGATCCAATTTGAAACGTTATGATGCTCTTGCATCGTTTCTGCTTCAAGATTCGTAAACAAATCGGCATCCCAACTATCTAAGTAGCTTCCAACAGTACCATCATTAGTGATATAATGACATGCACCTGCATTTCTTTCAGTTACAATACTCGTATACGCTTCAGAAGCAGTTCTTGTAGGAGGCTTATTGATGATTTGATCAAATTCATTATCAACAGTAAACATATTAAGAGGCATTGGCGTATCTTGAGGGATATTTGAAGGTCCCATTCTATAACTCCAGATGGCCAAGTTGTCGTTTCTGTCTATATTTTCGGTACCATCTAAGATGACACCACTATTGTTTTTATAATAATTTCCTCGAGCATATAATTGTAAGTCATCATAATATGTTCCGCCAGAGTAATTCATTTGAAATTCATTACTATTTGCTGTAGAAGCTCCGCCTCCCATATATCTTGTCCAATTTCTAGCCCAGTTTACTTTAGCATTGTCAATAATTTGTAATACACCAAGTTTAGAACCACCAGATTGTACAACATTATTAATCACATCAATATAACCACCAGTACCACCAATATTAGGCGTACGGTTATTACCTCTAGCAAACATATTTAAATAGCAAGACAAGTCACTTCGCAAACCATCATCATAAAGATCAGGATTTTGACAACTCATTTGCATCATAGTATGCGAATCACTAATTAGACATCTTTGAACTGTTTGATTATTTTGATCATAAGGTTGATTAGAACCTAACAGAATAGCTTTATCTGCTCCCCAAGATGCTGATACATGATCTAAAATTATATTGGTACAACCGTTAACAACAGAAATTCCAGCAGACTTTTCAGGAGAGCTATTACCAGAACCATTCATTTCGGCTTGCGTTGCTAATCCGTTTCTACATCTGATGTATCTAACAATAACATTATCCGCAGAATTTAGTCTAAAGGTTCCATTGTGTAAGGTGATACCACCTTCTGGCGCAGACTGTCCTAAAATTGTAACATTGTGTCTGTATAAATCGAAGTTCGTTCCGCCTAAGTCGATATTACCACTTACTGAAAAAATGATAATTCTACCACTATTACCAATTGTAGCATTATTACAGGCATCTTTAAAACCACCAGACCATGTGTTATTGCTGGCATTGTAAGTAATTGGTGTATTAGGATTTAAGGTATTCACAATAACCAATACTCCACCTGCTCCACCAGTAGTTTCAGAACCAGCTCCATAAGCAGTTGGAAAGGCTTTTCGTTGTGCAAATATATGTGCACATGTTGTAAATATTAATAGGAATATAACAAGTTTAAGTCTGGACACACGTTGTCCAGTAGTTGTAGGTATTTGGGGACTCATTGCAATTATAATTTGGGTTATTTGGGTAACTTTCGTTATTTGCTTTGACAACAATAAACCAAAACAAGATTAAATACAAAATTATTCGATTAAATGCTTAATTTTGTAAGTTTAAACTTACTTTAATATAAAATAAACGATGAAAAACAATTTTTAGAAGATATACGGACGAAGTTTAAATAAAGATTATTTGTTAGCAAATTTTAACAAAACAAAGAAAAATCTGACTATAAAATTGTGATTGATTCCAGACTAAAAAATAAATCATTATATAAATTATAGTATGTTTGTCGGTAAACAAATAAACCTCATTAGTGTTAACACAACCAAAACATAGAATATACCAAATAGACTTGTTTAGATTTCTAGCTGCTTTGAGTGTTGTCTTTTATCATTATCTATTCAGAGGTTATTCTGCAGATAATCTTTCGCAATTAGACTTTAGTGACATTGGAGGTGTTTTTAAATATGGATATTTAGGAGTTGAAATGTTTTTTATAATTAGCGGATTTGTAATTACCCTTTCAATTAAAAGCAAGTCGATTACCCATTTCATCATTTCGAGAATATCTAGATTATATCCTATTTATTGGCTCTCGGTTTTGTTTTCTTTTTTAGTGATTCTATGGTTTGGTGCACCAAATTTTACTGTTGAAGTAAAGCAATTTTTGCTGAATCTTACTATGTTTCAAAATTATCTGGACATCAAGAATATTGATAATGTGTATTGGACGCTCTTTATTGAAATGAAATTCTATGTATTTGTAATTGGATTCTATTTAATATTGAATATGTGGAAAGATATAAAACTAGACCATCTCATTTATTCTTGGTTGTCCTTATCTGTGATGTATCTTTTTTTTAGTGATCTTTACCTATTTAAGATCATCAACTTTTTCCTTATTCTAAGCTGGAGTTCCTATTTTATTGCTGGAATTATTTTTTATCAAATCTATAAAGGCAAGCTCAATCTTAAATACTCCACTTTACTTGCGGTAACATTTTTTATTTCCATTTTTCATGCTGTTTCAAAAACAGAAGCTATGGAGCTAAAATACAATACCACATTTTCGCCTTATGTGATATGTAGTCTTATCTTTAGTTTTTACCTGCTAATGCTTTTAGTGTCTTGTAAGAAACTAAATAGTATAAATTACAAATGGTTAACAAAAATTGGAATGTTAACTTATCCGCTTTATTTAATCCATCAGAATGTAGGTTATATTATTTTTAATAATCTTTATTCGTATATGAACAAGTACATTCTAGTTACTTTAACAATAATCGCAATGATTCTATTATCATTTGTTATGAGCCAGTTTTACGAACCTAGAGTGTCTAACTATTTAAAATCTAGACTAAGACTGCTCTTTAATGTAGCTAAAAAATAACCTTATATGTGCTATTGAAGATTGGTAGTCGTTAAATGAAATTTATAGAATACAAATGAAACACATTATAAAATCAGATTTGTTTAGATATGGTGGGCAAACATCATTACTTAAGGGGTTTAGAAAACCTGGTTTCAGATATATGTATTTTAAGCGTCATCTTGAGCATACTAATCGATTCTCCATAAAAGGTTTACTATTTGGACTAATACTCCGAAGACTTAGCCATAAATTTGGGTTTCAAATACCAGCAAAAACCAACATTGGTGAAGGTTTCTATATTGGACATTTCGGAACAGTTGTTATAAATGAAAGTGCTGTAATTGGTAAGTATTGTAATATTGCGCATACAACTACCATTGGTAGAGCTAGTAGAGGTAAATTAAAAGGAAGTCCTACAATAGGCGACTACGTATGGATAGGAACTGGTGCTGTAATTGTTGGTAATATCAATATTGGTTCAAATGTTCTTATTGCACCCAACTCCTATGTTAATTTTGATGTTCCAAGCAATGCAATTGTTATTGGAAATCCAGGTAAAATTATTGAAAAAGACAATCCTACGCTTGGATATATCAACAATATCTTAGATGAACAGTAATTAACGTATGTTTATATCTAAACAAAGAGAGTTTTACCGATTTTATTATTTGTTTTAAACTATTTATTTAATTTTTGTGATCCAATCTATTATTAAATGAGCCAAAACATTTCAAAAACCAAATCTGGAATAAGAGGATTTACGTGGATGTTCTTTGGCAATTTATTTAATAAATTTTCCCATATCATTATCATTGGTGTCCTAGCGAGATTACTCACTCCTGAAGATTTTGGGATTATTGGTATCATCCTAATTTTTGTAAGCTTTTCTGATATTTTTACCCAAATGGGAATTGGAACAGCATTAGTGCAAAAGGAACACATAAACAAAGATCATATTTCATTAGGCTATACGCTTTCTATGTTTATTGGTATTTTTGTAGGAATCACCTTTTATTTTTTAGCACCATATGTCGGTCGATTTTTCAATCTTGAAGGCTTAGAAGGACCGATTCGGTTTTTTTCATTCTTCTTCCCTATTAAAAGTATGAATAGTGTTTCAATTGCACTCCTTCAAAGAGATTTAAAGTTTGATGCATTGGTAAAAAGTAGTAGTATTTCTTATCTGTTTGGCTACGGATTAACCTCGATAACATTTGCACTTCTTGGGTATGGCTATTGGTCTCTAATTTATGGACAGTTAGCCATTTTAATAGTAAATACAATTGTTTTGTTGTTTTATAAAACACCTTCTTTTTCATTATTCAATAGTAGAAAAACTTACAAAGAGTTATTATTTTTTGGTTCTGGTTATGCTTTAGATACTTATATTAATTTTTTTGCCGACAACACAGACAATTTAATCATAGGTAAAGTATTAGGAACTTCTAGCTTAGGAATTTACTCAAGAGCCTTTCAACTATTTGCCTTACCTGCGAGTTTCTTCGGAACGATTTACGACAAAGTCTTGTTCCCTATTTTATCTAGTAAGCAATCTGATAAAGAAAAGTTATCATCATTTTACATTTTTAGCAATTCGTTTTCTTTACTGGTTCTGCTTCCACTTTCACTCATCCTATTATTTAATGCCGAATTAATCATTACCATACTTTTAGGCGAACAATGGTTAGAGGTGATTATACCGTTTCAAATATTAGTTGTTGGTTTGTACATCAGATTCGGAACCAAAATAAATAAAGCCTTTTTAAAATCGTTAGGACTAGTTTATCAAGGCGTTTATTACCAAACCATCTATGCGATTATGATGGCAACTTTTGTATTTGTTGGAGTTAAATACTTTGGTGTTATTGGAGCTGCTGCAGGTGTGCTTCTAACAAATATTATCAATTACATACAGGTCTCTTTTAAAATTCAGCAACTTTTAAATTATACGTATTCGTTTTTTTTAAGAATACATTTAAGTGCTTTTTTAAATTATTTGCCAATCGTGTTATTGATTGTAGGCGTGAGTTTCTTTGGATATAACAATAAGATAAGTGCTGCAATATTAACAATATTGATTATTTTGCCACTTTTATTAGTGCCACTTAAAAACAAAAAGAGTTTTTTCTACAGGAGTTCAAATATTGAAATGCTTAAGCAAGTCATACACAATTCTCCTAGCTTTATGAAGCGAGCTGTGCTAAAAATAAAAAGCCTATTATGAGATCGGTCGTTTTTATAATTATTGCCTTTTTGCTAGCCACAAACAATGTGTTTATTGATTTTAGAGTGGGTTCTTTAAGCATTGATAGACTGCTTGAGTTTGTATTTTTTGGCTTGTTTTTGAATACATTTATAAAAGAGTTTTTTGAAAACCCGTTCTTTAAAAAGTTCACACTGTTTGTAATCATTTTAGCTGTAATTCAGCTTATATCTAATTCGTTTTTAGTTGGTTTTCATAGCATAGAAGGCAAAACCTTACCTGAAGACTTGTTCAAATCGTTATCATTTATTGTATATGCATTTCTGTTTTATTTGGTTGTCAAAGAAAACCTTTGGTATCTCAAATTTATTGTCTGGATTCATTTACTAATATGCTTATTTGCATTATTACAACATCCTTTATCTCCTATTTCTTCGGAAATACACGAGATCAAATTACAGTTATACAGTAATGTCGATCAGGCTGATGCTAGATCTATAAAACTTAAGAATCAAGAAACACACATCAGTCATGGTGTTAGTGATAAGTTTAGACTTTCTGGACCATTTGTCTCAACAACTACTTTCTCATATTTTTTGATTGTAACCTTCTTTTTTAATCTGTATTTGTACTTCAGAACACATAAGCGATTTTACATTTATACCACTGCATTTGTGATTTTATGTAGTATTCTCACCCAAACACGGTCTTTGGTGGTAGCCATAGCGCTTATTTTAATTGGAATTTTCGCACTGGTTAGTACAGATCGGAAATTAAATAATCTTAAAGTCGTCGTTACTGCTATTCTTCTTGCTGCATCTTTAGTGTTTATGAATAAGTTTGACACACTATTTGAAGGCAATTCAACACGATTAACCAATCTAACAGATAGCGATTCTGCTACTGGAAGACCGTTACTTTGGTTGTCTGGTATTGAAGCTGTTGTAAAACATCCTTTTGGAATTACCGATGACCAATATACTGCAGTTAAGGAGCAACTATCCAAGCGCTTTGGAAAACAGTCCTTAGCATATTTAAATTCTCATAACGGACTTATAAATATCGGACTCAATTACACCATTTTTGGATATGTAATCATTATTCTGTTTTCAATTTTTATTGTTAAGTATACCAGATTATTGAGTAAAAATTTCAAGTATCTATTTTATCTGTTCTTTTTAGGATACGTCATACATATTTGTCTTCATAACAACTTTATATTCATTTCAGATTATGAAATATTAATGGTGTTAATGTTGATTCCGATTACCTATACAAAAGAACAAGAAGCCTTAGATCTAATCAATCCTACAACAAAACATGAATAACAAACGCATAAAAATCTTGTTTGTATTACCTTCTCTAAAAGCTGGTGGTGCCGAACGTGTCATTTCATTCATTGCTTCAAATATTGATAAGTCAAAATTTGAGAGCATTCTTGTAATTGTTGGAAATGAAAAAGATGCGGTTTATCAAACTGAAGGTATTGAAGTGCATTTCTTAGGATTGTCCAGAGTTATGAAATCTATCAAACCTTTATTTAAACTAATGAAGGACAAACAACCTCATATTGCTGTAGGTTCTATTGCACATGTAAATAGAGTGCTAACCATGTTAAGTGTGTATTTTAGAAGTACAAAATTTGTTGGTAGAGAAGCAAGCCTCGATCGTGTGATAACTCAATACAATTATACTAAGAGACGTATTAAATACTGGAAATTCTATAAAAACTATTACAAGCATTTAGATAAGATTATTTGTCAGTCTAAAGAAATGGCAGACAATCTTCATGATCGCTATAGCATTCCAGATGAAAAGTTAAGCGTTATCAACAATCCTATTTCTGGTAATTTACCTGAAAGAACCCTTCCTATCAATGCTTCTGAACCTAGAAAACTTATTACAATTGGTAGACTTAGTGAAGAGAAAGGACATAAAAGACTATTAAAAATACTGTCTAAAGTCGATTTTAAATTCCACTACACTATCATTGGAAAAGGTCCAATTGAAGCAGAGATAAAGGCTTTGGCTAAAGAATTGCAACTAGAAGCGCATATCACTTATGTTAATTACACAGATAATGTAGCTAAGTACCTTTCTGAAAACGACATCTTTCTTCAAGGTTCTTTTGTGGAAGGTTTTCCTAATTCACTCCTTGAAAGTTGTGCTGTTGGAACACCTGTCCTAGCATTTAGAGCACCTGGTGGTACTCAGGAAATTGTTGAACCTAAGGTTAATGGATTTATTGCTGAAGACGAAGCCGATTTCTCCCAAAAGCTAACGCAAGCCTTGTTTGAAACATCTTGGGATGCTGAAACCATTCGACATTCTGTATACTCAAAGTTTAATAGCGAACGCATTGTTTCTAAATATGAAACCATGTTTCAAAATTTATTAAAATCGTAATGACGATAGTACATCTCATAACAGGACTTGGTGGTGGTGGCGCAGAACATATGGTTTTGGAGTTGTCCAAAAACGCTCAAAAAAACAAGATAAAGACCATTGTCATTTCGATTACTAATGCGAATAAAATTGAAGACAAATTTAAAGCTGAACAAATTGAATACCATTTCTTAGGGATCAATTCTCCAAAAAGTTTATTCTCTGGTTTATCGCAATTTAAATCCATCTTAAAACCGCATCAAAATATTACAATGCATTGCCATATGTTTCATGCGTGCATGTTAGGAATTATTTATAAGCTGTTTTATAAGCAAGTCCCAATGGTCTTTACGATGCACACTAATAGTGTGAAACAACTTTACAGACGCCTTTTATTAGCGCTTACAAAACCGTTTAGAAAATCAGACATTATATTTAGCGATAATTCTAAAAAATGGTATCTCAAAAATAGCATTGTTATTCCTAATGGTGTTGATTTTCAAAAACTGGCAACTTCAGTCAGTAGAGAATTATCAACAACCAAACCGTTTTCATTTTTATTTCTTGGACGTTTATTCGGTCCGAAAAACCCTTTGTTTCTCGTTGATCTTGTTCAAAAGCTTATTAAAAAAGGGCATAAAAATTTTGTTATCGATCTTGTTGGTGATGGCCCTTTAAAAAGTGATTTAATGTCAAAAATTGAACAAACCAACACGAAGGCTTATTTTAATTTGCATGGCTTTCAAAATAACGTAAAGCCTTTTTTGCAAGAGGCTCATGCTTTAATTCTTCCCTCGCTTTGGGAAGGCATGCCTGTAACGATTATTGAAGCTTCGGCTTCAAAACTTCCTATCATCACAACACCTGTTGGAAGTATTCCTGATTTCTTAAATGACACTAACGCTAAAGTGGTCGATTTAACGCATTTTGATCAGGCTATGATTGAAGTAATGACCAACTATGCGGAAGCAAAATCAAAAGCGAATACGCTTTATAATGAAATAAATGCTACTTTTCACATCGATTTTGTATTTGACAAACACTTAAAATTATACCAATCTGTAAGCTAAACCATGCAAAAACTCATTCGTATTACTACTATTCCTTCATCTTTGAGAACCCTCTTAAAAGGACAACATCGCTTTATGAGCGATCACTATGAAGTGATTGGTATTGCTAGTCAGAATGACTCACTAGTTGAAGTGCGACAAAATGAAGGAATTAGAACATACGCAGTAGAAATGACAAGAACCATAACACCTTTAAAAGATCTAAAGGCTGTTATTAAATTATACAGAATATTTAAAAAGGAACAACCCTTTATTGTACACACGCACACTCCTAAAGCTGGTACAGTTGGTATGTTGGCTGCAAAATTAGCAGGTGTACCACATCGATTACATACCATAGCTGGCTTACCTTTATTGGAAGCCAAAGGAAATAAAAGAAAGCTCCTCAATGCTGTGGAAAAGTTTACATACAAATGTGCAACTTTGATTCTTCCTAATTCATTCGGACTAGAACGTATTATTCTTGAAGAAAACTTTACAAAACCCAACAAACTCAAGGTTATTGGAAATGGCAGTTCTAATGGTATTGATACCAAACACTATGATGTCGCACTAGTTTCCGAAGCACAAAAACAAAATTTAGAACAGGAATTAAACATCTCTAAAAACGATATTGTATTTATCTTTATCGGAAGAATTGTTAAAGACAAAGGCATTAACGAATTAGTGTCTGCGTTCGATGCGCTTTCAAAAACTAACACCAACTGTAAACTTCTTTTGGTTGGATCTCGAGAAAACCATTTAGACCCTCTATTACCTGAAACAGAACAGCTCATCGAAGAGAATCCGCAAATTATTGCTACTGGAGTTCAAAAAGACATCAGACCTTATGTTGCTGTTTCGCATGTACTTGCTTTTCCGAGCTATCGTGAAGGATTTCCAAATGTTGTCCTCCAATGTAGTTGTATGGAATTGCCATGCATTGTAAGTGATATTAACGGTTGTAATGAAATTATTGAGCATGAGGTTAACGGACTTATCATTCCTGTTAAGCAAACTGAAGCGCTTAAAGAAGCAATGCAATTTATGATTGACCATCCAGATAAACGTAACGAAATGATCCAACATTCACGATCAAGAATTTTAGAGCGTTACAAACAGGAATATGTATGGAATGAAATTTTAACTTTGTACCAAAGCTTGTAATTATGAAGATTTACAAAAATGTTTTTAAACGCCTTATCGACTTCATTGCGGCTACTATAGGCTTTCTTCTAGCCTCACCTGTTTTTATAACCGTTTGGATCATCTTATTGTTCAAAAATAACGGAAAGGCATTTTTCTTTCAAGAACGTCCTGGTAAAAATGAGCGTATTTTTAAGATTATCAAATTCAAGACCATGAACGATAAAACTGATGACAATGGAGTGCTTCTTCCTGCAGCTCAGCGCTTGACCAAAGCTGGAATATTTGTTAGAAAATACTCCTTAGATGAAATTCCACAATTGCTAAATGTCATCAAAGGCGATATGAGTCTTATTGGTCCGCGACCTTTACTAATAAAGTACCTTCCTAGATATAATGATTTTCAAAAACAACGTCATGATATCAGACCTGGTATTACAGGTTGGGCTCAGGTAAATGGACGTAATGCTATTAGTTGGGAACAAAAATTTGAGTATGATGTATGGTATGTAAAAAACCTTTCTTTTTTGTTAGACTTAAAAATTCTATTTTTAACAGCATATAAAGTGATTAAAAAAGATGGTATTTATAGCGTAGAAAATGATATTATGCCTGATTTTATGGGAACTGAAGCAAATCAAGACAACAACTAAATGGCAATAAACTTACTTTTTACTTGTGCTGGGCGTAGAAACTACCTCATTAATTACTTTAAAGAGGCCATTAAAGGTCAAGGGCGAATTTTTGCTGCAGATATGAGTGACACTGCTCCTGCTATGGTAGATGCTCATGTTGCTTTGATCGTTCCTGGAATCTATGACGACACTTATATTGACGCTTTAAAGTCTATTGTAAAAGCACATCATATCACTGCTATTATTTCTTTAAATGATTTAGAACTTCCTATTCTTTCAAAACATAAAACAGATTTAGAATCAACTGGTGTAAAAGTTATTATTTCGAGTGAAACTGTTATTGATATTGCTTTTGACAAAATGAAGACCTTTGATTTTATCACTTCAATTGGTTTAAAAACTCCAGATACTTATACAACCCTCGACAGTGCGAAAAGTGCCATTTCTAAAGGGTTACTGAATTATCCTTTAGTGGTAAAACCACGTTGGGGAAGCGCTTCAATTGGTATTGACTTTCCTGAAACTGAAGCCGAATTAGATCTTGCCTTTCAACTACAGCACATTAAACTCAAAAAATCGATTCTAAATACTGCTAGTCAAGATGATTTAGACAACGCTATTCTTATTCAAGAGAAAATGAATGGTCAGGAATATGGACTTGATATTGTTAATGATCTTGATGGAAATTACTTCGGAACCTTTGTTAGAAAAAAACTGAATATGCGCTCTGGTGAAACTGATAAAGCCGTCTCAGTTATAGATGAACGGTTTGAAGAATTGGGTAAGATTGTTTCTGAAAACTTAAAACATGTAGGCAATCTAGACTGTGATGTTTTTGTTGCAAATAATAAACTTTATTTACTAGAACTAAACCCAAGATTTGGAGGAGGTTATCCGTTTTCACATGAAGCAGGAGTTAACACCTGTTCTATCTATATTGAATGGTTAAAAGGTAACACAGATGTATCTCAATTCAACAACTATGAAGCTGGTAAATTATTTTCAAAATGTGATAGAATGTTGGAAATAAAATCGACTAGCCAAGCGTAATTTGTTGCGCCTTTTTTGAACCTGAGATCACAAATACCTTATCGTTAGTAATAGCTTGAAACAATTTTATGTTTGCAATAGGTTCTGGATTCGCAAAAGCAAACGTATATACAAACTGAAGTAAATGACTATAGACTTCTAAATTGTAATCTAAGGCCTTAAAACCTGTATTATTTTGATCAAAGCTCTCAAGCTTTTCAAACTTTAAAACTTGTAACCCTTGAGATGAAGCTTCAGTAGAGCCTCCAGTAAGTTTAAACTTATATTTTCTGTACAATTCATTTACCTTCTTCTCTCTTAAATACAGCTTGAATTTAAAATAACTTTCAACATAAGCTGCAGTGAGCTTAGATCTTAGCGATTTTGAATCGTAAAGAATATGATAATCAAAGTCATACACTAAATTTCCCCATTTGTGCTTGTAATCAAAATCACCTTTAGAAAAATCAGATATTCTGTAGTTATTTTCAAAACACCATTCTAATAATTTAATAATTGACGTTTTACCAATACTGAACTTATAGTAATCAGGATCAAAAACAGTAATGCTTTCAAATAAAACATCGTCTGCATGAAAATTTAATGTGATACCAATAGGTGTATCGTTATTGTATATGACGAGTAAAGACGATCTCTTTTCCTCTAGCATATTAAACACCAACTCTTTATAAAAGTTCCATTTTTTCGGACTCAAATGATGATAGTTGGTTTGTTTTCCTGCAAATCGCTTACTTAACAAGTTATGAAATTGCTTAAAGAGTAATTCAAAGGCAGAAGCTTCCATAGCTTCATTTATAAATTCGTAACGAATATTGAAGCATTGCTCTAATCGTCTAGCATTAGAACGAAACTCTCTTCGGTTCTTTGAGCTGAATTGCGCATTAATGTAATCATCTTGATTATCAAATGAAGAGATATCCATCAAAAAGCCTTGATACTGAAAAACCTTTTTCAGTTTAAGTGATGATTCAGAATGCTTGTCAAGTGGCTGAACATTAAAGTAGTGAGGCACATCATAAATAAGAAACACTTTTCCTTTGTAATCAGATTTTGAAGCATCAATGGTATAGTTAATACCTTTGGTTAAATTCTGACCTATATTCTCGTAAATAGGCAAAAATGATTTCTTCAAAAACTGAACTCCAGAAATAAAATTAAAAGTATTAGCTTGCTTTGAGTCATTAAAATGCTTAGACCAAATACGAACAAAACTTTCTGATGTAAACGGATTATACTTCATGTAACACTTTACAATTCACTCTTATAATGTGCCACAAAAGTAACATATTGCATAAGTTTTTAATCAAGATTTGCATTTTTTTTGTTAAATCAATTCAAAGAATTTATAAACACTTAATGACTCCTATATCGTTAAAACTTGCTATTTGTCGTAATAATTTGAATGCAGAGCTGTAAATAACAATATTTACCTTGAATTTATCAATTTAAATGCTACTAATATAAAATCCTGTATTAGTGCAGATAATGAGAAAAATTTTCTGTCCCAAGTCCCTCACTAGACATGAAAATTGCTTAGTAATAAACTTACTTAACAATTTTGATTATGGAATCTAAAATATGGTTGTCGTCGCCACATATGAGTGGCAAAGAACAATCTTATGTTCAAAATGCTTTTGATACCAATTGGATAGCTCCTCTTGGGCCTCACGTTGATGGCTTTGAAGATGACATCCAAAATTACCTCAAAGAAGATAGTTTAGTTGCAGCACTTAGCTCAGGAACTGCTGCTTTGCATTTAGGACTTATCATTCTAGGTGTTAAACAAGGTGATGAAGTTATTTGTCAGAGTAAAACATTTTCAGCTTCAGCAAATCCTATTGTATACCAAGGTGCGACTCCAATTTTTGTGGATAGCGAAAATGACACATGGAACATGTCTCCTGAGTTATTAGAAGAAGCTATAAAAGATCGTATTAAAAAGGGTAAAAAACCTAAAGCGATCATTGCCGTTCATCTTTATGGCATGCCTTATAAAGCAGATGAGATTCATACTATAGCCAAAGCGTACAATATTCCTGTTCTTGAAGATAGTGCCGAATCTTTAGGAAGTACTTACAAAGAACAAAAGTGCGGCACATTTGGAGATATTTCAATCTTATCCTTTAACGGAAATAAAATTATTACCACTTCTGGTGGTGGTGCACTCGTAACCAAAAACCAAGAATGGAAAGAGAAAGCGGTATTTCTGGCAACTCAAGCTAGAGAAAAAGCTGTAGAATACCATCACAAATCGATTGGTTATAATTACAGATTATCTAATGTGTTGGCTGGAATTGGAAGAGGTCAGATGGAAGTATTAGACGATCGTGTCAAAGCGAGACGTGCCGTTTATAAAGCTTATGAAGACAACTTCAGTAATATTGAAGACATTAGCTTCTTAGATGAACCAACTTCTGCATTTTCTAATCGTTGGCTTAGTTGTATTCTAACGCCTTCTGAAACAGTACGAGAAGCCCTAAGACTAAAGTTATTAGAACAAAATATTGAAACCAGACCACTTTGGAAACCAATGCACCAACAGCCAATATTTGAGTCGTGTCCGAGTTACTTAAATGGTGTTTCAGATGCATTATTTAAAAAAGGGTTATGTTTGCCTAGTGGCTCAAACCTTACTGAAAATGAATTGGATAGGGTTATTTCAGCAATAAAAACGTATTTTAGAGCATGATAAAAGGTTTACTTCAAAATATTTCGCATAAATATGCATCAAGATGGCTTGTGATGCTTTTTGATCTTTGTATCGTAACGCTCACGTTTATCATTGCATATATTATTCGATTTAATTTCAAGCTCGATTTTGACATTCTTGTAATGTTGAAACAAATTCCTTTTGTCTTTTTAGCGGCATTTATAAGTTTTCTTCTAGTTGGTTCTCACAAAAGTGTTGTTCGTTTTACAGGTTTTAAAGACATTGTTAACATTGTCATTGGTGTTAACATTTTAGCAACCATTCTTATCATAACAACCTTCTTTAGTAGAAAATTGAATTACCAAAGTATTTTCAATATATCGGGATCTATAATTTACATCCACTTAATGCTTAACATCTTGTTCTTAATAGGATTCAAGCTGTTTGTCAAGTCGATGTACAATAGTGTAATGCAAGATATTGAAACCAAAAAGCGTGTCTTGATTTATGGTGCAGGTAGTTCTGGTATGCTAACCTATGATGCCATAACTAATGATCCGAAGAACAGTCATGAAGTTGTTGCCTTTATTGATGATAATGCCCGAAAAGTTGGAAAGAAAATAAACACATTATATGTTTATAGTTTAGAAAAGATAACTGCTGATTTTGTAGAAAAGAATGCTATTGAAGATGTCGTTATTTCAATTCAAAATATTGAACCTTCTAGATTACTTGAAATTTCTACACAACTTTTCGAATTAGGTCTTAAAGTAAAAATTGTACCTCCTGTACAAAATTGGATTGATGGTGATCTTAGTGTTGGTCAGATCAAAGATGTTAATATTGAAGACCTTCTAGGTAGAGAACCGATAAGCATTGTTAATCCTGCTCTAGTTCACGAATATGAAAATCAGATCATTTTTATTACTGGTGCTGCAGGTTCTATTGGTAGTGAAATTGCAAGAAAAACAACCAATTATGCTTACAAGAAACTTATTTTAATTGATACAGCCGAATCGCCTTTATATGAGTTACAGCAAGAGTTCATTCAAAAAGGTGTTAAAAACTTTACCGTTATTGTCGCTGATGTTAGAGACATTAAACGAATGGAAAGTCTTTTCAATACTTACAGACCAAAAATAGTATTCCATGCTGCAGCATATAAGCACGTGCCTCTTATGGAAAACAACCCTTATGAAGCTGTAAGCGTTAATATTGGTGGTACTCGAAATATGGCTAGTTTAGCTGTAAAACATGGTGTCAATAAATTTGTACTTATTTCTACTGACAAAGCCGTAAACCCAACAAATGTCATGGGAGCGACTAAGCGCATTGCTGAGCTTTTCGTGAATTGTTTACAAGGTAAAGGTCAGACCAAATTTATTACAACCCGATTTGGTAATGTGTTAGGATCGAATGGTTCTGTTATTCCATTATTTAAAAAGCAAATTGAAAATGGCGGTCCATTAACCGTTACACACCAAGACATTACAAGATACTTTATGACCATCTCTGAAGCGTGTCAGTTAGTTCTTGAAGCAGCTACAATGGGTAATGGTGGAGAGATCTTTGTCTTTGATATGGGAGAATCTGTGAAAATTTTCGACCTCGCCAAAAACATGATTATCTTATCTGGATTACGATATCCTGAAGACATTGACATTAAGATCACAGGATTACGTCCAGGTGAAAAGATCTATGAAGAGTTACTAGCTGATGGTGAAAATACGAGACCAACATATCATGAGAAGATTATGATTGCTAAAACAATTCCAATTGATGTTAGTGTGGTTTCAGAACAAATTTCTAACTTGTGTAAAATAAATTCTAAAGTACAGAACTTAGAAATCGTTTCATTAATAAAAGATATATTACCAGAATACATCTCTAATAATTCAAAGTTTGAAGTATTAGATTCAAAAAAATAATTGCTCCTAAACCTATAAACCAATGCGTACAATATTCAACCTCAAAAATTCTCTAAAAGTACTATCGATATTTGCTATTGCTGTACTAAGTTCATGTGCCTCAAAAAAAGATATTGTTTACTTTCAAGATGAACCATTAAGTGAAACTAGTCAGATCGACAATTCGTTCCAACTTACCTATAAAACCAACGATATTCTTACCATAGATGTATCGTCTATTGAACCAGCAGCTGTGATGCCTTTTAATCTTGCTCCTGTGTCTTATGCTAATTCAACAAGCACTAATTTAAATGCGAATGGCAATGTTCTCAGACAAACCTATTTAGTAGATTCTGAAGGAAATATTGAGTTTCCAGTTTTAGGAACGATTCACATCGCTGGAATGACTAGAGCTGAAGCAACTGAAATGCTTAAGGAACAATTAAGAGAATACGTTAAAGATGCCATTGTAAATATTAGACTTATCAACTTTACGGTTACAGTTTTAGGTGAAGTTAACAGACCTGGAACTTATACTGTTCAAGATGAGCGAATTTCACTTTCTGAAGCCTTAGGTTTAGCTGGAGATTTAACCATCTACGGAAAACGTGACAATGTCTTTTTAATTAGAGAGATCAATGGTGAGAAAAAGTATGCGAAATTTGATTTAACTACAATTAATGTGGTTAATAATCCTGTATACTATTTATCACAAAATGATGTGGTTTATGTTGAGCCAAATGGTTCTAGAGTACGTCAAGCATCTTACAACCAAACTACTCCTGTGATTATTTCTGCAATTGCAACGCTTACAACAATTGCAGCAATTTTAATTAATAACAGTAATTAATCTTACTCATGAATTCTAATAACACCCAAAGTTTTCAGAATGAGTTGAGAGATAAGATCGATTTATTTCTTTCGAAGTGGAAACTTATAGCAATTTGTACAATACTAGCCTTAATTGCAGCATTCATTTATTTGAGATATTCTACAAACCAATATCAGGCTACTGCAATAATTAAAATAAACAGTGAAAAGCAATCTCAAGCAATGCCAGAGATTTCTGCACTGCAAGATTATGGTTTGTTTTCAACAGATTTCTCAAATATTACTGATGAAATTGAGATCATAAAATCAAGAGCGCTTGTAAGAGAGGTTGTTAAGGATCTTAAACTTAATATTCAATATTTTGTAAAAGGAAAAATTAAAGAACAAGAGGTTTACAGCAATCCGCCTGTAACACTTAACTTTTTTGAAAGTGATTCTATTATTAATACCGTAGATACGACGTTATATGTTAAGATTAAATCAGACACTAAGTTTTCATTATCTAATGAAGATGGAGGTATGTTTGGTGGTGACGATGCTGAAGAGTATGCTTTTGGAGATAGGATTTCAACTGGTTTTGGTGATTTTGTCATCACACCAAATGTTGGTCAATATGCTTCTGAACCTGGAAGACATATAAAAATTCAAATGTCGAATATAGAGAACACTATTGAAGCTTATCAAGTAAAACTTAAAACTACAAACAATAAGGGCTCTAACATTATCGCTCTAAGTCTCACTGAAAGTTTGAAAGGTAAAGCGAAATTAATTTTAGATAAGCTTGTAGAAAAATACAACGAAGATGTTATTAACGACAAAGAAAAGGTTGTTAAGATTACGTCCGATTTTATCAATAACAGATTAGATGTCGTTTCTAATGAACTTGAACAAGTTGATTTTACAGCTGAAAAACTTCAAAAAGATAATAGGCTAACTGCCCTAGCGTCTCAAGCTGATATTTTTCTTCAAAGTGAAAAAGAAAACGAAACCAAATTAATAAACACGACCAATCAAATTCAATTGATTGATTATATGAAGGATCGCTTGAATGATGAGAACGCTGAAAGCGACTTGTTACCTGCTGATATTGGTATCACAGATAATTCTGTGGCTCAAATAACCAAAAGTCACAACGAGCTTGTGTTACAACGTGATCGTATCTTAAAAAATTCGACAGAAAAGAACCCAACAGTAATCAATCTTAATAACCAAATTAATGCGTTAAAGCTCAATTTAAATAAGAGTTTAGAAAACATACAATCTGCTAACCGCATTACGCTTAACACTTTAAATCGTGAGGATGCGAGAATTAGTTCTCAAATTTATTCTGCACCTGGAAAAGCGCGACAGTTTAGAGATGTAAAACGTCAGCAAGATATAAAAGAGTCACTTTATTTGTATTTGCTTCAAAAGCGTGAAGAAACTGCAATTGCTCAAGGTATGTCATCTCCTAACGCTAAAATAGTTGATACAGCCTATGTGAATTCTATTCCTGTAGCTCCAAAGCGTAAATTTGTGTATCTAACCGCATTACTATTAGGTTTGGCTGTTCCTGCTGGATTTATTTTTGTTAAAGATGTCTTGAACACAACCATTGATAACAAAGCCGAACTTGAAAAAGTCGTGAGCATTCCGTTCTTAGGAGATATTCCAAAATCTGAAAAAAAGAATTTAATGATTCAAAAGGTGGATTATACACCTAAGGCTGAAGCCTTCAGAATTATTAGATCTAACATCAATTTTATGCTTCAGAAAAAAGCTGGTGATTCAAAAACTATTTTTATAACATCGACAAAAGCTCAGGAAGGAAAATCTCATACTTCTACCAACCTTGCCAAATCATTTTCTTTTTCAGAAAAGAAAGTATTACTCATTGAAACAGATATTAGAGTGCCTAGAGTAAATGAATACTTGAAAATTAAGGCAGATAAAGGCTTAACCAATTATATTTCAGATCCTGCGTTAAGCGTTTCAGATGTGACTTATAAAATGAAGGATAACGAATTTTTAGATGTTATTCCTTCTGGAGCCATTCCTCCAAATCCTGCAGAATTATTGATGAGTGATCGTGTTACCGAACTTTTTGAAAGTGCTAAAAAGCACTACGATTATATTATTGTAGATACTGCAGCTGTCGGACTTGTTACTGATACTTTACTTATTAGTGATCATGCTGATTTATTTGTATATGTAGTTAGTGCCAATAACATTGATAAGCGTGAATTACACATTGCGCAGACTCTATATCAAGAAAAGCGTTTACCTAATATGACCGTTTTACTTAATGGTACCATAAAGAAAAAAGGATATGGTTATGGTTACGGAAATAATCCAACACGCAAAAAGAAAAGATTCGGAATTATCTAAGAAAACCAACAGACTTAAATAAAGATATTATTACCATTATTGCGATGGTTTCAATAACCATAGTGTTATAACTTTCGTCTTGCTTTTTCTTGTTTTAATAAGTTGAGCTCTCTATTGGTTTGTCCTGCTACTGAAGTATTTTCTTCAGCACGTCTAATCAAATAAGGCATCACATCTTTTACTGGTCCGAATGGCACATACTTAGCAACATTATATCCTAATTGGGCTAAGTTGAAACTTATATGATCACTCATACCATACAGTTGACCAAACCACACATTATTGTCTGTCTTATCAACACCAAGATCGTCCATAATGTCCATAGCCAGATAACAACTCGCTTCATTATGCGTGCCTATAAAAACAGATATGGTATCTAGATTATTAAGCATATAAGTCATACAGGTATTGAAGTTGTCATCTGTAGCCTTTTTGTTTTCACATATAGGCGACTCATAACCTTTATCCTCTGCTCTATCACGCTCCTTCTCCATATATGCACCGCGAACAATTTTAAACCCAATTTTAAAACCTTTCTGTCTTGCTCTATCGTGAATCCCTTTCAAATAATCAAAACGATCCCAACGATAGGTTTGTAAGGTGTTGTATACAATGGGCTTTTCTGTGTTATACGTTTGCATCATCAACTCGCACAAGTCATCTGCTGCATCTTGCATCCAGCTTTCTTCAGCATCAATTAAAACTTCAACATCTTTAGCTTTAGCCAATTTACATACACTATCAAAGCGTTGTACAATGCGATCCCATTCGGCTTGTTCAGCTTCAGTAAAAGCTTTGCCATCACCTTTCTTTTGATATAAATAAAAACGACCGAATCCAGTAGGCTTAAAGACTACAATTGGCATGGCTTCCTTTTCATCTGCAAAATGAATGATCTTAATAATCTTATCTCTGGCGTCATCAAAAGTAGATTCTTCCTCTTTCCCTTCAACGGAATAATCCAAAACCGAAGACACTCCTTTTGTGAACATCTTATCAATCACAGGTAAGCAATCTTCTTCATTAACACCACCACAAAAGTGATCAAACACCGTTGAACGAATCAAGCCTTCAACAGGCAAATTAGCTTTTAAAGCGAAGTTTGTTGCTGCAGTTCCTATACGAACCAAAGGCTGATGCGAAATCATTTTAAACAAAAAATAAGCACGTTCTAACTGAGCATCATTTTTTAAAGCAAATGCAATTTCGGTATTGTCAAAATGCGTCTTGTTGTCCATTTGAAAAAATTATATGTAAAAATAATTATTCATAAGCTATTATTTTACTAAAAGCTGTAATTTTCCACTTTCAAAATAGGATATAAATGTCGTTGAATTCAATTAAAACAAAATCATACACCATTCATTTTAATTCAGAATGCTATATGGCCTTGAATAACTTCTTGAATGCAGAATCGTTTTCTAAACTCTTTGTTTTGGTTGATACAAATACACATGAGCATTGTCTTTCAAAATTTATGGCTCAGATTGAAACGACTATACCTTTTGAGATCATTGAAATTGAAAGTGGAGAGCATTATAAAACTATAGACACTTGTGTTGGTGTTTGGAATGCGTTATCTGAATTAGATGCTGACCGTAAAAGTTTGATGTTGAATCTTGGTGGTGGTGTTGTAACCGATTTAGGCGGATTTGTAGCGAGTACCTTTAAAAGAGGCATCGCCTACATCAATATTCCAACCTCTTTATTGGCCATGGTTGATGCGTCTGTTGGCGGAAAAACTGGTGTTGATCTTGGAACACTTAAAAATCAGATTGGTGTGATTAACTCTGGTGAAATGGTGCTTATCGATACGTCTTTCTTAGAAACATTACCTCAGAATCATTTGAGATCTGGTTTAGCTGAAATGCTCAAACACGGTTTGATTGAAGATCGTTCCTATTTTAACACCTTAAGTGATTTATCACAATTAACACTTCATGATCTGGATCGGTTAATTTACGATTCGGTTATTATCAAAAATAATATTGTAACGAAAGATCCTCATGAAGATGGTATACGAAAGCATCTTAATTTTGGCCATACCCTTGGTCATGCTATAGAATCTTATTGCTTAGACTCCGATCAACAATCTGAGTTGTTGCATGGTGAAGCTATTGCTATTGGTATGATTATGGAATGTTACTTATCATCGAAACTCGTTAATTTTCCGCAAGAAGATCTAGAATTTGTAACCAATACGTTCTTATCAATGTATGATGCTGTTGCCTTTACTGAAAAGGATCATGCGCCAATCATCGAATTGTTAAAGTACGACAAGAAGAACTCACATGGTAATATTAATTTTGTATTACTTGAAGCTATCGGACAACCTACAATAGACTGTTTAGTTCCCAATGACCTCATCTTAGAAGCCTTTCAATATTACAACACTGCTATTTTACAAAAGCAATCTTAATTTTCAGTAACTTTAAATCTAATTTTTAGTCACTATGAAAACCACAATAGAAACCTTTTACAAAGCTTTTAATGAGCTTGATGCCGAAACTATGGCAAGCTGTTATCACGACGATATTGTTTTTGAAGATCCAGCTTTTGGTGTACTCAAAGGTGAACGTGCCAAAAATATGTGGCGCATGCTTTGTAAATCACAACAAGGGAAATCCTTTAAAGTGGTCTCTTCAAATATTATGGCTGAAACCCATCAAGGTTCAGCTCATTGGGAAGCTTTTTATACGTTCAGTAAAACAGGGCGAAAAGTTCATAATACAATTGAAGCCACTTTTGAATTTAAAGATGGTAAGATTATTAAGCATACAGATGTATTCAATCTCCACAAATGGTCTAAGCAAGCGCTTGGTTTTAAAGGATTGCTCTTAGGAGGCACTAATTTCTTTAAAACCAAATTACAAGCACAAACTAATGCAATGCTCGATAAGTTTGAGCAACACCATAAAAAGTAAAGCCATTTCAGGAGAATGAAACAGCTTTAATTCACTGAATCTTGTTTCTTTTTAGGGACGCGATGGTTTACTTTATGTTTCAACATTCAGTTACTATATATATCCAAATTCTATGCCATAATTTTAAATCACCTTAGTAGGCGAATGGCTCTTATTCTATTGAAATGATGTACAAATTAGAAGACAGACCTTAAGAATATTCAGGTTTTTTACCAATAACCCCTTTGTAGAACGCTTTCATAAATTTAAAATCGGCATCCACATCATCTGTAGGATAAAAAGGTTCTGAGACCTTGTTTTGCTTATTTTTAAAGTCTAGTGTAAACATAATAATTGGAACATTAGCTGTTTTAGCAATGTAGTAAAACCCTGTTTTCCAATGTTCAACTTTTTTTCTGGTGCCTTCAGGAGCCAATGCCAATCTGAATTCATCTTTCCCTTCGAAAAGTTTTGCGATGGCTTCCACTTTGTTTTGTCCAGAAGTACGATCTAAAGCAGCACCACCAACAGCTCTAAAGTACCATCCGAAAGGCCATTTGAATAATTCTTTTTTTGCGACAAAATTTGTTTTGATTCCTACAACTTTCCGAAGCAATATCCCAATGTAGAAGTCGTGCCAACTTGTATGAGGTACAGCGATAATGACTACTTTTTTTAAGGTATCTTTTGAAAAATTAGTGTTGCCAACTAGTTTCCAACCCAAAAGGTTGTAGTATATCCATTTAGCTAACCATCGCATACTACATCTTTTTGTAGAGTGCTTTAAGCTTATCTCTGGTTATTGTTTGCTTCCAGTTTTTACCTACTGCATTTTCCCAAAGCGGTTCTAAACTTAAGGCAACATTGATCATTGTATCAAATTCATCATCACTTAAATCGGCACACAAACCTTGCGGTAACTGAATCTGATGTTTCGCTTTCATTTCCTTGAATAGCTTGACGCCTTCAGGATAAAACTCTTCCAAATGATCAAAAACAATACAGTTTCCTATACCATGTTTGGTTCCTAATAAATAAGACAATCCATAACTCATAGCATGTGCAACACCAACTTGAGAATACGCAATGCTCATTCCTCCATGCCAAGATGCCATCATAAGTTTATCTTGAGACTCTTTTGTCTCTAAGGTATCATTTAAGAAAATATCAAGACACAGATCATAGGCTTTTTCACCATAACTCTGACTGAACGCATTGAGGAACGTTCCGTTTAGAGATTCAATACAATGAATGTAACAATCCATTCCAGTGTAAAACCATTGGTCTTTTGGAACATCTTTTGTAAGTTCTGGATCTAAGATTACCTGATCAAAAGGTGTATAATCTGAATTAATTCCTAATTTTTTATCAGGACCTGTAAGTACAGTTGTTCTGGAAACCTCTGCTCCTGTGCCAGAAATTGTAGGAACACCAACATGATAGATTGCAGGATTTTTTACCAGATCCCAACCTTGATAGTTTTTAGCTTCACCTTCATTAGTTAACAAAATAGAAACCGCTTTAGCAAGGTCTAAAATCGTTCCGCCACCAATACCAATAATACCAGACGGACGATCTTTATGTGTTAGAATAATTTGCTCAACAAGTTCATCAACCTGAGATGTTTTAGGTTCTTCATCTGCAGAGATGTAAATTAATTGATCTTTATATGCAATAGGAATTCTAGAAGTTAACCACGAATTACCTTTAAACACATCATCAACTAAAAAAATAAATGGTGCTTTAGTGTTTAAGCGTTTAGGTGCTATAATATCTCCTAATTGATTAAAGCAACCACGTCCATAAACAACTCTGGACACCATTGGATAATTTTTATAGTTCATTCGTTTTTTCAATCTTATCTATAGTTTACTTGTGGTGTTTCTAATTTAATATCTGAACAATATCTAGCAAACTATTTACAGTTTTATAGCTTTTATTTTTTGTATCATCGTCATTTACCTGTTCATGTAACCATGTGGTATGAAACGGTATATGAATGGCCTTAGCTTTTATATTGACTAAAGGCAAAATATCAGATTTTAATGAATTACCAATCATTAAAAATTCTGAAGGTTTTATATCTAGGTGATGTAGCAGTTTTAAATAGTTATTTTCCTGCTTGTCACTTAATACTTCAATATGATGAAAATAATCCGTTAATCCAGATTTTTCTAATTTTCGTTCTTGATCTAACAAATCACCTTTGGTTACCAATATCAATCTGTAGGACTTTGATAAAGTTTTCAAGGTGTCTTCTACGCCATCTAATAATTCAACAGGTTTATCCAACATCTCTTTTCCGATGTTCAAAATAGTATTTATTGTTGAGTTAGACACATTATTATTAGATAATTCTAATGCCATTTCAACCATAGACAGCACAAAACCTTTGACTCCATAACCATAAAGTGGAAGATTTTTCATCTCCATTTTAAACAATTCCTGATCAATTTTGTTTACCGTTTCATAGTTAGACAACAGCTGCGCAAACTTTAATTCAGCATCACGAAAATAGGTTTCATTGACCCATAAGGTATCATCTGCATCAAAACCAATTACTTTTATATCCTTATAATCTGTACTCAATTATTTCCAAAGTTTTTTTGCACGCTCTAAATCTTCAGGTGTATCAATTTCAACACCTTGTATGGTTGTTTCAACCATTTTAATGCGCTTTCCGTATTCTAAATATCGAATACATTCTATTTTTTCAGTCGCTTCAATAAATTGCATTGGCAATCTGTAAAAATCTAATAAGGCTTGTTTTCTAAACGCATAAATACCTTTATGCTTAAAGTAATGTGTTCCAGCCTCCTTATCTCTTGGATAAGGGATTGGACTTCTAGAAAAATACAGTGCAAAATTATTCTGATCAACTATAACTTTTACAGTATTCGGATTGTTAATTTCGTCCCAGTCTGTAATTTCTACCATTAAAGACGCTAAATCAATCGTTTTATCATGATCATCTTTAAAAGCATTCAGAACTTTTTCTAAACTTTCACGTTCAGTAAAAGGTTCATCACCTTGCACATTAACAACAATATCAACATCTAGGTCTTCAACTGCTTCAGCAATCCTATCACTTCCAGATTGATGCTCTTTTTTACTCATAATGGCTTTTCCTCCATGAGAAGTAATCTCATCAAAAATAATTGCACTATCTGTAACCACATAAACCTCATCAAAAAGTTGTGTTGCTACAGTAGCTTCATAAGTACGCAGTATTACAGATTTGCCAGCTAAGCTTTCCATAAGTTTTCCTGGAAATCTAGAAGCACTGTAACGTGCAGGTATCATTGAAATTATTTTCATGTAAATCTGAAAGATAAAGATTCAAAAATAAAACTTTTGAACGACTTTAAGAATGACTTGGTCTAATCTTTTTATAAAGTCTGAAAATGATATAAAAAATCACCACAACGAGTAAAAAGGCAATAACAGGAATGAAAATAGACAAGACAGACATAATAATGGAAGTTCCTGTTTCAACAGTAGATACAATAGGATTAGCCACTCCACCTGTTGTTGCAGTAGATGTTAGTCGCGTTGCTCCAGAACTTCCCGCTACTGCTGCTGCAGTTCCGCCTCCAGCTATTATAGCCAAAGCCCAAGTGATTACAGGACTTAGATCTGCAACCGTTGATACCATAACTGCAGTTCCAGCAATGGCAGCTAAAGGCACAGCAATCGTATCCAGAATATTATCAATGTATGGAATGTAATACGCAAAGATCTCTACAACAGTTGCAACTCCTAATGCAATAACTGCAGCAAAGCTTCCAATCCATTCCCAAGATTCATTAATAGGAATGGCATCAAAATAGGTAGCTAAACTCAATACAAACAAAGGCACAAAGACTCTAAAACCAACTGATGCAGCAAGTCCGATTCCTAAAAAAATACTGATAATTGTTTCGGTTGTCATTCTATATGATCTTCAAAAAATTCGTCTTTAAATCCGATAAGGTACAATTTTTCTTTGGCTCTTGTGACAGCTGTATACAGCCATCTTAAATAATCACGATCAATACCATTAGGTAAATAAGGCTGCTCTACAAAAATAGTATGCCATTGTCCTCCTTGAGATTTGTGGCAGGTAATTGCGTAGGAAAATTTAACCTGCAAGGCATTAAAGTGTTTATTGCCTTTTATTTTTAAAAACTTTCTGTAATTGGATGTTTCATCTTCGTAGTCTTTCTGAACTTCTTGGTATAAGCGATTGCCATCTTCATAAGAGAGCGAAGGCGATTCTGCTTCGATCGTATCTAATAGTAAAACCGTTTCAAATGGTCGCATTCTAGGATAATCAACCATTTTGACTTTAACTTCAGCAAATCTAAACCCATACAATTCCGTAATTGAAAAAATCTCTAAGACCTGAATAATATCACCATTTGCAATAAAACCAGCTTCAGAAGTAGGCTTGATCCAGAAGTAATTGTTTTTAACTACCATTAGAAAATCACCAACACTAAGCTCATTCTCATTAAACAAAATTCTACTGCGTATTTGTTGGTTGTACAAATTCGCACGCTTATTACTTCTAACAATAATAGCGGTTTCCTCATGACCATTTTGACTATAAGAATCATTAATAGCATCCATAATTTCATGACCATCAATAAGCCTAACAATATCTTCAAACCCATTCAAATTAAACTGAAACGAGTCATAAAATTCGTGCTCTAAAACTTCTCGAAGTTTAGTGGCGTTTTCCAAAATACCAGAATCATGACCTTGCCTTACCACTTCATCTAATTCAATACCAATAACCTCTTTATTGTAATTCATACTTAAGATAGTACTGTTTAGCGCTGGACTCAAATCAGATTTAACAGGTGGCAATTGCGCTTTATCACCAATAAGTAAGAGTTTACATTTATGTCCAGAGTACACATACTGCATCAAATCATCTAGCAAAGAACCGTTTTCAAAAAGTTTAGAATCTGCAGGAATATCAGGAATCATAGACGCTTCGTCTACAATGAAAATTGTGTTCCTGTGCTTATTGGGTTGCATCACGAATTTTACACCACCACCTTTCTCTTTTTTGGGAAAATAAATTTTCTTATGAATGGTAAAGGCTTCCTTATTGGAATAGTTAGAAATCACTTTTGCAGCTCTTCCTGTAGGTGCCATTAGCACAGCGCTACGTTTAGTTTCCCATAAATGAGTAACTAATGTCCCAATGATACTTGTTTTACCTGTACCAGCAAACCCTTTCAACAAATACAAGGAATTTGAAGTATCACTAAACACAAATTGAGATAACTGTTCAAGTACAACTAACTGTTTTTGAGTAGGTTCAAAAGGAAACTTTTCTAGAAGGCGTTTAAAAAAATCTGGTGCAGTCATATAATGCGCATCATAAGCATTTAAAATGCAAGATAAACTAAATATTCTTTCGACTAAATTGCATCTTAAAATTTACTATAATCTCAAACAAATTTTATATCTTTCGTTTTTATTTATAATGGCTTTCGTGAACAAAAAAAATTTGTAGATTTGCGATATTCCATAACTAAAATAACTAATAAAAAAACGAACTATGTTTTTAGCAATTCTTACAGTTGTAGCTCTAATATTATTAACAATAGGTATTGTTTGGCTGATTGACAAATTTGTGCCAAAGAAAATGAAACCGATTCTTAACATTCTCTTATGGGTCATCATTATCGCTTTAGGTTATATGACATTTGATTCAGTTTATGGTGAAATTAAATTCAACAAACTTAAAAAAGAGCGCTATGCTGTAGTTATTGAAAACTTAAAAGATATTAGAGATGCGCAACTTGCGCATAGATCTGTAACGGGTAAATTCACAAAAGATTTTGATGGTCTCGTTAAATTTATTGACACTGCGAAATTTACCATAACACAACGCAGAGACTCTACTGTTCTTGATGTTGAAATGACCAAGCGTTTTGGTGGCGTTGAAACCTATAAAGATATTGTTATTATAGATACGCTTGATTTTGTGTCGGTTAAAGATTCTTTATTTGGAGCTGATAACAGATATAAAACAATGATGAACGTCCCTTTTGATAAAATGAAAGGGGTTAAAAATGCGACGCCATCTAAGTTTAAATTAGATGCTGGAAAATTACCTGAAGATGATATTGCAGTATTTGAAGCTTCAGTAGATAAGAGTATTATTCTTTTTGACCAACCAGATAATTTAGTAAAAAAGGAAAAGAAAACTGTAGCTGTAGATGGTGTTAATGGTGACGCACTAATTGTTGGTTCAATGTCTGAAGTTTACACTAAAGGAAATTGGCCTAAAAGTTACAACGTCAAAAAAGAATAAGTTTGAAACCAAGCATAATAAAAACATTGTCCATTCAAATTCGTTTGAGTGGACTTTCTTTTTGTATTCTAAATCGCACCAAGCATATTGTTGAACATTTAGAATACATTCCGCTTGGCAAAAAAGGAACACCTTTTGAATTGCTCAATCTTCTTAAAACCACTATCGAAAATAATTCTGTTTTTAATCAGGAGTTTGAATCGGTGTTATGCATACATCAAAATGAAATGTCTACCCTTGTACCACAATCACTTTTTGATGAAAACCAGCTTGCTAATTATTTGAAATTTAACGCTAAGATCTTAAAAACAGATTTTTTAAGTTACGACAGTATTGCAGCAAATGAAAGTGTAAATGTATATGTTCCTTGGGTCAATCTAAATAATTACCTCTTTGACACTTTTGGGAGTTTTGTTTACAAACATGCTTCAACAATTCTCATTGAAACTATCCTTGACCATAGCTCAGACAATGAAGCTGTATCGCTTTTTATTAATGTCGATGAACTTCATTTTGAAATAATTGCAGCAAACGACACACAATTAATCTTTTATAATGCTTTTGATTACAGTACTGCTGAAGATTTCATTTATTACATTTTGTTCACCATAGAGCAACTTAAATTAGATACCGAAACAGTACCTGTATATTTATCTGGACAAATCTCTGAATCAGATGACTTGTATAAAATCTTATATAAATATGTGAGATTCGTTTCTTTTGTTGCACCAAAATTTAAGTATAGATTTGCTGAAAATTTACAACCTGAATTTAAACATCAGGAATTTATGATTTTAAACAGTTTCTAATTGATACGTATTATCTCTGGACTATATAAAGGACGACGCATTAGTGCTCCAAAAAAATTGCCTGTTAGACCAACAACTGATATGGCAAAAGAAGCCTTGTTTAATATTTTAAATAACACCTATTATTTCGATGATATAGCTGTGTTAGATTTATTTTCGGGTACAGGAAACATCAGTTATGAATTTGCTTCACGTGGTACAGAAACTATTACAGCTGTTGATGATAATTATGCCTGTATCAAGTTCATCAATGATACCGCTGAACAATTTGAAATGCCAATTTCAACCATAAAAAGTGATGTCTTTAAATATTTGGAAAAGGCAACACAATCCTATAGTATCATTTTTGCTGATCCGCCTTATAACTTTGATATTAGCTTATTTTCGAAACTTCCAGAATTGGTTTTTAAAAATCAGTTGCTAGAAGATGATGGTGTCCTTATTATCGAACATTCTAAACACACCGATTTATCAGAATTGCCCAACTATCAGTATACCAAAAGTTATGGTGGCAATAGTTTTAGTTTTTTTGAATAAGCGCTTTCTATGGAAAAAGCCCTTCAGTTTCCCAAAGAGCTTTTATAAAATAGTAAATCTATAAGCCGAATTCTGTATACTGATACTAATATCAGCATCCTTATCATTTATCTGAGATTGCTGTCACCAGCAATCTTTAGCTGCCTACCCTCCAACATCGTGCGTGCACACTCAAGCGTTGGTTTACATGACATTGCACCTCATAGAGTTTACCTGATTTCACTACAGCTTAACCTGTACATTCTTTCTGTTGCACTTTTCCTCACCTCGCGATGGATGGCTGTTAACCATTATGATGCACTGTGGTGTTCGGACTTTCCTCCATTCTAATAAATTAGAACAGCGATAAGGCGATTTACTGCTGCAAAAGTACAATTAATTGTTAATAACTCTTATTAATTTTACAACACTCTACATACATATTTATCGTGTTTTTTTAACTTTGTTATCTTAAGTTTTTTCAATGGAACATTTCATCGTATCAGCTCGAAAATACAGACCGCAAACCTTTAAGGATGTTGTTGGTCAGGAAGCGATTACGAATACATTATTGAATGCCATTGAAAACAATCACTTGGCGCAAGCCCTTTTGTTTACTGGTCCTAGAGGTGTTGGAAAAACAACTTGTGCGCGTATTTTGGCCAAGATGATCAATAGTGATGGTTCTGAAACTGAAGATGAAGATTTTGCATTTAATATCTTTGAATTAGATGCAGCTTCAAACAATTCTGTAGACGATATCAGAAGTCTAACCGATCAGGTGCGTATTCCACCTCAAGTTGGAAAATATAAGGTTTATATCATTGATGAGGTACATATGTTATCTCAAGCTGCTTTTAATGCCTTTTTAAAAACTTTAGAAGAGCCACCAAAGCATTGTATTTTTATTTTAGCTACGACTGAAAAGCACAAGATCATTCCAACAATTTTGTCGCGTTGTCAGATTTTTGATTTTAAACGTATTACTGTCAAAGATGCTAAAGCTTATCTGAAATATATTGCAGAAGAACAAGGAATCTCTGCTGAAGATGATGCCTTGCACATTATCGCTCAAAAAGCTGATGGTGCAATGCGAGATGCCTTATCCATTTTTGATCGTGTTGTAAGTTTTTCTGGAAAAGACCTAACACGTCAGGCTGTGACTGAAAATCTGAACGTTTTAGATTACGAAACCTATTTCACAAGTACAGAGCTTATTCTTGACAATAACATTCCCGAATTGCTTATACAGTTTAATGAAACCTTAGCAAAAGGATTTGATGGTCATCACTTTATTGCTGGACTTGCTTCACATTTTAGGGACTTGTTGGTTTGTCAAAATGAACAAACGCTAGAGTTATTAGAAGTTGGTGAGGACACCAAAACTAAATATCAAGAGCAATCCAAAAAAGCCTCGCAAAGCTTTCTACTAAAAGGCATAGAATTAGCCAACGACTGCGACTTGAAATACAAAAGCAGTAAAAATCAGCGTTTGCTCGTAGAACTTTGCCTCATGCAATTAGCCTCTATCACTTTTGATGGAGAAAAAAAAAATAGCACACATTTCATAATTCCGCCTTCGTATTTCAAATCGAAAGGCATTACTCCTATTGCTGTTGAAAAACCGCAAGCTAAAGTTCCTGTAAAAGAGAATCCTACTGAGATTGAAACTTCAGAAGTTGTTGTTGAACAACCAATTGTGAATGTACCATCTCCTAAAATTGATCTCAAAAAAGACAATCGCACTTCAGGATTATCGTTAAAAAGTATTAGAGCAAAAAAGGAGCATCAAATTAGGCAAATGGAAGTTATTGTAGATGCCGAAGAACTTCCAAAAGAGCCTGTGTCTCAAGAGGCTTTAGAAGAGGCTTGGAACAAATACATTGCGCTACTTCACAAAAAAGGTGAAAAGATCATGGCTTCTATTTTAGAAATGAATATACCAAAGTTAGTCGATACCAATATTGAGTTAGAGTTTCCTAATGACACACTTAAAGTAGAATTAGAACGTGCGCAATATCCTTTGATGGAGTATTTAAGAAAGCGTTTAAAGAACTTCGATCTAAAATTAGACATTAGCGTTAACGAAGAAGTTTCAAAAAAATATGCCTTCACCACTCAAGAAAAATATCAGAAATTAATTGAGAAAAATCCGAATGTAGAATTACTAAAAAAGACTTTCGGATTAGACATTAACTAACACATAAAAAAGCTTATGAAGTATATCATCTTAGTATTTGTCGTTGCCTTCGGACTTTTCAGCTGTAGCAAAAAGGAAACACAAAGAGAAAACCTTCAAAACGCTGTGAATGAGTTTAGTAAACAGCAAGGTGTTTTAGAAACAGTCTCTTATTTTCCAGAGCAATACACTGAAACGCAAACCGATTCGATTATTTCGAACAGCTTCAAAGTGCGTATTAAAAATTACACGAAAATGGATGCTGATATTCATTTGAATACTACACGTGAGTCAAATAAGAAAGTTGATTATTACCATCGTGTTTTTGCTTCAGATGTAAAAGTAACGCACAAGTCTAAAGTTATTTTAAACACAACGCTCTCTGCTGATAATTTTAAGAACACTTCTCCGTTTTGGAATTCAGCAACCCTAGAACATGTTTGGGTGAATCAAGAACTTTCTAATGCTGATGCGCTTAATTTGAATGTATCATTTATCAATCCGAAAAGCAATGCTTATAAATTGTTTGAACTCGTAGTGACTTCAGACGGAACGCAACGTATTCATTTAATAGAAGAACACAGTTAATATGTTAGGATTAAAGTTACCAACAGATCCAAGATGGGTTAATATTGTTGAAAAAAATATTGAAGACATCCTTACAGATCATGCCTTTTGTGAGCAAAAAGCTGCCAGCACAGCCATGTCGCTTATTGTAAGTTTCCCAGAATACACCGATTTGGTTCAGGAAATGATTGCTTTGGTAAAAGAAGAAATCAGTCATTTTAAAATGGTTCACGATCGCATTTTAGCTAACGGCTGGACTTTAGGTCGTGATCGAAAAGATGATTATGTAGTGCAATTATTGAAATTTTTTCCAAAAGGTGGTAGTAGAACTACGCAGTTGGTACATCGTTTATTGTATGCAGCACTTATTGAAGCTAGAAGCTGCGAGCGCTTTAGATTATTATCTGAAGAGCTTAAGGATAAAGAATTAGCTGAGTTTTATAGAAAATTAATGGTAAGCGAAGCCAATCATTATACCATGTTTTTAAAGTTTGCCAGACAATATGGCGACCGCAAAGAAGTTGATAACAAATGGCAGCAGCTCCTTGATTATGAAGCTGATATCATGAAAGATTTAGGAACAAAAGAGACCATTCATGGTTAATTTTTTGTAGCTTTAAGCTAAGAACAACTTAGAGCTATGAAACATTTTTACACAATATTTTGTATTGCGTTATGTACTTTTATGCAAGTCGCTTCTCAAAATGAAATTGCACAATGGTATCTACAATACATTGAAAAAGATGGTGTTATCTATCCAAACTACTATAATGAAATGCAAGACATGGACATTGTGTTCTTTGAAACAGAGCAAAGTCCAAATTCATACACATACACTATAACATCAAGTTGCAATAATTTAGATGGATCATTTACAGCAGATATAGAACTACCAACGGTTTCTAATACTATATATATTAATAACGACTACAACATTACACTTCAAGATTGTGAATCAACTCCAAGAGCAATTTATGAAAATTTATTCCTTGATGTCTTTTTAAACAATAACGCTGGATTTCCTGTTGAGCTGTCGTATGAGATCACACCAATTGAAAATGGTGATACCAACGCGTCTCCTCCTCCACCTCCTAAATTAACATTAACTAATAGCTCTGGAGATTCCTTAGTGTACTATTTAACCCTTCCTTTAAATGGGATACTAGTGCAAAATTGGTACTTGTCAAGAATTGAAATTCCTGGAAATGATCCAATTTTGATTCCTGCAAGCGATTCACCATCACTAAATATTACTAACGAGATAAATAACTTAACCTTTAATACAACTGCAGAAGGAACAGGCGATTGTAATGTTTTTCAGAGTGATTATGAAATTACACTTGGTAATGGTAATAGTATTCAAATCTTAGGTTTTGATGCCACTCTTGGTTTATGTGAATCTTCAATTTATGAAGAAGAATACTTTAGTATTTTAAGTAATATTACAACCAACTATTCAGAATTTGAAATCATTAACAATGGCCAAACTTTAATACTTACAGATTTATTAGGAGCGCGACTGGTTTTTAATGACGATCTGTTATCTACACAAAGCTCCAATCTTTTGACCAATGTAATCAAACTGAAATCAAATCCTGTAGTTTCTGAATTGCAGTTACAAGTTTCAGATGAATTAATGAACGATTCAAGGTATTCTATTTTTGATATTCAAGGGAAATACCTTCAATCACAAACATTAGAATCTGAAACCATTGATGTAAATTATTTAACTAGTGGCTTGTATTTTATTCAGGTAGTATCAGAAAAGCATCAGACGCAAACTTTACGATTTATAAAGCAATAAAAAAAGCCTCAGTATCTACTGAGGCCATTCAATATCATAAACTTGTCTTTATATTTTTATACCAAATCCGAATTGGAAGGTTGTATTCTGAGCTTCTAAATCGGTTAGATCTTCATCCAAAATATTGGTCAATCCATAATGCACTCGAGCATCAATAAAAAGTTCATCTGTAATCATGTACTCTACTCCAGCAATACCAGAAAAAGTCATTGTAGAAAATCCGTCAAGATTTCCCCAAGTCTTCAAACTTAACATTGGACCAATACCAGCAGTAAATTTATTACCAAACCCTAAACGTGCCATAATTGGCATTTGAATGTAATCAGCTCGTAATTCTTCAGCTTTAGCACCTTCAGCAGAATATTGCAATTCCGTAAGGATGGAAAAATTATCACTAATTCCCCAATCTGCAAAACCTCCAAAGGCAAAACCGTTTCTGTGTTGATTGCTAAACGTTGCATCAGGATCGAAGTCTAAATTAGAAATATTCAGACCTGCTCTTACACCATAACTGGTTCCTTGAGCAAAAGAACATGTGGTAATAATTACAAAAAATAAAGTAGTAATAAGTGATTTCATAATTTCAGTATTTTGTTACTAAACCTCTATACACTTAGCATAGATTTGAGATTGCTAATATATAAGGAATAATGTATATAAAAAACAAATTATGGATATGAGGCCAAAAAAAAAGGTCGAAAAGCTTTATTATGAAAGACTTACGCTAGAAACGGTTTCGTAGTACATACTCTTTATAATACCATCTGAAAGTCCGATTTTAGGCACATAAATATCTTTAGCACCACTCCATTTCATCGCAGAAAGATAAATGCGCGTTGCAGGAATAATAACATCGGCTCTATCCTGATTTAATTCTAGTTCTGTGATACGCTCTTCGTAAGAATAGGTTTGTAATTTATTGTAATACGATGTTAAATAGAAGTAAGTTAACGGTTTACCCATAGCCTTACCAGAAATCTTAAAGATCTTGTTGATGTTTCCACCAGAACCAATAACATCGATCATATCGAAGTCTTTAGTGTTATTTTTGATCCATAGCTCTAATTCGGTCCACGTTTCTTTTTTAACAATATCATTAAGCAATCTAACCGTTCCTATTTTAAAAGATCTTGAGCTTACGGTTTCTCCATGATGAATCACAGAAAACTCCGTACTTCCACCACCAACATCAACATATAAATAAGTTTTATCTTCTTTGATATATTGATGTAAATCTGTTGCCGCAATGATAGCAGCTTCTTCTTCACCATCAATGATATCGATATCAATTTTAGCTTGATTTGAGATCAATTGTGCGACTTCGCTACCATTATCAGCTTCACGCATTGCAGATGTTGCACAAGCTTTGTAATTAATTACCTTATGCGATTTCATTAATAGTTTAAAGGCTGTCATCGTATCTAACATGCGTTGTATGTTTTCATCAGAAATATAACCAGATATAAAGACATCGGCTCCCAAACGAATAGGCACACGAACCAAAGATGTTTTCTTAAACTTAATGGGTTGTCCCTCCTGTTCAATAATACTAGAAATAAGAAGTCTTACAGCATTTGAACCAATATCAATTGCTGCATATTTTTTTATAGATAACATCTAAGAATTCAATTTGTTTTTAAAATAATCGTAAAGTGCAAATTGCGATCTCACTTTAGGGTTGTCATTGCTTCTGTATTGATTTGTTTGTGCTGCATCAATAATTCTAGCCTTGACATTATCACTCCAACAAATATCGAAAATATTTAGCAATTCGTCTCGAATATCGTCCTGATAAATTGGACAACTGACTTCCACTCTGTTTTCGATGTTTCGTGTCATCCAATCTGCCGAAGAAATATACACTTTAGGATCGTTATCATTACAGAACACATAAAGTCTGGTATGCTCTAAAAATTTATCTACAATACTGATAACTTCAATATTTTCACTCATTCCTTCAATCCCTGGAACCAAACAACAAATTCCTCTAACGATCATTTGAATTTTCACTCCTGCTCTACTAGCTTCATATAATTTGTCAACCATAGTATAGCTAGAAATACTATTCAATTTTAATTTAATATAGGCAGGTTTTCCATCTTTTACATTTTGAATTTCCTGATCAATGAGCGCAAAAAGTTTCGTTCGTGAATAATGCGGTGACGTAATAATATGTTTGTATCGATATATGAGATAATTGGTTTCAAAAAAGTTGAAGACCTTATTAATATCTTTTAGAATCTTCGGACTTGAAGTAAATAAGGTGAAATCTGTGTAGACTTTCGCTGTAGACTCGTTGAAATTACCAGTACTCACAAAGCCATAACGCTTTAGTTTCTTACCTTCTTCACGTTCTATAACACACATTTTACTATGCACTTTCAAACCAACAACTCCAAACAGGAGATTAACACCTTCGTCCTGCATTTGTTCAGCATAATCAATATTGGCTTGTTCGTCAAATCGCGCGCGCAATTCGATAACCACAGTAACTTTTTTTCCGTTCTTAGCTGCGTTTATAAGTGAACTGGCAACGTGTGAAATTTGAGCCAAACGATAGATCGTAATTTTGATAGACTTTACTTGCGGATCTAATGCAGCTTCTCTTAAAAACTTAACGACGTAAGAAAAACTTTGATATGGCGTATGTAACAGATAATCTCGTTCTGAAATAGATGTAAATATACTGTGCTGAAGACTAAGCCCTTTAATTTTTAAGGGTTCTATTTTTTCATACAATAAATCTGTTCTTCCCAAACTTGGGAAACTCATATAATCTCTTCTATTGTGATAACGTCCACCAGGAATAACACTATCTTTAGAATCAATTCCCATTTTAGACATTAAATAGGATAGTGTTTCTTCATCTATAGTTTTGTCATAAACAAATCTAACAGGATCTCCAATTTGCCTGTGTTTAACACTATCTGAAATTTTCTCAATAAAACTTTTACTCAAATCACTATCAAAATCTAATTCACCATCTCTTGTGATCTTGATCATATGAGCCGAAATAGTATCATAATTAAAAATATTGAAAATATCGTCTAAGCAATAGCGTATGAGATCATCAAGAATAATAATGTAATCGTTGTCGCCTTTTTTTGGAAGCACTACAAAACGATCCATAGATTTAGATATTTCTAGGAGAGCGTATTGCTTTTCATCATTGCTCATAGTCATCTTAACAGCTAAATATGCTGCACTATCTTTTAGAAGCGGTAACTCTAAAACGTCATTTAATACAATCGTTACTAAAGCTGGACTAATGTGCTGAATGAAATAGTTTTTGATGAAATCATGTTGCTCCTCATCAATTTGGGTTTCATCAATAATATATATGCCTTCTTTTTCTAGTTTATTCTGAATATTATTCAATATCTCTAAACTATCACTTTGCTGTTTGATAACAACCTTCGTTATAATTTCTAATAACTCTGAAGCTTTTACACCACCTAACTGACTTTTCCCTCCTTTTCCTGCTTCATCAATTCGTTTTACTGTAGCATACCTCACTTTAAAGAATTCATCAAGGTTGTTAGAAAAAATTCCAAGAAAACGCAAGCGTTCAATAAGCGGAACTGTTTCATCCTCAGCTTCTTGCAAAACACGCTCATTAAATTGAAGCCAACTCAGCTCTCTGTTGATATAACTATTTTTTTCTTTTGTCATTATTTTAAATCTCTAGGGAAAATTTTAAGTTTTGTTTTACCGTTTTCAATGGTTTGCCAACGATCTGCATTAAACTGAATAAGCACTAAACCGCAAGTTGGTAAATTATCTATAAATATATCTCCAAATATATTGCAAATAGATGTGAAAGCATGATTATGTCCAAAAATGATAACCTTTTCATAATGGTTATCTAGCTGTCTTAAAAAATTGATGACATTCTCGCCTCCAAAATCATATAAAGCGTCATTTATTTCAAGAATAGTCTCATCATATTCAAGATTTGTCATAAATATCTTACAAGTAGTAAGTGCTCTGTTGGCTGGACTTGAAAAAATTTTATCTGGTCTAAAACCTATAGTTTTGAAAGCCTTAGAAACAAGGTCTGCATCATTTAAACCCCTTTGTTTTAGAGGTCTTTTGGCATCAATCACATCGTATTTCCAAGATGATTTCGCATGCCTAATTAGTAATAATTCTCTCATAATTAATCGACGAAGTGTAATATTTTATCGATAAAATGTTGCATAATTCCGTTTTAACGATTATTTTGGCACCTTTAACTTTAATATTTGTTAACCAATTTGGTTATCATTTGTTTTGTTTAATTAATATAAAGTATTCTATGACCCCAAATCAAAAATACATTAATAAATCCATTTTTTTGGTATTCTGTACCATTGTCCTTCCCTCAAAACAGTATTTAAATTCAATTAGGCACAACGTGCTTAGTTAATTTTTTTGTGTTAAGTATTTAAAAAACATCGCAAAGCGAAAACATAAATTTTAAATTAAAATTTAAACTATGAAATTAATAGCTACTCTAGTCACAGCATGTCTTGCTATAAACATGTCTCTTTATGGAGCTTCAGTTGAAAACTACGATAACTGTAGTGCAGAACTTTCCGTAGAAAAAAATAGAAGTTCTAAATCTGCCGATGAAGAAGGCGCACAGTTTGTTCTCGTTTTGACTAATACCTCTAGTGTTTCAAAAACGTTTAGTCTTTCTGCTAGACAACTAGCTCAGTCATGTAAAAAAGGTAACGCACAATATAATAGAGGAACACAATCTGGAAACGCTGCTTTAAATATCGCATTTCAGACTAACGGTTTACAAAGAAAAAGTTCTAATAATGCTTCGGAAATCACACTATCAAGTGGCGAATCCTACAAATTCATAGTTAATGTAACCGTTCCTGAAGGAACACCATACAATGTATGGAGTTGTATTGAAGTTGAAGCGACAGCTTCAGATTGCAAATCGCTTTCTGAAACAACAACCTTAAGTGTTTTTACAGTAGATCCTTCTGAAGAATAAATAGGTATTAATTTAGATTAAAAAAAACAGGTTTTAAAGACAAAATCGATGAGAAATAAATTACAATTTCAAAAAAGAAATATAAAGCAGTTCGCAAAACTAGTATTTGCTTTATCATTTCTGTTTTCTGTTAATACTTTAAGTGCGCAAGAAGCTCAGGTAATTGTTAACAAGGATATTACAGAAAATGATGCTGTTTGTTCACAGTTTGATGTGACTTTGGAAATTATAGGTAAGCCACCTAAAAGTCCACAAGAAGTCGTACTTGTTATTGACAGATCAGGAAGTATGGACGATGGTCCTGTTCCTGAACCTATTGATTATGCACAAGATGCAGCAATTGCCTTTGTGAATAATTTCTTTTTACCCGCTAATAATCCAACGGGTTTAAATAGAGTTGCTGTAGTTAGCTTCAGTAGTTCTGCTTCTTTAGATATAGGACTTACTGGAAGCTCTGGTCAAGCTGCTATAATTAATACTATTAATAACATCTCAACTGGTGGTTGGACTAATACCCAAGCTGGTATTGTAACCGCAGATAACGAATTAACTAACAATGGTACTTTTGATTGTGCTACTCAAAGAAGTATTATTTTATTATCTGATGGAGTAGCAACCTACAGAAATGGAAGTTCAAGTTCTTGTAGTTCTACAACTTCAGGAACAGCCTGTCAAACTGCAGCTATAACTGCTGGTTTAAATGCGCAGACGACCAATGTTGGAGGTACAATTTATAATCAGAGAATTTTCACTATTGGTCTTGTTGGTGCAATTAGTGGAACCGAAGAATCTATTGCTTTAGCAACGCTTAATAGTATCCAAAATGCTGGTGCTTTCTCTACGGAGAACAATGCCGATTTAACCAATATCTATGATACAATTTTAGGGCAATTGGTTCCAGCTGCAACGCAGCTTCCTGGTCAAGCTTTGGTTTCTGACACTATCGCTGCTGGCTTTTCAATAGTACCTGGTAGTATTGTTGCAAGTAAAGGAACAGCTAACTTTATAGATCCTATTTTGTCATGGTATGTTGCTGATTTATTTGAAGAAACAATTACATTGACATATACCATTGAACCTAGTGATTCAAATACATGTGGTCCTCAAACATCTGGAAATACAATTATTAACTATGAAGATGCCACGTGTCAGACCACTTCTCAAACATTCAATAATCCTGAATTTTGTGTCCCTTGTCCAGAAATAACACCTAATATTGCTAGAGTTGGTTGTGAAGATTCTGTAAATTATTCTGCAACCTTAGAGCAAAATGGATGTGTGTCATCTGGAGACACTTTTTCTTGGACATTCTTTTTGAATGGTAATCCTGTTGGAACATCTAATAACTTAAATGGAACTTTCGATTATACAGGTCCAAATCCTTTTGAAGGAACATTTACTGCTGAACTTACATATACTGGAACTTTTGGAGCGACATGTTCACTCCCTAGTATCTCAAGTCAAGTTAACATTTTAATTCCTGACACATTAGAAGCGACAACATCTGTTACAGATGTAGATTGTTATAATGATGCTTCTGGAGCTATCGATGTAACAGTTACTGGAGGAACACCTCCTTATTACTATGCTTGGAATAATGGTGCAACTACTCAAGATCTTTCAGATATCCAGTCTGGAAATTACACGGTTACTATTACAGATTCTTCTGGATGTAATTTTATCATAAGTAATGCGTCTGTAAATCAACCTAATTCACCTCTTGAGCTCACACATTCGCAAAATAATGTTTTATGTAATGGAGAAAGTACTGGAAGTATAAACATCAATGTTACTGGTGGAACAAGTCCTTATCAATACAATTGGATCGGCCCAGATACTTTTACATCTAACCTTGAAGATCTTGACAGCTTACCTGCTGGATCATATAACGTCACAATTACTGATGCCAATCTTTGTGAATTAACAAGTGAAAATATAATCATTACTGAACCTGAGCTTCAAGCTTGTGAAATTCAAGTTGAAAATTGCCCTCCAACTGTAGATACTACATGTGCAGATTCTGATACTGGAGCAAGTGTTGATTGGACTCCTCCTAGTTTCTCATATGAATGTTGTACGTCTCTTAATGGTGATGAATATTCATTTTTTATGGAATTTGATTTACCTGAAAGTAGTTTTGGTGCGAATTGTTGGGAATTCAACTTTGCACAACGTGTTGGTACAGACAACTTAAGATTATTTCAATCTTCAGGTGTAGGATCAAGATACGATGACTCATACCTTATCACTCCTACTCAATATTTTGATACAGAAAATGGAACGCCAATTAATATAGAACTAATCGATGTAACGGCTACTGTAAATTGGACCTTACAAGTTATTGATCCAACAGACAGTTCAGTGGTATACACAGATACAGTTTCAAATATAACTACAGACGGCTTACAAACTATAACTATACCTAATACAGTTCCTAGTGGATCTTATAAGCTAAAATTAAATTTTGACAGTCCGAATGCTAATGGAGGAGACAAAATTGAAATTGACAGATTCTATTACGATGCAACTTTAGTTGATGCAGCATGTACTGGAGGTATTAATTTTGTGGTAACCTCTACTCACAATCCTGGTGATGTCTTTGTTCCAGGAGAGACAACGGTAACCTACACGGCAACGTACACACCTATTTCGGGTGATCCTGTTGTTTTAACTTGTGATTTCCAAGTAAATGTAGTTAATGTAACTGGTTCTGAAAACACAAATAATCATACAGACCCAAGTTGTTCAGGTCAAGCTGATGGTTCATTTACAATAACTCCTTCAGGTGGAGATGCACCTTATTCGTTTAGTTTAGATAATGTAGACTTTAGTAATACATCTGGTACGTTTAATAATTTAACAGAAGGAACCTACACTGTTTATGTTAAAGATAGTAATGGTTGTGCTAGTGCAACACCAATTGAAATAACACTTTCAGTTATTGATACAGAAGCACCTCAAATTACAGCACCAGATGATTATACATTAGAAGGTTGTGATGTTTCTGAAATCACTGATTTATCTTACAGTGAAACTGAAGTTACGATTACATTAACGCAATTAGAAAATGCTTTAAATGGTAACGGAACTGCTTCAGACAGTGACGGAACTATTGAATCTATTACGTATTCTGATGTTAGCTCTGGAACTTGTGTCATAGCTGTAACAAGAACATTTACTGTAACTGACACTTGTGGTAACACTGCTTCAGATACGCAAATAATTACTATTCAAGACACAACTCCTCCAGTATTAACTATTCCTGTAGATATTGATGTAGAATGTAATAATCCTACTACACCTTCTCCTAACGGAAATGCTACCGCTACTGACGATTGTGATGATAATGTTACTATAACTTTTAGTGATTCATCTGTGCCAACATGTGGAAATACTGAAGTTATATCGAGAACCTGGACCGCTACTGATGCATGTGGAAATTCAACTTCCGATGTACAAACTTTAACTGTTATTGATACTACTCCGCCAACATTAACAGTACCTGCTGATGCAACAGTTGAATGTACAGATAGTACTGATCCTGCTGCTACTGGAACAGCAACTGCTAATGATTCTTGTGGTGATGTGACAGTTACTTTTACTGATAGCGTAACTCCTGGTTGTGGAAATACTGAAACGATTACAAGAACTTGGACCGCTACGGATGCTTGTGGTAACACAACGTCAGATACACAAACAATTTCTATTGAAGATAACACACCACCAACGTTAACAGTGCCTGTTGATGCTACCGTTGAATGTACAGATAGTACTGATCCTACAGCTACTGGAACAGCGACTGCTACTGATTCTTGTGGTGATGTCACTGTAACTTTTACTGATAGCACTGCATCTGGTTGTGGAAATACTGAAACCATTACGAGAACTTGGACGGCTACGGATGCATGTGGTAACACAACTTCTGATACACAAACAATTTCTGTTGAAGATAATACACCTCCAACATTAACAGTGCCTACTGATACTACAGTTGAATGTACTAATAGTACTGATCCTGCTGCTACTGGAACAGCGACTGCTACTGATTCTTGTGGTGATGTCACTGTAACTTATACTGATAGCACTGCACCTGGTTGTGGAAATACTGAAACCATTACGAGAACTTGGACAGCTACGGATGCATGTGGCAACACAACGTCTGATACGCAAACAATTTCTGTTGAAGACAACACACCGCCAACATTAACAGTGCCTGCTGATGTAACAGTTGAATGTACTGATAGTACTGATCCTGATGCTACTGGAACAGCAACTGCTACTGATTCTTGTGGTGATGTGACCGTAACTTTCTCTGATAATACAACTCCTGGTTGTGGAAGCACTGAAACGATTACAAGAACTTGGACGGCTACTGATGCTTGTGGCAACACTACTTCGGATACGCAAACAATTTCTGTTGAAGATAATACACCGCCTACATTAACAGTGCCTGCTGATGTAACCGTTGAATGTACGGATAGTACTGATCCTGCTGCTACTGGAACAGCAACTGCAACTGATACTTGTGGTGATGTGACTGTAACGTTTACTGATAGCGCTGCACCTGGTTGTGGAAATACTGAAACGATTACAAGAACCTGGACGGCTACTGATGCTTGTGGTAACACTACTTCAGAAACGCAAACAATTTCTACTGAAGATACAATTGCGCCAGATTTATCAACATGTACTGTTGAAAATACTGTAATTGAATGTTCTGATACTGAAAATGAAGTTTTAGCTAATGCTTGGAACGCTGCTAATATTGCTACTCTTGAAGCTTGTGCTACAGATACTTGTGATGATGACTTTACTGGTCAGGTAACTTCAGATTACGACTTTAATAACTTAAACACAACTTGTGGTCCTTGTGGAACGCTTAATGTAACTTATACAGTGACTGACGATTGTGGAAATAGTTCTTCAATTACTGTAACATTAACATTTGATGATGGCACAATTCCTGATCTATCAAATTGTTCATTAACAGACCAGACTATTGAGTGTTCTGATTCTGATAATGAAACTTTAGCGAACGATTGGAATAATGCTAACATTGCTGGTCTTGAAGCTTGTGCTGATGATCTTGGAATTACAGTTACGTCTAATTATGCGTTCTCTAACCTATCTCCTACTTGTGGATTAGGTGGCACCATTGCTGTAGTGTATACCATTACTGATGATTGTGGTAATGCTACTTCGCTTAATGCGACACTAACGATTGAAGACACAACACCTCCTACATTTACAGTGCCTGATAGTGTAACCATTGAATGTGATCAAGATGAAAATGATCTTTCGCTTACTGGTGATGTAACTGATGAAGACGATTCATGTGCTGCTGGAAATTTAGAAGCGACTTATACTGATGCTGTCGCTGATGGTGCTTGTGCTAACGAGTCTGTAATCACAAGAACATGGACACTTACTGATGAGTGTAACAATACAACTACGCTTGTACAAACTATTAACGTGGTTGATACAACAGCGCCTACATTTACAGTGCCTGATAGTGTAACCATTGAATGTGATCAAGATGAAAATGATTTATCATTAACTGGAGATGTAACTGATGAAGCAGATAACTGTTCTATTAACTTAGAAGCGACTTACTCTGATGCTGTGGCTGATGGTGCTTGTGCTAACGAATCTGTAATCACAAGAACATGGACACTTACTGATGAGTGTAACAATACAACGACACTAGTGCAAACCATTAATGTGGTTGATACAACAGCGCCTACATTTACGGTTCCTGATAGTGTAACCATTGAATGTGATCAAGATGAAAATGATTTATCATTAACTGGTGATGTCACTGATGAAGCGGATAACTGTTCTACTGATTTAGAAGCGACTTACTCTGATGCTGTTGCTGATGGCTCTTGTGCTAACGAATCTGTAATCACAAGAACGTGGACATTAACTGATGAATGTAACAATACAACTACGCTTGTGCAAACAATCAATGTCGTTGATACAACTGCGCCTACGTTTACAGTACCTGATAGTGTAACGATTGAATGTGATCAAGATGAAAGTGATCTTTCACTTACAGGTGATGTGACTGATGAAGCAGATAACTGTTCTACTGATTTAGATGCAACATATACTGATGCTGTTGCTGATGGTGCTTGCGCGAACGAGTCTGTAATCACAAGAACATGGACGCTTACTGATGAGTGTAATAATACAACGACACTTGTTCAAACAATCAATGTGGTTGATACAACTGCGCCTACATTTACAGTGCCTGATAGTGTAACTATTGAATGTGATCAAGATGAAAATGATTTATCATTAACTGGTGATGTGACTGATGAGGCTGATAACTGTTCTGCTGATTTAGAAGCGACTTACTCTGATGCTGTGGCTGATGGAAATTGTGCTAACGAATCTGTAATTACAAGAACGTGGACACTTACTGATGAATGTAATAATACAACAACGCTTGTGCAAACCATTAATGTGGTCGATACAACAGCGCCTGTATTAACAGTTCCTGCTGATGTAATAGTTGAATGTACGGATAGTACTGATCCTGCTGCTACTGGAACAGCAACTGCTACTGATTCTTGTGGTGATGTGACTGTTACTTTTATTGATAGCGCAACTCCTGGTTGTGGAAATACTGAAACGATTACAAGAACTTGGACCGCTACTGATGTTTGTGGTAACACTACTTCAGAAACACAAACAATTTCTGTTGAAGATAATACACCGCCTACATTAACAGTGCCTGCTGATGTAACCGTTGAATGTACAGATAGCACTGATCCTGCTGCTACTGGAACTGCGACTGCTACTGATTCTTGTGGTGATGTCACTGTAACGTTTACTGATAGCGCTGCACCTGGTTGTGGAAATACTGAAACGATTACAAGAACTTGGACCGCTACGGATGCTTGTGGAAACACTACTTCAGAAACGCAAACAATTTCTACTGAAGATACAATAGCACCAGATTTATCAACGTGTACTGTTGAAAATACTGTAATAGAATGTTCTGATACTGAAAATGAAGCTTTAGCTAATGCTTGGAATGCTGCTAATATTGCTGCTCTTGAAGCTTGTGCAACAGACACTTGTGATGATGACTTTACTGGTCAGGTAACTTCTGATTTCGACTTTAATAACTTAAATACAACTTGTGGTCCTTGTGGAACGCTTAATGTGACCTATACAGTGACTGACGATTGTGGTAATAGTTCTTCAATTACTGTAACACTGACATTTGATGATGGTACGATTCCAGATTTATCAAATTGTTCAGTAACTGACCAAACTATTGAGTGTGCTGGTTCTGACAATGAAACTTTAGCGAACGATTGGAATAATGCAAACATTGCTGATCTTGAAGCTTGTGCTGATGATCTTGGAATTACAGTTACGTCTAATTACGCATTCTCTAACCTATCTCCTACTTGCGGATTAGGTGGCACCATTGCTGTAGTGTATACCATTACTGATGATTGTGGTAATGCTACTTCGCTTAATGCTACACTAACGATTGAAGACACAACACCTCCTACATTCACGGTTCCTGATAGTGTAACCATTGAATGTGATCAAGATGAAAATGATCTTTCGCTTACTGGTGACGTCACTGATGAAGCTGATTCTTGTGCTGCTGGAAGTTTAGAAGCTACTTATACTGATGCTCTTGCTGATGGTACTTGTGTTAACGAATCTGTAATTACAAGAACATGGACACTTACTGATGAGTGTAACAATACAACGACACTTGTGCAAACCATTAACGTGGTTGATACAACTGCACCTGTATTAACAATTCCTGCTGATGTAACCGTTGAATGTACTGAGAGCACTGATCCTGCTGCTACTGGAACAGCAACTGCTACTGATTCTTGTGGTGATGTGACTGTAACTTTTACAGATAGTGTTGCACCTGGTTGTGGAAACACTGAAACGATTACTAGAACTTGGACGGCTACTGATGCTTGTGGTAACACTACTTCGGATACACAAACAATTTCTGTTGAAGACAATACGCCTCCAACATTAACAGTACCTGCTGATGTAACCGTTGAATGTACTGATAGTACCGATCCTGCTGCTACTGGAACAGCGACTGCTATAGATACTTGTGGTGATGTCACTGTAACGTTTACTGATAGTGCTGCACCTGGTTGTGGAAATACTGAAACGATTACAAGAACGTGGACCGCTACCGATGCTTGTGGAAACACTACTTCAGAAACGCAAACAATTTCTACTGAAGATACAATAGCACCAGATTTATCAACGTGTACTGTTGAAAATACTGTAATAGAATGTTCTGATACTGAAAATGAAGCTTTAGCTAATGCTTGGAATGCTGCTAATATTGCTGCTCTTGAAGCTTGTGCAACTGATACTTGTGATGATGACTTTACTGGTCAGGTTACTTCTGATTTCGATTTTAATAACTTAAACACAACTTGTGGTCCTTGTGGAACGCTTAATGTGACCTATACAGTGACTGACGATTGTGGTAATAGTTCTATTGTTATTGTAACGCTTACGTTTGACGATGGTACGATTCCTGATTTATCAAACTGTACTCTTGAGGATAGCACTGTTGAATGTGATGGTGATAATAACGAGATTTTAGCTAATGATTGGAATGTCGCTAATATTGCTGCACTTGAAGCGTGTGCTGATGATCTTGGAATTACGGTAACTTCTGATTATTCATTTAACAACTTAGTGTCGACTTGTGGTCTTGGAGGAACAATTACAGTAACTTATACAATTACTGATGATTGTGGTAATGCAACTGGATTAAGTGCAACCTTAACGATTGAAGACACAACACCTCCTACTTTTACTGTGCCAGATAGTGTAACTATTGAATGTGATCAAGATGAAAATGATCTTTCACTTACTGGTGATGTGACTGACGAAGCCGATTCTTGTGCTGCTGGGAATTTAGAAGCTACTTATACTGATGCTGTTGCTGATGGTAATTGTGCGAACGAGTCTGTAATCACAAGAACATGGACACTTACTGATGAGTGTAACAATACAACAACACTTCTTCAAACCATTAATGTCGTTGATACAACGGCGCCTACATTTACGGTACCTGATAGTATAACTATTGAATGTGATCAAGATGAAAATAATCTTTCTCTTACAGGTGATGTCACTGATGAGGCAGATAACTGTTCTACTGACTTAGAAGCGACTTACTCTGATGCTGTTGTTGATGGCTCTTGTGCGAACGAATCTGTAATTACAAGAACATGGACGCTTACTGATGAGTGTAACAATACAACAACGCTTGTTCAAACGATTAACGTGGTTGATACGACTGCGCCTACATTTACAGTGCCTGATAGTGTAACTATTGAATGTGATCAAGATGAAAATGATTTAACTCTTACAGGTGATGTGACTGATGAAGCGGATAACTGTTCTACTGACTTAGAAGCGACTTACTCTGATGCTGTGGCTGATGGTAATTGTGAGAACGAGTCTGTAATCACAAGAACGTGGACACTTACTGATGAGTGTAACAATACAACGACACTAGTGCAAACCATTAATGTGGTTGATACAACAGCACCTACATTTACAGTGCCTGATAGTGTAACTATTGAATGTGATCAAGATGAAAATGATCTTTCACTTACTGGTGATGTGACTGATGAAGCAGATAACTGTTCTACTGACTTAGAAGCGACTTACTCTGATGCTGTGGCTAATGGTACTTGTGCTAACGAATCTGTAATCACAAGAACATGGACACTTACTGATGACTGTAACAATACAACTACGCTTGTTCAAACCATTAATGTCGTTGATACAACAGCACCTACATTTACAGTGCCTGATAGTGTAACCATTGAATGTGATCAAGATGAAAATGATCTTTCACTTACTGGTGATGTAACTGATGAAGCGGATAACTGTTCTACTGACTTAGAAGCGACTTATTCTGATGTTGTTGTTGATGGTAATTGCGCGAACGAATCTGTAATCACAAGAACATGGACACTTACTGATGACTGTAACAATACAACTACGCTTGTTCAAACAATTAATGTCGTTGATACAACAGCGCCTACATTTACAGTGCCTGATAGTGTAACTATTGAATGTGATCAAGATGAAAATGATTTATCATTAACTGGTGATGTCACTGATGAAGCAGATAACTGTTCTATTAACTTAGAAGCGACTTACTCTGATGCTGTGGCTGATGGTGCTTGTGCTAACGAATCTGTAATCACAAGAACATGGACACTTACTGATGAGTGTAACAATACAACTACGCTTGTACAAACTATTAACGTGGTTGATACAACAGCGCCTACATTTACGGTTCCTAATAGTGTAACCATTGAATGTGATCAAGATGAAAATGATTTATCATTAACTGGTGATGTCACTGATGAAGCAGATAACTGTTCTAGTGACTTAGAAGCTACATATACTGATGCTGTTACTGATGGTGCTTGTGCAAACGAGTCTGTAATTACAAGAACGTGGACACTTACTGATGAGTGTAACAATACAACAACACTTGTGCAAACCATTAATGTGGTTGATACAACAGCGCCTACATTTACAGTACCTGATAGTGTAACTATTGAATGTGATCAAGATGAAAATGATTTATCATTAACTGGTGATGTCACTGATGAAGCAGATAACTGTTCTACTGACTTAGAAGCTACGTATACTGATACTATTGCTGATGGTACTTGTGCGAACGAGTCTGTAATCACAAGAACATGGACACTTACTGATGAGTGTAACAATACAACTACGCTTGTACAGACAATCAATGTGGTTGATACAACTGCGCCTACATTTACAGTGCCTGCTGGTATTACTGTAGAGTGTGATGATGATATTGATAACCTTGCATTAACTGGTGATGTGACTGATGAAGCAGATAATTGTTCTACTGGTCTTGAAGCTACGTATACTGATACTGTTGCTGATGGTACTTGTATTAATGAATCTGTAATCACAAGAACTTGGACACTAACTGATGATTGTGACAATACAACAACACTTGTACAAATCATTAATTTAATTGATGCTACTGCACCTACATTTACGGTTCCTGCTGATATTACAATTGAATGTAGTGAAGATCCAAACGATTTAACATTAACTGGAGATGTAACTGATGAAGCAGACAACTGTTCTACTGATTTAGAAGCTACCTTTACAGATGAAGTTATGGCTGGAGCTTGTCCAAGTGATTCTATTATTACAAGAACCTGGACCTTAACAGATGACTGTAACAATACAACAACTTTAGTACAAACAATCAATGTGGTTGATAATACTGCTCCTAACCTAGTTTCTGATCTAGAAGAAGTGATCAATGTTTTTTGTGATGAAATTCCTGAAGTTCCAAACTTAGTCTTTGAAGATGCATGTTCTACGAATATGAATGTCGCTTTCTCTGAAATCTCATCATCAGATGGTTCTGTAAATGATTATACAATCATAAGAGAGTGGATCGTTTCAGACGAGTGTGGTAACGATGCTATTTTCGAACAAACCATCAATGTTAATGTAGAAAGTCAGATTCAAGGTCAAGATACTGAACTATGTATTGAAGATGATTTCGACTTTGATCTATTCAGTTTATTATCTGGAAACTTTGAAAACAATGGTGTATGGACTGTAACTATTGGAGATGCTACACTCAACGGAAGTTTCTTTAACCCTTCTTCATTACTAGATAGTAATGGTGAGTTTGAAGAATCAGATCTAGGGGATTATGTCTTTACATATACAGTTGGTGGAATTTGTCCTGCTGAAGTAGATGTAACAATCACAATAAATGATGAATGTGTGGTGTTACCATGTGGTGAAGATGATGCTATAATCTCTAAAGCAGTTACTGCTAACAATGATGGAATTAACGACTTCTTTACAATTACTGGAGTTGAAGACTGTGGATTTGTAATTGAACTACAAATATTTAATCGTTGGGGAGCAAAAATCTATGACAATTCTAACTATCAAAATGATTGGAATGGTCAAGCTTCTGGAGCTTCTGTAGGAAGATCTGGATTTGTCCCAACTGGAACATATTACTATATCATTACATTAAAAAATAGTGGATTAAGACCTATAACAGGCCCAATCTATGTATCAACAAACTAAATCTTAACCTAAAATGAAATTTGCAAAGTTTAACATTATAGTTTTTATACTATTTAGTAGCTGGATAGGTGTTGCGCAGCAGCTCCCTCAGTTTACTCAGTATATGTACAATACTATTTCTATTAATCCAGCTTATGCTGGTAGTAGAGAAACCCTTAGTGTTGTGGGTCTACACAGAAGTCAGTGGGTTGGTCTCGAAGGAGGTCCAACAACACAAACACTATCTGTACACGCTCCTCTAAGAAATGATAAAATTGGTTTAGGGTTGTCGTTTATTAACGATGAACTTGGATATCAAAACTTTTCATATTTGTACGCTGACTTCTCATACACGATTCGTGTGACTGAAAATAGTGAGTTAGCCTTCGGAATGAAAGCAGGTTTTACAAGTTATGCGCTTGATCCTGATTTTCAATTATCGGAAGCAAATGATCCTGTTATTTTTGGTTTTGAAGATCGTTGGAAACCAAATATTGGTGCTGGTGCCTACTGGCATAGTGATAAATGGTATGTTGGGTTAAGTGCTCCAAGAATCTTGAATACTGATTATACAGGAGAAGAAAATTTTGAAGCCCTTGAAAGAGTCAGTTACTATTTAATTGGAGGTTATGTGTTTGATCTTAGTGAGAGCACAAAATTCAAACCTGCAATGATGCTAAAAGCTACTAATGGTGCGCCTCTATCTTATGACCTTACAGCAAATTTCTTATTCCATGAAAAATTCTGGATTGGTGGTGCCTATAGATTTAATGAACAAGCAGGTGCGCTTGGTGGAATAGCTGACTTTCAAGTCTCTAAACAATTGCGCATTGGGTACGCTTATGAATATCCTATTTCAGACTTAAGACCTTATACAAGTGGTACTCATGAAGTATTACTGATGTTTGAAATATTTAAAAGCAAACGTATAAAATCGCCTCGATACTTCTAAATACTTAATCATGATGAAAACAAAAACATTATTCTTACTTTTTGTGCTTAGTAGCACATTCATGATCGCTCAGGAAAAGCTTGCAGATAAGTTTTTTGAAAACTTTAGTTATATCAAAGCGACTGAACTGTATGAAGAAGTACTTCAAAAAGGTGACACAAGTGCGCATGTATTAACGCGCTTGGGTGATTGTTATTACAACAATTCTAAATCTGAAGAAGCTGCCAAGTGGTATGGTATGGCTCTAGAACAATATGGAGACGATATCAACCCAGAATATTTATACAAATACATTCAATCGCTAAGAAGTCTTGGTAAATACGAAGAAGCAAGTACTTGGATGAAGAAGTTTATGGATATTCAAAATAATGATACGCGAGTTAAAGGCTATAATCCTGAAAACATTTCAAAGTATGATGAGCTGGCAAAAACAGATCAAGATCGCGTGGTAAAACTTTTGAACTTACCTTTCAATACAAAATTTGCCGATTTTGGATCGTTTATACATAATGGTCAAATGTATTTTGCTTCAGCTAGAAATACTGAAGACAGCAAAAAGATATACAGCTGGAACCAAGAACCTTTTTTAGATATCTATCAAGTTTCAGTAGATAAAGAAGGAGATTCCATAAGTTATGGTACAGCAGATTTGATCAATGCTGAAAAATTAAACACAGAATATCACGAAGCTTCCGTAGCCATTACAAAAGATGGAAACACGATGTACTTCACTAGAGATAATATGAGTAAGAAAAATAAAGTGCAGTACGATAACAAAGGAACAACGCACCTTAAATTATACAAAGCGACTCGTGTTGGTGAGACTTGGACAAATATTGAAGAGCTTCCGTTTAATGATGATGTGTTCTCAACAGGTCATCCAGCATTAAGTCCAGACGAAAATACACTATATTTTGTTTCAGATCGTGAAGGTGGTATTGGTCAAACAGATATCTATAAAGTTGAAATTAATGGAAATAGCTATTCTGAGCCAGAAAACTTAGGTGAAGGTATCAATACTGAAGGTCGAGAAATGTTTCCATTTGTGAGTCAGGATAGTACTTTTTACTTTTCTTCTGACGGACATTTAAACCTTGGTTTATTGGATATTTTTAAATCTAATATTTTGAAGGATGACAATGCAGAACCTGAAAATATGGGAGCACCTTACAATAGTGGTGCCGATGATTTTGCGTTCTTTATTAACCCTTCAGAAGATGAAAACGATAAAACCGGATACTTCTCCTCTAACCGAGCAGATGGTCAAGGAAGTGATGACATTTATGCTTTTGATGCGAGTATTTGTTTACAAACCATTAAAGGTTTTTCAAGAGATGCCAATACTAACGATGTCCTTCCTGGAGTCACTGTAAAACTTATCAATGAAGTTGGAAAGGTATTAGAAGAAATTGTTACAGATGATACAGGTGCTTATGAGTTTACAGTAGACTGTAATAAAGAATATACGGTTCTAGGTACAAAAGAAGATTTTAAGGATGACAAGCAAACTGTAACTACAGACAATACGCATAATAAAGAAACCGAAGCCGATCTATACTTAGAGCCACTTATTAATGATAATCAGATTGTGATCAATCCTATTTTCTTTGATTTTGACAAATCGAATATTAGAACCGATGCGCAATATGAATTAGAGAATATTGTAGATGTGATGCGTGCACATCCAGAGATGGTCATTAAAATTGAATCTCATACAGATTCTCGTGGTAGAGATGCATACAATATGAAGCTTTCAGACCGAAGAGCAAAATCTACAAGAGATTATATCTTATCAAGAGGAATTGCTCCAGAACGCATAGAAAGTGCTATTGGATATGGTGAAAGCCAATTATTAAATAAATGTTCTAATGGTGTAAAGTGTACCGAAGACGAACATCAACTAAACAGACGATCTTACTTTTATATATTAAAAGAATAATAATACCTACTTATACCCTCTATTTTGAACTTAGAAACAGCAGTACCATTCATTTGGTATTGCTGTTTTGTTTTAACATAGTTTCAGAAAGAATAAAATCGCTAGTGGATTTGAAAGTGAATATGATCATCATGTCGTACCGCTTGACAACCATGAAATCTAATTTTTTGATTTGCTAAATTTAGCCTTGTTTTCAAATGTGGTTCAATAAATAATTTAGCCACATCCTTTTGCTCTAAAATAAGATTAATAAGATCTCTTGTGCCTTTTTCTGATAATGAAATATCTTTATTTAGTCTTCCAAAGGATACATATTTTGTAAAATCATACTGCCAATAGCCTTGCTTTTTACAAATGTCATTTTGATTGTATTCTGTACTGGTAGAAGCTTCATAAACACCATAACCGCTCATTGAAGGTTTTTGTTGTGTTAATGCGCCACTATCATCTTTGTAAACAAACGATAGGTCTATCTTTTTTCCGTCATTATGACTTAGATGAGGAAGCAACGGAAACTGGTCCATAAATGGAAAGTTAGCATCTAAATAAACCAGCTCAATCCCATTGGTGTTCTTGAAAAAATCATCAGCTACATTCTCTAAAACTTGATTCAGTTCTGGTTTTACATAATTTCGATTAGCTAATTTATAAAAGAATGAATGTGATCTTAAATGATCACTTTCATTGATGCGTTCTCTCCCAAAAAAAGGTGCAATATTAGGAACAATTAAAAACGTAGCCACAAAGTACAATAGAGAGAACACTAGCAAACGTTTTATAATTCTCCACTGTATAACTTTTCTTGTAAGGATTAGTGCGCATAAATAAATGATTCCACCTATTTGAGTTATTAGGGTTAAGAAAGAGAATATCAATATATGAGCTAGTAGTCGCAATAATGATTTTAGTATCCCAAACTATTTATTTGCAGGAATATTGCCAATATGCACAAAAAAAGCCACAGTGTTAACTGCGGCTCTAAAAACAATTATTTGCTATTAATCAAGTTTTTGAACTTATTTACCTTTATGTTTATTTCTTCATAAATATGTTAGTGAAATACCATTTCCCTTCAGCATTTTTCTCAGCTGAAATATCAAAATCGGTAAAATCACCTTCAATATTTGCTCTATGACCTTCAGAGTTTAACCAAGCATTCACTACAGATTGTGCTGAACTGTAAGCATAAGCTACATTTTCTGACACTTTAGTAGCAGAAGCATTTTGTATTAAACTATTTTTTCTTTGAAAGAAATTATCATGAGATACTGTATTTACTTCTACCATATAATCAGTATGAGTAAAAGCTACAGCCTTAATTGTATTGTGATTGTTTAAAGGATTTAATCCCTCACTAATTCTGTGAGCATTAATTAACTCTAAGATTTCTATCTCAATAATCTTAGCTTCAGGAGCTTCTTGTAATTCAGTAGTGTCAAGAGTTTCCTCTGGGAATTCTTCGGTTGAACATGAAAACGACAGCAGAGCGATTAATGCCATTATAGGCAACATTTTTGTAGGTTTCATAACGTAGGTTAAGTTTAGTGATTTAGATTTGGGGTCTAAATTGTTTTGGTTAATTAAAATGTCGACTAAAAACGGGGCGGAATCCAGTCAACTGGTTAATTTCTTCGACAATATACACAAAGACACAATTAATCGTCGTTTATAAACACTATTTTTCGATATAATGCAATATTTTGTAAGAATATTCTGTTATTTTGTGTAGTTCACCGAAAAAAACTTAAGAGAATTAAGTTAGAAAAGACTGTACACTGTCTAATAAAAGACAATAAAATTGGATAAATTCCTACAATAAATACTATATATTTGAAAAAATTAGATTCATGAAAAAAGTCTCTCTTCTATTTATTTGCCTTTGTATTTTTAGTGCTTGTGTTGTTGAAGAATCATCTTCAAGTGATGATGAGCTTCCTGAAACACCATTGTATCCTCTATCTTCTATTCAAGTTCCAACGCAAGGTTTATTGGGTGAAGACTTATTACTAACTGCAAATAACTTAGTCTCTAACAACCTGATTTTTAAGTTTGATGAATTTACAGCAAATGCTTACCAACAGAGTACAGACTCTGTTATACTACGTGTGCCTAGAAATCTTGACAATATTCAATCTCAAATTTCAATTCTAACACCAACAGATAGTTTGATACAGACATCCGATTTCCAATTAAAAGCTCCACATATTACTGGAGTTGAAAAACCTATTGTTTCATTTAATGAAGACGTTTGGATCTATGGCGAAAATTTTGACAATGACTTTAGTTATATCCAAGTGAACCTTAATGGTATTTCTGCAGATATTATGGAAACTACTAGAGATTCTGTTCAAATTAGAATTCCTAATTCGTTAACAACGCAAACTATAGATGTTGAAATTCATGCGCAACTTCAACAAACTAGCGCTCAACAATTAATGACACTGCGTACACCTGAAATAGCAAGCACTGATCAAGTAGTAAGTGTTGGTGGGATTATGGAAATTGAAGGTATTAATTTTAGTGGTGATTCTGAAAATGGTCAATTTATCATTAATGATGAAATTATTGCTCATACAGAATCTATAGAAAATAATACTTTAGCTCGTATTAGAGTTCCATATGGACCTTATGAAGATTTTGAAATTTACAAGGTTACATATGAAGTTGCTGAAATGCAAGCAAGTTTGAATACTAATATTGTAATTGATTCTCAATATATTTTACATACAAAGGATAACATTTCACCTTTGGCTAACATTAGACACTATAATGATAAATCGTATACAATTGCATCAGATGGTGAAGATGAAAATGGCACACCTCTAAACTTTCTTTACGAATTAGATTATACTACTAGAGCATGGACTAAAATTAACTCGGTTTCATTCTCTGGTTATGATTTTAGAGAAACTATAACTGATAATGGATTTCTATATGTGTTCTTGTCGAACTTTTCAACTGGTAACCAATTTTATAAAATTAATTTAAATGCATTTAATATTGAACCGATTGTTCCTCCAAGCTTCAATCAGTACAGAGTAAGTCCTGCTTTTTTCTTTCATGATAATCAAATCATCTACGGAAAAGGTAAAGAAGGCTATGGCATAACTGATCCATTCTATACCGATTTATACAGCTATGATATTACTACTGATACCTGGAGTGCTCTTACTACTGATAATACTGAGTTTTATTCGGATGCAGACTATAACTATCAAAATAATTCATACATATCCTCTTTCATTATTCAAACGTTTCCAATTTATGAATTAAAATATTTTGACGATACTAACAATACGTTTACAGCTGTTGTTCCCTCTGGTAGCTATACTACTGAAAATGTTTTTGAATATCAAAATAGATTGTTGCGCGCAACAGAGTTTCCAAGTTTAGATGAATTTAGAATTTTTGAGCATAATGAACTTAATACATTAGGTATTGTTAACACGCAACAAATACAAGGATCTTCAAAATATTTTGCTAAAGATGACAAAGTTTTCTTCTACTCCTCTGTAACTAACGATGTGTATTTTCCAAGTAATGGGTTTTACCTGATAAACCCAAACATTACAAACCCGTTATAGCTTAAGGGTTCTGTTAGATAAGAAGAAAAATTTAAGGTGCTAATCGATGACGTGTCCAATTAAGGTCTTCATCCAATCGGTAACGTATTCTATCGTGTAACCGATTTGGTCTGCCTTGCCAAAATTCTATTTCAGAAGGTTTAACAATAAATCCGCCCCAAAATTTTGGTCTAGGAATGGATTTACCTTCATAACGCACTTCTAATTTCTTAAGTCTTTCCTCTAAGGCTGCTCTACTTTCTATTTCTTCACTCTGACGAGAGACTAGAGCACCTAACTGACTTCCTCGAGGTCTAGAGTCAAAATAGCCATCACTTAAATTTTCAGCAATTTTTTCAGCTTCACCCTTAATTATAACTTGACGTTCAGCTTGTGGCCAGAAAAACGATAGGCATACTTTTGGATTATTGGCTATAGCTAAACCTTTTTCACTTTCATAATTGGTATAAAAAATAAAACCTTCATAGGTAAATTTCTTTAAGAGCACTACTCTACTCTTCGGAAACCCATCCAATCCTAAGGTACTCAAGGTCATTGCATTGGTTTCACCTACATCAAAATTAGTATCAACTTCGTGAAACCACTTTTGAAATACTTCCATAGGGTTATCACTCAAATACGTTTCTAAGAGTTCTTGCTTTTCATAAGATTTTCTATAATCACCTAAGTCCGTATTCATGATTCAAATTGTATACTTAAATTATATTTTGTTTCTTTATGCAAATAATCCCTATAAAATTACATAATAATCCCTAATTATGACCTTCGAAAAAAGTAAATATTCTGAACTATTAGAATATAAAAAAGTTACCCTCAACTTCGGAACTTTCTACATTACAGAGCATCTAATAATTTCAGAATTGAACGAAGGCATTCATGTTGATCATGCTTTAGTAAGTGATATTATAAGTACTTTTTCAAACTTGATTACCGAAGATATGCGTATTGGATATATCGCTAATAGAATTAACTCATATTCGTTCGATCCACAACTATGGTTAGACTTTAACAATGATCATAATTATCTTGTAGCAACTGCAATCGTAACTTATAATACGGTTAACTATATGAATGCTACAATTGAAAAACAATTCTTTAAGAAAAGTCTTAAACGTTGTGATACTATAGATGAAGCAATTGAATGGATGGAAGGCCTTGAAGAATTTGATTTACAACTCACTCAAAGGTAAACTGCCTACCATCTTTAGCCAACAGAACATTATTGAAAATGGTTTCTGCTTCAGATTTAAACTCAGATAAGTCATCATATCTGGTTGAATAATGACCAAGAATTAACGTACCAACATTGGCTTGTTTTGCAATACTTGCCGCTTGTTTGGCTGTACAATGTTTTGTAGGAGCCGCTAATTTTGAATGTTTTTCAACAAACGTCGATTCGTGATATAAGACATCAACCTCTTTTATAATAGGAATCATGGCTTCATTATAAGCTGTATCACTACAAAACGCATAACTTTTAGGAGCTTTTGGCGCTTTGGTAACACTTCTGTTAGCAACAAGTTCCCCTTTTTTATTGGGAACATCAGCACCTTGTTTTAATTTTCTATAGTAAGCCACATCGATGTCTTCGTTTAAAACAGCATTCATATCTAACTTACGTTCACCTGTTTTTTCTCTGAATAAAAATCCGTTTGTATAAATACGATGATCTAAAGGAATGGTATATACTTCAACCTTATCATCTTCAAAAATCAATTCTGAAGTTGTTGCACTTAACTCATGGAAATACAGATTATAATTAGTCCAAGAATCAGCCAATTTCATTTGAAGGGTTATCACCTCTTTCAATCCTTTTGGTGCATAAATATGTAAATCGGCTTCACGCGTCAATAACCGAAATGTAGAAATCAAACCTACTAAACCAAAGCAATGGTCGCCATGCAAATGCGAAATAAAAATGTGCTTTATTCTGCTAAACTTTACTTTATTGCGTCTAAGTTCAACCTGAGTACCTTCACCACAATCAATTAAAAACATGTGGTTTTTAATCTCTAAAATTTGAGCTGTCGGATTGGTATTGGTTCGAGGTGTTGCGCTGTAACAGCCAAGAATGGTAAGTTTCATTGACATTAGAATCCTAGATCACGTTCCATCTCTTCCATTTCGATAATATCATAAGCTTCTTGTGTGGTTGGTACAACAATAATTTCATCTGGCATTTCATCAAGATTCGCTTTATTGGTCACAATTACAAAAGAATGTTTTGCTTTTCGATGTGTATTAGAAATTTGAAGGAACTCAACAATTTCAGGTAAGGTCACTTTATCTAAAGTTGTTAAATTCACAATGATATTATTATTCTTAAAGCTATCGTAAGAAGCGCTTAATTTTTTTACAAGTTCTACAACCGAAGATTTCTCTTGAGTAACTATGGTTGTGTTACCATCTTTATCTATAATCATAATCTTAGTGTTTTATTTTAGAAGCTAACAAATAGATCACAGCCATTCTAATAGCAACACCATTTTCTACTTGGTCCAAAATAATGGCCTGATCAGAATCGGCAACATCACTCGTAATCTCTACACCTCTATTAATTGGTCCAGGATGCATGATCGTAATGCTTTTATCTAAAGAATTCAATAACGCCTTTGTTACTCCATATTGTTGTGCATATTCTCTGGTAGATGGAAAATAACTAATATCCATTCGCTCGTTTTGCACACGAAGCATATTAGCAACATCACACCATTCTAATGCTTTTTTGAGGTTTGTTTCAACTTTCACGCCAAGATTACTAATGTATTTTGGCAATAAGGTTTTTGGACCACAAACCATCACATTAGCACCTTGCAATTTTAAGGCATAAATATTAGACAATGCTACACGACTGTGAAGAATATCACCAACAATCACAATGTTTTTATTGGTTACAGTTCCTAAGCGTTCTCTAATAGAATAGCTATCTAATAAGGCTTGAGTTGGATGTTCATGAGCACCATCTCCTGCATTGATGATTTTTGCGTTCACGTGTTGTGATAAAAAGACACCTGCTCCAGGATTAGGATGACGCATAACTACCATATCTACTTTCATAGATAAGATATTATTTACAGTATCAATTAAGGTTTCACCTTTTTTAACAGACGACTGAGATGCAGAAAAGTTGATGACATCTGCCGATAAACGTTTTTCGGCTAACTCGAATGATAGTTTTGTTCTAGTAGAATTTTCAAAAAATAAATTTGCGATAGTAATATCTCTGAGTGAAGGCACTTTTTTGATTGGCCTATTGATGACTTCCTTGAAATGATCTGCAGTTTCAAAAATTAATTGAATATCTTTTTTGTTAAGATATTTTATTCCCAATAAGTGATCTACACTTAGTTCGCTCATAATTAATTCTACTAATCTATTAAATATACTGAATCTTCACCTTCGTTCTCAACCCAGTTTACTTTTACTTTTTCTTTATTTATAGCATCTACTTGTCGGCCTCTATAATTTGGCTGAATTGGCAAGTGTCTGCTAAATCGTCTATCGATTAAAGTCAACAATTCTATTTCATTAGGTCTTCCAAAGGATTGAATGGCTGTTAATGCCGCTCTAATACTTCGTCCTGTATACAAGACATCATCTATAAAAACGATGTTTTTTCCTTCAACTAAAAAATTTATATCTGTGGTATTGGCTTCCAATATTTTTTCACCACGTCTGAAGTCATCCCTAAAAAAAGTGATGTCTAAATGACCTAATTGAATGTTCTTTATCTTGTAATCGTTTTTAAGCATTGCTGCTAGACGATTCGCTAGGAACGTACCACGTGGTTGCAATCCAATTAAAACAGTTTCAGAAAAGTCGTTGTGATTTTCAATAAGTTGACAAGCCAATCGATGAAGAATGATGTTAACCTCTTTAGCATTAAGTAACACTTTTTGACTCATAAAGTTTCCAAACGTATTTGGTATACAAAGGTAATGCAAATATTTAGAAGTGAAAAGAAACTCATACAAACAAAAAAAGCCTTTCATTTCTGAAAGGCTTTTAATTTTTAAAAAGGTTGGGAAATTATTTCTTTCCGTCCATTTTATCTTTAAGCGCTTGTAAAGCATCGTTAGCATCACCTAAAGTTGGTTTTGCTTCAGCTGCTTGAGCTTCTGCTTTTTTAGCAGCAGCTTTTACATTAGCGATTTCCTCTTCTTTAAAGATTGCAGTGTGAGACGCTACAACTCTTTTGAATTCTTTATTGAACTCAATGATCTTGAAGTCTGCAGTTTCTCCTTTTTTCAATTTACCACCATCTTCTTTTTCTAAGTGACGAGAAGGAATGAATGCAACGATATCTTCGTTAAATTCGATAGTAGCACCTTTATCAACAATTTCAGTAATTGCAGCATTGTGCGTTGTTCCTAATGCGAACTCAGTTTCGTATTTATCCCAAGGATTATCTGTAGTTTGTTTGTGACCTAAAGATAATTTACGTCCTTCAACATCTAATTCTAATACTACAACTTCTAAGTTATCACCTACATTACAGAATTCTGATGGATGCTTGATTTTCTTAGTCCAAGATAAATCTGAGATATAAATTAATCCATCAATACCTTCTTCTAATTCCACAAACACACCAAAGTTTGTAAAGTTACGTACAATACCTGTATGCTTAGAACCTACAGGATACTTAGATGTAATATCTGTCCAAGGATCTGGAGTTAATTGCTTAATTCCAAGAGACATCTTACGATCTTCTCTATCAAGAGTTAAGATTTGAGCTTCGATTTCATCACCAACAGATACGAAATCTTGAGCAGAACGTAAATGTGTAGACCAAGACATTTCACTTACGTGAACTAATCCTTCAACACCTTCTTCTACTTCAACAAATGCACCATAATCAGCAATTACAACAACCTTACCTTTAACTTTATCTCCAACTTTAACCTCTTCACCTAAAGCTTCCCAAGGATGCTTGCTTAATTGTTTAAGACCTAACTGGATTCTAGACTTATCTTCATCGAAGTCTAAGATCACCACGTTAAGCTTTTGATCTAACTCAACAATCTCATTTGGATGATTGATTCTAGACCAAGATAAATCTGTAATGTGAATTAATCCGTCAACACCACCAAGGTCGATGAATACACCATAAGACGTAATATTCTTAACAGTACCTTCTAATACTTGACCTTTTTCTAATTGACCAATGATTTCTTTCTTTTGTTCTTCAATATCAGCTTCAATAAGCGCTTTGTGAGATACAACGATGTTTTTAAATTCGTGGTTGATTTTCACAACTTTGAATTCCATAGTTTTATTCACGTATTGATCATAATCTCTAATTGGTTTCACATCAATTTGAGAACCTGGTAAGAAGGCTTCGATTCCAAATACGTCAACGATCATACCTCCTTTAGTTCTGCATTTTACAAAACCATTTACAATTTCACCTGTATCGTGTGCATTGTTAACACGATCCCAAGCTTTAATTACTCTAGCTTTTCTGTGAGATAATACTAACTGACCTGTTGCGTCTTCACGAACGTCAATTAATACTTCTACTTTATCACCAACTTTTAAATTTGGGTTGTAACGGAACTCATTAAGAGAAATTACACCTTCAGATTTAGCGTTGATGTCAATGATAGCATCTCTGTCAGTAATATGAACCACTTCACCTTCAACAACCTCATCGTTTAATGTATCAACGAAGTTTTCAGCAACTAATTTTTCAAATTCCTCTAACTGCTTATCATCTACAGGATCGATACCTTCTTCGTAGTTATGCCAGTTAAACTCTTCTAAAAATTTCTTTGGATCTTTTTGTGACTCAGATACTTTTGGAGTCTCAACTGCTGTAGCTTCTGCAGTTGCTGCTTCAGTAGCTTCTACCTCAGCGTTTTTTGTTTCTTTTTCAGACATGTCTGAATTAAAATTTGTATTCTGTGTAGTTCTGAAAGATTAAAGCGATGTTACACAGAAGTGTTATTGTTTCAATTTAGTTCTTTCCTTTTGTCTTTCAATTTCGCTAAAAGGAGCGCAAAAATAAGACTTATTAATCAATAAAACAAACATTTAGCACCTAAAGAAAATGATTTTCAAATATCTACCTCAATTTTTGAAAAAACCAAGCTAACTAATTGATTTTTTGGCATATAAATTGATATCTTTACTGTACATATTAACACTAAAACTAAAACAAAATATTATGGTCAAAGCAAAATACCAAAGCGTACTAGACTTAGGTGAAAAATTAAACATTCAAGATGGTAATGTGGTTGAAGAAAATGGTGTCTTAAAAGTTTGGGGTACTGCCAAAACGCAGTATGAAAAAAACCTACTTTGGGACAATATTAAAGCCATTGGTGGTGAAAACCCAACAGATATTATGGCAGACATTAAAGTAGCTGATGAATCTGTTTATCACAGACACACTGTGCAAAGTGGTGAAACTTTAGGAAAAATAGCCAAACATTATTATGGTGATGCTATGAAGTACAAGACTATATTTGAAGCGAATACCGATATTCTTAAAAATCCGGATTTGATTTATCCTGACCAAGAGCTTATCATTCCTAACGCATAAGACTAAATTTTAAAAAAAGACCACTGTTCACTGAGATCCTCTAAGTACAGTGGTTTTTTTTATTTACTAACCTGAGATATTCTGTCTCGTGTTAATTGATATATATACTCAAATTGCTGTTCTAGATCCATATTAGAATTATCGATTTTAATGGCATCTTTGGCCATAGTTAAAGGCGAATCTTCACGAGTTGAATCAATACGATCTCGTGTTTGAACATTGTTTAAGACGTCTTCATAAGTTACTTCATCACCACGCTCTAGTAACTCATCATAACGACGCTGCGCTCTTGTTTCAGCTGAAGCAGTCATAAATAGTTTTAATTCGGCATTAGGAAAAACAACAGTACCTATATCTCTTCCATCCATAACTACACCTTTATCAACACCCATTTGCTGTTGTTGTTTCACTAGTTGCTGTCTTACTTCTGAAACTGTGGCTATCTGACTTACAAACTGCGAAACTTCTAATGTACGAATCTGTTTTTCAACATTTGTTCCATTTAAATACACTTCAGCAAACCCTAAATGGTCATTAAATTGAAAGCTAATATGGATTTTATTCAAGTCTGCAACCAAGCCGTCTTCATCAAATGAAGATTTATTGATAAAATTGTGTTGCATAGCATACAAGGTAACGACACGATACATCGCACCAGAATCTACATAAATATAGCCTAGGGCTTTAGCAAGTCGTTTAGCAACAGTACTTTTTCCTGTAGATGAAAATCCATCAATAGCTATGGTGATTCTTTCCATTATCTCAAATCAATTTGAAGTCCGAAAAAATTTGTATTTGAGGCACTTGTATATCTAGCGTGCGAATAACTAATTCGCATTTTATTCATTTTAATTCCGATTCCAAAAGACAACCCAGAAAAGTTACGTTGTTCTTCCAATCGCAATTCTTCTGCTCTTCTAAAGTTATAGCCTAATCTAAGGCTAAATCCGCGATCTGGAAATAATTCTGCTCCAAGAATGGTATGACGTAAAACTTCATTAAGAAATCCTACCTCCTCTTGAGTTTGATTTCCGTCTAAATCTGTTGTCGCTCTAGCTGGATTTGAAGTTGCTATTGGCCAAGTTTGCAAATTTTCGAGTGTTAAATGCCATCTTAGTGGGACATTTTCAAGCGTTTGCGATAAACCTAAAGTTATTTCTAAAGGCAGTTTTTCTCTAAGTCCAGCATAAGTTACGACTTGTGTTCCTAAATTTCGTATAACTAATGCAGCATGAAAATCAAGTCTCTCATTAATATACATAGCTCCCAGATCTGTAGCTAATCCAATAGAATTGTATTGTTCTAATTTAGAGGTAATCATTTTAAAATTAGCACCAATAAAAAAATCGGTATATGGAATGTTATAAGCATAACCTAATGATAAAGCAGCTTCATTTCCAGTAAAGGTTCCTGTTGAAACACCATTGAGATCATAACCTTCAAACTCACCATAGTTAATATAGGTCATTCCAATATGCAAGGTATTTACATGTCTATCCCAAGTATAAGCATAAGCCGCAGTTCCATAACTTATACCAGCCAAATAACTAGAATAGTTTACCGCCAACTGATTGTCCATTTCATCATTAATGGTCGCAGGATTAAATAAACCGCTAGTAACATCATAATCGTAATTGGTAATGACTTTACCTCCAAGTGCAGCTTGACGGGGAGACGATATTAAGTTCAAAAATTGGAATGTAGATTCACCACCAACTTGGGCAAACAGTAAAGGTGTCGTAACCAAACAAATAAACGTGGTAATCTTCTTTAGCATACAGGAGTGCAAAGTAAATAAATCTATCTTAAAACGTCTAGTTGGATGTTTTATTTTTTAGCAACTTCTGAATTCTGCTGAATTTTTAGCTCTTGCCCTATTTTAATAGTATCACTTCTAAGATTATTTATTGCTTTGATGTCTGCAACAGTCGTATTATGCTGTTTAGCAATACCAATTAGCGTATCACCTTTACTCACTGTCCATTTTACAAGTGGTGTTTGAGTAGAAGCGCTAGCACTATAAATAAGTAATTTTTGGCCTTCTTTTATTATTGTAGTCTCTAAATTATTGGCGATAAGAATTTTACCAACCGTCGTATTGTAACGTTTCGCTAAAGAATATAAAGTCTCATTTTTGTTGACTATGTGATAATGCTCAGCAACTTCTTGTGCTTTTTTAGAACTTTCTTCTACGACAACAGATGCTTTGACAGTCTCAGCAATCCTAGTTGCATCAGTATCTAAGTTGTTAGCAGTCTCAGTACTTTGAGTCTCCATAGTCGTTTCAGCTACTTTAGGCATTTGAGTAACAGATACTTCTTCATTCATTTCATCGTCATTATATTCAGAAACTGATGGCATATCCACAATTAAGTTGGTTTTGATTTCTGTTCGAGAAGATAATACGGAATCTTTGAGCTTTTTAGCCGTTCTGTTTGTAGCAACTTCTCCAGTAACGTAAGTCACCTCGCCTGTCACTAAATTGAGTTTGGCTGGTTTCCCATTTAGGAGTACATCTTTAAACGTTTCGGTTTGCGATATAGCCTCAAAACATGAAGCAAATATGACAAAACTTAAAGCTATTAATCTAAAGTTTTTTAGCATTTTTGACCCTTTGATTAGTTAATGCTAATTTCAAAACGTCACTCATTTCTTTGACATAATGAAATTTTAAACCTTTCAAATATAAGGGATTTATTTCTTCTATGTCTCTTTTATTGTCTTCGCAGAGTAAAATTTCTTTAATTTTTGCGCGTTTAGCGGCTAAAATTTTCTCTTTAATTCCTCCAACTGGTAATACTTTTCCTCGTAAAGTAATCTCTCCTGTCATAGCAATACTACGCTTTACCTTTCGTTGTGTAAATAATGATACTAACGACGTAAGCATGGTAACTCCAGCACTCGGTCCATCTTTAGGTGTTGCACCTTCAGGCACGTGAATATGCACATTGTACTTATCAAATAGTTCTGAATTGATACCAAACTCATCAGCATTAGCTTTAATATATTCCATAGCAATGGTAGCAGACTCTTTCATTACTTTTCCTAAATTTCCAGTAATGGTTAGATTCCCTTTCCCTTTTGAAAGAATAGATTCTATGAATAAAATATCACCTCCAACTCTAGTCCACGCCAAACCAGTTACCACACCAGCAACATCATTATTTTCATATTTATCACGTTCTAAACGTGGTGGACCTAACACCTCAATGATGTCATCATTGTTTACTTTAATATTGTAAGGATCTTCCATAGCAATATTTTTAGCCGCATAACGTACCATTTTTGCAATTTGCTTTTCAAGTCCTCTAACTCCAGATTCACGTGTATAACCTTCAACTATTTTTTCTAATTGAGGTTTTGCTATTTTTAAATGCTTATCATTTAAACCATGCTCTTTAAGCTGTTTTGGCAACAAATGACGCTTTCCTATTTCAACCTTTTCTTCAATGGTATAACCTGTAACATTAATGATCTCCATTCGGTCACGTAATGCTGGCTGAATGGTATTTAGACTATTAGAGGTAGCGATAAACATGACTTTTGATAAATCGAAGCCCATTTCAAGGAAATTATCGTAGAATTCACTGTTCTGTTCAGGGTCTAAAACTTCTAGCATTGCAGAAGAAGGATCACCTTGATGTGAGTTTGATAACTTATCGATTTCATCTAAGACAAACACAGGATTTGAGGTTTGAGCTTTCTTTAAACTCTGAATGATACGTCCTGGCATCGCACCAATGTAGGTTTTACGATGTCCACGAATCTCGGCTTCATCACGCAAACCACCAAGCGACATTCTCACATATTCTCTACCTAAAGCTTCAGCAATAGATTTTCCTAACGATGTTTTTCCAACTCCAGGAGGTCCATACAAACATAGGATTGGAGATTTCATGTCGTTTCGAAGTTTTAAAACTGCCAAATACTCAATAATGCGCTTTTTAACATCATCCAAACCGTAATGGTCGCGATCTAGAATTTTCATAGCGCGTTTTAGATCAAAATTATCTTTACTAAACTCATTCCAAGGCAAGTCTAAGAACAAGTCCAAGTAATTACGCTGAATTGAATATTCTGCAACCTGAGGATTCATACGTTGCATTTTAGCGAGCTCTTTATCAAAATGTTCGGCAACTTTATTATCCCATTTTTTTGATTTAGCACGTTGTCGCATCTCTTCAATCTCTTCACCAGAAGACACGCCTCCAAGCTCCTCTTGTATGGTTTTCATTTGTTGGTGCAAGAAATATTCACGCTGTTGCTGATTCATATCGCTTTGCACCTTAGACTGAATATCATTTTTCAGTTCCAACTTTTGAAGCTCAACATTCATCAACTTTAAGGTTGTAAGTGCACGCTCTTTTAGGTCGTTGATCTCTAACAAGTCTTGCTTTTCCTTAACGGATAGATTCATATTAGAAGACACAAAATTTACTAGAAACGAATTGCTTTCTATATTCTTGATAGCAAAGGATGCTTCAGTAGGAATGTTTGGACTATCCTTTATGATCTGAAGCGACAAATCTTTAATGGATTCTATAATTGCTGAAAACTCCTCGTTCTTTGGCGCAGGTTTAGCTTCAGGAACATCTTTAACAGTTGCTGTAAGATAAGGGTCTTCAGACACAATATCCTGAATTTCAAAACGCTTTTTACCTTGAATAATGATGGTCGTATTACCATCAGGCATTTTAAGCACCTTAAGAATTCTGGCTACAGTTCCTGTTTTATAGATATCAGATTTGGTAGGATCTTCAATGGTCTCATCTTTTTGTGAAACCACACCAATAACCTTTCCGCCTTTATTGGCATCACTGATAAGTTTAATCGATTTATCTCGTCCAGCAGTAATAGGAATTACAACACCTGGAAACAAAACGGTATTTCGCAATGGTAAAATTGGAAGAGATTCAGGGAGTAATTCATTATTTATTTCTGCTTCATCTTCGGGAGTCATTAAAGGGATTAATTCTGAATTTTCATCAAAATCCTGTAATGACAAACTGTCAAGCTTTATGAAATTAGATTTCGCCATAGTATATTTTTGGTCATTCTGTCATTATATTAACAGAAGATATTTCAATTTAATTATTATGAAAATCGCTTTTGGTCTTGTTTATCAACAACTTACACTGTTAAAGCAATTCTTTACCTTTATATAATTTCAATAGTTATGCCAATACGCAACCTGCCACACGAAACTTTTTTTTCAAAAAGTGTAACAAAGTTATTTCAGTGTCATCTCTATAATAAAGCATTTGTTTTTTGACACTAACCAATCAAAATATAGAGCAGTTATTGCAGCTTTGTAAATCGGGCAACCAGAATGCGCAAATGGAAGTCTATAACAGATATTACAACGCCATGTATAATACATCGTTCAGAATTGTTAAAGATCGTTTTGAAGCTGAAGATATTATGCAAGAATCATTTTTAACCGCTTTTACCAAATTAGATAATCTTAATGAGATAAAAACATTTGGATCTTGGTTAAAACGAATCGTTATCAATAACAGCATTCATCATTACAAAAAGAATACTAAATATGATGAAACACCGATTGATGATGTGCTCTATAAAGTTGAAGATCAGTCTGGAATTACTGAACATTATGAGTTTTCAAATATGAAAGCAACACAAGTTTTAGAAATAATGAAATCATTAAAAGATAATTACAGAATGGGATTAACACTGCATTTGATTGAAGGCTATGATTATGAAGAAATTTGTGAGATCATGAACATTTCAAATGCTAATTGTAGAACAATGATATCACGAGCTAAGGATAGTTTAAGAAAAAAATTCGCGTCTTTAGCCTCTTAATACAACTGATATGAAAAAAGACAACATAGATTTACTTTTCGAAAGTCTTGACGAGACCTTTGATATTGAAACACCAAATGAAGGGCATCAACATCGCTTTTTAGAAAAGTTACAACAACAGCAAAAGCAACAGAACATCGTTGAATTGCAACCAAAAGCTAAACCTTTTTGGAAACCAATTTTAGCTATTGCAGCTTCAATTGTACTGTGTCTAAGCATCTTTAACGTGTTACAATCTCAGGAATCTGAATTAAGAGATCTAGCGAATGTTTCACCAGAACTTTCAAAAACTCAAGATTTTTTCACACTCGCTATTGAAAATGAATTGGCAACTCTTGAAACGCAACGTTCACCAGAAACTGAAGAGCTTATTTACGATGCTATGAAAGAATTAAGCTTGCTTGAAAAGGATTACAATCGCTTAAAAGAAGACTTAACCGAAAGTGGTGATGACAAGCGTATCATCTATGCTATGATCTCAAACTTTCAAACAAGAATAGATGTCTTACAAACCGTATTACAAAATATTGAAGACGTAAAACAATTAAAAGCGAATCAGGATTCACATAACACCTTATAAAACACAACAATCAATACAAAAACGAACTATTAACAAGATATTCAAAAGCATATAAATAACTACAACTATGAAAACACAATTACTATACAAACTTATATTTACACTGCTGCTTATTCCAAGTGTGGCATTAGCTGGCAACTATGGAAAATGGTCTGGAAAACATACTAAGGAAAAGACCATCAAAAAAGAATTTACAGTAGATTCAGATGCCACACTGAAAGTAGACAATAGCTATGGAAACATTGACATTGTTACATATGAAGGCTCTACGGTAAGCATTGAAGTTCACATCAAAACAAATGGCAATGATCTTGAAAAGGTTCAAGACAAGCTAGACGATATTGATATAGAGTTCAACGCGTCGTCTTCAGTAGTATACGCTAAAACCCATTTTAGTAAGTCTAAATCGAGTTCATGGTGGAATTGGGGAAAGAACAACAATGTTAATATGGAGGTTAATTATGTGATCAATTTACCAATCACTAATAATGTTGACTTGAACAATGACTACGGAAGCATTACACTTGATAAACTTGAAGGTCGTGCTGATATTAATTGTGATTATGGTAAGATCACAACTAAAGAACTCATGGCAGATAACAATGATATTCAGTTTGATTACACGAACAATTCCTATTTTGAATACATTAAAAGTGGCCGAATTAATGCCGATTACAGTGGTTATACCGTTGGAAAGGCTAAGGATTTGAGCATCAATGCAGATTATACAAAGTCTGAAGTTGAAGTCGCAGAAAACATCTCTTACAATTGTGATTATGGTTCTTTAAAAGTAAACAATGCCAATAATGTTGAAGGTAATGGTGATTATTTAACCTTAAGACTTGGCACTATTTATAAAAATGTAAGTATTAAAGCAGATTATGGTTCTATAAAAATTGAAAAAATGGCTGCCAATGCTGGAAATATTGATATTGAATCAGATTACAATGGTATTACTATAGGCTACGATCCTGCTTACCATTTTAATTTTGACATTGACTTAGAGTACGCTTCACTTCGTGATACTGATACTTTTGAATTTACAAAAAAGCGTATTGAATCTTCAGATAAATACTATCAAGGTTATTATGGTAATTCTGGTAGCGGAAATTTAATCAGAATAAGTTCTGAATACGGAAGCGTTACTTTCAAAAGAAATTAATTACAAATACACAAAACATAAATACAAATGAAAACATCACTTTTATTAACTGCACTTTTATTTACAATCACATTTAGCTTTGCTGATAAAAAAATAAAAGGAAACGGAAACATGACAACGATCAACAGATCAACTTCAGATTACGACGGCATTAAATGTGCTGGATCATTCGACTACATACTTGTAGCTGGAACTGAAGGTAATATTACATTAGAAGGCGAGTCTAATCTTCTAGACTATATCATCACTGAAGTAAAGGACAATAACTTAATTATTAAAACCCAAAAGAATGTTTATTTACGACCAAGTAATAACAGAACAATAAAAATCACGATTCCTTTTCAAGACATAAGCAAAGTTGCTTTAGCTGGCTCTGGAGACTTATGGAATAAAGATGTTATCAATGCTTCAGATCTCAAGGTTGCACTAGCAGGATCAGGAGATATCGTTTTAAACATTCAAGCATCATCTGTAACCGGAAATATCGCTGGCTCTGGCGACTTGACCTTAAAGGGAAACACTAATAAATTGGTTGCTAAAGTAGCAGGTTCAGGAGATTTTCACGGCTTTAAATTACAAGCTAATCATACTGAAGTTTCCATTGCTGGATCAGGTGACGCAGAAGTAGTAAGTAATGAATCACTATACGCTAGAGTTGCTGGTTCTGGAGATATTGAATATCGAGGTAATCCTAAAAAAGAAGATACTAAGGTTTCAGGCTCAGGAAGCATTAGTAACTAAGACTTATCACACTATATAAAACCACAGGTTTCTTTTTGAAGTTTGTGTTTTTTTTATACCCTTAGTAGAGCACACTAATCTCACCTGATGTTAGGTTAAGATTGATGCCTTGTGCATTTGTTACAATTCCATTAAAAGTACCAATAATATTACCTGGCGAATTGGTTGTAATTGTAGATGTAAAGCCATTAAAGCCTTGTGTAGATGGAAAATATTGCGACGTAAAGTTGAACTTAAAGGAATCATTTATAATATCATCACCTGTTTCACCAAGATTAATTTCAAAATAGATGATGTGATATGTTGGCGACCCTGTTTCACCTGTAACTTCAAGCAAATTACCATCTTCAAAAACATTAATGATATCAAATTCTAAATTTAAAGTGCCAGCAGTTACTCTCATAAAACCTTCGGCGTTGGCACTATCAAGACAATTTCCTAAGTCATTCAATATAGATAGTGTTTCACTATCAGGACCACAAAATTCAATTAAAGTCAGTAGTGCTTCTCTATAACTAATACAAAGATCGTAATAGGTCTCTGATGTAGCTTGACTAAATGCTGCTTGAGCAATAGCTGCTGCTGCAGTAGCTTCAGCACAAGTATCTATTTGCGAATCTGGAATACAATCGCCTAAACTATCTAATAAAGCTTGTAAACTTCCATCAGGATCTCCACAAAGCTGAATTAGATTTAGAATAGCAGTTTTGTAGGCTAAACACAACTGTTCGTAAGTTTCATCAGTGGCTTGAGAAAAAGCTATGGCAGCATTTGTTACATTTTCAGCAGCAAAAACACAAGACGTTTCTTCTTCTGTAGCAAATTCTCCTTCCAGAGGTTCATTGTCACATTTAGAAGCTACTAGAAAACATAACAGCAAACAAAGTATTCCTAGCTTTTTCATAACACAATTTTTATTAAAGATAGCAAATTATAATTTGTTGATTTTGAGCCATAAAAAAAGCCAAATCGTTATGATTTGGCTTTAAACTTATTTAAAAACTTAAAACGTTAGTACTCCATATCTACCATACCTTGTGATAAACTTAAATCGGCTCCATCTAATCTGGTTACAATACCACCAAAAGTACCTTGAATAGTACCACCAGAATTTACTGTAATGGTGTTCGTGAAATCATCAAAACCATCTGTATTTGGAAAGTATTCTCCACCATTAAGCGTTAACTTAAAATTCTGCATCACATCAACTCCTGTTGTGCCTTCAGGTACTTCAAAATAAATGTGATAATCAGCTCCTTGTTCTGTATTACTTCCACTAACAATCACCACTCCAGAGTTTAAAGTTGCACTATTAGAAATAAAAGAGATGTTCAATGTTCCTGTGGTAACACTCAAAATGCCAGAACCACTAGCAAACGCACAATTTCCTAAACCATCAATAATACTTTGAATACTCCCATCTGAATCACCACAAGCAGCGATTTTATTTTGCAGCGCAGCCTTATAAGCATTACATAAGTCTGTGTCTGTAGTATTTTCGTTATAAGCTGCTTCTGCTTCATCTGCTAAAGCAGTCGCTGTTTCACACGAATCATTATTTGTTGATCCACAATCGCCAATACTTTCAATTTGTGCTTGCAATGTCCCATCAGGATCACCACAGAATTGAATTTGTGCCTGAAGTGCATTTCTGTAAGCCACACATAATTCAGTATAATTGGTCTCGTTAACTTCTAAAAACGCAAGTGCAGCAGCTTGCGTATTGAGCGCTGCCATTTCACAAGAGTTTTCATTTTGAGTATCAAATTCGCCTTCTAAAGGCTCGTCTTCACAAGTAAACGCTGTTAAAAACATTAAGCTCAACAACAGCATGGTACATTTTTTCATAGCTATATTTAGTATTAATAATTTATATTGATTATTCCAAGAGGTAATTGTAAAGCGTTATTAAATTCGTCTTGCAAAACACCATAAATGGTTCCTTTTAAGCCGTCACTATCATTTTGAATCAGGTTACTCGTAAATGGGAAATTTTGCGTATAGTTAAAATACTCTGTGCCATCTGCTTGTCTGTAAATGATTGTCACTAATCCTGTTTGATTATACACATTTAAATTACCTGAAAGATATACATAAGGACTATTACTACCATTTTCAAAACAAAAATTAAAGTACACATTCCCATCTATATCAGAGTTTGTTGGACTAAAAACAAATGTTCTAACAGCATTGTCAATAACAAGTTTGACATAACTTTCTGAATTAGATGTTTGACAAGAACCCAATGCATCTAATAGTAATTGTAATGCTCCTGAAGCATCTCCACAAAAATTAATTTGATCTTGTAATGCATCACGATAAGCGTTACACAATGCAGCATAATTTGAAGCATTAGCATCTTGATAATTTAAGAATGCTGTTTGGGTAAGGGCTTCCAACTGATTACAATTCAAGTTCTGTTGATAAGAACAATCTCCAATAGAATCTATTTGAGTTTGAACGAAACCATCTTCATCACCACAAATAACTATTTGATCGTTTAAAGCTGCAACATAAGCCGAGCAAAACTGTTCATAATCATCAGCAAGAGCCAAGTCTAAATCGGCTTTATTTTGAAGCGCCATAATTATAGCATTTGTACAAGTGCTTGCCTCTTCTCCAATGCGTTGTAGAGCTATCCTAGAACTCGTTGTAGCAATTGATTGAATACTACCTTCACTAACGGTTTGAACATAAGTATATGTAATATCTAACAATTGACCATTAGATCTAAACTCATAAGTCGTTAAGATCTCATCAATATCATTGTCTGGGTTTGTTAAATCGCCTTGAAATACCATATCATTACCATCAACAGAATAGGATCCGTTGCCTTGAGCATCTGTAATGTCATTTGACGACATGTTCGTACTTCCATCACTATAAACGGTAAGGATATTACTTGTTTGATCACCTTCATAGCTGTAACTATTTTCGTCTTCAAAAGTCAAGAAATAATCACATTCCTTATTAGCAATATAAATGTTGATTACATCTGTAGTGCTTTGAGTTGTGGTTTCAATAACAGTATGTGTATAGAGGTAAGACATTTTCCATGTACCTAACAAACTTGGATCTTCTTCTTCGATGATTTCCATTTCTTCTTCTTGATTGTTATCATCAGAATCATCATTATCACAAGTAAAGGCTGTTAGAAATACAAAAACAAGAGATAGAACGCTTAATCGCTTGAAGTAAAAATTTCGTTTCATTCTAAATCAATTATAAACGTTGCCAAACAGAAGTTGAAATAGTTTCCGTAGTAGCAGCTACACCGCCTTCATTAGTGTTTTGAACTTCATTTTGATTAAACGTTAGAGTTTGTCCGTCTGCACTTAAGGTATAATTTACCGATTGTTCGCCTTGAGCGACATCCATTGGCATACCATCAAATGTAAACTCAATGAAAGAGCCATCTACAGTCATCACATTACCACTAGTTGAATACGTTCCAGAACCTTGAACATCTGTATATGAATCGGTATAGGTTGATGTTTCACCATTTACAGTAGTTGACACATCTAACTGATAATCGCCTTCAACAGTATAGTTGGATTCAGAAAAATTCAAAATGTAATCTGATTCATTTATCGCTACAGAAAATTCAGAAGTAAAGTTAATCCCTTGAAAGTCTGTAGTCGATGTAATATCGGCATTCATTTCTAATAAAACCCAAGAACCAACAAGATCAGGATTTGAATCACCAACAATTGGATTCTCGTCATTAGCAAACTCTCCTTCGAGGGCTTCATTTTCACAAGTGAATGCAGTTAATAATATAAATAATGTAAATAAGTAACTTAACTTCTTCATAAGATAATTGATTTGTGTATCACAAACATAGCATTTTTAATTAGTTTTCTGAATTTTCTTTAGGTACTCTATACAATAAAATGATGCCTATAAGAAAGAATACAAAAAGAAATAAAATGGCATATCGCATTGAGCTTACTTGATCAACTATTGCAAAAATGCCCATTCCTATTACAATTCCTATTTTTTCAGCGACATCAAAAAAACTGAAATATGAGGTTGTATCTTCTGTTTCAGGCAAAAATTTAGAATACGTAGATCTTGCTAACGCTTGAATTCCTCCCATTACCAAACCAACAAAAGCTGCTGTAACATAAAACTCAAAGGGTTCTGTCATAAAAAAAGCCACCACACATAAAGACATCCAAATAAAATTGATGACAATTAGTGTTTTAATATTGCCGTATTTCGAAGATGCCCTGGATGTTAACACAGCTCCAATAATAGCTAATAATTGAATGATTAAAATACTCACTATTAATCCAAATGTTTTCTGGCTATCAGTTTCCCAAGCAATTTCTCTTTCTCCAAAATACACAGCCATAAGCATAATGGTTTGTACAGCCATACTAAACACAAAAAAGGCAACGAGATAACGTTTGAGACGTAAATCGAGCTTTAATTCATTCCAAACCTGTTTCAGTTCTTTTAGTCCGTTAAACACAACTGCCTTGGTAATTTTATGTCCGCTAGAAACACCTTTAGGTAACCAATAAAAACTATACTGACTAAAGAGAATCCACCAAAGACCAACAGTAATAAACGAAATTTTCATAGCTTCAAAAGATGCTGCATCTTTACTTTCTTGAGTTGTACCAATATCAAATCCAAACCATTCAGGATACATGACCATAGCAAGATTCAGTACTAACAACAAAACACTGCCTACGTAACCCATACTAAAGCCTTTAGCACTTATGCTGTCTTGTTGTTCTGGGTAAGCTATATCTGGCAAATAAGAATTATAGAATACCAAACTTCCCCAATATCCTATGAGTCCCATAAAGTAAAACAGAATACTCCAATGAATCATTTCTGGAGAGACATCAAAAAAATAGAGTCCAATACATCCTAATCCACCAACATAGCAGAAGAATTTCATAAAATTCTTTTTGTTTCCTACATAATCGGCTATACCTGATAAAATTGGCGAAGAAAATGCAACTACCAAAAATGTAAACGCAGTAACCACCTCAATCAAGACGGTTTGCTTAAATTCTAATCCGAATGCAGGAACTAATTCGTCTTTCGATGAAAATAATGCCGCATAAAATATTGGAAAAATGGATGAGGCAATTGTTAAGGTATATACCGAATTTGCCCAATCGTAAAACGCCCAAGCATTTAAGAGTTTAGAGCTACCTTTTTGAAGTTGTTTCATAAAAAAAGCTGCTTTTAAGTAAGCAGCTTCTAAAATACTATTTTTTTGTGAACTATACTTAAAATTCACCTAAGGGTCTAAACGATGTAATTCCAAACTTTTTAGCTTCAGCCTTAGCACCTGGAGCCCAACTTTGTAAGTTAGAAATACGCGTATCATTTGATGGATGCGTACTCAAAAACTCAGGTGGTGCTTGTCCTCCACTATTAGCTTTCATACGCTTCCAAAGTTCGGCAGCTTCATCAGGATTGTAACCAGCAACTGCCATTAGTGTTAATCCGATTTCATCAGCTTGTGTTTCATGACTTCTACTAAAAGGCAACATTCCTAACACATTAGAACCAATACCATAGGACTGATTAAAAATACCTCGTGTTTGGTCATCTTTTATAGCAATATTACCAGCTACAGCTAAACCCTGCTGAATATAAGCAGCACTCATACGTTGCTGACCATGATTTGCCAATGCATGCGCTACTTCGTGGCCCATAATTGCAGCAATCCCAGTTTCATTTTGCGCAATTGGTAAAATTCCAGTATAGAATACAATTTTACCACCAGGCATACACCACGCATTTACAGTTTTATCGTCAACTAAATTATATTCCCATTTGTAATCATCTAGATAGCCTTGATGACCATTTGCATTCAACCAACGCTCTGCTGCTACAGCAATTCTTTGTCCAACACGTTTTATCATATCAGCATCTGAAGTTCCAGTCACCACTTTATTTTCGGTTAAAAATTGATCGTACTGAGAAAACGCAGCAGGAAATAATTGGTCGTTAGACACAAATGCTAAGGTTTTTTTATTTGTAAAAGGATTTGTAGCACATGATAAGAAAATAAGCAAGGCACCACTAGCTACTATAGTGTATTTAAATTTCATCGTTAATGGGTTTTAGTATTATTATATAAAATTACAAAAATCGTTCCGTACTTTTGGACACAACCGCTTACAAAAAAGTCACTTTTTTCTTTTATCAAGTAAGTTATTACAATAGATGGCGACTTAAATGCTAAAAATACTACTACATTATGAATAGAATCATCCTATTATTGACCATAACCTTATTTTATAGTTGCAATAGTGTTGCACAAAAAAAGGACATAAAGAGCAATGAAACATTTGAGGTCACTAAAACTGAAGCCGAATGGAAACAAGAACTAACTCCTGAGCAATTCTATGTCCTAAGACAAGCTGGAACAGAACGTCCATTTTCTAGTGAATTGAACAAAGAGTATCGTAAAGGTGTTTTTCATTGTGCTGCGTGTGACACACCTCTTTTTGAAAGTGCACACAAATTTGATTCTGGTACAGGATGGCCAAGTTTCGATCAAGAAATTGAAGGCAATGTCGCGTTCTCAGTTGATTATGACTTAGGCTACGCAAGAACAGAAGAGCATTGTGCTACTTGTGGAGGCCATTTAGGACATGTATTTAATGATGGTCCGAGAGCAACTACTGGAAAACGTCATTGTATCAATGGTGTGGCTTTAAAGTTCATTCCTAAAGATCAATAACAAGAGTTCGTAAACTTCGTTATGGCAATATAAAGACTATCAATAGCAAATTTTAGATTTGAAACATTTATAGTATTACTTTTAAGGTATAAACTTGAACACTATGGAAACATCTTATCTTGAAAGTGTCATTAAGCAATTTGACTATTACAAAAGTTTAGGTGATAAAACCCTAGAACAATTAAATTTTGGAGAAATACAAAAAGAATTTGTAAAAGATTCTAACTCGATAGCCATCATTGTTAAGCACATTGCTGGAAATATGTTAAGTCGATGGACTAATTTTCTCACTGAAGATGGTGAAAAAACCTGGAGACATCGCGATAGTGAATTTATTGATTCGTTTCAGACCAAAGCAGAAGTATTACTGTATTGGAACAAAGGTTGGAATTGTTTGTTTGATGCTATACGACCATTACAAACAAATCAGTTAGGTGATATCATCTACATTAGAAATCAAGGTCACACCATTACTGAAGCCATCAACAGACAATTGGCGCATTATGCTTATCACGTTGGTCAAATTGTGTTTTTAGGAAAACTTTTGAAAGGTAATGAATGGGTGTCATTATCGATTCCTAAAGGACAATCTGCTACTTACAATCAAGAAAAATTTAGTAAAGAAAAAGGGCGTAGACATTTTACAGATGACCTTTAATATTACAATTTGGTTTTGTAACTTCGTATCCTCAAAAATTCAGACAAAAATATTCTCATGAGTAAATATGATGTAATCGTACTTGGAAGTGGTCCTGGAGGCTACGTAACTGCAATTAGAGCTTCACAATTAGGCTTTAAAACTGCAATTGTAGAAAAGGAAAGTCTTGGTGGAGTTTGCCTAAATTGGGGCTGTATTCCAACCAAAGCTTTGTTAAAATCTGCCCAAGTTTTTGAATACCTTAAGCATGCCGAAGATTATGGCTTAAAAGTTAAAGATGCTGATCACGATTTTGATGCTGTAGTAAAACGCAGTCGTGGTGTTGCTGATGGCATGAGTAAAGGTGTTCAATTTTTAATGAAGAAAAATAAAATTGACGTTATTGAAGGCTTCGGAAAAGTTAAACCTGGAAAAAAAGTTGAAGTTGACGGGAAAGACTATAGTGCAGATCATATTATCATTGCTACTGGAGCACGATCTAGAGAATTACCTAGTTTACCACAAGATGGCAAAAAAGTTATCGGTTATAGAGAAGCGATGACCCTTCCTAAACAACCTAAGAAAATGATCGTTGTTGGATCTGGAGCCATTGGTGTAGAATTTGCCTACTTCTACAATTCTATGGGAACTGAAGTAACGATTGTTGAATACTTACCAAGTATTGTTCCTGTTGAAGATGAAGAGGTTTCAAAACAATTGGAGCGTTCATTCAAGAAAAGTGGTATTAAGATTATGACTTCTTCTGAAGTTACCAAAGTAGATACTTCAGGAAAAGGCGTTAAAGCCACTGTGAAAACTAAAAAAGGTGAAGAAATTCTTGAAGCTGACTTAGTTTTATCTGCTGTCGGAATTAAATCGAATATTGAAAACATTGGTTTAGAAGATGTTGGTATTGCTGTAGATAGAGATAAAATCTTAGTTAATGATTATTATCAAACCAATATTCCTGGATACTATGCTATTGGAGATGTTACTCCTGGACAAGCTCTAGCACACGTTGCTTCAGCTGAAGGTATTTTATGTGTTGAAAAAATTGCTGGTCAGCATGTTGAAGCCTTAGACTACGGAAACATTCCTGGTTGTACGTATTGTTCTCCTGAAATTGCAAGTGTTGGTCTAACTGAAAAGCAAGCCAAAGAGCAAGGCATTGATATCAAAGTTGGTAAATTTCCATTTTCAGCATCAGGAAAAGCGAGTGCTGGCGGAAACAAAGATGGTTTTGTAAAAGTTATTTTTGATGCCAAATATGGCGAATGGTTAGGCTGCCATATGATTGGAGCTGGAGTTACAGATATGATTGCTGAAGCTGTGCTCGGACGAAAATTAGAAACTACTGGACATGAAGTCTTAAAAGCTGTGCATCCACATCCAACGATGAGTGAAGCTGTTATGGAAGCTGTAGCAGATGCTTACGATGAAGTGATCCATTTGTAAAAAAATAAAGCTTTCCAGATTTATTGGAAACTAGAAAAGTCCTTTATTTCATTCTTCTGAAATAGAGGATTTTTTTATGCGTCACATTAGTTTACAAATCTGAATTAGATCTTATAATCGATACCCTATCCCAATAAACAACCCATTAGGAGAGATTTCTTCAAAACCGAGTGTATACTTCATGTGTGCATCAACTTTGGGAGTAATATTGTAAGCAGCAGCGATATCTGCTCTGACTTTAAATTTATTAGAGAAAAAATCAAAAAAATAATTTAAACTCGGTCCTACTAAAACATCAAAGTTTTGAGCAACTTGATACTTTAAGTAAATAGGCGCATTCAAAAATTTAAAATCGCTTAAACCAATATAAAGCAATTCGGGTTGAAATGACATAAACTCATCAACTTCAATATCGACAAATAATCCGCCATAATATCCTGTTTCAGAATCAGGATTTTCACCAAAATCATTTTCATCAACATTAAAAAACGTAATATTCAATCCGCCTTTAATTCCGAAGTTAGTACTGTTTTGAGCAAAAGCTATATTAAATAAAAAGAGAATACCACAAAACGTAAGAAAAGAATGCCCTTGCTTCAACATCATTAATTCTTTTCAGTATTTAGAAAACTCTGAATAGCTAACTCATAACTTTGCAGTCCAAACCCTAAAATAACACCTTTTGCATTTGGCGATATAAAGGATTGATGTCTAAATTCTTCACGTGAAAAGGTATTAGAAATATGTACTTCAATAACAGGAGACTCAATAGCTTTAACGGCATCTCCTATTCCAACTGACGTATGTGTGTAGGCAGCCGCATTTAAAATAATGCCATCATAGCTAAAACCAACTTCTTGAATTTTATCAATAAGCTCACCTTCAATATTAGATTGATAATGTTCTAAGGTCACACTAGGATACTTCTTTGAGATGGAATCAAAAAAGTCTGTGAATGACAATTCGCCATAAATATTTGTTTCCCGCTTCCCTAGCAAATTAATATTTGGTCCGTTGATGATAATTAACTTCTTCATAGGGTAAAGATATTAAATCTTAGGCATAAAAAAAGGGAAGCTAAACTACCCTTAAATTTTATCGTTTATTACGCATTAATCTTCATAATGTGGTTCACCAAGTTGCTCATAAGAAATCACAGAACATGAACCATTTACAAATTGATTTCCACCATAAACAACATTGTCTTCCTTTAGATATGTCACGGTAAATGCAATACTTGTATCTCCTCTAACATAAATTGCAGATAAAACAGTTTAAAAGTAAATACTAAAAAAAGCTTATGCACTGGTAGAATAGAGATCAAAAAAAAGTCGAAGAAGCTTCGACTATAAGAATTAATCAATTAAGACTTCATATTAATCAAATCTGTAACCCAGTGAGATTTGAAAAACACTATTTTGCGATTTAGAATCTTCAGCATCGTCGTCATCTATAATATTCGACAAGCCAAAATTATAGCGTGCTGCGACGTTTAATTTATTATCAAAGGCATAACCCATTCCAACACCTAGGCCCAAATCAATAGACTTAAAAGAATCGTTTACATTCTGATCAACGGATTCTGTTTCACCATTAAAATTTGCTTCAGCGTCAAAACGTGCAGACACCAAAAAACCAACTTGAGGACCAGCTTCAAAAGACAGTTGCTCTGTTAAGTAATATTTAGCCAAAATTGGAATGTAGATATAATCAAGCTTCAAAGTTTCTTCAACCTCAATTCTATTTCCCATATAATAATCGAAGTATTCTCCTCTTCCACCTTGCGACGAATAGATCAACTCTGGTTGCACAGAAAACTTTTCAGAAATCATTAGTTCTACTGTAGCTCCAATGTGAAACGAAAGTCTGGGCTCTGTAGTTTCAGCATCACCACTCAAATCAGATAGATTCAAACCCGCTTTAATTCCAAAAATACTCGTTTTTTCATTTGCATGATCATTATGTTCTTCCTGAGCCATAACTTGGGTTAATGTAAACAGACTTAGTAGTAGAGATGTATAAAAGGTCTTCATTGAGGTTTAAGTTTAAAAATGGAATACGAACATAGAGAATCAATTCTTATCATCCAAAAAAAGGCATAAAAAAAGGGAAGCAAAAAGCTTCCCTTTTTTTATATGAGTGTGTTAACTTACTATAAGATTCTGTAGTTTACACCTAAGTTGATTGAAGAGAAAGATGCTCCATCAAGGCTTACTCCACGATAAGAAACTCCCGCTTGTATTTCTTCAGTGATATTGTAAGCAACTGTAGGCGCATAATAGAATCCACCATCTTGATCACCTGTGCTTATAGCATAACCTAAATCAGCACCAACTACAAAAGCATCAGAAGCCATAAAACGTCCAGAAGCAGCTAAAGGAATATAACTAAAACTAGGCGCTTCAATTGTTACAGTTTGAGTAATACCAAAAGCTGTAAAACTTTGCTCAACGTCATCACCTGACACTGTTTGGTAACCTGTAGCTACACCAGCTTGAAAACTTTCAGATACTTCCCATAGGTAAGTAGCATCTAATCCAAATCCAATACCATAGAATTCTTTAACATCAGAATCACCTATAGTAAAACCAGCATTTAAACCAGCTCTTAATTCGCCTTGTGCATTTGCACTTGTTAAGCTAAATACTGCAACAGCAGCTAATAACATTAATTTTTTCATAATTTTATAAGTTTTTAAAATTGATTAATACAAACTAAAGACTTTTTTTTCAAATAATGAACATAAATTCTCTACTTATTAACAATTTTGTCAACATAAAATTTTAAATAATTGATTTTCAGTATTTTAAATTTGCTGTTATTAACATATTTTATGAAAAATACGACAAATGACGTAGTTTTTTGTTTCAAATAGGCTAATTTTAACACTTCCATTCAATAATTTTCATTCTAAATAGGTATGAAATGGCAAACTGCTATAACCGATTATAAACATTTCCTTAAAATTGAGCGTGGCCTTGCTCAAAACTCTATCGATAATTACATAAGAGATGTTGAAAAATTAACAACTTATCTTGATGATAATGACATTAAGCTCACTCCTATTACTATAACTAAAGATTCTATTCAAGCGTTTATATATGAAGCATCAAAAGCTATCAATGCAAGATCACAATCACGCTTGATCTCAGGTTTAAGAAGTTTTTTCTCTTATTTGGTTTTTGAAGATTACAGAACTACCAATCCGCTAGACCATATTGAGTCGCCTAAAATTGGAAGAAAACTCCCTGATACTTTAAGTATTCAAGACATTGATCAATTAATTGCTGCAATAGACTTAACAAAAAGCTACAATAATATATATATAGGAGAACGCAATCGTGCTATTTTAGAAACACTCTACAGCTGTGGACTTAGGGTTAGTGAACTTGTAAACCTAAAGTTATCTGATTTGTTTTTTGATGAAGGCTTCATTAAAGTAACAGGTAAAGGGAATAAACAACGCTTTGTTCCAATAGGTCCAAATACCTTAAAGTACATTAATATCTGGAAAACTGAACGTGCAAAAATTGATGTAAAGCAAGAATTTAAAGACACGCTATTTCTAAATCATAGAGGATCTAAACTTACAAGAGCAATGATCTTTACGATAATTAAAAATCTAGCAAAACAGATCCATCTTAATAAGGTGATTTCGCCACATACTTTCAGACATTCCTTTGCAACACATTTATTAGAGAATGGTGCCGATTTAAGGTCTATTCAACTTATGTTAGGTCATGAAAGCATTACTACTACCGAAATCTATATGCATGTAGATCGATCACATCTAAAAGAAGTGCTTATGCAGCATCACCCAAGACAGTAATTTATTTACTGGAGACCTAAAAGCTATTTAGCAATATTAACAGCTCTCGTTTCTCTGATCACAGTCACTTTAACTTGACCAGGATAAGTCATATCTGTTTGAATTTTTTGAGAGATCTCGAATGATAAATTTGCAGCTTGTTCATCAGACACCTTTTCGCTTTCTACCATAACACGTAATTCTCTACCAGCTTGAATGGCATAAGCTTTATTAACACCATTAAATCCGAAAGCTACATCTTCTAAATCTTTAAGACGTTGAATGTAAGAATCTAAAACCTGGCGTCTTGCTCCTGGTCTTGCACCAGAAATAGCATCACAAACCTGAACGATTGGCGACAATAAAGTTGTCATTTCAATTTCGTCATGGTGTGCTCCTATGGCATTACAAACCTCAGGCTTTTCACCATGTTTTTCAGCCCATTGCATTCCAAGAATAGCATGAGGTGTTTCCATATCAGCTTCAGAAGAAGGCACTTTACCAATATCGTGTAATAAACCTGCACGTTTAGCAAGTTTTGGATTTAAACCTAATTCAGCAGCCATTACACCACATAATTTTGCAACTTCTCTGGAGTGCTGCAATAAGTTTTGTCCGTAAGACGAACGGTATTTCATACGTCCCACAAGTTTGATCAATTCAGGATGTAAGCCATGAATACCAAGATCAATTACTGTACGTTTACCAACTTCAATAATTTCTTGTTCAATTTGTTTTTCTGTCTTTCTAACGACTTCCTCAATTCTAGCAGGATGTATACGACCATCAGTCACCAATTTATGAAGTGATAATCGTGCAATTTCGCGTCTTACAGAATCAAAGCATGATAAGATGATTGCCTCAGGTGTATCGTCTACAATAATTTCAACTCCTGTTGCTGCTTCAATCGCTCTAATATTTCGACCTTCACGACCAATGATACGTCCTTTTACATCATCAGATTCAATATTAAAAACAGACACACAGTTATCGATGGCTTCTTCTGTTCCAATACGTTGAATAGAATTAATAATGATTTTTTTAGCTTCTTGTTGTGCCGTTAATTTAGCTTCTTCGAGCGTATCTTGAAGGTAACTCATCGCATCTGTTTTGGCTTCACTTTTAAGCGATTCAACCAATTGTGCTTTCGCGTCTTCAGCAGATAAACCAGAAATTACTTCAAGTTGTTTGATTTGGCTCTTGTGAGCTTTTTCAACTTCATCTTTTTTCTTTTCAAGAAACTCAAGACGGAAATTATAATCTTTTATTTTGTCCTCTAAGCTTTGATTTGATTTTTTTGCCTTAGAAAGTTCATTAGAAACTTGAGATTCTTTATCACGTGTACGCTTTTCTGCTTCAGCCATTTTTTTATCACGAGATAATATAACCTTTTCGTGCTCTGCTTTAAGCTCAATAAATTTCTCTTTAGCTTGAAGTATTTTATCTTTTTTAATCGATTCAGCTTCACTACTAGCTTGCTTTAATATCGATTTTGCTTCATCATTAGCATCTTTGATTAGTTTAGATGCATTACTTTTTCCAATTGACTTGGCTATTATATATCCTAGTATTACTCCCAATACTACTCCTCCAACAATCATTAAAATTGCATTTGTATCCATTTCTAGTTAGTTTTTTTGTGTTTTTGACACGTATCAAATGTTCTCAGAAAAACCTGAGTATGTGCAACAATTTTTGTTGCAAAAAAAAAAGCCTACATCAGTTTCAGATTTTGTATAAACTCCTTAAAAACAAGTTTAGGGCTAACAAACTGATCAAAAATCTGCTCAAAGGCAGCCCGATTTTACAGCTTAAACTCACCCTTTTTAAAGAATTAACGTTGAGTTTATCAAAAATAAAATAACTAATGTAGGCAGTAACCTAATGTTTTATTTAAAAGAACGTTATGCGCTTAAGTGCTCTTGAAGCAATTGATCTAAGGCGTCTAGCTTAGATTCAACTTCAACACTTACTTCGGCTTTATCTATTTGTTTCTGCTCTACTTGAGAGGCAAACTGTAAAGCACACATGGCTAAAACATCTTGTTTATCTCTAACAGAGTAATTTTGTTCAAACTGGCTTATCATGGCTTCAATTTTTTTAGCTGCCTTTCGCAATCCTTCTTCTTGATTTGGTAAAATCGTTAAAGGATATACTCTATTTGCTATTGATAGCTTTATTTTAAGCTTCTCTGCCATTAAATTTTGTTTACATTATTCAGATAATTGCGCAATGCAATGGTCTATGTCTCTAATTAATGTATTTATTTTAAGCTTAGTTTCTCTATTATTTTCGTCACTGCCAAGTAAAGAATTTGCAACTTTAAGAGCCTCATACTTATCAGCCCAAGAACTAATTTCTTCTTGCTGTAGTAAATTTTTTTGCTGTTGTTTTGCCAACTCTTCCGAAAGTTTAGCATTGGTCTGTTTCAAAACTTCAAGTTTGTGCAAAACCTTGCTAACTTTATTCTCTAATGAGTCTACAATAACTTCAATTTTACCCATTTACAAATTTCAATACTTATGTAACAAATTTAAGATTCCTAATTTACATTAACAATAGTTTTAGTATTAATTTTTAGAATTACAGTTCAACCTGCTGACTTTATTAGGGTTAAATACGACTCGCCTTTAATGAATAACTTTTATATTTTTGACCTAGTATAATTTTTTCAAATTTTAGAATATTATATTGTAGAATATTTTCTATATTTATACTATTCTAAAAATTCAACGTTATAAAATTAAGCTCCCTATTAATGAAATTATTAATTACACTTTTTTGTTTACCAATCTTATGCTTCTCTCAAAATCCGTATCCTCAGGACTATTTTAAAAGTCCGTTAGACATACCATTGGTCCTATCTGGAACATTTGCTGAATTGCGTTCTAATCATTTTCATTCTGGACTTGATATTAAAACGCAACAACGCACAGGTTTAGATGTAATAGCTGCTGCTGAAGGTTATGTAAGCCGAATAAAAATTTCTCATTATGGATATGGAAAAGCGCTTTATATCACGCATCCTAATGGTTATGTGACTGTATATGCGCATTTAAAAAAGTTTGCGCCTCAAATTGAACGTTACATTAAAGCACAGCAATATCAAAAGGAAAGTTATGAAATAGAAGTGTTTCCTAATCCTAATGAGCTTCCTATAAACACCAATGAAGTTGTTGCGTTTTCTGGAAACTCTGGTAGTTCTGGCGGACCTCACCTCCACTTCGAAATTAGAGATAATGCAGAGCGACCAATTAATCCGATGCTCTTTGGTATGGATATTAAAGACACAAGACGTCCGTTTGTAAACGCTATTTATGCCTACCCAAAAGACAGGCATTCTCATGTGAATGAGGTAAAAAAACGTCAAGAATTGCGCTTAATTCCTCATAAAAATGGTGATTATAGTGTTGAGCCTCTTGAAGCTTTTGGAGATATTGGCTTTGGTATTGTATCCTACGACCAGCAAGATCTAGCCCATAATAAAAATGGTGTTAGCAATATTCAAACTTTCTTTAATGGTAATATGAATTTTGAAATGGATTTTAAACGGTTCAGCTTTGATGAAACCAAACATTTGAATCGCTACATAGATTTCGAAATGTTTAAAACCGAAAAAACACGCATTCAAAAACTATTTGTTCAGCCTGGCAATCCTTTAAGCATGTTCAACAATGTTGTTGATGATGGTTATCTTAAAATTGAAGACAGCACGTCTTCCGTTTATAAAATTAGAATCAGGGATTTTAAAGGCAATGAGTCTTGGATCAATATTCCTATTAAAGGCAAAAAGGCTAAGGAACGCTTAGAAGCTTATGAGCTTAAACCCAATTACTACGTTCAAGCGCATGAATCTATGACTCTTGAAGATAAAAATATATCTGTTTATTTTCCTGAAGACACCTTTTACGACGACTTTCATATTGATTTTGCTGTCAGATCTGACACGCTTAAACTTCATCAGGACATTGTTCCTATGATGAAAAATTATACGATAAGATTTAATATCGACAACTATTCCGAAGCCGACAAAAGCAAGCTTTTTATTGCAAAATTATATGGCTATTACCAGCGTCCAGGTTACGTGAGAACCAAGCGTGAGGCCAATCACCTCGTTGCACGAACAAAGTCATTTGGTACATTCACTTTAGCTCAAGACACAATTAATCCTACCATCCAACCGTTAAATTTTCAAGATGGCAAATGGATGAGCAAATCCAAATCTTTAAAAATCAAAGTTGAAGACGACCTTTCTGGTATTGCTAATTATAGAGCCACCATAAACGGAAAATGGATCTTAATGGAGTATGATTACAAGAAAGACACGCTCACATACGACTTTGAAGACAATGTAATTTCAGATACCGAACACAATTTGAAAGTAATTGTTATAGATAATATTGGAAATAGTTCTACATTTGAAGCAACATTTTTTAGAAAATAAAAAAGAACCTTTGAAACTAAATATTACACTACTCATTGCCTTATTAGGCTTTTCTTTCTTCGGATTATCTCAAAGTGCCACGATTAGAGGTATTATTTTAGACGAAACTAACACACCTATTTCAGGCGTAAACATAAAAGCAGGAAATCAGGGAACTGCTAGTAACGAGAACGGTTTTTATGAACTTAAGATTCCTGCAAATGTTGATGTAACGTTAATATTTACTCATCTGTCTCACGAATCTGTAACACAAACTTTTAATTTAAAAAACGGACAAGAGATTGAGTACAACCCTGTAATGAAAGTCGATATAGAGCAAATAGGCGTGGTTGTTATCAATTCAAACACACGACAGAAAGAAGATGGTGTTGTTACTATTGCTCCAGAACTCATCAGAACCATTAAAGGGGCACAACCTGGTGTTGAAAACATTCTTAAAACACTTCCTGGTGTAAATGTCTCCAACGAGCTAAGTACGCAATATTCGGTTAGAGGTGGAAACTTTGACGAAAATTTAGTGTATGTCAATGAGATTGAAGTCTACAGACCATTTTTAATTCGCTCTGGCCAACAAGAAGGTCTGAGTTTTGTGAACACGGATTTGGTTCAAAATGTAGATTTCTCTGCTGGTGGTTTTCAAGCCAAATATGGTGACAAACTATCATCGGTTTTAGATATTACTTACAGAACACCTCTTAAGTTTGGTGTTCGTGCTGAAGCAAGTTTACTTGGCGGAAGTCTTGCTGCGGAAGCAGTAAGTAAAGATTCTAAATTCTCAGGAATTGTAGGATTGCGTTATAGAGATAACAGTTTATTTATCAATTCTCTTGAAACTGAAACTAACGTCGTTCCTGTATTTGCTGATGCGCAAACTTATTTAACCTATAAGTTTTCAGATAAGTTTCACTTGAATTTCTTAGGAAATTTATCATTGAACAAGTATGATTTTCAGCCTCAAAACAGACAAACCAATTTCGGAACTTTAGATGAGCCTGTGGCACTTTTGGTATTTTATGAAGGGCAAGAAAAAGATCAATATTTTACATCCTTTGGTGCATTTAAAGCCAACTACTTCCCTACTGAAGATCTCACACTAAAACTTATTGGTTCTGCGTATCACACAACAGAAGAAGAATACTTCGATATTTTAGCACAATACCGATTAGGTGAAGTTAATAGTAATATTGGAGACGAAAATTTAGGAGAAGTTGAATTTAGCGAAGGCATTGGTTCTCAATTAACACATGCAAGAAACGATCTGGATGCACTAATCTTTAACATTGAGCACAAAGGTGATTATAAGTTAGATGAAGAAAACACGTTTGAATGGTCTTTAAAATACACACATGAAGATATTAGAGACCGCCTAGTTGAATGGGAAGTGATTGATAGTGCTGGCTTTTCAGTAAGACCTCCAATTTTTGATATCCCAAACGAGCAGCCTTATGAGCCTTTTGAAGGACCTTTGCAAGCTTTTGAAAATGTAAGAGCGACCAACGAAGTTCAAATAGATCGTTTACAAGCGTATCTTCAATGGAGCAAGCGTTCTACTTGGGGAAATAGTGATGTGTTCTATAATGCTGGTGTAAGGGTTCACAATTGGACCGTTAATAGTAAAGTCCCAAATCAGGATGATGTCTCTAGTGCTTCACAAACTGTGTTTAGTCCGAGAGCTCAATTCGCAATTAAACCTGACTGGGAAAAAGATATGCTCTTTAGAGCAGCTGCAGGTGTGTATTACCAACCTCCTTTTTACAGAGAACTGAGAGATTCTTCAGGTGTTGTACAGCCTGATGTTAAAGCGCAAAAGTCACTTCATTTTGTGTTAGGTCACGAGTATAGTTTTGAACTTTGGGAACGTCCTTTTAAACTTGTAACTGAAGCTTATTACAAAAGTTTAACGGATGTCAATCCATATACGCTTGAAAATGTAAGAATTCGCTACAGAGCCAGAAATAATGCTGAAGCTTATGCCTTAGGTTTAGATATGCGACTTAATGGTGAATTTATTCCTGGCACTGAAAGCTGGTTCAGTTTTGGATTCTTAAAAACTGAAGAAAATATTGATGATAGAGGCTTTATTTCAAGACCAACAGATCAGCGGCTAAAATTTGGTGCTTTATTTCAGGACTATATGAAAGCGTTACCCGATTTAAAAATGTATTTAAATTTGGTTTACAACACTGGAGTTCCTGGTGGTTCGCCGAGTTATGCTGATCCGTATGTTTTTCAAAGTAGATTACCTGATTATAAGCGTGCTGATGTTGGAATTTCTTATCTATTAGTAGATCCAAATAAAACCTACACCACCAAGTGGAAGCAAAAATTTAAAGAACTCTCTATTGGCTTTGAGATCTTCAATATTTTTAATGCGCAAAATTCAATAACGAATACTTGGGTTAGAGATGTTTACAGCAAACGACAATTTGCCATTCCTAATTATCTAACGCCACGTGTGTTTAATGTAAGATTGAGTACGCGATTTTAAGCTTCAGCAAATTCTTTAAGAATCTTGACAACATAATCAATCTCTGATGTTGTATTGTATTTACTGAATGAAAATCTAACAGAAGGCTTGTTTAAATCTTCTTCAGATAAAATTGCTGTTAAGACATGAGAGTTTTGAGAACTTCCGCTTTGGCAAGCACTTCCTTTAGAACAAGCAATTCCTTTTAAATCTAACTGAAACTGAAGCATTGAGGCTTTTTCAGGTGCTATTGGTAAGCACACATTCACTAAAGTATAGGTACTTGTTTTTAAACTTTCGCAATCACCATTGAAGCTAACTTTCGGTAAAAACTGTTTTAGTTGAGCTATAAAATAAGTTTTCAATTCAGAAATGTAAGTGCGTTCGTCTTCTAAGTTATCATACGCCATTTGCAAAGCATGTGTCAATCCAACAATATTGTGAATAGATTCGGTGCCTGCTCTAAATCCACGCTCCTGTTCACCACCAAAAATAGAACCTTTAATTCCTGAGTTTTTTCTAATAAAAGCAAAACCTACGCCTTTAGGACCATGAAACTTATGTGCACTGGCAGCAAGAAAATTAATAGGAATTTGAGATAAATCCATTTGATAATGTCCAACAGACTGAACCGTATCACTATGAAAAAGTGTGTTTGTTTTTTGACAAAGTTCTGCAACACTTTCAATGTCTAATGCATTTCCAATTTCGTTATTGATATGCATCAAACTCACTAGCTGTTTAGCATCGTTATGTAAAAGACGCTCTAAATGTTCTAAATCGACATGACCATTAGGAAGAAGATCTACAAAGGTCAATTTTATATTGAACTCATTTGCTAAAGCTTCTAATGTATGCAATACAGCATGATGCTCAATTTTTGAAGAAATAAGTTCTTCAATTCCAAGATCTCTAACAGCACTTCGCAACACTAAATTATCAGCTTCAGTGCCACCAGAAGTAAATACAATTTCTGAAGAAGACACATTAAATAATGAAGCAATACGTTTTCTACAAGACTCAATTAAAGCTTTAGATTGTCTTCCATAACTATGTGTAGAAGAAGGATTTCCAAAACTATCGATCATCGTTTTAGTCATTACCTCAACAACTTCAGAACGCATTCTCGTAGTGGCTGCATTATCAAAATATACTGTATTCATACTTAAGACTTATTCCTCTGCAAAGATGCAATATTATGCTGGTATTTGAAACATCTAATTGCGCTTCAAAATTATTTGTTAATCCTAGTGCTAAAAATTTTCAAATCTCTATTTTTGTTTCATATCTTCAAGATTATGAAAAACATATTTTGGTTATTTTGCATCTCTTTTTTACTCTTGAATTGTGATGATGGTGATGTTAAAAATGTAACATTAGATTTTGACGACACCTTTCGACAATGTGGTAATAACAGTTTGGTTCTTTATAAAATTAATACTAGTACTTCAGAAACGTTATCCATTCAACTAACCACTACCACTCTTGCTGAAATTTTAACCGTTGACGAAAACAACATCTACGAAGAAACGTTTCCGTTAGGAAATACCAATGTGTTTAACTACAGGTCTTATGGCAGAACACCTTTAAATAATTTCTTTTGTAATGACATTCCGCCTTCAAACCTACAAATAGAAAGTGATGAAGTAAGTCTTGGTGGATCAGTGCTCATCAGCACATTACTTATTGAAGATGATAATGATGGAATTCCTGCAGAAGATGAAGACTTGAATGGCAATGGGAATTATGATGATGATGACACAGATATGGATGGCATACCGAATTATTTAGATGCAGACGATGATGGTGACAATGTGCTGACGAGTAATGAAATTGATAACGACAATTTAGATGGCGATGATGATCCTCTGACGAACTTTTTAGATACTGATGGCGATGATATTCCAGATTACCTAGATCCAGACGACGATGGTGATGGTGTGTTAACACGTGATGAAGAAAATATTAATCAAGATCAAAATCCTGCAAATGATGTCACAGACCCTAATGTTGGTGCCGATTATTTAAATGAAAATGTGGCAACAACAGTTCCAGCAACCGCATATAGAGCACATACTATTAGCCAAACTTATGTTGTTAGTGCTTTAGTGTCTAATATCACACTTCCATCTATTACGCAACAGACTTTGGATTTTGGAACCTTAGAAGATAGTCAAACAACTTCATCTAGATCTGTTACTCCAGAATTTAACTAAGGTTTGAGGTTTTGGTAGATATAAACTTCAGTAGCACCTAATCCGTATTTTTGAAGATCGGCTTCATAGAATTTTAGATTATCATAACGTCTGAAAAGGGTTTCTAATTCCATTTTAAGAACACCTTCTCCAACACCATGAATGAACACTATTTTTTGAATACGCTTTCGCATGGCAAATTCCAATTGACGTTTCGCTGTATCCAATTGCAACGACAGCATTTCGTAATTGGTCATTCTGTGCTCATTATCAGTTAATTTATGAATGTGTAAGTCAACTTCCATAGCAGGTTGATTTCGTTCTTTTGGTTTCTTCCTAACGGAAACTTTTTTAACCTCCTGCTCTTTTTGTTTGATAACTTTACTAAAATCGTCGTAATCAAACACATCAGAATTAATTCCTTTAGCTACTATCAATTCTGAAGGATGGAATTGTAAAACAAATCCGTCATTTGTTTCTACAGAAACCGAAGAGTTAGACACAGCAACAACCTTTCCCGTTATGGCTTCATCTACTACTGAAACAACATCATTTACTTTAAAGCTCATCCTGCAGTTTCATCTGTATCATCATTTTGATCACGTTTACTCGGAATATGACGTGATACTCTATAAATTCCCAACATTAAAATTACAATTCCTCCAATTAGAATGAATTGATTTTGCTGTTCATCTGCTTGTGCATAAATGGCTACAACTGCGCCAATTAAAATCATTATATAGCTAATTGCTCTTGACATTTTTCTACTTTTAATCGGTAAAAATTACTATTTATCGAATATACATTAGTTCACTGTAATAATCAATGTCTATTATCTAATTTTATAACATTCCCTACATTAAACAATGATTGCAAATTTATAAGAACTATGAAAAAGTTTTATCTTTTCGTGCTTGCTTTATGTATGGTTAACATTTCTATTTCTCAAGCCGATTTATTTGTAAGCAGCGGCAGCTATGTTTATGTAGATGGCGATGGTTTTACAGATGGTTCTACTGCTGTAGCTCCAGTTTACGTGACAAATGATGTCGATTTAGATGCCAATGGCTTTATCTACCTAAGAGATGGTGCACAATTACTTCAAGGTAATAATGTTGGAAATTCAGGATTAGGACGTTTAAGCGTTTTTCAAAGCGGAACAGTTCACAACTGGGCTTACAACTATTGGTGTTCTCCTGTAGGCAATGTATTTCAAACTGATGGTATTACGCCTTTAGACAATAGTACAAATAATCCGTTTAAAGCTTTTAATCAAATATTTGACTTTATAGGAGATCCAGATCCAGCATTAAATCCGATAACCAGTACAGCTGCTATCTTTATTAATGGTTATGATGGTTCATCTTCTCCTTTACAAATCTCTAACCGATGGATATACACTTACGATCCTGGAACCGTTTACAGCGAATGGGATTATGTAGCCGAAACTGGAGACGTCTCTACAGGTTATGGGTTTACTATGAAAGGAACTAGTGGTTCTGGAAACAATCAATTATACGATTTTAGAGGAAAAGCTAATAATGGTACAATTACTACTGCTGTTCTTGGTGGTGAGCAAACTTTAGTAGGCAACCCTTACCCTTCAGCAATTGATGCTAGAGATTATATTTGGGATGCTACAAATACAACAGCGATCACTGGAACACTATATTTTTGGGAACAAGATCTAAGTGTCAATTCACATTACATTGCTGACTATGTTGGTGGTTACGCTACATACACAATTAATAATGCTGGAACTGTAGAAAGTTTTACACCTGCTACATTTAACACTCATAATCCAGATGGTACTGTAAATACGATTGGACCATCTAGTACAAGTCTTAAATTTGTTCATAGATATATTCCTGTTGGACAAGGATTTATGATTGAAGGTGCTACAAATGGAAGTGCTCGAACTACAAACGCGATGCGCATTTTTGTTAAAGAAGGTGCACAAAGCGAATTTTTCAGAACAACTGAAAACAACAATGTTTCTTATGATGAGTTTCTTTATAATGAAGATGGATTACAAATTATTCCTGATGACTTTAAACGCTTCAGATTAAACGTTGATTTTAATGAAACCTATACTAGACAATTACTGCACAACTTCCATCAATCAGCTACTGAAGGGTTTGACTATGGTTTAGAATCTAAAACCTCTTCAACATTGAGCTCTGATTGTCATTGGACGTTTGACAATGAAGCTTACATTACGCAAGCGCATGAGTTTGATATTGACTTAAGAATTCCTGTTGTCGTAAAAGTTTCGGAGCAACAACCACTTAGATTTAGAATTTTTGATGTTCAGAATTTTGGAGACCAACCTATTTACATTCATGATATTGAAAATGATTTATATGTAGATTTAAGATCTCAAGATTATGATTTAAACATCACACCTGGCGATTATTTGAATCGTTTTGAAATTACATTCACAACTGAAGAAGATACCTTAAGTGAATCTGCAGTTACGATATCAGATTTTCTAGTGTTTCAAAACAATATCAAAGAACAACTTGTTATTAAGAATCCGAATAACCTAAACATTACTTCGGTGTCTTTATTTGATGTTTCTGGAAAAAGAATCTTAAATGATATTGACCTTGAAAACAAAGCGTCTTATTATTATTCTACAAAATCTTTTAGTGATGGTGTTTATGTAACTGTTATAACATTAAAAGACAGTCAGACCGTTTCTAAAAAAGTTGTTATTAAAAACAACTAGCGTATAATTTAACTTCAGTTTGCTTTTGCTATTTTTGTTTTAGACTAATAGTAATTGCTTATGATCGCTCCTGAAGAGTACATGCTTCCGTGTTTAAACAAAAAACTACTCGGTATAGAATGTATGGGTTGTGGTTTACAGCGTTCCGTTGTACTTGTATTTCAAGGAGATTTTGTTGCTGCTTTTCATATGTATCCTGCGGTTTACACACTCATTTTACTTTTCGGATTCATTATTTTGAATTACTTTAAAAATTTTAAATTTGCTAGTAAGATTATATTATCTTTAGCTATTATCAATGTGATTATCATCATTGGAAGTTTTATATTGAAAACATTTATTAACTAACTAACTTTATTTATATGGAACAATTACAACAAAAGTTACCTAATGCAACTTTAGCGTTGGTTTTAGGGATCATTTCATTTTTAGCATGTTGCTGTAGTATGGGAATTGGAGGCTTTATTTTTTCTGGTGTTGCCTTATTTCTAGTGAAAAAAGATTTAAGTCTTTATGCTGAAAACCCAAGCTTATACTCTAATTATAGTCAAGTAAATACAGCAAAAATAATTGCTATTATTGGATTAATCCTTGCGGCTTTATCATTGCTTTGGAGCATCTATAGTATCTGGTCTATGGGAGGATGGGATGCCTATATGGAAAATGTTCAAAAAATGATGGAAGAGTTTCAAAATGCACAATCGCAATAAATATTAACTCACAATAAAAAAAGCGACCATACTTCGACAAGCTCAGTAACCAATGGTCGCTTTTTTTATACACAGTGTTTAAAACCTTATATTTCAAAAGCCTTTAAGGTTGTTGTAATTATTGAAACACAATCTAGTAATTGTTCTTTATTCATCACTAAAGGAGGAGCAAAACGAATAATATTACCATGCGTTGGTTTAGCAAGTAATCCATGATCTCTTAAGGCTAAACATATATTCCAAGCTGTATCACTTTCTTCATCATCATTGATAACAATGGCATTTAAAAGACCTTTTCCTCTAACCAACTTTACAATTGAACTGCGCTCGATATAACGATTCATTTCACTTCTAAACAATTCACCAAGCTCGTAAGCATTCTCTGCTAGGCGTTCATCTCTAACGACTTCAAGTGCAGCGATAGCTACAGCAGCAGCAATAGGATTTCCACCAAAAGTACTACCATGGTTTCCTGGTTTGATGACATTCATTATTGGATCATTAGCCAATACAGCACTTACTGGATAAGCACCTCCTGATAATGCCTTTCCTAATATCAATAGATCTGGTTTTACTTCTGGAGTTCCAGAACAATTTTTATTACTACAACTACAATTTCCACAGGTAGCTAACAAACGACCTGTTCTTGCAATACCTGTCTGAACTTCATCTGCAATAAACAATACATTATACTGTTCGCAAAGTGCTTTAGCTTTAGACAAATAGTTCTCACTTGGTACATAAACACCAGCCTCACCTTGAATGGGTTCAACTAAAAAACCAGCAACATTTTTATTGGCTTTTAAAGCGTCTTCTAAAGCTTGAAGGTTATCATATTCTATTTTGATGAATCCCTCAGTGTAAGGTCCAAAATTTTGTCTAGCAACAGGATCATTACTAAATGAAATAATTGTTGTTGTTCTCCCATGAAAATTGTTTTCACAAACAATAATTTCTGCGTCGTTCTCTGGAATACCTTTAACTTCATAAGCCCATTTACGACAAATCTTTAAAGCAGTCTCAACAGCTTCTGCTCCAGTATTCATTGGCAGTAACTTGTCGAAATTAAAATATTCTGAAGCGAATTTTTCATACTTACCAAGCATGTCATTATAAAATGCTCTTGAAGTTAATGTAAGTGTCTGCGCTTGTTGCGTCATTGCATTGACAATTTTCGGATGACAATGTCCTTGATTCACAGCAGAATAAGCCGATAGGAAGTCGTAGTATTTCTTACCTTCCACATCCCAAACATACACACCTTCTCCTCTATGTAATACAACAGGTAGCGGATGGTAATTGTGTGCACCATACTTGTTTTCTAAATCGATCGCTTGTTGCGATGTTAATTGGTCTAAAACAGCCATTTTAATAAAGTTTTTAAAAGTTTTTGAGGCGACTAAAAAGATGTTATTCTGAATGTTAATGAAGCATCTCAATACAAAAGAATACTATTCAATATGAAATGAGATTTTTCGACTGCGCTCAAAATGACAACATCACTTTAAAGATTACCTCGTCTAAAATAACCATTCCTTCATCACCTTTATTCTTTCAAAGACTTAGCAAACCATGTTTTGAAGTTATGGCGAAGCCTAGAAAAAGCAGCGTGGGAGAGAAATCATCCCTAGAGCTTGCAAATTAATAAATATTAGCTGTTTCTTAAAATCTTAAGATGAGATTTTTCCCGAAAGTGAAGACACTTGAAGTTCTAATCGCTTTATCTCTCTTAGTAATGCGTTTTTATCCATTTGCAGCCAAGAATATAACTTTAGCATACTAGAACCAAACAAAGTCACCATTCCTAAGGCACTCCATTTAATGAGCTCATGAGTTGTTTCAACTTTAAAAAATTGAATGGCACAGTATACAAAGCATCCAAAAAAGACCAACTGAACAATACTCATCACTATTATGATCCAGCTATTCTTTCCTCTAAATATACCTGAAATCATTTGCCATAGGTTTTGCTCCTCTAAGGACTCATAGAATTTAGTTTCTTCTGCAGTGAGTGTCTCTTTTATTAACTCGTCAATGTCTTCCATATTAGTTTTCATAATCTTTTGTATTTAATGTTTTTTTTAATGTTTCTCTTGCGTGGAATAGTCGTGATTTTACGGTTCCGACTGATATTTGCATCAGTTTACTGATTTCTTTTATTGAATACGCTTCAGTGTAAAATAATCTTAAAACGATTTGTTGATGCTCAGGCAATTGCTGTATTGCATTGAGCAAACGTGATTTTAAAAGTATTCTGTCAGATTGGTCTTCGTCATCACTTAAAAACTCCTGTTCAATATGCTTTGAACTTAAATGTGTTTTTTGTTTATGTCTTAGTGCATCAATAGACTTAGTATATACAATTCTTAAAGCCCAACTCTTAAACCGATTTGAATGTTCTAGGTTATGAATATTGTTCATTATGGTTTTCCAACTTTCCTGAGCAATATCCTTAGCTAGATCTTTATCTTTTACCAACCAAAATGCTTTCTCACAAAACTTCAAATGCCAGCGTTTGACCAACTTAGCCATAGCAGATTGGTCTCCTAATTTATAGGCATTGACCAAACTAGAATCGATATGAGTATCCTTTTCCAATTACTAGTTAGATTAACTCTTAATCCATTTTAAATTATAGAACGTTCTCAGACAAATAACCCAAAAACTATAAGATGTCTTTTTATGGTCTTCTGAAAAATGGTTTTCAATATTATCTAAAGCATCTTCAATTAGCGCATCGTGCAACCATCTCACAAAACACATCCAGCTCAAGCTAGCTCTAAAAGAGGTTGTCATTGTGATTTTGTGGCTTATTTCAGATTGTTGGTCTGATAGACGTTTTAGTTTAAATTCGTGTGTACCATCAAACCCTCTTGGCTTCGTAAACTTAAAAACACAATGTTCGTCTGGAGTATTTTTAATAATCGTATATCGAATTAGACCATGTCCTCCTCTACTACCAACTTTAAATCCATCCTTAAAGCGCATTGCAGGCCAATATTTAGAAGGCCAAACTTGATCGTGAGCTGTACTCAAAGTTTTAAGTAATTCAGACACTTTAGATTTAGGCTGATCAATAATTCGCTTATGGATATTTATCACTCTCACACTATATAGACGATGATAGATCTAAAAGGTTCACTTTTTTATAAAAATAATAACTATTGCATAAGATTTTATCAGTTGAACTCATAACTTTTTCTAATTTTGCACACATTGAAATACGACATCATGCCTCGAAGAGAACGAAATAAATTTGTAAAACGCGGTCAAATTCTTGACTTAGAAATTGAAGATTATGCTTTTGGCGGAAAAGGCATCGCACGCCTTAGAAACGAGCATGGTGAATTTGTCGTGTTTGTTCCTAATACACTTCCTGGTCAACTGGTAAAAGCACAGGTAAAGAAATCGAGTAAAAAGTATGCAGAGTGTAAACTTATTGATGTTTTAAGACCTTCTGAAGATGAAGTTGAAATGCCTTACCAAGATATTCCTGGAGCGCCATATATAAATTTACCTATAGCACTTCAGCATAAGTTCAAAAAAGAAAGTACTCTTGAACTATTCAAACGCATAGGAAAAGTAGCGCATATTGAAACGCTTTTTGATGAGTTCATTACCTCTCCTAATGTCTTTCATTATAGAAACAAAATGGAATATGGTTTCTCTGCAATTGGTTATGATAGAACTCAAAAAACAGATATTGATGAGTTTACCCTCGGATTTAAACGTCGTGGTGTTTGGTGGATGGGAGACAATCTTGAAAAAGATTCTGGATTATTTGACAAAGCTGTTGAAGACCAATTAAAAACCATAAGAGCTTACTGCGAAAATACAGGTTTACCGCCTTGGCATGGACCAAAAAAAACTGGTTTTTTCAGATATTTAGTCGTTAGAAAATCATATTCTGCAAACACACTATTGTTCAATTTAGTGACGACATCTAACGGACTTTCAAATTTTGATCTCAATGCTTTTGCTTCGTTTTTGGTGTCGCTGTTTGGTGATCGATTAGCTGGAGTATTGCATACCATTAATGATGAAGTTGGTGATAGAACCATTGCGACATCTGGTGCTATAAAACTCATATATGGCAAGGATAAAATTGTAGAAGAGTTACTTGGACTTCAATTTGAAATTAGTATGAAAAGCTTTTTTCAAACCAATCCTAAGTCTGCCGAAAAATTGTATTCAAAAGTTATAGAATACGCACTTGAAGATAAAAAAAGTATCAATGATTCTGTGGTTCTAGATCTATTTTGTGGTACTGGAACTATTGGACAAATTCTAGCTTCTAAAGCAGAAAACACGAAAATTATTGGTGTAGACATTATCGCTTCAGCTATTGAAGATGCAAAAGAAAATGCAAAGCGAAATCAAATTGAAGGGTTAGAGTTTTATGCTGCAGACGTTGGTAAATTTTTGAATGAACATCCGCAATATCAAAACAACATCAAAACGATTATTCTAGATCCAGCAAGAGCTGGTATTGCGCCTAAAACGCTTAAAAAAATCATAAACCTCAATGCAGAACGTTTGGTTTATGTATCTTGCAATCCAGCAACTCAAGCTAGAGATATTGAGCAATTGAGTGAGGCTAATTATCATATTAAAAAGATGAGCTTAGTCGATCAATTTCCACATACCTCTCATATTGAAACAGTTGTGTTATTAGAGAAAAAATAAATGCTTACAAACCTAAAATCATACATTAAAATTGCCTTTAAAGCAATCTGCTTACTCACATTATTATTAATGTTAGGTACTTGTGAGCGTGACGATATTTGTCCTGAGGATGTGCCTACAACACCTCGACTTATTCTTGAATTTTTCGATGTATCTGATCAAAGTGCCACTAAAAATGTGCCTGCTTTTTACGCTCAAGGTATTGATAATGAAAATCCGCTTTCAGGATATTCTGGAGGAAGTGCTATAAACACAGTAGAGTTGCCACTTAGAACCGATCAAAATGAAACACAATACAGATTAATTCGCAATTATGATGTTAATGATAATGGGACACCAAATGATACAACTGATGATTTTATAACAGGTAATGAAGATATTATTACCATAACCTACAACACAGAACAGGAATACGTATCTCGTGCATGCGGATTTAAAACTGTTTTTAAAAATGTACTCGTTACTTTAGACACAACAGATACCGATCGTTGGATAGATCTTATTCAATCAGTAAATGATAATCAATCTATAGAAGATGAAACAACAACACATTTTAACTTTTTTCATTAGTAGTTGTCTGTTCCTCTTCTGCAATGTACTAATTGCTCAAGATGGTGATGACAACGAAACTGCTTCAGACACATTGGTGTTTAAGCAAAAATACGGACTTCGACTTGGTGCCGATTTAGGTAAAATTGCACGTACGTTTATTGATGATGATTATACTGGCTTTGAAATTAATGGTGATTATCGACTCACAAAAAAATTGTATTTAGCTGGCGAATTAGGAAATGAAGAACGCACTCTTGAAACCGATTTTTTAAGTGTTACTGCAAAAGGGAGTTACTTTAAAGCTGGTATTGATTATAATTCCTATCAGAATTGGCTAGATATGCAAAATATGATCTATTTCGGATTTCGAGGAGGAATTAGCACCTTCAGTCAAACCATTAACAGCCTTACTACCTATAATACAAATCAGTACTGGCCATCACAGTTTTCTTCTGACGAAGCCCAAGAATTTAAGGGTTTAAGTGCTATTTGGGCAGAATTAATTGTTGGTATCAAAGCTGAACTTTTCAATAATCTCTTTTTAGGACTCAATGTGCAATTAAAGGCAATGATTAGCCAAGATGAACCTGATGATTTTGAAAACTTATATGTTCCAGGTTTTAATCGCACTTACGATAGTGGTCGTTTTGGTTCTGGTATTGGCTACACACTTTCGTATATGATACCAGTCATAAAAAAGGATAAGAAAATTGTTTTAGATAAAGACGACGAATAGGACTTCTCATTTTTGTATTAAATTATTTTATATCTTTTACATGCTTTCTGAAAAGAATTACACATGGAAAAAGATGCTATAGCTGCCTTAATCGATGAAAAGAATAATGCATTGATTGATTGGTTATCGAGTCATGATAATGACAAATGGTCTGAAGGTCCTGAAGGAAAATGGACTACTGGTCAGCATACCTTACACCTACTACAAAGCATTGTTCCTTTAAATAATGCACTTAGCCTTCCGAAGTTTATCATGCGCTATAAATTTGGAAAATCTAACAGACCTGTTCGCGATTATCATACTGTAGTAAATCGTTATCAAGAACGTTTAAAAGATGTTCAAGGAAAAACTTATGGTCCTTCAAAAAACATGAAGACGCCTTCCCTTTCTGAAAAAACATATTTGCTAGATCGCTTACAAGTAGAAAGTAAAAAACTGCAATATAAAACTCAAAAATTGTCCGATAAGCACTTAGACAATCTCATATTACCGCATCCATTAATGGGAAAAATGCCTTTAAGAGAAATTATAATGTGGACAGCCCATCATATTGAGCATCACACCAACACACTAAAAAACAACTATTAATTTATTGTTTACTTGCTTTTTTGCTGCCTTCGTACATCACGTATTTAACTAATCGTGATTCTAATTTGGCATTAAACAAATGAATTTTTCTTGAAGGTCTTAAACCTACAAATTTTAAAGCATCAAGATTTGAAGTAATAAACCAAGCATCAGTTCCAGGATAATTACGTTTGAGTGTATCACCAATGGTTCTGTAGAATGTTTCCATTTCAATATCTAATCGTTCGCCATAAGGTGGATTGAACAACATGTGCAACTTCCCTTCTCCTGATTTTTGTGTTTTGAAAAAATCTTCATGCTGTATCTGAATAAACTCTTCTAGGTGCGCATTACTAATATTAGCTTTCGCTTTAGAAACTGCACTAGGAGATTTATCGTAACCAACAATTTTATGATGAAAATCACGTGTTTTTTTCAAAAGAGATTCTTCAATTTTTTCAAACAGATCCACGTCCCAATCTTGCCAACGTTCAAAAGCAAATTCCTTTCGCATTAAGTTTGGTGGAATATTACACGCAATCATAGCAGCTTCAGCAAGTATGGTACCACTTCCACACATAGGATCCATAAAATCACATTGTCCATCCCAACCCGATAACATCACTAAACCAGCCGCTAACACCTCATTAATTGGTGCAATATTAGTCGCTGTTTTATATCCACGCTTATGAAGTGAATCTCCAGAAGAATCTAAAGAAATATTACAAGTGTTTCGATCGATATGGACATTGATCTTGACGTCAGGAAATTTCAGATCTACGTTTGGTCGTTGTCCATCTGTATCTCTAAATTTATCTACAATAGCATCTTTGGTTTTTTGCGCGATATAAAGCGAATGTGTGAAAATTTTAGAGTTAACTGTAGCATCTACAGCCAAACTTCCCGAAGGTTTAAGATAGTCCTCCCAAGACATCTTATAAATATTATCGTATAAGTCTTTTTCATTTCTCACTCGAAAAGAATGAATAGGCTTTAAAATCTTAATTGCAGTACGCAACGCTAAATTTGCTTTATACATAAAGCCTTTGTCTCCAACAAAACTCACATGCCTAACGCCTTTTTGGACATGCATTGCACCAAGTTGAATCAACTCTCGCTCCAGTAATTCTTCAAAACCAAATAAGGTTTTGGCAACCATCTTAAAATTATTCTCCATCTGTTTCGACTAATACCTTGCAAAAATAAAGTATTTTTGTACTTAGTTTGCCTTTTAATACAGATTCCTTTTTTAGCTGGAAATAATTATGGTAGAAGATACAACACAATGGTATGCCTCTTGGTTTGATACACCGTTTTATCATATTCTCTACAAAGACAGAGATTATGGTGAAGCACAGTTATTTATGGACAATCTCACCAATTATCTCAATCTGCCTGAGCATGCTTCTATTCTTGATCTAGCCTGCGGAAAAGGTCGTCATTCTGTCTATTTGAATTCTATCGGATTTGATGTTACTGGTGTTGATTTATCTGAAAACAGTATTGCTCACGCTAAGCAATTTGAAAATGATACATTGAAATTTCAAGTTCATGATATGAGTAAGCCTTTCGGTAAAACCTTTGATGCTGTTTTTAATTTATTTACAAGTTTCGGGTATTTTGAAACAGATGAAGCCAATCTCCATACTATTAAAGCGATCAAAGCCAATATCAATGAACAAGGTTTTGGTGTCATCGATTTTATGAATAGCGATTATGTAATTCAAAATCTGGTTGATGAAGATGTAAAAACTGTTGATGGTATCGATTTTTGTCAAAAGCGAACACTTGAAGATGGCTATATTGTAAAAACCATTACATTTACACACGACAATGAAGATTACAAATTTCAGGAACGTGTAAAAGCATTGTCGTTGGATGATTTTGAGCAGCTATTTGAAAAAGCAAACGTTGATTTGTTGGAAATTTATGGTGATTACAAATTGAATAAGTTTCACAAAGACAGCTCTGAACGATTGGTCATGCTTTTTAAATAATACATCTTTCTGAACCTGCAAAGCGTATTAAATGAATAAATTTCTTTTTCCTGTTTATGCCGTAATATTAGGCGTTATTATTGCGAAACTATCCAAAAATAAAACGTTATGGAATACTAAACTCCTATTAGCTTTTAGTGGTGCCTTTTTATTGGCATTAACCTTATTCGATTTGCTTCCTGAAGTCTATGAAACACTTCATGCAAAATTTACTGGGCTATTAATTATGGCTGGTATTTTGCTTCAGATCATTCTAGAGTTCTTTTCAAAAGGTGCAGAACATGGTCACGTTCATATTCATAAAGACAGCTCTAGATTTCCATGGTTGTTATTCATTAGCTTATGCTTACACAGTTTTTTAGAAGGCTTTCCCATTCATCAACATAATGATATGGTTTATGGTGTTTTAGTACATAAAATTCCTATTGCAACCTTATTAGCAATGTTTTTGTTTCAATCAGAATACAGTAAATCTCAAATTGCATTGTTCTTAATCGTGTTTGCTTCAATGACACCACTTGGCACATTGATTTCAAATGAAGTGTCCTGGGTTTCAGAATACGTCACATACATTAATGCTGTTGTTATTGGTATTTTCTTTCATATTTCTACAACCATCTTATTTGAAACTGGCGAAGGTCATAAATTTAATTTATCGAAGCTCATCGCTATTATTCTTGGCGTTGGCATTGCCTATTTGTTTTAATTATGTTTAGCAAAGAGGAATCACGATTATTACGACAAGAATTTTGGACCAGCTTTGGGAAATCGTTTCCTAGAAAATGGATCTTATACAACACTAAAATTAAAGGTGTTGCATTTAAGTTTCATTTTGATACCAAATCTGCATTGGTAACCCTTGATCTGGAAGACGATTTAGAAAGCAGAATCAACACCTGGGAAAAGCTGGAAAGCTTAAAAACAATTCTACTAAGAGATTATTTACCTGAAGCCATTTTTGAAGAAACCTTCTACTTAGCTAACGGCAAAGAAATTTCTAGAATTTATGTGCCTTTAGAAGAAAAAGTGTCCATACACAACAAAAACACATGGCAAACTGTAATGGTATTTTTTAATGAAACCATGCAGCTTTTTGAAAGTTTCTACAATGATTTTGAAGATATCCTAAAGCCTTAATTTCTGAACGCTTAAAAATCACTTAATCCAACTTTGGAAGCTTTAATGTATTAAAAGCACTGGTTGCTTTCATTAGATCTTCAATAGCTTCGATTGTTCTTGGCGCCTTTTCAGATAAATTAACTGGACCCTGTTCGGTAATTAAAATATCATCTTCAATTCGTATTGCAATGCCATACCATTTAGGATCACAATCACTACCTTCTGGAATATAAATTCCTGGTTCAACAGTAATCACCATATTGACTTGTAAATTTCCTCTCAGACTAGGATCATGAACATCCAATCCTAAATGATGTGAAGTACTATGAGGAAAATATTGCCTTGCCTCCTTCTTCGATTTAGCAATCCCAAGTTTGATCAAACCATCATAAATAACGTCACGAGCAGCTCTGTCTGGAGCTTTAAAGTCATTTCCAACAATAGCGGCTTTAATTCCTGCGTTTTGAGCATTTAAAACAATGTTATATAAGGTTTTTTGTTCTTTTGAAAATTTACCATTGGCTGGAATGGTTCGCGTTACATCAGCTGTGTAACTATGATATTCTGCGCCTAAATCCATGAGCACGAGATCATCACCAAGTTTGGTTTTATTATTCTCAATATAATGTAGTACACAACCATTATGTCCTCCTCCAACAATACTGGGATAACCTTCATATTCGCTGCCATAAGCTTTATAAACAAATTCATGGATGCCTTGAATCTCACGCTCAGACATATTAGGTTGCATGGCTTTCATCACTTCTATTTGTCCCATCACAGAAATATCAACCGCTTTCTTTAATAAGACGTGTTCTTCAGGATGCTTTGTTTGTCTCAAAGTTGCCATTATCGTTCGCAATGTTTTGGTATCTGTCGCAACTTTACCTTTCTGTACAAATGCAACATCTTTGTCTTCTATCTGATCCTTTTGGTTTTCAATAGCATAACTTTCAACAACACCAATTTGAGATTTAAAAGACTGTATTAAATTGTACAAATCTGCTTCAGCTCTTGTGTCTCGATAGTCATCTTTAAATTCAAAAAACAATACTGAATTAAATGAAGTAAAATCAATTTCAGAATTTAAAAAAGCACTACCATTATATACCGTTTTGAACCCTAACTTACTTTTTGCGCCTTCAACACCTAATCTGTAACCTGTCCATCGTTCATAAGCTGGATTACGTTCTTGCACATATAGAATTTCATTGTAGTAGTTTCCATTTCCATCGTTTTGGTTTTCTGAAAAGAGCACCAATACTGCATGAGGTTCATTATAACCCGTTAAGTAATAAAAATTAGGATCTTGATGATATACAAAATCAACATCATTAGCACGATTCCTAACAGGATTGGCAAAAAACACAGCCACACTATTATCTGGAAGCAATTGTCTAACGTCATCCCTTCTATTCTTATGGAAATCTGGCTTGAGATAATCAGTTGGTAAGTCTTGTTGAGCAGTAATAAAACTGACACAAAAGACCAATGATAAACAAAACAAAAACGTTTTCATAGGTATTCTTTTTTTTGAAAAATACTGATAATTTTTAGCTCAGTAAAACCTGTTAGACTATTTAGTATTTTTTTAAGGTTATACCCTTTTTTTCTTTCATAAAAACAGATATTTTTCGATACATTTGTGCAGTTACAAATGATCATTATTCAGATAAAAATAAATCGTAAAAAGAACAATTCGCAATGAAAAATACAGCATTAACTGAGACTCATATCGCTTTAGGTGCAAAAATGGTTCCTTTTGCAGGATTCAATATGCCTGTTCAATATGAAGGTGTAAACATAGAACATGAAACAGTTAGAAATGCTGTTGGCGTTTTTGATGTCTCTCATATGGGAGAATTTTTGATTGAAGGTCCGAATGCTTTAGACCTCATTCAAAAAGTTACTAGTAATGATGCTTCAAAATTGACAATAGGAAAAGCACAATACAGTTGCATTCCAAATGATACTGGAGGAATTGTTGATGATCTCATTGTATATCGCGTTAAAGAAGAGACCTATTTACTGGTTGTTAATGCTAGTAATATTGAAAAAGATTGGAATTGGATTGCTTCAAAAAATGATGTTGGTGCTGAGATGAGAGATTTGAGTGATGACTATTCACTTCTTGCTATACAAGGTCCGAAAGCTGTTGAAGCAATGCAAAGCTTGTCTAGTCATGATTTATCTGATATTAAGTTTTATAATTTCATTGTTGGAGACTTTGCTGGAATAGAACATGTGATCATTTCTGCAACAGGTTATACAGGTAGTGGCGGATTTGAGATCTACTGTAAAAATTCTGAAGTAAAACAAGTTTGGGACAAAGTTATGGAAGCTGGTGAAGCTTATGGCATCAAGCCTATCGGATTAGCGGCAAGAGATACGTTGCGTTTGGAAATGGGTTACTGCTTATATGGCAATGACATAGATGACACGACCTCTCCTTTTGAAGCAGGTTTAGGTTGGATTGTTAAATTCACTAAAGACTTCACCAATTCTGAAAATCTTCAAGATGAAAAACAACGAGTTCTTGAACGCAAGCTTGTAGCTTTTGAATTAGACGACAAAGGCATTCCAAGACAAGGCTATGATATCGTTGATTCTAATGGAAACACTATAGGCAATGTGACTTCTGGAACCATGTCTCCTTCACTTAAAAAAGGAATTGGTTTGGGTTATGTTCCAACTATTTTTTCTGATGCTGGAAGTAAAATACATATTCAGGTTCGTAAAAAAGCACTTCCTGCAACTGTTGTAAAACTTCCGTTTTACAAAGTCAACTAACACAAACGTCTGGGCTGATATATGAAGGAGAACGAGAGTAAGCATCGTGTATTGATTTTAGGTGCAAGTGGATTTATAGGAAATGCCTTGTATAAGGAGCTTTGTTCTTATTTTAAAACATTTGGTACCTATCGCATTCCAAAGAAGATCTATGAAGACAATCATCACTTTTTTCAATATAATGTTGAAGAAGATGATGTTTATGAAGTCTTAGAAGCCACAAGGCCAACCATTGTCATCTCTGCGCTTCGTGGTGATTTCAGAGCGCAAACCATAGCGCATACGCACTTATCTGAATATGTATTAGAACACGATTGTAAGCTTATATTTTTATCGTCTGCAAATGTTTTTGATGCGTATAGTAAATATCCTAGTTACGAATTAGATAAGACCTTAAGCGATAGCATATATGGGCATTTTAAAATCAAAATAGAAAACATGCTGCTGAGGCTTCCTAAGAAAAAAACTGCAATTGTTAGATTGCCAATGGTATTAGGTTCTCAATCGCCAAGACTCAAAGAATTAAAGCAGCAGGTACACGAAAATACTGCCATTGAAATCTTTCCAAATATTATAATGAATGTGACTACAGATTCTAAAGTGACGCAACAAATTCATTATATCATTAACCGAAATAAAAGTGGCATTTTTCATTTAGGCAGTACAGATTTGGTACATCACGATGAATACATCAAAGATATTGTTGAGCAAATTCCAAGAAGAAATGGTGTAACCTACAAGCATGTTTACACCTCAAATGAAGATCGATATATTGCTGTTCTACCTAAATTCAACAAGCTTCCAAAGCATTTACAAATTACAAGTAGCGAAGTATTAGACGCGTTAAAGAAGTAATTCATCCTACTTTTAAAAGCATATTTTGTCAGTTCATCTTTTTTTTAGCTCTTAATGCTTATAAGTTCTTTTTTTGAAATAAAATTTTATACTTTTAAGTGAAACTAAACTAAGTATGGATAAACTTTCTGACGACGTTATTGAAAAAAAATTGTTGCGCTATCCTGATTGGGACTATTATGATAATGCGCTTCAAGCCGAATTTGAATTTGATAATTTTAAAGACTGCTTCAGTGCTATGAGTCGTATTGCTTTTGAATGCGAGGCTCAAAATCATCATCCTAATTGGAGCAATGTTTACAACGTCTTAAAAATTGCTTTATCTACACATGATGCTAATGGTGTGACTGAAAAAGACTTTAAATTAGCTGCTGCTATCGAGGCCATAGTTGAAGTTCAAGATTAACCCTAATTAATAACCTTCTAAATCCCCATATGTTCAAACGATTTTCGTTTTTATGTTGTTTTTTATGCCTGATAAATACTTTACAGGCTCAAGAATCTGTTGCCTTTTGTGATCAGCTTCAAGCCCTAAAAAGTTTAGTGAATGAAAAGCATTTTCAGCCCAAACATGTAGATGACAGTTTATCTTCTGGTGTTTTTAACGTGTTTTTATCTAAACTTGATGAAAGAAAACGATTATTTCTTCAAGAGGATATTTCAGCCTTTGATAAAGACAAGTACAGTATTGATGATTTTATCGCTTCTAATGACTGTAGCTTTATTGAAAAATACAGCCAGATTTTATCTAAACGCATTAACGATGTAAAACACATTATTTCAGGTTTTGAAACGCAATCACTAAACTATTCAGGAAATGACACACTGCGATTTAAACCAGATGCTAGTGCGACATACTTCAAAAACGAATCGCAATTAAAATCCTTTTGGAGCAAGCGAATTCGGCATAATGTATTGTATGAAATTATTGAAAAAGATTCGGTACTAGCGTCTATAAAAAAGAATTTTAAACGATTAGAAAAAGAGATCAAGCCTAAGATTATTCAAAAAGAACTTTGCAAGCTTGATGAATTATTAAACCGACATGGTAGCTTAGAGCAATATGTGCAAGAAGCGTTTTTAAATGCCTATCTAGCCTATCATGATCCTAATTCCATTTTCTTCAATGCTTCAGATAAAGCTACTTATGTAAATCAGCTTTCTAATGATCAATTATCCTTTGGAATTATTACCTCAAAAAGTGACAATGGTAATATTATCATTTCGCATATAATTCCTGGAAGCCCAGCTTTTGTTGATGGCAACTTTGATACGAATGATATTATTAAATCTTTAGAATCTAATGGTCAATTATTGGAAACCTATTGTGTTTCAAATCAGGATGTATTGGCTTTTACCAATAACGAAAAGCACAATACGATTACCTTTAAAATAAAAAAGCAAAACGGAAACGTTAAGTCTATAACGCTCACCAAAACTAAAACTAAGATTGAAGAGAATTCGGTTACTGGTTATTTGATTGAAAATGAAGTTAAATTAGGATATATCAGGATCAACAGTTTTTATTCAGATTTTGAATCGCCTAACGGATTAGGCGTTGCCAATGATGTTGCTAAAGAGTTATACAAACTTCAAAAAGAACAAATAGAAGGTCTTATCATCGATTTGAGATTTAATGGAGGTGGCTCTATGAAAGAAGCTACAGATCTTTCTGGAATGTTCATTAATAGAGGTCCATTGTCTATTGTTAAATACAGTGATGGCGAAACCTATACCATTAGAGATATGAATAGAGGTGCGCTATTCACAAAACCCATTATTATCCTGATCAATAATTTTAGTGCTTCAGCTTCAGAATTTTTTGCAGCAGCTATGCAGGATTACAATCGTGCTATTATTATTGGGGCTTCATCGTATGGAAAGGCATCTGCGCAAGGTATTGTACCTCTTGATGAGGCATCAGATTTTGGTTTTTCGAAGCTAACCATTGAAAAATTTTATCGCATCACTGGAAAAAGTCATCAATCTCAAGGTGTGATTCCAGATATTGAGTTGCCAAATTTGTACGATAATTTTAAGACTGAAGAAAAATATACCGATTATGCTTTACAAAATGACAGCGTTACGCCTACTCTAACGTTTGTTCCTAAGCCTCCTTTTCCGCTTGAAAAACTTAGAAGCAATTCTGAAAAACGCATTAGTAATAGTAATGCCTTTGGCGCTGTAAAGCAACTAAACCAACTGATTATTGATAATTATTTTGAGCTTGAGACAGCCTATAAATTAACCGTAGACAACGTCTATAAATTTAAGGAGGATTACCATTCAAAATGGGATACGTACAGTGCGCTTATCGATTTTAAAAACCTAAACTTAAGTATAGAAAATACCGATTCTACTGATGAAGTTTTGCTATACAACGATACCCAAAAAACAATTAATGATGCTTTACTGAATGATATCAAAACCGACATCTATATTTCGGAAGCCTATTATATTTTAAACGACTTTATAAACCTAAAAACTACAAACTAATATGAAACATATTACCCTCACACTTTGCTTTGTTTTCTTAATGATTTCAGGTTCAAGCTTCGGACAATCTTTTGATAACGCTTCAGAATACCTTGAATTTGTAGGTGAAGAGCAAGAAAACATCACCAAAAGCATGTGGAAATACACTAAGGCGATTGCGCACAGTAAAAGTGACAGAAGCATCGATGGCAAACGTAAAAATTTAATAAAAACCATAGATAAAGCTATTGCAAAAGTTCAAGGTGCCAATGGTTATGATGGTGACGAATATAAAAATCAGGTGTTGCGTCATATGAAATTCAATAAAAGCTTGTTAAATCAAGATTATGCTGAAATTATAGATATGAAAGCCGTTGCTGAGCAATCTTATGATTTAATGGAAGCATACATCCTAGCTCAAGAACTAGCTGATAAAAAAATGGAAGAATCGCAAGCCGAATATGAAGCTAATTTTTATGCCTTTGCAAACAAGCATAACATTCAAATTATTGAGAATGAAAATGACTTAGGAAAAAAGATGAAAATCTCCAATGAAGTTTTTGAACACTACAATGATATGTACCTCGTATATTTCAAAGTTTACATTAACGAAATCTACCTTTGGGATGCTATTGAAGCCAATAATGTGAGTGCTATTCAACAAAATGCTAATGCCTTAAATACTGCAGCTAAAGAAGGTTTAGAAATTTTAAAAACCAAAGGCACTTATAACAATGATGAGTCTATTATAAATGCCACTAAAACTGCATTTGAGTTTTTTATTGAAGAAAGCGAGCAAAAAATTCCTGAGATTACAGATTTCTTGATCTTAAATGAAGATTTCGAAAAGATCAAAACCAATCTTGAAGCAACTCCTGAGCGTAAACGTACCAAAGAACAAATCGATGCTTACAATAAAAAAGTAAAGGATATTAATAAAGCGATCAAGAATTACAACAAGGTGAATACCGAGTTAAACAATAAGCGTCAGCAGATTATTAATGACCTTAATAATACGAATGCAAACTTCTTGGCGAAGCATATTCCTAATGATTAAAATGGGTTTGCAAATCCGTTAAATTTCAATATTTTTGGAAGCAATAAAACATAAATAATATTAGTAATGGGAAGAGCTTTTGAATTTCGCAAAGCAAGAAAAATGAAACGTTGGTCAGCTATGAGCAAGGCCTTTACCAGAATTGGGAAAGACATTGTAATGGCTGTAAAAGAAGGAGGTCCTGATCCTGATTCAAATTCGAGATTGCGCGCTGTAATTCAAAATGCCAAATCTGTTAATATGCCTAAAGATAATATTGAACGTGCTATAAAACGTGCGTCTGATAAAAATCAAGGTGATTATAAAGAAGTGCTTTTTGAAGGCTATGCACAGCATGGTATTGCAATTCTCATTGAAACTGCTACAGATAACAACACGCGAACTGTAGCCAATGTTCGCTCCTACTTCAATAAATGTGATGGTAGTCTTGGAACATCTGGTTCTGTAGTGTTTATGTTTGATCATACTTGCAATTTTAAAATTAAAGGTGATGAGCTTGATTTAGAAGAATTAGAGCTAGAACTTATCGATTTTGGTGTTGAAGAAATCTTTGAAGACACAGACGAAGATGATGATGGAAACGTGGTGACAAGTGTGATGATCTATGCGCCTTTTGAAAGTTTTGGAAATATTCAGTCGTATTTAGAAAGCAACAATATTGAAATTATTTCTTCTGGTTTTGAACGTATTCCGCAAGTGACAAAAGCATTAAGTCCTGAACAAATGGAAGATGTTGAAAAACTTCTTGAAAAATTAGAAGAAGATGATGATGTTCAGAATGTATACCACACCATGCAAGAAGCTACGGAATAAAGATTCAAAGTTTTTTCAACATTTCAGTTTTTGAGGTCGATTTATTCAATCTTGGAAACCTCATATATCCTAACAGATGACTTATTTTGTAATTATCACCTGTTAACTTAAGAACTATGTCTACATCAGGTAATTCCCATTTACAATAATATTCCAAATGACCTAAAGAAATAGCAAAACCATATCTCGAATAGTCACTTTTATATAAATTATCACTCCAAACCATTTCATCTAAGGTTGGTGTTCCATATTTTTCAACTAACAAACTTTTTATTTCTTTATAATCATCTATGTAAAGGTTATCATTTGAATGTTTGTTATCAAAGCTATATCCAATAACACTTAATTCATTTTCCTCAAACTTAAAAAACAAATTTGTCTGATAAGTCCCCAAATTTGTATCTACTGTAAAGATATCATCAGATATTTTTATATCTGGAAATAAAGATTTAATATCACTTTTTGAAGAATTCCAATTAAGAGTTTGAAAACTGAAGCCATCGTAATTATTTGGGCTAATTCTACTTTCTAATTGCTTTTGATATGCATTTTGCTTTTGTTCTTCAGAAAATCGAATTTCATCATTAAGCGAAGCTGCATCTAACATAATGCTGTAATATCCATCGGAAGCTTTACAGTTAGCTATCATAACCCCCAAACTATTTTTAATGTTTTTTATAACGCATTTGGTTTGAGATAATTTATGGTCTATTTGAGTTATTGATAACCCTCTTCCTTTTAAAATATAATTGTATGAACTCTTTGATTTTATGTCAATTGTATCTCCCTCTGCAAAAGTATAACCACTCTCAGTTTCATAAGATCCTTTGTTTTGTTTACGATTTTCTAAAATTGCTTGCCTCTCCTCTTTAGAAAGTTTCTGAGGAAAAACTACTAATGGAATATTTAAAACTAAAAATAAGATTAAGTACTTCATTTTATAATTTTTAATAAAGATAAAAATTAAATTTTGTCAAATTGAAGTAACTTGATAATAATAAAATCCTGCCTGAGACACAGACAGGATTTTACCCCTAACTAAACTAAATTTTAGATCTTAATACTGTCCGCTTAACTACTGCATTAAGATACCTACTTATGATAATGAAACTTACATTATTAAGTTTCTATCTGTATTATATACGTGCGTGTTTTAAGTTTTGGATCTTTTGATTTTAATTTTTTGAGAATTTTAACATAATAGATATAATTTTTAGTGATGACAATTTAAAAATTTGTCGATTAATGATTATAACCATTAATTAAAACTATGAAATTCTTAAAATATTTGCCTGTATTACTTTTTATATTTGTCTATTCATGCTCTAATAGTGATGACTCTGAAGAAAAACAAAAACAACCACAGAATGGCTCAATAAGTATTGAATTTTCAGATGGCAGAAACTATAATTTTGATCAAATAAATGCTACATTTGACACTAATGGTGTAACAACCGAACCTAAAACGCTTAAGATTACAGCAACATCATCTAATAATGCAGTATCTGGAACCTTAACGATAGAGTTATATGACTTAACCAACGAGCAAAGTTTTATAAATGGTGCTTCAGTACCTTTTCAAATTACTCCTGCTAATACTTTTGGTAGAATAAACTATATAGATAATGGTTCAACGTTTATTGGTTCTTCTGGAGCACTCACAATTACAACCATAAATCACAATGCAGATAATAGTCCTGAAACAGTAGATTTCTCAGCCACCTTAGTAACTTCAAATGGAAATGGATTAAATCTTATTGGAAATATCCAAAGTATAATACTACTTTGCGAAGATGGTGGTAATTGCAGTAGTTAAAGAGTTTTAGCCTCTTCCCAATAAATATCCATTTCTGCTAAAGTCATTTCAGATAATGGTTTATCTAAATCTTTAGATTTTTGCTCTAAATATTGAAAGCGCTTGATAAATTTTTTGTTAGTTCGTTCTAAAGCACTTTCAGGATCAACCTTTAAAAAACGTGCATAATTAATCATCGAGAATAAAACATCGCCAAATTCACTTTCAATGCGTTCTTGATCATTGGCATCAACTTCAGATTGCAATTCGCTTAATTCTTCTTTAACCTTATCAAAAACCTGATGTGGTTCTTCCCAGTCAAATCCAACACCTGCAACTTTATCTTGTATGCGATTAGCTTTCACCATAGCAGGCAAACTCTTTGGCACACCTTCTAAAACACTCTTCTTCCCTTCTTTAAGTTTGAGTTGCTCCCAATTTCTTTTAACATCCTCTTCATTCTCAACCTTAACATCACTATAAATATGCGGATGGCGTTCAACTAGTTTATCACAAATAGCATGGCAAACATCAGCGATATCAAAACTATTAGTTTCGCTACCTATTTTTGAGTAAAAAACAATATGTAGTAACACATCACCAAGTTCTTTTTTAACTTCTTCTAGGTCATTGTCTAAAATCGCATCACCAAGCTCGTACACTTCTTCAATAGTTAAATGACGTAACGATTGTAACGTTTGTTTTTTATCCCAAGGACATTGCGCTCGCAATTCATCCATAATAATTAATAAACGCTCAAAGGCTTCTAACTGTGTAGCTTTTTCAGACATACGATAAGATATTAGTGCATCAAAAATACGAGTATAAAAAAATAAAAGTCCGTTAAAAACGGACTTTATATAAACAATCTATTAACGATTTTTACTCTTCTTCATCTGAAGTTACTTTAGCAGCATCGTCTTCAGTTTCTTCTAAAGCACCAAGCAAATCGTGTTGTTGCAATAGGTTGTACCATTGCACAATTTTTTTAATGTCACTAGCGTATACGCGATCTTCATCATAATCTGGTAAAACATTGAAAAAGTATTCTTCAAGCGTATCTTTAGAATCTTTATGGCTTATTGAGGTTGGTTGCCCATTTTCTTTATCCATAATTTTTTTAAGAACATCACGAAGTGGTAATTCTTCAGAAAGTGTGTATACCGCAATCTCACTTAAAATGCTCACATTACTATGAATATTTACATTAACTTTTCGCTTATCAATAAGTGATTCAGCAATAAAACCTGTTCTGGTTTGCATCACTATTTTAAAAAGTCCTGGTTTACCCGAAATGGATAAAATTTGATCTAAACCTATTGTTTCCTTAGTCATTAGTTATGTTTTAACGTTTCTTCTTTTGCGCTGGAAAACGCATACGATAGTCAATTTTAATTTTTCCTTTTGAAATATTAGACAACTTTCCTTTGATCAAACGCTTTTTGAAAGACGAAAGTTTATCTGTAAACAAAATACCTTCAATATGATCGTATTCATGCTGAATTACTCTGGCAATCAATCCATCAAACTCTTCAACATGTGTATCAAAGTTTTCATCTTGATATTCAATCTTTATTTTTGGTTGTCTGAATACATCTTCACGAACATCAGGAATACTCAAACAGCCTTCATTAAAAGCCCACTCATCACCTTCTTCCTCAATAATTTGAGCATTGATGAATACACGTTTAAATGAACTCAACGCTTCTTGTTCTTCCTCAGAAAATGATTCGTCTTCAGCAAATGGTGAAGTATCTACCAAGAATAATCGTATTGGCAAACCTATTTGAGGAGCAGCCAATCCAACACCAAATGCACCATACATAGTTTCATGCATGTTTTCTATCAAAGTTTCAAGTTCAGGATAGTCTTTTGTAATAGGCTTCGCCTTTTTCCTTAAAACAGGATCGCCATATGCTACAATTGGTAGTATCATGTTGTAAATTTTTTCGCTTGCAAAAATACAATCTTTCTGCTGATAAAAGAACTTTTAATCATTTATTAAGAAGGATTATTTAAGTAACTCTGAAGAATAATTGTTGCACTAATTTCATCAATAAGTGCTTTATTTTTGCGCTGCTTTTTTGATAATCCGCTATCAATCATTGTTTGAAATGCCATTTTAGAAGTAAAGCGTTCATCAACGCGTTTCACAGGTATTTCAGGAATTTCAATCTGTAATTTTTCCAGAAATTTTGAAATAGCAGCTTCACTTTCAGAAACTTCATTGTTCATTTGCTTAGGTTCTCCAACTACGAACAATTCTACAGCTTCTTTAGATATATAGGTCTTTAAAAACTCGAAAAGATCTTTCGTTTCAACAGTCGTCAATCCTGAAGCAATCAACTGTAACTCATCGGTTACAGCAATTCCTGTTCGTTTTGTACCATAATCAATTGCTAAAAGTCTTGCCATTTTGCAAAGGTAACTTTTAGATTATAAAAAAACTCTTCTTTGTAGATTAAAGAAGAGTTTTAAAAATAATCAACCATTAATAAAATATCCATAAACATGTTTACCCTCTATTTAAACAGTTCATGTTATACCTTTAAGACACATACTTTCTTAATAGGTCACATTTCGTTTATCAGATTCTTAAACTTTAACATTTATTTAAAAAAAAACACCTTTCTTTTAGGGAAGAAAGGCGTTTTAAAAATTAGCTATTAATTACTAAAGTTTTCAGGTGTCTTATTAGGGATAACACAAGAAAAATAATAATCACATTCTTAAGACACACACTTTTTAAATAGGTCACAATTATTTTTACATTTTTTTTATCTCAAAAATTTTATAGACTTATCTTTGTGCAAATTGAAAAAACACCAATGAAAGAATTACAAGATATTATAGAAAATGCGTGGAACGATAGAACACTTCTTACCGAAAGCGTAACCATTGAAGCTATTAGACAAGTTATTGATTTGTTAGACAAAGGCACGCTTAGAGTAGCGCAACCTTCAGCAAATGGATGGCAAGTGAACGAATGGGTCAAAAAAGCCGTAGTTCTTTATTTTCCAATACAAAACATGGAAACGCTCGAAGCAGGTATTTTTGAATACCATGATAAAATCCCATTAAAGCGAGATTACAAAGCCAAAGGGATTCGCGTAGTACCTAATGCTGTTGCTAGACATGGTGCGTATATTTCATCTGGCACCATTTTAATGCCTAGTTATGTTAATATTGGTGCTTACGTTGACGAAGGCACTATGGTTGATACCTGGGCAACTGTTGGAAGTTGTGCACAAATTGGAAAAAACGTGCATTTATCAGGAGGAGTTGGGATTGGAGGTGTTTTAGAGCCACTCCAAGCTGCTCCTGTAATCATTGAAGATGGTGCTTTTATAGGTTCAAGATGTATTGTTGTTGAAGGTGTTCATGTAGAAAAAGAAGCTGTTCTTGGTGCTAATGTAGTACTAACGATGAGCACAAAAATTATCGATGTAACTGGAGATCAACCTGTAGAAATGAAAGGTCGTGTTCCTGAACGCTCTGTTGTGATTCCTGGTAGTTATACTAAAACTTTTGCTGCAGGACAATACAACGTACCATGTGCCTTAATTATTGGAAAGCGCAAAGAAAGCACCAACAAGAAAACATCGCTTAATGATGCATTAAGAGAGTACGATGTTGCGGTGTAAGTTTTATAACTTTACAAACTATTACGCTTAGAGTTTGAAAATTTTAATTATACAGCAAAAAATGATTGGTGACGTGCTCACAACAAGCATCTTGTTTGAAGCACTTAAAGCTGAATATCCTAATTCGGAATTACACTACGTGATAAATTCGCCGACCTATGCTGTAGTTGAAGGTAATCCGTTTATTGACAACTTTGTTTTTGTAACTCCTGAGATTGAAAATAGCCGAGCGAAATTCGTATCGTTTTTAAAAGGCATCAAAAAAGAACAGTATGATGCTGTTATTGATGTATACTCAAAGTTTTCAAGTAACTTAATGACTAAGTTCTCTAGAGCTGCGATAAAAATTTCAAAGTACAAATGGTATACGAGTTATTATTACACGCATACTTTTAAAGAAGCTACTGAAGCTAAAACTAATGCAGGATTGGCTATTGAAAACAGGATTCAACTTCTTGAACCATTAGTTAAAGAATTACCACAACCTATCAAACCAAAAATATATCTCAAAGCTGAGGAAATAGAACACTCTAAAAATTTACTTGAAACGTCAGGTATTGATTTAAGTAAGCCGCTTTATATGATTAGTGTTTTGGGAAGTGGTGACAATAAAACCTATCCGCTTCCGCACATGGCAAAGGTCATTGATGCCATTGTAGATCAAACGCAAGGTCAGATCTTGTTTAATTATATTCCGAAGCAAATTCACGAAGCTAAAACCGTTTACAATTTTTGCAAATCTGAAACCAGAACTCATATCTTTTTTGATGTTTTTGGCAAAAGTCTGAGAGAGTTTTTGGCTATTACACATCACTGTACTGCATTGATAGGCAATGAAGGTGGTGCAGTAAATATGGCAAAAGCATTAAACATTCCAACGTTTACGATTTTTTCACCTTGGATCATTAAAGAAGCTTGGAATATGTTTGAAGATGGTAAACAAAATGTATCTGTTCATCTCAAAGATTTTAATCCAGATGTTGTAAATAATTCGACTTCAAAAGAATTGAAAGATAATTACAAGTCGCTTTATGAAATGATCAGACCTGAACTGTTTTTGGAAACCTTAAAAACCTTCATAGCACTCAATAACTCCAATTAGGATACAATCGCTTTAGCAATTGTCTATGATCATCTATAGTATTGATATGGATGCTTTGAAAACGTCGCTCAACTTTTCTTTTGGCAAAAAAGCCAAACCAATCTGCAACTGGAAAAAAATCTCTATGACCAATTCCATCAATTATTATCATTTGCATAGTGCCATTTTTTAACAGCTTACAGCAAATGTTTCGAGGTCTTAGATCACTAGCAAACACTTTATGCTTAATCATTTGCGCCTTTAAACTCTTTAAGGCTTCATTGAAAACAGCATCTTCAATTGGATTATCCTTTTTCATTGAAATGTAATTCAACAATGTTTTTGACACCTCTTGATTGGTTTCATTTCTTATCAAATCATAAACAAAGCCTTCTCCTAAATTGGTATCAATCACACCATGATACATGGCATAAAAAGGATAATCAAACGTTGCTATTTGCTTGTTTTTTATCTTTTTGTAATAGTTAATTTCTTTGTAGAGATGCGATTTTTCAACTTCGGGTTTACCAATTTTAATGCATAGATTTTCATTTTCAGGATGAAAATAACAGGTTCTTGCATAACCTTCAGCTAGGTAATCTGATTCCGAAAGTTGTATCATTTTGAATCTTCTTTAACGATTCCAAAAGGTGTTCTCTTTGATTTGCTCGATTTGGTTTGCGCTCTTATAGCCTTATTTTTTTCAATCATTTCAGGTTTCACATAACCACGTTCATGATCTAAATGTAAACAGATAGCGCTATATCTAATTTGTTTCGCCTTTATACCAGCATTAAACAAACGCTCGCCTAATTCCCTGTCTTCTCCTCCATATTGCATACGCTCATCGAAACCATTTGCTGCAACAATATCAGACTTGTATCCAGAAGCATTATGTCCATTCCAGGTAGCTGTTGTAGGTGTAAATCTGTTGAGGAGTTTTTCTTTAAGACCTTGAGCTGTTATTTTATTATTCTTAAACGATTTTTTAAGTCCGTTATCTCTTAACCATTCAATATCAAAACACAATTGCGATCTGATATCATCTTCAGAAATAAGTTCACTTATATCCATTGGCAATTTAAAATAACCTCCTGACAAAAAATAGCCTTCCTCTTTCCTATCGTCATGAACTTGAAGAAAATCATGTCGTACAATACAATCACCATCAGTAAACACAAGGTATTTTCCATTAGAAGCGAGAATAGCTTTATTGAGTATGATCGTTTTCTGAAATCCATTGTCTTCATGCCACACATGTTGTATAGGAAAAAACACTTCAGAGCGCATTGTATCTATAAGGTGTTTGGTATGCTCATCTGAACCGTCATCGGCAATAATAACCTCAAACTTTTTGAAAGATTGGGCGTCAAAACTCCACAGCACTTTTTCTAACCATTTTGGGTTATTGTATGTGCTTATAATTACTGAAATTTCAATAGTTTTCATTGCCGTAAAAATAGTTATTTTTGCCTAAATAGCTCAACAAACTAATGATTAAACTCTCAGGTGTCGTAATCACTTTTAATGAAGAACGCAACATTGAACGTTGCTTACAGTCATTGGTAAATGTCGTCGATGAAATTATTGTAGTTGATTCGTTTTCAACAGATCAAACCAAAGCCATTTGCTCTAAATTTGATTGTGTTTTTATTGAACAAGAGTTTCTGGGCTATATTGAGCAAAAAAATTTCGCTCTTTCAAAAGCAAATCACCACTATATTGTATCATTAGATGGTGATGAAGCACTCTCTGAAACGCTCCAAAAATCTATACTTGCATTAAAATCAAATTGGACCAAAAGTGGTTATTATGCCAATAGGTTTAATCATTTTTGCGGACAATGGATCAAGCATTCCGATTGGTATCCTAACAAAAAACTACGTGTGTTTGACAAGCGTGTGGCTGAATGGCAAGGCATCAATCCGCATGATGAAATTGTGCTACTTGATCAAAGCAAAGCAGGACAATTACAAGGTGACATTTTACATTGGACGTATCAAACCTATCAAGAGTTTAGTGATAAAACCGAGTACTTTTCTACCATTGCTGCAAAAGCCTATTTTGATAAAGGCATCAAGGCTCCAATATTCAAATTGGTTTGGAATCCGTTTTGGGCATTTTTTAAAGCCTATGTTTTGCGCTTAGGGTTTCTAGATGGCAAAAATGGCTACATTATATGTAAGGAAACAGGAAAGATCACCTATTTGAAGTATGCAAAACTGAGAGCACTTTACAAAGCCTAATTTACTAAGCCTTTTTCCAAAACTTCAACTTGTTTTTAAGTCGGCGTTTACGATGGTATCGATTCTGAAAAGCTTCCGTTTCAGACCACATTAAATCAAACACTTTTTCATAAGGTTCATTAATGCATTTCGCGTATTCATCACTCATGATTTCGACCATAAATTTATGTATGGTGAGTTTCGCAAAATTCTTGATACGTGTTTCGAAATCCAAGGTTTTAAATTCCATACGATTCAAATCCACAAGAAAAAACTCATAAGTATCACCAACTTTCTTGATCAATGTGTTTCCAGGAGAATGATCTAAAAAATGCACCTTTTTTTCATGCAATTGATACGTAAATCTAGTGAATGCCCTTAGGATGTTTTCGTGATCAGGATAGTTGAAATCTGTAGTAAGTTCTCTGTAAGTCAGATCACAATCCTGTTGCATAGAAATATAATAGCTCTTATTAAATAGTGTGGCAGACTTATACTCGTAATATGCAATAGATTGCGGTGTACCAATATCTAAACTAGCTAACCAAATACCATATTCAAACGAACGTTGCGCTTTGCTTTTTCTAAAAAACCGATAAGCAATTTGATTAATGGCATTAGGAATTCTAAACGATTTAACATTGATTGTTTTTCCGTTTAGATCAAAGAGCTTTAAGGAGTTTCTATCTTGATTTCCAAATGGCGTTCCTTCAGTATCGAAATTGGTAATGATAGCATCCAGAAATGCTTCGTGAACTAAAAAATCTTTATGTATACGCTTACTTTGTTTCACTTAAATATTTATCTACGCCATTATTACACCAAACCGTTTTATTGGTTATGGCATCTTTTTGTATGGCATCATTAATGGTTAGCTTTTGCTTTGAGCTTTCTTTATGCCATATGTGATAAATTATAGCTTGATACTTTAATCGCTTACCTAAAACACCTTTGTTTAACATTCTTACAACCAGTTCAGAATCTTCTCTTCCCCAACCAGTCATGTCTTCATTATAGCCATTAACCGCAATAAAATCTGCTTTCCAATACGACAAGTTACAACCGCGTAATTTGCTAGACAATTCGTTGTTTTTCTTATACAATAGTTTACCTAAAAACGGCAAATGAATCGTTCTTCCTCGCTTTTTAATGCCTTTAGAGAAAAAAGAAAAATTAATTTTCTTTTGGTTGAATAAGGTCTCTAGAAACGATTCTTGGATATTAACACGAGAACCATAGAGATAGGTGTTTTTTTCAACACTGCGAACATGATCACCAACAAAGTTCTTATGTACTATACAATCACCATCCAACTGAATGATATAATTTCCTTTGGCCTTAGAGATTGCTAAATTTAAAACAGCAGATCTTCTAAAACCTTTATCTTCATGCCATATATGAATTAATGGCACAGGAAAATTTTCTTGAAACTTCTGAATCACTTTAAGTGTCTCTTCAGTAGAGCCATCGTCTGCTACCAACACTTCATAGGGCAAAACCTTTTGTTTAGAAATGCTCAACAGAACCAGTTCCAATGCTTTTGGCCAGTTATATGTTGTGATAATGAAACTTACATTTACCTTTTCCATTGTCTTTACTTAAAAAGATATTTAAACGATTGACCAATATTTTTAAAGAATACATACAAAGCAGAGTGATACATTCCTTCTTCTTTTGCACTTTTAGATAATTCTTCTACAGTAGTTCCTTTTAGATACTTTAAGGTTTTCCAACTTGATGGCTCCAAATAAAAGAAATCTTGCATGGTCATATAATTTGTTTCATTTACAGATTCCCATTTCTCTAAAAATGCTTCTTTATCAATATCGGCATCATGTCCCCAATTATCAAGTTTAAACTCCAATTCTTCTCGAGTTCGAGAAAGACATTCATGCAAAATCAAAGAATTATGATACAAGGTTCTTTGTTTTGTTTTTCTACCAACTTTGTAATCAGGATAATTGGTTGCGGCTCTAATTTTAGTTGCTTTATCGACTACAAGAACGCCACCTTCAAGTTTTTTGTAAATGTTAACTAAAAAAGGAGAAACTTCAACAGGTGTTTTTTCAGGATGTTTCAATAAGTGTTTTTTTGATTTTAAAAAATCTACAAAACTTTTAAAATCAATAAAGTATTCATCTGCATCTAATTGGACGAGCCAATTTCCTATTCCCATTTTTTCAGAGAGCATTTTACGCTCTCTTACCTCGCACTCCATTGTTGATAATTCTGGAACATAAAAATTATCCTCATAGATCGTGATCTTCTTTTGGGTATCAATGGTTTCTATCCATTCAAAAAAAGAAGCCTCAATGGTAAACGGAGCACCTTTCCAGGTGGTTCTATTTTCATCTATTGCTAAAAAAATAGTATCAGCTTCCTCATATACTCTTGGGATAGCATGTTTTAATAATTCGTAGTCGTAAGAGACTAAAAAGCCGACTTGTATTTTGCTCACAAAAAATATTTTTACAAATATAATGTTAAGGTTTATAAATACTTACTTTTGCTATTGAAAACATAAACCAATGCGTACTTTAACTGTAATTATGCCAGTTTATAATGGCGAAAAATATTTGGAAGAAGCTATAGAAAGCATTCTAAACCAAAGCTTTACAGATTTCAAACTCTTGGTTTTAGATGATAATTCTTCAGACAGCACACCAAAAATATTAAAGGCATATCAAGATAAAGATTCTCGTGTTGTTGTTATTACTAAATCAAAAAATATAGGTCCTGCAAAATTGAGAAATGAAGGTTTTGAAATTGCTCAAACTGAATTCATTGCGCTTATGGATGCCGATGATATTGCAATGCCTACACGATTTGAAAAACAATTGCAAGTCTTTAGACAACATCCAGAAGTCGGATTATGCGGTTCTTGGTTTACCATTTTCGGAAATAAAAAAGAGAAAATAATAAAGCATAGTAGCACTCATGAAGCGTTAAGAGTGCACTTTTTAAGTAGTTGTGGTATCGGAAATTCAACCGTTATGCTAAGAAAGGCAGCCTTAGGTGATTTTAGATTTGATAGTGATTTTATCGTTGCTGAAGATTATGAATTATGGAGTAAATTTATCCATCATACAACGTTTTACAACATTCAAGAATCTTTAGTGAGATACCGATGGCATCAAACAAATATTAGTCAGACCAGGAAACAACACGAAAAAGACGCTGAAAGAATTATTAAGAAAAGACAACTGCAACGCTTTGGTATTGACTTCAAAGAATCTAATTTAGAGGCCTATATCAATGCGGTTTCATTACAACGCAATCTCTCACCAGAACACGTTAAATTGGCTATTGAAGCTTCAAAAGATTTAAAGGAAAGAAATAGGAAGACTGAGTATTATGATTTGAACATTTTTGAAAAGCACATTAACAAAGTCATCATAAGAACGATTAGAAATGCGAGTGCTTTCAACAAAGATTTTTATGCGTACATAAAACGTGAATCAGGATATTTTCAATACATTCCCTTTATTGATAAAGTCATTTTATTCTTTAAAAGTCTAGTCTAATGTCAGTTGATAATCAAAATAAAATAACACCTTTGGTTAGTATTGTTGTTCCTTGTTATAATGTGGAGCAATATATAGACAAAGGGTTGCAGAGTATCCTATCTCAAACTTACAGTCGTTGGGAATGTATTTTGGTTAATGATGGAAGTACTGATACAACTGAAGAAAAAATTAAAGCATGGACGCTCAAAGACCAACGTTTTAAGTTGGTTTCGCAGTCTAACAAAGGCCTTTCTGGTGCAAGAAATGCTGGCTTAAAACACATTAAAGGCGATTGTATTTACTTTTTTGATCCTGATGATTTGTTAGACCACAACTGTTTAACCTATTTAACACATTTATATGAGGACAGTATTGATGTTGTTATTGGAAAAGTTGGATGTGTTTACAATCAAACAACTGAGGTTATTAGAACTTTAGAACATATTGCTGCAACCGACAAGGTTTTTACCAATACAAACTTTATTGAACTTTATTTAAAAGAATCTTTTAGCGTTATAGCTTGTAATAAACTATATAACGCGTCTTTTATTTTATCTCATAATTTAAGCTTCAAAGACGGAATTGTTCATGAAGATGAACTATGGTTTTTTAAAGCTATGTATTTAGCAAAACAAATTATTTTCAGTCCGAATATTACCTATTACTATAATATTGGGAATCAAAATTCTATTACCAAAAATTATAGCTTAAAGAATTTAACGTCTTACATTGATGTTATTGAAACCATTTATGAGACCTACTACCTTCAAGAAAAAGACGACGAAAAACAGCTTATTATAGGAACTTACATTCTTAACTTACAAATTGATGTTACCTCAGGTTTCTTTAGATTTTTAAGAAAAAATAAAACAGCTCCTTTTAAGCAAGAAGGCATTCAATTAATTACCAAACACCTCGAGCGTACTAGAATTACAAGATATCAACATATAAACGACAAGAAGTCAAAACAGTATGCGTTGTTTATAGACTATGCTTCAAAAAATCCTGAAATAGCCTTCAGACTTGTGCGAAACACCAACAAGAAAACTATTCTGAAGTTTTTTGAAAACGTATACTTGAAATTCAAAGCAAAATAAGTGAACCATCAAGTTTACCTGCCACTTTCATATAAGCTAATATCATCAGAAAAGCGTTTCTTAAACGATGTATTCTTCTGAAGTGCTTCTAAAACATCTTTCGGAATGGACTTATTATTGGTGTTCAATTTAGTCGTTTTTTCAGTATTCAAATTATAATGCTCTAACCGAATAACCTCCAAACTACTGAGCGATTCCTTAACGCCTGCCTTTAAATAAAAAAACTGACTTCTAAAATGTCTATCGCATAAATGGTCTGGAAGACTAATGACCTTTTTAATGAATTTCTCAAACGAAATTCCTTGTCTAATGTTAAAGAATTTTGTCAATCCCGAAGGATCCTTGTACATAATGTTCTTTCCTTTATCAACATCAAGAAAGCACGAGTAAATACGTTCGTACGGATTTCTAATTACTAAACAGGCCTTCTTTCCTTGAGCAAAATTTCGATAAGGCTTAAAATTATAAAAGCGAAGGCGCTCAACCTTAGCGTCTGTTTCTAATTTAGGATCTACTTGATGAATCTCAGGAAACTTACTATTGAATTCAGGATTGTACTTTCGAATTAAATCTAATTTAATTGACGAACAACCCGATTTAGAAATTATGGGATAAAAGGTGTTTTCGTCTTTGAGATAATACACTTCTACAGGATCAATAAGCCGAGTTCCCAACATTCCTCTTAAAAATCTTGAAAGCGACAAATGTCCTATTTTAATTCCCATACAACAGTAGTAATTTATTGAAACAAAGTCTTGTTTGATAAGTTTTGATATTGCTTATCAGTTAATAATCCCATTGCATTTAATGTCTCGATACACTCAAAATCTTTTTCTAAGTACTTCACTAAATTGTTCAGCGCTAATTCTGATAATTTAATTTGCTTTTTGTTTTTCTTTAAATGACTGGTAAGATTGATATTAAATTGAGCTTTTAAATCTTCACTCAATGTTTCAGTCGCAAGAACATATGAAATGTGTTTTTTGCTGCCTTTCTTCAGTAATTCCTCTAAGTAAAAGTGAATATCTTCAGTTATGTGATGAATGTAATAATCTTCGTGTTTAAAATCTAAAACAAGGTTTCCATTTTCATCATAAATATGTTCAGCCAAATTGTTGACATCTTTATATTTTTTTAGAAGCTCATATTCGCCTTTAAAAAGATCTTTTTGCTCTTGCTTTTCAACAACTAATAAATACCTCCAATTAAATGCTGAAACAAACCTAGAAATCGGATTTCTAATAATGATACCGTATTGTTTTTGCCTTCTGAATTTAAGTCCGCCAACATGCTTTTCCTGAAACTTTAAACCATGTTTTTTAAACTCTTCTATAACCGAAGAGCCTCCACATTTACCAATATGGACAAAGACTTGTTTTGGTTCTTTTTTGGAGTTGCCTAGTAAGTTCAACACATTCATAATCGCTTTCGCACCAGATTTATTAGAGGTTAATCTTGTATTATGCGAGCAATTTAACAAAATAAAACCAACTAATCCCTTTACAGATAATTCTTAGTGCTACAATCCACATTACAATTGCATTTTAAGTTAAAAGATTATTTTAAAAGCTCTGTTTGATATCGTAAATTTGCCTTTGCATATGAATTACGAAAACGCTTTACAGCACGATATTTTTAAAATTGTCTCTACTGCAGCTAAGACCTTAGGTGTTGATGCCTATGTTATTGGCGGATTTGTGAGAGATCACATTCTTGATCGTGGTACGCATAAAGATATTGATATTGTTGCCATTGGAAGCGGTATTGCCTTAGCAAAACAAGTCGCTAAGTTATTACCAAATACACCTAAAGTAAAAGTTTTTAAGACTTACGGAACAGCTATGCTTCCATATAATGATATGGATATTGAATTTGTTGGTGCTCGAAAAGAAAGTTATCGTGAAGATAGTCGAAATCCAATCGTTGAAAATGGCACGCTTCAAGACGACCAAAACCGAAGAGATTTTACAATTAATGCTTTGGCACTTGATTTGAATGCGAAGCGATTTGGAGATCTTTTAGATCCTTTTGGTGGTATAAGTGACCTCAACAACAAAATCATACGCACACCTCTTGATCCAGATGTAACTTACAGCGATGATCCACTAAGAATGATGAGAGCAATAAGATTTGCCACACAACTCGGATTTACCATTGAAGACCATTCATTAGAAGCCATTTCTAGAAATAAAGAACGCATTAAGATCATCACGAAAGAACGTATTGTTGTAGAGTTGAATAAAATTTTAGAAAGTGAAACGCCTTCGGTAGGATTTTTACTTTTAGAGCAAACGGGATTATTAGAGTTTATACTTCCAGAATTAACGGCATTAAAAGGAATTGACGAAATTGAAGGTCAGCGTCACAAAGACAATTTTTATCACACACTTGAAGTTGTTGACAATATTTCGAAACATACAGATAATGTTTGGTTACGTTGGGCTGCTCTTTTGCATGACATTGGAAAAGCGCCAACAAAAAAGTTTAGTAAAAAAGTTGGTTGGACCTTTCATGCGCACGAATTTGAAGGTGCCAAAATGGTGTATCATTTATTTAAGCGCTTAAAAATGCCATTGAATGACAAAATGAAATTTGTTCAAAAAATGGTATTTATGAGTTCGAGACCAATTGTACTAGCTCAAGATATTGTTACCGATTCTGCTGTACGACGCTTAATTTTTGATGCAGGTGATTATGTAGAAGATTTGATGACGCTTTGTGAAGCAGACATTACAACCAAAAATCCTAAACGCTTTCAGAAGTATCACAATAATTTTAAAATTGTAAGACAAAAAATTGAAGAAGTTGAAGCTAGAGATCAGGTTCGCAATTTTCAACCGCCAATTTCTGGTGAAGACATCATGAAAACCTTCAATATCAAACCTTCTCGTGAAATTGGGATGATTAAAGAAACTATTAAAGAAGCCATTCTAGAAGGTGAAATTCCAAACGACTACGATGCGGCTTATCAAAAAATGCTAGAAGAAGGCAAACGATTGGGATTGGTGATAAGTGATAAGTGATAAGTGATAAGTGATAAGTGATAAGTGATAAGTGATAAGTGATAAGTTACTTTATTTAATCTAAAACTAGCAACTTCTGCCCTATGGCTTTTACCTTGTGCCTTACAACTTCTACCTTTACCTCCTAACCTTATTCTACAGCTTTCAAGCTTAAATCTTTATTATATACGGAATGTGTTAGCGCACCAGATGAAATATAATCTACACCACACTCAGCGTAATGTCTCACTGTATGTTCATTGATACCACCAGAAGACTCCGTTAAACATTGGTCACCAATCAAAGCCACAGCTTTTCGCGTATCTTCGTAATTGAAATTATCAATTAAAATGCGATACACACCACCTTCATTAAGAATTTCCTTAATCTCTTGAAGGTCTCTTGCTTCTACAATAATTTTTAAATCGCGATTGGTATCTTTTAAATATTGCTTGGTTAGTTGAATTGATTTAGCAACACCTCCAGCAAAATCAATATGATTATCTTTCAACATGATCATATCATAAAGCGCAAAACGATGGTTCTCTCCACCTCCAATTTTTACAGCCCATTTTTCTAAGGCTCGAATGCCTGGTGTTGTTTTTCTAGTATCGAGAATCTTAGTTCCAGTCCCTTCTAATAAATCAACAAATTGTCTGGTTTTTGTAGCAATTGCACTCATACGCTGCATTGCATTCAACACCAAACGCTCTGCTTTTAAAATCGATTGTGAAGCGCCTTCAACATAGAACACAATATCACCATATTTAACAGGACTTCCGTCCTCAATAAGAGTTTCGATAGTCATTGCGTTATCGACATAAGCAAATACTTTTTTTGCAAACTCAACACCAGCAATAATACCTTCGTCCTTTACTAAAAGTTTAGCTTTTCCTTGAGCTGAAGCAGGAATACATGCTAAAGAGCTATGGTCACCATCTCCTACATCTTCTCTAATAGCGTTAGCAATAATAAGGTCTATTTCTGTATTAAATTGGTCTTGCGAAATCATAGATATTAATTTGTTGTAAAAGTACTAATTGTGCATTAAAAAAGTTAGTGAATTTATTTCGGAATTATAAAAAAGTATACTTTTGAACTATGACAATTACACTTTTAGCTATTGGAAAAACCGATAATTCAAATTTGCAATCCCTTATTGATGACTATCAAAAGCGTTTAGGGTTTTATGTTAAGTTTGAATTTGAGATCATTCCAGATCTGAAAAAAGCCAAACATTTAAGTGAAGCACAACAAAAACAAAAAGAAGGCGATCTCATTTTAAGTAAGATTAGCAGTACTGATGTTATGATTTTGCTTGATGAGAATGGAAAGCAATTAGATTCGGTTGCCTTTTCTGAATACCTTCAAAAGCATATGAACTCTGGCATCAAACGTTTGGTTTTTGTTATTGGAGGACCTTACGGATTTTCTTCAGAGGTTTATCAAAAAGCACAAGGGAAGCTGTCCTTATCAAAAATGACCTTTTCGCATCAAATGATGCGTTTATTTGTGATAGAACAGTTATATCGAGGCTTTACTATTTTACGAAATGAGCCTTATCATCATCGTTAATTAGAATTTTACTCGTACAGATTTCTTGTATGGCTGAAAACTTACCAATTTTAAATGCGCTTCAACAATATTATTTTGCTCGTCTAAAAAAAACATTTCATTAAATACACCATTAGGTAAGTTTTGATCTTTCTCCCATCGTTTATATAGTTTAGCAATTGTAATGATTGGTTTATGAAAATCAGTATCGGGCTCTATAATGTAATGTATTCTTAAATCATGAATTGATTCAAAAAGATATCTTTTATACGCTTTTTTATTAATCACTGTATCTGACTGTTTTAAAAATACATCATCTTTAGATAAAAAAGCATTTATTTTGTAATGTGCTTTTGGCTTCTCTAGCGCAATTACTTCAGAATTATAAAACTCCTTTTTGTGTATTTTTTTATTAATTTTTATAGTGCTGTATTTAAAAAACCTCAGATTTATTGTATCCCTACTAACTCCAGATAACCTAGCATAATATTCATTATCGCTAGAATTTGTAAGATAAAAAACAGTCTTATTGTCTAATAAACTCTTATACTCAATAATATAATCAAAATCATAGGTTTTATAACCCTTATAAGGTGATACAAACAAGAATGTACTCAAACAAATCGCAATTTTAAATAGACCGTTTCTCATTTACTCTAATCCTAAACTCTTGATGTAGGCTTTATTATTCATTGGTCGTCCTAAAAATGCTTCAACAGCTTCATCAACATCACGCTGACTACCATTAGCAAGAATCAGTTTTCTGTAGTTGACACCTGTATCTTGATCTCGTAAGCCGTTCTTTTCAAAAACCGTAAACATATCTTGTGCATACACTTCAGACCATAAATATCCATAATAATATACTGGATGTGTGTTGATATGAATCCAACTCCCTTGCGGATGTGTACCTTCAATATACCAATCCATGATACCCAATTGCTTATCAATATCACGCCACAGTTGGTCTGTGTCTAATGTTGTATCAGGATCATACTTATCGTATAAATTCATATCGTAAATACAGCTTCGTAATGAACGTTGTGCCGACAAACCTGAAGATACATTTTTGGCATTTACCATATTATCAAAAACTTCTTTTGGCAATACTTCTCCTGTTTCATAATGCTTCGCAAACGAACTCAAAATATCATAATCCCAAATCCAGTTTTCAAATATTTGAGACATCGCTTCAACAAAATCACGCTTTGTATCAGATTGCATACTGTATTCGCCTTCGTAAGACATCTTATCCATAATATGACCAAACTCATGAAATAAAGTGCTTAGCTCATTATGTGTGATCATTGATGGCAATTCATCGGTTCCCCTTGTAAAGTTACCAAGTAGCATTGCTACTGGAACTTCGTAACCCTCTTCTGTTTGTTTTCCTGGTGATAATGGTACGGCATAAAACCAAGATTCTTTATTCGGACGCGGAAATAGATCTAAGTAAAAACGCCCTTTGAGAGTTCCGTTTTCAAAAACTTCATACGCTTGAACATCTTCATGCCACACTGAAGCATTTTCCAATGCCTTAAATTCTAAACCTAGCAGCTCTTGATATAACTCAAACATACCAGCAAGACAAGCATCTATTGGTAAATACTCTCTAATTTTTTCTGAATCGACTTTATATTTAGTTTTTAAAATCTGGTTATTGTAATAGGCAATGTCCCAAGCATTAAGATCTTTATCTTTCGAAATACCATCAAGTGATTGACGTGCTTCCTTTAATACGTCAATATCTTGAATTGCTTTCTCTTTAGACTCCGCTACCAAGTCATTGATAAATGTCCAAACCGTTTCAGGGTTCTTAGCCATTTTAGGAACTAAATTGTATTCGGCATAAGATTCATGACCCATTAATTGTCCGATCTCATATCGCTTTTCAACCAAATGTTGTAAGATCTCAATGTTTTTATCTGCACCTCTATTAGCATACAATATTTGAAATTGTTTTCTCACATCAGCATCTGTCGCATTGTTCATTATTGGTCCGCGAGTTGATGGCATAGGCAAGATTTTATACGTTCCTTTTTCAGTTCTGTATGTGTCTTTGAAACTTTCAGGTAAACCATCGGCTTGCGCTTCAGTTAAGGTAATCTTGTCGCCTGAAGTATTCATATTGGTAGAATATTGCGACGTTAAATCAGTAATTTCTGCCTTGAGTTCTTTAAATGTTTTTAGATCTTCTTCGGAAAGGTTTACACCAGATTGTTTGAAACTATCTATAATATCGTCTACAAATCGTTTTCTTCTCTCGTTCAATCCTTTGTACTCCTCTGAAGCTGCAAAGGCGGTAAACTTATCAAACAATGCTTTGTCTGACATGATCTCGGTACTGAGCGCATCAACTTTTTGAGAATATTCAATGCCTTTTGCTCGTGTTATTGAATCTGTAGAGGTCCAATACAACATAAACGAATTACTACCAGCTTGAGATAATTTATTAAAAATCGCATCTAATGGTAAAAATGTATTTTTAAGTGTTGGCGTGTTCACATTTTTTATAGCATCTACAGTTGCTTTAGCTTTATCCATTTCATGATTCACATAGTCTGCAATAGCATCACCATTAGCATTAGCGTAATCGAAAGGTTCATTTAAAGCAACATTAAACGGATTATCCTTAGCTAATTCTGGAACAACAATTTTGGTTTCTTTTTCAGAGCAACTCATAAGTGATACTAATAGGATAGGTAAAACAATTTTTTTCATGTCTATTTAATTTAATAGTACAAATATAACATACATAAGGCATAAAAAATAAGCCTTACACAAGGTAAGGCTTATTTAGAAATATCATTATGAAATCAATAGGTTTTAAAAGCGTCTTTTCGTTTTTCTAATTGTCGTTCAAGATCTTTAATTGTTGCTCTTACTGCCACTTCGTATTGAGCTTCGTCTGATGTAGCAAAAATTCGAGGTCCTGGAAGGCTTAATTCGATATCACAAATCTTACCTTTTATATGGTGGTTCTCATCTTTTTTAAAACGAACCGTAGCACCAATAACAAATTCATATCTGTTAAATAGCTTTTGTAATTTGTCTTCGGTAAACGTATTTAATGTCTCACTTACATCAACATCAACATATCTAATATTCACACTCATAGTCCATAAAATTTAAGGGTTACTTTCAACATTAAAGGTACAAAAAAAATGAGGTTCAATAACTGATAAATGTCATAAAGTAATGGTAAATTTGAAGGTCTAAATTTCAACCAATGGAACTCGTCTTTGCTACAAATAACACCAATAAACTTAGAGAGGTACAATCTCTAATTCCGAACCATATAACATTACTAAGTTTAAAGGATATTGGATGTTTAGAAGATATTCCTGAAACGCAATCTACAATTGAAGGCAATGCTATACAAAAAGCAAATTATATTAAAAACCATTACGGTTACGATTGCTTTGCTGATGATACAGGCTTAGAAGTAGATGCTTTAAATGGTGAGCCTGGTGTGTTTAGTGCGCGTTATGCTGGTCTACAACGTGATGCCAATGACAATATGGAAAAACTCCTCCACAATTTGAAACCTCATAACGATAGATCGGCTCAATTTAAAACTGTCATTGCATTACATCTCAATGGAGAATTAAAGACCTTTACTGGAATTTGCAAAGGACAAATCACTGAAACAAAACAAGGCGAAAAAGGCTTTGGATACGATCCTATTTTTAAAGCCGAAGGTTATGAGCACACTTTTGCAGAGATCTCCTTGGTAGACAAAAACAAGATTGGACATCGTGGTAAAGCTATTCGAAAGCTCGTTGATGCTCTAGAAAGCCTGCGTTAACGATGGAGCAATTGTTGGAGCTCTTTTGAAAAAAAGCGACTTGCGAGAGCGTGTTAAAACGCCCAAAAACCTTTTAATCCAATAATTCGTCTATCTTTGCAGCTTTAAAACAAGTTCCTCAGGGTGAGGACGTGTTACCTGGAAGACTTAGTGTAAAGTATGTCGATTAGCTTCCTTATGTAACACCAAAGGACAACATCGCATACTAAAAAAGAATGAGTACATTCCAAGAACTTGGTCTGAATGAAGACCTATTAACTGCTATTAACGATCTAGGATTTGAAACACCTAGTGAAGTACAACGAAAAGCCATCCCAATTTTATTAAATGAAGCCTCTGATTTTGTTGCCTTAGCGCAAACAGGAACAGGGAAAACTGCTGCTTTTGGGTTTCCTATGCTTCAACAAATCAATATTGATAGTCGCACCACACAAGGTCTTATCCTCTCTCCTACACGTGAGTTATGCCTACAAATTACCAATGAGCTTAAACTCTACGGAAAGTATTGTAACGGTTTAAATGTAACCGCTATATATGGTGGAGCAAGTATTACAGAACAGGCACGTCAAGTAAAGCGTGGTTCACAAATTATTGTAGCTACTCCTGGACGAATGAAGGATATGATCAGTAGAAATATGGTCGATATTTCTAAGATAGAATATGCAGTCTTAGATGAAGCCGATGAGATGTTGAATATGGGATTTTATGACGATATTACAGACATCTTATCTCATACTCCTGAAGACAAAAGTACTTGGCTATTTTCTGCAACAATGCCTAAAGAAGTTGCCACGATAGCTAAAGATTTCATGCATGATCCTATTGAGATTACTGTTGGAAACAAAAACGAAAGCACAAATCAGGTGTCACATGAATACTATTTGGTAAGCGCTAGAGATCGTTACCAGGCTTTAAAGCGTTTAGCAGATGCCAATCCTGATATTTTTTCTGTGATTTTCTGCCGAACAAAACGAGATACTCAAAAAGTTGCTGAAAATCTTATAGACGATGGTTACAGTGCTGGTGCATTACATGGTGATTTGAGTCAGAACCAACGTGACTTGGTCATGAAGTCTTTTAGAAACAAACAAATTCAGATGTTGGTAGCCACAGACGTTGCTGCACGTGGTATTGATGTTGATGATATTACACACGTGATTAATTACCAATTGCCTGATGAAATTGAAACGTATACACATCGCTCTGGTCGAACTGGTCGTGCTGGAAAAACTGGTGTGTCTATGGTCATTGTTTCAAAAAGTGAAGTTCGAAAAATAAAAAGTATTGAACGTATTATTAAAAAGCAATTTGAGCGCAAAGAGATTCCTAACGGAATGGAAATTTGCGAAGTACAATTAATGTCGCTTGCTGGTAAAGTTCATAATACAGAAGTAAATCACGAAATAGATAAATACCTAGAAAGTATCAACGAATTATTTGCAGATACTGAAAAAGAAGAACTCATCAAGAAGTTCTTTTCGGTGGAATTCACAAGATTCTTTAATTACTATCAGAAAGCGAAAGATTTGAATGTTAGTGATTCTGGCGGACAAGATGAGCAACGTTCTAGAGGAAATGAAACACGCTATTTCATTAATGTTGGTCGGAAAGATGGTTACGACTGGATGAAACTTAAGGATTTTCTGAAAGAAATTTTAGAATTAGGTCGTGATGATGTTTTTAAAGTTGATGTAAAGGATAGTTTTTCATTCTTTAATACAGATAAAGCCTTACAGGAAAAAGTCTTAGCATTTTTTACAGATTTTAAGCACAATGGTCGTTTTGTAAATGTAGAAATTAGCGAAGATAAAGGTCGTAGTCGTGGAGGTAAACGTGACCGAAAGCGAAGACGTGGAGACGATAATCCAAGACGTGAAAGACGCTCTAGTGGTAAGCGCAGAGAACGACGAAGTTCTAGTAACAGCGAAGGTTCAGGAAACAGAAAAGACAGACGCATCAAAGGTTCAAAATCAAAATCATTATCTGATAGACCAAGACGATCAAGACGACGAGGTTAGTTGTTAGTTGTTAGTTGTTAGTTGTTAGTTGTTAGTTGTTAGTTGTTAGTTGTTAGTTGTTAGTTGTTAGTTGTTAGTTGTTAGTTGTTAGTTGTTAGTTGTTAGTTGT
>JAUIFO010000005.1 GCA_030430385.1 Bacteroidia bacterium
CGTGGAACATTAAGGGAATCGCAGACCAACCAAGCGCAAAAATTTATATATTTGACAGGTACGGAAAACTGATAAAACAGATCAGTCCAACGGGAGAGGGTTGGAATGGAAGTTATAATGGTAGTCCGATGCCAACGAGTGATTATTGGTTTGTGGTAGAATACAATGAACCAAACACTGGAGAGCGAAAAGAATTTAAAGCCCACTTTACCCTGAAAAGATAAAAAAATATGAATTTTCTTAAAAAATGTTGTTTAATAGCAAGCTTAGCATTGTTTACTCAAATCGGTAATGCTCAAGAAGGATTACCTATTTATTCAGATTACTTAACCGATAATTATTATCTAATACACCCTTCAATGGCTGGAGTTGCTAATTGTGCTAAAGTTAGATTAACTGCACGTCAGCAATGGTTTGGCCAAGATGATGCGCCTGCATTACAAACGCTTAGTTTCAATACCAGAATAGGAGATTCACAATCTGCTGTTGGTGGTATCGTTTATAATGATAGAAACGGTTATCATTCTAATACAGGAGCATACTTAACTTATGCACATCATTTGATGTTCTCGCGTAATGAAATAGATCTAAATATGTTATCATTTGGATTGAGTGCTGGTTTAATACAATATAGATTAGATCAATCTGCATTTTTTGAGGATGGTTATGATCCAATAATTCTTGATACGGAGTTAAATGCTACAAATTTTAATATCGATTTTGGATTTTCTTATCACTATGTAGATTTTTATGCACACGCGACTATCAAAAATGTATTAAATAATGAAGGGGTTAATGCCAATGAAAATGGCGTATTTAAATTTGATAATCTTAGAACGTACCTTCTTACTTTAGGACATACATTTAGTAATTATGGAAGCGACTGGAGCTGGGAACCTTCAATAATGTATATGTATAGAGATGCTACTGAAGAGTCTTCAATTGATGTAAATGCCAAAGTTTATAAGGATATGGAGTTTGGTAAGCTTTGGGGAGGACTTTCTTACAGACGTAGTTTTGATGGTGCAGAATTTCAAGATGGCACAAGTGTAAGCAGTCAAAAGTTGCAATACTTTACACCATTTTTAGGTGTTGATTATAAAGACTTTGTATTTGCCTATACCTATTCGTATCAAGCGAACTCAGTAGTTTTCAATAATGGTGGTTTTCACCAAATTACGCTGGGTTACAACTTTAATTGTAGAAGAGAGAAATACGAATGTAACTGTCCTGCAATCAATTAGGAATTACACATTCTATTGTAATAATAAAAAAAAGAGTCTCGACATTGTCGAGACTCTTTTGCGTTAGCGATAGAGGCTTTGTTGGAGCTCTCCTCCTTTGCTCTAAAAGTGCTTTGGAGGAAGCGACTGCCGAAAGCGCGACCCTCTCACAATTTAATTATGTAATTTATAAAGAGATATGTGAAAGCTGGAGAGGGTAACGCCATAAGCAAACTATCACCAAGTGTACTTTTTAGCTTTTGCTTGCGTTTTTATGGCATTAATCATAGCATTGTCAAGTCTGCTATTATCATCCTTTTGTTGCTCTGAAATGTAAGTTCTTCTTTTAAGATTTAAATCTTGAATTTCATTTTGAATCGTTTCGCGTTCCTTTCGTTTAGATGCTATATAAGCTTTAATCTCTGAAGTGCTCTTACCTTTTAACGCTTCAGGAAGGTCATCTTTATCTAAGTCATCGTAACTAAACCCTTCTTCTTTTTCTGCATCTACGAGATCCCAAGATGAATTTTTATAAAAATGAGAGCTCTTACTAATGGTTCTGCTTACAGCATTTTCCTGGCTGTAGCCACGTGCATTTTGGTCTTGCTGAGCTTGAGTTGTCATTTTCATTTCACCTAATGACCCATAAGCCACGTAAGTTTTATTCAACTTTTGATTCAGTTTCATAATCTGGTCATCAAAAGGTGTCGCCACGTAAGTTGTGGCTTTGTTGTGATTTATTGCCATATAATCGCCATGAGCTAGATCTGCACCATCTTTCCAATAGGATGCAATACCTTGCTCATAATCACCACAAAAAATGGTATTTACAGTAACGTCATTATTGTGTGCTAATTTAGCAGCAGTTTTATAGCTTACATCGCCTTGCGTGAAAGGTTCATTTCCAGCAATGAAGATGAATTTTAAGTCGTCCGGGTTATTTCCCCAGCTCAATTGCTTAAGTGAAGTTTTGATGACATGACCGCAATATTCGTTGCCACCATTTGTGGTAAGTGAGAATAATTCTTTTGAGATATCGTCTAAATCATTACTAAAAGGAAGCACTAGTCTAATATAACCTTCTCTGCCATTTAAGTTGTCATTTCCATATTCGTACAAGGCAATTTCAAGGTTAGGTTTTTTATCGTTGCATTTTGCGTAGGATAGCTCGTTTACAATATCCCAAAGTTGAGCTTTTGCTTGATCTATAAGGCCATCCATACTATTACTTGTGTCTAATAGTAACGCTACTTTAATAAACTGTTCTGTAGTGTTTTCGTGGTTCTTAGTTTCAGCATGAGCCAAATCTTTTTTAGAAGTGTTGTTGGCATTACATGCTATAAAGACCAACATAAAGAAGCCTGTGAAGGCTGTTTTCATGAGTGTTTTCATTTGTACTTGTTTTAAGATTGATAATATAAATCTAAAGCGAACTTAATTCTGAAAAAAAGCAAAATGAGTCAACCGTAATGCTTATTGAGTGAGTTACTTTGTCAAATGAGTAAAACTGTATTTTTTTGAGGTTTAGATATGTATTGCATGGTTTTACAATTTTATTTAATGAATTAAAGTGTGTATGTTTATTATATTGTAAGTAACATATGAAGCGCATTATCTCATACCTATTTATATTGTTGATTGGCTTTTCGTCTATACCAATGTTTGCTCAAAACCCAAATCCTTTACTTATTATTAAAGGATCTGTTCGAGAGAGTGACACCTATCTTCCTATTGCTAAGGTGAATGTGGAAGTGAATGGAGGTGCTTACACCATTACTGATTCTGAGGGACGATTTACCATAAGGGCTAGACGAGGTGATGAATTAATTGTTAGGCATAAAGATTTTGAAACAGTTTACTATAGAATAACCAGTAGTGAACGTGTCACTATTGAAGTTGAGCCAGCTATAGAACAGAAAAATTACAATTCTAAATACAGAAGAGATACAAAGGCTTTTAATGCGCTCATTGATTCTGTAATGGCTTATAAGAAAAAGGATGTTGCTAAAAGTATAAAATTTGTTGGTGAAGCTTTAACGCAGAGTAACACAGTAACACAAAGTGCTGAAGCCTATCAAATTCTTGCAGAAGTTTATATGTTTTGGAAGCAATATGATTTGGCAGTTACCAACTACAGAATTAGTCTTCAGAACCTAGAAACTAATGATGCTAAATTGGGTCTCGCAAAAGCCTATGAGCTCAATAAAAATTATCAGGAGAGTATTGATACATATAATGCAATCAATAAAAAAAGTCTTGGGAATTATCAACTAGTAATGTTATATGAAGGTTTAGGAGACACCTACTTTAATATAAAAAATTATTCAGCCTCACTAGGAGAGTATCAAAAAGGGCTTGATATTGCTAAAAAGCATCTTATCACTCCAAAGCAAACAGATCTAAACTCAAAGATTGCTCAAGCATATAGTGCCATTGGTAATGTACAAGAGGCTGAAGAGTATTTTGACAGCTCAATGTCTTTAGCTTCACAACAAACCAAAAAAAGAGCGCTTGAAGAAAAAGGAACGGTTGCTGATTTTCAGAACGTGAATCGCAATTATGATAAAGAAATTGAACTCAGGAAAGAAATCGTTGAAGATGTTGATGATGTTGAAACAGATTCGATTTTAGACAATTCCAGCAGTCTTACCAGTCAGAAGCAAAATTATAAAATTGGTAACGCTTATGCGCTACAAAAGGATTTTGACAATGCCATTTCGTATTTAGAAAAAAGTATTGAAGAAGCCGACGATAAAGAAGACCTTGTGGTAAAGAAAGATGCTACCAGAAAACTTTCTGATGTGTTTGTTGATGCTGGAGATTATCAAAAGGCTAAGGAAACATTTCAAGCCTATACTGAGGTTGTAGACGAATTGTATGTTAAGCGTGAGCAAGAATTATCTCAAGCAGATCGTTTCAGAAGAAATATTACCGAACAACAAAATCGTATTACTAGTTTAGAAAGTGATCGTGCCTTAAATGAAAGTTTAGTTGAAGAACGTAACAAAAACCAACAAATTACAATTTATGCCTTAATTGCTGGATTAGTACTTCTTTCGGTTACTGCTTTTGTGATGTACAAATACATCAAGCAACAGCGATTGGCTAATAATTTATTAGCCTTAAAGTCGCTTCGAAGCCAGATGAATCCGCATTTTATTTTTAATGCGTTAAACTCTGTAAACAGTTTTATTGCTGTAAATGATGAAAGAACGGCCAACAAATACTTGTCTGATTTTTCACATTTAATGCGTTCTGTACTTGAGAATAGTGAAGAAGATTTTATTCCGTTGCAACAAGAAATTGAGTTATTAGAATTGTATACCAAACTTGAGCATTTTAGATTTAAAGATAAGTTTGATTACAGCATTACAGTTGATGAGGATGTGAAGGTTTCAGAGTATAAAATTCCGCCAATGCTATTACAACCTTATATTGAAAATGCAGTTTGGCACGGACTCAGATATAAAACTGAAAAAGGGCATCTCAATATTGCAATAGCGAATAAAAGCAAGCACGAAATCACAATTTCTGTGTCTGACGATGGTATAGGAAGAATACGTTCAAAAGCTATTAAAACAGAGCATCAGAAACGACAAAACTCTAAGGGAATGAATAACATTAAAAAGCGTGTAGCTATTCTTAATGAGATGTATAAAGATAAGGTAGATGTAACCATTGAAGATTTTCAGGATACAGAAGATGTAGGCACAAAAGTTGTTGTGACTTTAAAGAAAGATTAACCAAATAAGCTCCTGCTTTCTCAGGGTATTGTTATGAATTTAAGATCAATAATTGTTGAAGATGAAGAAACCAGTAGAGATATTCTTAGAAATTACCTCAATAAATACTGTCCTAATGTTGAGATCTTAGGCGAAGCGTCTAATGTTGATGAAGCCTTAGTGTTAATTAGAAGTAACGACTTAGATTTGGTGTTCTTAGACGTAGAAATGCCTTTTGGAAACGCGTTCGATTTGTTAGACAAAGTAGGTGATGTAGATTTCGAGACCATTTTTGTAACGGCTTATAATCACTATGCTATTGAAGCTTTAAATGCGCATGCTTCTTATTATTTGATGAAGCCTATTTCTATAGACGATCTGATTAAAGCGGTCGATTATGTTTCAGATATAAAATCAAAAGAAGACGCATTACAAAATCAGGTGCTTATTCCAAAAACAACAACTGTAAACGGTAAGATCACCATTCCGCAACAAGATGGTTTTGAGGTTTTGGAAACCTCAGATATTTTATACTGTAAAGCCGATGATAACTACACTGAGATTTTTCTAAATAACAATAAGAAGAAGTTGGTTAGTAAAACCTTAAAATACTTTGAAGAAGCCTTGATCAATAGTGGCTTTGCTCGTGTGCACAAAAGCTATCTTGTCAATGTCAATGAAGTTACAAAATATCTTAAAGGGAAAGGCGGAAGTGTGATGCTAAGTAATGGGAAACAAATTATGGTATCTGCCTCAAAAAAAGCTAACTTGTTAGCCTATTTTAAATAAGATCTTGTTATGCCAATTATAAAGTCTGTTAGAGGTTGTCATCCTGAAATTCCATCGAATTGTTTTATAGCCGAAAATGCCACCATAGTTGGTGAAGTTACCATGGGCGAACACTGCAGTGTGTGGTTCAATGCTGTGATTAGAGGTGATGTTCATTTCATAAAATTAGGAGACAAGGTTAATGTGCAAGATGGCGCAGTTATCCATGCTACGTATAAAAAGTCACCAACAACTATAGGAAACAATGTCTCCATTGGTCATAATGCCATAGTACATGGTTGTACTATTCATGATAATGTACTCATCGGAATGGGAAGTATTGTAATGGATGATTGTGTGGTTGAAAGTAATTCTATCATAGCTGCAGGGGCTGTAGTTACTGCAAAGACCAGAGTAGAAGCAGGCAGTATTTATGCTGGTATTCCTGCGAAGAAAATTAAGGATATAAGCGAGGACTTAATTTCAGGAGAAATTAATCGTATTGCAGAAAACTATATAACGTACTCCAGTTGGTTTAAATAAATTAGAAATCTAGCTCAGACGTCTTGAACGTTTTATTTAAAATGGCTTCCAATACAGCTTTGTTGCCATTGGTGTAAAATTCAATTTTAGGTGCTGCGTTGGTTTCGTTCATTAATTTTTTTTGTTCTAACACAGCTTTGGTTTGTTTGGCAACTGCTAAACCCGAATCAATAATTTTTATATGTTTCGGTAAGAGTTCAGAAAGTAGTGGAATCAAATACGGATAATGTGTACATCCTAAAACCAAATAATCAATATTGGCTATTAGCATGGGTTCTACATACACTTTCAAAAGGGCTTTCATCTCTTCAGAATTGGTTTTTCCAACTTCAATAAGCGGTACAATACCTTCACCAACTTGCTCAATGACATTAATACCATTGCTATATAAGTCGGTAGTTTTATGAAATAACTCACTTGAGAGTGTTCCTTTTGTGGCGAGTATCCCAACAGCTTTTGTTTTTGTGTTTAAAGCCGCAGGTTTTATGGCAGGTTCGATACCAATAAAAGGCACATCATATTGCGTTCTTAAAACTTTAATAGCATTTGTAGTTGCTGTATTACAAGCTACCACAATCAGTTTACAATCTTTAGCTAATAAAAGCTCGGTATTTTTAATACTTAGCTCAATAATGCGTGCTTTACTTTTGTTTCCGTAAGGCGCATATTTACTATCAGCTAAGTAAATGATATTCTCGTTTGGAAGTAGCGCATGAATTTCTTTAAAAATAGATGTGCCTCCAATACCAGAATCAAAAATACCAATAGGTTGTGTGTTCATTGCTGTACAAAAATATAAAAGCCACTTATTATAAGTGGCTTTTGAGTTTAGTTTATTTTTTGAAATTTCTTAGAAGCCTAATTCAGCTTTTACATCAGCTAAAAGGTTTTTGCCATCAGCAACTAGAACACCACCACCTTGAGTAGAATCTAATACATACTGGAATCCTTGTGCTTTTGCAACTTTATCAATAGCAGCTTTAGCTTTATCAAATATTGGCTTTAAAAGATCAGCTTCTTTCTTTTGAAGATCTTTTTGCGCTTGACCTTGATATTGACGAATACTTTGCTCCATTTGCTGAACTTCTTGTCCTCTAGTAGCATTTTCTTCATCAGTTTTAGTTTCAGCTTCTCTTTGGTATTGTTCCATCTTAGTTCTTAACTCTGTAGCCATTGTAGTCAATTCAGCTTCATAAGTTTTAGACAGCTTATCAAGCTCAGCTTGAGCCGCTTTCATTTCAGGCATAGACTCTACTAATTCTGTTGTATTTATATGCGCAATTTTAGATTGAGCTGTAGTTGTACCTGTAACTCCAACAAAAAGTAAGCTTGCAAATAATAGGGTTTTTAATTGTTTCATTTTCGAATTTTTATGTGTTATAATTTATAGTTTTAGTTATCGTTGTCAGGAACAGAATCTTTAGCTTTTTTAGCAGCTTCACGTTCCTCTTTTGCTTTTTTTCTATCTTCTAAAATTTTCTTTCTTCGTTCTTCTAAAGCCTTTTGTCTGGCTTCTCTATCTTTTAATTTTTGTTGTCTTTTTTCTTCTGCAATTTGTGCTGGTGTTTTTTCAGCACCTTCACTTGCCTTTGCAGAACCAGATTTATCTGGAGCTGCTTTTCTGCCAGCAGTTGTATCTGCAGGTTTGTTGCGTTTTGCATTGTTAATGCTATCGCGTTCTGCCTTTGCTTTAGCTCTATCGTCAATTATTTTTTGGCGACGTTCTGCAGCTGCAGCTTTAAGTGAATCTCTTCGTCTTAGTTGATCTTCCTGACGTTTTGCAATAGCTGCTTCACGTTCGGATTTCTTTTCTTCTAAGGCTTTTTCTCTCTCGTCTAATTCTTTATTGATTACAGGCACAACCTCTTCTTTATCGGCTTCTCTACGTTCTGCTCTTGATCGTGCTTGCGTACGTTTTGATGATCTGGTTATACTTCTAATTACAAGATCACTAATGTCAAAGCGCTCTGCGGAATACAACATTACTACATCAGCTGATTTGTCAAAAATGAAATCATATTTTTTATTCCCAGCAATTTCTTGAACTGCTGCGAAAATTTGATCTTGAACAGGCTGCATGAGTTGCTTTTTCTGAATCATCAAATCTCCATTAGGACCAAATCGCTTTTGTTGGTAATCCATAATATCAGCTTCCTCATAAGTAATATCTTCTAGTCGCTCGTCATACAATTCTTTGGTTAACAAAACACTTTCGTTCTCTAATTGTTTTTTCTTTTGTTCTACAGTATTTAAACGCTTTTCTATTTCAGTTTTCCACTGTTGTACTTTTTGATCTAATTGCGTGGTTGCTTGTTGATATTCAGGAATATTTTGTAAAATATATTCCGTATCTATATATCCTATTCTAACACCACGTTGCGCATTAGAAACAAAGCTCATTAGACTTATCACTGTCACTAAAAAAAGAACTTTATACTTCATCTGTCTTATGTTATTATTTAATTGGTCTACCAATATTATTAAAAATGACAGATAAAGATAACGATTCTGCCACTGTTTTACTTTTCAAATTAACGAAATATATTCTGAAAAATTTTAACACAGCCATTAAATCGTCATATTGGGTATAGAAAATATCGTGCCAAAATTAAAATTGTTGTCCAATAATGAAGTGAGTTTCCCATCCATTCTTGATTGTTCCGCCAGGAAGCGCATCAAATCCATGACCAAAATCAATACCTAATAATCCAAATGCAGGCATGAAAATTCTAAGTCCGAAACCAGCAGAACGATTCAGTCTAAACGGATTGTAGTCTCTAAAATTATCATAAGATGAACCACCTTCAGCAAACGTTAAGGCATAAATTTTAGCTTGTGCACCTAGTGTGATTGGGTAGCGTAATTCTAAAGAGAATTTGTTATAGATAGTTCCTCCATCTTGAGATGATAAGGATTGATTTGGATAACCTCTAAGCTGAATCACCTCTCTACCATCTAGGGCAAAGTTTCCTAAACCATCACCTCCTAAAAAGAAACGTTCAAAAGGAATAATACCTCTATCATTATTATAAGCGCCAAGGAATCCGAACTCTAAACCAGATTTGATAACGAGTTTATCTACAATTTTGGTGTACCAATCTCCTTTGACTTTTATTTTGTAAAATTCTAACCAATTGAAGCGTTCTTGGTCAATTTCTCCAATACGTTCACTATCTTCAGCATTTGTTGGGTCTAAAGCAGCTCTTTCATCAGCAAGTGCTTCGTAGTCTACATTATTAAACAATGAATACGGTAAAGATAATTTTGCACTTATAGCAAAGCTCGAACCACCTTCAGGATAGATTGGATCTGTATATAAGTTATTTCTGCTTAAACCTATGGTGTACGAAAGGTTGTTTGAGTAACCATCACCAAAAGTAAAGAGGCCAGTATTGTAGTTTTTTAGATCGTAATGCTGAAATGCTAAAGATTGTGATAGTGTAAAATAATCGTCAGGAACTTTTAAACGTTTTGCCAATCCAACTGAAATTCCAGTAATATTAAAACGTCTGTCTTTATCAGCACCTCTACTAACAGGATCAAACAAGAATTGTCTTGTGTGTGATAATGATGTCGATAATTGTACAGGACGTTTACCACCTAACCATGGTTCAGAAAATGAAAAACTATAAGTCTGGAAAAACTGAGAGGCTTGTAAACGCAACGCTAAGGTTTGACCATCACCTCGTGGCACAGGTTTATAAGCTTCTTTTTTGAAAATATCTTTAATGGAAAAGTTATTAAAAGATAATCCAAGTGTTCCTATAAAGCCACCTCCACCGTAACCACCTTGAAGTTCTATCTGACTTGATCCACGTTCTACAACAGTGTACTCTAGATCAACAGTACCTTCATTAGGATTCATATTTTTGAAATCAGGTGTTAGCAACTGAGCATCAAAAAATCCGAGTTGTCCAAGTTCTCTAATGGTTCTAATAACATTGGCTTTACTATACAACTGACCAGGTTTGGTACGAAGTTCTCTATAAATCACATGGTCATTGGTAATATCATTTCCAGTAACGCTTACGTTGTTAAAATATGCAGGTTTACCTTCAGAAATACGTATTTCCATATCAATCACATTACCTTCAGCACTCACTTCAACTGGATTAATGGTTGAGAAAAGGTAACCGTTATTTTGATATAAGTTTGTAAGGTCTAAGGCATCAGGTTTGGTGTCATCAGCAATACGCTTTCTTAATTCAACACCATTATAAGTTGAACCTTCTTTGATTCTTAATACAGAATGTAATTGCTCATCGGTGTAAACACTATTTCCAACAAAAGTGATTTTTCCAAATTTGTATTGTTCACCTTCTTCAAGTGTAATGTCTAGACTAATATTTTTGTCATCGATATAGGTTATTGAATCAGAAATAATACGTGCATCTCTGTAACCATTTTCTTTGTAGGTATCTATTAGGTTTACTAAGTCTTCTTTGTAGTTTTCTTCAATGTACTTTGAACGTTTTAGAAAGCGAATGAAGTTTTTACGTTTGGTATTCTTCATAGCTTTACGAAGCTTTTTATCTGAAAGCTTCTCATTGCCATGGAAGTTGATGCTTTTGATTTTTACTTTTTCGCCTTTATCAATGTAAAGTAACATGTCTACTAGACTCTTTTGAATAGAATCATTGTTGACTTCTTTAGTGTTAATGGTAACCTTGGTGTTTAAAAAACCGTCTTTTTTGTACTTGTTAGTTAAATAGTTTCTGGTGGTCGTGATTAAGTTTTCAGTGACTTTAACACCTTTATTTAGATTGTTATCTTTAATAACACCTTCTTTCTTTCCTTTACGAATCCCTTGAATTTCCAGCTCATTAAGTTCTGGAAGGTCAGATAAGTTGATCTCTAAGAAAGCTTTATTGCCTTCGGTTTTAACTAAATAAATATCAATACTACTGAAGAGTTTACTATTCCAAAGTTTTTTGATGGCATTACTAATCTTCTCACCAGGAATGACAATTTCCTGGCCTTTTCGTAATCCAGAAAAAGAAACAATGGTAGTTTCACTAAAGTTTGTGTTACCAGAAACAGTAACATCTTCTAAAATATAAGTTTTCCCATTATTGAATTCTAAATCCTGAGCCGAAATAGAGCTTGTTAGGATGCAACAAATGAGGGTAAGGATATGCTTAAAGAAAGTTTTCAAAAGTAAGTTGTTAGCTAAGTTGTTCACTAGTTTTTCCAAATCGTCGTTCTCTATTTTGATAATTAATCAATGCCTCGTATAGGTCTTGTTTAGTGAAATCTGGCCACAACACATCAGTAAAATACAATTCGGCATACGCAATTTGCCATAATAAAAAGTTACTAATTCGTTGTTCACCACTAGTTCTTATCAACAAATCTACATCTGGTAAATTTTGCGTGTAAAGATGCTTATTTATAATGGATTCGTCAATACTTTCAACAGAAATTATATTATTTTTAACGTTCGTTGCAATCTGCTTTATCGCGTTTACTAACTCTTCTCTAGACCCATAGCTTAAGGCCAGAGTTAATGTCATGCGAGAATTATCTTTTGTTTTTTCAATAACCTCTAATAATTCTGAATGTGCTTTTTTTGGCAAATCGTTAAGACAACCAATAGCAGAAAGCTTAATGTTATTATCTTGAAGCGTTTTGATTTCCTTTTTTAAAGACTTCACTAAAAGTTTCATAAGGGTTTGAACTTCTAACTTTGGACGTTTCCAGTTTTCTGTGGAAAATGCATAAAGGGTTAGATTCTTAATCCCTAATTCGGCTGAAGCTTCAACAACTTGTCTCACAGATTTGGTGCCATTTTCATGACCAATAACTCTAACAAGACCTTGTTGTTTAGCCCAACGACCATTTCCATCCATAATAATAGCTACATGGTTTGGAAGTTTATCTAGTGATATTTGATCTTTTAAATTCATTAAAAATTACAATAACATGGGCGTTGACCAAAGGTGTAGGTTAGTGTAAGACCTGTAAATACATACCAGTCGTTGCTATTTGGGTTTCCAATAATAAATTGCTCATTAAAATCTCCATCTGGAACGCTTCCGTCTATTTCATCAGAGAAGGTATATCTCGCTCCAATTTCGCCAGCTAAGATAAAATGATTTGAAATATTAGCTTTTAAACCAAGAACCATAGGAATTCCAAAAGCCCAACTGCTTGTGCCTTCATCAATAATCTCTCCTGTTGGCGAATAATAAAAATTATCGTGTTTGGCTGTGGTTATTCCTGAATATAAATATGGTGTGACTTTGGTGCCTGATGTATGTAAGTCGAAATCAAAAAATGTAAATTCCATTCCTGCTGAAATTTCTAATAGATTACTATCAAATTCATAACCTCTTTGTGTTCGTCTTGGATCATCAGATTCGTTGTCATTACCTTTTAAGTCTGCATATATCAAGGATACTCTCCAAGAATGTCTCGGACTTCTATTCCACTTCAATACTAATCCCAATGCAGGATCGCTTGGTGCAATATAATTGGTAGCACCAATATCTCCTATAAAGTTACTTCCACCAGCATAAACTCCGATTTCATATATCTGAGAATGACTAGATTGAGTGAAACATAAACCAAATAAAAGTAGGATTAAATATCTCATAAATTTTTAAAAGCGTGCAAATATAATAATTATGAATTGCCTATTATAATTTGAGGCAAATAGTCTTACAGATTAACAGTTTTTGTGGGAATTTATTGTCTAATTACGCTTGTCTTCTCCCCAAAGCATCTTTTTCCTGAGTGTGTCGATAAAACTTTCTTGTAGTAATTCGACCATTTTTATTTCGAAGTCAGCTTTTTTAATAGTGACAACAGTTGAATTGTGTAAAGTCGCAATTCTTGAATCTAAAGATAGTAAGTAGTGTTCTTCACGTCCATCTACTTTAAGCCGTATTTCTGTATTATCTGGAATTACGAGTGGTCTTGCATTAAGATTGTGAGGTGCAATTGGTGTTAAAACGAAACTGTCTGTTTCAGGCGTAATTACTGGACCGCCACAACTTAAAGAATATCCTGTAGAACCTGTAGGAGTAGAAATGATCAAACCATCAGCCCAATACGATGTTAGGTATTCGTCATTTAAATGCGTTTCAACAGTGATCATCGAAGTCGTATTTTTTCGACTTACAGCAATTTCATTAAGTGCAAAATTTGTCGCAACGATATCGTTGTTTTCAGGTTGCGTTTCCACACATAACAAAGCACGCTCAGAGATTTTGTAGTTTCCATTTAAAATATCTTCAAAAGCATCTTCAATTTGATTGGTTTGGATGGTTGCTAAAAACCCAAGTCGTCCAGTGTTAATTCCAACAATAGGTATTGCAAGGTCTTTAACATACGTGATCGCTCTTAAAATAGTACCATCACCACCAATACTAATAAGTAAATCATAAGAATTGTCTAACGCATCAAAAGTGTTGAATGTTGTTAGGTTTACAGATGCCTTGCTCTCGTGTTTTATGATGTTAAAGAAATCATTTTCAATACAAACACTATGGTTCTTGTCGGTTAAAACCTTTAAAAGGCGTTCAATACTATCTTGAGTATTGTTATGGTAGTATTGTCCGTAAATGGCAATTTTCATCAGATGTCAAGGTATTTTCTCAAGTATTCTGAGCGTTCTTTTAAATTTTCAACATAGGTGTCTTCTTCATGACCAGATACAATGTTATAACTGTAGCGTCTAAAGGTTTGGATCACATCGTTCAACCCTGTGTTTCCAATTTTTAGTGTAATCTGAACCACATCACTTTCAAATTTAGAAACAAAAGCACCCAAAATTTTAGCATCGTTAGATTCAACAATCTGACTAATCTCACTGAAGGAGTAATCATTAAGGCCTTTTTCAACTATTAAAATTCCGCCAGGTTCAGAAAAGAAAGGTGTTTCGTTAAATAAGCCAATAATATCTTTCAATTCATAATAGCCTAAATACATATTTTTTTCATTGAGAACAGGCATGATATTGCATGAGTTCATTGCAAAAGTTTCCAAAACATCTAACCAGTTCGTGTTAGGTCTTACAAAAAATCCTTCGATCACATAATTGCAATCTGAAATAGATTTGCTGCCATCAAAACAATGTGCATCAGTTTCAGAGATACAACCTAAATAAGTGCCTTCATTTTGAATTGGAATGTGCGAATAGGTTAACTCGTTAAACAACATTTGCAGATCGCTTACTTTATCCTTAATGTGTAACGGTTTTATATCGTTTATTATGAATTCTCTAAGTGGCATAATGGTATTTAAATTCGAATGCAAATTAATTAAAAATAAGCATAAAAAAGCAGGATGGACTTTGTATTTTTGTGAGACAAAACGAATACAATGACTAAGCTTAGTGTAAATATCAATAAGATTGCTACTTTACGAAATTCAAGAGGTGGTAATACACCAAATGTGGTACAATTTGCAAGAGATGTACAGCGTTTTGGTGCTGAAGGTGTTACAGTACACCCGAGACCAGATGAACGTCATATTAAATACCAGGACACTCGAGATTTAAAACCTGAAGTCTATACCGAATTTAACGTTGAAGGCAATCCGATTCCTTCATTTATGGATTTGGTATTGGAGGTAAAGCCAACTCAAGTGACTTTGGTTCCTGATGCTGTGGATGCATTAACTTCTGATGCTGGTTGGAATACGATTAAACATAAGGCATTTTTAACTGAAGTGATCTCTGAATTTAAATCTCATGGTATTAGAACTTCAATTTTTGTAGATCCAGATTTGAAGATGGTTGAAGGCGCAAAAGCAACAGGAACAGACCGCATCGAGTTGTATACCGAAAGTTTTGCACATCAATTTAGCTTAGGCAATAAAGATGCTGTTCATCCATTCACAAAAGCAGCAGAGTTAGCCAACGACATTGGCTTAGGTGTTAATGCTGGTCATGATCTATCACTACAAAACATTAAGTTTTTCAAAGAGCACATTCCAGGATTGCTTGAGGTATCTATTGGTCATGCTTTAGTATCTGAAAGTTTATATCTAGGTGTTGAAAATGTAGTACAAATGTATTTGCACAAATTAAAATAATGGAATTACATTCTAAAATAATTGGCGAAGGTCAACCATTTATCATTCTTCATGGATTTTTAGGAATGAGTGATAATTGGAAAACACTTGGTAATAAATTTAGTGAGGCTGGTTTTCAAGTTCATTTAGTAGACCAACGTAATCATGGTCGAAGCTTTCATGATAATGAATTCAATTATGAGGTCTTAGCTGAAGATCTTAAACACTACTGTGAACAATATGAGTTGAAAGATTGCGTGCTTTTAGGGCATTCTATGGGTGGAAAAACAGCAATGTTGTTTGCAACATTATATCCAGATCTAGTTTCTAAATTATTGGTGGCAGATATCAGTCCGCGTTTTTATCCAATTCATCACGACACCATATTGAATGGATTAAGTGCTTTAGATTTTTCGCAAATAACGAGTAGAGGTGAAGCCGATAAAGTACTCGCGCAATATGTTCCTGAAATGGGAACACGTATGTTTTTGTTGAAAAACTTGTATTGGGTTGAAAAAGGACAGCTAGGATTACGTATCAATCTTGAGGTTTTAAAAACACATGTCCATGAAGTTGGTGAAGCCTTACCAACCCATTCTAAATTTGAAAAAGCAACCTTGTTTTTAAGAGGTGATAAAAGTGAATATGTAATGCCAAATGATGCCTCACTTATCAAACAGCATTTTCCTTTAGCTGAAATTGAAACGATAGCGAATGCAGGACATTGGTTACATGCAGAGAATCCTTCTGATTTTTATGATGCCGTTTTAAGATTTATAAACAATTAAAAAGCTATATTTAGTTTTATCAAATCTAACAATATGAAGTTTATTTTAGTTTCATTACTTAGTTTCTTCGCATACCAAATATCAGTAGCTCAGATGCAACGTTATGAGGATGGTCCATACAAAAGCTATTATAAAACTGGTGAAGTAAAAACAAAAGGGCAAATTCTCAACGGTGAGTTCTTTGGGAAATGGTATGATTATTATTTGAATGGTCAAGTTTCTAAGGAGTACGCCTATGAAGATGGGAAGTTGTCATTATTTTACATTGAATATTTTGAAGATGGAACTATAAGTGAAGAATCAAAAAGTGAAGATGGTTTACATGTTGTTTTAAGCTATTTCGAAACAGGGAATTTAAAAACCAAAAGGCAATTTAAAAGTGGATTTTTCAAGAAATATTCAGAAAATGGAGACTTAGAAATTGAATCTAACTATCAAGATTTTGTGTTGAACGGAAACTGGAAGTCCTACCACAAAAACGGAAATTTGAAATGGCAAGTGATGTATTTAGATGGATACAGAAACGGCGTCTACAAAAAATTCTTCGAAAACGGACAAGTTGAACTAGAAGGCGTTATTATCGAAAATAAAAAGAAAGGTGAAGAAAAGCGCTACAATAAAGATGGAACTCTCAATTGGAAAGGAAGCTATAATGATGATGTTTTTGTAAAGACTTGGATTCAGTATGATTCAAACAAAGCTAAAATATCCAAAGTAAAATTTAAAGATGGAGCTGCAGTAGATCCAGCTAATAACAATAGACTTGAGCCAACAATTATTCCCGATGGAGTTAGAGAAAAATTACCTGTATTTCCTGGATGTGAAGGGGTTTTAGGAAATAGACAGCTTAAGAATTGCATGAGTCAGAAAATCTCAAGATTTATAGTGAGTAAGTTTAATACTAATATTGCTTCAGAGAATGGATTTTTTGGCAAAAATCGCATTTTTGTTATCTTTAAAATTAGTAGGCTAGGTGAAGTATACAAAGTAAGAGCTAGAGCACCACATCCAGCTTTAGAAAAAGAAGCTATTCGTGTGGTAAAGTTACTTCCAAGAATGGAGCCAGCTTATCAAGATGGCGAACCAGTTGAAGTGCCTTATTCGCTACCTATTTTATTTCAATTGTAAAATTCTACAAATAACTTTTTCATATGAAACTTTTAATTAAACTATTATTAACCGCAGTCATCGTATTGCTTTTAGCACATTTTTTACCTGGTGTTAATGTGGCTGGACTCGAAGCAGCTATTATTGTTGCTGTGGTTTTGGCTATTCTAAATGCAGTGCTAAAGCCAATTTTGATCATCCTAACCATACCAATTACCATACTCACTTTAGGCTTGTTTCTTTTGGTGATAAATGCATGTATTGTTTTATTGGCAGACAAATTTATTGATGGTTTTGCTGTCAATGGTTTTTGGACTGCTTTGTGGTTTAGCATCCTATTATCTATCTCACAATCGATTACCTATTCACTCTTAAAAGAAAAGAAAAAAAGAAACTAAAAATCAGTATCTTAAACTATTGTTGGGTTGTAAAAAAAGTCGTATTTTTGCAGCCCAATTTTGATATGATTATACAATGAACATCACAAGAGAAAACATCGATGCATTAAATGCAGTAGTTAAAGTAGATATCGCTAAAGAAGATTATAGTGATAAAGTTGAAAAAATACTAAGTGATTACCGTAAGTCTGCAAACATTCCTGGTTTTAGAAAAGGTCATGTGCCAATGGGAATGGTAAAGAAGCAATATGGTAAAGCAGTATTGGTTGATGAGGTAAACAAATTGTTGCAAGAAGCACTTGGTAAGTATCTTACTGAAGAGAAACTAGATGTTCTAGGAAATCCATTACCTAAACCTCAAGACGATTTAGATTGGGATGCTGATGCGTTTTCGTTTGAATTTGAATTAGGATTAGCACCTGAGTTTGAGGTGAACCTAAAAAACAAAAAAGCCATCACGCACTACAACATTATTGCCGACAAAAAAATGATCGACAATCAAGTAGAGCATATCAGAAAGCAGTATGGTAAGATCATTTCTCAAGACACTGTCGCTAAAGATTCTGAAATCACTGGTGAATTTGTAAATGAGGATAAAGGCATCAACAATTCTACGATGATTACTTTAGATAAGTTCAAAGGAAAGTCAACAGAGAAATTATTTGTAGGTGCTAAAGTTGGTGATGTCATTACTTTAAAAACTAAAGGCTTGTTTAAAGACGATCATGATTTAATGACGTTTTTAAAAGTATCACATGACGATGCTCATGGATTAGATGTTGAGGTTAACTTCACTATCACAGAGATCAATACTAGAGAATTAGCCGATTTAGATCAGGAACTTTTCGATAAATTATTTGGAAAAGGTGTTGTGACTTCAGTAACTGAATTAAAAGATAAAATTAAGGTAGATTCTGAAAAGCAATTCACACAACAAGGTGACCAAAAGTTATTGAACGATGTTACAGAATACTTGATTGATAATACTAAGTTTGATCTTCCAGCTGAATTTTTACAAAAATGGATGCAAACTGCAGGTGAAGAAGCTTTAGATGCAGATCAAGCTAAGGAAGAATACGAAAAGTCTGAAAAAAGTATGCGTTACCAATTAATTGAAGGAAAATTAATTGAAAAGTATGACCTTCAAGTTAAGTTTGAAGATCTTCAAGCACATGCCAAAGAGATGATCAAAGCACAAATGGCGCAATTTGGACAAATGAATCCTTCAGATGAAGAGTTAGATGGTATAGCATCTAGAGTATTGTCTAATAAAGATGAGGTGAAACGACTTTCAGAACAATTAATGAGTCAGAAATTGTTAAACCTTTACAAATCTGAAGCGAATCTTAAGATAAAAGAGATCACTTACGACGATTTTGTAAAAGAGTTTTATAGCTAATCTGTAACGGGTTTTTACAAAAGCCAAATCAATGTTAATGCCTGCCTCAAAAAAGGTGTTAGCATTTTCTTTAAATTAAAAGAATACAATTTATAATTAGTATATTTGAGCGTAGAACGTAATAGTTTTACGCTTTTTTGTTTCACAATAAATTATTTCAAAATACTATATGGATTACGGAAAAGAATTTGAAAAATTCGCAATAAAAGATCAAGGTATTAGTAGTACGTATTACAATAAAATTATAAGCAGTATGTATCCAACTGCGTTAACACCTAATATTATTGAAGAACGTCAGATGAATATCGCTATCTTTGATGTGTTCTCACGACTTATGATGGATCGAATCATATTTATGGGAACTGCTATTAATGATCAAGTCGCTAATATTATTCAGGCACAGTTACTGTTTTTAGAAAGTACAGATGCTTCAAAAGATATTCAAATCTATATCAATTCTCCTGGTGGTAGTGTATATGCTGGATTAGGAATTTACGATACCATGCAATTGATAAAGCCAGATGTAGCAACAATTTGTACAGGAATGGCGGCGTCTATGGGAGCTGTTTTGCTTTGCGCTGGAGAAAAAGGAAAACGTAGTGGTTTAACACATTCACGTGTGATGATTCATCAACCTTTAGGAGGTGCGCAAGGTCAAGCAAGTGATATCGAAATTACAGCAAGAGAAATATTAACACTCAAAGAAGAGTTATATAAAATAATTAGTAAGCATTCAGGTCAAGATTATGACAAAATCTATGAAGATAGTGATCGGGATTATTGGATGAAAGCTGACAAAGCTAAAGAATATGGAATGATAGACGAAGTGCTATCAAGAGGATAATTATGATAGAGGATTGAAAGCAGAAATGTTTTTAATATTCTATGTTTAACTAGAAACATGGCAAAGGAAGAATTAGAATGTTCGTTTTGTGGTAGGAAGAAGCCAGAAACCAATTTATTAATTGCTGGACTTGATGCGCATATTTGTGATCGCTGTATCGAGCAAGCACATGGTATTGTTTTAGAAGAGTCTAAGCAATCAGATAATGCAGAGTTGTCTTCAGAGTTAATGCTCAGAAAACCACTTCAAATCAAGGACTTCTTAGACGAATATATCATTGGTCAGGAATACACCAAAAAAGTGATGTCTGTTGCTGTTTACAATCATTATAAACGTTTATTACAGCCACCAAGTGATGATGATATTGAAATTCAAAAAAGCAATATCATTATGGTTGGTCAAACAGGTACAGGTAAAACATTAATGGCTAAAACTGTCGCTAGAATGTTGAATGTGCCTTTGGCAATTGTCGATGCAACTGTACTTACTGAAGCGGGTTATGTTGGTGAAGATGTTGAAAGTATCCTAACGCGTTTACTTCAGGCTGCTGATTACAGTCTTGAAAAAGCCGAAAAAGGGATTGTCTTCATTGATGAGATTGATAAAATTGCAAGAAAAAGCGATAACCCATCCATTACAAGAGATGTGTCTGGTGAAGGTGTACAACAGGCTTTACTAAAACTTTTAGAAGGCACAACAGTAAACGTACCACCAAAAGGCGGACGAAAACATCCAGATCAAAAATTTATTGAGGTCAATACTGAAAACATCTTGTTTATTGCTGGTGGTGCTTTTGATGGCATAGAAACAAAAATATCAAAGCGATTAAATCTAGCAGCTATTGGTTATAAAGCAGCTCACGAAGGTGAACAATTAGATACTGGAAATTTATTACAATATATCATACCAAAAGATTTAAAGGATTTTGGATTGATTCCTGAGATAATTGGAAGATTACCTGTATTAACCTACATGGATCCTCTAGATGCTAACACCTTAAGAGCTATATTAACGGAACCTAAAAATGCGATCATTAAGCAATACAAAAAATTGTTTGCTATGGATGATATCGAATTTTCCATTACAGATGGCGCTTTAGATTTTATTGTCAACAAAGCCATTGAATACAGGTTGGGTGCTAGAGGACTGCGTTCGTTATGCGAAGAAATCCTCACAGATGCCATGTTTGAGCTGCCAAGTGGTGATGAAAAGAAATTAAATGTTACTAAGGCTTACGCTGAAAGTAAATTGGAAAAGACTAAGCTTAAGAAACTCAAGGCTGTTTCTTAAAAATAGCAACGTCATATAAAAAAATAAAACCACTGGTCACTGAGGTTCTCGAAGTGCAAGTGGTTTTTATTTATGTGGATTTAAAAATTAATATTGCTAAACAATATTTTTAGCTTCTTTTGAAGCGCTTTTTTCTTTGTTTTACTTCGTAAATATAGATGCAAATATTTGGTATTTAAAACCGCTTTTTTGTGTTTTGGATAAAGCGAATTAAATACTCGTTATGTGGTAAAATCCTGATGCTTTTCGTCGGATAAATTTGAATCAGCTTGCAGTTGGTCGATTTACAGTTTTGAAATTGAGCTATCCTAATGAGGTTTCGCTGGTATTGAGTTGTAATAATTCATCAATATAATCACGGCTATTTGATAGTCTCGGAATTTTATGCTGACCACCAAGTTTATTGTGCTGTTTCAACCAATCGTAAAATAAGCGTTCACGAGCAATATGAACCTTCGGCATATTTAAGGTCATATTATTAAAACGTTTGGCTTCATAATCTGAATTCAAAGATTGTAGTGCTGTATCAAGTTGTGTGTTAAACTCATTCAGGTTTTGAGGCGGACGTTTAAACTCAATTAACCATTCATGCGCACCTTTTTCTTTGCCTTGCATAAAAATAGGAGCAGCAGTATAATCTATAATTTCAGCATTACAGGACTTGCAAACCTTGCGTAAAGCATCTTCAGCATTTTCAATAATCAATTCCTCTCCAAAAGCATTAATGTGATGTTTGGTCCTGCCTGATACTTTGATACGATAGGGATTCACTGAAGTAAATCGAACTGTGTCTCCAATTTTATAGCGCCATAATCCTGCATTAGTCGTTATAATTACAGCATAATTAACACCAATTTCAACTTCGCTTAGCGGAATGACTTTTTGATCTGAAGTACCATAGGTTTGCATTGGAATAAATTCGTAGAAGATGCCGTAATCCAACATCAATAATAATTCACTACTACTATTTTGATCTTGAATGGCAAAAAATCCTTCTGAAGCATTATAGATTTCATAATACCTGAAATCACTTTTAGGTAAGATCGCTTTGTATTGATCTGCGTAAGGGACAAAGCTTACACCGCCATGAAAATAAACTTCTAAATTAGGCCAGATCTCAAAAAGATTCCCTTTTCCTGTGGTTTCTAAAACATTATTCAGTAATACCAACATCCAAGATGGAACTCCAGCCAAGCTTGTAACATTTTCATTAATGGTTTCATCTACAATGGCTTGCAGTTTGGTTTCCCAATCACTCATTAGCGATACACGACTACTTGGTGTACTACTAAATTCTGCCCAAAAAGGCATGTTGTCAATTAGTATGGCAGATAAATCTCCAAAAACAGTTCCGTTTTCTTTGTATAACTCCTTGCTTCCGCCAAGTCTTAAACTCTTCCCAGTGAATAATTGTGCATCTTCATTGTTGTTGAGGTATAGACATAAAAGATCTTTACTCGCTGCATAATGACAATCTTCCAATGATTCTTCGCTTACAGGAATAAATTTGCTCTTTGCATTGGTGGTTCCACTAGATTTTGCAAACCATCTAATCGGACTAGGCCAAAATATGTTGGTTTCACCTTGACGAGATCGTTCAATCACATCTTGATAATCTTCATAAGTCGATATTGGAATACGTTCAGCAAAGGTTTTATAGGAGTTGATAGATTCAAATGCATAGGTTTTTCCAAATTCAGTATCCTTAGCTTTTGATAAAAGTTGGAATAGCAATTCGTTTTGCACTTCATTTGGGTATTTTAAAAAGAGTTCGATTTGATGAAACCGCTTTTTTAAAAACCATGATGCTATTGAATTTACTAATGGAATCGGCATTTTTATAGTATCTTTATGTTCTAAAAATAATACTTTTTTTAATATGTTTTATCAAGGTGTTTTAACAAAAATGGAAACTGAATTCGCACAACCTATTCAGTATTATTTGGTGCTTGAGAATGACTTCCTGAATATGAACCAATTACTTGATAAGACCCTAACACTTGAGTTTGTAAAATACCAATGTTTAAAATGTGGTTTAGACAAACCTATTTACAGACAAGGCTTTTGTAAAGAAGATTTTTTTGATATTCCTCAGGCTGGCGATTGGATCATGCGTCCTGAATTAAGTACGGCACATTTAGGAAAAGAAGATCGTGATCTAGCTTATGAGAAAAAGGTACAGTTGCAACCGCATATTGTGTATTTGGCTAATTCAAGTAATGTTAAAGTAGGTGTTACCAGAAAAAGTCAGGTGCCAACACGTTGGATCGATCAAGGTGCGCATGAAGCTATTGAAATTGTAGAAGTACCTAATCGCTATTTGGCTGGAATTACTGAAGTGGCCTTAAAAGATCACGTAGCAGATAAAACCAATTGGCGAAAGATGCTCAAGAATGATAATGAAGATGAAGATCTTGTAGCTTGGCGTGAACGTTTAAAATCTTACATACCTGATGAGGCTAAAGATTATTTTATTGCGTCTAATTCTGAAACAAATTTAGAGTTTCCTGTCTTGAAATATCCTGAAAAGCCCAAGAGCTTAAATATTATAAAAGCACAATCTTATACTGGAACATTAGTTGGTGTTAAAGGACAATACCTCATTTTTGAAGATGAAACCGTTTTTAATATTAGAAGTAATGAAGGGTTGGTTCTCAAGTTCACAATACATTAAATAAAAAAGCACACTGTATAGTGTGCTTTTTAAATTGTAATCATAAAGAGTCTTATATGTCAGCTTGGTCTTTTAAGCCTTGTATGTAAGATGCTTTTTGAATTTCTCTTCTTCTTTTTACAGATGGTTTAGTGAAAAACTGATTTTCTCGAATGTTTTGCATCGTTTTCACATTTCTATGTTTTCTCTTGTAACGCTTTAAAGCGCGTTCGATACTTTCGCCTTCTTTTACTAATATCTTAATCATATAGTGTTATTATTGTGGTTAGTTATGTTATCCTAAATAGGTTTTTAAAATTTTATTTTTTGAATCCTGACGTAAACGTCTAATTCCTTTTTCTCTAATTTGTCTAACACGCTCTCGAGTTAAATCAAAGGTTGCTCCAATTTCGTCTAAAGTCATTGGAGGCTCATTGCTTAGTCCAAAATTCAAACGAATTACATCGCTTTCCTTTTGAGATAAAGTATCTAAAGCTCGATTAATTTCAAGACTTAACGATTCTTTCATAAGCGCCATATCTGGATTAGGAGATTCTCCTGATTTTACGACATCGTATAAGCTAGAGGTTTCACCTTCTTTAAGAGGTGCATCCATAGATAAATGTCTTCCAGAGTTTTTTATCGATTGTTTCACTTCAGAAACAGTCATATCTAATTCCTGTGCAATTTCTTCAGCACTAGGAGGTCGTTGATGCGCTTGCTCTAAATGTGAGAACGTTTTATTGATTTTATTAATCGAACCAATTTTGTTCAAAGGTAATCTAACTATTCGAGATTGTTCTGCTAAAGCTTGTAAAATTGCTTGTCTAATCCACCAAACAGCATAAGAAATAAATTTAAATCCTCTGGTTTCATCAAAACGCTTTGCAGCTTTTACTAATCCAGCATTACCTTCATTTATTAAATCAGGTAAGGTTAAACCTTGATTTTGGTATTGCTTAGCAACTGAAACTACGAAACGTAAGTTAGCCGTTGTGAGCTTATCTAATGCAGCCTGATCGCCTTCTCTTATGCGTTGAGCTAACTCAACTTCTTCCTCAGCAGTAATCATTGGTAATTTGCTGATGTCTTGTAGGTATTTATCTAGTGATTTAGATTCGCGGTTGGTAACTTGTTTGGTAATCTTTAATTGCCTCATGTAGAAATTTTAAAAGTTCGCAACCCTCAATGTAACTTTTAAATCGAGAAAAGCAAATAATTGAGCACTTTTTATAGAATTAAACTTAAAATCCTACTTTTTTTAACTTTTTATAAAGATTTTGATGAGCGTAATTAGTTGTTTTTTGTAGAATCTTTCTTTGTTTTATTTCCGCCTAATAGATTGCCTAACACGTTTTTAACGCCTTCTTTGATAGGGTCTTTTGTGGTTGTGCTATCATTTTTAGTTGTCGTTGTGTCTTTTTGATCGTCTTTATCTTTGCCACCTAAAAGTCCGCCTAACAAACCTTTGATTTCATCCTTTCCTTGATTTAGGAGTTGCTGCTTTTTAATCTCAATAAGTTGTTTGGTTAAATTTGAAATACCACTGGATAAATCTGTCTTAACTTTTGGTTGTGTGTAACTACCTGTAATGTTAGCCGTAACTGGAATTTTAATTTTAGTGACTTCGGGATCATTGATTTGTCCGATGAGCTGATTGACTTCACTTCCTAAATAGGTCGCAGGAACATTAAAAACAGCATCGTAAGTTAGCGTTTTATCAAAAGCATGAGATCCTGAAATACTAATATCGATATCTTTATATTTAAAATTGAAAGGCTTCACACTAACGTTTCCATCAGAGAAATCGAGTTTCGCTTTTACATCTTTTAGGTCTACTTTACTAAAATCTACAAAACTTAAAGCGCCTTCTAATTTGTTAAGAATAGAGCCTTCTTTAGGATCGATGCTACTGGTTAATAATTCTGCAAAAGCATTACCACTTACTGTATTCAAATTAGGAGAAAACTCACTGTTAAGAGTTCCTTTTAAGTTGATTACTGTGTTTAGTTTCCCTTGAAGTGCTTTCGCAATTGGTGCTAAATTCTGAAGTAGATCCAATCCTTTGAATGATTTAGAAATATCAAATCCGTCTGCACCTAAGTTTAAGTTGAAAATAGGTGTATCGGTTTTTGTGTCTATTAGACCAGAAATCGCTAGAGTGCCATCAAACAATTTACTGGTCATATTCTGTAGATTAGCCTCTTGATCTTTAATTGTTAAGGTTCCTTTTACATCATTCAAAGTAAGGTTGTCATACACAACAGTTTTTGCATTAGCATTGATAAGGCAATCTAAAAAATCAGGAATTTTTAAAGATTCACTATCTGAAGTTGTTTTATTTGAACCTTCTGAAGCAGTATCATCTTCAACCATAAAATCACTAACTACAAAGTTATCGGAGTTGACATTAAAATTTCCTTGTAGTTTTTTGTCACTTAATAAAAAGCCGAGTAAGTTTTTAATACTTCCTGTAGCTGAAAAGGTGCTTGTTCCAGTTTGGGCATCAAAATGATTCAGCGCTACATGTCCTGGGTTAAAGGTCATATCTGCTTTATTAATTTGAATCGGATTTACAATGTCTTCTGATGAAAACACAAAATCAGTTATGCTTGCTGTTCCGTTATTTTTAATTCGGTTATACGCATTGGTTTCAATAGCATTCATATCAAACTGTGTGTTGAGTTTGGTTTTTAAAATACCACTGAGTTCTTTATCAAAGTCAATAGGATATGCTTTATTAAGATTTCCCAAATTTAAAATCCCATCAACATTAGCGTTAACCAGCATGTTGCCTGTAAGCTGCTTGATTGATGCTGAAGATTTAAAGACATCATCATCAATTTTAAAGTTGAGTGTTTTTATATCTACATAAGTGTCATCAGCAAATCCAGTTTCATTTTTTATAGCAGTATCTATCGAAATATTGCTAACCCGTTTAGGTAGGTCTGGATATTTAAACGACGCATTATTTGATGAAATCTGAATGTCTAGATTTGGAATGGTCTCTTCCGTTATTTTTCCTTTAATAAGTCCTTTAACTTTAAAGTCGCCAGACGTTTCTACATTTTCAATGTTTTTTGAATAGGCCTCAGGAATAATAGCCAGAAAATCTTTGAAGGATGATTCAGGGTTTTCAAACGTGATATCAATGTCTTGACCTTCTTCAATTATTTGAACGTAACCTTTAAATTCTAAAGGCAACTGATTAATCAAACCTTTGTTGTCTTTGAAGGTGTACTTTTGCTGATTCAAATCCATACCAATAAGCGCATCCAGTTTAAGAGCATTGTTTTTTAAATAACTTGTGCTATCAATGCTCATACTAATATTGGTGTCAGTATGCGTATCTAATTCAGAATTATCAGCTGAAAAAACACCATGCCCTTCATGGTTGAGCTCAGTTAAATAGATTTCAGTTTGTGAGGTTTCATCAATATAAGTTAAAGCGCTATTGTTAATAGCGTAGTCTTCAAGACTAAATGAAAAGCTGCTTGATGCTTCAGTGGTTTGAGACGTTTGTTCTGAGGGTTTGGTAATATCGTAATTATTATTTCCTAAAGCATCAGTTTTCAGAGTGAGTAATACTTCATCAAGAACAATGGTATTCACAACAATTGGGTCTTCATCTGCAGTTTTGAAAAGTTCCTTCACAGACATAGTAAACGAAATGTTCTTAGCCGTTGCTAAGGTTTCACCTTCAAAAGGTTTAAAATTGGTAATCACCAAATCGTCAACATTAACATGCGCTTGAGGGAAACTTTTTATAAGACTAAGACTAACATCACTAAATTCAACATTAGCATTCACATTCTCGTTGATAAAGTTTTTTACCATGTCTTTGATTTCCGATTGAAATGCAAATGGAATTGCTAATAATAAAAGGAAAATGATGAGTAATGTTATTCCAATAATCTTGAGTGCTTTCTTCATAAAAATGTGATGCGATAAATTTTGTATGTAAATATATACGAAGCTAAAACGACTTTAGCCTAATTTACATTAAAGTTTAGTAAAACTTTAACCCAAAATGTAATGTTTCTTATCAGTTTCCTAAAATCAAAGTAAATCAATCTCTTCATTCAGTTTTAGTTTGAATCGCTTTCTGAATAAAAACACACCTAGATACAATAATGGTGTATCAATTACAGCGACTAAAACTTTGAAAATAAATCCGCTAACGAGTAATCCTTTGAAATTTTCCCAAGGAATAATTCCGAAGGAACATAACAGTATTAAGATGGTAAAGGTATCGACAAATTGAGAGAACCAGGTTGAAAAGTTATTTCGCAACCATAAATGTTTGCCTTTGGTCAAACGTTTCCAAAAATGATAGATTTGGATATCTACAAACTGCGCAAACAAATAAGTAAGCATACTAGCAAAAACTGCAATAGCAGAATTTCCGAATACTTGCGTAAAGGTGTCATCTTTTACATAAGACCACGATGTGGCAGGAACATAGCTTGAAATTAAAATGATACCTAAAGAAAACACAGAAGCAAATATGCCTGCAATAACCACTTGATTAGCGCGTTTTTTGCCATAAATCTCACTAATGAGATCTGTGATAAGAAAGGTGAGCGGATAAGGCAATAAACCTACAGAGATCTCAAAAAGTTTTGAGCCGAAAATTTCAACATCAAAAGGATACCAATAAAAGAACTTTTGAAAAATAAGATTTGAAACTACTAAAGAGGTTATAAAAAGCGCAGCAAGGAGCAAATATATTTTTTGAGCTACAAGTTTGTCTTTTAAGGTCATAAATTGTGAATAAATACTTACTGTAAATATACGTCAAAGTGATTTTCTTTTCATTATTTTGACACCTAATATGAATTCACCTCAGCACGTTTACATAGCACTTGGTAGTAATAAAGGCGATAGATTAAAGCATCTGCAAAGTGCTGTCGATCTTATATTTGATGAGATAGGTAAAGTTAACAGTATTTCAAAAGTTTATAATACACCAGCTTTAGGTTTTGAAGGTGACGATTTTTTAAATTGTTGCCTTCATGTTGAAACAGAATTCTCAGCAGATGATGTTTTGCAAAAGTTATTAGACATTGAAACGACATTAGGACGTGTTCGTACTGCAAAGAATACCTATGAGTCTAGAGCCATAGATTTAGACATCCTCTTTTATGGTGATCAACTTATTGATTCAAAAGCGTTGAAGGTACCGCATCCTGAAATGCACAAAAGGCGATTTGTTTTACAACCGTTGAATGATATTGCTGCGAAACAAGTCCACCCGAAACAGTCTAAATCAGTAAGTGAGTTGTTAGAGCTTTGTGATGATGATAGTCCGATTGAACCCATAAAGATTTGGTTGAAAAATCCTTCAAAGCAGTTTAGTTTTTCAAACTACAACTACATTGCTATTGAAGGAAATATTGGTGCAGGTAAAACAAGTCTAGCACATAAAATTTCTAAAGATTACAATGCTAAATTAATTTTAGAGCGTTTTGCAGACAATCCTTTTTTACCTAAGTTCTATGAAGAGCCACAGCGTTATGCATTTACTTTAGAGATGTCTTTTCTTGCAGATCGTTATCAGCAAATCAGTGATGATTTGTCGCAATTGGATTTATTCAAGGATTTTATGGTGAGCGACTATGATATTTATAAGTCGTTGATCTTTTCTAAGATTACCTTACCTGAAGATGAGTTCAAGTTATACAGAAAGTTATTTTACTTAATGTATAAGGACATTGCAAAACCAGATTTGTATGTCTATTTGTATCAAAACACTGAACGTCTTCAAGAGAATATAAAAAAACGCGGAAGAGATTACGAACAAAATATTGATAGCGAATATTTAGAAAATATTAATTCAGGTTATCTGGACTTTTTGAAGAACCAAAGTGAACTCAACGTTAAGATCATTGATATTTCTGATAAGGATTTTGTGAAGCATAGAAGTGATTATTTATGGTTATTAGGTGAAATTTGTAAAGAATGATGCAGCATCGTATTGAAACTATTAAAGAGAAATGGGTTGTTGGAATGACTGTGCAAACATCGCTTTTCAATATTAGCAATGATACAAAGCAATTAGCACAAAGGTTTATGCCAAGACGATCTGAAATATCATCAAGAGTTGGTAATCACGTGTTCTCTATTCAAAATTATGGACCTGCTTACAATCCTTCAAACCCAAAGGCATTGTTTGAAAAATGGGTAGCTGTTGAGGTCAGTCAAGTTGATGAGCTTCCAAAAGAAATGAATTCTTTTTTGATTACATCTGGAACTTATGCGGTTTTTAGTTATAAGGGATCAGCATCAAATTTTTCAAAAGCGAGAGCTTATATTTTTCAAGAATGGTTACCGAATTCTGGATATATGCTTGATCAAAAAGCTCATTTTGAAATTTTAAACGAAAATTACAGTAAAAATTTTAGTCATACCGAAGAAGATATTTGGATTCCAATAATAAAAAAACCTTAAAGCATTGAATTCCTAATAAAACGACGAGTCTTGATATGTTGATATAAAGATTCTTCAGTCATGCCTTTTTCAAAATAACTGGTAATAAAATTTTTGTCATTCAGTAAGTGATACAAATCCTACAAAGTATAAAGCGTTGTTACAATCTTGCCATTAGTGTTGTCTAAAACAAAAGTATTCAAAACAGATTGCTTCTTTACCTTTAAGTTAAAAGGTGATTCCAGTAAATCCACACCACTGTTGTGTTTTAATCGAATGCCTTGACCAGAGATAATATCTTTGTTGGCAATGAATGCGCCATTTGGAATATGTTCTGTTAAGATGAGGTATGTATAGGATTTAAGTTTTTCAACAACAGTTTTAATTTCTGAATTAGATAAATGCTGAAGAACTTGTCTTAAGATGGCACAATCTGCTGTTGGAAGTTCATCTTTTGCAATATCCAAACACTGAAACTCCAAACGTTTATCAGTAAATGTATTCTTATTTCGTTCAATAAGTGTGTCTACAATATCAATCGCTATATACGATTTGCTATATTTTAAAAGGACTTTCCCAATATTGAAGTCGCCACAACCCAAATCGCAAATAGATAAAGTGGAATCAAAAGATTTTAGAAAAGTCGTCACGGCTTTTAGATAGGGTTCTGTGATTTTTAAATTGTTAGACCCTTCACCAGAATAAAAGTCAAACTCATTTCCGCCCCAAAGATGCTGTTCATAGATTTGCGCCATTACCGCTTTTGTTGGCCAAGGTTGCTTTTTGGATCTGCTCAAACCTCTGTTACTTTTAACTTGCTAAATATGTCCCATACCACAACACCACAACTCACCGAAATATTAAGCGAATGTTTAGTGCCAAACTGTGGAATTTCAATAACCATATCACTAGCATCTACAACATTTTGTGAAACACCTTTTACTTCGTTGCCAAATACTAAAGCATATTTAGTATTTGCTTTAGGCATAAAGTTATTGAGTTGTATGGCGTCTTCGGCTTGTTCGATACTTACAATTTGAATATTGTCTGATTTCAATTTAGTTATAACATCTATCGTGTGCTCGGCATATTCCCAGTCGACTGTCTTAGTACTACCAAGTGCAGTTTTTCTAATATCGTTATGAGGTGGTTTAGCAGTGATGCCACAGAGGTAGATTTTTTCAATTAAAAAAGCATCACTTGTTCGAAACACAGAGCCAATATTGTTTAAGCTTCTAATATTGTCTAAAACAATAATAAGAGGTGTTTTTTTAGCCGATTTGAATTCGTCTACATCTAAGCGATCTAACTCACTATTTTTTAATTTTCGCATATTGTTTTTTTGCTAAGGTTCTCAAAGTATTAAAAATCAGAATGACGTGGCTTTAAGAGCTTCAGTCATGACTTTAAAATTGTTGACATCTATCTTTAATTGTAAATAACTTCTAAATAAATAGCTTTACAAAACAAAGCCATTTAGTTAAATTAGCAACCTTATCTTGTTAACAAAAATACTATTTAAAACCGTTACAACCATTGGCTAAAAAAGCAAAAAAAGAAACACCGTTAATGAAGCAGTACAATGCTATAAAAGCAAAGTATCCTGACGCCTTATTGTTATTTAGAGTTGGTGATTTTTACGAAACTTTTGGCCAAGATGCTGTAAAGGCAGCTAAGATTTTAGATATTATTTTAACCAAACGAGGAGCAGGCAGTGAAAGCGAAACAGAGTTGGCTGGATTTCCTCATCATTCTTTAAACACCTATTTACCAAAGTTGGTCAAAGCAGGTTGCCGTGTTGCTATTTGTGATCAGTTAGAAGATCCAAAGCAAACCAAAACAATAGTAAAACGCGGTGTTACAGAATTGGTAACTCCTGGAGTGGCGTTAAATGATGATATTCTACATTCTAAGCAAAATAATTTTTTGGCAGCTGTTCATTTCTCGAATACAAGCCTAGGTGTTTCGTTTCTAGACGTGTCTACAGGTGAGTTTATTATTTCTCAAGGGAATGAAGAGTACATCGATAAGCTCTTGCAAAACTTTAAACCAAGTGAGGTGTTAGTAGCCAAGCCTAACCGATTAAAATTCACTGAACATTTCGGAACCGAATACCATACGTATTATGTTGAAGATTGGGTTTATCAAGATGATTATGCAAATGAAACCTTATTGAAACACTTCAATACAAAATCGCTAAAAGGTTTTGGAATTCACGATCTTTATGAAGGGATTGTTGCAGCAGGTGCAGCCTTACATTATCTTAGTGAAACACAGCACCATAAATTACAGCATATTACTGCCATTAAGCGTTTGTCTAAAGGCGAATATGTTTGGATGGATCGTTTTACGGTTAAGAATCTAGAGTTGTATCATTCTACTAATCAAAATGCAGTCACTTTAGTTGATGTTATTGATAAGACCATTTCTCCAATGGGAGGACGCTTACTAAAGCGTTGGTTGGCTTTGCCTTTAGTTGATTTGAATGCGATTAAAAAACGACATGATGTTGTAGATTTTTTTAATGCTGAACAAACCTTATTGTCAAAGTTTCAACATCAGCTGAAACAGATTGGCGATATTGAGCGTTTGATATCTAAGGTTGCTACTTCTAAAATTAATCCTAGAGAAGTGGTGCAACTTAAAAATGCTTTAGAGGCTATAGTGCCATTAAAAGCTTTAGCGCTTCAATCAAAAAACAAAGCACTGCAGGCTATTGGTCAAGATATTGATTTGTGTGAAGCGCTTCGAGATAGGATAAAAGCGACTTTAAATGAAGAGGCTCCAGTTAATATTTTAAAAGGAAATACAATTTCTTCTGATTTTTCTTCAGAATTAAAAGAACTACGTGATTTGTCTGCTTCTGGAAAAGACTATCTGGATAAAATGCTAGAACGCGAGAGTGAACGCACAGGAATAACATCACTTAAAATAGCATCTAACAATGTGTTTGGGTATTACATTGAAGTGAGGCATACACATAAAGATAAAGTTCCTGAAGATTGGATTAGAAAACAAACTTTGGTAAGTGCCGAGCGCTATATTACTGAAGAACTCAAGACCTATGAAACTAAGATCTTGGGCGCAGAAGAACGCATCTTACTCATTGAGGAACAATTGTTTTCTGAACTCGTTAACTGGATGATAGCTTACATCAAACCTGTTCAAAATAATGCTGCTTTAATTGCGCAACTAGATTGTTTGTGTGGTTTTTCAAAATTAGCAACAGAACATAATTACACAAGACCTGAATTAACAGATACTTTTGAATTAGATATCAAAAATGGAAGGCATCCTGTTATTGAAAAACAGTTACCTCTAGGTGAATCTTACATTGCTAACGATGTGTACTTAGATCGCGACAAACAGCAAATCATCATGATCACAGGTCCGAATATGTCTGGTAAGTCTGCGATACTTAGACAAACGGCATTGATTGTTCTATTGGCTCAAATGGGAAGTTTTGTTCCTGCTGAAGCTGCGACTATTGGATTGGTAGATAAGATTTTTACCAGAGTTGGAGCAAGTGATAATATTTCGATGGGAGAATCTACGTTTATGGTAGAGATGAACGAAACCGCTTCAATTTTGAATAATATTTCTGAACGCAGTCTAGTTTTACTCGATGAAATAGGACGCGGTACAAGTACTTATGATGGTATTTCAATTGCTTGGGCAATTAGCGAATATTTGCACGAACATCCAAGTCGTGCCAAGACCTTATTCGCAACACACTACCACGAATTAAATGAGATGTCAGAAACCTTTGAACGTATTAAAAACTTCAATGTGTCTGTAAAAGAGCTTAAAGACAATGTCTTGTTTTTAAGAAAACTGGTTAAAGGCGGAAGTGAGCATAGTTTTGGAATTCACGTTGCTAAAATGGCTGGGATGCCGCAACAAGTCATTCATAGAGCTAACAAAATATTAAAACAACTTGAGAAGTCGCATTCTAGTGAGGAACTTACTGACAAGGTCAAAACGCTTGATAATGAAATGCAACTAAGCTTCTTTAATCTGGATGATCCTTTATTGGAGCAAATTCGAGAAGAGATTGTCAATACAGATATTGATACTTTAACACCAGTTGAAGCCTTGATGAAGCTTAATGAAATCAAGCGTATGTTGTTGAAAAAGAAGCATGCGTAAAAAAAGCTGAGTTTTTTTTAAAAAAGGCTTTGCTTTTCTGATAAAAGTCTTAAATTTGCCCTCGCAATAATTAAGAACGTTCTTTACATTGCTAATGCGAAAGTAGCTCAGGGGTAGAGCATCACCTTGCCAAGGTGAGGGTCGCGGGTTCAAATCCCGTCTTTCGCTCTACACTTAAACATATACCAATGTAGTCTTGTCAAGACTATGATGCTGAAGTGGTGGAATTGGTAGACACGTTGGACTTAAAATCCAATGTCCGTTTAGGACGTACGGGTTCAAGTCCCGTCTTCAGTACAAATGAAAAGCCGAAACTTATGTTTCGGCTTTTTTGGTTTTAGATTAGACGTGAAGCCTGCCATTGTGGATAATCTAAAATCAAAAACGCAATTCGAGATTTCGAATAGGCTTTTATCAACATGTTGATAAAGGACTCACCGAAGGTAAAACCGTCTTCAGTACAGATGAAAAGCCGGAACGAAAGTTTCGGCTTTTTTGTTTCAATAAACTAATGATTAAAAAAAAAAGACCTGAATACTCAGGTCTTTTTTATTTAAACTAAGGTTATTCTTAGTTGTCTTTTAATTTGTCTGCTGCATCTTTCATAGCATCAGCACCTTTTTCTTTTGCATCTTCAACAGCTTTGTTAGCTTTGTCTTTAGCGTCTTCCATTGCTTTGTTAGCTGCATCTTTTACATCATCCATAGCTTCTTCAGCGCCTTCTTTTACAGAGTCAACAGCGTCACTTGCAGCATCAGCAGCGTCATCCATAGCTTCTTCTGCAGCGTCAGCAGCATCATTTGCAGCATCTTCAATTGCGTCTCCAGCTTCTTCAGCTGCATTTTCAATTTTATCAGCAGCATTTTCAGCACCTTCTTTAGTTTCTCTACAAGATACAGACAATACAAGTGCTAATACTAAAGCGATGTTTAAAATCAGTTTTTTCATTGTAATAGTTTTAGTGTTAATTAATAATACACGAAATTAATAAGTTAAATTGAAAAGTCCTTAATTTAATTAACTTTTTGTTAACATTTTTAAGATATAACTATTAATTTTCAGTTCTATATACGTAAATAGTCTAGTATTTGGATGACAGCTCCTTTATTTTTATTAATAAATTCTGAATTGAGCTCACCTTTAAGTTTGCGAAGTTGTTCCGAAGAAATGAATTCGTTAAGACAAGTAGAAAGACTCTTAAGATCATTTACAGAGCTTACTCCTGCCTCTTTTATCATAAGTGTTGCTTCAGGAAACTTGCTGTAATTTTTTCCAATTACAATAGGAATTCCAAAAACAGCAGGTTCTAAAATATTATGTAGTCCAGTGGTTCCCATTCCACCTCCAACATAAGCTATGTCTGCATCACTATAAATTTTTGAAAGCAATCCAATAGTATCAACTATAAACACAAAGGCATCCGTTTTAGAATGCGTTTCTAATTCAGAATAGCGTATATGATTCACTTGAAGACGTTTAGTGATATGCTCAATTTGAGAATTTCCAACATTGTGTGGTGCAATAATAAATTTTAAATCTTCGGAAGCATTTGCATTGATATACGGAATTAGAATGTCTTCATCCTCAGGCCAGGAACTGCCAATAACAATGCACAAACTATTGGCTTTGAAGTCTGAAATAAAATCAAGTGAGTTATTAGTTTTTAATTGGTTGGAAACACGATCATATCTTGTATCTCCAGATATCGTAACATTGTTGATTTCAATAGAAGATAACAATTGTTTCGAAGCTGCGTTCTGAACAAAAATGTGCTCAAAAGTCTTTAAAGCATTCCGCAAATTGTTACCATACCATTTAAAATAAGGTTGATTTTTTCTGAATAATGCTGAAATTAAAATTGCACGACCTTTCTGATGTCGTAATTCTGATAAAAAATTTGGCCAGATATCATATTTTACAAATACAGTTAATTCGGGTTGTAATACATCTAAGAATTGTCTTGCGTTTGAAGGTGTATCCAACGGTAAATAAACGACGAGGTCAGCAATTTTTGAATTCTTTCTAATCTCATATCCTGAAGGAGAAAAAAAAGTGAGTATAATTTTATGTGATTTGTACGTTGCTCTAATAGCTTCAAAAACAGGAAGTCCTTGCTCATACTCGCCTAAAGATGCGCAATGAAACCAAATGGTTTTGTCGCTTACTTCTAGGTTAGTATTTAAAATTTTAAATGTTTGTTGTCGTCCTTTAACACCTAATCTTATTTTTTTATTGAAAATAGAGACAACATTTAAAACAATACCCAATATGTATATTCCTAAAGTGTACAATATGTAATTAAATAAGTTCGTGCTAAAATACTGCTCTTTGATATAATTTCATTGCTTAATGCTAACGAATTTTGTACTTTCGTTTCATATGAGAAAAATACAAATGGTTGACCTTAAAGGTCAATATACTAAAATAAAAGACGCTGTAGATGCATCAGTTTTAGAGGTGTTAGATTCTACTGCTTATATCAATGGACCAAAGGTTCATGAATTTCAGAAAAATTTAGAAAACTATTTAGGCGTTAAGCATGTGATTCCGTGTGCAAATGGAACTGATGCGCTTCAAATTGCGATGATGGGATTGGGCTTGAAGCCTGGAGATGAAGTCATCACTGCCGATTTTACATTTGCTGCAACCGTAGAAGTAATTGCGTTATTGCAATTGACACCAGTTTTAGTTGATGTTGATCCAGTGACATTCAATATTGATATTGACGCTATAAAAAAAGCAATTACACCTAAAACTAAAGCCATTGTTCCAGTGCATTTATTTGGTATGTGTGCCAATATGGAAGCCATTATGGAGATTGCTGAAGCGCATAACTTATTTGTTATTGAAGATAATGCGCAAGGTATTGGAGCAGATTATACTTATTCTGATGGTAGAAAAGCAAAATCAGGAACCATTGGTCATGTAGCATCTACCTCTTTTTTTCCATCAAAAAATCTAGGATGTTATGGTGATGGAGGTGCTATTTTTACAAATGATGATGATTTGGCACATACCATTAGAGGTATTGTAAACCACGGAATGTATATAAGATATCATCATGATGTTGTTGGTGTGAATTCAAGATTAGATTCTGTACAAGCAGCAATTTTAGACATTAAACTTAAAAACTTAGACGACTATAATAAAGCCAGACAAGCTGCAGCGAGGAAATATTCTGAAGCTTTTAAAGATGAAGATAATATCGTAACACCAAGCGGGAAGGAACAATGTGATGGCATTTGTGATTCTTGTGACTGTCATGTGTTTCATCAATATACATTACGTGTTCTTAACACAGATAGAGATGCGCTTGTAAAACACTTAAATGACAATGGTATTCCATGTGGTGTTTATTATCCTATTCCGTTGCATCGTCAGAAGGCTTATTTAGATCCTCGTTATAATGAAGCCGATTTTAAAGTGACCAATCAATTGGTAAAAGAAGTCATATCGCTTCCAATGCATACAGAATTAGATGATGAGCAAATTGCATTTATTACAGCTACGGTTATCAATTTTGTAAATTCTTAAATGAATATGAAAAAAATTCTTGTCACTGGTGGACTTGGATTCATTGGTTCTCATACTGTTGTAGAATTGCAAAATGAAGGTTTCGATGTTGTTATTATTGATAACTTATCAAACTCATCTCTTGATGTGCTTCAAGGCATAACCTCAATAACTGGGAAAGCTCCAATTTTTGAAAAATTAGATTTAAAGCATAAATATTCAGTAAAAGAATTTTTTAAAACACATAGTGATATTGTTGGTGTGATTCATTTTGCGGCCAGTAAGGCCGTTGGAGAAAGCGTTGAGCAACCATTGATGTATTATGAAAATAATTTGAATACACTTATTTATATGCTAGATGAAGTTTGTAATCTAGCCTCATCAAATTTTATTTTTAGTTCGTCTTGTACGGTTTATGGTCAAGCGGATGAGATGCCAATAACTGAAAATGCTCCTGTAAAACCAGCCGAATCTCCTTACGGAAATACAAAACAAATAGGAGAGGAGATCATTTCAGATGTATGCCGCGTAAATTCAAATCTAAATGCCATTTCGTTGCGCTATTTCAATCCTATTGGCGCACATAAAAGTGCAAAAATAGGAGAATTACCAATTGGTGTTCCGCAAAATTTAGTGCCTTTCATTACACAAACAGCTTCAGGATTGCGAGATTTTTTGTCTGTATTTGGTAATGACTATCCAACTCCAGATGGAACGTGTATCAGAGATTATATTCATGTGGTAGATTTAGCAAAAGCTCATGTTGTAGCGCTTCAAAGGTTGCTAAAAGGAGGCAATGAGGCTAATTATGAAACATTTAATGTAGGAACAGGTGTTGGGAGTTCTGTGCTTGAAGTTATCCAATCTTTCGAACGAGTTTCGGGCTTGAAATTAAAGTATCAGTTTGCTGAAAGAAGATCGGGAGATATCATTACAGCTTATGCCAACACTGATAAAGCTAATAGTAAATTAGGTTGGACATCTAAATCTACACTTGATGAAGCTATGCTATCTGCTTGGAATTGGGAAAAGAAAATTAGAGGACTCTAGATGTCTTGCGAATCTTCTAGCAGATGCCTTCATAAATTATCTTTTTTATAGTAATCAGGTATTTTTCTTACGAACCCCTTAATTAAAATATTGATTAACAATGTTTTAATATTCAAAATTTGGGATTGGTACATTGAGTTTGTTACTTTGGACTTAATGATAAATGAAAACCAATGAAATTGATAAGTATTAAACGTGAAACAAAACCTGAAGTTAGGTTTAGTAAAAAAATGGGTGCGCTATCTATAAACGTCACCTACATTAAAAAACAATTTTTAAACATACCCTTCAAAACGCTTCATAAGTACAGGGAAACCTATTACGGCGAAGTTAAAGATTGTAAAAATATCAACTTAGCAAGTTAAAAAAGCGCTCATTAAGAGCGCTTTTTTTTAAGAGATATTTTTCTTTTTTGGAGCTATAAACCAGGTGTAAACCAAGACCAATAATCCGAAAGTCACAGACATATCTGCGACGTTAAAAATCCCTGTTTTAAAGACACCTCCTAGATCTATAAAAAGGAAGTCCGTTACTTTTCCAAAGGCAATACGATCAAAAATATTAGCAATACCACCACCAGCAATACAGCTAAGTGCTATAGTGCTTAAACGGTCTAATGATTTATTTGAAATGATGTAATAAATAAGATATCCTAAAACAGCTACAGGAAGGATAATTAAAAGTATGAGGCGTAAAGCACCACTCATGTCGCTCCACATTCCAAGAAATGCGCCTTCATTTTCGACATTGGTTAAAATAAACTTATCTCCAATAAGTTCTATAACTTCATTAAGTCTGATATAAGCTCTTACCAAAACTTTAGAGATTTGATCTAAAGCAATATTGATAATTACCAGAATAATAATTGCGGCATTTCTAGATATCTTCATACAGAACTATGCTTCAGTTTGAAAAGTTGCAGATGTCGTTTCTGCTTCTCTATGAATTTTCTTTACCAGTCCTTGTAATACTTTTCCCGGACCAACTTCAGTAAAGTGATTTGCACCATCTGAAATCATTTGCTGTACAGATTGGGTCCATCTCACAGGAGCTGTTAATTGAGAAATTAAATTAGCTTTGATCTCATTTTCATCCGTAATTGCTGAAGCAGTAACGTTTTGATAAATAGGGCAATTTGGTTTGGAAAAAGTTGTGTTTTCTATCGCAGCTGCTAATTCTTCACGAGCTGGTTCCATCATTGGTGAGTGAAACGCACCACCAACAGGAAGTACCAAAGCACGACGAGCACCTTCTTCTTTTAGTGTTTCACAAGCTTTATTGATTGCCTCAACTTCACCAGAAATTACCAGTTGACCTGGACAGTTGTAATTTGCGGCAACCACAATACCTTCTGTATTTTCGCATACGTTTTCAACAACAGCATCATCTAGGCCTAATACAGCAGCCATAGTACTTGGCTGGATTTCACAAGCTTTTTGCATTGCTTGCGCTCTTTGAGATACGAGTTTCAGACCATCTTCAAATGTTAGTGCACCAGCAGCCACTAGTGCAGAAAATTCACCTAACGAATGACCTGCTACCATATCTGGTTTAAAGTCTTCGCCTAAAGTCTTTGCTAAAATTACCGAATGTAAGAAAATAGCAGGTTGGGTAACTTTGGTCTGCTTTAAATCTTCAGATGAGCCTTCAAACATCACATCTGTGATAGAGAAGCCTAAGATGTCATTAGCTTTTTCAAAAAGCTCTTGCGCTAATGGAGAATTTTCATAAAGATCCAATCCCATTCCTGAGAATTGTGCACCTTGACCTGGAAATATATATGCGTTCATAATTATCTAATTTATGCTGCAAAAATAGGAATTATAATATTAAACACCTCAAACTTTATATTAGTCTGAGGAGCTTGTTTTATAATTTTAATCTTCTAAACTAAGAGCTTTAATATTGTCACTATACACACGATCAATTAAAAGATGTCTAGGATCTATAGCTGCTTTGTATGGTAATGAATCAAGTTGAACCGTTATTGAAGATTTTGCACGATCAAATTTAACGCGTTGTTCGTTGTAAAGAACCTCTTCGTCACTATCCATAAAAAAGCCAATATCAATCCAGTCATTTATGGCTACTCTGGTCTCATTTCCTAAACTATCAGCTTTTATTTTAGAACTTTCAATTTCCATAGTGACTTCATATTTACCATTAGCAAGTGCTTTGTAATTAGCTTCCTTTAACCTATTGTCATACAACGTTATTTCTTTGAACCAATCGGTTATAAGATATCTTAAAGAGTCAGGAACTTCGGGTTCTAAATGACGTATAAAATCATAAGAGCTTGGATAAGGTGTGCCTTTGTATCTGTATTCTTCAAGAAGATTTTTCATAGCTGTATTTACATTTTGTTCACCAACATAATCTTGAAGTGCATATAAGATCACACTTCCTTTTCCGTAATGAATATAGCCTTGGTTTTCAACTTTGTACAGAGGTAGTTCTTTTAGTCGTTCACCACTGCGTCCACGTAAGTACCTGTCATGATTATACTTAAGAAACTCTCTCATTTTCATTGGATCATTATTCAAGTTCTTCATGGTCATTAAAGATGAATATTCTGAAAAACTTTCACTAAGTAATGTGCTTCCTTGCATATAGGCACCAATGAGTTGATGTGCCCAGTATTGATGTGCCATCTCATGAGCTATTACGGCATCAATGACATTGTTTTCGGTTTCATCTTCTAAATCAATAATAAATCCAAATGATTCTGCGTAAGGCATAGTGCCAGGAAACGCTTGAGCAAAATTACGATACCTTGGGAATTCAATAATTCTAGCTTGTTTATGGTAATATGGTCCAAAATTTTCAGTGAAATATTTAAGTGAGCGCTCAACCGCATCGAGCATCATTTCAATGTTTACATTGTGTTTTTTATCATAATAGATTTCAATATCAATACCATTCCAATTACGTGTGGCAATTTCATATTTAGCAGACATGAATGAATAGAAATTTAACGAAGGTGTATCTGTTTTGTAATGAAAATAGTTGCGTTCATTTTCTTCCCATTTTTTAATAAGCGAACCAGGAGCAATAGCAGTTTGATCGGCACTTGTAGACACTATGGTTTCTACATTAATAAAATCTGATTGCCCATTGAAAATATAATTTCCCATATGTAAATCAGTAACTCCAGGAGTTAATTCTGGCATACGTTCTTTCTCTGGAAGCCCATGTTTTTTACGAATGTTTTTATCACTCAATTCATAATCTGAATTATAACCCATTGTTGGTAAAATAGCACCATTGTTAAAGAAGGTTCCATTTTTCACAATCATAGTTGTACCTCTGTTGTTTTCAAAACCTTTAGTGATAAATTTATTATCAACAGTTAAAATCATTTTTTCACCAGGTTGCAAAGGCGGACTTAGCTTAAATATTTTGAAGTCATAAGTTGAATCGTTAAAAACCTCTTTCGAATTAGGTATAATGAGTTTGGTATCCCAGTCTTCAGACATATAAAAATGAAGAGAATCAATATTAGACTCAGAAGCATTAGTCAATTCAAGATCTGCTTTAACATGGATATCTCTCTTGTTTGGAAAAATATCAATATAGTATTTGGCGTCAGTGATTTTTGGAGTAACCACATCACGATATTTTCCATAAGTTTTCTCATAATTAGCAGCTAACTCTTCTAAAGTATCTCCAGTATAATAAGGGTTTAAAACTTGAGTGTTGTAATACACAAAACCAGCAATACCTAACCAAATAGCAGTCGCAATAACTATAACGCTTCTGTAACTTTTTGGGACTTCTTTTCTTGCTGTTTTGATTCGGTTATATAAAGAATCTTTAGTACCTCTATTCCATAAAGCACCTGCAATTAATAAGCCTAGAACTGCAAATAAAATCCAGTATAAATTAAACCAAAAAGCGCCTTTTACTCCAGGTCCAAAACGGTTCATATCTGAATAGAAAACTGAAGGGCCTCCACCTATATCTAACATGTTTGAACCAACATCCATAATGCTCAATACAATTTCCCAAACCAAAAGAATCAGAATTGCTACAAAATACCCAATGTATTTATTGCTAGATAATACCTGTACTAAAATAGTAATACCTCCAAATGCAATGAATAGTGGTAGATTGTCATAAAGGAAATCTAATAAATAAACATCTAATTCAATTCTAGTAAATCCGTTTAAAAGTTGGTATAAGATGCCAATTAAGATGAAAAACAGATTTAAAATAGTAGCAATACTCACTAGAGATAATGCTTTTGCAGCCATAGAAATGAATGATGTATGTGCTGTTGCATCGATAACTTCATTGATTTTATAATCTCGATCTCTCCAAATCAACTCGCCACTAAAGAAAACAACAATAATAATGATGAAAATATCAGTATTATCTTTAATAGAATCAATTAACTTGTAGGTTACAGGATATGATTGCAAACCAAAATATTCAAAGCCTCCACTTAAATCAGCCACCAAAATAATTATACAAAACAGGAAAAGAATTTTAAAAGTGACGCTTTTAATGATACTCAAGAAATTGGTATAGAAAAAGCTCTTGAATTGGATCCAGTTGGTATTGGTGTTGAACGAAGGTGTAAGTTTAGGTAGTAAAAATGTGGTAGTCGATTTTTGATTTGATACATTTTCCTTTTTTACTTTTTTATTCTTTTGTTTGAACGAAAAACTAAAATAGGATAGCAATAAAATTAGTATTCCGACACCAGTCCAGAGTAAACGATTCCAAAAGAGTAGACCTGAAAATCCAGGGCTTATGGTGTTTTTTTCAACTGGAGTATAGTATTTAGTTTCTAATGCATAAGTGTTTATTCCAAAAATATCTGAAAGTCCTGCGATGGTTTCATTATCGACATCAGACATTAATGATCCCGAAATGATATAGGCCACAATAATTACTAATCCGCCAACAAATGAGATTACAGTGCTTTTCCATTTGTTTGCCATTGCAAAAATTACGGTTCCTGCTAAAAACATATTTGGAAGAATGAACAATACGTAATTATTAACGAAAGTCTTTATTTGAAAAGGTCCAAATCGTTCAGGATCTATCCATTCAAATATTGAATTCATCCAAGTTCCTAATAGCATTCCAATGAAAACACCAACTAAAGGCAAAGTTGCTATGAAAAGTGCTCCAAAAAAGCGACCAAAATAATATCCAGGTTTGCTTAAAGGAGTGGTAAAAAGAATCTCATTAAATTCATTGTTATGGTCTCGTAACGCAGCATTATTAAAAAATGCAACAGCCATTAATAAGCTAAAAATACTGAAGATAGAAATGTGTAGTGTAAGCGTATATGGTGAATTTCTATACACATTACCAATGGCTCCGCCAACTTGGACGTTGTCACTTACTGTGGCGAAAAACTCCATTAACCCTAAGATAAACATAAAGATGTACACCATGGGTTGTTTCAGAGTATACTTTAATTCGGTAAGAAAAAATGTTTTAAACATGACTAAAAAGTTGAAAAGAATTAAACAAGTACATTAGAAGTATTGATTTTCGAAAAGAAGACATCCTCTAAATTTGGTGTCACTTGTTCAAAGCCATTCTGTGGATGGTCATCACTAAAAACATGAATTAGAGGTTGCCCTCCAACCATTTTATTTGAGATTATTTTATAATCTTTTGCGTATTGTTGTAAAGTGTCTCTTGATACAATTTTTTGATAAACTTTACTGTTTAATTCTTCAATGGCGTTTTGTGGAGAACCTTGATATACAATTTCACCAAGATTCATAATGGCCATATTAGTACATAATTCCCTAACATCGTCAACGATATGTGTCGATAAGATGACAATAACGTCTTTTCCAACATCTGCTAATAAGTTGTAAAAGCGGTTTCTTTCGCCAGGATCTAAGCCAGCTGTAGGCTCATCAACTATTATGAGTTTAGGGTTGCCAATAAGTGCCTGAGCGATCCCAACACGTTGTTTCATTCCGCCAGAAAATCCTTTTACAGATTTATTTCGTTTTTCATATAGATTTACCTTGTCTAACAGATAATCAACTAGTAATTTACGCTCCTTTTTGTTGGTAATGCCTTTTAATACAGCAATATGCGTTAGTAATTGTTGCGCTGTAATTCTAGGATACACTCCAAATTCTTGTGGAAGATAACCTAACACTTTTCTTGTTTCTGCAGGTTGATTCAAAATGTCAATTTCATCTAAAAAAGCGCTTCCAGAATCTGCTTCTTGAAGTGTAGCTAAAGTCCTCATTAATGAGGATTTTCCAGCGCCATTTGGTCCTAAAAGACCAAACATTCCGTTTTCTAACTCTAGAGTGACATTGTCTAAGGCTTTAACGCCATTAGGATAAGTTTTTGATAAATTACTGATTTTTAAAGTGCTCATAGAAACTGCGTATTTTGATTGATTAATGTAAATAAGACGAAAAGCAGCTTAAAGCGTTACAATAAAAATGGAGTTGCTTTAAATATACCACTTATTTACAAGACGAGTTTCTTATTAAAATGGTTGTCTGAAGGATTTTAGAAACGGAAACGTAGGAAAAAATGATACATATAAATATCATTTATAGTATTGAAACTAATTTGTGACTGAATACCAACACAAAAGCTATCTGATAGATTAAATAGAAGTTGGCCTCTAAGCGGAATATTTAAACTTCCTCCACTACTAGCATTTTTAAGCTTTGTCTGCTCTGTAAATCCAACACCTGAAAAAAGTCTAAAATAAACAGTGTCAAGAATCTCAAATTGTCGTCCATATAAAAAGTTAGTTTCTATAAATAAGTGAACGGCATTTTTTAAAATATCATCTTTATTAAGTATGCCATAACCAACATTTATATTAGGAGTTAATAAGTGATTGCCCAAAGAAAATTCAAGATCAATTGATGCTGAAAACCCTATTCCATCATTAATTTTTTCAAGTTGGTATATGCCTCCACTAGAAGAAAAGGAATTAAATTCAAGAGCATTATTTTCTTGACAAAACGAAGGCATAAATGCTAGAAAGTAAATAAGAATTAAAAAAAACCTCACTTTTATCTCTTCAAATAAGTAATAAACGAAAACGCATGTGCATGTTTATCGTCTGCATCATGAGTGGTTCGACTTATTTCTTTCCAAATTGAGTCATCAATATTTGGGAAAAACGTGTCAGCACTTTCAAAGGTAGCATGAACTCTTGTGAGTTCAATTTTATCAGCTAGATGAATAGATTGCTTGTAAATTTCACCACCTCCGATAATAAATGGTTGTGTGTCATTTCTTGAAATAGTGATTGCCTCTTCAAGACTGTTAACTATGATCACACCTTCAGGAGCTTGATAATTAGCTTGTCGCGTAATCACAATGTGCGTACGATTTGGCAAGGGTTTAGGGAAGCTCTCAAATGTTTTCCTACCCATAATAATATGATGTCCGCTGGTAAGTTTTTTAAAACGTTTCAAATCGTTGCTCAAATGCCAAATTAGGTCGTTGTCTTTACCAATAGCATTATTTTCACCAGCAGCGACTATGATGGTAAGTTCAGAAGTTTTTTTTTCTGAAGGTGTTCTAACGTTTAAAGTTTCAGAGTAGGCTTGGGATTTAGCAATGTTATGTTCTTCTTTTAAATACTCTTGTTTAAGTGCTTCGATACGTTGTTGTTGTTTTGCAACTAAAGCTTCTCGCTGTTCGTCTTCCCAAGCTTTGCCCATAAATTTATGGGTTACAAACACTGAAATAAAATGATAAATAAATAGAAATAGCCAAAACCCGATAGCAAATACAAACCATTCCAGTCCAGCAATTTTAAAAGTGTCGCCAATTCCTAATAGCGTATTCGCAAGAATTAAAAAAACAGCTCCAATTAAGAAGATCACAAAATGAATGTATAAACGCTTTTTTTGTTTGATGCGTTTTTCAGCATTCTTAATAAGTGCTAATTGCTCTTGATCAATGGTTGGTTTATTTTTCTTTTTTCCAAACATACTTTAAAATTAATGCTAGTTTAAATTTAGGCAATTTAACCTAATTGCAGTATTCAATAAGGGTTTAATTAAAATAAAGGGTCATCAACATGCTAAAAGGTGTATCGACAGCAACACCATCACTAAGACCTGGAGCTTTAAATTTAGGTAAGCGCTTAACAACTTTTATAGCTTCAATAGCAATGGCTTTATGATTGGCTTTGGCATTTACATGGTCTATTTTACCATCTTTGGTAATTGTAAATTCGACAAGAAATTGTGTTGAAGTATCAGTAGGCAAAGCTCTGCTTGCCTTTTCAATATCGAAGCTCATCTTTATGAAATTACTGATTTTTTCTTTAGAACACGCTTCAAGTTCTTCATTGCTTAAAGCTGTATCACATCCTCTGTAAACAGGATATCTTGTATTGCTCTCATCTTTGTTCGCAGTCATATTGATTAGCAACGGCAGCGAAAAAGGCACAATAACAGGTTTACCTCTTTGATAGCCTGGTTTCATCTGCGGAATTAATTTTGCAACACGAGTGGCTTCTGCCTCAATATATTCATCGGGTCCTTTAGATTGTATGTCTGTAACCAAACCTTCTTTGTCGACCTTAAACGTAACGAAAATGCGTTTTCTTCCAGGCTCTAAATACGATTCTTCATGCAATACAGTGTTAAAATTATCTTTGTACAACAGAGCAATCTTTTGAGACATACATTTTTTTGTCTCTCTCATCGATTCCTTTTCAGCGCAGCCTGGGTAAACAGGAACATTTTCAATAATGCTGATAATCTCTGCTAAGGGAACTTCATCTGTATTTGTTTTTGCCAAGGAGTCCATTTTCTCTTGATTGAGTATCGCTTCTTGACTATGTCCTAAACTAAGAAGTAAAAGAAAAAGAATAAAAGTTAATAGCTTCATGTACTAAAATTAGACAGCAACCACGCCTTTTATATGTGGATGCGGATTATAATCTACCAATGTAAAATCCTCAAAAGTAAAGTCAAAAATATCATTTACCTTAGGATTAAGAATCATTTTAGGAAGCGGTCTTGGTTCACGAGAGAGTTGTAATTCCAATTGGTCATAGTGATTACTATAAATATGTGCATCTCCAAAGGTGTGAATGAATTCACCAGCTTCATAGCCACATACTTGCGCCATCATCATTGTTAAAAGCGCATAAGAAGCAATATTAAAAGGAACTCCTAAAAAGATATCAGCACTTCTTTGATAAAGCTGACAAGACAACTTTCCGTTAGCAACATAAAACTGAAAGAATGCATGGCAAGGCGGTAATGCTGCTTTGCCGTTAGCGACATTGTCACTAAACGATTGTGAAGTATCTGGCAATACTGAAGGATTCCAGGCAGATACTAACATACGACGACTATTTGGGTTTGTCTTTAAAGCATGAATAACGTCTTTAATTTGGTCTATCTCATCATTGTTCCAGTTGCGCCATTGGTGTCCATACACAGGACCTAAATCGCCATTATCATCAGCCCATTCATTCCAAATTCTAACACCATTTTCAGTTAAGTAATTGATATTGGTATCGCCTTTTAAAAACCAAAGGAGTTCGTATACAATGGATTTAAGATGAAGTTTTTTTGTAGTGACCATAGGAAATCCTTCACTTAAATCAAATCGCATTTGATAACCAAACACACTTTTGGTTCCTGTTCCAGTGCGATCTCCTTTTTCATTTCCATGTTCTAAAACATGCTTAACTAAGTCGTGGTATTGTTTCATTTCATTATCATTTTCTTCGGAAAATAAAAGTAAAAAAAAGCAGCAAATAGAAAAGCTAGTCAGCCTTAATTCTATTAAAAGTTATTAACTAAAAGCCTAAGGTAAATGTTGAAAGATGAAAGGTTAAAGAGTTTTTCTATTATAGTTAATTAATGCAGAAATGCGACGTTGCAGTATCTGAATTTTATTAATAATTAGTTTTGATTTTTTTTCATTAACATAGTCTAAATCTGAACAAAGAATAATATGTGTTTCTAATTCGTATGTCGATCCTAAACTAATTTGAAGAAATCTAATAAAATCTTTTGTTGAATCTTTGGCAGAACCTTCAGCAATATTTGCTGGTATAGAAATAACACATCTGTTTATTTGAGAAATTAATCCGAATTTTTCATTTTGAGGTAGTTTTGAAGTGAGTAAATATATTTCTTTTACTAGATGTCTAGCATCTACCCAAACATCTAATTTCCTGAAATTCCTCATTCTACTTTTACCTTTCTACTTTTCAACACTAGCCAATGATCATTCCTGCAATAGTAGCAGAAATTAACGAAGCAATTGTACCTCCAATAAGGGCTTTCATTCCAAATTTTGAAAGTTGTTTGCGCTGTCCTGGCGCTAATGACCCAATACCTCCAATTTGAATACCAATAGAAGCAAAGTTTGCAAAACCACAAAGCATATATGTTGCCATTATGATGGATTTTTCAAACTTAAGATGCGTGGCATTAGCAACGTTTTTCAAGTCGGCTAATTGGATGTATCCAACAAATTCACTAGCTGCTAATTTAATACCTAGTAATTGTCCCATCAGCGCCATGTCATCTGAAGCAACACCAATAAGCCACATCAAAGGCGCAAAGGCATAACCTAAAATAAGTTCGAGTGATAAAGCTTCGTAAGGTGTATTGGCAACAACCCAATCATTTAGACTTGTAACATCACCAACCCAACCGAGAATGCCATTAAACATTGCGATAAAAGCCACAAATACTAAGAGCATTGCACCAACATTAACAGCTAATTTTAAACCTTCAGTAGTACCATTAGCAATGGCATCTAAAAGATTTGAACCAATTTTTTCTTGCGAAACTTTAACGTCTGTATTCACAGTTTCCGTTTGTGGATATAAAATTTTAGAGATAACAATTGCGCCTGGTGCAGCCATTACAGAAGCTGCCAATAAGTGTTTCGCGTAAAATAGTCGAAGCGCTTCGTCTTCACCACCTAAAAACCCTATGTAAGCTGCCAGAACAGCACCAGCTACAGTAGCCATTCCGCCAATCATAACCAGTAGGATTTCAGATTTATTCATTTTCTCTAAATACGCTTTAATCATCAAAGGGGCTTCCGTTTGACCTAAAAAAATGTTTCCAGCGACACTCAAGCTTTCAGCACCAGAAATACCCAATAATTTGGTCAATAACCAACCCATAGCTTTTACAACTTTCTGAATAATGCCTAAATAAAATAGAACAGAGGTTAAAGCAGAAAAGAAAAGGATTGTAGGTAACACTTGAAAGGCGAATATAAATCCAAAGGTATCCATGTCTACTACAAGTCCTTCAAACAGAAATTTACTACCAGCTCTGGTGAAATCTAAAACACTAACAAATAAGCCTCCAACCCATTCAAAAGCAGTTTTAATAAAGCCTACTTTTAAAACTCCAACAGCTATTAGTAATTGAAATGATAAACCAATTCCAACAGTTTTCCAATTGATAGCCTTTCTATTACTACTAAATAAAAATGCAATAAAAATTAAAGAGATCATCCCTAAAATACCTCGCCATAAGCTTTGCATTGAAAACCCTTGACTTGGGATAATTGTAGTAGTAGAATTAGTAACAGCAGTTGTTGGTTTAGTGTCTGAAGGTATTCTAAATTTATACGATACGTTTTTTTCAGTAAATACAAAAGTTGAATCTGTAAGCTCTTTAATTTTGTATGTTCTAATGGTATCGTTAGGTTGCGAATAGTAAAACACCAAAACATTATTTTGATGCAAGTAATCTCCTGAAGCGTTTACATTGTCTTTTGCAGAGAGTGTATATTGAAACTCACCTTTACTAAGGTTTAAGACATCAGTTTCAGAGATGTCAAAAAGAGCCGAACCATTGAGATCTTCTATTGCATCAAATTGCCATTTTTTTTCGATGTTTTGCGCTGTACTTGTTGTGATTCCAAAAAAAATAGCTGCAATAGCTAGTAAAAAATGTCTCATGTTTGGCGTTATTTAGCGTTTGGAAATTTCGTCTCTTATTTTGGCTGCTTTTTCGTAATCTTCATTATTTACAGCATCTTCGAGAAGCGTATGGAGCTCTTTTAGACTTTTATTTGAGTAATTTTCTTGCACGTTAGCTTCGATTTCTTCAGCTACAAAATCATCAACTAAAATACTGTCTTGTTGTTCGTCTTCCTCGCTTTTCTTCGGATTGACTTTCAGATAAATACCAGCCTTATCAAGAATATTTTTATAAGTAAAAATTGGTGCTTGGAATCGCAGTGCTAAAGCGATAGCATCACTAGTTCTGGCGTCAATGATTTCTTCAATTTTATCGCGTTCACAAATCAGACTTGAGTAAAATACACCATCAACAAGTTTGTGAATGATGACTTGCTTGACGACGATGTCAAATCGGTCAGCAAAATTTTTGAACAGATCATGAGTAAGTGGTCTAGGTGGTCTGATTTCCTTTTCTAAAGCAATTGCAATAGATTGTGCCTCGAAGGCTCCAATAACAATTGGAAGTTTGCGATCACCATCGACTTCATTCAGAATTAAAGCATAAGCGCCATTTTGAGTTTGGCTGTACGATATTCCTTTGATATTAAGTTTTACTAGGCTCATGGGTTGTAAAAAGTAAAGAGCTGTTTAAAAGAGGACTTTACCGACTGCAAAATGCAGATTTAAGTATAAAGAACCAAATCTAAACAGCCCTTTTGTTAAGACAATTTAATAAAAATTATGCGTTTTGAGCCTTAAATGCTTTTAATTTTTCAATGAGCGTTGGCACAACTTCAAAAGCATCACCAACAACACCATAATCTGCAGCTTTAAAGAAAGGTGCTTCAGGATCTGTGTTGATCACAACTTTTACTTTAGATGAATTAATTCCAGCTAAATGTTGAATAGCTCCAGAGATTCCAATAGCGATATATAAGTTTGAAGCAACTGGCTTTCCAGTTTGCCCAACATGCTCGCTGTGAGGTCTCCATCCTAGATCTGAAACAGGTTTAGAACAAGCGGTTGCAGCTCCTAAAACATCTGCTAATTCTTCAATCATTCCCCAATTTTCAGGACCTTTTAATCCGCGTCCGCCAGAAACTACAATCTCTGCATCTGCAATGGTTACTTTATCTGTAGCCTTATCAACCGATTGAACAGTAACACCTGAAGAAGGAATAGATGGAGCGAAGTCTTCAACTGAAGCATTTCCAGAAGCTTCAACTAATCCGAATGCATTTTTTGAAACACCAACAACCTTTACGTCTGTATTGATTGTAGTCATATTAAATGCTTTGTTTGTAAACGCAGTTCGTTTCACTGTAAAAGGTGAAGTACTTGATGGTGCTTCAACAACATTAGAGGCATAACCAGCGTCTAGTCCGATAGCCAATATAGGCGCAATGTATTTACTGTCTGCACTTGAACTAATGATTACAACTTGAGATTCTTCATTTTTGGCAGCTTGTGTAAGGATACTTGCATAAGTATTGGCATTAAATTTATCTAAATCACTGTTAGATACATTTAAAATTTTGTCAACACCATAAGTTCCTAATTCTGAAGTGTTATTGGCATTGATTGTTACAGCTGTAACAGTTGTTCCCATTTGATTGGCAACAGCCTTGGCATAAGATGCTGCTTCAAAAGCTGATTTTTTTATAGTGCCTTGTTCTGATTCTGTATATACTAATACTGACATGTTTCTTTTTCTTTTAAGGTTAATTAAATAGCTTTTGCTTCGTTGTGAAGTAAATCAATTAATTTATCAATGTTATCTGGTTCAACAAGTGTTACAGCGCCTTTTGGAGCTGGTTTTTCAAATTTAACCGAAGCTGTTTCAGCTGGAGCATTTACAGGCTCAACAACCGATAATGGTTTTTGTCTAGCCATCATAATACCTCGCATATTAGGGATTCTCAAATCACTTTCTTCAACTAAACCTTTTTGACCTCCTATTACCAAAGGTAAACTTGTTGATACGGTCTCTTTTCCACCATCAATTTCGCGCATTGCAGTAGCGTTTGTGCCATCAATTTCAAGATTGATGCAGTTGGTTACAAAGTTTGAATTTGTAAGTGCTGCTAACATACCAGGTACCATTCCTCCATTGTAATCGATAGATTCGCGACCAGCAATCACTAAGTCATAACCACCATCAGATACTACATTTGCTAGTTCTTTGGCTACTTGAAATCCGTCTTTTGCTTCCGTATTTACTCTTATGGCAGCATCTGCTCCAATAGCTAAAGCTTTACGAAGAGTAGGTTCTGTTTCAGGACCACCAACATTAACAACAGTAACATTTGCACCTTGTTTTTCTTTGAACCACATAGCACGCGTAAGACCGAATTCATCATTTGGATTGATCACAAATTGAACACCATTCGTATCAAATTTGGTGTCTCCATCTGTAAAATTAATCTTTGAAGTCGTATCAGGAACGTGGCTAATACATACTAATATTTTCATATCGAAATCGTTTATTTTGAGTGTGAATTTTTTCTAGAGCACGAAGATAATTATAATAATTATAAATTTTACTATGCACGCATAATAAATTTATGAAAAATTTAGTTTTGTTAGATTTTCTTCAATTTTTCTCAGAATGAATGACGTAAAATGTCAATACTTCAATTTTTCTCATCAAAAATTAATTTTGAGACAATTATAACTTACCGACTCCAAAATTGATGTGATTTAATTAGCAATAATTCTTATTTTTGCTACTCGATTAAAACAAAGTTCATGAAGACAATTCAATTTAGAGAAGCTATTGCTGAGGCGATGAGTGAAGAAATGCGCCGAGATGAAAGCATTTATTTAATGGGTGAGGAAGTTGCAGAATATAATGGTGCCTACAAAGCATCAAAAGGAATGTTAGATGAGTTCGGACCTAAACGTGTTATCGATACCCCAATTGCAGAGTTAGGATTTGCAGGTGTTGCGATTGGTTCAACAATGACTGGTAACAGACCAATTGTAGAATATATGACCTTTAACTTCTCTTTGGTTGGAATTGATCAAATCATTAACAATGCTGCAAAAATCAGACAAATGTCTGGCGGACAATTCAAATGTCCAATAGTATTTCGTGGGCCAACAGCTTCTGCTGGTCAGTTAGCAGCAACACACTCCCAAGCCTTTGAAAGCTGGTTTGCAAATACACCTGGACTTAAAGTAGTTGTGCCTTCAAATCCGTATGACGCAAAAGGCTTGTTAAAATCAGCAATTCGTGATGATGATCCAGTTATCTTTATGGAAAGTGAACAAATGTATGGCGATAAAGGAGAGGTTCCTGAAGGAGAATATACCATTCCTTTAGGTGTTGCAGAGATCAAACGCGAAGGTACTGATGTTACTATTGTATCTTTTGGAAAAATTATCAAAGAAGCTTACAAGGCTGCTGATGAGCTTGAAAAAGAAGGCATCTCTTGTGAAATATTAGACTTAAGAACCGTTCGTCCAATGGATAGAAAAGCGGTTGTTGAATCGGTTAAAAAAACCAATCGCTTGATTATTCTTGAAGAGGCTTGGCCTTTCGGGAATGTGGCAACTGAAATTACTTACCTTGTACAATCTGAAGCGTTCGATTATCTAGATGCGCCAATTGTGAAAATAAATACAGCAGACACTCCAGCACCCTATTCTCCGGTTCTACTTGAAGAATGGTTACCTAACAAAGATGATGTTATCAAAGCTGTAAAAAAAGTAATGTACATTAACGCTTAATGGTTTTTTTTAAACCATCTAATAAATCGTAATTTTTTACGTTTATAAACTTCATCAACACTTTAGCATAATTGTTGATGAAGTTTTTTTGCCTATGAACTTTAGACTACTTATAATTTTTTTATTCTTCGGAATTTTTTCAGGCTTTACCCAAACCAAAGTAAGTGGTTATGTGTTTGATGAAGCAGATCAACCTGTGGCATTTGCCAACGTTTTGTTTAAAGGGTCTACTGAAGGAACCATTACCAATGAAGATGGACGCTTTTATCTTGAATCAGAAGACACTTGGGATACGTTAGTTATTTCTTTTTTAGGTTATGAAATCAAAGAAGTGACACTCGACAAAAAAGTGAACTTCGATCTTAGGTTTGTTCTAAAAGAAGAAGCTGCATCACTAGATGAAGTAGTCATTGTTACAGGGAAACAATCCAAGAAGGCTTCCGAAAATCCAGCAATCAGAATTCTGAAAAAAATCTGGGAGCGAAAGCGTCGCAACGGTTTAAATCAGTTCAAACAATACCAATACGATAAGTATGAAAAAGTGGAGTTTGATCTTAATACCATAGATAGTTCGCTTATTAAAAGTAAACTTTTTCGAGGGATGGAGTTTGTTTTTGAGGAAGTCGATACGTCAAGCATCACAGGAAAAACGTATTTGCCAGTTTTTATTAATGAAGCTGCAAGTACAGTTTACGGAGACAATAATCTCGATAAGGTCAAAGAAGATTTAAAAGGCAATAAGAACTCTGGATTTAGTAATAATCAGGTCATTATCGATTTTATTGATGATCTGTATGCCGATTTTAATGTTTACGATAACTATCTGAAATTCTTCGATAAAAGTTTTGTGAGTCCGTTGTCTCGAACTGGAATCCAAACCTATAATTATGTCTTATCTGATAGTGCTTTTATTGATAACAAATGGTGTTATAACATTATATATTATCCAAGACGTAAAAATGAATTGACCTTTAAAGGTGATTTTTGGGTTAACGATTCTACCTATGCAATAAAAGATATCAATCTTCAAGCTTCAAAAAGCGCTAATATTAACTGGATCAAGGAAATTTATATTGAGCAGGAGTTTGAAGTCCTCAACGATTCGTTGTTTTTGATCAAGCGTGATTATATGTTAACCGATTTCGCCTTAAATAAAAAAGAAGCTTCAAGAGGAATATATGGCAAGCGTACCACGCTTTATGAAAACTATGTCTTTGATCAACCAAAGGAGGAAGCGTTTTATGATGAAGAGGTGTATTATTATGATGAAGACGTTTATAACAGAGATGATGCGTTTTGGGATCAAAATAGGTTTGAATCCTTGAATAAAGACGAAGAAGGTGTTTACAAGATGTTAGACACTTTAAAAACGGTTAAGAAGTTTAAACGACTCTATAATATTGGAAGTATTTTAGCTTCGGGTTATGTTGAATTTCCGAGCATCAATTTTGATTATGGACCTATTTTTTCAACATTTGGTTTTAATGATGTTGAAGGATTACGACTTCGTACAGGTGGACGTACCTATTTTGGACCTAACGATTTATGGCGCTTAGAAGGTTTTGTAGCTTATGGCTTTAGAGACGAAAAATTCAAGTATGGGATTTCTGGAAAATGGTTGCTAGATAAGAAAAGTCGCTTTACGCTTTTTGGAGGTCATCGACGCGATATTGAGCAAATTGGAGCAAGTTTAACGAGTTCAACAGACGTGCTTGGTCGAAGCTTAGCCTCAAATGCTGTGATCACTGCTGGAACAAATGATAAGCTCACTAATATCAGTTTGACCAATTTTGGAATGGCTATCGAGCCAAGTCGGAATTTTGAAGTTCGCTTAGACGGAAGCTTTAGGACTTTACGTTCTGCATCTCCAACCTTTAGTCTAGATTATAATGATCCTGAATCTGAAACTGGAATCTCTTCAGAAATTAAACAGTTTGAATCACGATTGTCTTTAGGATATTATCCAAAGCGTCAAATGACAGGTTTTGGTGTTGAACGTAAATTTAAAAACGATGATTTTGCGAGATTGTTTGCACAATTAAGTAGAGGAAATCGCAATTGGTTTGACAGTGATTTTGATTATACCAAAGTTCAATTTTCTTATATTCAGCCATGGCAAGTAGGAGGGTTTGGTCGCTTGGTAACCTCAGTTGAAGCTGGAAAGACGTTTGGAGAAGTTCCTTTAGGACTACTTAGTGTTGTTCCTGGAAATCAAACCTATTTTTCAATTTATAATACCTTTCCACAATTAGATTTCTATGAGTTTGTGACAGATGCTTACACTTCAATGCATATTGAGCATAATTTTAATGGACGATTATTCTCTAGAATTCCTTTTTTAAAGCAGTATAATTTGCGGTTTGTACTCGGACTTAGAGGTGTTTGGGGCGAATTGTCTGATGATAATATTGCACTCAATACCACTGGAAATCCTGCAGAAATTCCTTTAATTGCACCTAATGACCGTATTTACTACGAATATAGCTTTGGTGTTGCTAATATCTTCAAGATATTACGAATTGACTTCAATTTTAGAGGGAACTACTTAGACGCACCAGACGCTAGACGATTTGGAGTAACAGGAAGTTTTGGCTTTTATTTCTAAGGTTTTAATTGTTCAACAAAAACATTACTGTATCTTTGCAGCCCAAAATTTGAAATAAATGACTGCTAACGGACAATTAACTTTTGATGTACTAATAGAAATTCCTAAAGGAAGCCGTAATAAATATGAATACGATTTCGATTTGAAAAAAATTAGATTTGATCGTATGTTATTCTCTTCAATGATGTATCCTGGAGATTATGGTTTTATTCCTGAAACCTTAGCATTGGATGGAGATCCTTTAGATGTATTAGTAATGGGAACGGAACCTACATTCCCAATGTGTGTTATGGAAGTGAAACCTATTGGAGTGTTTCATATGGCTGATGAAAAAGGACCTGATGAAAAACTAATTTGTGTCCCTGTTACAGATCCAATTTGGAATACTTACGAAGATATTACAGATTTAAATCCGCATAGAAAAAAAGAAATCACTCACTTTTTTCAAGTGTATAAAGACCTCGAAAAAAAGAAAGTTGATGTTGGAGGTTGGGGAGATGCTAAAGAAGCTTACGATATTGTGACCAAATGTGTAGAACGCTATGAAAATAGTGAGCATAAAGCTAACGGGAACTTTACAATTTAAACATATTTAGGTAATTAAATCCTGAACCCTTTGGCTTAAACGTCAAAGGGTTTTTTAGTTTTAAGGGATTTCACTACTTTTGCCCAGTTAAAATAGGAATCAACTAATCACAATAAATACAATATGGAATCATACATGATTTATATGCCAATAGTATTGGCGATTTTAGGACTAGTCTATATGGCAATAAAACGTTCTTCAATAATGAAACAAGATGCTGGTGACGGCAAAATGAAAGAAATTTCAGATCATATTTATGTAGGTGCTTTAGCATTTTTAAAAGCAGAGTATCGATTACTTACCTTTTTCGTTATTGGAGCGAGTATCGCTTTAGCTGCTGTTGCTGCAATTGTACCAACAACAAGTTATTTAATTATTGTTGCGTTTATTATTGGTGCTGTTTTTTCTGCAATTGCTGGAAACATAGGAATGCGTATCGCAACCAAAACCAATGTTAGAACTACTCAAGCTGCAAAAACAAGTTTACCAAAAGCCTTAAATATTTCTTTTGGTGGTGGTACGGTTATGGGCCTTGGTGTTGCTGGATTGGCAGTATTAGGTTTAACCGCGTTCTTTATCATTTTTTATCAAATGTTTATGGGTGGAACTTGGACCAATACAGCAGATATGACTTTAGTTTTAGAGACGCTTGCTGGATTTTCACTTGGTGCTGAATCGATCGCTTTATTCGCTAGAGTAGGTGGTGGAATCTACACTAAAGCTGCCGATGTTGGTGCTGATTTAGTAGGTAAAGTTGAAGCTGGTATTCCTGAAGATGATCCTCGTAATCCAGCTACAATTGCTGATAACGTAGGAGATAATGTAGGTGATGTTGCAGGAATGGGAGCAGATTTATTTGGTTCTTATGTGGCTACAGTTTTAGCTGCAATGGTATTAGGAAACTACATCATTAAAGACATGGGAGGCGCTATTGAAGATGCCTTTGGAGGTATCGGAACTATTTTATTACCTATGGCTATTGCTGGTGCTGGTATTATCATTTCAATCATCGGGACATTCTTGGTGAAAATATCATCTAATGATGCTAAAGAAGCGCAAGTACAAAAGGCTTTAAATATTGGAAACTGGACCTCTATTGGTCTTGTGGCTTTAGCTTGTTTCGGATTAGTAACATGGATGTTACCTGAAACCATGAAAATGGAGTTCTTTGGTGAAGGTTTAAAAGAAGTCTCTTCAATGCGAGTATTCTATGCAACTTTAGTTGGATTAGTCGTTGGAGGTGCAATTTCTTCATTTACTGAATACTATACTGGATTAGGAAAGAAACCAATTTTAAATATTGTGCAACAGTCAAGTACTGGAGCTGCAACTAACATTATTGCAGGTTTAGCAACTGGAATGATTTCAACATTTAGTTCTGTTTTATTATTTGCAGGAGCTATTTGGGCTTCTTATGCTTTTGCTGGTTTCTATGGTGTTGCTATGGCAGCATCTGCTATGATGGCAACTACTGCAATGCAATTGGCTATTGATGCTTTTGGACCAATTGCAGATAATGCTGGTGGTATTGCTGAAATGAGCGAGCAAGAACCAATTGTTAGAGAGCGTACAGATATTTTAGATTCTGTTGGTAATACAACTGCTGCTACAGGTAAAGGATTTGCAATTGCATCTGCGGCCTTAACAGCTTTAGCGTTGTTTGCTGCTTATGTTACGTTTACTGATATTGATGGAATTAACATCTTTAAAGCACCTGTTTTAGCGATGTTATTTGTTGGTGGTATGGTGCCTGTTGTGTTCTCTGCATTAGCAATGAGTTCTGTTGGTAAAGCTGCTATGGAAATGGTTGAAGAAGTGCGTCGTCAGTTTAAAGAGATTCCTGGAATTATGGAAGGTACTGGGAAACCTGAATATGATAAATGTGTTGATATTTCTACAAAAGCGTCTTTAAGACAAATGTTATTACCTGGTATTTTAACGATCGGTTTTCCAATTGTTATTGTATTGATAGGATTATTAATATATGGCGATAACCACAGATTAGTAGCTGAAATGTTAGGAGGTTACATGGCTGGTGTATCTGTTTCTGGAGTGCTTTGGGCAATCTTCCAAAATAATGCTGGAGGTGCTTGGGATAACGCTAAAAAATCTTTTGAAGCTGGTGTTGAAATTAATGGAGAAATGACTTACAAAGGTTCTGATGCACACAAAGCTGCTGTAACTGGAGATACTGTTGGAGACCCTTTTAAAGATACGTCTGGTCCTTCAATGAATATCTTGATCAAATTAACCTGTCTTATTGGATTGGTAATTGCTCCAATTTTAGGCGGACATGCTGAAGAGACATCAATGGTTGCTACTGAAGATGTCAATATTGAAATGTCTGTGGAATCTAAGGATATGGCTCAAGCAACGATTACTTACACTACTGTTGAAAATGGTACTGAAGTAACCAAGAAAGAAACTTTTAAGGGTACTGAAGCTGAAGTTGAAAAACAATTGAAAGCTTTTGAAAACACATCTAAAGGTGACAATGTTGAGGTTAAAAAAGTCATTGAAAAAGTAGAAGTTAACAAAAACTAACTGTTTGATTTACATAAATGAAAAGCCACGTTTTACGTGGCTTTTTTTTATTTTCGTTTTAAAGATGATGTCTTAAATGAGCTGGTTCGAGAAAGATCCTTTACAAATCATAACATTTAAAAGTTATGGAACAGATTCACATTTCTACATTCGTGGTCGTGCTTTGGAAGACGAAACTATAAATCTTGAGCAAAAAGGATTGTTTGGTTTATTTATAAATTCTTGGAAGCGATTTGAATCGGATGAAATAAAACACGCAACTCTCAAAGTAAGTTTATCAAATGGGAACTCTTTTATCACTAAAACAGATCATCATGGTTACTTTAAAGTAGATGTGCAAGTAGCTCATTTGCTTGAGCTTGCAGATGATGATGGTTGGGTAGATTATGATATTTGTTATCATGATGATGCTATAAGGAGACAAATTCAGAATGAAAATAAATTTCAAGGCAAATTATTGATTCCTTGTGCTAACGCCGAATTTGGTGTTATTAGCGATATTGATGATACCATTATTCATACAGGTGTGGTGTCTACTTTAAAATGGAGAGTTTTAATCAATAGTATTTTTAGAAACGCTGCTAACAGAATTCCGTTAGAAGGTGCCGCAGATTTTTATCATAAGTTGCACAAAGGCGCTTCTGGAAATAGTGCTAACCCAATATTTTACGTTAGCCATAGTCCGTGGAATCTGTATCGTTATTTAGATTATTTTTTAACACAACATGAGTTTCCGAAAGGTCCAATTTTATTGCGAAGTTTTAAGGCTATTTTCAAAAAGGCACCTGGTGACTTCCCTCAAAAGCATAAGGAGATTATCAACCTCTTAAAAACCTATCCTAAACTAAAATTTATTTTGATTGGTGATAGTGGTGAACGTGATGCTGATATTTATAAAGCGATTGCTCAAGCCTATCCTGATCAAATTGCGGCGATTTACTTAAGAAGTGTAAATCACAAAAAGAAAATGCTGCGCGTGACTACCTTGTTTAAAGGCTTTGACCAGATTCCTGTATTATTTGTTGATCGTAGTGAACAGGCAGAATACCATGCTAGAATTCACAAGTTTATAAAGTGATGCGTCGCGTTAAGGATTGAAGCGGCATCCTTTTTGTTTTTGTTAAAGATCTTTAGACTGCGCTCAAGGTTACAAAAACAAAAAGATATAGCAGAAAGCCTGACCAAACTGAACTTTAGTGAAGGTTGGGAACGCCCATTTCGACAAACTCAGTGACCAAAAACTAAAACAATCCGTTAATTTGAGCGTCAATTTTGTTGATGATACCTCCTAAATCTTCAGGGTTAGCAACAAAATCAAGATTGTCAACATCTATAATGAGTAAGTTGCCATTGTTGTAGCCGTGAATCCAAGCTTCATAACGTTCGTTAAGTCGGCTTAAGTAATCAATGCTGATCGTGTTTTCGTAATCGCGACCACGTTTGTGAATTTGTGCAACAAGGTTTGGAATAGAGCTTCGCAAATAGATCAATAAATCTGGACCTTCAACAAAGGATTCCATCAAATCAAATAGGGAACGATAATTCTCAAAATCACGATTGGTCATCAAGCCCATGGCATGAAGGTTTGGCGCAAAAATGTGAGCATCTTCATAAATGGTACGATCTTGAATAATATCTTTTCCGCTCTCACGAATTTGAGCGACTTGACGAAATCTGCTATTTAAAAAATAGACTTGCAGATTGAAACTCCAACGTTCCATCTGATTGTAAAAATCATCTAAATACGGATTGTCTACAACGTCCTCTAATTGAGGTTCCCATTTGTAATGTTTAGCGAGTAATTTAGTGAGTGTGGTTTTTCCAGCACCTATATTTCCTGCTACTGCAACATGCATATCTATTTGATTTTTAGTTGGTATTTATGGAGTTTTTCAAGATCGTAAATATACAAGGTTTCATTGGTCAATAAAAACTGATTTATTAACAATTTTGGAAGATTGATTGCACGAATGGTATCATTGTTTTTAGGCTTAAAAAACAAACTATTATCTTGTTTTAAGATAAGATGACCATTGCTTTTAGCGATTTCAGTAAATCCTGTATTAGGTAATTTTGAAATCATACTTCCAAAATAATTGTATTGGTATAAATAGTTTTCGGTAAGCAGCCAACAGTAATTGTAATCACTTTCTAAATCTAAAACTGAAGATTGCACAGGTACTGCCGCAAATCGTGTTGTGTTTGATTTATAATCGTAGAGTTCTAATTGCTGAAGATCGACATTAAAAACCCAAAGGGTGTTGTCAAAACCTGTTGAAATGTGCGTAATGTTTTTATAAGGTTGAATAACATTAAAATCTAATTTGAAGATTTCTGCCAAACGATTGTCTAGAATGATAACATAATTGAAATCTTGGTAAAACAGATTTATTTTAAGCGGATTAAACGTGTTTGCTGAGCTAATATTACCAAGCTGGTAATTGCTAAAATTAAGACTCTTACCATCATTAGTCTTTTTATAAAGAGTGTTGTCATCTATATAATAAAAGGTATCAAAATTATCAATGCCAACAATATGGTCAACGTTTACTTCTGAAGTATTTATTAAGGTCGCATCAATAGTATCCTGACTATACAAGGATGTCGTGATGAACAAAAAGAGATATAGGATATACTTCATAAGGATTTGAAAAGTACAAAAATCAAACCACTTTTAGCAGATTAATTTGTATCCAAAACCTCTAACGTTTAAAATTTGAATAGTCGTGTCTTTATTTAACTTTTTACGAAGTTTACTAATAAAGACGTCCATACTTCTGGCATTAAAAAAATCATCATTTCCCCAAAGTTTATTCAATATGATCGAGCGATCAAGGACTTGATTTTTATTCTTCACTAAGTGAAACAATAAATGCGCTTCGCGATGCGTAAGTTGTAACTTGTCTTCGTCTTTAAATTGAAGGGTTTGTTTTGGGAAATCAAAAGTATATGCACCAATACTAAGCACTTCTGAAGTTTTTTGAATGCGAGTTCTGTTCAATAAATTATTAATACGAACAATGAGCTCTTCCATACTAAACGGCTTTTTTAAATAATCATTTCCACCAATAGTAAAGCCTTCTACGACATCTTGGGTTTGTGATTTAGCTGTTAAAAAAATAATAGGAATCGTATCATCAACAGATCGTATATCTTTGGCTAAGGTAAAACCATCTTTTTTTGGCATCATGACATCTAAAACGAGCAATTCTGGTGCATGCGCCTGGTAGACTTCCAGAGCTTGCTCGCCATTACTGCAAAGAAGTACATTAAAATGTCTAGTTTCTAAACTTTCTTTAATGATCTGACCCAAAGCAGGTTCGTCTTCGGCAAGAAGTATGGTGGTGACATTAGACATAAGGTAAATTAATTTTAAATGAGGTTTCTGTTTTACTTAAATCTAATTGAATCGTTCCATTGTGTTTTTCAATGATCTTCTTTGTATAATATAAACCAATTCCAAAGCCTTTAACATCGTGAGTGTTGCCTTTAGGAACACGGTAAAACTTTTCAAAAATACGGTCTTTGTTAGTTTTTGTTAGTGTGGTGCCATTGTCTGAAATTACAATTTCGATATGATCAGATTTGGCATTTAAATTAACAGTAATAGTATCTCCACCATATTTAAAGGCATTGTCTACGATATTGTTGATGGCATTTTCTATATGGAAGATATCTACATTGGCAAATACATGATCTTCTATATTACAATTTACAGTTTTTTCGTGTTGCAGCTGATGCTTTTCAATCACAGCAGTCACCACTTCAGAAATCGAATAACGTTCTTTATTAAGTTGTATACTTTCACTATCTAAAGTTGCAGTCTCCAGAAGTTTTTCTACCATCGTATTCAGTTTAGATAACTGCGTACTTGACATGTCTAGGTAGTTTTTAGTTTTTTCTTTGTCTTCAATAGCGTTAAAATTTTGAAGACTTTCGAGCGCTACACCAATAGTTGCAATAGGTGTTTTAAACTCATGAGTGATATTGCTAATCAGATCATTTTTCACCTCAGATAATTGCTTTTGGTGTTTGATGATTTTAAGCAAATAAAATAAACAGCTTATTACAGCTAAAACAATCAATAATGAAATGATCATACCTCCCAGAATACGTTTGAAGACCAACCAGGTTTTATTCTCAAAGTGCATATTGAGCTTACTGCCTTTTGGGAGAAGTTTCGACATTGAAGTAGTCGTTAATTGATGTCTAGATGATGGTATTGACTTGTCGTATTTTATAATCTGATCTCCTTTTGTGTCAATTTCAGATTTAGAGTTTTCGAAATCTAAATAGAAATCAATAAGCATGTTCTTGCTTTTCAAGTCGCTTACAATTAAACTGTCAACAGTATTCAGATTTAACGTGTCATTACTTATTGAAATCATAATCTTTGAGGTGAAGATTTCAAAGCTCGAAAGTTTAAGGCTGTCGTTTGAAGATTTAAATTCTCCAATAATATCCTTAGCTGTAGTTTTAAAGGAAATAGAATCTCTTGAGTTATGAGCCATGAACGAATCGGCTTCAAACCCTCTTAAAATAGTGATGCCTTTAAGGTTGTCTTCTTTGATGGAATCGATACCAATAAAAGATCCTTTGTTGTTGTCTATAGATTTAGATATTCTTTCCAAAACACCATCTTCATTAAAGATATCCTGGGCATGGTCTTCAATTTTAAGCCCTAATGTTGTTTCCTGAGCAATGTTGGTATAATAATCATCAACGGCTTTGTCTAATGTTAGTTGAATATCAGAAATGAATTGTTGCTTATTTAAGAGGTAATTCTTGTAATTCCAGAACGCTTGAATCCCTATAGTAGCAATAATTACCACTATGATGATATATAATGTGTATTTATATTTTAATTCATTCATTAGTCAAAAGTAAATGTTAAAACACTTAAAAACTAATCGGTTAACACACGTTAACACTGGTTAACTAAAATATGAAACCTCACAACATACATTTGTAAGGTATTAATCATAAAACCATATTAGAATGAAAAATGTAATTAAATTAGTTGTGCTTTTATTCGCAACAGTAAGTTTTAGTCAAACCAATGATGCTGTTAACTTAGAAGACGTTAAAGTACACACTGTTGATATTAGTGTGAATGTAAATTCTGAAGAAGAAGTCAAATCAACATTTACTATGAAAGATATCAAAACATTACTTAGTGAAGTGCAACCAAACGAAGCATTAAATTTCGAGATTACGTGTATTGGTGAAGATAAATCAGTAGGTGAACCATCAACCTTAACCTATCGAGTTAAAGGAGACTCAAACAATCCAAAAGTATTTTTGGAGCGTGTTAAAAAAGTAAGAAATGCTGTAATCAAATTTTATAAAAACAAATATTAATTATGAATTCATTAATCAGAATATTAGCCATTGGTGTTGTATTTCTTGTAGCCACAAATGTCAGCGCTCAAGACTTTCAAGGTGTGGCGACCTATAAGTCAAAACGAAAAGTAGATATCAAATTAGACAGCACAAAAGTAAGTTCAGATTTACAGAAGCAAATGATGGACATGCTAAAAAAGCAGTTTGAAAAGACCTATATCCTAACATTTAACAAAGAAGAATCCATCTATAAAGAAGAGGAAGCCTTAGCGTCTCCAAATCCGCAAGGCATGGATGTTATGGTAGTCATGTCCGGAGGTTCTGATGTGCTTTACAAGAATATTAAAGAGAAGCGATATACCAATCAAAATGAATCCTTTAGTAAGGTATTCCTTATTAAAGATGAATTGAATGCAATTGAGTGGACACTAGGTTCTGAAACTAAAAACATTGGCGATTATACCTGTTTTAAAGCAACAACTACTAGAGAAGTTGAGGATAGAGAAAGTGAAGTTAGTGTTAATGGTGATAAGGATTTAAGCACCTCTGAAGCTGCACCTAAAATGAAAGAGATTACCATCACAGCATGGTATACAGCACAAATTCCTGTAAATGCTGGACCAGGAAATTATCATGGTTTGCCAGGACTAATTCTCGAAGTTAACGATGGTAGTGAAACAGTGATCTGCAGCAAAATTGTGATCAATCCTAAAAACGCTTCAGATATTGAAGAACCTGATACAGGTAAGGAATTGTCTCAAGCAGCTTATGACAAGATCATGGAAAAGAAGATGAAAGAAATGGAAGAGCGTTTTAAACCGAGTAACAGAGATAGAGACGGTGAAAGTATCGAGATTAGAATAGGAGGCTAACCTCAAAAAAAAAATTAAGAAAACTTTAAGGGTTTTAAACTAAACTATTATTTCTTTTTCAAGTCTTATAAGTTTATAATGCATTAATTTTAGGCATATAAATACAATAAGATATGAGAGTTACATTCGCTAGAACAATTTCACTGCTTTTTTTACTGCTATCAACGGTTCTTTTTGCCCAACAAGATTTTCAAGGTCAGGCCATTTATCAAACCAAAACCACTGTAAATTTTGATGACTTTGGTCGAAGAGGTAATCAAATGACTGAACAGCAAAAAAAGAGGGTAATGGATATGATGAAAAATATGTTCGAGAAAACCTATGTGCTCGATTTCAATAGAACTGAATCTACCTATAAAGAAGAGGAAGTACTCGACACTCCAGGAGCTGGTGGGAGTCCTTGGAGAGGTATGATGAGCAGTTTTACTGGAGGTGATCAATATAAAAATGTGAAAGAGAAACTTCTCTTACAAGAACAAGAGTTTTTTGGTAAGCAATTTTTGGTCAAAGATTCGCTCAAAACCTTAGAATGGAAATTAGGAACTGAAACCAAACAAATCGGACAATATACGTGCTTTAAAGCAACAACGACAATGCCTGTTGATGAAATGGATTTTATGAAGATGCGTCGTCGTGGTCCAAGAGCTGAGGAATCAAAAAAAGAGAATACGGTTGCTCAAGATTCTAGTAAAGCAGAATCTGATAATCCAATGGATGACTTAGAAGTACCAAAGTTTGTTATCGTGTCTGCATGGTATACACCTCAAATTCCTGTTAGCACAGGACCTGCAGAATATCATGGTCTTCCAGGTTTGATCTTAGAGGTTCAAGCAGATAGAACGGTTATTCTATGTACTAAAATTGTTATGAATCCTCAAGAAAAAACAGAAATCAAACGACCAGACACAGGAGAAGTTGTAACACGTGAGGAATACAACACCATAATGAAAGATAAGATCGAGGAAATGCGCCAAATGTATGGAGGCGGTCGTGGTGGAAGAGGTCGTAGAAATTAAAGCAATTCCACATTAACAATCAACAATCAAAACAACAACAGATGAAACACATCATTGTAGTAGCTATGCTATGCCTAACATCAATATTAAGTGCTCAAGTCACAGTTCAAGGAGTCGTTAAGGATAGCATTGGAACACCTCTTGAATTAGCAAATATTATTGCAATCAATAAAGCAACTAAAGCAATGGCATCGTATGCTATTTCTAATGATCAAGGGAAGTTTCGGTTAGATTTACAAGACAATACGACCTATACCATTCAGGTGAGTTATATTGGAATGAAATCCATTTCTGAAGAATTAACAACCAAAGAAGAGAACATCACCAAAGACTACATCATGCAAACCGATAATGCATTGGCCGAAGTGGAGCTAACCTATGAAATGCCAGTGACGATCAAAGGCGATACTTTGGTGTATAATGCCGACTCTTTCAAAGATGGCTCTGAGCGGAAACTTGAAGATGTACTTAAAAAACTACCAGGTGTTGAAATTAATGATGATGGCCAAATTGAAGTCGAAGGAAAAGTCGTCAATAAACTGATGGTAAATGGAAAAGATTTTTTTGATGGTGATTCTAAGTTGGCCACAAAAAATATTCCTTCAAATGCAGTAGATAAAGTTCAAGTCTTGAGAAACTATTCCGAAGTCAACCAATTGCGTGGTGTTCAAAACAATCAAGACAATGTCGCCATAAATATCAAACTCAAAGAAGGCAAAGAGAATTTTTGGTTTGGTGATGTTACTGCTGGAGCAGGATTGGCAACCAACAAAGACTTGTACATTGTGCAGCCCAAATTGTTTTATTACAGTCCTAAGTACAGTCTTAATGTTATTGGCGACCTAAATAATATTGGAGAGGTTGCCTTGACAAATCGGGATTTGAGAAACTTTGGAGGCGGTTTTAGATTACCAAGCCAAAGTAGCGGAACAAGTATAGATCTAGGAAATAACGGATTAAGTGGGTTGACCAACTTAGGGAATGCCCAAGAAATTGTAACGAAACTTGCTGCCACCAATTTTAGTTATGCTCCTAATAAGAATTTAGATTTAAGCGGATTCTTGATCTACAACAGCAGTCGTTTAAGAACACGAGAGGAGAGTTTTGTACGTTATATCAATTCAGATCTGGGAATTCCCGATGAACAAACCGTTCAAACAGGTAAAGAATCTACCAATCAAGGTTTGGCAAAGTTGAGCGCGTCGTACAAACCTAACGTCAATAATCAACTAGATTATGATCTTTTAGGGCGAATTTCAAGTGAATCAGAACGCCAAAATGAATTGTCAACTGTGGTAGGCAATACCAATCAATTAAGTGAGGTAAAACCATATAGTATCAACCAAAATCTTAATTATTATTACACACTAAACGAAAACAATATTTTCGCTTTAGAAGCGCAGCATTTAATTAAAGATGAAGATCCTTTTTATAATGCACTTCTAACTAATAATCCAGACAATGACCCAGATGACCCAATGGATCAAGACGCTTTTGATAATACAGCCTTGGTATTAGGATTTGATAGAGATCAGCTTCAATATAATCTTAATCAAGACAGACGTATCAAATCTAATCAGTTGGATGCTAAATTAGACTATTACTACATCTTGAATAAAAAGAGCAATATCAATCTTACTTTAGGAACAATATTCAGTAATCAAAAATTCAACTCTAATATTTTTCAGTTTTTAGACAACGGTTCCTTTTTTGATCCTGTAGCAAGTCTTGAAGATGAAGATGGAAATTTACTAAGCAACGAAAACGACACCGAATACAATTTTAGTGATGTGTATCTTGGACTTCGCTATCGCGTTAAAACAGGAAAATTTACCATCACACCTGGATTGTCATTACATGCCTACGGAAATAAAAACACGCAATTTGATGTTGAGTACAAAGATAATTTCTTTAGAGTATTACCAGAATTTGAAACCCTTATTCAATTTAAAAAGAGTGAGAGTTTGACCTTCACATATAATATGAGAAATGCGTTTACAGATGTAACCCGATTGGCAGAAGGCTTGATGCTTAATAGTTACAGTAGCATTAGTTATGGGAATCCTGAGTTGCAAAATTCATTATCTCATAATTTGAGCTTACGTTATTTTAGTTTTAACTTGTTTAACTATACCAATGTATTTGCCTTTGCAAACTATAGCAAGAATGTTGATCAGATTCGAAGTTTTACCAATTTTGATAATGTGATCAGGACCAACACGTATTTTAATTCAAACTTTGCTGACGAATCTGCTAGTGTCTTTGGAAGAGTAGAGCGTACTTTCAAAAAAATACGAGCTCGATTAGGCGTGAATTTAACCTATGCCAAGCAAAATCAAATTGTTCAGGGCGAACGTACAGTTAATGAGAGTTTTTCGCAGCGCTATATTCCTGAGTTGAGAACCAATTTTAGAGAAGCACCAAATGTGAGATTACGCTATGCGTATTCCATTACAAATAATGATCAAGGCTCTACGTCAACGCGATTTGTAACCAATGCACCTTCCATCGAGTTTGATGCGTATATCTGGAAATCGTTCACATTACGAACAGATTATACCTATACCAATCAGGATGATGGCGAACGACCTTCGCAGTCATTTCAAACTTGGGACGCGAGTTTAGCCTACCGAAAAGATAAAGATGCCAAATGGGAGTTTGAAGTAAAGGCTACCAATTTATTAGATATCGATTCTAATGTGAGTAATGGTTCAAGTGCTGTGTCTGTGTTTAATTCTGAGACGTTTATTCAACCCAGGTTTGTGACATTGAGAGTCATTTATTCGTTGTAGCATCTGCTTGCTACGCTTTTAGATAAGGGCGTTCCCAATCTTCGCTAAAGCTTCGGTTGGTCAGGCTTGCGGTAGTCGCTTCCTCCATTCTGCTTTGCACCAAGGAGGAGAGCTCCAACAATACCTTAATCCTTAACGCATAAAAAAGCCTTTTCTTTTTGAAAAGGCTTTTTGTAGTATGAAACGTATACTAAATGGTTCAATTCCATAGAACACCGTTACCTCTTAAATGTTCTACTAAATTTGTTCGCTATGTATTAGATGTCATTATCGTTGAAAGGTTGCGTTCTTTGTTAATTTAATTATTATTCTTCACGTATAACATGTGCTTCTCCAGCGACTGTGTGTGTAATGCCGTTAACATCCATATAAGTTCCTGAAAAAGTTAGATCAATAAATTCTCCTACGTCACCAATATTTATTACATCAAAAGTAACATTGTTATTTGCATCAACAATATAATAATAGTTTCCAAAATCATTAAAAAGTGTTACTACAAAGCCAGGGTTTCCATTCTCCAAATCTAAACCCCATTCATACTGACCTATAAATTGAGCTTCATTTAAGAATCCAAATATTTCAATCTCGTCTATATATGGAGTGTTATTATTTATTGGAGAGGATCTAGTTGCGTTTATTTTTAAAGCAGGAACAGTTGAACTCTCATCCTCTGGAACCAGAATATAAGGTCTTTGACTACCTTCATTTGTTAAAGAAGTAAAAGCAACCTCTTCACTATTATCTATAATATAGATGACATATTCTGAAGAATCTGTACAGGCTGAAATGGTTCCAACATTGGTTATCGTTTGTTCGAAAGTATAATTTAGTAAATCGGTTTGATTTAAACTATCGTAGTCATATCCTTGAATAGAAAAATTAAACTCTTCGGAGCATCTTAAAAATGAAAATTCAAATGATCCATCTGTTATTGGATTCAAAGCAAAATGTGACGAATTTGAATAATCGTATGGTGAATTAGCATCTTCATGAATTATTCTTACATAACCGTTGGTTACTAATTCTCCATTACAGTTTTCAAATTGTCCAACAATCGTTTCAAAAAATAACCCCGGAACTTCATTTGGAATTGTTCTATTTAGAGATATGTCGCTGCTAAATGGACCAATATCCTCAGCATAAACTGATAGTAAATTACAAGAGTTAGAAGAGACAATATCAAGTTCAAGAATTTCATTTGATGGAACAAAACCACAAACTTGTCCATTTTCATCCGTAATTCCACGGCTAGGAGTAAGAGAACTGCTATTAAGTCTTACGTCTAAACCTAGCATTGGCTCTCCAAGTACATTTGTAAACGTAATACAGAGGTTTACAAAATTATCCAGATTTGATACATTCCAAAATGAAAAATGCGTCACTGTTCCAACATATTCGTTACCAATTAGAGTTGCTTCACCATCTTCAACCCAATACCCATTGACTTCATCAAAATACCACAATGGAATCGTGCTTGGTGCATCTGCCAAAAGACTTGCATCTAAAGGCACTCTAATTTCTGCTGAAGAGCCTTCCGCAAGATTAAGATCTTCGCCATTATCACCACGTAATTCTATAGCTAACATTCCAAAGCTTTGAAGCATGACTTCTTCATTCTGTGCATTAGCTGCATACAACATACCAGGCATTTGATTTTCCATATGCTGATCTGTTGGATCTAAATGATGTAAGATCACATTGACGTTTCCAGAATACGATGTTCCATCTTCTTTGATGTAGTCACCTTGTAAAGACACTGAAGCACCATTAGACAAACTGATCACATCCTGCGCACCACTTGAAGTAGAACCTGCAATGGTTTCTGGTAACATCATGATGGTGATATTATTCGTGCCTTCAGTAGGTACCACTGTTCTGGAAGCATGAATAAACCCTGCCTTTTCTGCAGTGACATTTCCAAAACGTTCATTTACTGTGGCATCTTGTATAATAAAGACACCATTATTATCTGTTGTAGCGGTTTGATTTCCAATTTTAATTAAGACTCCAGATAATGGGTTGTTGGTGTTATCTACGACATTTCCCAGAAATGTTCTAGAGATCTGATTTCCGAAGTTTTCAGAAAATGTACTCGAGTTTGGTGTTTGATTTAGATCATTGTTGCTTGATACATCGTCATCTTTTTGGCAGGATATTGTAATTATAGATAGGGCGACGAGTAATAGTTTTAGTTTTTTCATAGCGATTGATTTTTAGAGTCGTCTGTCTATATCAAGATGGTGGAATAATATAAAGGTTGCGTATATATGTTAAAAAGAAAGCCTCTAAAATACATTTAGAGGCTTTCTTTCTTTCTTTATAATTTATTTAGATACTACAATCCAAAAGCGGCTTTAACCTTATCGACGTAGTCTAATTTTTCCCATGTAAACAATTCAACATCCATTGTTTTTGGTTCACCATTAGGTTGCTCAAAAGTTTTGCTAACGGTTCTAGATGTTCTTCCCATATGGCCGTAAACAGCAGTTTCGCTGTACATTGGCTGACGTAATTTTAATCGTGATTCAATTGCAGCTGGACGCATATCAAAGATTTCAGAAATTTTTTCAGCAATTTCGCCATCAGTGAGATTAAAAGGACAAGTTCCATACGTGTCAACAAAAATTGACGTTGGTTCAACAACACCAATAGCATAACTTACCTGAACTAAAATTTCATCACAAACACCAGCAGCAACCATATTCTTAGCAATATGTCTAGTGGCATAAGCAGCACTTCGATCTACTTTACTAGGATCTTTTCCTGAGAAAGCACCACCACCATGTGCACCTTTTCCACCATAAGTGTCCACAATAATTTTCCGACCAGTAAGTCCTGTGTCTCCATGTGGTCCACCAATCACAAACTTTCCTGTCGGATTAATATGATAGGTAATATCGTCATTAAACAAGGCTTTAATATGTTCTGGAAGATGAGCTGTAACTCTTGGGATCAAAATTTCAATAATATCTTTTCTAATCTTCGCTAACATCGCATCATCTGTATCAAAATCGTCGTGCTGAGTAGAGACGACGATAGCATCAATTCGTTGAGGTGCATTATCATCGTTATACTCAATAGTTACCTGACTTTTTGAATCTGGACGTAGATAGGTGATGTCTTTGTTTTCACGACGTAATTCTGCAAGCTCTCTAAGGATACGATGGGACAAGTCTAGGGCCAAAGGCATATAATTATCAGTTTCTTTTGACGCATAACCAAACATCATCCCCTGATCTCCTGCACCTTGTTCTTCTTTAGAAGCACGATCAACACCACGATTAATGTCTTCAGATTGTTCATGAATAGCAGAAAACACACCACACGAGTTTCCATCAAACATATACTCACTTTTGGTGTATCCAATTTTATTAATGGTATCTCTTGCAATTTTCTGAACGTCGAGGTAGGTATTCGACTTTACTTCACCTGCTAACACAACCTGACCAGTAGTAACTAAAGTTTCGCAAGCTACTTTTGAGTCACTATCAAAAGCTAAAAAATTATCTATTAATGCATCACTAATTTGATCTGCAACTTTATCTGGATGTCCTTCAGAGACACTTTCTGAAGTAAATAAATATGGCATAAATATGTTTTTTATGTTTTTGAGAAAAAAAAGTTGATTGCAGCGCTAGAGAAGTCAATTTTAAACCGCTTTAGCATTTTTGAATTACTTAATTGTTATAAGTAATAGAGGTTGCAATCAGTACAAATCTTTCCTCTTTAGAATTTATTGCGCAAATTTAAAAAAAATAAGAAATCTGAGCTCGAAGAATTCATTATTTTTCATTTTAATTTGGTTTTTTCAAATTTCTATTGCAATATTTGTATGTAAATAAAGTTCAAATTTTTATTGAAATGTTATCAAGAAAGGCAGAGGGAATAGACCCAGTGAAGCCTTAGCAACCCTTTACACTTTAAAGAAGGTGCTACATTCTACCCGAATTTTTACAATTGTCAAATTTTCGGAAAGATAATCTCAAAGAGTAATCCTTTTACTTTCCTGATGGCATTTTGTTATGTAATTACGACAATGCCAAATATTCTCGAAGAAATAAACAAACGTATATTAGTCCTTGATGGAGCTATGGGTACTATGTTACAGCGATATGAGTTTTCTGAAGAAGACTTCAGAGGAGAACGCTTTAAAACCTATCCAGTTCCGTTGAAAGGAAACAACGATTTATTATCCTTAACCCAACCTCATGCTATTGCAGAAGTCCACGAACGTTACTTTGAAGCTGGTGCAGATATTGTAGAAACCAATACATTTTCGGGAACTACTATTGCAATGGCAGATTATCAAATGGAACATTTGGTAGAGGAGCTGAATTTTGAATCAGCCCGAATTGCCAAACAGGTGGCGAATCAATTCACTAAGCGCACTCCTGACAAACCTCGATTTGTTGCAGGAAGTATTGGTCCGACCAATAAAACAGCCAGTATGTCTCCTGATGTAAATCGACCAGAATTTAGAGCTGTTACTTTTGAAGAACTGAGAGTCGCTTACAAGCAGCAAGTAAATGCGTTAATTGATGGAGGTGTCGATTTGCTTCTTGTGGAAACTATTTTTGATACACTCAATGCAAAAGCAGCCTTATTTGCTATTGAAGAAGTTAAAGAAGAACGCCAGATTAACATTCCTGTTATGGTGTCTGGAACAATCACAGACGCTTCGGGAAGAACACTTTCAGGGCAAACTGTAGAAGCATTTCTCACCTCTGTATCACATATGCCTTTATTAAGTATTGGTTTCAATTGTGCTTTAGGTGCTGAGCAACTAAAACCTTATTTAAAACGACTCTCGCATTTAACGACATTTTATACATCTGCTCATCCTAATGCAGGATTACCAAATGCTTTTGGAGCCTATGACCAATCGCCAAAGGAAATGCAATCTTTAATAGAATCGTACTTAAAAGAGGATCTAATTAATATTATTGGAGGTTGTTGTGGGACAAATCCAGAACACATCAAAGCCATAGCCGAAGTAGCCAAGAATTATAAGCCAAGATCTATTAAAACCTATGCCTCATGATAGCATCTAAATCTAATACATATTTAACGTTATCAGGATTAGAACCTTTGGTTGTGACTCCCGAAAGCAATTTCATCAATGTTGGTGAGCGCACTAATGTTACAGGTTCTAGAAAATTTTTGAGATTGATAAAAGAAGGCAATTTTGATGAAGCATTGAGTGTTGCTCGAGACCAGGTAGAAGGTGGTGCTCAAATATTGGATGTCAATATGGATGAAGGCATGCTTGATGGCAAAGCTGCGATGGTTAGATTTTTAAATCTGATTGCTTCAGAACCAGATATTGCCAGAATTCCAATTATGATTGATAGCTCTAAATGGGATATCATAGAAGCAGGTTTACAAGTTGTTCAAGGAAAATGTGTTGTTAATTCGATAAGTTTAAAAGAAGGTGAGGATGAATTTATTAGACAAGCTAAGCTTATAAAACGTTATGGCGCTGCTGTAATAGTAATGGCTTTTGATGAAGTCGGTCAAGCCGACACCTATGAACGTCGAATTGAAATATGCGAACGTTCATATAATATTCTTGTCGATAAAGTAAATTTTCCACCTCAAGACATCATTTTTGATCCAAATATTTTTCCTGTTGCGACTGGAATGGAAGCTCATCGTTTAAATGCTCTAGATTTTTTTAATGCTACTAAGTGGATTCGAGAGAACTTGCCGTATGCCAATGTTTCAGGAGGTGTGAGTAATGTATCGTTTTCATTCAGAGGAAATTCAGTAGTGCGTGAAGCCATCAACTCAGCATTTCTTTATCATGCTATACAGCATGGTATGAATTTAGGAATTGTAAACCCTACAATGCTGGAAGTTTATGATGAGATCCCAAAAGAGTTATTAAAACATGTTGAAGACGTCTTATTCGATAGACATGATAATGCTACTGAAGATCTATTGGATTTTGCCGAAACGGTAAAGGGTACGAAAAAAGATGATGAGCGTAAAGTCCTCGAATGGCGAAACGATGATTTACAAGATCGAATTACATACAGTTTAGTAAAAGGCATCGATACCTTCATTATTGAAGATGTAGAACAAGCTCGATTAGCAACTCAAAAACCAATTGAAGTTATTGAAGGTCATCTTATGACCGGAATGAATACTGTTGGAGATCTCTTCGGAAGCGGAAAAATGTTTTTACCTCAAGTGGTCAAGTCTGCTCGCGTAATGAAAAAAGCAGTAGCCTATTTACAACCGTTCATTGAAGCTGAAAAAGATGGAAAACAAGAATACGCAGGAAAAATTTTAATGGCTACTGTTAAAGGTGATGTCCACGATATTGGTAAAAATATTGTAAGTGTGGTTTTAGGCTGTAATAATTATGAAATCATTGATCTAGGTGTGATGGTTCCTCCTGAGAAAATTATTCAAACTGCAATTGAAGAACAGGTAGATGTGATTGGTTTAAGTGGTTTGATCACACCTTCATTAGATGAAATGGTATACCTCTCAAAAGCAATGAATAAGGAACAAATGACCATTCCTCTTATTATTGGTGGTGCTACAACCTCTAAAGCGCATACTTCGGTTAAGATAGCGCCACATTACGATCATACAGTCGTACATATCAATGACGCTTCAAGAGCTGTGACTGTTGTTGGAAATTTACTTCAGAAGGACAATAGATTATATAAAGCGCAAATTAGAGAAGAATACGATAAGTTTAGAGAACAATTTCTTAATCGTGGAAAACGAAAAGAATATTTAACGATCGAAGAGGCGAGACAGAATAAGTATAACATAAATTGGGAGACCTCAGAAATTATAAAACCGAATCAGTTAGGGATTAAAATTATTGAAGATTTTGATATCGCAAAACTTGAAGGATTCATTGATTGGAGTCCGTTTTTTAGAAGTTGGGATTTACATGGCAAATATCCGGAAATTTTAAATGATGAAGTTGTAGGAGAGCAGGCTCAAGAACTGTTTAAGGATGCAAAAGTTCTGCTTAATAAAGTCTTGAATGAAAAACTGTTAAAAGCGAAAGCTATTTTTGGATTGTTTCCAGCAAATACAGTTAATGATGATATTGAAGTGTACAACGAAAATGGCGAGTTAATGGAAACATTCCTTACACTTAGACAACAATTGAAGAAAAGAGAAGGTGTTCCTAATCATGCCTTGAGTGATTTTATTGCGCCAAAGGATTCAGGAAAACAAGACTATATTGGTGCGTTTTGTGTGACTACTGGTTTTGGAACTCAAGAATTAGCCTCTCAGTATGAAGCCGAAAATGATGATTATAATTCCATTATGATCAAAGCTATTGCAGATCGTTTAGCCGAGGCTTTTGCCGAATATTTGCACAAGGAAGTTAGAACATCGTATTGGAGTTATGCCAAAAAAGAAAACCTAAGCAATGAAGATCTTATTAAAGAATCGTATAAAGGCATTCGTCCAGCTCCTGGCTATCCTGCTTGTCCAGACCATCTTGAAAAGAAAACCATTTGGAACTTACTCGAAGTAGAGCAAAAGATCGGTGTTAAGCTTACTGAAAGTTTAGCAATGTGGCCAGCTGCAAGTGTGAGTGGCTATTATTTTGGAAACCCAGAAGCTAAGTATTTCGGGTTGGGAAAAATTACTGAAGATCAACTCAAAGATTATGCTAAACGAAGACGTATTAGTGAAAGCGAAGCCAGAAAATGGCTTAGCCCAAATTTAATAAACGACTAATGAAAGTTACAGAACATATAAAAAATGCAAACGGTAAGACCTTATTCTCATTTGAGATCTTACCGCCTTTGAAAGGACAGCACATAGATTCTATTTTTAATAATATAGATCCACTTATGGAATTCAAACCACCTTTTATTGATGTAACCTATCATAGAGAGGAATATACTTATAAAGAGTTGGAAAATGGGTTGCTAAAAAAGCAAGTGGTAAAAAAAAGACCAGGAACAGTTGGTATCTGTGCAGCGATTCAAAATAAATATCAAGTAGATGCGATTCCACATATTTTATGTGGCGGATTTAGTAAAGAGGATACCGAAAACTTCCTGATTGACTTAGATTTCTTAGATATTGATAATGTAATGGCATTACGAGGAGATGCCGTAAGTAGTGAAACCTATTTTAGACCAGAAAAAGATGGACATCATTATGCGAGTGAATTGGTAAATCAGATTCAAAATTTAAATCAAGGAAAATATCTAGATGAAGAATTACAGAATTCTTCCAACACCAATTTTTGTATTGGTGTGGCAGGGTATCCTGAAAAACATATGGAGGCGCCAAGCATAGACAGTGATATTCACTTTCTAAAGAAAAAGATTAAGAATGGTGCAACGTATATAGTAACTCAAATGTTTTTTGACAATGAAAAGTTCTTCCAATTTGTAGATAAGTGCCGAAAAGAAGGTATTACAGTTCCAATCATACCTGGTTTAAAACCTTTGGCAACCAAGAAACAATTAAATCTAATTCCTCATCGATTTAAAGTAGACTTACCAGATGATCTAATTATGAGCGTGGTGAAGTGTAAGGATAATAAAGAGGTACGACAAATTGGTGTAGAATGGTGTGTCAATCAGAGTAAAGAACTCATAAAAAGAGGCGTGCCTTTAGTGCATTACTATTCAATGGGGAAATCGGATAACATCTATGAAATAGCAAAACAAATATTTTAATTAGAGACATCCATTTCTAAAATCAGTTAATAAACCGTATTTTTGCGGCTCGAAATCGTTTTAGTATTAGGGTATGAAAACATCAAAATTAGCTGAAGGTTTAAAAGGGTCTGAAATCATCAAAATTGCTGGAGAAGTCAATGCGTTGAAAGCGCAAGGCGAGACCATTTATAATCAAACCATTGGCGATTTTGATTCAAGTGTGTTTCCAATTCCGAAAGAATTAAAAAAGGAAATTATCAATGCCTATCATAATGACCAGACTAATTATCCTCAGGCTAATGGTATGGAAGTGCTAAGAGAAACGGTTTCCAGGTATTTGTCTCATCGTTTAGATTTGGATTACTCCAAAGATGAGATCTTAATTTCGGGAGGTGCAAGACCTTTAATATATGCAGTTTATCAAACAATCTTAGATTTAGATGATACAGTGTTGTATCCTGTGCCTTCCTGGAACAATGATGCCTATACCTATTTGGCGAGAAACAATGCTGTTGTGGTTGAAACAAAACCTGAGCATAAATTTATGCCAACTGTTCATGATATTAAACCACATATTCAAAATGTGAATCTTATTGCATTGTGTTCTCCTTTAAATCCAACAGGAACTACTTTTGATAAAAACACATTAACAGAAATTTCTGAATTGGTTGTTTCTGAAAATAAAAGACGTGCTGATGAAGACTTAAAACCTCTGTATGTCATATATGATCAAATTTATTGGCAATTAACTTATGGAAGCACAGTGCATTATAATCCTGTTGAGTTAGTTCCTGAAATGAGAGCCTATACCATTTTTGTTGATGGTATTTCTAAAGCTTTTGCTGCTACAGGTGTTCGTGTTGGTTGGGCATTTGGACCAAGTCATGTGATCAACAAAATGAAAGCTATGTTGAGTCATATAGGAGCTTGGTCTCCTAAGGCAGAGCAAATGGCAACAGCTGCTTATTTAAGCAAGAATGTTGAGGTGTCTAATTATTTAGGACATATTAAAAATGAATTGAATTTTAGATTAGTTCGTTTTTATGAAGGCTTTCAAGACTTAAAACGAAAAGGGTATTCTGTAAATGCTATTGAACCTCAAGCCGCATTGTATCTTACTGTTCAGTTTAATCTTATTGGAAAGACAACTTCTAGCGGACAAACCCTAACATCAATTGAAGAAGTTACCAGTTATTTGTTAAACGAAGCAAAATTGGCTGTTGTGCCGTTTTATGCTTTCGGAACTTCTAGAACATCTAATTGGTTTAGGCTATCTGTTGGAACGTCTAAAAAAGAAGAAATATATACCATTTTTGAGTTGCTAGAAAAAGCCTTATCTAATTTGTCATAGGAGATTTCAATTATTCTTTTACATTTGTTTCAGAATATCTTTCATGAAGCGAAATCTAACTCTAATTGTATTTTTATTTAGCGGATTCTTGTGGTCTCAAGACAATGAGACTTCAAAACAATTTACTTTAGATGTCAACCCTTTTGTTGGTTCTATTCTTCTTCATAACCCAAATATTTCTCATTTAATTACAGGACATCCTTCAGGATTAATTTTAAGTTATAACAGAAAAACTTTCGGAGAAAAAGCATGGGAAAGTCGCTACAATTATCCAGATTGGGGATTTTCATTCATCTATCAGGATATGAAAAACACCAGCTTAGGAGATAATTACGGACTCTATGCACACTACAATTTTTATTTCTTGAAACGACACCTCAATTTAAGAATTGGTCAAGGTATTGCCTATAATACCAACCCTTATGATAAAGAAGATAACTTCAGAAATAGTGCTTATGGTTCAGATTTGTTGAGTACAACGTATATGATGCTTAACTTTAAAAAAGAAAATCTATTCAAAGGTTTGGGTATTCAAGCTGGAATTGCTTTAATACATTATTCTAATGCAAATTTTAAAGCACCTAACACCTCTACAAATACCTTGGCTTTTAATATTGGAACTAATTATCTCATTGATGCAGCAGATGCGCCAGAATATATTACGTCAACAGAAGATAAAGCCTTCACCGAACACATTAAATATAATTTAGCATTTAGAACAGGAGTTAATGAGAGTGATATTATTGGAATGGGACAGTTTCCGTTCTACATTGTTTCGGCTTATGCAGATAAGCGATTGAATCGGAAGAGTGCTATTCAAGTTGGTACAGATGTCTTCTTTTCAAAATTTTTAGAAGAACTTATTTATTTTTATTCTGTAGCGTTTCCTGAATTAGATGTGAGTGGTGATGAAGATTGGAAACGTGTAGGCGTGTTTGTTGGTCATGAGCTGTTTATAAACAAAATGTCTATCCTAACGCAGTTAGGCTATTATGTGTATTATCCTTTTGATTTTGAAGGACGTGTGTATAACAGAATTGGATTAAAACGCTATTTTGGTGATACATTTTATGGTGCCATAACCCTCAAATCGCATGCTGCTGCTGCGGAAGCTGTTGAGTTTGGAATTGGAGTTAGATTATGAAAAAATTAATTTACATAGGTGTTGTTTTCCTGTTATGGTCTTGCAATAGTGAGAATGCACCAGATTGTTTTCAAAATTCAGGAGAGATCATACAACAGGAGTTTTCGGTTCCTGAATTCAATAAAATTACAGTTTTGGCAAGGGTAGCACTTATCGTAAAACAAGACGATACACCAAGTGTGATTGTTGAAACAGGTGAAAATTTACTGAACGATATCGATGTAAAGGTTGAAAACAATACGCTTATTTTAACTAACAATAATGCTTGTAACCTCACTAGAGATTATAATTTGACCAAAATTTATGTGAGTGCGCCAAATTTGGTTGAAATTAGAAATGGCTCTGAACAGTCTGTTACTAGTGATGGTGTTCTAGCTTATGACACTTTACAGCTGGTATCTGAAGATTTCAATACGAGCTTTGACGTAAATACTTCTGGGCTTTTTGATGTTCAGGTAAATTGTACAGCCTTGCGTTGTACGGTCAATAATTTATCTACGATGTACATTAGCGGACAAGCTGAAAATTTATTCGTTGGTTTTTATTCAGGTGATGCACGATTTGAAGGACGTCAATTAATTGCTGAGCATGTTGAGATCTTTCAACGAAGTAGCAACGATATGATCATTAATCCGCAGCAATCTATTACAGGTGAAATTAGAAGTACAGGAGATGTGATTTCGGTAAATATGCCTTCCGAAATTGATGTCGAAGAATTTTACACAGGACAACTAATTTTTGAATAATCTATTCTGAAGTCAAATCTCTAAATAAACTCTCTAAGCTTGCATTTTTTTGATTCAACTGAAGAATTTTTAGTTCATTATCATGTGCAAAATCAAACACATGCGAACGCATATCTTTTGTTGTAGAAAAGGTGATCTCATAAACAAAATCATGTGTATTTATAACTGTTTTAGCATTTGGTAATTTCAATAAAAAAGCATCTTCAACACGATAGTCAAATTCTACAATAACAGTTTGTTCTTCATCATTTCTGAGGTCTTTTAAGGTTTTGTCTGCTACAATATTACCTTTATTTATGATGATTACGCGATCGCAAATAGCTTCAACTTCTTGCATAATGTGCGTTGATAAAAATACGGTTCTATCTTTTCCAACAGATCTTATTAATTCTCGAATATCAATCAATTGATTAGGATCTAATCCTGTTGTAGGTTCATCTAAAATTAAAACATCAGGCTTATGTAACAAGGCATTAGCAAGACCAACACGTTGACGATATCCTTTTGAAAGCTGTCCGATTTTTTTATGCGCTTCAGGTGTTAAACCAGTTAATTCAATAACCTCTTCAATACGCGATTTAGAAATTCCATAAACATTCGCATTGAATGATAGATATTCTTTGACGAACATTTCTAAATACAAAGGGTTATGTTCAGGAAGATAACCAACACTTTTTTGGACATCAGATTTATGACTTGAAACATCAAAACCATTTACTTTAGCATTGCCTTCCGAAGGTGTAATATATGTGGTTAAGATCTTCATAAGAGTGGATTTTCCAGCGCCATTCGGACCAAGAAATCCGACAATCTCTCCTTTGTTTACAGAAAATGAAATGCCGTTTAATGCATTCTGTTCGCCATACACCTTTTTTATATTCTCAACTTCTATAGACATACCTAATTTGTTTCATCAAAAATAATAATAATACCTTTTTAGAGCTTTTAAATTGTGAAATCTTTAAAACAGAATGACATTATCCAAATTTATGGATTTACAATTTTGATTTTTTAAAATATTGGTTACATTAGCATCTTAATAAGATTATGAACATAATTGCAAACACATATTATAACTGGTATTACTTCTTTTTTAACGAAAAGAACGAGACTGCTATTGTATAATTTGTAAGCATAAATTAAAATATAAGTCTCGATTTTCATCGAGACTTTTTTTATGATAACATCAGTAGCCATACAAGGAGTTAAAGGATCATTTCATCATATTGTATCACAACAATATTTTGACAATGATATTGCTATAGAAGAATATTTGACATTTGACAATGTTGTAGATAGTGTTCTTGTTGGTAGCCATGATGCGGCAATTATGGCTATTGAAAATTCAATAGCAGGATCAATCATACCTAATTATGCCTTGATCGATACCTTCAACTTGCATATTGTTGGCGAACATTATTTAGATATTCAACATCATTTAATGGCTTTGCCAAATCAAACGATTCATGATATTAAGGAAGTGCATTCTCACCCAATGGCATTGTTACAGTGCAAGCAATTTTTCAAACAATATCCTCATATCAAATTGGTTGAAGCTAAAGATACTGCTGAAGAGGCAAAACGTATTAGTGAGCAAAATCTTAAAGGGATTGCAGCTATTGCTTCAGAATTGGCTTCAGAATTGTTTGAATTGCATATTTTAGAGAAGAGCATTCAAACCATCAAACATAACGAAACCAGATTTTTTATAGTTAAGACTAAAAATTCCGAAATTGATAAAGAACAGATCAACAAGGCATCGGTTAAATTTGAATTAGACCATAAAAGAGGAAGTTTAGCGACTATTTTGAATGTTTTAAGTGATTGTAAGTTAAATTTAACCAAGATACAATCACTACCTAAAATTGAAACACCTTGGAAATACGCTTTCTTTGTTGATGTAACTTTTGAAACTTACAGCGATTATGAGAAGGCTAAGTCTATAATGAAAATTATGGCTCAAGAATTTAAAGTTTTAGGTGAATATAAAAACGCAAAACAATGATCCCTTTAGCTAACCGATTACAAACCGTTGAAGAATACTACTTTTCTAAGAAATTAAGAGAAGTAAGATTGCTGCAATCTCAAGGTAAACCCATTATTAATTTGGGGATTGGCAGTCCAGATTTGAATCCGCCAGAACGTGTTTTAAATGCTTTGGTGGAAACATTCAACGAAGATGGCGCTCATAAGTATCAGAGTTATCAAGGGATTCCTGAACTTCGCGAAGCTATTGTGGCTTTCTATAAACGACATTTTAATGTGTCTTTAAGTCCGCTCACCGAAGTCTTACCACTTCTGGGAAGCAAGGAAGGCATTATGCATATCTCTATGGCTTTTTTAAATGAAGGCGACGAGGTTCTTATTCCTAATCCAGGATATCCATCTTATGAATCGGTTACTAAATTGGTAGGAGCAAAACCTGTGTTTTATGACCTTAAGGAAGAACATAATTGGCTCCCAGATTTACTTGAACTCGAAAAAAATGGATTGGAGAACGTAAAACTAATGTGGGTAAATTATCCGCATATGCCAACTGGAGCGCAAGCTACCAATAAACTTTTCGAAGACCTGATAACCTTTGCTAAGCGCAATAAGATTTTAATTGTAAACGACAATCCTTACAGTTTTGTGCTTAATCGTTATCCTAGAAGTATACTCAAATACAAAGATGCAAAAGAGGTTTGTTTAGAGTTGAATTCGTTAAGTAAGACCTTTAATATGGCTGGTTGGCGTGTTGGAATGGTGCTTGGAAAAACAGAGTACATCAATGCTATTTTAAAGGTGAAAAGCAATATGGATTCTGGTATGTTTTTAGGAATTCAAAAAGGTGCCATCGAAGCTTTGAATTGTTCCGATATGTGGTTCATGAGTTTGAATAGTGTTTATGAACAACGTCGAAAAACCGTATGGAAAATTGCTGAAGCGCTTAAATGTACTTACGATCCCAATGCTACAGGGTTGTTTGTGTGGTGTAAATTGCCAGATCACATTGACGCTGAAGAATACATAGATTTAATTTTAAAAGAACGGTCTGTTTTTATTACACCAGGAACCATTTTTGGAAGTAATGGAAACAGATACATTAGAATTTCGCTTTGTGCTTCTCAAGATCAACTTGAAGAAGCATTGGCAAGATTAACATAGAGATGAAAAATATTTACGTTATAGGAGTTGGATTAATTGGAGGAAGCTTGGCCTTAGATATTAAAAAAGGTGATCCTCAGTCTAATATTTTTGGAATTGATATCAACGATACGCACTTAGAAGAAGCAAAACAGCGCAATATTATTGATGCTAAAGCAGATTATGCTGCTCTTAAAAATGCAGATCTAGTGATCCTTTCCATTCCTGTAAATAAGGCTGTTGAAGAATTGCCTAAAATCTTAGATGCCATTTCTGAAACCACTTTGGTTATTGATGTAGGCTCAACAAAATTACCAATTTGTGAAGTTGTAAAAACGCATCCAATGCGACGCAATTTTTTGGCAACGCATCCTATTGCAGGAACAGAATTTTCTGGACCAAAAGCGGCAATTCATAATTTGTTTCAGAAGAAAACCAATATCATTTGTGAAGTTGAAAAAACAGCATTTAAACTTCAGGAGAAAGCCTTACAATTATTTTCAGATTTAGGAATGCGAATTCGATATATGAACCCTGAAGCTCATGATAAGCATATTGCTTATGTATCGCATTTGTCACATATCAGTTCATTTATGCTTGGGAAAACAGTTATCGAAAAAGAAAAAAATGAACGCGATATTTTTGATATGGCAGGAAGCGGATTTGAAAGTACTGTACGTTTAGCTAAAAGTTCACCAGCAATGTGGACACCCATATTTCAACAGAACAAAACGAATGTTATTGAAACGCTTGATGAATATATCAATAACCTAAAACGCTTTAAAAATTATATAGAACAGGATCAATTTGATGACGTGTATAATGAGATGAAAAACACGAATCATATTAAGGAGATATTAAAAGGAATTGCTTAAAAGAATACTATGAAAAACACAAAAGAAATGAGAACATGGTTAGATGATCTACAGTTAAATCATCCACTAGTTATTGCTGGGCCATGTAGTGCTGAAACTGAAAATCAGGTTTTAAAAATTGCTCACGAACTCAAAGATACAGATGTTAATTATTACAGAGCAGGCATTTGGAAACCCAGAACACGTCCTGGGAATTTTGAAGGTGTAGGTGCTTTAGGCTTAAAGTGGCTTCAAAAGGTGAAAGAAGAAACAGGCTTAAAAACAGCAACAGAAGTAGCTAACAGAACACATGTAGAGTTAGCTCTAGAACACGACATTGATTTGTTATGGATTGGTGCGCGATCAACGGTTAGTCCTTTTATTGTTCAAGAGATTGCTGATGCTTTAAAAGGTACCGATAAGATTGTATTGGTAAAAAATCCTGTGAATCCTGATTTACCGTTGTGGTTAGGTGCTATTGAGCGACTTAACTCTGCCGATATCAAAAATTTGGGTGTAATTCACAGAGGGTTTTCAACTTATGAAAAATCAAAGTATCGAAATAATCCTGAATGGCAAATTGCGATTGAACTACAAACTAGATTTCCAGATTTGCCATTAATTAATGATCCGTCTCACATTACAGGAAAACGTGATATGATATTTGATGTTTCGCAAACAGCATTAGATTTGAATTTTGATGGTTTAATGATCGAAACACATGTTGATCCTGATAATGCTTGGAGTGATGCTGCACAACAAGTAACACCAGATCGATTGGTGCAAATCATGCAAGATTTAAGAATTAGAAAAGAAACCGATCCTGAAGCAGACTATAATAATCAACTCAATAATTTAAGAGCACAGATTGATGTGGTCGATCATCAACTCATAGAACTTCTAGGAAAACGAATGAAAGTTGCTGATGGAATCGGACAATTAAAAAAGCAGAAGAATGTTGCGGTGTTACAAAGCAAACGCTGGAATGAAATTCTGGGTAAAATGGTGCTTGAAGGAAGTGACAACGGACTAAGTGAAGAGTTTGTATTACGCTTATTTAAAGCCATTCACCAAGAATCGATTAACCATCAAGAAAAAATTATCAATAAGTAATAAAAAAAAGCCTCGAGAGATCGAGGCTTTTTTTATTATTGCTTTGGTCTTTTAAAAATATATCGTGTGATAAATATTCCTTTTCCATCTCCTTTTCCGCCTTCACTTTCTACAGCACTAGTTACAAAAGCAAGTTCCCATCCTTCTTCAATCATAGTGTTGATCTTAGAAGTGATCACAGCATCATTAGCAGCGATGTTTTGAAAACGAATTCCACCTAAGTTGTAAAAGTTTAAGAGTTTAGTTTCTTCAAAATTCTTTACTCTAATCTCATCTCTTTTCGATTTATTCCTTTTGTCAGTTTCCTTGTCATCTGTTCTTTGTGATGTGAATTCCTTGTAGTCTCTTTCATCTAAAGCCGAAACAATTCTAGATCGGCCTAGTCCATTCGGAACGATAGATTCTACACTAGTAATGACTTTATACTCCACTTGAGCAAAAACATCAGAAAATGATAATAATGAGATAGTTAATAGTAAAAATAATTTTTTCATGTTGTTGAGTGTTTAAAAATGAGCTTTAAAGTTACTCGTATTTTTTTAATAACAAGGGAATTAATAAAAATTATGCTTATCCATTTATGGTAAGCATAAAACAGCAGTCTTAAGAATAAAAACTCTAAATTTGTGCTATATTATTTTTAATGACTGGAACCGTTTATAAATCTACAGGAAGTTGGTACACCGTAAAAACAAATTTAGGTGCAGTCTATCAATGCAGAATTAAAGGGAAGTTCCGTATAAAAGGTATTAAAAGTACCAATCCAATAGCTGTTGGTGATGTTGTTGATTTTGAATTGGAAACTAATAATGACGAAACCACAGGCGTTATTAATTACATTCATGACCGAACCAATTATATCGTTAGAAAGTCAGTAAACTTGTCTAAGCAAACGCATATTATAGCGTCTAATATTGATCAGGTTTTTCTTTTAATTACCATAGATAATCCGCCAACATTTACAAGTTTTATAGACCGTTTTTTGGTGACTGCTGAAGCATATTCGGTTAAGACAATTTTATTGTTTAATAAAATTGATACTTATGATGAAGACACTTTAAATGAAGTCAAATACCTAGCGCATGTTTACCGCAAAATAGGCTATGAATGTATAGGGATTTCAGCAGCAACAGGAAAAAATGTTGATAAAGTCAAATCCTTAATGACACATAAAGTGAGTATGTTTTCTGGTCATTCAGGTGTTGGGAAATCCACTTTAGTCAATGCTATTGAACCTGAATTGGACTTAAAAACAAAAGCCATTTCAATGCAACACAGTCAAGGACAACATACCACAACATTTGCCGAAATGTTTGATTTGAGTTTTGATGCTAAAATTATTGATACTCCTGGAATCAAAGGGTTTGGTGTGGTTGATATGGACAAAGAAGAAGTTGGCGATTATTTTCCTGAATTTTTTGAATTGAAACAAGATTGTAAGTTCAATAATTGTTTGCATATTGAAGAACCAAAATGTGCAGTTAAGCTTGCCCTAGATAATGATGACATTGCATTTTCAAGATATAGAAGTTACTTGCAAATTATTGAAGGTGATGAAGAACACTATCGCACAGATAATTGGGACGAATAATATCCTAAATGTATGAAAGCAGTTATACAAAGAGTGTCAAAAGCTTCGGTTACAATTGAAGGAACTCAAGTAGCGTCTATAAATACAGGCTTGCTTATTCTTCTGGGAATTGTCAATGACGATACTTCTGAAGATATTTTGTGGTTGACCAACAAAATTGTAAATCTTCGCATTTTTCCTGATGAAAATGGTGTAATGAACACCTCACTTTTAGAAGCTAAAGGTGACGTTATTGTTGTAAGTCAGTTTACCTTACATGCCAGTACAAAAAAAGGAAATCGACCAAGTTATATCAAAGCTGCTAAACCTAACATTGCCATTCCAATATACCATAGCTTTGTTGAAACACTTCAATCAAAAATAGAAACTAAAGTTCAAACAGGTGAGTTTGGTGCAGACATGAAAGTTGAGCTTTTAAATGATGGTCCAGTCACGATCATTATTGATACCAAAAACAAAGAATAAATAGCCTTGTGTTTTCTAATAAGTATAAATTATTGAAATCCATATAGAAAATACTCATAAAGTTTTGAGTTTTGTTAATTATTCCTAACTTTAGAATTCGACCAGCTATTAATCAACATGCTTAAAAAAGCAATCCTTTTTTTGTATTGTGCCTTTTTGGGACATTCTCTATTGGCTCAAGAAGAGCTTATCCAATCTTTTTTAATTCCTTCAGAACTTACTGATCACGCAAATGCTGTTGTGAGGATGAATGATACACATATCACCATCAAAAACGCAAGTAAAATGATCTACAAAAATAAGCGTATTGTAACCATTTTGAATGCATCTGGAGATTCCAAACATGGTGCTTATATGTATTATGACGATGTTACTACAATTAATGCAATAGACGCTAGGATTTATGATAAGTTTGGGGAGTTAATTAAGAAAATACGATATCGAGATTTTGTTGATCAATCTGCTGTTGATGGTGGGACATTGTATTCCGATTCTAGAATTAAGTTTTTAGATTATACGCCTGTTTCTTATCCTTATACAATTGTTTTTGAGACCGAAGTTATGCATTCTTCAACAGCCTTCATTCGGTCTTGGAGTCCGATAGAAGGGTTTTATGTGAGTACTCAAAATGCTTCGTATTTCATTGAAAACCTTTCAGAAATTGAATTAAAAATAAAGACGGATAATTTTGAAGAGTTTGGTATAACCAGACACAGCGCAACACACTTTTCAGCAAAAAATCTAAAAGTATTAAGACCTGAAGCCTACAGGCCTTCTTTTGAGGTGTTTGCGCCAAAATTAAAAGCGACATTAACTGAGTTTGAATTAGAAGGTGTTCCTGGTACCAATCACAATTGGTTAGATTTTGGAAAATGGATGAACGATAAACTCATACAAGGTACTCAAGAGTTACCAGAAACTCTAAAAAGTGAAATTAAAGCGCTTACTGCACATGCCAAAAGCGACATAGAAAAAGCTAAGATCGTTTACCAATACATGCAAAATAAAACGCGCTACATTAGTGTGCAAGTTGGCATAGGAGGATGGAAACCTATGCTCGCGAGTGACGTAGATCGATTGGGTTATGGTGATTGTAAAGGACTAACCAACTACACAAAAGCCATGCTCGATGCCATAGGTGTAGAAAATTATTATACCGTAATTCATGGAGGAAAAGATATTGTTGATATTGACGATTCCTTTTCTTCAGTACAAGGGAATCATGTTATTTTATGTGTTCCAGACGACTCCGACTATTTATGGTTAGAGTGTACCAACCAAATAGCACCTTTTGCCTATAATGCCAATTTCACTGATGATAGAGATGCATTGATTATCACTCCTGAAGGTGGCAAAATTGTGCATACTAAAGTGTATGAAACTTCAGAAAATCTTTTGAAATCCAATGCTAATATAAGTATTGATGAGGCAGGGAATTTTAAAGCTGCGATTACTTCTAAATCCTACGGAACGCAATATGGTAAACATAGAGCAAAATCTTTCTACGATGAAAAAGACAAGATATTATCGTACAAGAATTATTGGAGTTACATCAATAGCTTAGATGTTGAAACTATGCTAATGGAAGATGATAAAGATAGTATTGTATTTACAGAAACTGTACATGCTTCTGCTAAGCGATATGCTGCTAAAGCAGGTAAGCGATTACTATTACAACCTAATGTTTTCAATAGAATTGAATCGGTTCCAAAGCGTTATGACAATCGAACCTTGCCATTTGAAATTGATCGTGGCTTTACAGATGTTGATCAGTATCAGATCAAAATACCTGAAACTTTTGAAGTTGAAGCTTTAATGAATCCAGTTGTTATTGAAAGTCAATTCGGAACATACAAAGCTGCCATAACACAAGCTGAAAATAACACCTTAGTTTATGATCGTGAATTTATTCTTAATAAAGGCAATTACTCTAAAGACGATTATGAAGCCTTCCGATTATTTTTAATGGATGTTGTTAAACACGATAAGTCCAAAATTGTTATCAAACCTAAAACCTAAATGATGAAAAAATTAATTTTAATCATATTACTAATTACAGCACATCTCAGTGTAGCTCAAAACTATAAATTTGGAAAAGTTAGTAAAGAAGAGCTTCAAGAAACCGCACATTCTGAGTATCCTGAGGCTGATGCTGCCATCCTCTATAAAAAGCAACGTATAAATTTTGACTACCAACAAAACAAAGGGTTTGTGCAAAATAATTACATTCATCAACGCATTAAGATTTATACCAAAGAAGGCTTTGATTATGCCAATCAAGTGATTAGTCTTTATGTTGGAGATAACAGTACATCTTCTGAAGATGTTTTAGGTTTGAAAGCCTACACCTATAATCTAGAAGGCGGTAAAATTCAAAAGGTAAAACTTCAAAAAGATGGCATTTTTGAAGAGGAATTGAATAAGTACAGAAAACTTAAAAAGTTTACCATGCCTAACATTAGTGAAGGTTGTATTGTTGAGTTTGAATATACTGTGCAATCACAACTGTACGCTATTGATGATATTGGCTTTCAACAAATGATACCAACAAAACGGATGGAGTTAACTGTTGTGACGCCAGAGTATTTAAAGTTTTCAAAATTACTCAACCCGAGAGCTTCCTATATACCTTTATTTCAAGATTCAAAAGGGAATTCGCAAATCACAATTACTTCAAAAACAAGAGCTTCAACAGGAGTTGGTCCAGGAGGTGGTGTAACTCAAACGGTTAATAATTCAAGAACCATTAATTACAAAACAGACATCGTTACTGCTGAGCTAGACAATATTCCACCTTTAAAAGATGAAAATTATGTGGATAATTTGAGTAATTATCAAGCGAAGCTTATTATGGAATTGCAACAATTAGCTTGGCCTGGAGAACCTGTTAAGAATCTTTCGACATCATGGGAAAAAGTAACAAAAACAATATATAAATATGAAAATTTTGGCGATCAACTAAGGAAAAAAAGTTACTACAAGAAGGATATTGACGCTCTATTGTCTGGCGTTGCTCCAGATGATGCCTATAAAAAGACTTCTCTAATTTTTAATCATGTGAAGTCTAAAGTAAAGTGGAATGACTACTATGGCTATACTGCAGACGAAGGTGTTACCAAAGCCTACAAAGATGGTGTTGGAAATATTGGTGATATTAATCTAATGCTTACGTCTATGCTTCGTTACGCAGGTTTAAATGCCAATCCTGTGCTAATCAGTACAAAGGCAAACGGTATCCCAATCACACCTTCGCGAAATGGATTTAATTATGTGGTTTCGGCTGTGAATATTGATGGAAATAGAATTCTTTTAGACGCATCAAAGCAGTACAATACAGCTAATATATTACCAACTAATACACTCAATTGGCTAGGACGTTTGGTTAAAGAAGATGGTAATTCAGATTGGATCAATCTTATTCCTAAAGTATCATCAAAGGAGTCGGTTTCTCTAAATGTTAAACTTCATCCAGATCTTTCAGCTTCAGGAAAAGTGAGACATCAGTTTACCAATTATCAAGCCAATAGCGTTAGAAATAGATATGGTAATGCAACCGATGAAACCATTATTTCAAACCTACAAGACAATAATGGTAATCTGAGTGTTTCTGAGTTGTCTCTGGAAAATATTGATGCATTAGGAGAGCCTGTTTCTGAATCTTATACCTATAACTTACCTGATGCTATGGAAGATATTGGTGGGAATTTATATGTAAAACCGCTATTGTTCTTGGTAGATGAGGAGAACCCTTTTAAACAAGACGCTAGAGTGTATCCAATAGATTTTGTATATCCTATTGCCGATAAATACATGGTGAATATGATGCTTCCTGAAGGATATGCTGTAGAATCGCTACCTGAAAGTGTAAAATATCAATTTAATGTGTCTGATGGTGAATTTACTTACATTGCCAAGCTAAATGGTAATTTTATACAATTTATTATTTCTTTAGACCTCAACAAAACCTTAATTTTGCCAGAAGAATATGAGCAATTTAAAGAGTTTTATCAACTTATGATTGAAAAACAAAACGAGCAAGTTGTTCTCAAAAAAGTATAAATGAATATTAAAAATGCACAACTTGAGGTAGATCAGTGGATAAAAACACATGGTGTTCGCTACTTTAATGAACTTACCAATATGGCTCAACTTACTGAAGAAGTAGGAGAGGTTGCTAGAATTATTGCACGTCGTTATGGTGAGCAAAGTGAAAAGGAAAGTGATAAAGATAAAGACTTAGGCGAAGAGCTAGCAGATGTGCTTTTTGTAGTGTTGTGTCTAGCCAATCAAACAGGAATTGATTTGCAAGCCTCCTTCGATAAGAAGATGATCAAGAAAGCAAAGCGTGATCACGACAGGCACCACAATAATGAGAAATTGAAATCATAAATTTCAAGATGCTAATCCCTAATGTTTAGAAATGAATACTGAGCATATTACGATTCAAAAATCTTCTATTGCCAAAACCTCTCAAATTGTAATTACTGGATCAAAAAGTGAATCAAATAGGTTGTTGTTACTTCAGGCGCTCTATCCTGAAATTACAATCAAAAACTTATCTAATTCTGATGACACAGAAGTTATGGGAAATGCGTTACGGACTTCAGAGTCGGTTATTGATATTCATCACGCGGGAACAGCAATGCGCTTTCTTACAGCTTATTTTGCAGTACAAGATCAACGCGAAGTAGTACTTACTGGATCGTCTAGAATGAAGGAGCGACCTATAAAAATTTTAGTTGATGCTTTAGCTCAATTGGGTGCTGAAATTCATTACCTAGAAGACGAAGGTTGTCCGCCTTTAAAAATTTCTGGAAAAAAAATCACTCAAAAAGCAGTAGCTTTGAAGGCTAATGTAAGTAGCCAATATATTTCGGCGTTACTTTTAATTGCTCCAAAGCTTCAAGATGGACTCGTACTTACTTTAGAAGGTAAAATTACATCGATACCGTATATAAATATGACCTTGAATTTGTTGAATCAAATTGGAGTAGAAACCCATTTTGATAACAAAATTGTTACCGTAAAACCACAAGATAAACCCCTAAAATTGAATGTTCTAACGGTAGAGTCAGATTGGTCGTCGGCTTCCTATTTTTACAGTATTGTTGCTCTAAGTCCTGTTGGAACAACAATTGAATTGTCGTCTTACAAACAACATAGCTTGCAAGGTGATTCGATCTTAAAAACTATTTATGAAGATTTTGGCGTGTATTCAACATTTAAAGATGAGGTGCTTAGTCTTGAAAAGAAAGTAGATGCTCATAAATCGGTAAGTTATGACCTTAACCGTTCACCTGATATAGCACAAACTATAACGGTAACTTGTTTAGGTTTAGGTATAGAATGTCATCTTTCAGGATTACATACGCTTAAAATCAAGGAAACAGACCGATTGGAAGCGCTTCAGAATGAGATTGAAAAATTAGGAGGGCAGATTACTATTACTGATGACACATTACATTTACAGCCTGTAAGTCATTTACATCATAACGTGAGTATTGCCACTTACAATGATCACAGAATGGCCATGGCATTTGCACCATTAGCACTACAGATACCAATTTTGATAGAGGATGCTCATGTGGTTTCAAAATCATATCCTACATTTTGGAGCGACCTTAAATCCTTAGGTTTCAAAATTTCTCAATAAAAACAGCTCATTTACTTGACAACCCCTACTTTGAGATTGTATATTTGCAACTTTCAAAAAATACATATTTATGAAATTATCACACTTCAATTTTAAATTACCAGAAGAATTACTAGCAGAGCATCCATCAGATATAAGAGATGAGTCACGATTAATGGTTTTAGATAGAAAAAATCAAACTATCGAGCATAAACTATTCAAAGACATCATTGATTATTTTGAAGAAGATGATGTAATGATTCTTAATAATACCAAAGTATTCCCTGCGCGTTTGTATGGAAACAAAGAAAAAACTGGTGCGAGAATTGAAGTTTTCTTATTGAGAGAATTGAATGAAGACCAACGTCTTTGGGATGTGCTTGTAGATCCAGCGAGAAAAATAAGAATTGGTAATAAACTATACTTTGGAGATGATGATACATTGGTTGCTGAAGTAATAGACAATACCACATCAAGAGGAAGAACACTACGTTTCTTATATGATGGTTCTTATAGAGAATTCAGAAGAAAATTAACAGAATTAGGAGAAACACCACTTCCTAAATACATTAAGAGAGATGTTGAACCTGAAGATGAAGAGCGCTATCAAACTATTTTTGCTAAAAAAGAAGGTGCTGTAGCAGCTCCAACAGCAGGTTTGCACTTTTCTAAACATTTATTAAAGCGTTTGGAAATTAAAGGTGTACACTTACCTGAAGTTACGCTCCATGTTGGATTAGGAACCTTTAATCCTGTTGAGGTTGAAGACTTATCTAAACATAAAATGGACAGTGAAGAAATTGAAATTTTGCAAAATGCTGCAGATGTAATTAATACAGGAATTGCGAATAAAAAGCGTGTTTGTGCTGTAGGAACTACGTCTATGCGTACCATAGAAAGTTCTGTGTCGTCAAGCGGAACTTTGAATCCGTATACTGGATGGACCAATAAATTTATCTTTCCTCCTTACGATTTTAGCATTGCAAATAGTATGATTACCAATTTCCATACTCCAAAATCAACATTATTAATGATGATTTCTGCTTTTGCTGGACATGATTTTGTGAAAGAAGCTTATGATATTGCTGTTAAAGAAGAATACCGCTTCTATACTTATGGTGATGCTATGCTAATTATATAGACATTTACTTAAAAAAGTTATACCAAAGCCTTGTCTGTAAGATAAGGCTTTGTTTTTGTTTACTTTTGTACTACTTATGGAAATCAAAAAGAAAGACATACGTGCCTTAAGCAAAGAGCAACTCAGAGAATTTTTCGTCAAAGAAGGTGATAAAGCCTTCAGAGGGAATCAGGTTTACGAGTGGCTTTGGAATAAAAGTGTACATCGTTTTGAAGATATGACCAATATTTCTCTTGATACTCGAGAAATGCTTGAGCGTCATTTTACCATAAATCACATTGAGGTTGATCAATTACAGCGCAGCTCTGACGGAACAATAAAAAATGCTGTGCGTTTACACGACGGATTAATTGTGGAGTCTGTTTTAATTCCTGCTAAGAATAGAACGACAGCTTGCGTGTCTAGTCAGGTTGGTTGTAGTTTGGATTGTAAGTTTTGTGCTACTGCTAAATTGAAGCGTATGCGAAACTTGAATCCTGATGAAATATATGATCAGGTTGTTGCTATTGATAGAGAAAGTAGGTTGTATCACAACAGACCATTAAGTAATATTGTATTTATGGGAATGGGAGAGCCATTAATGAATTATAATAATGTGCTTAAGGCAATTGATAAAATTACGTCTCCTGAAGGATTAGGGATGTCCCCAAAACGTATTGTGGTGTCAACTTCAGGAATTCCGAAAATGATTAAAAAGATGGCAGATGACGAAGTGAAATTTAAGTTAGCCGTTTCGCTTCATTCTGCAATTGATGAAGTAAGAACATCAATAATGCCTTTCAATGCGACCTTTCCATTAAAAGATTTAAGAGAAGCTCTAGAATATTGGTATGCCAAAACTAAAAACAGAATTACCTACGAGTATGTGGTTTGGGATGGCATTAACGATTCAAAAAAAGACGTAGATGCTTTAGTTGAGTTCTGTAAATTCGCACCTAGTAAGGTCAATCTCATTGAATATAATCCTATAGATGATGGTGAATTTCAACAAGCAAATTCAAAAGCATTAGACTTATACATTTCTACACTTGAAGCTCATAATATCACTGTCACTGTAAGGCGATCAAGAGGGAAAGATATTGATGCCGCTTGTGGTCAATTAGCAAATAAATCAACATAAAAAAAGAGCTACAATTTGTAGCTCTTTTTTGTGTCTATATAAGGAATAATCTATTCCTTAATAACTTTTATAGTTTCCTTATTGCCTTCAGCAAAGATGTTTACAAAATAAACACCATTGTTTAAAGCAGAAAGGTTAATACTATTATCTGAAATTTGGTTACCACTTACAGTAAGTACATTTTTACCTAAGATGTTGAATACTTCAATAGATTCTAACGCTAAATCAGTTTTAACATTAAGAACATCTTTAACAGGGTTTGGATATACAGACAGTGCCTTGATGTCGAATTCAGAAATACTCAAGTTAGGATCTTGCTCAGTTGTGAATGTTCTAGTTGCACAACCAGTTGCTTGTCCAAAACAATTAATAGGTGAAACTGACCACGTGTATTGCGTGTCGTAATCTAATCCGAAAATATCAATATCAGTATCAGCTGTACTTCCTAAGTCATTACCATCAAAAGTGATATTGTATGCTAGTGCTCCAGGAACAACTTCCCATGATAAGTTAACTTCTCTAGTACCATTTGTTGCTTCAACAGTACCAACATCTGGATCGTTGTCTGCTGGAAGTAATAAGTTTCCACAAGTTGGCGCTGTTGTTTCGTTACAAGCAGCTGTAGTAAATGACCACACAGGACTTGTAGTAGTACCTTGACAGTTTGTACCAGTTACAAACCAATAGTAAGTTGTATTTTCAGTCCACGTGTAAATAATTCCATTTCCGTTTGTAGCTGGATCTAAAGTTCCAATATCATTACCAGCAGGTGTGATACCAAGTGATAACGTGTAAGAGTCTGATGGATCACCATTGTCTTCCCACTCAAAAGGAGTGATTAATAAATCAGCACCATCTGGTACGATAGGTACCATCATATTACCATCACTAGGTGTTGGGTTTTCAAGTACAGGAGCTGCTGTAGCAGTACAAGTACAAGAAGTACACTCAATTTGAGTTAATGTGTCTACTTGACCACCATCATTACAAGCAGCATCTGCTGTCCAGTATACAGTGATTCCAGTAGTTGATGCAGTAAAACTCACAGAAGCTAGACCATGAGTTACTACTGTTGTTCCATCTGTTGTTACCGTAATGTAAGCAGCTGGACTGGCAGTTACAGTATACATGTTACCAGGAACTAAACCATCAATGACAGAAAATTCGTTTTGCGGCCAGTTATTCGTAGCAATAGTTTGTAAACCAGGTGTAGCACCAATAGTAACAGTAGCGTTAGGCCACTGATATACAGGGTTCGTACACTGACTATACGACCAAAAATTTACAGTTAAACAAAAAAGAAATAAAAGCGTAATTTTTTTCATAAAGCTAAAGATTAAATTGATTATTAAACAAATATAGTATTTTTATTGTAAGTCCAATTGAGAAATGGCATCATCAGCGGGATTGTAGTTGTAACTTCGCCAAAATTTAACATTTTGACTGTTAAATTTCCAAACAATCTCACCATTTTGTGTCACTTCCCATAATCCGTAGCCTCCATCACAAATTAAAGTGTTTCCGTTTTTGAGTCGAACTGCACCTGAAATAATCCTAGAATACATATCAGGATCTGTAAATTGCCATACGACTTGTGGTTCGTTATTGGTATTTGGTAATAAATTAAAGGTTTCGGGTAAATCAAACTCGTAAACAGCAGATTGTTCTTGGTTATTATCCTTATTTACAAAGACCAACATATTGTCTTTGCCTGGTACGTTTTTTTCTATAAGGTTTGGGAAATGATTGTTGTAAAATAACCTGTCGCCTAAACTGTCATAAGTTTCTGGATTCCCAAATCGGTACAGTAGATCACCACCTTTGTTGAAATTACCACCACTACTTGTAGCAGCTTCTTCTGTAGTAGTGCTATGATCAATTACCCAAATTTCACTGTAAAAATTAACACTCAAATAAATAACATCTCTTACCTCATCATAATCAATGCCGTTGGCATGCATAATGTCTCCATTACTTATGCTGCTGTTATAATTGATATTGATGAGTTGTGGATTTTCATTAAGGTTGCCGAAGTTATCCTTGTCTGGATTTGAGTTTTGAATAATATGATCGAAACTATTCCATCTCCAAACAATTTGATTGGTTTGAGTATCTACTTCAATAAGGGATTCAGGAAAAATGTCGTGAGTGACATTGACACCGTTTTCTTGAGCAGTAATAGCATCGACGCGTTCCCAAGATATAAACAAGACATTGCCGTTTGGGAGCATTTCTACGTCGTGATGCGCAATGTAATCTTCAGAATGGTAAGTGTATTGCCATAAGACACCAGAATTCGGACTTAATATTTTTACGGTTCCGCCACCACCTCCAAAATCTATTTCAGGACCAAACACTTTAAACATTCCAAGAAGTCTTCCGTCAGGTAGAATTTCTAAATCATTTCCTAGATTAGTATCAAAATTCCATTCATAAACACGATGCCCTTGTTTGTTGAGTAAATACGAAGTGTTTCCACCGTTTTCAATGGCTAATAGTAAATCGTCATCAATTAAGGCTTCTTCATAGATTTCTACATTATCAGATAATTCGACAGTATCATTCACATTTGAATCATCGTCATTGTTACAAGCAATAAGACTTAAACAAAATAACAGGAGTAGTGTTCTTTTCATAAATGGATTTTAATTGAAATATAAGTATATTTTGGGATGCGCTTCAAGTAAAATAGTCTTTTTTTTTACTAGGTTTGTTTTTATAAGTATTGCATTTTGAAAATAACAGAACAAATTAAGCAGCCTATTGCCTATGAAATGGAACTTTTTGAGCAAAAGTTCTTATTATCGATGTCTAGCAAAGTAGCGCTTCTTAATAGAATAACGCACTACATTGTAAACAGGAAAGGCAAGCAAATGCGTCCTATGTTTGTGTTTCTAGTAGCCAAAATGATCAATAATGGTCAGGTTAGTGAACGCACGTACAGAGGAGCTTCTGTGATTGAGCTAATTCACACCGCAACTTTAGTGCATGATGATGTGGTAGATGATAGTAACAGGCGGCGTGGGTTTTTTTCAATAAATGCACTTTGGAAAAATAAAATTGCTGTACTTATTGGAGATTACCTATTATCTAAAGGACTTTTGTTATCTATTGATAATAATGACTTTGATTTGCTTAAAATCATCTCGGTTGCAGTTCGTGAAATGAGTGAAGGTGAATTGCTTCAAATAGAAAAAGCCAGACAACTAGATATTACTGAAGCTGTGTATTATGATATCATTAGGCAAAAAACAGCAACGCTTATTGCGGCGTGTTGTAGCTTAGGTGCTGCCTCTGTAAAACCAAATTCAGATGATGTTGAAACCATGCGTAAGTTTGGAGAACTTATTGGTATGGCTTTCCAAATTAAAGATGATCTGTTTGATTATGGAGAGGAAGCTATTGGTAAGCCAACAGGAATAGATATCAAAGAGCAGAAAATGACGCTGCCTCTTATTCATGTGCTCAATAATTCAACTAAAAAGGAAAGAGAGTGGCTGATCAATTCTATTAAAAACCATAATAAAAATAAAAAAAGAGTAAAGGAGGTCATTGCTTTTGTGAAAGAAAATAATGGTCTGCAATATGCTGTAAACAAAATGAAATCCTTTCAAAAAGAAGCTTTGCAACTTTTAGATAATTATCCGGAATCCCAATATAAATCTGCCTTAGAGCTTATGGTGAACTATGTGATAGATAGAAAAAAATAATTTTTTTTATCCTTTAGGCAACCTTTTGTAACCTACTTGCGTCTATGAAATAGAAGACTCTAAATAAGTTCGTTTGAAAGTAATACAATTACATAACAACAACACTTCGTTAATTAAAAAAGCCACTCAAAATAATAGAGAGGCTCAGCAGGAATTATATAAAATTCATGCGTCAAAAATGTTAAGCGTTTGTCGTTATTATATCAAAGATATTCAGCATGCAGAGTCAGTGATGTTGAATGGTTTTTTTAAGGCGTTCACAAACTTAAAGAGTTTTCAAAATAAAGGAAGTTTTGAAGGATGGATGAGACGAATTATGGTAAGAGAGTCCATATCTTTTTTAAGAACGCAAAAGCGAATTGAGTTTTCTTATGAAGATGTGACTGTTCCGCACGACCATTCTAACAATATTAATTCAAATATTGAAGTTGCTCAAATTCAGCAATTGATAGATGAACTTCCTGAAGGATACAAAATGGTATTTGTTATGTATGCAATTGAAGGCTATAAGCATCAGGAAATTTCAGAGTTGTTGAATATTTCTGAAGGGACTTCAAAATCGCAACTATTTAAAGCGCGACAAATGCTTCAGAAAAAGATAAAAGAATTAAACACCACGAGTTATGGCACCAATTAAATTTGAAGATCAATTAAAAGATAAGCTTGAAAGACGAAGCTTAGAGCCATCATCAGAAGCTTGGAATACCTTGCAAAGTCGTTTGGATGCTCATGAAAAGCAACACAAAACAACTAGGTTTTGGTGGATAGGAATAGCCGCTAGCGTTATTGGTATTGTTTTTATAATCACGCAGTTTAATAAAAACGCTACATCGCAAAGTACAGCACCTGTTATTGTTACTACTGATGATAAGCCAAGTGTTACTACTGATGTTACAGAAGAAAATGTTCAAGATGCTGTGGTTAACCAAGAGATCAAAAATCAGGATTTAGAACTAGTGATGACTTCAGAATCTAATGCAGCTTCAGTTTCTGAATCGAATACTGAAAATGTATATCAAGCGACTATTTCAGACAAGCAACCAAAAATTATTGAAGAACAGCCTTTAGAAAACACTGTAGCTTCTATTGATAAACCCGATGTTATTAAGGAGGTTGAAAAAGAAACGCCTATTAAGGTCTTAAGTGCAGAAGATTTAAAAGTTATTGAAGTTGTTGCCGAAATTAAGGCGATGCAACAATCTGAAACTTCAGTGTCTAATCGAGAGATAGATTCACTACTCAAACAAGCGCAACGCGATATCTTAAGACAAAAAATATTTGACGAAACTACCCAAACCGTTAGTGCTGATGCTTTACTTCAAGACGTTGAAGTTGAGTTAGAGCAGTCATTTAGAGCAAAAGTATTTGATGCTTTAAAAGACAATTTCAGTTCGGTTAAAACTGCAGTAGCCGAAAGAAATAATTAAAATCAGAAATCAAAAAACAAACGTTTAACACACATCAATTAAAAAAATCAAACATTATGAACACTATTACTAAACATGTAGTGCTGCTCGCCTTATGCCTAATTGTAGGGCTATGTAGCGCTCAGGAAACTCAAAAAGATTCTGTAGTAGATCAGAAGACCCCAAACAAAGAAGTTGGTTTAAAGATCATTAATTTAGAGGAACTTAAGAACACCATTACGGCTAAGGAAAAGGAGTTTCTAAAACAAGAAGTTGAGGCAATAAATAAAAGATTTGATAATGGCGAAATATCAAAGGAAGAAGCCGATAAACTAAAAAAGGAAGCCGCAATAAGACGTGCTGCTAATATTGAAGATAGAATTGCTATCATCGATGCAAAGATCAATCTTTTAAAGCGTAATCCTGATTCAGATCATGTGATTACTGATGAAAACTCAATGTCTATTAATATTGGATCAAGAGGATTTTTTATAGACTTAAAGGATAAAAAGACCAAGCCCAAAAAATATGACAAGCGAACAACCTCTGAGTTTGTTTTTGCACTTGGCGCTAATAATGCCATTATAGATGGTAAAGATATTGGCGATACTTACAGTGTGCTTGGTTCAGGTTTTGTAGAACTTGGATTGTCATGGAAAACGCGTTTATTTAAGGAATCTAATGCAGTACGCTTAAAATACGGTTTGTCATTTCAATGGAATAAGTTTACACCAAAAGACGATAAGTATTTTGTGCAAAATGATAATGTTACCACTTTGGAGGAGTTTCCAAATGATTTAAGAGAAGCTGAGTTTAGAGTGTCAACGCTAGTCGTTCCTGTGCATTTTGAATTTGGACCTTCTCGAAAAATAGATTACGATACTCATTTTAGGTATTCTACCAGAAGACAATTAAAGTTTGGTATTGGAGGTTATGCAGGTTTTAATATTGGTACGCAACAAAAATTACGTTATAAGGAAGATGGTGATCGTGTAAAACAGAAGATCAAGCGTAGTTACAATACTTCAGATTTTATTTATGGTTTAAGTGCTTATGTTGGTATAGATGAAGTGAGTTTGTATATGAAATACGATCTGAATCCTGTTTTTAAAGATCAGGCTGTCGATCAACATAATATTTCTTTAGGCTTGCGATTAGATTTAGATTAAATTCAAACCTTCTTAATATAAAAGCTTCATTGCCTTGTGTGATGAAGCTTTTTTGTTAGCTAAGAATACCCTAAATTTACCATCCAATTTTTTTCATTTTTTGATTTCACAAAGATCCATAGAACAAGTGTTTGAAACTGCTCGCGTTGAGGAGGTTATTGGTGATTTTGTTCAACTGAAAAAAGCAGGAAGTAATTTCAAAGGCTTGAGTCCGTTTAGCGATGAGCGATCTCCAAGTTTTATGGTCTCTCCAGTCAAGCAAATATGGAAGGATTTTTCTAGTGGAAAAGGCGGAAATGTGGTCACATTCTTAATGGAGCATGAGCATTTTACCTATCCTGAAGCCATTAAGTATTTAGCTAAAAAATACAATATTGAGATTGAAGAAACGCAACTTACCAATGAACAAAAAGAAGTTGCTAATGAGCGTGAAAGCTTATATCTCGTTAATGATTTTGCAAATAGCTATTTCCAAAAGGTTATGTTCAATACAGATCAAGGTCAAGCTATTGGATTGAGTTATTTCAAAGAACGTGGCTTTACCAATGAGATCATTAAAACCTTTAACTTGGGTTATTCCCTTGATGATTGGCAAGCTTTTACAGATGAAGCCTTAAAAAAAGGATACCAACTTGAGTTTTTAGAGAAAACAGGATTGACCATTGTTAAGGATGATAAGAAGTTTGACCGATTCAAAGGTCGTGTGATGTTTCCAATCTTAAGTATGAGCGGACGTGTTCTTGGATTTGGAGGTCGAATTCTGAAAACTGATAAAAAAGCTGCAAAGTATTTAAACTCTCCTGAGAGTGAAGTCTATCATAAAAGTAAAGTGCTTTACGGACTTTACCATGCTAAGCAAAGTATAGCCAAAGAAGATAATTGTTATCTGGTTGAAGGTTATACAGATGTGATTCAGTTTTATCAAACAGGAATTAAAAATGTGGTGGCTTCTTCTGGAACAGCATTAACGCCAGAGCAGATTCGACTCGTTAACCGACTAACAAAAAATATTACAGTATTATTTGATGGTGATGCTGCAGGAATACGCGCATCATTACGTGGTATCGATTTAATTCTTGAGCAAGGTATGAATGTTAAGGTCTGTACCTTCCCTGAAGGTGAAGATCCAGATAGTTTTGCGAAGAAAAACACACTTGAAGAACTCACGACTTACCTTGAACACAATGCTAAGGATTTTATTCAGTTTAAAGCGTCTCTTTTAATTCAAGAGGCTAACAACGATCCTATAAAGAAAGCGGAGACCATTAGAGATATTGTCAATAGCATTTCCAAAATTCCCGATCAGATCAAAAAGGAAATTTACATTCAAGAGTGTTCTCGTATTATGGACATTAGTGAAGATGTACTCTTTTCTACCTTAGCACAAATCAACAAAAAGGAGCGACAGGATGCTAATAACGCTTACAAAGCACAATTGCAAAAAGCCTTTGATGTTGTTAAACCTGAACCCAAAGCGCCTAAAGTTGATTTACAATATGAATTGGAGCGAAAAATCATAGAGATCTTATTGCTTTACGGAAATGAAACTGAAGATTTTGAAGATCTGGTGTTGAAAGAAACCGAAGATGGCGAATTGCAATTAGAACCTGTAGTTCACAATGCCAAAGTGTTTGAAAAAGTATATTTAGATTTACAAGAAGATGAGATGCAATTTAGTAATCCGCAGTTTAAAAACCTTTACTATTCTATAATTGATACCTTACATCAAGAACCTGATTTCTCAACCAAAAACTTTGTGAATAAGCTCGATCAGGAATTAGCTGAAGAAGTCACTACTATTTTGATGGATGACGAACGTTACAGTTTACATGATTGGGAGCGCAATCATATTATTCCGAAGGAAAAAGAACATGGAGTAGCACAACTTGTAAACCAGACGATACTTACCTTACGTTGTTATCTTATTGATAAAAAGGTTGCCGAATATCAAAATGAAACATTGAAAGATGATGTGAACTCAAAATCCATCCTAGAAGATGTAAAGGATTACCTTGGGTTGAAAATGTTGCTTTCAAGAAAATTAGGAAAAGTAATAGGAGGAAAGGTCTAAGTAAGATCCATGTGTTTTCCTTGATTTACCAAATCAATTAAATTGGTAACATTCAGTTTTTTAAACAAACGTGCTTTGTAAGTACTAACCGTTTTCTCATTAATACCAAGCTCTTGAGCAATTTCTTTGTTCTTTTTTCCAGAGGATAACAACTTGAGAACTTCCACTTCACGTGTTGATAGACGTTTATAGATTCGGCTTCTAGATTTCTTAGTATCATCATACTTAAGGTGTTTAGACATTTTTTCACTTAAGTACAAATCGCCTTTTGAAGCTCTTATAATTGCTTTTTCAATAACCTCAATAGGTTCTTTTTTAGAGACATAACCTGAAGCGCCAGCTTTTATAGTACTAATCGCATAAATTTCTTCAGGATGGTAGCTAAACATAATGATGTTAATATTACTATGTTCTTTTTTGATTGCTCTTAATGCAGTTATTCCGTTTAATTCAGGAAGGTCGATTTCTGAGATGATTACATCAACAGGATGGCGTCTAACAAATTCAAAGATATCTACACCACTTCCAACTGTGCCAACAACATCAATGTCACTATGCTCCTTGAATACGAGTTCTAAGCCATTCCTAACTATAGGATGGCTATCTACTACTAATACCTTAATCATGATATTTTATTTAGTTGGTTCTTAAGGTCAGAACTTAAGCGCGTTAAGTTCAAAATTGTGGAGACTACTGTTGGTAAAATTAATAAAAAAACCGATTACTTAGCTATTTTATAGTGTTTTATTCGATATTTATTTTAATTCTTTAGGGATTTCGCAAATTGGAATTGGAATCATTTTGTGTTGATTATTTCTGTTATAACGCATAAAAATCTTGAAGACTTCAAGTTGTCTTCCTTCAAAATCTGCTTCAGTTTTACCAAGGTCTTTTTGAGCCATAGCCCATTCTAATTCTGGATATGAGGCGCCAATTTGGTCTTCATCACTTCGGGCATCACCAAATAAACCATCACTAGGTGCCGCCTTCATAATAGATTCTGGTACGTCAAGAAGCGCTCCAATTGCATAAACTTCAGACTTGAGCAAATCGGCAATCGGACTTAAATCAACACCTCCATCACCATACTTAGTGTAAAAGCCAACACCAAAATCTTCAACTTTATTCCCTGTGCCTGCAACTAATAGTCCGAGTAACCCTGCGTGATAATACAAAGTTGTCATTCGTAATCTTGCTCTTGTATTAGCTAAGGCCATATCAACAGTTGCCTGTTTGCCTTCAAGCGAGACTTCAGTTTTAAACTCTTCAAAAACAGGAGTGAGATCTACTCGAGTATCGCTTACATTTTGAAAGCGTTGTTTAAGCTGAGCAATGTGTTCTTGAGCACGACTAACATGACTAGCAGCTTGATGAATTGGCATTTCTATACATAATACCTGAAGTCCAGTCTTTGCACATAATGTTGATGTTACTGCAGAATCTATACCTCCAGAAATACCAACAACAAAGCCTTTTACTCCTGCATTATTAGCATAATCTTTTAACCAGTTTACAATGTGATCTATAACCTTTTCTGTTTGCATTTTAATGGGATTTAATACAAAGAATAGTACCTTTGCAAAACAAAAATAAGGCAATAGCGTTAGTAATAAAAATTAATACAGCTTAAGTTTTAATCGATGATTGTAAATAGAATTGTATGGGTTTTAATCCTGTTTTTAGCAGTTGTCTCTTGCGGGAAAGAGGATAAAATTGAAAGCGAAATTGCTGAAATTGAAATTGATCTTTTGATTGAACGATTTGATCGTGCTTTTAATCAGGCAGAACCTGAAGATCTACCTAAATTAAAATCGGCATTTCCTTTTTTGTTTTCTAAACGAATTCCAGATTCTGTTTGGCTATACAGAATGAAGGATACATTGCAAGAGCACTTATTTGAAGAAGTGCAGTCACATATAGGAAATTTTGAAACTGTTGAAACTGAGTTGCTGAGGTTGTTTCAGCATCTTAAATATTATGATAAATCGTTTTCTGTGCCAAGAGTTATTACACTAACTAATGATGTTGATTATAGAAATAAAGTTATTGTAACAGATACTATTGTGTTAATTGCTTTAGATAATTTCTTAGGGAGTGAGCATGAATTTTATGGCGACATACCAAGGTATAAAACTCAAAATATGGTGCCAGAGCAAATTGTGCCTAGTGTAGCCACTTCCTATGCAGAGCGTTCTATTTATCAAGCTCAAAAGAAAACCTTGTTAGACGATATGGTTTTTTTTGGAAAGCAATTGTATTTTCTGGATAAAATGATTCCGTTTAAAACAGATGAAGAAAAGATTGGTTACACACCAACCCAACTTCAATTTGCAAAACTTAATGAAGCCCAAATTTGGACGCATCTTATTGAAAACGAATACTTGTTTAGTACAGATAGTAGCTTGCCAGCACGTTTTGTTGCTGATGCGCCTTTTACAAAGTTTTACTTAGAGTTAGATAGAGAATCACCTGGACGTCTTGGGCGATACATAGGATGGCAAATTGTTAGAGCATATATGCAAAATAATGACGTATCATTAATGGATATGCTGAAAACCGATCCAACAGAAATTTTTAATAAATCAAATTATAAACCACCTAAATAATGGCAAATAATCATACATCTAAAATTGAATTAAGTGTAGAATTGGATGAAAATCGTGTTCCTGAAAAATTAAAGTGGAGCGCAGAGGATGGCGGGATTTCAAATGCTGAAGCAAAAGCAATGATGTTAGCAGTTTGGGATAGTGAAGCTCAGGAAACTTTGAGAATAGACTTGTGGACCAAAGATATGCCTGTTGATGAGATGAAAGTGTTTTTTCATCAAACCTTAGTAGAAATGAGTAAAACATTTCACAGAGCAACGCAAGACGAAAAGATGTCTGCTACTATGATGGATTTTTGCGATTATTTTGCCGAAAAATTAGAACTCAAAAAGTAAGATTTAATACTTCATTAAACTATACATAACATAGGTTCAAAATGTAAAGTTTAAGTTTGTGATGCTATTAATCAATTATAAAAGAGAAAGCATTAGTCAGGTTTTCAAAAGAATGAAAAAGACTAATGCTTTTTTGTTTAAGCAACTTCTGCAGAACAAAGGTTTGGCTTTATGAAATTAGTGTTCAGCGGCACACAGAAGCTTTCTAAACAGTGTTTTATGGGTTTTCAGTTCTGAAACTATTCACATTTGATGCGTAATAAGGCTCAGCATCAATGTGCTTCGAAGCATCAGTTGTTTCATAATATTCAGGGTTTCTAAATTGCTTATTCATAAACTTAGATTTGTTGTGAATAGCATAGATAACTAACGTATTGTCTTTTCCACTACCTGATCGTAACTCTAACTTGTGCTTAGATATCAATTTTTCAATATCGGCTTTGTATTCCAATCGCATAGATCTTTTTGAGCCAAAATTTGAATTGCTTTCTGAGATTACCCAATAGTAATTTGCTTTTTTCTTTTTCGTAATGTTTTTAGTTATGTGTTTTGTTTGTATGTCTTCTTCCGAAATAACATCTACCACGTTAGTTTTTGTAGACATTTGTTTTAGGTCTTTACTTTTCTCCAGGTACATGATAATTCTTTTGTTATCCAACTTAGCCTGTACGATATAGTTTCCTAAAGGTAATGTTGTAAGATCAATTGTTGTTTTATTGTTTTGAACATCATAGCTTTCTGAAAACTCGTTATTGAATATGTTAACTTGATGAAACGTTTCTGAATCAGTCTCAAGAACTAGACTATTTTGCTCATCATTTAAAATTTGTTGAAGGACTTGTGCTTTCGGATTTACATTTTGTTGGAACATTATGTGTTGACCAAACGAAAATGTAGTGATGTAAATAAAGGCGAATGTGGTGTAAAATTTAAGCATAATAGTTGGTTTTAATAGTTTAATCTACTTTGTGTAGGCCTTTATTTACTGTCTTGTAAAGAAATAGATTAAGGGAGATGACTTTTAATACCCTTATTTACAGGTGTTTTAAGAACATCCACCAATACATACGAAGTTTTTAAGCGTAGGGTTTTAAAAAAATTAAGTTTTTTTTAAAATGTATATAGAAAGTTTAGGTGTGAACTGTTTTAGTAGTCACAATTAAGCGCTAAAATTGAAACGCTATTGTAGTTGAAGTTTTACAGATTTACTAAAGAATAATTATTCCTTGGTGGAATCGTAATAAGGTACAGTATTAAAAATTTTAGATTTCTTAACCGATTTGTAATACTTAGGATTTCTAAACTGCTTTTTCATGAATTTATTTTTGTCATAAATTGCATAAATGCGAAGAGAGTTATTTTGAGCAACTTTAGATTGCGTTTCAAACTTATTTTTTTCTATAAGTTCAGGAAGTTCATTTTTGTAAACCAATTTCATTGATTTTCTGGCACCAAAATTTGAATTGCTTTCATATACTACCCAATAGTAAATAGGGTTTTTAAGTTTGATTTTTTTCTTTAGTTTTCGATTAGGAATGCTAATTAGAGAGTCAACGTGTTCGTTTTCCATTTTCTCCTTAAGCCTAATCATAGCAATGTTAACACCGTCTTTTTTCTCCAAAGACATTATAATCCTTTTTTTTCCAACTCTTGCTTGAATAATAAAATTTCCAGCAGGTAAAACATTCAAATCAATTTTGGTTTTGTGAGCGTTAACATCATAACTTTCTAAGATGTCGTCATTAAAAATATCAACTTGATGAATCGGTTTTTTGGTGCTCTCTAAAATAAGACTGTCACCATTTTTGTTAAGACCTTGCTTTAAACTTTTTGCCTTGTGATTGATGTTAGCCTCAAAGCTAATATTTTGACCACAACAAAGTGTTGTTATCAAAAAGAAGGAAAGGAAGTAGATATATTTACTCATTATCAATGATTTACCTAAAAATTTAGGTTCTAGGCAGAATACAAGTTAAGACAAAATTTTAAAATAGAAAGAAAATTCTTATTAAAAGAGTTTGTTTTTTAGATTCTGTCTAAAAATCATCTTCAATATCATTGCTAGACACATAAAGTGGTTTGGTGTTTAAAAACTTTGATGCGTCATCTGATTTATAATAGGTTGGATTGCGAAATTGCTTATCCATAAACTCAGATTTTTTAAACACTTCATAAATCAAAAGCTTGTTGGATTTAGCAACATTAGATTTTAGTTCTAATTTGTGCTTAGAAATTATTTTGAAGATAGCATCTTTATATTCTAAACTCATTTTAGAACTAGAGCCAAAGTTGGAGTTGCTTTCATAAACTACCCAATAATAGATGGCTTCAGATTTTTCAATATTCTTTATAGAATTTAAGGTTGTAGTTGGGTTAATTTCAAGACTTTTATCAACAATGTCATTAGAAGCTAGAACAGTACTTCCAGTTTTTTCAATGTACATAATGATAAACTTTGTATCAACTTTTGCTTGAATAACAAAATTACCAACAGGTAAAGTGTTTAAGTCTATAGAGGTTTTAGTATCGTTGACATTAATACTTTTTGAATACGTATCATTAAAAATTTCAATGTGAGTGATAGGATCGTTCTTGCTTTCTAAAAAAAGTAGATTCTTGTCATTGTCTAGGTGTTGATCTAGTACACTAGCTCTGTAATTTACATTCTCGTGAAAGGTAATATTCTGACCATAAAAGAAAGGTACGCATAGCAGCATTGCTGCTAAAATGTAGGTTATTTTAGGCATAATGATAAGATTTGGTATATCTAAAGTAATAAAAAAACCTGAAATAGCTAAATTTCAGGTTTTAAAAAGTAATTGATAGGGATTATTTATATATCATTAATACTTGCATCTGAGGTGTTTGTTATAGGGATTTAAGATGTAATTTATGATACGAATTATGGTAAAGTTTTAGTAGGTGTCTCTTCTTTTGTAACATAAAAAGGCTCAACATTAAAGGTCTCTGAAGATTCAGCAGTTTTATAATAATCAGGATTTCTAAACTGCTTTTTCATAAACTTGTTTTTATCATATATAGCATAGACATAGAGTTTATTGTCTTTGCCTACCTCCGACTTTAACTCTAGTTGGTGTTTAGATATCAACTTTACAACTTCTTCCTTGTACTCAAGTTTCATTGATTTTGTAGCTCCAAAGTTTGAGTTGCTTTCAGAAACAACCCAGTAGTATACAGTGCGCTTACCTTTTTCTTTATAATTAGAACTGCGTTTAGCAGCATAGGTATTATTATAAAAATCATTTAGGTTTTTAGACGTAAAAGCATCGTTGTTCTTTTTCTTTAAGAACATTATTATAAATTTATTATCAATTTTTGCTTGAACAATAAAATCGCCATATGGTAAAGTACTTAAGTCAATTTTTGTTGCGTAATCGTTAACTTCGATATGTTCAGAAAAGTCGTCGTTAAAAATATCAACTTGCTGAATTTTATTAATCTTCGTTTTAAGTACTAAGCTGTCTCTATTGTCGTTTAAACGTTGTGTCAATTCTCTGGCACTATGATTAACATTTTTTTGAAACATTATGTCTTGACCATACACCAAAAAAGAGGACATCATTAAAATAATTAAGGATATGTATAATCTTCTGTTCATTGCTAAGCGTGTTATATTAAATTTTGTTTGTCTGGATTATTTTAGACACTCATTTTTTAATTAGGTCACTTAAAATTTTTAATATCTCTTAAAAACAATATTTATAATTAAATTAGCCTATGCGAAAAATCATATTTGGTGTTGTAATTACCTTGGTTATACTCTTTACATTTAAGTATTGTGGTGATAAAAAAGAGCAAGAAATTACCTTAAAGGAAAATACAGCGCTTATTGAAAAACAAGTCAAAAATGTTGGTAAGCTTGTGGTTACTGAAGGTCATTTCAGTGAAGTGATGAGTTACGAAAATTCAAAAGGTGTGTTTGGCGATTTATTAGAAGCTGAAAAAAAAGCACTGGTTGTAGTCAATGCTAATGTGTCTATTGCTTACGATCTAAGTTTGATATCGTATGAGATAGATCAGGAAAATAAAATACTAAGACTATTATCTATTCCTGAAGCTGAAGTTAAGATTCATCCAGAACTTGAATACTATGATATTCAAGCAGATTTTTTAAACCCTTTCGAAGCGCAAGATTATAATGCTATAAATGAATCTGTAAAAGAATCGCTTCTTAAAAAAGTGAATGCTTCAGATTTGAGATCTAATGCTAAAAACCGACTCCTTAGTGAGTTGTCTAAATTTTACATTCTTACAAATTCTTTGGGTTGGACTTTAGAATATAATGAACGTCCTTTAAACAGTCTCGATAATTTTTATGAACTCAAGTTATAAATGAGACAAGAAACACGTAAAGAAGAAATTATTTCTACTGCTGCTAAACTGTTTAAGGAGAAAGGTTACAGCGCTGTTACAATGCGTGATTTAGCGTCTGCGCTTGGTATTAAGGCAGCAAGTCTGTACAATCATATTAATTCTAAGCAAGATATTCTTAAATCAATTATTATAGCTATTGCTGAAAAATTTACCGAAGGTATGCAGTCTATAAGTGATTCTGACATATCTAATATCTCAAAGCTTGAAAGTATTGTGGCACTGCATGTTCAAATTACTGCTAATAATACCAACGGAATGGCATCCTTAAACAATGATTGGATGCACCTCGAAGATCAATTAGAGTATTATCTGAAGCTAAGGAATGATTATGAAAATAAATTCCTTGATATTATTAGAGAAGGAATTTCTAAATCAGAGATTAGGCAAAGTAATCCTGAAGTTATTATGTTCTCTATGCTTTCAACTTTACGATCACTTTATCTTTGGATTCCTAAAAAAGAAGACCTTAACATTAATGAGCTAGCCTTGAGTTTGAGTGATACGCTCATCAATGGAATTAATACCTAAATCCGAATAAAATTTTGTATATTTGTTCTCTAAACTAACAAGCGTTAGTTTTTGAATTTATAATGATTTATGGCTGAATTTTATAAACTAAGAATCTCAGATATTTACAAAGAAACCGAGGATACTTCGGTTGTTTCTTTTGAAGTTCCTGAAGCACTTCAAAATGCATTCAAATTCAGGCAAGGTCAGCATTTAACACTCAAGACTGATATCAATGGTGAAGATGTGCGTCGTTCATATTCTTTGTGTTCTTCTCCAGATGAGCACCTTTGGAAAGTTGCTGTAAAAATGATTCCTGGCGGAAAGTTTTCAACTTACATCAACAACGATTTAAAAGCTGGAGACGAACTGGAGGTTATGGCACCTAGTGGTAATTTTGGAGTTGATGTAGAACCTAAGGCGTCTAAAAACTATCTGTTTTTTGCTGCTGGAAGTGGTATTACACCAATTCTATCTATGATCAAGACACATCTTAAATCAGAGCCTAAGGCAACCTGTAAGTTGTTTTATGTTAATCGAACCGCAAAATCCATTATCTTTAAAGAAGAATTAGAACAGCTCAGAAATACCTATTTCGGCCGACTCGAAATTTATTATTTTTTAACGAAGGAGCGTCGTGATATCGAATTGTTCAATGGTCGTTTTGATGATGATAAAATGACTGTGCTTTGTAACACTTTTATCGATATTCCAGATACTAATGATGTGTTTCTTTGCGGTCCTGAACAAATGGTAACTTACGTTAGTGATTATCTCGTTGCTGCTGGATTGCCAAAAGATTATATACACTTTGAACTTTTTGTAACAGGATTGTCTGAAGAAGATATAAAACGTACAGAGCGCTTAGCAAAACAAAATATTGAAGGTGTTGAGGTTACTATTGTTGATGGTGGAAAGGAATTTTTGTTTACCATGACTAAAGCTTACGATAATATACTAGATGCAGCTTTAGGTGCTGGAGCCGATTTGCCATTTGCTTGTAAAGGAGGTGTGTGCAGTACGTGTAAATGTGAAGTTAAAGAAGGTGAAGTCGAAATGAAAATCAATTATGCGCTTGATGATAAAGAAGTATCTCAAAATTTGGTGCTAAGTTGTCAAGCTGTGCCATTAACTCAAAAGGTTGTGGTTGATTTTGATGTTTAAAATGAAATACGATTTCTTAGCTATGGCTAATTTTAGTCTAAGGCTGAGGAATGTCAATACATACTGAAAAAGAAAAATATATAAATCGCTTGTAGCCCTATGCTTGCCGTTTGGCAAGCTGGCAACAGCTTAAAGCTAAAATTATGAGTGAAGATCAAATTAAAAATTTAAGGGCTGAGGAGTCTCTTAGTCTCGAAGCTCAATTTGAAGCACGTATTGCTCGTGATGAAAAAATTGAACCTAAAGATTGGATGCCTGAAAAGTACAGGCAAACACATATTAGACAAATGTCGCAACATGCACATTCTGAAATTGTTGGGATGCTTCCTGAAGGAAACTGGATTACTAGAGCTCCTTCCTTAAGACGAAAAGTGGCTTTGTTGGCAAAGGTTCAAGATGAAGCTGGACACGGATTGTACCTGTATTCAGCAACGGAAACTCTAGGGATTTCAAGAGATGAGATGTACGAACAACTTCACACAGGTAAAGCCAAATACTCAAGTATCTTTAATTACCCAACCCTTACTTGGGCAGATATGGGAGCAATTGGATGGTTAGTTGATGGTGCAGCTATCATAAATCAGGTGCCTTTGTGTAATACGTCTTACGGACCTTATGCTAGAGCAATGATTCGTGTTTGTAAAGAGGAAAGTTTTCACCAACGTCAAGGATACGAAATCATGATCAAGTTGGCTAACGGAACACCTGAGCAAAAGGAAATGGCGCAAGATGCTTTAAATCGTTGGTGGTGGCCAAGTTTAATGATGCTAGGTCCTACAGATGATAAATCTGTACATACTGCACAATCCATGAAATGGAAATTGAAGCGTAAAACCAATGATGAATTGCGTCAGCAATTTATTGATCAAACGGTTCCGCAAGCAGATTTAATCGGATTAACGATTCCTGATCCTGATTTAAAATGGAATGAAGAACGCGGCAGCTATGATTTTGGTGAAATCGATTGGGATGAATTTTGGCAAGTCGTTAAAGGCCATGGTCCAATGAATAAAGCTAGAATGAACGCAAGAGTTGGTGCTTGGGAACGTGGTGAATGGGTTAGAGATGCTGCCATGGCTCATGCTAAAAAGAAAAACAATAGAAAACAAAAACAAGCGGTTTAAGCGTTTGTTACCTTAAGAGTGCTTATTGAGATTATCAAAGTGCTGTCTAAAGGTTTGTAAACAGTTAAATAAAAGATCATGTCAAATAAAAAGAACTGGCCACTATGGGAGGTTTTTGTGAGAAGCAAAAACGGACTAGAACACAGGCATTGCGGAAGTCTTCATGCTTCTGATGCTGAAATGGCTTTAGAGAATGCAAGAGATGTCTATACAAGACGTAATGAAGGTGTAAGTATCTGGGTTGTTGAATCAAAGCATATTACAGCTTCTAATCCTGAAAATAATGGAGAGTTGTTTGAGCCTGCTCAAGATAAAGTGTATCGCCATCCAACATTTTACGATTTGCCAGACGAAGTAAAACATATGTAAAACTCCTGCGAAGGTAGGAACCTTTGAGATTGAAATTGAATGTCACCTTGAGCGCAGTCGAAAGGTCTCAATTAAAGAAAATATGAATAACAATTTATATAACTACATACTAGGAATAGCTGATAATAGCTTAATACTCGGGCAACGAATGGGTGAGCTGTGTGGACATGGTCCGACTCTAGAAACTGATATTGCCTGTACAAATATTTCATTAGACCTGTTTGGTCAAGTCCGAAGTTATTTTCAGTACGCTGCTAAAATTGCAGGAGATGGTAGAACCGAAGATGATATTGCAATGCTTCGAAAGGAACGAGAATATAAAAATGTTTTGTTAGCAGAACAGCCTAATACAAATTTTGCTTACACCATAGCACGTCAATTTTTATTCGATGTATATCACTTGGCTTTTCTTTCTGAACTTCAGAATAGTAAAGATTTAACCTTATCTGCTATTGCAAAAAAATGCGTGAAAGAAGTTAGCTATCATGAAAGATTCTCATCAGATTGGGTAAAACGTTTAGGTGATGGTACTGAAGAAAGTCATCTCAAAATGCAAGAAGCGATTAACGACCTATGGACCTACACAGATGAATTGTTTCATCAAACAGAGTCTGATAAGGTCATGATTAAAGAAGGTGTTGCGGTTGATACAGCAAAGCTGAAGGAGAATTACTATAAACAAGTTAGTGCGCTTTTAGAAGAAGCAACACTTGAAACTCCTGAGTCTAAATGGTTTCAAAAAGGAGGGAAGAAAGGTGTTCATACAGAGCATTTAGGATATCTCTTGGCCGATTTACAATACATGCAAAGAACATATCCTAATATGGAATGGTAATAGATCTTTGATTGGTTATCCTGAATTTATTTCGGGATTTCATTAAACAATTATGATATCAATAGAGCAAAATATAGATAAAAAGCTTATTCCAATATTGGAACAAGTGTCAGATCCTGAAATTCCAGTGTTATCTATTATGGATATGGGAGTTGTGCGCTCGGCAGTAATCATAAATAATATCGTCAAAGTTGAAATTACACCTACTTATAGTGGTTGTCCAGCTATGGATGTTATTGGTGATGATATTAAACACGCATTAAAAAATGCAGGCTATGATTCTGAAATAGAATTGATTTTATCTCCTGCTTGGACGACCGATTGGATTACACCAAGAGGACGTAAAGCTTTACAAGATTATGGAATCGCGCCTCCTCTTGAACCCGAAGTAGATAAAGCAGTATTGCTGGAAGGTAAAAAAATTGTAACATGTACTAATTGTGGTTCACAAAACACAAGATTAGTTAGTCAGTTTGGCTCTACAGCTTGTAAAGCACAATTTCAATGTGAAGATTGTCAAGAACCCTTCGATTATTTTAAATGTTTAAAGTAAATCAAGGTCACTTTTAAGTGATTGATTCGATACAAATAAATTGTATCTAGAAATATTAAAAAAGGTATGAGTAATAATTCAATTCTTTTAAAAATTGAAAACAGTATAGCGTACATAACGCTCAACAGACCAGAGGTCTTTAATAGTTTTAACAGAGAAATGGCGCTTACATTGCAATCTATATTAGATGATTGTGAGGCTAATAATGAAGTGCGAGCAATCGTGCTATCTGGTAATGGTAAAGCATTTTGTGCTGGTCAGGATCTAAAAGAAGTCACCTCACCTGAACTTAATCCTGGCTTTAAAAAAATTCTAGAAGAGCATTACAACCCTATTATTAAAAGAATAAGATCTATTCAGAAACCAATCATTGGTGCTATCAATGGTGTGGCTGCTGGTGCAGGAGCAAACATAGCTTTAGCTTGTGATATTGTTGTAGCTCATGAACATGTAAGTTTTATTCAGGCTTTTAGTTTAATTGGGTTAGTGCCAGATAGTGCTGGAACCTACTTTTTGCCGCGATTAATTGGGTTTCAAAAGGCCCAGGCCTTAGCGATGTTGGGTGATAAGGTGTCTGCTCAAGAAGCAGAAAGAATAGGAATGATTTATAAAGTAATACCACTTGATAGTTTTGAACAAGATGTTGAGAAACTCGCTTTAAAATTAGCAAATATGCCTACCAAAGCTTTAGGAATGATCAAAGAATTGTTTAATGCTTCTATGACCAATACTTTAGATGAACAATTGGATATGGAGTCTAAATATCAAATTGAAGCGGCGCAATCTAATGACTATGCCGAAGGTGTTGCTGCTTTTATTGAAAAACGTAAACCAAACTTTAAAGGAAATTAAATGAATGTAGGCATTATAGGATCTGGTACAATGGGAAGTGGAATTGCACAAGTTGCAGCTACCTCTGGTTGTAAGGTTAAATTATATGACACCAACAAAGCGGCTTTAGAAAAAGCTAAAGCAAGTCTCGATAAAATTCTTAATCGACTTATCGAAAAAGAGCGTATTGATGCTGATGAAAAACATCGTATCCAGTCTAACATCTCTTATGTTGATACATTAAAAGCGTTATCAGATTCTAATTTAACCATTGAAGCCATCATCGAAAACCTTGATATCAAGCAAAACGTATTTTCTGAACTAGAATCTTATGTGTCTGAAGATTGCATCATCGCATCAAACACGTCAAGTTTGTCTATTGCGTCTATTGCTTCAGCGCTTAAGAAACCTGAACGATGTATAGGAATTCATTTCTTTAATCCAGCGCCTTTGATGAAATTGGTTGAGGTGATTCCTGCAATTCAGACGTCTCAAGATGTCTTAGATCAATCAGTACAAGTGATTTCAGATTGGAAAAAAACAGTTGCAGTTGCAAAAGATACACCTGGCTTTATTGTAAACAGAGTCGCAAGACCTTTTTATGGTGAATCATTGAGAATTTATGAAGAAGGTATTGCCGATTTTGCAACAATAGATTGGAGCTTGAAAACTTTAGGAGGTTTTAGAATGGGACCTTTTGAATTAATGGATTTTATTGGAAACGATGTAAATTATACAGTGACTGAAACCGTATTTACGGCGTTTTATTTTGATCCAAGATATAAGCCAGCGTTTACGCAAAAACGATTTGCTGAAGCAGGCTACTTAGGACGTAAATCTGGAAAAGGCTACTATGATTATGACGAGACAGGAAGAATTGTAAATGATGGTCATCCTGAACGTGATTCAGAATCTCATAAAGACGTATCAGAACAGATTTTCGATCGTGTTCTAGTCATGCTCATCAACGAAGCTGCTGATGCTTTATTTTTAAATATCGCTTCTGCTGAAGATATCGATAATGCAATGACCAAAGGTGTGAATTATCCAAAAGGGCTTTTGGCTTGGGCTGATGAAAAAGGAATTGCTTGGTGTGTGTCTAAGCTAGATGAATTATACAATGAGTATCATGAAGATCGATATCGCTGCAGTCCGTTGTTGCGTAAAATGAATAAAGAAAACAGAACGTTCTTCAATGGAAGGTAGTAAGATTCCATATAAAATGTTAAGCCAAGATGCCTTTAGCACTTGGATGGGAATTCAAATTTTAGAATGCGAAGTAGGTCGTGTAAAAGTCGGAATGACCATTCGAAAGGAAATGCTTAATAGTATGAATTATGCACATGGAGGTATTAGTTATACGCTTGCTGATACTGCTTTTGGATTTACGGCTAACACACATGGTAATTATGCTGTGTCGATTGAAACCAGTATCAATCATATTGAAGCACTCGAAGAAGGTGATGAATTAGTGGCTGAATGTGTCATAGAAAAAGTAAATAATAAACTCGGGTTTAACATTATTGAGGTTAAGCGAGGAAATGAATTAGTCGCACTTTTTAAAGGTGTCGTATACAGAACTCAAAAAGAATGGAAAGAATGAAAGAAGCATACATTATAGATGGAGTAAGAACTCCAATAGGAAATTATAAAGGTACATTGTCAACTGTGAGAACAGATGATTTAGCAGCTTTAGTGATTTCTGAATTAATAAACAGAAATCCTAATATTCCTAAAGAAGCTTATGATGATGTGATTCTTGGATGTGCCAATCAAGCAGGTGAAGATAACCGTAATGTTGCTAGAATGGCTTCGTTATTAGCAGGTTTGCCGTTTACTGTGCCTGGTGAAACCGTGAACCGTTTATGTAGTTCAGGGCTTTCTGCAATAATTCATGCTAATCGCGCTATTAAAACTGGAGATGGTGATTTGTTTATTTCTGGTGGTGTTGAAAATATGACACGCGGACCTTATGTGATGGCTAAACCTTCAACAGCGTTTGGAGGTGATTCTAAAATGTATGATTCTACCTTTGGCTGGCGCTTTATAAATCCTAAAATGCACGAAATGTATGGCACTGATGGTATGGGAAATACTGCGGAGAATTTGGTTTCTAAATATGCGATATCCCGAATTGATCAAGATAAATTCGCGTATTGGAGTCAGATGAAAGCAACTAAAGCTCAAGAAAATGGGCGACTTGCTAAGGAGATTGTAACCGTCGAAATTCCGCAAAGAAAAAAAGATCCGATTCGTTTTGCCAAGGATGAGTTTGTTAAACCCAACACCTCATTAGAAGTGCTAGCAAAATTAAGACCAGCTTTCAAGAAAGAAAACGGAAGTGTTACTGCTGGAAATTCGTCTGGACTAAATGATGGTGCAGCAGCAACAATTATTGCTTCTGAAACTGCAGTTGAAACCTATAACCTTAAACCACTTGCCAGAATCGTAAGCTCTGCTGTGGTTGGAGTTGAGCCTAGAATAATGGGAATAGGTCCAGTTGAAGCGTCTAATAAAGCTTTAGAAAAAGCAGGATTAACCATGGCTGATATGGATATTATTGAGCTAAACGAAGCTTTTGCTGCTCAAGCTTTGGCTTGTACAAGAGCTTGGGGACTTGAAGATAACGATCCAAGATTAAATCCAAATGGAGGCTCTATTGCTATTGGGCATCCTCTTGGTGTCACTGGTACAAGAATTGCGTATTCTGCAGCGCTGGAATTACATGAGCAAGAGAAACGATATGCTTTGATTACAATGTGTATTGGTGTTGGGCAAGGCTATGCTGCAATAATAGAACGTGTGTAACAAACACGAGAAAAAACATGTTTTGCTACAAGGCGTATGCTTTGAGTAAGGTGAAGCATTGGAGGAAAGTTAGATTTTGTTGTTGGTTTGCTGTCAGTTCATTCGCAGTAGAGAACAAAACACTCCTCCTTTTTAACATGAATTTTAGTTCGTTTTGTTTCAGAATAAAATGAATATGAAAGAAATATTATGAAAAAAATACAACATTATGTCCAAGGTCAATGGACAACTGGAACCGAAGAAGGTGTCCCTGTTTTAGATGCTGTAACAGGCGAAGCTTTTACAAGTGTTGCCATTGAAGGATTAGATATTCCTGAAATTTTAAATTACGGACGCACTAAAGGAGGTGAAGTCCTCCGTAAAATGACCTTTCAAGAACGAGGTAATATGCTTAAGAAATTAGCGCTATACCTTACCAAAAGAAAGGATGCATTCTATGAATTAAGTTACCGAACAGGTGCCACTAGAACTGATAGTTGGATCGATATTGAAGGCGGATTTGGAAATTTATTTGCCAATGCTTCTTTACGAAAGTTATTTCCAAATCAACCGTATCATGTTGAAGGGGATCCCATCGATTTATCTCGAGGTGGCCGATTTATGGCACATCATATCATGGTACCTAAAAAAGGAGTTGCAGTTCATATCAACGCCTTTAATTTTCCAGTTTGGGGAATGTTAGAAAAATGTGCAGTAAACTGGATGGCTGGTGTTCCAGCTGTTGTGCTTCCTGCGCCTTCATCATCATATTTAGCCGAAGCTGTTGCTAGAACAATAATTGATTCTGGAATTCTTCCTGAAGGTGCTTTGCAAATCATTAACGGAACGGTTAAAACTATTTTAGATACTGTTGAATCACAAGATGTAGTCACGTTTACGGGTTCAGCAAGTACTGGAAGATTGTTGAAAGCGCATCCTAGATTAATTCAGGAGTCGGTTCCTTTTACTACTGAAGCCGATTCTTTAAATGCTTCAATTCTTGGTGAGGATGCTGTACCTGGAACTCCAGAATTTGATATTTTCATAAAAGAAGTTAGAAAGGAAATGACTGTTAAAGCTGGACAAAAGTGTACAGCCATTAGACGTATCATTGTTCCTGAAAATTTAGTTCAAGATGTACAGATTGCTGTAGGTAAAGCCTTAGATAAAGTGACTATTGGTGATCCTAGATTAAAAGAAGTAAGAATGGGTGCTTTGGTAAGTCGTCAACAAGTAAATGCGGTCAAAGATTCTGTTAGCGATTTAGCTAAAGAGGCTGAAATTGTTTATGGTAATTTAGATAACATTGAAACCATTGGCGCAGATGCAAACAAAGGTGCTTTTATAAGTCCGATCTTATTAAGAACCGATGATCCTTTCAAAAATACAGTAGTTCATGAACGTGAAGCATTTGGTCCTGTAAGTACCATAATGCCATATAAAACTTTAGATGAAGCTGTTACTCTTGCGCAAATGGGTAAGGGGTCTTTAGTGTCTTCAATAATTACAAATAACGATAGTATTGCAAAAGAATATGTAGTGAATGCAGCAAGTCATCATGGTCGTATTTTGGTGCTTAATCGTGAAAGTGCTAAAGAAAGTACTGGTCATGGTTCGCCACTACCTTATTTGGTTCATGGTGGACCAGGACGTGCTGGAGGTGGCGAAGAAATGGGAGGAATGCGTGGCATTAAACATTATTTACAACGTACTGCTATTCAAGGTTCGCCGACCACAATTACTGAGATTACAGGAATTTATCAGCAAAATGCAAAATATAAAGACGCTGATCAACATCCTTTTAAATACCATTGGGAAGACATCCAGCCTGGAATGTCAATGAAAACACACAAGCGCACGATTACAGATTCTGATATCATCAATTTTGCTAATTTAACTTGGGATCACTTCTATGCGCATACAGATACAACCTCTTTAGATGGTAGTATTTTTGAAAAGCGTACTGCACATGGCTATTTTATAATTTCAGCAGCTGCAGGGTTGTTTGTGTATCCAAATAAAGGACCTGTAGCAGCTAATTATGGTTTAGATACCATTCGTTTTTTACGACCATTGTATCATAACGATACCATTTATGTGCGATTAACCTGTAAGGAAAAAGTTGATCGCGATGTGGCTTCAGCCGAACATCCAAGTGGTATTGTAAAATGGCATGTTGAAGTGTTTGATGCTAATTTTGATAACAGACCTGATAGCCAAAAAAATGAAAAAGACACACCCTTAGTAGCGGTAGCAACTATTTTAACAATGGTGCAAAAACGACAACAAACCTTTGTTGAAATGACTGAAGAGAAAATCGAGGAATGCTTATCTAAACTTTCTGAAACAAATCAACCTAAATGGGGAATCATGACACCTCAACACATGATCGAGCATTTAGAGTATACCTACAAGATTGCTGCTGGAGATATTCAAGATTTTGAAATTGCTACACCAGAGAAGATTTTAGATAAGGTGCACGCAAGTTTGTACAATTATCAAAAGTTTCCGCAGAATTCTCAATTTCCACAATTAGAAAAAGATACGCTAGACGATTTAAAACATTCAGATTTGCAAACAGCAATTGAGAAGTTTAAAGAACAACGACAAAGGTATATTGCATTTTTTAAGGAAAATCCTGAAGCCAAATTGAAGAATTTAGTTTTCGGTGAGTTAAATCGTTACGAATCCTATTTGCTAGAACGAAAGCATTTAAATCATCATTTTGAACAATTCGGATTGTTGTAATGTGATCATTCCATATACATGGCGAAATCAATAATAATGAAGTAATAATTAAAAAAAAGTCCTGCTTAAGTAGGAGTGACAGAAATAAAATACATGGAACCATACGTAAAACAAAATATAGAAAACCAAGTTGCATACATCGAATTTTTTCATCCTGCACACAATTCCTTACCAGGAAATATCTTAGCGGAATTAGCACAAACCATTACTAATGCTGGAAATAACGACGCCATTAAAGTTATCGTTTTAAAAAGTGGAGGTGATCGAACCTTTTGTGCTGGAGCGAGTTTTACTGAGCTCATAAATATCAATGATGAAGCAACAGGAAAGGTCTTCTTTTCAGGATTTGCCAATGTGATTAATGCTATGAGAACTTGTCCAAAATTTATCATCGGACGCGTACAAGGAAAAACTGTAGGAGGAGGTGTTGGTTTAGCGTCTGCTACAGATTATTGCATGGCTACAAAATTTGCTTCAATTAAATTAAGTGAGTTGAACGTAGGGATTGGGCCTTTTGTTGTCGGACCAGCTGTTGAACGTAAACTGGGTTTAAGTGGAATGTCACAAATTGCTATCGATGCCAATAGTTTTTATCCTGCCGATTGGGCAAAACAAAAAGGGTTGTTCACACAAGTCTATGAATCTACTGAAGAGTTAGATGAAGCTGTTAAAACTTTTGCCGAAAACTTAAGTAACTATAATACTGAGGCTATGAAGGAAATGAAACAAATGTTTTGGAGAGGCACTGAAGATTGGGATACATTATTAGCAGAACGTGCAGCCATTAGTGGCAGACTAGTATTGAGTGACTTTACAAAAGAAACACTTAAAAGATTTAAGTGATTAGTCAGTAGAGAGTAGAAAAATTAGAGATGGAAAGTAAATATCATTTTAATTTTGAAGAGCTTAAAGTTTATCAAAAAGCTATAGAATATGGTGAATTGGTTCATAAACAGTTATATGTTTTTCCGAAAATTGAAGATTATCGTTTGTCATCTCAATTTGCGCGAGCAGCAGATTCTATTGCGTTCAATATTGCTGAAGGTTCAGGAAGTTCGGATGCTAGCTTTTTAAATTATTTAAGGATTGCAAGAGATAGTTCTAGAGAATGTGTTGCGGCAGCAACTAAAGCATATTTAAGGGGTTATATTACTTTTGAAGAAAGCGAAAAAAACCGTGCTTTATTGGTTGAAATAAATAAAATGCTTTCAGCACTAATAAAACATTTAAAGAACAAATCATAATGAAACATTACCCTCTATTAACTAATCTCTACCAACTATGATATTTGAATTCAAAGGATACACGCCAGTTGTACACGAAAGCAGTTTTGTGCACCCTTTGGCAGCAGTCACAGGCAATGTAATCATTGGTAAAAATTGTTACATAGGACCAGGAGCTGCGATTCGAGGAGATTGGGGACAAATCATTTTAGAAGATGGTGTGAATGTACAAGAAAACTGTACAGTGCACATGTTTCCTGGAAAGTCCATTGTGCTCAAAGAGAGTGCTCACGTTGGACATGGCGCTATTATTCATGGTGCTAACTTGGGAAGAAATTGTCTTATTGGGATGAACTCGGTTGTTATGGACGATGCCGAAATTGGAGATGAGTGTATCATTGGAGCAATGGCATTCGTCAAGGCTGAAACTAAAATTCCTAAACGAAGTTTGGTGGTTGGTAATCCAGCAAAAATAGTGAAAACGGTCAGTGATGAGATGATCGCATGGAAAACCAAAGGCACGCAATTGTATCAACAATTACCTGCAGATTGTCATGAGAGTTTGAAGGAAGTGGCTCCTTTGCGAACAGTGCCAGACACTATGAAAATTCAAGAAGGTGTTTACGATACCTTGAGGGATTTTATGAAACAATAAAAATTTGGGCGTTACCACAACACTTCGATAAACGCAGTGTTGTTGGTCGCGCTTTACACTATATCTTTTTTGCCGTTAAAGCAAAAAAGGATGCCGTTTCAATCGCTAACGCGAGAGAATCGGAAACTAACAAACGCTAATAAATACGTTCTGTCATTCTGCAAGGTCACACGGAGCGCAGTCGAAGTGTGATGCGGAATCTAAATTGAAACAAAGACAATGTCTAAATTTGAACTAAAAATGCCCAAAATGGGTGAAAGTATTACAGAAGGAACCATCATTAATTGGTTAATTAATGAAGGCGATGCTTTTGAGGAAGGCGATATTATATTAGAAGTTGCTACTGATAAGGTCGATAATGAAGTACCTGCGCCAGCATCTGGTGTTTTGATAGAAACCAAATACCAAGCAAAGGATGTGGTGCAAGTTGGTGAAGTTATTGCTCTTTTAGAAGTTTCTTCGACATTAAAATCACCAAAGAAAACCGACGCTACACAAACCGATAGCGAAGCCGCTCAAAACACTAAAAAGCAGCCTAAAAAGAAGCGTTCTTTAACGTCAAGTGCAGTTGAGGTTTCTCATTCTAACGCAACGTCTTTTTCAGTTAATAATACCAACACGTTCTTTTCACCATTAATCATCTCTATTGCAAAAGAACATCATATTAGTTATGAAGAATTAGCTCGAATTCCAGCAACAGGAAAAGAAGGACGATTACGAAAAAGTGATGTGTTTCAATACATAGAGGACGGAAGACCTTTTAAGTTCGCTCAGCCAGTAGTTCAAGATCCAACAGCGTATCGAATTCCGCAGTTAAGTTTCGATAAAGGCCAAGGCAAAATTGTTGAGATGGACAGAATGCGTCAAATGATTGCAGATCATATGGTGTATTCTAAGCATACCTCTCCTCATGTTACCGCTTATGTGGAAGCCGATCTGACCAATATGGTGCAATGGCGACACGATAATAAAGTTGCTTTTCAAGAGAAATATGGAGAACGATTAACCTTTACGCCATTGTTTGTTGAAGCTGTAGCGAAAGCCATTAAAGATTTTCCAAATATCAATGCCTCTGTTGATGGTAAAAATATCATCGTAAAAGATCATATCAATATTGGTATGGCAACAGCCTTACCAAGTGGAAATTTAATTGTACCTGTTGTTAAAAATGCAGATCAAAAGAATTTGTTAGAGTTGGCTAAAGACGTAAATGTTTTGGCATCTAAAGCTCGAGATAATAATCTAGGTGCAGATGATATTAAAGGAAGTTCGTTTACCATTTCTAATGTTGGAACTTTTGGTAGTGTTATGGGAACACCAATTATTAATCAACCTGAAGTTGCTATTCTAGCGTTAGGAATTATTAAAAAGCGACCTGAAGTCATCACAACCGATAAAGGTGATGACATTGCGATTAGAAGTATGATGTATTTGTCACTTTCCTTTGACCATCGCGTTGTTGATGGGTTTTTAGGAGGAAGTTTTGTACGACGTGTTGCGGACTATTTTGAACAATTTGATACCAATCGAAAAATTTAAATCAGCTGTTTCCTAAAGAAACAGTTTTTGACTATGAATAAAAACATACTAAAAAAAGGATTTTCCAATTTATGTACTGCCAAAGCTATGGCAGAATTATACGAGGCTAATTTTAAACAGGTTTCCAAATATGTGCATGCTACGTCTCGAGGACATGAAGCGATTCAAACAGCGCTTGGGATGCAGTTATTGCCTCAAGATTATGCATTTCCTTATTATAGAGATGATGCCATGCTTCTATCGTTTGGATTACAACCTTATGATCTTATGCTGCAACTGCTTGCCAAAAAAGATGATCCCTTTTCAGCCGGTAGAACCTATTATTCTCATCCGAGTCTAAAAGATGATGATAAGCCTAAAATTCCGCATCAATCTTCGGCAACAGGAATGCAAGCCATTCCAGCTACTGGAGTTGCTATGGGAATGCAGTATCTTGAAAAGCAAAAACTAACAAATCCTGTCATGTCTAATGCAGTCGAAAGCGCTCTAAAACCAATCACAGTTTGTTCACTTGGTGATGCTTCAGTAACTGAAGGTGAAATTGCAGAGGCCTTTCAAATGGCAGCTTTAAAGCAAATGCCAATCTTATATTTAGTACAAGATAACGGTTGGGATATTTCGGCAAATGAAGCTGAAACAAGAGCACAAAACGCAGCCGAATATGCAGCTGGATTTCATGGTCTTGAAGCCATTTCAATTGATGGCGCTAATTTTATTGAAAGTTATGAGGCTCTAGAAAACGTAATTGCTACCATACGCAATGAACGTCGCCCATTTCTGGTTCATGCTAAAGTACCGTTGTTAAATCATCATACTTCTGGTGTTAGAATGGAATGGTATCGCGATGACCTAGATGAAGCGCGTTCTCGTGATCCTTATCCAGTTTTGAAACAACAATTATTAGACCATGGCTTTTCTGAAAAAGAAGTAGATCAGATTGAGCATGATGCTAAAACTAAAGTGCAATCCGATTTTGAACGTGCGTTACAAGCTGAAGATCCTAAACCTGAAGACTTGTTTACAAACGACTTTGTACCAACAACAATAACTGAAGAAAAAGGCGAACGTTCTCCTAAGGGTTCAGAAAAAGTGGTCATGGTTGATTGTGCATTATTTGCTGTTGAAGAGTTAATGAAGCAACACAAAGAATGTTTGTTGTATGGGCAAGATGTTGGTGGCCGTTTAGGAGGTGTGTTTCGTGAAGCAGCAACCTTAGCACAAAAGTTTGGTGATGATCGTGTATTTAACACGCCAATTCAAGAGGCTTTCATTGTTGGATCTACTGTTGGGATGAGTGCTGTTGGATTAAAACCTATTGTTGAGGTGCAATTTGCAGATTATATTTGGCCAGGATTGAATCAATTGTTCACTGAAGTTAGTCGTAGTTGTTATTTGTCTAATGGAAAGTGGCCAGTAAGTATGATCTTGAGAGTGCCTATTGGTGCTTATGGAAGTGGTGGGCCTTACCATTCATCATCAGTAGAAAGTGTTATAACGAATATTAGAGGAATTAAAATTGCCTATCCTAGCAATGGAGCAGATTTAAAAGGCTTGATGAAAGCTGCTTACTACGATCCAAATCCTGTCGTAATCTTAGAGCATAAAGGCTTGTATTGGTCTAAAGTTAAAGGTACCGAAGGTGCTACTTCTGTTGAACCTTCAGAAGATTATGTCTTACCACTCGGGAAAGCTTGGTTGTTGCAAGAAATTTGGAAACAAGGCCAACTTGAAACCTTAACCATTGTTACTTATGGTATGGGTGTCCATTGGGCATACAATGCTACAGGTGCGTTAGCGATGAGAGATCAAATCGAAATCATTGATTTACGGACTTTGTTTCCTCTTGATGTCGACACAATCATGACGTCAGTGAAGAAAACAGGTAAATGTTTGGTGGTTACAGAAGAACCTTCAAATAATAGTTTTGCTCTAGCTCTAGCAGGAAAAATCCAAGAGGAATGTTTTAAGTGTTTAGATGCGCCAGTAATGACCATTGGTAGTGAGAATATGCCTGCGATTCCTTTAAATTCAACACTTGAGGAAACGATGATTCCTTCAACAGAAAAAGTAAAGGCTAAGATAGAAGAATTGTTAGCTTATTAGTGTTCTAATCTTAAAGCCGGAAGCTAGATATTGTTATGAAGAATTAAAATACTAAACAAAAAGTATTTAGATATTCTAAATTTTGTATCTTGAACATCTAATTTATTATAACGTATTATGAAAAAAGGTATACTACTTATAGCAGCTGCTTTATTTTTGTTTTTAGGAAATTCATCTGTAGCAGCTCAGGCACAGGTTAAAAAAAATGCCCAAAGTATTGATAAGGAAAAGATTGAAGTAACTGCTCAAAAGAAAACTAAAAGCTTAATTAGAGTTTTAGGTTTGAGCGACGAACAACAGAAACAAGTTTACAGTTTATTCACTAAAACTGAAACTAAAATGGAAGCCGCTAAGAATTCTTCTGATGGAAATGCTAAAGAAATTAGTGCGAAAGAAGCTAAGATGAAAACATTTATCAAGCAAAAAATGAAAGAAATTTTAAATGAAGAACAATATTTGAAATTTTTGGATTTATCTGAAAGTATGTAAAACTACAACTATTTCTATATAAAAAAAGCGACCTAAATGGTCGCTTTTTTTATATGTCATATTCTGATAATGGTTTAGTAAACCTTTCAGGATTTGCAGCTAAGTGATATCTTGGGTCATCAATATCTTCAATGATAACTTCTTTAAACTTAGGATGCGCTTTGTAAAGCAATGTTTTACAATCCTTACTTAAATGCTTTAATTTGATGTGTTTGCCTTCAGCTTCGTACTTGTTTACAAGATTAAAGATAGCTTCTAATGCAGAATGGTCACTCACTCTTGATTCAACAAAATCTATTTCAACATAGTCTGGATCATTTTTAGCATCAAACTTCGAATTAAAATTTTGAATGGAACCAAAAAATAATGGACCCCAAATTTCGTAGATTTTAGTGCCATCGTCTTTAATGCGTTTTCTTGCTCTAATCATTAAAGCGTTTTTCCATGCAAAAACCAACGCTGAAATGATAACTCCAGCAATTACTGCAACAGCCAAATCTTTCCAAACGGTTATGGCAGATACAGCTATAAGCACAATAGCATCAGACAAAGGAATCTTTCTAATGATTCTAAAACTACTCCAAGCAAATGTTCCGACAACAACCATAAACATCACACCAACTAAGGCAGCAATTGGGATTTGCTCAATTAAAGGTGCTCCAAATAGAACAAAGCATAACAAGGCAATAGCAGCTATTGCACCAGACAATCGTCCTCGTCCACCAGAATCAACATTTATGATAGATTGTCCAATCATAGCACATCCTCCCATACCACCAAACAGACCATTAAGGATATTGGCACCTCCTTGAGCGATACATTCACGATTTCCGTTTCCTCTAGTTTCGGTCATTTCATCAATAAGATTAAGCGTCATTAATGATTCAATTAAGCCAATAGCAGCAAGCACAAAAGCTGTTGGCAATATTGTGCTGAAGAAATAGCCATCTAAAGTTCCAAAAAAACCAAAAATTTGATCTTGAAATGTAGGTAAGGTGCCTTCAAGACCTTTTCCGCCTCCTTCTTTAATAAACGAGCCTACTGTGCTCATTTCAATGCCTCCAAAAATGGTAATACATGCTACTACAATGATTGCAATTAAAGCAGCTGGTACTTTTTTAGTCAGTTTAGGTAAACCAAACATAATTGCCATAGTCAAACCAATAAAGCCCATCATTTTCCAGAACGCAGCATTTGAAAATAATGCCGAAAACCATTCTGATGTTTGCGTCCAAAAAGAGATGTCTTTTGGAACTGCATTAGGAAATAATTTTAATTGCGCTAAAAATATAACGATGGCCAATCCATTCACAAATCCCATCATGACTGGATGCGGAATGAGTCGTACAAATTTTCCAAGTTTAAATAATCCTGCAAATATTTGAATCAGCCCAACTAAAAGCAAGGTAATAAACAGCCATTGTAAGCCTAAGTTTTCTATTGGCGTACTTAGAGCATCTCCGACGTTATTTCCTTTTTGAATTAAATGCACCATCACGACTGCCATAGCACCTGTAGCACCTGAGATCATTCCTGGGCGACCACCAAATAAGGCAGTAACAATTCCCATCATGAAAGCACCATAAAGACCAACAAGTGGATCTACACCAGCAACAAAAGCAAAGGCAACTGCTTCTGGAACTAATGCTAAAGCAACTGTAAGTCCAGATAGGATGTCGTTTTTAGGGTTTTGAGTAAAGTTTTTTCTAGTTGTGTGACCTAATATCATAATACATGTCCTTAAAAGTCGGCAAATATAGGCTTTTATTGGTGAAGCATAAAAAAACAAAAAGCACCAATATTAATATTGATGCTTTGTTTAACAATGTTGTTCGAATTACTTTGTTGTTTCTGGAGGATACTTTTCCATGATTTTAGAAACAAACTCTTTGATACGTTCTTCTTTTTTGTCAAGTCTTTGAGAGATAACACCTTGTCCCATACCTTGCCAAATAAGTTCTTTGTTCTTCATATCGATAAGGTCTATAAAAAGGGTGCCTTCAGATTGTGTAGATACAACAGGTTGGTTGTTCCAACCCCATCCCCAACCAGGACCAAAGCCAGCCCATCCCCAAGTGTTGTTGTAGATATCAACACGTTGTTGTGACTTTGTAAAAATACTAACCAGCATATCAGGGTTTTCAGATTTAGTGTAACCTCTAGATAATAATTCTGTTTCAATAGCTCTTAAGATTCTTCGTTTATCCAAATCACTTATTTCAGCTTTATCAATTCCAGATTTAAAAAAGGCAAAGGTCTTGTAAGATTCAAAGGAAGTGTCTTTGTTGTAGTCTGTAGCAACTTTAACAGAACTACATGAAGTAATACCTAATAGAAGTAATAATATTAAGCTAATTTTTAATGGTTTCATAGCAACTGTTTTAAATTTATATTGAGTTAAGTATGTCATCATCAACGGCATTTGGAAGCGTTACTTTTAAGTTAGGCTCAGATTCCATTGCACGTTTTATAGCAAAAATTGCACCTTCGTTTCTTGCCCAATTACGTCTAGCAATACCATTATTTACATCCCAAAAGAGCATTGATTTTAATCGTTTTTCTGCTTCTATACTACCATCAAGAACCATACCAAAACCACCATTAATAACTTCTCCCCAGCCAACACCACCACCATTGTGAATACTTACCCAAGTAGCACCTCTAAAGCTATCTCCAATAACATTATGAATAGCCATATCAGCTGTAAATCTTGAACCATCATAGATGTTACTTGTTTCACGATAAGGGGAATCTGTTCCAGAAACGTCATGATGATCTCTACCAAGAATTACAGGACCTATAGCTTTATTTTTTATAGCATTGTTGAACGCTTCAGCAATTTTCATTCTGCCTTCTGCATCAGCATATAATATTCTAGCTTGCGATCCAACCACTAGATTGTTTTCTTGAGCTCCTTTGATCCATTGGATATTATCGCGCATTTGTTGTTGTATCTCTACAGGAGCATCCTTCATCATCTTTTCAAGAACAGCACATGCAATCTCATCGGTTTTGGCAAGATCTTCAGTTTTTCCTGACGCACACACCCAACGAAAAGGACCAAAACCGTAATCAAAACACATTGGTCCCATAATGTCTTGTACATAACTTGGGTACTTAAATTCTCTTCCTAGTTCTTTTGATGTAGACATAATATCTGCTCCAGCTCTTGAGGCTTCAAGAAGAAATGCATTTCCATAATCAAAGAAATAGGTTCCTTTTTCAGTATGCTTATTGATAGCATCAGCATGTCTTCGCAAACTTTCTTGAACTTTATCTTTAAACATTTCGGGTTCATTTGCCATCATAGTATTGGCTTCTTCAAAGGATAAACCAACAGGATAGTAGCCTCCAGCCCACGGATTGTGTAAGGACGTTTGATCACTTCCTAAATCTATTTGTATGTGTTCTTGATCAAATTTCTCCCAGACATCCACAATATTTCCTAGATAGGCTAGAGAGACAGTTTCTTTATTCGTTTTTGCTAATCTAACTCGATCAACGAGTTCATCTAGATCAGTTATTTTTTCATCGATCCATTTTTGGTCTAGTCTTACTTGAGTGATTTTCGGATTGACTTCAGCGCAAACGGTAATGCATCCAGCAATATTTCCCGCTTTTGGTTGTGCACCAGACATTCCGCCCAAACCAGAAGTTACGAAGAGGTGGCCTTTAGGTTCTTTATTTATTTTTCTAAAACCATTTAAAACCGTAATGGTAGTACCATGAACTATTCCTTGAGGTCCAATATACATATAGCTTCCAGCAGTCATTTGACCGTATTGCGTTACACCTAAAGCATTAAATTTTTCCCAATCGTCAGGCTTAGAGTAATTAGGAATCATCATGCCATTAGTAACAACAACGCGAGGTGCATCTTTATGACTTGGAAATAAACCTAGAGGATGACCAGAATACATCACCAGAGTTTGCTCATCGTTCATTTCAGACAGGTACTTCATCGTAAGTCGATATTGCGCCCAATTAGAAAAAACTGCGCCATTTCCACCATAAGTAATAAGTTCGTGAGGATGTTGTGCCACAGCATAATCGAGGTTGTTTTGAATCATCAACATTATAGCAGCGGCTTGTTTAGACTTTGCTGGATACTCTTCTATAGGTCTTGCATACATTTTGTAGTCAGGACGAAGTCGATACATATAGATTCTTCCATAAGTTTCAAGTTCGTTCTTGAATTCTTTGATAAGTTCTTTATGTTGCGATTTATCAAAATAACGAAGTGCATTTTTAAGGGCTAATTGTTGTTCTTCTTTATTCAGAATCGCCTTTCGCTTAGGCGCATGATTAATAGAAGTGTCATACGGCTTGCTTTCTGGTAAAACGTTAGGAATTCCTTCTCTTATTTGTTCTTGAAACGATACAGTAGTTGTTTGCATTACTTTTTTTTTAAAGAATTTTTGTCAAATCCATAAGGGCAATGCCTACAGCCACTTTCGCAACAATAGCCACGTTTTAAATGGTATTGTTCAGTAAAACACCGATACCCTTCTGGAGTTAAATAATAATCACCTTCTTCTATAGGTATAATTTTCTTCATACCTTACAAAGATAAAGCAATTTGGGTTGATTTTTGTGAGTCCTTAAATATGATATTTGTTTTCAGATTACTAGTGCCTAGAGGATACCGTGGTATTACCATTTTTCCCTTTATTTTTTTGGTTAGAACAGCTTTAAAATATGATGTTGTTTTGATTAATCATGAGAAAATACATTTAAGGCAGCAACTAGAATTATTGATTTTACCCTTTTATGTTTGGTATGTTGTTGAGTTTATAATTCGTTATTTAAGATGTCGAAATTGGAGTGTTGCTTATCAAAGTATATCATTTGAAAAAGAAGCTTACCATAATGAAAAAGACCTTGACTATCTAAAATCAAGGTCGTTTTGGAATTTTTTAAAATACATTTAAAAAGTTAATGCTTTAAAATTACTTTTTGAGATTTAGAACGTCCATTGTTTAGTGTTACTTTAACAATGTAAGGTCCATCTGAAAAATTATGATTATCAATAATAAACTCTGAAGCGTCAATGTTATATTCACTAATAAGCACTCTTCCGAGCAGGTCATATAATATGACTTCTGAGATTGGACTTCTGTCAGAATAAATCTTCACATAGTCTCCTTTAGGTGCTAGTATGGTTAAAGCGTCTAACTCTAAATCTGAAAGACTTAAGGCTTCATCTGTATATCTTAAAATAAATCTGTCATCATAATCATCATCATGATCTACCGAAAATATATATGGCGCATTTCTAAGGTCGTGAATCGTATTAGTGTAAGTGTCTTCTAAGTAAATGTTTTGACTATCATCAACAAATAATCCATCAACACCACTAATAGCAATGGTGTATGTGCCAGCTTCAGGTATCACAAGACCTAGAGAAACTTGATCATAATCATCAAAAGGTAATGATCGTCCTTGAATAATCATTTTTTCATCTCCAATTTTAGAATAGAAGCTTAAACTGTTTACGTCTCTAGCATAAGCGTCATACAATCTATCTTTCTCTTGAGTTGCATTTTCAATATAACCCACTAAAATACTAGATGAGCTACCACCATTGTCTATAAGGTTTAACCAAATACGATGACGTTCAGTTTCAGTTGCATCTTCAGTAGTTCTGTAGAAAGCAGTATTGCTGTGACTTCTGTCTCTCATACTGTTGTTGAAAGTTACATTGCCGCTTTCATTATCATTAAGTGCTAAAACAAAGAATCCTTGTCCTGATGCTATTTTACCTCCAAAGGTTTCATCAGCGTAAGTGTTCGTTCCAGAAAAATTATAGGTGGTATAATCATTAACACTGTAGGTTAGTGCATAATCCTCGTAAAATGAATCGCCATTATTTCCTATTTGAGTACCATGAGTCCAAATGTGTACGGCACCTTCAATCATAGCATTGCTTGGATGTGTTAAAAACGATTGTGCGTCTAAAGCAGAAGGATAAGGGTTTCCAAGCAGATTCCAGTTGTCATCAAAATGGGTGACAGTTAGCACATCAACACCATAAGGGTTGTAAGTATATGGATTGTTTGTGTTAGGGTTATTACCACTTGTTATAGGTTGTGTTATCACACCATTGTTGGCTACACCAATAAAAGTTGATGTCGTAACACTTGGTGCTGGAGTATGATTTGTTGGTCCTCTAACGATATAACCTTTTCCAAGACTCATTGTTCCAGAAGAGAGCGGATTCCATGTTCCGAAACAAATTGGCATACCACCAGTAGGAGGGACACCTGGTACAAATGAACCTGTAGGAACCGTTGGATTCCATTCAAAAATATAATTGGTTGGGGTAAATGCTCCATAAATATTGGAAACATCATAGGTTTGAACAGGACTAGACCAGTACACGTAATCTGTTAGTCTGATGTTAGTGTCTCTATATAATGTAATGTTTCCTGTATTTGGTGCGGAAGGCGTCAAAGGTGTTGTGCTATCATACACTTGAATTAAACTTGCACCATCTTGAATGATCAACTGCCCAGTTCCTTGTATGTCAATATAATCTTGAATGGTCACTGAAGCAGCAAATCCATTAGCATCTGTGTCAGAGGTGAGTGTTAACGAAGCACCTGTTTCTATAACCATATATAAGCCATCACCATCTGCATTATCATATAAAATGGGATCATTTGCTGTAGCTGGAATAATCACACAATCGGCTGGAGTTGGAACTACATTATCAGACCAGTTGGTAGGTTCCATCCAGTTACTTGATGTAGAGCCATCCCAAACTTTACCACCAGAAACAGTAACGATTGAAACATCAGACTCCACAAGGGTAGTCCCATTACATAAATTATAAGTGGCTTGTGCAGTATATGTTGTAGTTGCTGAAGGGGAAACCGTTATTGAAGTTTGATCGTCATAACCTGGATTTACAACACCATTAACCAACCATTGTAAATCTACAATTGAGCTACCTCCTGATGGAGTGAATCGCCAAGCTTCATTCGTTGCTACCCAATTATCATCTAAACCATTTCTACAAGGAGCGACAACCGCTTGTGTAGCACCAACATTTTGCACACCAACAATAGCGTTTCCATTATTCCAAGGAGCACCACCATCAATTACCTTGTCTCTAATATACACCTCAATAATATTGGTGTCCTCATACAACACTAACATGGTAGTAGAAAGCCTTGCGTTATCATAGTACATTGGAACATCATCCCAAATAACAACAAATGCTTGACAGCCTTCTACAGATGTGCTTCCATATCTAATTGTTCCACCTTCACCAGGGTCAATATCATGATAACAGGCATAGATGGTATTTTCAAACAAATCACCATTCGTACTTGGTAAATCATCGTTATAAGAGAAACCACAAGCTGTATTAGCTAGAGAACTATCAAATGAAATCATGCTATTCGCACCTACAACAAATTGAGATACGGTATTACCGTAGTAACAAAAATCAATAGGTAATGTATAAGGAATATCAGACCAGCGATCATCATTTGAAAGCGCAACTGAAAAAATTGCAGCTGAATCAAAGTTGTTAAAAGTAGCTGTATTGTAAGTAATTAGGTCAACATCGTAATCTGAAGTATCACCTAAGTCTAAGAAATCAGCTGTTAAGGTTTCAGAAGCACTTCCTGAAGCACATGACCCTATAATGCTTGAGTCGGGAGTGACATCAATATAAGGACATTCATCAGTTGTAATTGCAGTAGGTAACGAACAAGGTTCTAAAATACAAATATCAAACGAGGTATTGTGTGGACCAGTAAAATAAGTAAATACCTGAACATAATAGGTCGCTCCAATAGTTAATCCAGTAACTGTACTTGCGTCTGGATCGGAACAAGCAATATTGTCTGCAACAGCCACTGAACAATCAGGTGGTGTGAATGGTCCGTAAACGGCATGATACAAATCGGTAGAATTACCAACAACATTCTGTAATCTAATACTGTGCGTTGTGTCTGTTGCCACAAAGCTATACCAAACATCATTATCAGGGTTTCCTAAACAAGAATCAATTCCAGAATCGGTAGCTTGTTCAACATAGCCAGAAGTTGGTACACAAGTAGCACCTGGAGTCAAAGCAACGGCATTACAAGGGTCGTCATTTGTTGGAGGTGGAGGTGGTTCAACCACGCAAATATCAAAAGTTGTGGTTTCAGGACCACTAAAATAAGTGAACACTTGAACATAATAGGTGTCGCCTATAGTTAAACCAGTGACTGTACTTGTATTAGGATCAGAACACGAAATATTATCTCCAACGGCTACAGAGCAATCAGGTGCCGTAAACCCTCCATAAACTGCGTGATACATATCGAAGGTACTTCCGGCAATATTTGAAAGGAAGATATTATGTGTTGTACTTGTAGCGACAAAGCTATACCATACATCGTTATCAGGAGTACCAAAACAAGAATCTATACCTGAATCTGTTGCGTTTTCAACTGTTCCTGAAGCACTAGTACAAGTTGTATTTACGGTTAAAGCAACAGCATTACAAGGTTCGTCATTTGCAGGAGGTGGTGCTGGTTCGCTTACACAAATATCAAATGTGCCTTCTCCATCGTTATAATCCCAAACTCTTATAAAAATAGTAGAACCAGCTGTTAAACCTGTTCTTGTTATCGAAGGCATTAGACCATTGGCACTGTCATCATCGTCACATTCAATCAAAGTTAGCGAGCCACATGTTCCTGAATAGATGGCCATACCACCATCGGTTATAGAGCCTGTGTCTGTATCAATAACAATATTTCCACTCGCAGGAACCACTACTGAAAACCATACATCATTATCGCTATAAGATGCACAACCTGGTGCAGGAGCTCCAGTTGTAGCAGTTGCGCCTAAACTAGTATAGGTTGCAAATGTACAGGTAGGATCAACGGTTAACACAATAGCACCACAAGGATCATCATTAGGTGGAGCAGTTGGAGCAGAACAAGAAGTACAACTAATTTCTGTAGTACAACAGGTTGTTGCTTGACCACAACCAGCATTTGTATTGAAATGAACAAAATGATCACCAGAAACTGTTGCTGTGAATGAAAAAGGTGCATTACCACTACCAACTAAAGGGCCGTTATAAGTACCTCTTCTTACCGTAATATAGCCTCCACAATCGTTTGTGATTTCATAGGTTTCACCTGCAACAACATTATAAATAGGTGCATACTCCTCTTGATAATTACAAGTACTAATGGTTGCTGTTGTATTATCTGTTGGTGCATTTGCAGAACCCCATTCAATTATGTTGGTACATTGACTGTAAGAGAATGTACTAATAAAAAAGAATATTATTGTTAAAGCGAGTAATTTTTTTATCATATCCAAAAACGTTTTTACTGTATGACATAAAATGTAAAAATTTTATGTTTTAATAAAGGGTTTAAGGTTTATGTGTAGATATTTTAGGTTGTAAATACAATGTAGTTAAAATAATATAGAATTTTAACAAAATATTAAAATAATATTAGATTTTTTGACAAAGGGAATATTTTAGAGGATTAATAACGATATTAATTTAGGAGTCAATGAGTTAATCTCCTAAAAAGAAAAAACCGCCTTTAAACTTTTTAAAGGCGGTTTTAGAACTATATTTTAAACAAGGTTATTGTTTCAGAATCACTTTTTGGCTTTTTTCAGCTCCATTTTCTAATACAACGTTTACGATATAACTTCCTGAAACTAAGTTATGGTTTTTGATATAAAACTCATTAGCGTTCACGTTCGTTTTATTGATAAGTGTTCTACCTAATAAGTCAAAAACAGTAATCGTATTTATTGGACTTATTTCGGCATTAACTTTAATGTAATCTCCTTTTGGAGCTATTATACCTATAGGGTTTAAACTAACATCATCAATGCCTAGCGCGTCATTAGTAAATCTCAGAACGAATCTATCGCTGAAATCTTCAGAGTGGTCTTCTACATTAAACGTGTAAGGTGCTAATCTTAAATTATGGATGGTATTTAAATAAGTGTCCTCTAAATAAATGTTTTGATTCTCTTCAGAAAAGAGTCCATCAACACCGCTAATAGCAATGGTGTATTGACCATTATCTGGAGCGACAACTCCAACAGGAATCAAATCACTATCGTTAAACGGTAAGGCTCTACCTTGAATAATCATGCGTTCATCGTCTATATTTGAGAAGATGCTTAAATAGTTGGCTTCTCTTGCATAGGCATCGTACAATCTGTCTTTTTCTTGGGTAGCACCTTCAACATACCCTACTAGTGCACTAGATGAGGTGTTATTATCATTAGATATGAAATCTAACCAAATTCGATGACGTTCTACAGCAGTATTGTCTTCAGAAGGTTCACTAGATCTATAAAAGTCTGTGTTACTTACAGTACTACTTCTCATACTATTTGTGAAGGTCACATTTCCAGATTCATTGTCATTCAAAGCAAGGACAAAAAATCCTTGTCCAGAAGCGATGTTTCCACTAAATGTTGGATTCGGATTTGTAACACCAGTTAAGTTGTAAGTAATATAATCGTTAGGACTATAAGTTAATAGGAAATCATCATAAAATGAATCGCCATTACTTCCAAGAGCAGTTCCGTGAGTCCAAATATGAACAGCACCTTCAATAAGGCTATTATTCATTAAAAAGGCATCAGCGTCTAATGCAGATGGATAAGGATTACCAAGTAAGTTCCAGTTATCATCTTTATTAGTTATATTTAAGTTGTCTGTTCCGTAAGGGTTATATAATAGTGGCCCACCAGAATAACTACCACTACTAAGTGCTTGTCTAATGACACCATTGTTGGCTACACCAGAAAATTGAGATGTTGCGGTAGATACAGCTGTTGAAAAATTTGTTGGACCTCGAACGATATAGCCTTTTCCACGATCCATAGATCCTGAAGAAATAGGATTCCAGTTTCCAGCTTCAATAGGAACATTTCCTGGCATACCTAGATAACCAGTTGCCATAGTTGGTGTCCATTCATAAATATGATTTGTAGGCGTAAAACCTGCATATATGTTTGATACATCAAAACCTTGCACTGGACTAGACCAATACACATAATCTAGTCGACTAATGTCTACGTTTCTACTTAAATCAATATCTCCAGAGTTAGCTGACGTTGGAAAAGGGAATGCTGAATAATCAAGAACTTGAATTAAACTAGCGCCATCTTGAATGGTAAACGTTCCGCCAGTTTCAACTTCAACATAATCTTGAAGGACTATAGCTGCACCAAAATTATTTGTGTCAAGATCTGAAGTAAGGGTTATAGATGCGCCATTTTTAACGGTTATGGCGTAAGCACTAACAGTTTCATTGTCATTTATTATAGGATCGTTAGCAGTAGCGTTGATACAAACACATTGATCATTTGTAGGGATTGTACCTTCACTCCAGTTACCAGCATCATTCCAATTGCTATTACCACTACCAGCAGTCCAAACTTTACCAATAATAAAGTCTGCTTGAACTCTTCCAGGATTTGTTGGACATTCTGCCCAGAACGAATAAACACCAGGAGTGTCAGTATCAGGTAATCCAGAACCAGCTACACCAACAGGATTAAATCCAAATCCAGAACCAATAGCAGTTCCACCAACAGCGGTTGTATACCAGTCTATAGGAGGAACAATACCAGTGAATAAAGGAACTCCAGGTCCTGTAATGTTCCATAGGTATGGTCTGTTAGCTGTACTAGGACCATATTCTGTTGTAATAAATGTGTAGTTAACTCCAGCTGTTAAGGTTGCTGTAACTTGAGACGCAAACAGGTAAGATCCAGAAGAATCATCATCACCAGCAACATAGGTTCCTGTAGCACATGAGCCAGGAACGAAAAGTCCATCATCTACCACAATATATCCTTGGTTGTCAAATCCTGTTGAAACATCTGTATTAAACACATATACACCAGTAACAGGGACTGTAAAATCAATAGTTTCGTAACGTCTAGGTGATCCAGCTGCAAAAACGCCAGGACAGGCATCAGTACTCACTGTAGTTGCGACTAATCTGTCAGCAGTGGGTTGACCTAATAAATTACCACTAATGGTACTACTGCTTATTGATCCAGGAGTACAGGCTAAATCAGAGGTTAATTCACGAGGATATTCACCTGGACAATTTAAACGTACGCCATTGGTTCCAGCAGGAACAGGAGTGGTTATGCATAGCCCAAATGTGCCTGCACCATCGTCATGATCCCAAACACGAATGTAAAGTGTTTCTCCAGGAGTTCTACCAGTTAAGGTTATGGAAGAATATGCACCAGTCCCAGAATCATCATCACATTGGATAAGATTTAAGGTGCCTCCACAAGTACCATCATAAACAGCTAGACCAGTATCTGTAATTGTTCCAGCCGTAGTTTGAATTGTGACTTCTCCTGTAGAATTTACTTCATAAGAGAACCATACATCACCAGTGGTATAACTAGCACAACCAGGATTGGCTACACCAGAATCTCCAGCTCCAGAATTAGAATAAGTTTGCGGTAAGCAATTAACGTTAGACCATACCTCCACAGCTCCAAGACAAGAATCATTAGCGGCAGGAGATTCTATTTCTAATTCAAAATTTGCAAATGCTCCTCCGAAAGGCGCAGAATCTATTCTTATGTAATACACGCCTGAACCTAGATTGATTGTGTTAGTACCAGCACTAGCACCAGCAGTATATATACCTCCTAAGCAGTTAGCATCAGTGATTGGAGTTGCAGAATGCACAGTTAGTACATTGTAGGTGTTTGTACCTGCAGAGTTTATAAAACTAAAGACGTGGTCTCCAGGTATGATGACCTCAAACGAATATACGCCATCTTCACCATTGTCAGCAAATCCTGGGAATGCTCCACAAACAGCAGCAGCTCCATCATAATCATTACCAAGACCCACAGTTGTTTGAAGTCCAGTAGTTATGGTGTTACCAGGACTTAATACCAATTGGGTAGGAGATGAGGAATTTGCACCAGGTGCTTGGGTATAAGCAAATTGCAAGCTACAAATAAACGCAATTACGAAAAGTAGTTTTCTAAGCATAACTATATAAATTTAAGGCATAACAAAATTGACTATTAACCAATTTATGTAGGGTTTATTAAGATCTAGGAGTAGGGATGGGGCCCATTTTCCTAAATTTACCCAAAAATAAATAATTTTAATATAAATTTAAAGATTTGTTAACTTATTTGATAAAGTGTTTCTTTTTATGGTTGAAAACCTAGTTAAGATTGATAATCACCTATTTGTAATGCCAGAATTTTTAAACCACAGCTATATTTCTGGTAATAAATTAAGAAAATTAAAGTACAATTTAGAAGCCGCAAAACAGTCAGGAAAATCGACCTTGTTAACCTTTGGAGGTGCTTACTCCAATCATATAGCTGCAGTGGCTTATGCGGGAAAAGTTAATAGTTTTAAGACTGTTGGAATTATTAGAGGAGAAGAATTGTTAGAAAAAAGCAAGAATAATCCCACACTTAGTTTTGCAATGTCATGTGGAATGCAACTTAAGTTTGTGTCTAGACATGCTTACAGGCATAAAGAAGAACTTAGCTTTTTAAACCAATGTCGTGATGAATTTGGGGATTTTTATGTATTACCCGAAGGCGGTACAAATCAATTAGCTGTAAAAGGTTGCGAAGAAATTTTAAATGAAGCACATTCTGAGTTTGATTACATATGTTGTCCTGTTGGTACAGGAGGTACCATTTCAGGGTTGATAAATTCAAGTCAGCCACATCAAAATATATTAGGATTTCCAGCACTAAAAGGTGACTTTTTAAAAGAAGAAATCACTAAATTTGTAACGAAATCTAATTGGGAGCTTTGTACAGATTATCACTTTGGTGGTTACGCGAAAATTTCTGATGAATTAGTAGATTTTATTAATAGGTTTAAATCGAAATATAAAGTGCCACTTGATCCTGTATATACGGGAAAAATGTTCTACGGAATACAAGATTTAAGATCAAGAGGTTACTTTAAAAAGAACGCAAAAATATTAGCAATTCACACTGGAGGTTTGCAAGGAATTGCTGGAATGAATTTAAAATTAAAACAACAAAACAAGCCCTTAATCGTTTAATTGCTTATGAAGAAAATATATCATGTTTTGATCATCGCTTTGTTGGTTGTTAGTTGTGGATCTAAGCGTAAAATAGTGACGACTAAAAAGGATTCGAAACAAAAGACTGAACAGATATCAAAGCCTTCAACTCCTCAAGCTGAAACGCCAAAACCAACAACAACGCCTTCAACGACGCCTAAAAATGCTACTGAAGCTTACATAGCAACATACAACGGTATTGCCAAGGAAGAAATGCGAAAATTTAAAATTCCTGCTAGTATAACTTTAGCTCAAGGAATTTTAGAATCGGGTTCTGGAAGAGGTCGACTTGCCGTTGAAGCAAATAATCATTTTGGGATCAAATGTCATGGCTGGACTGGTCAAAAAATTTATCATGATGACGATGCTTCACAAGAATGCTTCAGAAAATACAAGCATGCTAATTCGTCTTTTGAAGACCATTCTTTGTTTTTAACATCAAGAGGACGTTATTCAAAACTATTTCAGCTTAGAGAAAATGATTATAAAGGTTGGGCAAAAGGTCTTCGAGTTGCTGGTTATGCAACCGATAGAAAATACCCTCAAAAATTAATTAGCCTTATTGAACGCTATCAGCTTTATCGCTTTGATAATGAAGTGTTGGGGAAATCTGGAAGCTCATCAAAGCAAGTTGTTAATCATGTTGTGGTTAAAGGCGATACCTTGTATTCCTTATCCCGTAAATATAATATGACCGTTGAAGCTTTAAAGGCTTTGAATAATTTAAATACCAACGATTTGTCTATCGGACAAGTCTTAAAAATAAAATAACCCTATGTTATACAAACGAAGTAGTGCCTTGTTTAAGGATGCAGCACAAGTGATTCCTGGAGGTGTGAATTCTCCAGTGAGGGCTTTCAAAGCTGTTGGAGGAACGCCAATTTTTGCTAAATCGGCTAAAGGTGCTTATGTTTTTGATGAAGACGGAAATCGTTTCATTGATTATATAAATTCTTGGGGACCAATGCTTTTAGGGCATGCTTATGCGCCTGTGGTCAATGCTGTTATTGAAAAAACTAAGCAAGGAACTTCTTTTGGAATGCCTACAGAAATAGAAACGCAAATTGCAGAGCTTGCGGTTTCTATGGTGCCTAATATCGATAAAATTAGATTTGTAAATTCTGGTACCGAAGCTTGTATGAGTGCTGTTCGACTTGCGAGAGGGTTCACAAAGAAAGATAAGATCATCAAGTTTGCTGGTTGTTATCATGGGCATAGTGATGCGTTTTTAATTCAAGCAGGAAGTGGTGCTGTTACTTTTGGAAGTCCGAATAGTCCTGGCGTCACACAAGGTACAGCAAAAGATACTTTGCTAGCTCGCTATAATGATATTGATAATGTTAAGGCTATTGTTGCTGCGAATAAAAATGAAATAGCCTGCATTATTTTAGAGCCTGTAGCCGGAAATATGGGTTGTATTCCACCAAAGAATGATTTTTTAAGTGAACTAAGAACCATTTGTGATGCACATAATATTCTGTTGGTTTTTGATGAGGTGATGACTGGATTCAGATTAGCTAAAGGTGGTTGTCAAGAATTATATGGTGTTGCTGCTGATATTGTTTGCTTTGGAAAAGTAATTGGAGGCGGTTTGCCTGTTGGTGCTTTTGCGGCAAGAGATGAAATTATGAATCATTTAGCGCCTCTTGGTAGTGTATATCAGGCAGGTACTTTAAGTGGAAATCCTTTGGCAATGGCTGCTGGTTATGCGATGTTAACCTCGATCAATAATGATGTAGATCTTTTTAAACGTTTAGATGAAAAGACTGCGTATCTTCATAATGGTTGTTCTAAAGTATTGATGAAGTACAACATAACACATACGATCAATCGTGTAGGTTCAATGATTTCTATTCATTTTGCTGAAGATGACGTGGTAGATTTTGAAACAGCTGCACAAGGTAATAACGATAGATTTAAGTCGTTTTTTCACGGCATGCTTTCCGAAGGTATTTATATTGCACCAAGTGCTTTTGAAACGTGGTTCATTACAGATGCGTTGAGTTATAAAGATCTAGATGAAACCATTGCTGCTGTTGAACATGTTGTTCAAAGTTGGACATAAAAAAACCTGTTTCAATGGAAACAGGTTCGTCAAAATATCCTGTATTTTTAATGTGTTCTATAGACTCTGAGATATCTTTCAAATTGTTCAGAGGTCATTATGGTTTTTAACTTCTCATCAAGAACATTATTGATTTTTTCTAAACGCTCTTGATTGGTATCTAAATTGTCTTCTATTTTGCTAAACGCTAATTGATATTCTTTATAAGCTTGATACACAGCTTCCATTTGCTGCTTTTCTAACTTTACGTTCTTTTTAACGTCTTTAGTTTTTTCATTAGCAATGCTATTAATGGTCGCTACATCTTGTGCATTCAAATGTTGCGCGTTAAAAGCTACTGCGACTACAAATAAGAAAAGTGTAATTATTTTTTTCATAACTGAATTTATTAAAATCATATTCAAGTCACTAAAGTAACTATTTTAATTGAAATAGATAAATAAAAAAACACTGATTCTTAACCAGTGTTTTTTGTGTTAACGATATGAGATTAGTTTGAGCGTCTCTCTTTATGTTTGCGCGTTCGCTTTCTTTTGCTATTTCTTTCTGAAATGACTTCCCATTTTTTGTATTGATCTTCAGATAGAATGGTTTTCATTTGTTGCTTCATGGCGATCTCTCTATCAAGTTTCTCGTGCATAAGTGCTAAACGTTCTTCTTTTGAAGGTTTTTCGTTGTCTCCTTTCCCTTTTTTAGCACTGTGCTCTTCTCTCTGTTTTTGTTTAAATGTCGCTTCTTCTAAAACAATAGCTCTAATTTGCTTTTGTTGCGATGCATTCAAGTCTAAATCGATTGTCATGCGTTTCGTTTTTAAATCTGCTAATTCTTCAGGAGTAAGGTCTTTTAAAAAAGCATCTGACTTGTGAGGTCTTTCAGGGCGATTTTCATGTTTGGGTTGTGCACTTACATTTAAAGTGACTAAAGCAACCATAATAAGCATTAGGTTTTTCATAGATTATATATTTTGTTATACTTCTAAGACTCATGAAAATACTTTTGGTTTAATACTGCAGTGCTTTTTTTATCAAATTGAGTGTTGTTTCATATAATGGCTTTGATTCCATCTTACTTTTTAACCAAGAAAAAAAGCTCATCACAAATATGTCTTCTTGCTTTGCGTCAATCCAAGTGAAGGAGCCTTCAACCTTATCTTCAAAGGTTTTGCTGGTCACTTTTTCAGGGTGCTTGTAATAACGTGACACTAAATTCAAATAAGTGAGTACACGTTCTTGATTAATTTGTTTTAAGTAGTTGGAATATTTTCTTTTAAAACTTGTCATACGAGATTCTACTAAATCGAGATGCTCTAATTCAATATGAAGAATGATCTCAATGAGATTTTTTTTAATCACCCATTCTATACCTGCTTTTTCCGTGTAATACTTGTCTGTATGATAAAACTTTGAAAACAATTGCGCCGCGTTTTTGAAGTCAGAATTTTGAATATAAAACATAGCGAGACTTAAATGAATATCTAGAGCAGATTCAATATCATGATGCTTTTTGGTAATACTATTTTCTAAACAAGTAATAGCCTTATTAATGGCGCCATTAAAATTGTTGTTTAGAGCTAGGAGTAGGTGGTATTTCGAAGTGAAGGTGTTCGCATATTTTTTTCGTTGTCTCTGCATCAACGTTAACATGATTTCTAAATATTGTAGTGATGCGTTGAATTTCTTATTTCTGAATAATGCATTCGCAATCATATACACAATCTGAATGTGGTAATACAATTGTTTGTCGTTAATATCCTTTTGCTTGATTTTTGAATAGGTTTTGATAAGAAAAGGCTCGATTTTCAGATAGTCTTTGGTGACAAAAGCTGAAATACTCACAATAGCCATTAATTGATATAACGATTTAAACGACAGAGAATCACTTATGCTAATCTGATGTTCGTTCAATGCGTCATCAAGAATGGTTTGAAAATCTAATACTTCACCTTTATAATTCATATTGCTTAGAGTCTGCCTTACTTTTGCATACACCATGTTCATTTTGTCTTCGAGTTGATGGTGTTTCTGGTTGACTTTAAATTTTGAGATCAATTTTTGTAGGTCAATGTCATTGTTCAAATACGCATATTGAATTTGCGTGTTATAAATTTCGTTGAGAATATGATACAATGCATGTTCTTGTGCTAAGACTTCTGCTTTGTCAAGTATAGCATATGCAACTTTTGGTTGGTTGTTTACAAAACAGCTTCTGGCAGCTAAAATGTATTTGATAGCTTGCATTTCAATAGAATTTTCTTCTTCTAAACTTATATTAGCTGTAAAGTCGATGAGTGATTGATACAAGCGCTTTCGAAGGGCGTGATAGGCGACTTTGTTGTTGTCTTTGTATAAGGTTTGACAAATAGTTTTTGAATCGAGTTTGTCATTTCTCAGAAGCTTAAATAGCTGTATGTTTTTTGTGTCGTTTCGTCTGTTCTTCTTTTCTAAAAATTGAATAAAACGCTGTTGATCGTCTTCAGAAATTGTTAAAGTAATGGCTTTTAGGTCTATCATTTAATCGTCATTTATTTTTTTAATAGTTACTTAAATATAGTATTAATATTTGTTTTTGGTTTTATTTAATCGTCAGTTTTTGTTTAAATATGATTTTCTGTTTTTCCAGTTCTGTAACACATTTGTATCGTAATCATTAAAACAATTACTATGAATTATCAAACAACCGTATCATTAAAAGATGATGTAAAGACAACAACAAAACCTAAGGAAGACAAGGTTTATAATCAAAAGCCAACACCTGCATTTATTGGAGCCTCATGGACAGCTTTATTTATTGGCATGCTATCGTATTGTATTGGATTATGGAATGCTTCGATGCAACTCAACGAAAAAGGGTATTATTTTACAATTCTACTCTTCGGATTGTTCTCTGTGATTTCAGTTCAAAAATCTGTTAGAGATAAACTGGAAGGAATTCAAGTCACAGATATTTATTACAGTATCAGCTGGTTTACTTCAATTGCTGCTATTGTGTTATTGATCATCGGACTCTGGAATGCTGATCTTGAACTCAGTGAAAAAGGATTTTACGGCATGTCGTTTACCTTAAGTCTGTTTGCTGCAATTGCTGTTCAGAAAAATACACGTGATGTCGCCTATATCGATAAAGAAATAGAATCAAAAGAAACTAAGGATTAGTTTTAATGATGGTTGACTTTTCGTCAACTCAATCAAACCTCGTAGTTTTTCTGCGAGGTTTTTTTACCAATTATTATGGGATCAAAACTTACGAAATACCTAGTTGAATTTTCAAAATTCAAACTAACTAGACCAATCTCAGATAAGCTTAGAATTGCTGAAATAATAGCTGTAATTCTAACAGGATTAGGCAAATTTATTGTGATGGACTATCTTGGTTGGAGACTGCAATATGTTATAATTGCCATACTGTTTTGGGCAACTTACATATCCTATCGCTATAAAAAAGACAAGCAGGTATTAAAAGATTGGGGCTTTAGACGAGATAACTTTTTTAGTGTCCTCAAGATGGTGCTGCCATTCATAATAGTATCTGTTATAACATGTGTTACAATTGGCTATTTTCAAAACACGATTAACCTTACTTGGCATATACTTCCAATTCTTATAACATATCCAATTTGGGGAACGATACAACAATTTCTAACCATAGGAATTGTAGCTGGTAATCTAAAAACATTTAATTCCTATACATTTAAAACGCCTACTGTAATATTAATGACTGCAATATTATTTTCAGTTGTGCACTATCCTTCTGTTTGGTTAATGCTAGGAACCTTTATTTTGGCATTGTTCTATGGCTATGTCTATTTAAAATCTAAAAATGTGTATGTATTAGGAATCATTCATGGTTGGCTTGGCGCATTATTTTATTATACTGTGCTAAATCAAGATCCTTTTGAAGAGGTGTTTTTGAAAGTCTTCCATTGATCAAGTTGGTTAATGTGTTAAATAAGTTAGTGCTAGTCACTCGAAAAACTTTTAAATTTTTAACTTTGAGACGTTAATTATAACTCAATACTATTTTATGAAACGTATTTATATAACACTTTTACTTATAAGTGTTGTTTTTTCTTGTAAAGAAGACGCAAAAACCAACACAACCGATGCTAATGATGCAATGAATAAAGAGACTGCAACCACACCGATGAAAAAAAACCTAAGTAAGTATGTTAGTTTTAAACTTACTTCTGACCTAAGTAAATTAACTGAAAAAGAACGTCAAATGGTTCCTCTGTTGATCAAGGCTTCCGACTTGATGAACCAATTATTTTGGTATGAAGCTTATGGTGATAAAAGAGTGTTATTGGAATCTATTTCTGATGAAGACACTAAAAAATATGTAGAGATTAACTATGGTCCATGGGATCGTTTAGATGGAAATAAACCATTTGTTGATGGTGTCGAAAAAAAGCCAGCAGGTGCTAATTTTTATCCTGCTAATATGACTAAGGAAGAATTTGAAGCTGCTGAAATTGACAATAAATCAAGCCTTTATACTTTTATTCGTCGTGATGAAAATGGCAGGTTGTACGCTATTCCTTATCATAAACAATTCGAGCTTCAGGTACAAAAGGCTTCAGATATATTACTGTCGGCGTCTGAACTAGCTGAAGATAAAGGCTTAAAAAGATATTTGGAGTTAAGAGCAAAAGCTTTACTTGATGATAATTACCAAGCTAGTGATTTGGCATGGATGGATATGAAAACCAATACTTTGGATATCGTAATTGGTCCAATTGAAACTTATGAAGATCAATTGTTTGGAAATAAAGCAGCTCACGAAGCTTATGTGTTAATTAAAGATCAAGAGTGGAGCAAGCGTTTAGCAAGATTTAGCCAATACTTACCACAACTACAGAAAGATTTACCTGTTGATGGTGCTTATAAAAAAGAAATGCCAGGAACCGATAGTGATCTTAACGCTTATGATGTTGTTTACTATGCTGGAGATTGTAACTCTGGAAGTAAAACAATTGCGATAAATCTTCCAAATGACGAGGAGGTACAACTTCAGAAAGGAACGCGTCGCTTGCAATTAAAAAATGCGATGCGTGCGAAATTTGATAAGATCCTTTTACCAATTTCTGAGGTGCTTATTGATGAAAGTCAGCGTAAGCATATTACTTTCGATGCGTTTTTTGCAAATACCATGTTCCATGAGGTGGCTCACGGACTCGGAATTAAAAATAGAATCGATGGTAAAGGAACAGTTAGAACAGCATTAAAGGAACATGCCAGTGCGCTTGAAGAAGGTAAAGCCGATATTTTAGGACTGTACATGATTCAACAACTAAAAGAAAAAGGCGAAGTTGATAACGATATTAAAGATAATATGGTAACATTTATGGCTGGGATCTTCCGCTCTGTTCGTTTTGGAGCTTCCTCTGCTCATGGTAAAGCTAATATGATTCGTTTTAATTTCTTTAAAGAACAAGGTGCTTTTTCCAGAAACGATGATGGCACATACAAAGTGAATTTTGACAAAATGGAAGAAGCTATGAAAAACTTATCTAATCTAATTTTAACACTTCAAGGAGATGGTGATTACGAAGGCGTTTCAGGATTAGTAGAAAGTATGGGATTAATTGCTCCAGAACTGCAAGCCGATTTAGATCGCTTAAGTGATGCTAATATTCCTGTAGATGTGATTTTTGAACAAGGAACAAAAGCACTAGGTCTCTAAAAGGGATTGCTTCTGAAATAAAAGTTTATGAAAGACCTGTCTTGTAATTTTATAAGACAGGTGTTTTTTTTAATGTATACCAGACATTAACTTTTTAATGAAAGACGAAAGCAGAAGTGCTAAAATACCAACAATAATGGTAACTGTTCCAAAACTAGCATATACTGAGACATATGAAAATAACTGCTGGAAATTACTATTAAAACTTAGTGATGCTTCAGTACTTATACCAGTAATAAATGTTGTTACTTGGCCTAAAAAACCTTGATTCAAAATAGAAGTTTCTCCAGGGTTGACAGTTGTTAATTTAGCAATCTTACCTGCGAAAAAGTGACCATAAAAATTTGCCGAAAACCAAACTCCCATGATAAAAGCCACGTATTTTAAAGGGGATAATTCTGTCATTTTAGACAATCCTATTGGTGATAAAAATAATTCACCTATGGTGAGTACTAAATATCCAAAGACCAAATAACTCATCGATGTTTTTGCAAAGGTGTCTGCACTATGCGCTGATAAACCAAAAATAACAAAGCCTAAACCAAGAAAAATGAGTCCTAGTGCAAACTTTATTGCAGAATTCGGATTGGCATTACGCTTGTTTAAAAATGTCCAAAGCATCGAAAACGGAATGGCAAATAGAATGATAAAACCAGCATTAATACTATTTGTGCCAGCGGCATCCATACCAACAAGATTGACATTTCTATCGGCGAATAAGGTTAGTGAACTACCAGCTTGTTCAAATATTGCTGAGAATAACGTGTATAAAACTGTAAAATACACAGCTACCAGCAAACGTTTCTTTTCTCTAGTGCTTACCGATTTTAATATATACAGAATGTAACTTATCAAAAACACCGAAATGATCCATACCAAATAGTGTTCAAACTCATGAAATTTTATGATCAATGCAAAAACAGGCACTGATAAAAATGCTAAAGCAGGGATTAATTCTCCCTTCTTTAAACCAAACTTTTTTTGATTGTAGTGTTTAAGGTTAGGCACTAAACCTTTGTCTTCAAAAATATGTTGCTTTAAACCTCTGTTGAATACTAATAAACCTATAATCATACCTATACCTGCAAGAACAAATCCATAATGCCAGCCATAAGCTTCAGCAAACCAAGCACAAGCTAATGGAGCAATAGCTGCACCAAGGTTGATTCCTAAATAGAAAATTGTAAAACCAGAATCCCGTCTCGAGTCATCTTGTTCATATAATTCACCAACAAACGATGATATATTAGGTTTAAAAAAACCATTTCCAACAATAATTAAACCTAAAGATCCATAAAAGAAAACTGTATGTTCAAAGGTTAGAAAGAAATGTCCTAATGCCATCAAAATGCCACCAAGTAAAATGGCTTTTCTAAATCCTAAAATCTTATCTGCTAAAATACCTCCAATAAGTGGCGTAACATATACTAACGACATGTAGGCTGCATATACACCAAAAGCCATATCATCAGAAAATAATAATTGCTTGGTCATATACAGCACTAAAAGTGCACGCATTCCATAGAAAGAGAAGCGTTCCCAAAGTTCAGCAAAAAATAAGTAGATCAATCCTTTTGGGTGTCCAAAAATATCTTTGGAATTGGTTGTTGCCATCTGTTCAGTTTTTTGATTTAGGTGGCAATGTATTTTGAACCGTTCTAAAAACTGAATCGTGTAACTAATTATAGCAAATTATAATGAATTGTGCTTAATTGTAACTGGAAATACTCGTGTTAATAAATGTAGCGTAGTTGCTGTTTTCAGGTGTTTTGAGAAATTCTTCAAGTAAGGTTTGATCAATAGAAATATGATCAGGAATCATGCGTAATCTGTAGCGACCTTCTCCAATAAATGTAAACAAATCTCGTCTGTCTAGTGTTTGCGTATGGTCTAATTCAAGAATAGTATTAATGTTATTTATGATTCTTGTAAGATAAGTTTGATTTGTTATTTCACCACCTAAACTCACAAGTAAACTTTGCGAATCACCTTCTCCATATTTACGTCGAATAGCAAACTTTAATAAATTTTTGTACTGTGTGGTTTTAGAGCCAAAATCAATGGTTTGTTCAAACACAGCTTTGGTAGGAATGCTAATTTTCACCAAGCTCCAATCTAAAAAACTTATGGTCATTTCATTGGGTTTCGGTGTATTCGCTAAACGAATAACCCAAGAAGTCGCTAATACAAGAAAGATTGAGATTAATGAGGTTTTAGCTATGATCTTTGTGAGATTATTACTAAAGTCGCTACCATAGTGTACAAACACTTCCGAAAGTTGTGACGAAAACATTAAAAATACAATGAGTATAGAAATAAGAGCCACAACTTTTAAGCCTCTGTAAGCAAAGGTTCTATAGAGTGTAATGCCTAATAGTGTACATAGTAAACCTGATAGCATCAAATCAGGAACACCACTTAAATCAATCCCATTTTCTATGGTGTTGGTTTCTGAAAAGGTTGATAGTAAAAATGTAAATAGTGAAGTGACAATGATAATAGCAATGATTAAACGAATGTTCTTTTTATTATGGTATATAAAGCGTGGTGCATAGTAAAAATAAAATAATGCCAACAATAAAAACATATTGTTTACAATAGATAACAAATGAATTCCAAATTGAAAAGCTGTAGTGTCTTCAAAAGTAAAAGAAAACCCAAAATACGACCAGCATCCTGAGAACACCCAAACAAACATTGCTAAGCTTAAGTATAATAAGCCTTTATCTACTCTCTTTTGAGAGCCATCTTCTTCTAAAATAGTCTTAAATCGCTTTCTAATATTGATCCAAAGAACTAGAAGTAAAGTCGCACCTATAAAGGATATGAAAATATGAGATAAAAAGTAAAATTCAGCAACTTTAGACATGGTTAATTCCCTAGAATTCTATTGACCAGCTTTTGTTTAGCATCCTCATCGTCTCCACACAACCATTGCATCACATTGTTTTGCCAAATATCATCGCGTTCGGTTTCGGTGATGATCTTTCGGTCTATAGCTAGATCTAATATTTTTCCTGGATAGGAACTCTGTTTCTCACTTTCCATTTCACCTAAAGGATACGGATCGTCTAATCCCATCAAGACTTGTTTAGAACCTTGATTTTTGATGAGGAGTTCTAAACTTCCTGTGTCATGTACCAAAGTATCAAAAAAGATGTTCTTATGACCAACTGCTTTTCTAGGATGCGTTTTGCCTTCAAATAGATCTGGCCTACCATCAAAACCTTGAATACGTCTCCCTAAATTTATTTGTGCCAATTGACCTCCATGAGCAAAACAAATACGCATGTTCTTATACTTTTCATAATACCCATTTAACGTTAAAAAGTGATACGCATCTGCACATTGCGCTAGCATCCAAATCAAATGAAAACGCCAAGACGTGTTTTCGAGTTTTATAAACTTTTCACCATCATAAGGATGAACTTCAACGGCTAAATTGTATTTATCAGCCAATTCAAAAATGGGTTCATTTTCTTCATCAAAAATACAGCGCCAAGTTCCAATAGTGTCCATATAATGTGTAGGCAAACAAAGAAGCTGCATTCCTAATTCTTCTACACATCGTTCAATTTCCCAACACGCACCTCTTACAAAACCAGGATGCACAACAAATCCGCAAGTAAACTTACTTGGATGCTCTTTTTGAACGCTTGCATTAAAATCATTTTGAAAACGTAAGGCTTGCTTCATTTCTTCCAAACGCAGCCCATTTCCATAAAGCTGCGATAAGTTGAGCACAACGGCATGGTCTATTTTAAAATGTTCCATCCAAGCTAACTTTTCATTTAAGAAAAAACTAGAATCTGTAATGGGTCTGTTCCAGTCTTTTTGAAGCATAAATTTTCGGTCTTTATCTACCCAAAAAATCCCTTTATCCTTCATGAAGTCAGGAATCTCTTCAGGATAAGGTAATAAATGTGAGTGACCGTTTATTCTAAGTTTACGTTGTTTTTCCATAGTTGTGTTACACAAAAAAGAGAATCTTTATTGGTGTTATTGCAAGGTTTTAACCATAGCAATCGGGATTAATTTTTAATTAGATCTAATGCATAAGCATTAATCTTCTAACTGCACTTTCTTAGGAGGCTGCATAACCTCACCACAATTCGGGCAACTTCGCTTATCCACATCACCATAATATTTGTCGAAAATAGCAGGCATATCTGTTTCTATATTGTCTAAGGTAAAGTCTTCTTCATACAATTTTGTGGTACAATGTTCGCAAAACCAAAGTAACGCATCTTGCACACCGTCTTCACGAGGATATTCAATAACCAATCCGACAGTATTAGCGCCACGTTGTGGAGAATGCGGAACTTTAGGAGGTAATAAAAAGATCTCTCCTTCTCTAATATGAATGTCTTTTGGAGTGCCTTTATCAATGACTTTCAAAACAATATCACCTTCAACCTGATAAAAGAATTCTGGCGTTTCGTTATAATGGTAATCTTTTCGACTATTAGGACCACCAACCACCATCACAATAAAATCGCCATTTTTCCAAACCACTTTATTGCCAACTGGCGGCTTAAGAAGATGTCTGTGTTCTTCAATCCAAGCTTTAAAATTAATAGGAGGATACAATTTACTCATTGTTGTTGTGTTTTTTTTTGGCGTTTTCTACTTCGCTAGTGGTTTACTAGCGTCGTATAACCAGGCTTTCCGTTTTATCTTTTTGCATTTCTCACTTCGAGAACCTCAGTGAACAAAATGCAAAAAGGATATCACATCAATCCTTAACGCAAATTCATCAATTCAATAAAATTAGTAATAAAAAACGAAATTTTAATGCTTAAAGCGACTTTGTTCGGCCACCATCAACAGGTAGGTTGATTCCATTAATGTAAGCGGCACGCTCACTCGCCAAAAACGTGATAGCACTAGCTAATTCTTCTGGTTTCGCAAAGCGTTTTGCTGGCACAGCACTTTTCATCGCATTGGCAGCTTCTTCTTCGGTTTTTCCTGTTTTAGCCGATTTGTTCTTGATGATTTCTGTAAGACGTTCGGTTCCAGTTGCACCTGGCAAAACGTTATTTACAGTAATAGCAAATTGACCTAATTCGTTAGCTAAGGTTTTACTCCAATTGGCAACAGCACCTCTAATGGTATTGCTTACACCTAAACCATCTAAAGGTTGTTTTACAGACGTCGAAATCACATTGATAATTCGTCCGTAGGCTTCTTGCTTCATAAACGGAACAACCGCTTGCGCTAAGACATGATTGCATTTTAAATGTTGCGTAAAGGCATTTTCAAATTCTGAAACTTCAGCAGAAAAAACGGGACCACCTTTAGGGCCTCCAGTATTATTTACTAAAATGTGAAAGCCATGATTGGCTTCAATGTAAGCCGATACTTTCTCTTTAAGTTCCTGCGGATTAGAAAAATCGGCTACAATATAATCATGAGGTCTGTGTTGTGGTAGTTCGGCTAAAGTGGCTTTTAGTTTGTCTTCGTTTCTGGCAATTAAGGTGACGATGGTGCCTTCTTCAGCTAAAGCTAAAGCAGTCGCTTTACCAATTCCTGCAGTACTTCCACAGACCAAAGCGTATTTGTTGTTGAGTTCTAGATTCATAGTTGTCATCCTGAACTTGATTCAGGATCTTTTTAATGTTAGTTTCATTTATAATGTGATACTGAAACGCGTTCAGTATGACTTTAAGTTGTTAATACTTAATACACACATTTTTAGCTTCTGTAAAAAAGCGCAAGGCTTCAAAACCACCTTCGCGACCAACACCACTTGCTTTTACACCGCCAAAAGGTGTTCGTAAATCGCGCATCATCCAAGTGTTGACCCAAACAATTCCAGCTTGAAGCTGGTTACTCATGCGCATAGTGCGTTTTAAATTGTTCGTCCAAAGCGTCGCAGATAAACCGTATTTAACTTTATTAGCCATTTGTAAAACCTCTTCTTCGGTATCAAAAGGCATAAGAGTCACAACTGGACCAAAAATTTCTTCCTGATTAACACGACATTCATCAGTTGCAACTTCAATCACTGTAGGTTCGAGATAATAACCGTTTTCAAAACCAGCAACACTTACTTCGTTTCCACCACACAATACGGTTCCATTCTCTGTTTTGGCAATCTGTATGTAATCTTTCACTTTTTCTAAATGCGGTTTTGAAACCAAAGCGCCAATATTGGTATTTGCTTCCGAAGGATGACCTACTTTAAGCTGTTTAACTTTAGCAACAAAATCGGTTTTGAATTTATCGTAAATAGGGCGTTCAACAAAAATCCGACTTCCGCAAAGGCAAATCTGACCTTGATTAGCGAAAGACGAGCGAACAGTCGTGTTGAGCATGTCTTCATAATCGCAATCGGCAAAAATGATATTCGGGTTTTTACCTCCAAGTTCAAGTGATAATTTTTTAAACATTGGCGCTGCAGTTTTAGCAATATGTGCTCCAGTAGCAGTGCCTCCAGTAAATGAAATTGCCTTAATATTGGGATGCTCAATAATGGCTTGGCCAGTTGTGGTTCCTAAACCGTGAACAATATTTAATACACCTTTAGGTAAGCCAGCTTCGTTGCAAATTTCACCAAGCAAATAGGCAGTCATTGGTGTCACTTCACTGGGTTTGGCAACTATACAATTTCCAGTGGCTAATGCAGGTGCGATTTTCCAGGTAAACAAGTAGAGTGGAAGGTTCCAAGGTGAAATACAACCAACAACACCAATAGGCTGACGCAAAGTATAATTAATTGCATTTTGACCAACGCTTTCATGACTTTCACTAGCGAATTGCGTAATGGCATTTCCAAAAAAACGAAAATTACTGGCTGCTCTTGGGATATCGACAGTTTTAGCTAAACTTACAGGTTTTCCGTTGTCTTTAGATTCGGCTTCTGCAAAGCGTTGTAAATTGGCTTCTAATAGTTCAGAAATTTTAATTAAAATGCGACTGCGTTCTTCTAAAGTGGTTTGCGACCAAAGTTTAAAAGCCGATTGGGCACTTTGATACGCTTGCTCAACATCTTCAGAAGATGAATTTGGAATTTGTCCATACACTTCTCCATTGGAAGGATTGTAATTGTCAATCCATTGCTTGTGTACAGGATTTTGAAAGCTACCGTTGATATAGTTTTGAATGTTCATGTTAGAACTGTTGGTTCGCGCTTACAAGTTAAAAGATATTTAGTACAAAATCTAGTTTAATGATTAAAAGAATTTAATCATAGTTTATGCGCTTTAAGAACGATTCGATTGCTGCTTTTAAAGCTTCGGCTTCAGCTATGTTTTTTGTGTTAAAATCGATGTAATCCCGATAGAATATTTTTTGGTAAGACAAAATATTCTTGAATTTGACTTGTGTTAGTAGTTCTCTAGCCACGTTAGTGTTGATTAAGTCGTTTTCAATGGGAATGTTTTCCAAGATATAAGGATCAATATTGTCCCTAACAAAACCAGCATGCCATTTGGTATAATCTTCCATGTCATGTAGCGTGTATTCGTAAAACTGACTTATTTGTTGAGCTAAATTTTCATCTTCTAAAAGCTGTAATTGCTTATTATCCTTGATCAGGTCAAAAACTTTTGAAAAGGATTTCGATCTTAAATCTAAAGCAAAAAAGTTGGGAATTGTCTTTAAATCACTTTCACTTGCAGAATCATTTAAAATTCGTTTTAGTCCATCTATTCGATATTGAAAATTGGCCTTTTCTTTCGACATAAATTGGATGTTATCACCTAACTCATTCACCATTGCGTTTAAGGAATTGTGCAAATCAAGTTTGGTTTTTCTGGTTTCATTCCATGTATTGATTTGAAGTGCAATTAGAATTCCGATGATAACAAGAATGATTTCGCCTATGGCATATTTAAAGTATTTACCCATTTTGTTTTCTTCGTTTAAGGATTTGCGAATAGAATGGAAAATCTTGGTCATAGGTTGTTTTTTTCTGCTATAAGGTTAACAATTTTCTGTCCTTTAGATTTTAGACTGTCATAGACAAAGAAATACTTTTCAGAAGCGACACGTTGCATTATACCAAGTATTTTAGAGTTTTGGTAAATTTGTTCTAATGCTTTTTTTTGATCTGCTTTAGAAAACGTACTTGGTGGTTTAGAACTTGCAAAAACCTTATAGACACTAACGACATCTTCATATGGTTCGTCATAAATACCAGCTTCCATGCTTTCTATAAAATTGTTTAGGCTTGTTTCACTTTCGTGTATTTCATCATAATAGGAATAATAGTCATAAATGGCATCTTCTAGTTTTGAGCCTTGAAGATTTGCGATATAACCAGAGTTTTTAAGCGCATCGAAGCCCGTTTGATTTACATTTAAGTATTGCTCGCCAAGAATTCGACCGATATCAGGTACTAATTGTATGGGCATGGTATCTAGGTATGCGTATTTTACAAAGTCTATTGCAGTTAGATTTTGGCGTTCTCTTAAACTTTTAATTTGATTGATTTCTAAGGTGTCTGATTGAATGTTTTTGCTGATGCTATTAAGATAACCGTTGAGTTGCTCTTTGGTTTTTCGGTTTTCATTAGCATTATTTATTTGTAATGCTATTAAAATACCAATCACAACCAGGATGATTTCACCTATGGCATATTTAAGGTAATTGCCTGTTTTGTTTTTTTCGATTAAAGATTTACGAATATGTCGAAAGAATTTGATCATGGTTTTTGTCATTCCTGCGCAGGCAGGAATCCATTTTTTGAGTTGATTTTATGTGTCTTTAAAATTAGGCCAGTTTTTTGATAAGTCACTCCAATTAGGATTGTCTTCTCTTATTCGTTTTATTTTCCATTCGCGTTTCCATTTTTTCATGTTCTTTTCTCTTTTAATGGCATCTTTGATGTTTTGAAAAGTTTCAAAATATACCAATCGATTTAATCCGTATCTTTTACTGAAACCTTCAATGAGCTTATTTTTATGTTCAAACATTCTACGTTCCAAATCATTTGTAATTCCGATATATAACGTTCCGTTATACTTATTTGAAAGGATGTATAAATAGTATTGATGAACATTTCTAAACATTAAACATTTTTTTGTGGATTCCTGCCTACGCAGGAATGACAATACATTGAGTTTTTATGATTTGGATATGACGAATATGTCGAAAGAATTTGATCACGTATTATAAACTAAAACGAGATTAAGAGATGGTTGGTTTGAGGTTGGTGATTTAAAAATAAGGAAATCTAAAGTATCTGTATTAGAAATTAGAAATTTGTTACGCAACTTATTTTGGTTTATAAGCCATGACCTTAATTTCTATAACTAAATCTGGATGTGGTAATTGGTGTACAGCAACCGTTGTACGTGTTGGTCCTGTGGCTTTATCGAAAAATTCGCCATAGGCTTTGTTGTAGTCTGCAAAATCATTCATATTTACTAAAAAAGATGTCACATCCACTACATCTTTTAGGCTCGCTCCAACTGTTTGGAGGTTTTTATCAATGTTCTTTAAAACCTCTTGAGTTTGTGTGTATGCGTTAAGGCGTTTGGTTCCCATTTCATCAATAATATCAACACCAGCAATAGAATTATCAGCGCGTCTTGAACTGGTTCCAGAAACGAAAATAAAATCGCCTACTTGTTTAACGTGAGGATAGGCACCTCTTGGTGTAACATTTGTTCCTTTACTCATAACTTTTTGTTCTTTTGTTTACTTAAACGCAGTCGAAATTTTTTATTAGACCTCTCGACTGCGCTCGAGGTGACATTCGATTAATTATAATCCGTTTAATTAACGTAAACCAGCAATTCTATCGTCTTCCAGAATTGCTTCGGTTTCTTGTTTTACTTTATCTAATATGTCATTAATATCGTCTTCAATAGAAATAATACCGTCAGCCAACATATTCAGTATCGCTTTATCTTGAGCGCGTCCTCTAAGCATCGCTTCACGATAGCCTATATCTTCATTAAAGGTTACTAAACTATATTTGGAAGAATAATCTTCAGGAAATGTGTTTTCTAAAGCCATTTCGATTTTTCGTTTTTCCTGAAAAATCTCTTGACCGACATGATCTTTCATCTCGTGGAAATTATCAATCGCTAAATCGGCAATGGCATCCGTATCTTTCTTCCTTCTCTTTTCATAAGCAGAAAATACTGTTTCCCAATTACCTTCATGTTGTTCTAAAACTGCATCAAACTCAACGACATCTTCAAAAGACGCGTTCATCCCTTGTCCGTAAAACGGTACAATAGCATGTGCCGAATCTCCCATAAGTAAAGTGTTTCCTTTGTAGTGCCAAGGAGAACATTTTACTGTTCCTAATGGTGCTGTTGGGTTTTCGAAAAAATCCTCTACTAAATTTGGCATTAACTCTAGAGCATCTGGAAATTCCTTTTGGAAAAATTCGGTAACCATTTCTGGAGTCGTAAGATTATTGAAATTGTATGGCCCTTCATCATAACTCAAAAACAAGGTCACCGTAAAACTACCATCTAAATTTGGTAAGGCAATTAACATAAAATCACCTCGAGGCCAAATATGGAGCGCATTTTTATAAGTTTTATAACCACCATCTTCAGCAGGAAGAATGGATAATTCTTTATAGCCATGGGTTAGCCAATCCTGACTAAAACTGAATAGGAATTTCTTTTCTAGATAATAACTTCTCCTAAGAGCCGAACCTGCACCATCTGTAGCTATTATGGCATCAGCATCTTCTACAAACCGATCTTTAGTATGGTAATCTTCAAAAAGCGCTGTCGTATTTTCAAAGTCAACCGATTTACATTTTTTATTAAAATGTATAGTAACATTGTCATGTTTTTCTGCTTCAGTAAGTAATAAACCATTCAGTTCGCCTCGCGAAATAGAATTGATGTATTCGTAATCTCGACCACTATAGTTAGAAAGAAATGTATTGCCTTCTTTGTCATGAAGCATACGACCATTCATTGGAATGCAAAGCGCTTTTACTTTATCTTCTATACCAACTAATTTCATGGCTTTATTGCCACGATCAGAAAAAGCAAGATTGATAGATCGTCCAGCAGAAATATCGGTTTTTCTTAAGTCTGGACGCATTTCATAAACGGTCACATTGTAACCTCGTTGTCCTAAACGTAGTGCGAGTAAACTTCCGCAGAGCCCTGCACCAATAATTAATATATTTTGTTGTCTATTCATATATTCGTTATTCTGAACCTGTTTCAGAATCTCATTATTTAATTTAAAATAGCCTTTAACCGTTCAACAAAACCATAAACATCCATAAACGAATTGTATAACGGAACAGGAGCACATCTAATAACATCAGGTTCTCTCCAATCGGTTATGATACCAGCTTCAGTGAGTTTGTTATGTAGACTTCGATCAGCATTTTTGACTTGAATTGATAATTGACAACCACGTTCATCAGGATTGCTTGGTGTAATGATTTTAATATCATCGTTATTCAGTTCATTCAATAAAAACTCAAAATATCCTGTAAGCTGTTTTGATTTTTGACACAGTTTATCAAAACCAGCTGATTTAAATACATCTAAAGAAGCCCGAATTGCTGCCATTGATAAAATAGGTGGATTACTCAATTGCCAACCTTCAGCACCAGCTAATTGATCAAATTCATCTCGCATTTTAAAGCGGGTTTGTTTGTTGTGTGACCACCAACCTGTAAAGCGGTTTAGATTTTTATTATGTGCATGTCGCTCATGTACAAACGCTCCAGATAAACTTCCAGGGCCAGAATTCAAATATTTGTAAGTACACCATACCGCAAAATCAGCTCCAGAATTATGCAAATCAAGTTGCACATTTCCAGCGCCATGAGCACAATCAAAACCAACCATACAACCATAAGAATGACCAAGTTTTGTTATGCGTTTTAAGTCGAAAAACTGACCAGTATAATAATTAACGCCACCAATCATGATGAGTGCAATCTCTTCACCATGCTCGTTTAAAATGGATTCTAAATCATTGTAATTTGCTAGTTCTTCACCTTCGCGAGCTTTCCATAGAATTAACCCTTCTTTATCATCATAGCCATGATGACGTAATTGGGATTCTACAGCATATTTATCACTAGGAAAAGCATCTGCTTCAATAAGTATTTTATAACGTTTAGGTGTAGGCTTGTAAAAGCTAACCATCATAAAATGAAGGTTGGCAGTAAGGGAGTTCATAACCACAACCTCTAAAGGTTTAGCACCAACAATATCAGCCATAGTTTGCGTCAAAAATTCGTGATAGTGCAGCCAAGGATGTTGGCCTTCAGTATGACCTTCGACACCTAAAGTAGCCCAATCTTCAAGTTCTTGATTTAAGTAATCTTTGGTGATCTTTGGTTGTAGACCAAGAGAATTACCAGTCATATAAATAAGTTCGTTGCCATGCTTGTCTTTTGGCAAATGAAATTGAGAACGGAATGATTTTAATTCGTCATTTTGGTCTTGTTTTTGGGCAAATTCGAGACCTGTTTGATAGTTGGACAAGGTGTTTGTTTTTTATGATACCTAACAAAAATAAGAATAATCCTGAAGATTTTGATGACTACTTTACGTGTTTTAGAAATAGGTATAAGTAAAGCATTCTAATCATAAAGAAAAAAGCGCTTCAACTTAATAGTTGAAGCGCTTTTCATTTATAGAGACGCATAATGCGGAATATTTTAAGTATATATTATATACGTATGTAAGTCGGAGTTTAGATGTTTTTCTTACAGAACATCTAATTTATTTAATCTCAACATTTGAAAAGAAAAGATTAAAGTCGCCTTCTTCCTTCTTATGGTCTAATGCAATTTTGATGCCATTGTAATCTTGATGGTTTTCGAAAGTGGTTATCATTGAAGGTTCGTTTGCATTGCCTTTTCTGAAAATCCATTCTTTAATTATAAAGTTATCATCGTAAAATAGGTCATAAGCGTCTCCAGGTGTGTAACCGCCTTCATTGCTGTATGTAAGCGTAATTGTGTTCAATTCTACTTTTGAAATAGGCGCCATTTCTTTTTTTGGATCAGAAATCGTTGCACCTTCATCCCAAACTAATTGAAATGGAATCAGCAACCAAAATTTGTCATTAATAAATTTGCGATCAGTTTGTAAAGCTATACTATCCATTGCTTTACGGTTGTAATGTATCGTATCAGTATCGGCTATAAACGATACGTCTTCAGTTTTAGGCTTCCACAACCAAGAGCGTCCCGAAGTATTTTCATTACGATGTACATTAAATCTAAATTTGATTTCATTAATGTCTTTCCAACGTTCAAAACCATGAGCATTAGCAATTTGTTGGGCTGTTGAAATTTCGTTTGAAATTTCAGTAGTGCTGTAAGATATAGGTGCTCTTTCTTGATTATCATTCTTACAAGAATAAAACACAAAAGCAATCCACAGAAGATATAAAATACGAGTCATAGATTTTGTTTTTGCAAAATTAGTCCTTTAAAATTTAGAAAGGCTTTAATTTATAAACCTTTAAGATAAATTGCTTTAGAAATGGTAATTTTGAGTTTTTGATAGGTATGAAGGATAAATATTTTGAAGTGAATCGAGCCACTTGGAATGAAAAAGTGAAAATTCATTCAAAGAGTGCTATGTATAATTTGGATGCTTTTAAAAAAGGTAAAACATCTTTAATGCCTTATGAAATTGATGCGCTAGGAGATGTGAAAGGAAAGTCGTTATTGCACTTACAATGTCATTTCGGACAAGACACTTTGAGCTGGAGTAGAGCAGGAGCTAAATGTACAGGAATTGATTTAAGTGATGAAGGCATTGCACTTGCGCAACAATTAAATGATGAGCTTGGTCTAGATGCAAAGTTTACGCAATGTAATGTGTTAGAAACTTCAGCGCATGTTAAGGAAACATTTGATATTGTATTTACCTCTTATGGTGTTATAGGATGGCTGCCAGACTTGAAGCCTTGGGGAAAGATGATTTCAGAACGTTTAACTTCTGGAGGTACATTTTATATGGTTGAATTTCATCCTATCGTGTGGATGTTTGATTATTTGGATGGGAAGCAGATTATGAAGTATGGTTATATGCAAGATGAAGTGATTTACGAAGAATACGAAGGGACTTACGCCAACCAAGATTCTAAAATGATTAGCAAGGAGTATGGTTGGAACCATGGGTTGAGTGAAGTGGTAAACGCTTTAATTGAAGCTGGCTTGACAATTGAATATTTGAATGAGTATGATGAGAGTCCGTATAATGTTCTACCAGACCTAGTAAACACTAAATCTGGTATGTATGCAACTAAGGACAAACTATATCCTTTAATTTTTGAAATAAAGGCCAGTAAGCCTTAATGCTTCTCTTTTAAAACTTCAGGCATTGCTGCTTGGAAACGCTTCAGTCTAGGGATAGATACATTTTGAATGTAGCCATTGTTAGGATGTAGTTTTTCGTAATTTTGGTGATAGTCTTCTGCAACCCAAAATTTCTGAAACGGATAAACTTCGGCAGCGATTTTAGCATTTAATGCTTTAGATAACGCTGCTTTTTTATTTTCAATAATTTGTTTTTGTTCTGCATTCTGATAAAAAATTATAGAACGATATTGTGATCCTTTATCTGGACCTTGTCCATTGACTTGCGTTGGGTTTTGAGATGCAAAATACACATCAACAAGAGTTTCAAAACTTACAATATTTGGATCGTAAATGACTTCAACAGCTTCAGCATGACCAGTGCGTCCAGTATTACTTAATTGATACGTAGGATTATCTGTAAATCCGCCAGAATAGCCACTAATAGCTTCTTCAACACCTTTAACACTCTCGTACACAGCCTCTACACACCAAAAACAACCACTCGCAAAATATGCTTTTGCTTTTCCGTTTTCCAATGGAACTTCAATTGGGTCTGCATCTATAACAGCCTGTTGTTCTTTATTTATTTGTGCCGTGTTTTGACAACTAAATAATAGTGCGATGATTAATGTGGTAGCAAATGTTCTCATAAAAGTTTTTTTTTGATAGTCGTATAAAAAGGTGAATCCTTAAAATATATTTGTGAAAATATACTTAAAAAAAACTGCTTTGGTGACTTCGAGAGCCTCAGTTAACAATATTATCTTAGTAAATAGAAACAAAAAAGCCTCAGTATAATACTAAGGCTTGTTCTATTATTTAAGTTTGCAATTATAATTTAGCAAACATTTTTTCCATTTTAGTTTTTTCTTCTTCAGCAAGTTCTGCATCTACTAAAATTCTACCACTGTGTTCATCTGTGATAACTTTTTTGCGAGAAGCGATCTCAACTTGAATTTGAGGAGGAATAGTAAAGAAAGATCCACCAGAAGCACCTCTTTCAATTGGTACAACTGCTAAACCATTTTTTACATTGTTTCTTATACGCAAGTAAGCATTTACTAAGCGGTCATCTAATTTCTTTTGAAAATCTTCAGACTTCTTAATAAGTGCGTCTTCTTCTTTTTGAGTTTCAGATAAAATCTCATTAAGTTCACCTCTTTTATGTTTAAGGTGCGCTTGACGATCTTTTAATTTATCTTTAGTTTCAGAAATAACTTCTTTCTTTTGTTCAATCTGAACTTTAAACTCTTTAATGTGTTTTTCAGCAAGTTGAATTTCTAACTCTTGGAACTCTACTTCTTTAGTCAAAGAGTTGTATTCTCTGTTATTTCTAACATTTTTTTGCTGCTCAGTGTATTTTTTGATTAGCGCTTTTGCCTCTTCAATAAGGTTTTTCTTTCCTTTAATTTGATCGTCAATAAGCTCTAAACTTGTACTTAGTTTTTCAAGTCTTGTATTTAAACCTTCAACGTCATCTTCTAAATCTTGAACCTCTAATGGTAATTCTCCTCTTAGGTTTCTAATTTCATCTATTCTTGAGTCGATTAATTGTAAATCGTATAGAGCTCTTAGTCTATCTTCAACAGATGCTTCAGCTTTTTTTGCCATAATTATAAATACTTTACTGGATTTGTATTCGTCGTTGATAAAACGACTGCAAAATTAGTAATTTTTTTTGAGAGATAGTCTACTAAAAAGGTTTTTGTGAACTGTTCGCTTTCATAATGTCCAATATCTGCTAAAATGATTTGGTTTTCTGCGGAAAAAAAATCGTGATATTTTAAGTCAGAAGTCACCAAAATATCTGCACCAGCCGCTTTCGCTGCTGGAATAGCAAAGCTTCCAGAGCCACCAAGTACAGCTACTTTTGAAATGATATTGGTAGTAAGTTTAGAATGCCGAATACAAGAGACTTTCATTGTTTGCTTTACATCCTTTAAAAAATCGAGCGTAGATTGTGGTTGTTTGAGTTCGCCAAGCATTCCAATACCAATATTTTGATCGTAATTATCTAATGTGCTGACTTCAAAAGCAACTTCTTCATAAGGATGTGCTTCAAAAAGTGCATTTAGTAATTTTGATTCAATGTGTGCATTGAAGGTAACCGAAATTTGAGTTTCAGGCTCTGTATGCAATTCTCCTTTCGTTCCTAAAGTCGGATTTGAATGCTCATTTCCTTTATAAGTGCCTTTTCCTTCGGTGTTAAAACTACAGTTTTCATAGTTGCCAATGTTTCCTGCACCTGCATTAAATAAAGCGGTTCGCAATGCTTCCGCAGCATTATTAGGAACATAGGTCGTTAATTTTTTAATAGTCCCTTTTTGAGGGATGAGTATTTTTTTATTCACTAAGCCAAGTGTATCACAAATGATATCATTAACCCCTTTTAATGCGTTGTCTAAGGCTGTATGAATGGCGTAAATTGCAATATCATTTTTTATTGCTTTGAGCACAGTACGTTCAACATAGTTTTTTCCCGTCAAGGATTTCAACCCTTTAAAAATAATAGGATGAAAACTCACAATAAGATTACAGTTTTTTTCTATAGCTTCATCTACAACAGCCTCTAAGGTGTCTAAAGTAACGAGTACTCCTGAAACTGTATTGTTTTTGTCTCCAACCAAAAGGCCAACATTGTCAAAATCTTCAGCATAATGAAGAGGAGCCAACGCTTCTAAGACATTAATTACATCCTTTATTTGCATCTTAAGAGAATTTGTATCAAATATAAAATTTTATAGTCATTCGATATGTTTATCTTAGCATTTGATTTAGAATAATGAAATTACTCAGAACCATATTATTTCCTTTTGTTCCACTGTATTATCTCATAACTTGGTTTCGAAATAAGTGTTATGATAAGGGTTGGAAGTCTTCTGTAGCTTACGATATACCTGTGATTTGTGTAGGTAATTTGAGTGTAGGAGGGACTGGAAAAACACCAACTATTGAGTATTTGGTTCGTTTGTTAAGACCAACTTATAAAATTGCTGTGTTGAGTCGAGGTTACAAACGCAAAAGCAAAGGATTTGTAATAGCTGATGAAAATGCTACTGCAGCTTCAATTGGTGATGAACCTTTTCAGTTTTATAAAAAATTTAAAGAGATTATAGTAGCAGTCGATGCCAATAGAAATCGTGGTATTGAACAACTTATCGACCAAAAAAAGCCTGATGTTATTTTATTAGATGATGCATTTCAGCACAGAAAAGTGAAAGCAGGTTTGAATATTCTACTGACTACCTATCAAAATTTATATACTTCGGATATTGTTTTGCCAACTGGCGATTTGAGAGAGCCAAGATCAGGATCTAAACGTGCTCAGATTATCATTGTGACCAAATGTCCTTTGTCATTAACCAATAATGAAAAAGAACGAATTCGAAATGAGATTGCACCTTCTGAACATCAGCGTGTGTATTTTAGTTCTATTGTGTATGCTGATGCGATCGTTGGAAATGATACGACTCAGCGTATTGAAACATTGAAGGATGAGCGGTTTACGTTAGTAACTGGAATTGCCAACCCAAAACCGTTAGAAGATTATTTGAATATTAAGGGCTTGAATTTTGAGCACCTTCGTTTTAAAGACCATCACGATTTTACGGATACTGACATTAAATTGTTGAAATCAAAGCAGAAGATTCTAACTACTGAAAAAGATTACGTTAGGCTTAGCCCTAAGTTTAAAGGATTGAATACACTTTTCTATTTGCCAATTACGGTCACAATAGACGAACCCAAAGAATTTGAAAAACAATTACAGAAATTTATCAGCAGCTTTTAAACTGAAGGTGTTGTTTTTTCGCTAGCTGAAAGTACTTCAAATAATTTTTTCTCAAAATCTTCTTGCTTGAATGGTTTTGAAATGATGTCATCAAAACCAGCTTCGTCAAATTCATGCATTTTATCTTCAAGCGTAACAGCTGTAAGGGCAAAAATGGTCAATTCTTTGTCGAAAGTTCTAATGATTTTTGTGGCTTCTAAACCACTAATTCCTGGCATATGAATATCCATAAGAACTACATCGTAATCATTATTTCTAACGTTTTCTACTGCAGCCTCGCCATTGTCTACGATATCACATTGAAGGTTCATCTTGTTTAAGATCTTCTTCGTGATCATTTGGTTGATTTTATTGTCTTCAACAATTAAAATCCTAATGTTACTAATGTCCAATTTGCTAATGTTTTTAGAGTAATCCTCTTTTACAATTTTAACTTCGTCTGGAGCGTAGGTCAATGGAATTTCAAAAAAGAATGTGGTTCCTTTTCCAAGTTCACTTTTTACGTAGATTTTACCTTTTAAAATATCAATCAATCCTTTTACAATAGACAGTCCGAGTCCTGTTCCACCATATTTACGGTTGATTTGTATCGAGCCTTGGGAGAAGCTCTCAAACATATTATCTTGTTTCTCTTTGGAGATACCAATACCATTATCTTCAATTTCAAATCGAACAACATGATCGTCTCCTTTTTGAGATATACTATAAACTCTTACCCAAATGTCGCCATCTTTGGTAAACTTGATAGAGTTACCAATAAGGTTGATGAGAATTTGAGAAATCTTTAAGTTGTCACCAATAAATGAATGTGGTAAATCCTTTTGGTAATCAAAATGCATATTCACATTGTTGTCTAAAGCTGAATTATTAAGTGCTGAAACAACATTTTCAACTTTCATTTTTAAGTTGAATAGCACAGGATCTAATTCTACTTTGTTGGCTTCAATTTTATTAATCTGAAGGATATCGTTGATAAAGGTTAACAAGTAATCTCCAGAAAATTTAAGCGATTTTAAGTGCGGAATCTGATGCTCTTTAGGTTCTTCATCTAATAACATATTGGTAAGACCAGTTACTGCGTATAAAGGTGTTCTTAACTCGTGTGTTACTGTAGATAAGAAATTAGCTTTGGTCTTTGAGGCTTGCTCAGCTTTGCGCATTGCTTCAACAAGGTCTTCATTTTTTTCATGAAGCATGTTGTTAGACTTTAATCTAATATTGTTGTTTTTATAAAGCGCAAGTGTTAGTAATGATAAAATGGTAATTAAGGCAATACTTAATATGGTTGTGATCTTTGCTAAACTACTTTCAGATTCTTGCTCTTCAATGATGGTTTTCAGTTTTTCGTAGTCTGCTGCATTATAGGCTTCAATATATTCAGCACGTTTTTCTGGTACTAAGTTTTCTCTTTTTATGTTCAGTATAGAATCAGAAAGTTTAACATGTCGGTTTAAATATTCATGAGCAAGTTCAAAGTCTTTTTCATTCTCATAAATGTTACTCAATGTTAAATAAGCTTCGTTAGTATTTTCAATAAAACCGTTGCTATTTGCAATTTCAAGACCATCTTTAGTCATTTCAATTGCTAGTTTGTTGTTTCCTAGTTTATCAATGGTTTTTCCACTGTAAATAAGCGCACTCGATAAAATATCATTTTGATTGTACTTTTTTGAAAGTACAATGGTTTGTTCTAATAATGATTTTGCCGATCTGTAATCTTTAAGTTCAAAATTTACTTTAGCCTCATTAAGTGTAACTTCTGGAATGTATTTTTCGAGATCTTCTTCTTCAAACTTGGTTTTAGCCGAATTAAAATAATCTAGTGCTGTTTTGTATTCTTTTTTACTGGCATGCAAAGATCCTCTTATACTATATGTCATGGCCAAATTACCATAATCATTAATGTCTCTTTGAATTTCAGCAGCTTTAGTTAATGAAACCAATGCATTTTCGTGTTCATTAACTGTAAATTGAAGTTTTGCAATTCGTGTGTGAATTTCACCTTCACTTTTTCTATCTGCTATTTTTGTAGCGATATCAAGTGCTTTTTCTAGGTTGTTTTTAGCATTAAAATAGTCACCTCTATCGGTATCAAAATCTGATTGCGTGATAAGGTTTTCGATGCGCATTTTCAAAACATCCACATCTTCTTCAGCTTTGTCTTGAGCCGAAATAGAAGTCGATAAAGTGAATAAAACAACTAATATGTAGTATTTAATTTGGGACATATTTAGACCACTTTAGTTGGACAAATATAATTATTTATTCGATAAACGTAATGATTTCATCGATAAATTGCAAATTAAATCTAAAATTCTTGAAGAATATCCCGTTTCATTATCGTACCAACCTACGATTTTTACCATAGTTCCGATAACTGATGTCATTTGTGCATCAAAGATGCAAGAATGAGGGTTTCCGACGATATCAATAGAAACAATTGGATCTTCAGTATACTGTAAAATCCCCTTTAAATTTGTTTCTGAAGCTTTTTTAAATGCCGAATTAATATCTTCAATTGTAACAGTACGTTCTACATTAAATGTAATGTCTGTTAACGAGCCATTGGCAACTGGTACTCTAATACCACAACCTCCAATGACTTCAGATAAATCTGGAAATATTTTAGTCAGTGCTTTAGCTGCACCTGTGGTAGTTGGTACAATGGACTGTCCTGCAGCTCTAGCTCTTCTTAGGTCTTTATGTGGTTGATCATGCAAACTTTGATCTGTAGTGTAGGAGTGAACCGTTGTAATGTAAGCCTGTTTTATGTGACATAATTTATGAATGACAGCCATCATAGGCGCAGCATTGTTTGTCGTACATGATGCATTGGAAATAATGCGTTCATCTCCTAAAACCGCATAGTCATTAACACCAAGAACTACTGTTTTTATATCCTCATCAAGTGGAGGTACTGATAAAATCACTTTTTTGGCACCATTTTTTATATGATGCTCGAGGTCAGCTTCAGTCTTAAATTTTCCAGTTGCTTCAATAACAAAATCAACATTTAATACCGACCAGTCTATATGTTGAGGATGATTAAAATTGAATAATGGAATTGACTTGTCGTTTAAAATGATATGATTTTCGGTATGAGATATATCATCTTTAGATACACCATGAATACTATCATACTTGAGTAAATGACTGAGGGTTTTTGAATCTGCTAGGTCATTAATGGCTACCACCTGCATGTCGTCACGTTCGTGGATAAGTCGGAAAACACGTCTTCCAATTCGTCCAAATCCGTTAATGGCAATCCTAATCATTTAATTGATGTGTTTTTGAGCTTTGTATGAAGATCTCACTAAAGCACTACTTTCTACATGTCTGAATCCTAGATCAAGACCAATGCTTTTGTACTCATCAAATTGCTCAGGAGTGATAAATTCCTTTACAGGTAAGTGCTTTTTACTTGGTTGAAGGTATTGACCAATAGTCACAACATCTACATCATTGTCTCTAAGATCGTGAAGCGTAGCGATAACTTCTTCTCTGGTTTCTCCCAAACCAAGCATAATTCCAGATTTGGTACGACGTTGTCCTTGTTGCTTTAAATATTTCAACACAGACATGCTTCTATCGTATTTCGCTTGAATTCTAACCTCACGAGTTAACCGTCTTACGGTTTCAATATTATGCGAAACGACTTCAGGTGCTACATCTACGATTCGATCTATATGTTGTTCAATACCTTGAAAGTCAGGAATAAGTGTTTCGAGTGTAGTTTCAGGATTCATTCTACGAACCGCTTTAACCGTTTCACTCCACATGATACTTCCCATATCCTTTAAATCGTCACGATCTACACTGGTTAAAACAGCATGTTTTATTCCCATTATTTTTATAGAACGCGCCACTTTTTCAGGTTCATCCCAATCTACAGTTTCAGGTCTACCAGTTTTTACACCACAAAATCCACAAGATCGTGTACAAATATTTCCTAAAATCATAAAGGTTGCAGTGCCTTCTCCCCAACATTCACCCATATTAGGACAACTACCAGATGTACAAATGGTATTGAGTTTATACTTATCAACAAGCCCTCTTAATTCGGTGTATTTTTTTCCAGTAGGAAGCTTAACACGAAGCCATTTAGGTTTCGGCTGACGTTCTGTAGTTTTATTTGAAGCGATTTCTATGCTCATATACTGCAATTTCGACTACAAAGATACGAAGTATTCTTATAAAAAAATCTTAATAGATAAGATACCAAATGCTAAACGCGATTAAGAACACAATACCAATGATACTGAGAATATGCATCATTTTTGAAGGCCGCCAATCTCTAGGTGTGTGTTTGCTTCCGATTAGAATATAATTGATAATAGCATAAAATGGAGCTGTTAAGAAGGATAGTATAGTTGCTATTTTTATGAGTTTGCCCATTTCCGAAGCAAAACAGAAAAATATGATTATCGAGCCAATGCTTAAAATTGCAATCCAAAATAAGTAGGAGTAATTGATAGTTGAACCTTTAAGGAGTTCACTGGTTTTTGCCATAGCTCTTGGTGAAGCATCGAGAGTAGTGAGTGTAGTACTAAACATTGTTGTAAAAGCAGCAATGCCAATAAATACATAAGCCCAATTTCCTAAATTAATAGTATACATACTTAATAGTTCATTGGCAAATTGACTAGCCGAACTACTAAAGGATGTTCCACTATTAAACATTACTAAAGCTCCCAAAGCTACAAAGGCTAATCCTAAAATAATGGTGCCTATAAAGCCAACATTAAAATCAAATAAAGCCGATTTAGGACTAAAACCTTCTGAAGTTTTTTTCTTTTCAACAGTCCAAAGGGAATGCCATACAGAAATATCTAAAGGTGCAGGCATCCAACCCATAAATGCTATCAAAAATGTCATTTCTATTCTATTCTCAGGAAAAATCTGTTGAAGCGATACTGTATCGTTTTTGCTAAAAACAGCAAAACCTACAGCAGCAAGCGTACTTATAGTGAGTGTTACGATAATGACCTTCATAAGCTTGTCCAAAAGATTATAACGACCAATTAATAGGAGCAACATACAAATGAGAAGAATAATTACTGTCCAACTTTCAACACTAAGAAAGTCTCCAAAAAGCGATGAAGCCAAACCCGCAGTAACAATGGTTACAGCTGTTTGTATCGTAAACATAGTGGCAAAAGTGAGTATGAAATAAGCAATGAGGACACTTTTTCCTAGTTTAAGGTAGCCATCAAGTAGCGATTCTCCAGTAGCACTTGCGTATCGTGGTCCGAATTGAAAAAAAGGATATTTAAATGTATTTACCACGAGTAAGGCCCAAATCAATCCGAATCCAAAATCTGCTCCAGCTCTGGTTGATTGCACCAAATGCGAAACGCCTATTGCAGCACCAGCAAATAAAAGTCCAGGACCAAATCTTTTAAGACTAAGGCGCACAGTTTTAGGTTTTAGTAATAATTTCGGCAAGCAGTTTTTTTGCTCTCAACAATTTAACTTTCACATTGTTGATTGGTTCATCAAGCTGATTTGAAATTTCTTTATAGGAGAGTTCTTGAAAATACCTCAAATTGATCACCTCTTGATAATGCGGCTTTAACTTCTTTATGTCTCTTAATAATTTGGCTAAGTTTTGTTCTTTAATGAGTTTGTCTTCAGGTGAAGGTGACTCATCAATAATACTATAATATTCGCCATCTTTATCAGTGTTTGAAGTATGCGTGATTGAAGATTTACGCTTTCTTTCTAAATCAATATGAATATTTTTTGAAATGGTTATTAGCCATGTATTGAATTCATATTTATCATTAAAGGTCTCAATTTTGTCAAAGGCTCTAGAAAAGGTTTGGATGGTGATGTCTTCAGCATCATTCTCATTTTTAGTACGTTTAAGTTGAAAGCCATAGACATTATTCCAAAACGTATCTAATAAGAAATTAAACGCTATTTGATCGTTTTCTTTGGCTTTTTCAATGGCTTCCTTTACTTCCAATATTTTGGTTTTGAAATGATATTTTGTATAAATATAAAGAATTGAAACACAATTAAGACTATTTCTAAAAACGGACTCCAAAACGGAAGGTCTTTTTCATTGAGTTTTTTTGAAGCTAGAAAAAAGTTGACGAATTGTATAAGAAACCTTCCAGCAATGAGTGCTATTACAATCTTCCAATTAAACATGAACACCAATAGGACCAATCCTAAAGTCCAAAATAAAACCTGAGAGATGTAGAAAATTGCTAATAAAGATTTGTGTTTAAACTTGTAGTGTTTAGCGGTACTCACATGGCGTCTTTTTTGTAAAATCCACTCTTTTAATGTTTTTTTTGGGATGGATTCTGTAAAGCTATCTTTTGATATTGAAATGGTCGTGTTATCGCTAGTAGCAACTTCATTTATAAATAAATCGTCATCACCTGAAGCAATATGCATATGATTCATATAGCCACTGGCCTCAAAAAACAGGGCTTTTCTATACGCTAAATTTCTTCCAACTGCCATATATGGTGAGCCAAGTTTTGCAAATGATAAGTATTGAATTGCTGTTATAAACGTTTCATACCTAATGAGTTTGTTAAGTAATGATCCTTTAGTTTTTTGATATGCACCATACCCAATTACAATCGATTTTGTGTTAGAAAAATGGGAGCTCATTTCAGAAATCCAATCTGGAGACAGAGGTTTGCAATCAGCATCAGTAAATAATAAAAAATCATTAGAAGCCGCTTTTATTCCTAAGGTTAAGGCATATTTCTTGTTTCCCCAAAAGGCTTCTATAGGCTTGACATTAACAATTTTAATGGCATTGTGTTTCTCTTTAAAAGCTTCCATAACAGAAAGCGTATCATCTTTTGAATTGTCATTGATCAGGATTAGTTCAAAATCTGGATAATTTTGAGAGACTAATAGTGGAAGGAATCGCTTTAAGTTATCAGCTTCGTTCTTGGCGCAAACTATAACTGAAACAGCTATTTTTTTTGGTTTTGGTATGATTGATTTAATGGTGTTAATACCATTAAAAACGAATCCGTAAAAGATAATTTGGATGCTAACAATAGCAATGAAACAGTAAAAAATAATTTCAAGGAAACCCATCAACTGTTAGGAATGTTGAGGTTCGTTGCAAGTATCAAATTGATCAGGCGTCTTGCCACAAAAGCCACAAGCTTCACCTTCTTGATTTAACATAGGATTTTGACTAGCACAAGTTCCAGCAAATTTTCCGTCTTTCTTTGCCCAAATTTTTATTGCTATTCCTGCAACTCCAAGACCTAATAAGATTAATGTGATGAGTACAAGTTTCATGTGATTCTGTGTAAAAAAATTCTCGACAAAGATACAACTTTAATTACTTTGTTGTGTGTTGAAACATATGCTTAGTTTTTAGAATTATAGGTGTTTAGTTGTTTGAAATTAGGTTATCTGTGACTTTTTAACATTTATGGTGTCTTATTGGTAATTATTTTAATTTTAAAATTACTAACTAATATTTATCACTTATGAAAAAATTATTTGCTGAATTTTTTGGAACATTTTGGCTAGTTTTTGGAGGATGTGGAAGTGCAGTTTTTGCTGCTGCTTATCCTGAACTAGGCATTGGATTTGCTGGAGTTGCTTTAGCTTTTGGTTTAACAGTGCTTACGATGGCTTATGCTGTTGGACATATTTCTGGAGGACATTTTAATCCAGCTGTATCTTTCGGATTATGGGCTGGAGGGAAATTCCCAGCGAAAGATCTTTTAGGATATATTGTTGCACAACTTTTTGGAGCTATTATAGCTGCTGGATTGTTATTTTTAATCTTAACAAATCAAGCTGGATTTACTGATCTTGGCGGATTTGCATCTAATGGGTATGGCGATTTATCTCCTAATGGTTATAATATGACTGCTGTATTAATTACTGAATTTGTATTAACTATGTTCTTCTTGTTAATCATTTTAGGAAGTACTAATGTTAGAGCACCAAAAGGATTTGCGCCTATTGCGATTGGTTTGGGGTTAACTTTAATACACTTAATTAGTATTCCAATTTCTAACACCTCTGTTAATCCAGCACGTTCTACAAGTCAGGCTATTTTTGCTGGTGGTGATTACCCAGCGCAATTATGGTTGTTTTGGTTAGCACCAATTGCTGGAGCTATTGTGGCAGGATTTATACATAAGGCATTATTTGACAAAGACTAATAACGTCCTTGATAAAAAAAAGCCACTTTTAAAACTTTAAAAGTGGCTTTTTTAATTTGAAAAAATCGCTATTAATTATGCTGTTTATTGTTTAAATCAATTTGTGCAACTGCGCTATCAGATGAAATTGTATTTAAACGTTCTTTCGGACCAATAGTAATGCTTAATGCTAAGGCATCTTTTATGTAAGGGACAGATTGAAGATTCCTTTGAGAAGCATCTAAAATCCCAAGGTTAACCATTCTGTCTTGCATTTCAGCCCAAAGTTGGTAAGTTTTATCTTCAGGTAACTGTGGTAACGATACCACATCAATCATTGATGTTTCTTCAATTGGATTTATGTAAGCCACAGTTTTTAAATCTTTCGCACGATCATTCCCTCTAAATACATATTTTGCAGTTTCAGGATTATTGAGTTCCATTAATTGTTGCATCAAATTATCTAGACGTTTGTTATTGTCTTCAATATCACTTCTCAGATCAAAGATCTCATCAACAACAACTTGGTTTTCTTCAAGTAAGGCCTTGTTTTGTTCGTTCTTCATGTATAAGGCTCCAGCACAAATAAGAGCGACAATACTTGCAGCAATATTAAACCAAGGAATACGCTTTCTAGAATTTAAACTTATGATTTTTGAATCTTCATCTAAAGCCTCAAAAATATTAGATAACGACGCCTTTGGTGCTTCAACAGCATGCGCTTTAGCCAAAATCTCAAGATTATCCTGAAGTTTTAAGTAGGCTTCCTCTACTTCGGGATAGGTCGAAATGTAATGCTCTACTTTCAGACGATCTGAAGCAGAGATGTCATCCAGAACATACTTTTCAAGTAAGTCTGAATTTAAAAAATTATGTAGTTTTTTTTCCATGTGTTAAAATTTATGGATCGTAGATTTTTTTTAATTCTCTTAATCCTATTTTTAATCTCGACTTAATCGTACCTAACGGAATGTCTAATTCATCACTCGCTTCTTGTTGCGTCATGCCTTCAAAAAACAAGGCTTTCAGAACAATTTGATACTTTTCGTCAAGTGTTGCAACATGCTTCTTTAAATCGATAACATCTTGATTTAAATTTGCTGTTGGTAAGATATATACGTTTGATTTGTCGATTTGGACTTCCTTCTCAAATCTATTGTTAAAACTTCGTAATTTATCAATAGCAGTATTCTTAGCAATTCGGTATAACCAAGTAAAGAGTTTTGCCTTTTTAGGATCGTATTTTTTTGCGTTTTTCCAAACCTTTACAAAAGTCTCCTGAAGTGCATCCTGAGCAATTTCTTCGTTTATGGTCACTTTTAAAATTACACCATATAAACTGTCTGAATAATTTTCATAAAGCAGATTAATGGCTCTTTTGTCTCCATTCTGAAGAAGCGCTATAATTTGTTGTTCTAGGTTGGTACTCAAAAAAACGGTATTTGTTAAAATTTAGTTTAGAATGATCCAAATGTGTCATTCACATCGTATATATTTTGGTTGGTAACGTTAATAGCACATTAACATTACAAAATTAAAATTAATATCTGTAGAAATTAAATTTTCTTTTCTTAGAAATTGATTAATAGCTTTTTCATTTTTCTACAGAAAGATTAGAGCCTCAATTCGTTGAGGCTTTTTCTTTATATAATATTCACTTCAGCCTCAATAGTAATATTAAACAATCGTTTAACAGTGGTTTGAATAAGTTCTGATAATTTCAAAATATCTTTTCCTGAAGCACCTCCATAGTTAACAAGTACTAGTGCTTGCTTTTTATGGACGCCATAATTGCCAAAAGTTTTTCCTTTAAAACCAGCAGTTTCTATTAACCATCCAGCAGGAACTTTGATTTCGTTTTCTGAAACCACATAATGTGGAGCGTCAGGAAAACTGACTTTTAATTGTTCGAATTCAGAGTTTGAAATTACAGGGTTTTTAAAAAAACTACCACTGTTTCCTATGTGTTTTGGGTCTGGTAATTTACTTTGTCTTATTGAGATTACAGCTTTTGAAATGTCTTGAATTGTAGGTTGATAGATTTCCATTTTTTCTAATTCAAAACTAATAGCACCATAAGTTGTATGTAATTCATGATGTCCTTTTGAAAGTTTAAAGGTGACATTCAAAATGATATATTGCCCTTTAACCTCATGTTTGAAAATAGAATTTCTGTAAGCAAACTTACAGTCTTCATTAGTAAACGTTTCTACCTTCAAAGTCTCTAAGTTTAGAGCCTCGCAAGCATAAAAAGTGTCTTTAAGTTCAACACCATAAGCACCAATATTTTGAATAGGACTCGTGCCAACATTCCCTGGAATTAACGATAAGTTTTCTAGTCCGCCAAAGTTATTTTCTAAGCACCACAATACAAACTCATGCCAATTTTCACCTGCATTTGCTTGAACTAAAACACTGTGGTCTGTTTCAGAGAAGATACTCTTACCTTTTAGGTTGATATGTAAAACTAATGCGTCAATGTCTTTAGTAAGCAGCATATTACTACCACCACCAAGGATGAATTTTTTTGGGTAAGTTGTTGAAGAATAAACCGTTTTTAAATCGTCAACCGATTTGATATCAGCAAAGTATTTCGCCTTGACATCAATTCCAAAAGTATTGTATGGTTTTAAAGATATGTTGTCTTGTATCTGCACTAATCCTTGTATACTTTCAAAGCTTCTTTAAGAATATGAATCGATTTCTTTAAGCTTTCTTTATTTAATACGTATGCAATTCGTATTTGGTTGAGACCAACTCCTGGTGAACTGTAAAAACCAGCAGCAGGTGCTACCATAATAGTTTCACCATCAACATCAAACGATTCTAAAAGCCATCTCGCAAAATCATCAGAATTAGAAACAGGTAATTCAGCGATACAGTAAAATGCACCTTTTGGATTGGCTACTTTAACGCCTTCAATCTCCTTCAATCCTTCAATTAAAACATTTCGTCGCTCCACATACTCATTAATTACTTCATCAAAGTAACTCTGAGGTGTTTCTAATGCAGCTTCACTAGCAATTTGAGCTAGGGTAGGCGGACTCAATCTTGCTTGAGCAAATTTTAAAGCTGTTTTAATAACGTCTTTATTTTTTGAGACTAATGAACCAATTCTTGCGCCACACATGCTGTAACGTTTAGAAACAGAATCAATAACAATGGCATGGTCTTCAATGCCTTCTTCTTGTAGTATGGAATAATGTGTGACACCATCGTAAGCAAACTCTCGATACACTTCATCAGCAATTAAAAACAAATCGTGTTTCTTTACAATTGATGCTAATTTTTTGATCTCTTCTTTTGAATATAAATACCCTGTTGGGTTACCAGGATTACAAATGAGTATAGCTTTGGTTTTAGGCGTGATTAGTTTTTCAAATTCTTCAATAGGTGGTAATGCAAAATTGTCTTCAATTTTAGAAATCACAGGAACAACCTTTACTCCAGACGACGTTGAAAATCCATTATAATTAGCATAAAACGGTTCAGGAATGATAATCTCATCACCTGCATCTGCAATACTTCCGAAGGCAAAAAGTAAAGCTTCACTTCCGCCAGTAGTCACGATAATATCATCGTGATTAACATAAATCTGATTGTTTTTGTAATAGTTTGCAATTTTGATTCTGTAACCTTCAGAACCTTCAGATCGCGTATAAGCAAGAATATCTAAGGAATGAACTTTAACAGCATCTAAAGCAATTTGAGGTGTTTTGATATCTGGCTGACCAATATTTAAGTGATAAACAGTTTTCCCTTGTTTATAGGCAGCTTCAGCAAATGGAACCAATTTTCGTATTGGTGATTCAGGCATCAACTGTCCTTTAGATGAGATTTTTGGCATGATTACTTATTTTGAGCTGTAAAGTTCTGAAAATAATCTTAAATTTTATTTAAAAATGGACTATAAAAAATGGAAATACTCTCAAGATTTGTAACTTCATTTTATTTCCATTTAGTTAATGTTGAAAAAAGTTACGCTTTTAATAGTTCTTATGGCATGCTTCGCGAATTCATTTTCGCAAGGAGATTTTAATATATCTTCTAAAAGTAGTGATAAGATTCGATTTAAACTTGTAGGGAATTTAATAATCATTCCTGTGCAACTTAATGGCGTTGACCTATCTTTTGTTTTAGATACTGGTGTGAGTAAACCGATACTTTTTAATTTGGCCAATATTGATTCGTTGCAAATAAATAAAGTTGAAACTAAATTTTTAAGAGGACTTGGAGGTGGTGCTCCTGTTGAAGCGATTAGGTCTAAGCACAATTATCTCAGAATAGGTGATGCTATTAATATTAATCAGGATATTTATGTGGTGTTTGATAGCTCCATAAATTTTACACCAAGACTTGGAACTCCTGTGCATGGGATTGTTGGTTACGATCTGTTTAAAAATTTTGTGGTCGAAATTAATTATGCGTCTAAATATATTATTCTACACAAACCAGAACAATATGTCTACAAGAATCGTAAGAAGCATCAAACTTTTGATTTGACATTGTATCAAAAAAAACCTTTTTTAACTGGAGAGGTCAAGGTTGGTTCTGAATACATTCCTGTTAAATTATTAATGGATACAGGAAGTAGTGATGCGTTATGGATCTTTGAAAACGAAACCAAAGGATTATTACCTTCAGAAAACAGATACTTTGATGATTTTTTAGGGAAAGGACTTAGTGGTAATATTTACGGCAAACGCACAAAAATAGGAAGCTTTCGTTTAAAGGATTTTGAATTGAACCATGTAAATACGGCTTTCCCAGATTCAACATCTATCAGTATTGCTCGAAAAAATACCGAACGAAATGGAAGTATTTCAGGCGAATTGTTAAAGCGCTTCAATATGATTGTTGACTATAAAAATCAAAAATTAACCCTTAAGAAAAATAGGCATTTTGGTGCGGCATTTTCATATAATAAAAGTGGAATTATCATTGAACAAAATGGCGTAATACTCGTAAAAGAAAGAAAGGGTAGAAGTGGATTGGGATATAACGATAATGATAATTTTAATGTTCATGTTGAAACCGTAACACATTACCAGCTTGCTGTTAAACCTGCGTACACTATTGTTGAAATAAGAAAAGATTCTCCTGCTGAAAAAGCTGGACTGTTGAAAGGTGATATTATTTTAAGAATAAACAATAAGGAAAGCCATACACTCGAACTTCAGCATGTGATTTCCTACTTTAAGGCCAAAGCAGGTAAAATGATCAACCTTACCATTGATAGAGGTGGAAAGATCATGCAGGTTGATTTTAGATTAGAAGATGTCTTTAAACAAAAAGAACTTCCTTAAGGAAGCTCTTTTTATATGATTTATGTGTCTTACGAAACTATTGTTCCATCACACTTTTTGTTTTCTTTTCTAAAGGGTTTTCCTTTGAAGGATCTATAACCTTTCCTTTGATCATTAAAGCAACAGTTTCTTGACCTTTAGCATTAGAAGTTACTGTAATTGTTTTTCTAAACGGATTTACACGCTTAGTGTCATACTTTACAACAATTTCTCCAGTTTCTCCAGGAAGAATAGGTTTTTCAGGTTTTTTTGGAACTGTACAACCACATGTTGATTTTACTTTTGAAATTACTAACGGAGCATCTCCTGTGTTAGTAAACGTGAATACACGCTTTCCATCTGCACCTTTATCTATAGTGCCATAATCAATAACTTCTGTTTCAAATTCTATTTGAGCGACCTTTTCTTGAGCAGTAATACCAAGGCTAAGTAATCCAATAAATAGAATTGCGACTAAATTTTTCATCATTTAAATTTTAAATTGATACTATCAAAACTAGTTACTTTTTCCCATTCCGCAAAATATATTAGTTGTATTGCATTAATATTAACAAGGTCTTTTTAAATGTTTAACGATTATAAAGACTTTTAATTTCGCAAAAAAAGAAATATAAGTACTTTTGTCAGTCATAAAGCAAAAACAATACCAAAGCATGAGCATACCAACAAAATATTTAGCTTCAAATGTAGAAAGCAAATGGTATAACTATTGGATGGAACATAACTATTTTCATTCTACTCCAGATGAAAGAGAGCCTTACACAATTGTTATTCCTCCTCCAAATGTCACAGGAGTTCTACATATGGGACATATGCTTAATAATACCATTCAGGATGTGTTAATTAGACGCGCTCGTTTACAAGGGAAAAATGCTTGTTGGGTTCCAGGTACAGATCATGCTTCTATTGCTACCGAAGCAAAAGTTGTTGCTAAATTGAAATCGCAAGGAATTGATAAAAACGATTTGTCACGTGAGGAGTTTTTGAAACATGCTTGGGATTGGACACATGAGTATGGTGGTGTAATACTTGAACAACTTAAAAAGCTAGGCTGTTCTTGTGATTGGGATCGTACCAAGTTTACGATGGATGATGATATGAGTGAAGCTGTAATAAAAGTCTTTGTTGATTTATATAATAAAGGGCTCATTTACAGAGGTTATCGTATGGTGAATTGGGATCCTGAAGCTAAAACAACACTTTCTGATGAAGAGGTAGAGTATGTTGAAAAGCAAGGAAAATTGTACCATATCAACTATAAAATTGAAGGCGAAGATACAACCCTTACCATTGCAACAACGCGACCTGAAACCTTATTAGGTGATACAGCTATTTGTATCAATCCAAATGATGAACGTCATGCAAGTTTGAGAGGGAAAAAAGCAATTGTACCAATTTGTAATCGTGTTGTGCCAATTATTGAAGATGAATATGTTGACATTGAATTTGGAACGGGTTGTTTGAAAGTGACTCCAGCCCATGATGAAAATGATAAAGTTTTAGGGGATAAGCACAACCTAGAAGTCGTTGATATTTTTAATGACGATGCAACTCTTAATCACTATGGTTTGCATTATGAAGGAAAAGATCGTTTTGAAGTTAGAAAAGCCATTGCCAAAGAATTAGAGGCTTCAGGTGCATTGATAAAAGTTGAAGATCATACCAATCGTGTTGGTATTTCTGAACGCACAAAAGCCATTATTGAACCTCGATTGTCTGATCAATGGTTTTTAAAAATGGAGGACTTAGTAAAACCTGCTATTAAAGCAGTTCTCGAAGATGAAGATGTTAAGCTATTTCCTAAACGTTTCAATAATACGTATCGTCATTGGATGGAAAATATTCGCGATTGGAATATTTCAAGACAATTACTTTGGGGACAACAAATTCCAGCCTATTATTATGGTGAAGGAAAAGACGATTTTGTTGTTGCTGAAACTAAAGAAGACGCCTTTGAACTGGCAAAAACAAAGATATCAGATATTTCGAACGAAGCTGATAAATCTCTAAAAATAGAAGATTTGCGCCAAGATTCAGACGCGCTAGATACTTGGTTCTCCTCTTGGTTATGGCCAATGAGTGTGTTTGATGGAATTCGAAACCCTGAAAATGAAGAGATCAAGTACTATTATCCTACCAATGACTTAGTTACTGGTCCAGATATTTTATTCTTTTGGGTAGCTCGTATGATCATTGCTGGATATGAATACAAAGGAGAGAAGCCTTTCAATAATGTGTATCTCACAGGATTAGTGCGTGATAAGCAACGTCGAAAAATGTCTAAATCTTTAGGGAATTCTCCAGATGCTCTAAAATTAATAGACGACTATGGTGCAGATGGTGTTCGTGTTGGTCTGTTGTTGAGTTCTGCTGCTGGAAATGATTTAATGTTCGATGAAGCCTTGTGTAATCAAGGGAAGGGATTCGCTACAAAAATCTGGAGCGCATTCTACTTAACCACGCTTTGGGATGTAGAAGATATCGCGCAACCTCAATCAAGTAAAGTGGCATTAGAGTGGTATCGCTCTAAATTTCAATCGGTTTTAGCCGAAATAGAAGATCATTACAGCAAGTATAGATTAAGTGATGCATTAATGAGTATCTATAAGTTGATTTATGATGATTTCTGCGGATGGCTTCTTGAAATGGTGAAACCAGCGTATCAACAACCCATAGATAAGACAACGTATGAGAGTATCCTTCAGATTTTTGAAGATAACTTAAAAATAGTTCATCCTTTTATGCCATTTCTAACAGAAGAAATCTGGCAGCAAATGACACCAAGAACACCAGAAGAGGCATTAATTATTGCATCCTATCCTGACCTTAACGCTTTTGATACGCAAATAATTTCAGATTTCGAAATGGTTAAAGACGTGGTGTCTGGTATTAGAACTATCAGAAAAGACAAGAACATCCCTTTTAAGGATACTTTAGAATTGAAAGTCCTTAACAATGAAGGTTTAGATTCTAAATATGATGCTGTGATTTCAAAAATGGGAAATGTTTCTGAAATGACTTCGGTTGATGCAACTGTTGAAGGCGCTTTGACGTTTAGAGTAAAATCTAATGAATATTTTATTCCTATGGAAGGAAATATTGATGTTGAAGCCGAAATTTTGAAGCTTACTGAAGAATTGAAATATACCGAAGGCTTTTTAAAATCTGTTCAAGGGAAGTTAAGCAATGAACGTTTTGTAAATAATGCACCTGAACAAGTCGTGGCAAGTGAACGTAAAAAAGAAGCAGATGCTTTGGCTAAAATTGAAACCTTAAAGTCGAGTTTAGCGAGTTTGAAATAAGTGATGTCATTCCGACTGAAATGTAGGGATCTCTTCGTTGTACTCTGAATGATACATCAATTTTAAGGCTACTACTACGAAGTCTTTAGTCTACATTACCATTCATTAATCTTATTGCTATCGAGCTTTACAAAAATGAACAATAAAATGGTAAAGCCCCAAAGACCAGAACCTCCATAACTAAAAAGAGGAAGCGGAATACCAACGGTTGGAATCAATCCCATAACCATACCAATGTTAATGGTAAAGTGAATAAATAAAATTGAAGCCACTGCGTAGCCATACACACGACTAAATTGTGATTTCTGGGATTCAGCCAAATAAAGCACTCTAATAATAAGTGCTACAAATAAAATAACAACAAAAGCACTGCCTAAAAATCCCCATTCCTCTCCAACGGTACTAAAAATATAGTCTGTATGTTGTTCTGGAACAAACTTTCCCGTAGTTCTTGTGCCTTCTAAAAACCCTTTACCAGTAAGGCCTCCAGAGCTAATGGCTGTTTCAGACTGAATTAGATTATATGCTTCAGCTTTTTTCATTTGCTCTAATTTAATAGGATCCTTTTCCAAGCGTAACCAAAGGCTAATTCTATTTTGTTGATGCTCTTTCAAACCATGTTGGTAAAATAATTTTACACCATACGAAAACACGAGGCAAATGATATATATAACGATAGACTGAAGAAGAGAAGCGCGCTTTTTTCTTCGGAAGAAGTATACGCTAAAAACAATGATTGCACTCAGTATGGCTGTAACGATAATCCCATATTTTAAGACTAAAACACCAAGGATGATGGTTGATAACACAATGGCAAGATAAATTTGTTGCAAACCCTCTCTATAAAAAACAAAAAAGAATGATGCATAAACCAATGTGCTTCCTGCATCATTTTGTAACAAGATCAAAATTGCAGGAACAAAAATGATGAGTATAGCTCTTAACTGATCTTTTATAGTATTCATGTCAGTTTGCAAATCACTCATGTATTTCGCAACTGCTAATGCTGTAGCAAATTTTGCAAACTCACTAGGTTGAAGGGTCATACTTCCTATACCATACCAGGAGCGCGCGCCATTGACATCTTTTCCAAATAGGAATAACCCAACTAAAGACAGCATAGCAATGATGTAAATGATACTTGCAAACCGTTCATAGAATTTGGCTTCAATAGAAAGGATGAGTACTATGATGACAAAGGTAAAGCCAATGAAAATCGTGTGCTTTCCGTAAGGCTGACTCATATCAAAATAACTAACAATGTCGCCTTCATGAGAAGCAGAGACAATATTAAGCCATCCAAAGCCTACAATAAGTAAGAACAATACAATGATCATCCAATCAAATCTAAAACTACGTCTGCTTTCCAGATTCATACACTACTGGTTTTGGAGATTTGAATTAGTGTGTGCAGTATCAGTTGCTGTAACTTTGTCAACTAGTTGTAACGTGGTTTCGCCATTAATTTTAAAAGGTTCACCTGAATATGGTTTGGCATATTCGTTTTCAAGGCTATGCGTTAAGATCCATTGTTCCATATCGGTTCTCGTGATATGACCTTTAATGTATTTTTCAATCATTAAACTTGCCATTCTACCAGCAAAACGGCTTCCCCAATATCCATTTTCAACAAACACAGCAATAGCAATTTTAGGATCATCTTTGGGAGCAAAAGCCACAAAAATGGAATGGTCTGTAAGCTGTGTTTTTACACCATCTATTTTGACGAAATTTTCAGCAGTACCTGTTTTACCACAAATATCAATACCCGGAATTTTAAGTGTTGAAGCGGTTCCTTTGTTGTAAACATCAAACATACCTTCAATGACAGGCTCAAAATGTCGCTTATCAATTGTGGTTTGCTTTAACGATGTATATTGACTTGGTATGGTGTCGCCTTCAATAGCTTTTATGATATGCGGTGTGTAGTAATAGCCTCGATTTCCTATGGCAGCAGCCATATTTGCTAGCTGAATAGGTGTTGCTTCAACTTCGCCTTGACCAATAGCATTAGAAACATTATAGGTTGAGCCCCAACGATTGTCGCCATAGGCACGATCGTAATAGTCACCATCTGGAATTCGTCCAGGTCGACCAACCGACAAGTCATTATTTAAAAAATTTCCTAAGCCAAAACTTTTAGCATGCCTCGCCCAATTGTTCATTGCATCACCTGAATCATCACCTTGATCTATAATTCTTCTGTAAATATTCACAAAATAGGCATTACAAGACTGCGCAATACCATCATTCATGTCTACTGGACTTTTATGATGATGACAACCCGTTAATTTCCGACTGCCATAATAATATCCCATTCTACAACTCACTTTGTCATCGGTATCAACCACACCTTCTTGAAGTGCAATGAGTGCATTGATAACTTTAAAGGGCGAACCAGGAGGATATTGTGCTAGAAGTCCTCTATCATAAAGCGGTTTGGCAATAGAATCGTAATGAAGTTTATTATAATTTTTTGAACGTTCACGACCCACTAAAATATTAGGATTGTAACTTGGTCCAGTAACCATCGCTAAAATCTCACCACTGCTTGGCTCTATAGCAACAATACCACCTCGTTTATTGGTCATCAACAATTCGCCATATTTCTGTAGTTCAGAATCAATAGTGATTGTAATATCTTTTCCAGGTTGTGGTAAGGTGTCAAACTTTCCTTCTTTGTAGGGTCCAATATTTTTATTGAAACGATCTTTTTGAATGAATTTTACACCTTTAACACCACGAAGTACCTTTTCATAAGAGAGCTCAACACCTTGTTTTCCGATGAGGTCTCCCATTTGATAATAAGGATCATTCTTGATGGTTCTTCGGTTTACTTCACCTATATCACCCAAAACATTAGCGCCAATTGAGGTTTGATAATCTCTTAACGAACGTTTCTGAATGTAAAATCCGTCAAACTTCCTCATTTTCTCCTGTAATACAGCGTAATCTTTCTTTGATAATTGCGGTACAAAAACAGAAGGTAATCGAGGTGAATAGTGATAGGCTTTATCGTACTTTTTTGTAAAATCTTCTTTTGTAATTTTTAAAAGATTACAAAACTCTAAAGTGTCTAAAGGTTCTACTTCTCTTGGAATAACCATCACATCATAACTTGGCTGATTGGCTACGAGTAATTTTCCGTTTCTGTCATAAACATAGCCACGTTTCGGATAATGGTATTCTTGTCTGATTGCAATGTCATCATAAAGGCTATAAGCTTCTTTGTTATACACTTGTAAATAAAACAAACGTGCAATAAACAAAATGCCTACAAAAATGACTGTAATTAAAAGTAGAAGTTTCCTCATTGTTTTCTATTACTGAACAATACCGAAAATAAGATACAAAGTATTAGTGTAAATGCACTTGAAAATAACGTCTTTTTTAAGATCAAAAGTATGTTAGAAATGTTAAAAATTTCAAGTGTAAACAGTATGAGGTGATGCGATAAAATTAAGATCAAAAAATAGATGATACGGTTTCCAAATTCAGTATTATTAAACTTTATGTTTTGGTGCTCATACACCATTCCGAAAGCAAATTTTAAAATAGGAGGTCTAATAAAAGCAATGGTAACACACGCAGCAGCATGTACTCCTCCAGAATCTGAAAAAATATCTATGAATAAGCCCAGCATAAAACTGAGAAATATAAATAAGGTCCTATCTACTTGAATTGGAAATAGCAGAATAAAAAGGATGTATGGAAATGGGTTGATGTAACCCAAGAAATTGATGTTGTTAAAAATCAAAGCCTGAACAATGATCAATACAAAAAACCTAAAAATACTATTGACATTCAAACTATTCATCAACTGGGTTTTCTAATTGTTTTATTTCTTCAGCATCTAAATTTTCAATGATATAAACATGCGATAGATTGGTCATATCATTAAACAATTCAACATTAATCGTATAGGTGTCGCCATCAATGTCTATAACAAAGTCTTTTATGATTCCTATCGGAATACCTTGAGGGAAAATTGAAGATTGTCCACCAGTAACAATGGTATCATTTTCCTTAACAGGAGCAAATTTTGAAATATCTGTGAGTTGGACAATAGAGGAAGAATTACCATCCCATTTCAAAGAACCAATATGATTAGATGTTTTTAATCCAGCATTCACTCTACTTTTGGTATTTAAAATTGAAAGCACTCTTGCATAGCCATTTGAAGTATTGTCTATGATACCAACAATTCCTTTGGATGTGATAACAGCAAAATCCTCACGAATACCATCTTTTTCGCCTTTGTTTAAGGTAATGTAGTTTTTAGAAGCACCATAATTGTTATTAATGACAGTAGCTGTTTGAATTTTGTAGCGTCCCTTATAGGTTATACTGTCAATTATTGTTGTATTATAATTGGTGGAATCTGACTTAGAAAATAACTTAGAGCGAAGCTGTTTGTTCTCTTCTAATAAAACTTCATTCTGAGATTTTAAATTAAAGTATGCACTAATGTTATTGGCACCTTCATAGATGCCACCAGTAAGGAAGTTTGCAGAGTTTATGAACTTACTTCTATGATAAGAATGGGATTGTATTGTTAGCCCAATAGAAATTCCAAACAGCAATAGAAACAAAAGTGAAGTTTTGTTTCTAATGATAAAATTTATTATCTGTTGCATGTTAAGTAGGTCTTCTCAGTTATTTAATCAATACACTCTTAAATTTTGGTAAGTTTTTAAGTGTAATTCCAGTACCTCTTACAACAGCTCTTAAAGGATCTTCAGCAATGTAAACAGGTAAATCTGTTTTTTGGGACAAACGTTTATCTAAGCCACGTAACATCGATCCACCACCTGCAAGATAAATTCCAGTATTGTAGATGTCAGCGGCAAGTTCTGGTGGAGTCTGTGATAAGGTTTCCATCACAGAATCTTCAATTCTAAGTATAGATTTATCAAGAGCTTTTGCAATTTCGCGATACGATATTTGAACCTGTTTAGGCTTTCCAGTAAGCAAGTCACGACCTTGAACACTCATTTCTTCAGGTGGAAGGTCTAAATCTTCAGTAGCTGCACCAATTTGAATTTTAATTTTTTCAGCAGTGCGATCACCAACATATAAGTTGTGTTGTGTTCGCATGTAGTAAATGATATCGTTGGTAAACACATCACCAGCGACTTTAACCGATTTGTCACAAACAATACCACCAAGAGCAATAACTGCAATTTCAGTGGTTCCGCCACCAATATCAACAATCATATTACCTTTAGGTTGCATGATATCTATACCAATACCAATCGCTGCAGCCATGGGTTCATGAATCAAATAGACCTCTTTACCATTAACACGCTCACAAGATTCTTTAACTGCTCGCATTTCAACTTCAGTAATACCAGAAGGAATACAAACCACCATACGTAATGCAGGTGTGAACAATTTCTTTTTTAAAGCAGGAATATTTTTGATAAACATGCTTATCATTTGTTCTGAAGCATCAAAATCTGCAATAACACCATCCTTCAAAGGCCTGATGGTTTTTATGTTTTCATGTGTTTTACCTTGCATCATGTTGGCTTCTTTACCAACAGCAATGATTTTTCCAGAAATTCTATCTCTAGCAACAATCGATGGACTATCCACTACGACTTTGTCATTATGAATTATAAGTGTGTTTGCAGTTCCTAAGTCAATGGCTATTTCTTCGGTTAAGAAATCAAAAAATCCCATGTGTTATTCTAATATTATGAGGGCGTTATTGTATTCAGTTTTCGGTCTTTTGTAAATGTAATAAAATTAATGCTTAAAATGACGTGTTCCTGTCATTACCATAGCTAAATTATTTTCATTACAATAATCTATTGTCAATTGGTCTTTTATTGAACCTCCAGGTTGGATTACAGCTGTAATTCCTGCTTTGTCTGCAATTTCAACACAATCAGGAAATGGAAAGAACGCATCACTTGCCATAACCGCACCTTTAAGGTCAAAGTTAAACGACTTTGCCTTGTGTATGGCTTGATTTAAGGCGTCAACGCGACTGGTTTGTCCAGTTCCGCTTGCACACAGTTGTTTGTTCTTTGTTAAAACAATAGTGTTAGATTTCGTATGCTTACAAATTTTAGAAGCAAATATTAAATCTTCTAACTCACTTTCGGTAGGTTTATTGTTGGTTGCATAGGATAAATCTGAAATGCGATCTGTTTTGTTATCTCTATCTTGAACTAATACACCATTAAGACAGGTTCTTACAGTGGTTTGAGGGAATTCGATATCATGAAGAATCAATAAAATTCTATTTTTCTTTCCTTTTAAAATGTCAAGCGCTTCTTCTGAAAATGAAGGCGCAATCACAACTTCACAAAATAACTTATGAATGTCTTCAGCAGTCGCTTTATCAATTTCAGTATTGGCAATTAAAATACCTCCAAAAGCAGAAACAGGATCTCCAGCTAAAGCATCAGTGTAAGCCTGTTGGATTGTATCACGTTGTGCAAATCCGCAAGCGTTGTTATGTTTAAGAATCGCAAATGTAGGTGCTTCACCTTTAAATTCTTGCATCAAGTTAACAGCAGCATCAACATCAAGTAAGTTGTTATAACTTAATTCTTTACCGTGAAGTTTTGTGAATAAGTCTTCAAAATTACCAAAGAAAAAACCGCGTTGATGAGGATTTTCACCATAGCGAAGTACTTTTCCGTTAGTCTCACTAACTTTTAAAGCTGCAATCTCATGATCTTGATTAAAGTAATTAAAAATGGCAGTGTCATAATGCGAGGACACATTAAATGCCTTAGCGGCAAATTGTTTTCTGTCTGCTTCGGAAGTGCTTCCGTTTTGTGTTTTTAAGAGCTCTAAAAATGCTGAATAATCGTTTACTGAAGAGACACAAACAACATCAGCGTAATTTTTTGCAGCAGCTCTAATGAGCGAAATGCCGCCAATGTCAATCTTTTCTATAATATCTTGATTTGAAGCTCCAGAAGCTACAGTCTTTTCAAAAGGATATAGATCCACAATAACCAAGTCTATTTGCGGAATGTCAAAATCGGCTAACTCTGCAACATCACTGTCATTATTTTGGCGATTTAAGATGCCTCCAAATACTTTTGGGTGCAAGGTTTTAACACGTCCTCCTAAAATTGAAGGGTAAGATGTAACATCTTCAACAGGAACCACATCAATTCCTAGATCTTTAATGAATTTTTCTGTACCACCAGTTGAATAAATGGTCACATTTTGTTGATGTAATTCCCTTACTATAGGTTCTAATCCGTCTTTACTGAAAACCGAAATTAATGCAGATTTAATCGTTTTGTTGTTGCTCATTGTTGCGTTGTTGTAGTTGTGTGTTGTTAAAGCGAAAGCTTATAAAAAATAAAGCCCAAAAATACATAATATCAAGGGTTATTTTGAATCAAAAACAGAGTTTATTTAAGTTTTTTGTAACAATAAATTGTTGAAAACGTCCTATCTTTATGAATCAGGAAAATGTCTTGTCAATTTAACCAGCTATATGCTTCTTTACATTAGATTATTTAAGGAAAGTTTGTCGTTTGCAATTAATGCTTTAACGACCAATAAGCTTAGAACTTTTTTATCCTTATTAGGAATTACCATTGGTATCTTTTCAATAATTGCCGTATTAGCAGCAGTAGATTCTCTAGATAGAAGTATTAAGGATCAATTAAGTGGTTTAGACAAGAATACCATTTATCTCACTAAATTTTCATTTGGTCCTACAGATGTGCCGCGATGGCAACGTGATAATTTTCCGCAAGTTGAGCACGACGACTACGAATTTATACAGCGAAATATTACAGATGTAGATGCGATGGCTTATGTGATTTTTGGAAGTTCTGAAAACTTGCGTTATGAAGGGAAAACCGTTTCTGGTGTTAATGTAACTCCAGTATCAAATGGCATTTATGACATTGAAAATTTAAAGGTTGAACAAGGTCGTTTTTACGCAGAGTCTGAATCGAATTCTGGTGCACCTGTTATTGTTTTGGGAAGTGCTACAGCAAAAAATTTATTCGATAATATAAATCCGATAGGCAAAACCATTAGAGCTTATGGAAGAAAGCTGAAGGTTATAGGTGTGCTTAAAAAAGTTGGAAATGGCCTAGGAGATTCTCCTGACGAACGTGCTTATGTGCCTGCGAATTTTGTAAGACGATTTAACAATGGTGGTACTGAAGGATTGCCAGGTGCTGTTATTATTAAGCCTTCAAAAGATGTCGATTTTGGTGCGTTTGAATCTGTACTTAAACAAAAATATCGTGCTTACAGAGGTTTAAAAGCTGATGAGCCAGATAATTTTTTCGTGAATAAACTATCTGGTTTAACCGACTTTGTTGATGGAATTATTGGATTTATGAATGGTGTGGGTTGGGCAATAAGTATCTTCTCTTTATTGGTTGGTGGTTTCGGTATTGCCAATATTATGTTTGTTAGTGTTAAGGAACGTACCAATTTAATTGGTATTCAAAAATCTTTAGGTGCCAAGAACAAGTTTATTTTATTCCAGTTTCTTTTTGAAGCAATTATTTTGTCTGTATTAGGTGGCTTGATTGGAATTGTTCTCGTTTGGATATTATCCATCATCGCATCCTCTCTTGCAGGTGATTTCGAGTTTATTTTATCGTTCTCTAATGTGTTTTTAGGATTTGCTTTGTCGACTTTTATCGGATTGATCTCAGGTGTTATTCCTGCGATTTCTGCTTCGCGATTAGATCCTGTGGAAGCCATTAGAACTGGAATGTAGTATTTTATAAGCAGTAAGCAGTAAGCAGTAAGCAGTAAGCAGTAAGCAGTAAGCAGTAAGCAGTAGGCTGTAAGCTATAAGCAGTCTTTAACCAATGATTTTTGCGACTTCTTCGCAAACAAATTCTAAAAAGCGCTCGTCTTCTTCAGTAAAAGGGTCTGGAGTTTTAGAATCAATATCGATTTGCCCAATATTTTCACCATTCACAAAAATAGGAATCACAATCTCAGCTTTTACAGTAATACTACACGCAATGTAATTATCTTGTGCAGAGACATCAGGAACTACAAAATTCTGATTAGAAATAGCGACTTGTCCGCAGATGCCTTTTCCAAATGGAATAATAGTGTGATCTGTAGGTTCTCCAACGTATGGTCCGAGTTTTAACTCGTTTTTATCACCATTTTTAAAATAAAAACCTACCCAGTCGTAATGCGGAATGTGAGATTCTAGGAGTTCACATATGGCAAACAACTTATCGTTTGTCGTTTGATGTTGACTTGAAATGATGGTGTCAACTTGAGGTTTTAGGGCTTCAAAAATCATTGTTATTAAATTTTTGGTAAAAGTATTTAAAAAGTGCCATTTGTAGCCTCATTTTGTATAAATTTAACTGTATAAAACAAGATCTATTTGAAAGCACTTTTTCTTAAATACAAGTCTGTTGTAGCGTTTATATTAACCTTTCTTATCGTGTATTTTGTTTTGACTTTTGCGTATAAGTTTTATTTAGATTGGTCTGATGGTTCAAAGTACTATCCCGATTATTTTACAAATTTGGTCGCTAAGCAAAGCCATGCCTTGTTAGAAGCATTTGGATATGAAGCTGATATTCAGCCGCATCCTAAAGAAGCTTCCATGAAGTTGATCATCAAAGATAAATTTGTAGCTAGAGTAGTAGAAGGTTGTAACTCTATTAGTGTTATTATTTTGTTTTTATCATTTATTGTAGCCTTTGCAGGTCGTTTTAAAATGACAGTCATTTATATTTTAGCTGGAAGCGCCATCATATATGTGGTTAACTTGTTTAGAATTGTCATTTTATCTGTTGGACTATACAATTATCCTTGGCGACGTGAAGAGTTACATACAGTCATCTTTCCAATGATTATCTACGGAATGGTATTTTTATTATGGATGATTTGGGTAAATCGTATTTCAAAAATTAAGGCTAAACATGCGTAAACCTATATCGTTAATATTGGTGTTTGTATTATTCCTATTACTGGTTTTAATTCGCGTGTTTGAAGACGAATTGTTTTATGATCCCTATTTGTTATTTTTTAAAAGCGAATACCTTCAGATTGATTCGCCTAGACGCGAGGTTTTAAAATTAACCTTGTTCACAAGTTTACGCTACCTATTAAATTCTGTGATTTCCTTAGGTATTATATATCTATTCTTTAAAGATAAATCTATTGTGAAATTTTCCACAACGGTTTATGTAATAGCTTATGTATTACTTATCGCATTGTTCTTATATTTTGTGATACATCCAAGACAAGAAGATTATTATCTCTTTTTCAATTTGAGACGTTTTCTTATTCAACCTATTCTATTAATATTGTTATTACCAGCGTTTTACTATAACAAGATCAAGCGCTAATGTGTTAAAAGCATTGTAAAGATTATTTTTAATGCATTCAATTTTTATACCTTTGTTTTAGATTTTTTTGAATGAAGCTAAACCTTTTACATAAAGTATTCTCATTTACAATGGCACTTTTAGTGTTATTTTCAACGGTCTCTTTTACTGTTGAAAAGCATTTTTGTGGTGATGTGCTTATTGATGCTGCGGTGTTTACTGAAGCACAAAAATGTAAAATGGAAGCCTTCGAAATCGAACAGGCAAAAATCACAAAGAAACATTGTTGTAAAGATGTAATTGAGATTGTTGAAGGACAAGATCAATTAACGACTTCAAAAGTAGAGCACGTTACGTTTCAAAACCAAGTGTTTCTAGTATCGTTTCTGTATACGTATTCTAATAGCTTACAGGAACTGCCTAAACTTATTATTCCACATAAGGATTACTCTCCGCCAGATCTCATTGAAGACATTTGTGTTCTTGATGAGGTTTTCCTGATTTGATGTATTGATAATTTTTCAACTTAGTGTAACTACAATAGTTATGCTCGATTAATTTATTAATACATTAAAAATTTTATATGAAAAATATATGGTTTTATCTTCTGTTATTACCTGTTTGTGTGTTTTCTCAAGAGACATTGCAAGGTGAGATATTAGAAGTTACAACAGATAATACTACAGTGCCAGTAGTGGGAGCCAATGTGTACTGGTTAAATACTTCAGTAGGTGCTGTGACAGATATTGATGGGAAATTTTCCATTGCATATCAACCTAATTACAAACAATTGGTTATTAGTTATGTTGGCTTTCAGACAGATACGCTAACGATCAATGAGCCAAAGTACATAAAGCATTATTTGAAATCTACAAGCACATTAGATGAAGTTACTATAACCTCAAGGAAACAATCTACTGTGAAATCCTACCTTAAAGCCGAGAATATGATTACGGTTAGTAGTGACGAACTCCTTAAAGCTGCTTGTTGTAATTTGTCTGAAAGCTTTGAGACAAACCCTTCAATTGATGTGAATTTCTCTGATGCATTAACAGGAACACGGCAAATAAAAATGTTGGGTTTAACGAGTAAGTATATTTTAATTACTACTGAAAATATTCCGTCTATTCGTGGAGCATCGCAAGCTTTCGGATTGAGTTTTATTCCTGGTACTTGGGTTGAAAGTATTCAGATTACCAAAGGTGCTGGAAGTGTGACTAACGGATTTGAAAGTATTGCTGGGCAAATTAATGCTGAGCTTCAAAAGCCGAGTACCGATGATAAGTTCTTTCTAAATGTTTATGGAGCCAGCAATCAGCGTTTTGAATTAAACACACATATCAATACTAAGGTTTCAGATAAATGGAACACAGGATTATATCTTCATGGAAACACACATCAAAAAAAGCACGATGTTAATGATGATGGTTTTTTAGATATGCCACTATACAATCAGATCAATGTTATGAACCGTTGGCAATATACCAATCCTGAAAAAGGCTTAGTGAGCTTTATAAACCTCAGGTATCTAAACGATCAAAAACAAGCAGGACAAGTTGATTTTGATCCAGATAGAGATCGTATGACCACGAATGCTTGGGGAAGTGAGATTGACACTGAACGTTTTGAGATCACTACTAAAATAGGTTATGTAAACCCTGAGGTGCCTTGGCAAAGTTTAGGCTTACAATTCGCATACAGCACACATAATCAAAGCTCTTATTACGGATTGAATAGGTATGATATTAATCACAATAGTATCTATTCTAATTTGATTTATAACTCTATTATTAGTGACTCAAGACATAAAGTAAAAACAGGATTAAGCTTTACTTATGATCATTATGATGAGTTGGCTGTAACAAGTGATTTTGAAAGGAGTGAACGCTCTTTTGGAGGCTTTTTTGAATATGCTTATGACAATCTTGATAAGTTGACCTTGACTGCTGGACTTAGATTTGATACGCATAATTTAATGGGTGAATTTATAACTCCACGATTACATGTACGTTATACACCTTGGGAAAAATCAGCGTTGCGTTTTTCTGTTGGAAGAGGAAAACGTAGTGCAAATATTTTTGCTGAAAATCAAAATATGTTTGCGACTTCAAGAACCATTAATATTTTAAATACAAACGGAAATATTTATGGTTTAGATCCTGAAATTGCATGGAATTATGGTGTGTCTTTTTTGCAAGGATTTAATTTCTTTGGAAGAAAAGGTGACATCACGCTTGATGCTTACAGAACGGACTTTCAAAATCAGGTCGTTTCAGATTGGGAAAATCCACAGGAAGTTAATTTCTTTAATTTACAAGGTGATAGTTTTGCGAATAGCATTCAAGTTGAAGTAAATTATAATCCTTTTGAGCATTTTGATCTTAGAACGGCGTACAAGTATTATGATGTACAAACCGATTACTTGTCGGGACGTCTCGCAAAACCTTTAACGCCAAAGCATCGCTTTTTTGCAAATGCATCTTATGAAACTCATAATGAACTGAAACCTTTTTCAAAATGGAAGTTTGATGTAACCTATAACTGGTTAAGTGAACAGCGTTTTACATCAACAGATTCAAATCCTGATCAATTTAGATTACCAAGTGAATCGCCAACTATTGGAACTTTAAATGCACAAGTCACTAAAGTGTTTTCTCCAAAGTTTGAAATATATCTTGGAGGAGAGAATATTACAAATGTAAGACAGAACAATCCAATATTAGGAGCTAATGATCCTTTTGGTTCAAATTTTGATACTACATTTGTATATGGTCCAATTTTTGGAAGCATGTATTATACAGGAATACGGTATCGAATAAATTAAACTAATTTTGTTATTCAGAGTGAAAACGAAGAATCTCAAAAGTAAATCAATAAATTTAACAGATTGCTAGGTTTTTTTTAAGTCTGGCAATGAATTAAACACTTAAAAAAATGAAAAATATAATCTTAATAATGACTGTGCTGCTAACGTCATTAAGTTTTGCACAAAATAAAAATGCTAAAGCAACTATTGAAGTTGATGGTGTATGCTTAATGTGTAAAGACCGCATTGAAAAAGCAGCTATTCGTACTAAAGGTGTTAAATCTGCAATATGGAATGTTGAAACGCATGAATTAAAGTTAATTTACGACGAGCGTAAAACAGACTTAGATACAATAAGCAAAAGTATTGCAGCTGTAGGTCATGACACAAAAACCATAAAAGCTACAGATGAAGCCTATAACGCTGTTCATCCGTGTTGTAAATATCGTGATGAAGCTGTTCAGGACGATCATAAAAATTAATAGTGCTTAAATATAACAAGTAAGCTATCACAGCTTTTAATGCCACGTTCAGTGGCATTTTTTTTTATGATAAGTGAGCCCATAATACTTTGTAGGATATTTTTAAACAGTTTCTCATCTTTGAATCCAAATTCCCCTCTCCTCATAGCATCATAATCTACATTGTTCATGAGATAAGCTCCTAAATAATCACGATGAATAATCTCTTGTCGTTCGTAATCTTTAAAAATGGACTTGTAACTAGAGTAGTGTGTTTCAATTGCAGATTTCATTTCAAAATCGTTGATGAGCTTATAGTCTCCTGAATTAATCATAGTTTGATACGTAATATCTTTGGGATAAAACGCAATAAGATTAAAAACTGAAAACACCTTATTTATCGATTTAAATTTCTCAGGATTATTCGTATTTATTAATGGCATAACCACTTCCAAAGTATGAAGTTTTTCACCAATACTTTTCATATTTGCATCAAGTGTTTGTCTATCAGATTCAATATCCAGTTTCATATTCCGTAGATATTGGTCTTTTAATTCATCGTTGCTTTTAACTTCTGCACATTTGTTTAGACTAAATGCAATGGTGATACCAATAATTACAATTAGAATTTCACCAAAAGTATACTGCCAGTTGATTTTTTTCATGTGGTAAGTTTAATTCAAGGTTATAGGAATAATTTTAGAAATTAGCGCTCCAGAATCGGTAAAACCCTGTATGGCTAATACTATTTCATTAACACCTAAATCTTTTATTTTATAATTATAGTTACCTAAATTGTTAGTTGTAATATTCGATTTCCAATGTAAATTGGTGTAGGAGTTTAATAATTCACTAGATTTAAAATAATAGGTTGGTACATAAAATGATTTTTCGACCGAATATCCATTTTCAATAACAACATCGCCATACTCTTTGACTTTCATTTTTTCAAGAGCTCGACTGCCATCTTTTCTGTAAACTCTAATAACTCCAGCTCCAGCAGTTGCACCATAACCCATGCCACTGGTGTTAATATAAATCTCATCAATGTCTTCAAAGGTCATATTGAATAAGATATCATAGTTGTTACCAAGATTTACATTATCAATAATAAGTGTAGGTTCATTACTAGCTAAAAATGATACAGGATTTCTGTTTTTTATTCTTGTAAAACCAGTTCCAGCCAGATCTTCAACAACAAATCCGTTAGCATTAATGAGATCAGCAATATTAAAATACGTTCTTTCAGTCATAGAATCTATTTTAATACCATTACTGTATTTGTTCGCGATATAAGACTTTTCATGTTTTAATGGTTTGTCAATGACCTTTTTCTTTTTATACGCTAGGTTTACAGTATCAAGTTTTTCAATATCATAGTCTTGAAATGCAGTAGTGATATCCTCTAAATTTGAGCTTTTGATCGCTTGTCTTTTTAGTTTCGGAAAGGAATGTTTAAAACGTCGTTTTCCATTAAGTGTTTTAACAATAGGTTTTACTTTAGGAATGATCTTTTCATTTTCATACAATGAAAAATTAATCACAGCACCATCCTTCAGAAAATAGTTGTTAAACTTGAATTTATAGGTGCTTTCGTCAATGGTGGTATACTCATTTATTTTATTGGTCATTGAAAACATTTGCGCTTGATTGCTGCCATTCTTTTTGGGTTTTCTGTTGAATGTTCCTTCAAGATTTAAGCCAACATCAAAATCGTGTGTCGATACAATTTGTCCTTTTTTTATGGAAGCCCATTCGTATTTACTCCAGCCTTGCGTGAGTAGTAATAAATCTAAATCATAACGCTTGAGCCTATTAATATTAGTGAAATAGTGTTTAGAATTTTGAATTTGACCGTTGATGTAAGGTTCAATCAAAAACGAAGATATGATATCCGATTTTACAACATTAGTAATGTGTTCGTCTGAAAGCACACTTACACTTAATCGGGCAATATTATTTTGTTTTGAATTTACTTTAAGGTCAATAGCAATAGAGTCTGAAGCTTTTATTGCTGAAGCATTAATATTCGCAATGTTGAGGTTGTTATAATTGAAAATAAGTCGTTCTGCTATCGGATTCAAAAAACTATCAAAAATAGAAATCGTATTCACTCCAGTTACTAGATTTTTTGATTCTACAGGAATGGTATTTTGAGTTTTTAATGCTGCTATTGGTAGTTCAACTACAGATACCTTAGCATTTTGATTGATTACCAAGTAGAACGTTTTTCCAATGTTATTGTCAAGTGTAAGCTGATTGGTTTTTAAATTGATGTAAGTAATATTTGGGTTAGTGTAATTATCAATAGACATAGCAAACCCTTCATTTTGTCCTTTTGGAAGCTCTAAACGGTATTCAGATTCATTAATCGTATAAATAGCATAATACGATTTGTCAGTCTCGTAGTTGATATTGACTTTTCCAAAACCAAGCGCATTTGTTTCAAAGTCTTTAACTTTTAAATCGGTGTTATCGTAGATGCTTCCTTTGATTTTTGCTCCTAAACCATTGTGTTGTAATACTTTTATTCCAATTGTGTTTTCAGAATTGTTTATGGCATGACCGCTTTCAGCTAAAAATTGCAAGTCATGATTTTTGCTATCACTTGAAATACTATCGCTATTTACTTGACTAGGATTAATAACTTTTATAGGTAAAGAGACGAATGATTCGTCTTCATCAAAATTATTCATCCAGTTTGTGTAAGCGCGTAAATAATAAGTTCCAGGTTCAACATTAGCATTCAAATCAAGAGTTCCGCTTACAACACCATTTTGTGCGAAAAATAATTTGTTGTCTATTTCGGTTCCATTGTCATCATAAAGCGATACAAAAATATTGGTAGAGTTTACAGCTGGTTGATTGGTCTCTTTGTTATAAATATAAGCTTCAAACCAAACAGGTTCTTCAGGAATGAAAAGGTTCTTATTAGTGTGTAAATAAATGGATTCTCTCTCTAAACCAAAATACGAAGTGTAGGTATTTTGTAATTCACTTTTTTTGTCTTCTTGACCATTTAAATTGATTACAGAAATAAAAAGAACGATAAATGAGACAAATAGTTTTAAAGACATAAATCAATAGTAGATAAGTGAGTTCTAAATTTAATTATAAATACACACAATATCCTAATTGTTTATATTTTTATTAATGGAAACTTCTTTTATTTCAGAAAGTAATTTTCCATTTGCAGAAATCCCTTCAATTACAAAAAAGACCTTGTCAGTTCCAATGTTTTTTAGCTTATATGATATCTTTCCGTTTTGATCACTAATAAGCTCAGGCTTCCAATCTATGGCACTATACCTATTGTAAAGATCTGCAGATTTATTAAAAAACAAAGGCTCGTAAAAATCTTTTTGTTCGGCAAATCCGTCATTTATTAATAGAGAATTTGCATATCTGGCAATCTGGTCTTTAGATAAATTACCAAGATTTTTCTTAAGATTAATTCTAATGACTCCAGCACCACCTTGAACACCATAACCGTTTCCAGTTTTATTTAAAAAGATCTCATCAATCTCATGGGTTTGCATTCCTGCAAGAATGTCATAGTTTCTTCCAAAATTAACACCATCAATGATTAATAAAGGCGATTGTGAACCTCTAAATGATATAGGTCTTCTGTTAAAAATTGAGATACGTCCAGCTTGATAATTAGCTACAAAACCATATGCGTTGATAATATCTACAACAAAAAAGAACTGTCGCTCTTGATCCTTGGTTACTTTAATTTTTCTGCTAAAAGCATCTCCAGGATAACTTGAGGCACTAGTTTTATGTCTTTCTTCCTTAGCTTTTATTTTAGCATAAATATTTACAGTATCTAAAACCTGTCCATTGAAATCAATATTTGAATATTTATTAAGGTTTGACGATTTTTCCTGATCTAGAACACACAAACTAGGTGCTTTGAAGACTTGATTTAAGGAGTTTCTATTCTTGTTGATTATACGCGCGTAAAGTTTTGGCTGAGTAATTTTTTTACCATCTTTTATGATGTTGAAATGTACTTTTGTAGAATCCTTTATAAAGTAATTTTTAAAACTAAAATTCTTATCACGAGATAGTGGAATCGTCTCATTGATGTTATTGATCAAAGAGAACATTTGAATCTTATATTCAGATTCTGGATTAAGTTCTTCGTTAACAGTCCCTTCTATTGTTAAACCTTTATCAAACGGAATAAACAAATCTTGATTTCCTTTTTTAATATCACTCCAGCGATATTTACTCCAGCCTTGTGTCAAAATAGCCAAATCTAAATGGTAAGACTTGATCCTATTCAAATCATCAAAATAGAAATCGGCATTCTCAAGAGTCCCATTGATATAAGGGTCAATTAAGAAACTACTTATTATATTTCTACTTTTATCTAAAGTTTCTGTTTCTATTGGTAATACCGAGACACTCACATTTGACGAAAACGCATATCGATTATTATCTTTAATATTGATATCAACAGATATAGAATCCTTATGAACAGGTTTTAAATTAAGGTCTGCAGATAGAAAATCGCCTTCACGATAATTAAAAAATAGGCGCTCTAAAAGTGGTTGTAGTCTTTCGTTGAACAGGGTTATGGTGTTAACGCCAACTGGTAAACTTTTGTTGTTTATTGAGATAATGTGCTTGGTATCAAGTTTATCAATTTCAACATTTACGATTGATGTATTTTGGTTTTGATGAATAACTAGAAAATAGGTCTTTCCTGAAGCTAACTCTAAAGTTTTCTGGTTTGTTCTCAAAGTAACATAAGTAATATCTTTAGTGGTGTAATTATTCGTTGCAATTGAAAACCCAGTAGGTTTAGGAGTAGGCAGTTCTGTTTCAATAGCTTCTCCGTTGATGATATATCTAGCAGTGTAGGTTTTATCCAGATCCATTTTTAAATCAAACTTTCCAAAACCCAAATGATTACTTTTAAAAGTTTTTACAAGCTCATTGTTTGAATTTACTATATCGCCTTCAACTTTTACACCTTGACCTTGACAATTGATCACCTTAAAACCAATACTATTAGTAGCTCCAGCAATGCAATGACCACCTTCAGGTAAAAATTGCAAATCATAATCAGAAGACGTTAAAATACTTTCATTCTTATCTTCTGAGATGGGATTAATAACTTCGATAGGTTCAGAAGTATAAGATTCATCTTCTTTAAAGTTTTTCATCCAATTGGTATGCGCCTTAAAAAAATAAAAACCAGAGCTTATACTTTTATCAATTTCGAATTGACCATGAAAAGTTCCATTTTCTGCATAATAAAGATTAGTCTTAATTTTCTTGCCATCTTTATTGTATAGTGTTATGTAAACATTTGAAGTTGTTAGAAAGGGAATATTACCTTTTTTGTCATAGATATAACCCTTAAACCAAACGGCTTCATTAACTAGAAATTTATGCTTATTAAACTGTAAATAGATCGTTTCCCTTTCTGCGTTGAAATAATTTTGATAACTATCAGTGAGTATGTGCTTTGGGGTTTGCGCTGAATTTGTTAATGTAAATAGTGCAATAACAATAATTAGCGATGATTTGAGGAAAGTGCGAGGTGAGAGTGTAGAGTTTTTCATGGATGAGTATTTTATATAATGCCACTAGAATTATGCCAAAAATCATGAACACCTATAAAGATAACCAAAAAAGAGCCTTTAAATTTATTAAAGACTCTTTTTTAAAATTACATTAACAGTTGTGTGTTAATGGTTTACATCATTCCTGGCATGCCGCCACCCATTGGAGGCATTGGAGCAGGAGTGTCTTCTTTTATATCAACCAAAGCACATTCAGTAGTTAATATCATTCCAGAGACAGAAGCTGCATTTTCTAATGCAATACGTGTTACTTTTTTAGGATCGATAATTCCAGCTTTTAGCATATCCACATAAGTTTCAGTTTTAGCATCAAATCCGAAATCTTTTTTGCCTTCAAGTACTTTGTTGATAACAACAGAACCTTCACCACCAGCATTAGAAACAATAGTTCTAAGAGGTGCTTCTATAGCGCGAGCTACGATTTGAATTCCTGTAGTTTCATCTAAATTATCTGTAGTGATCTTTTCAAGAACTTTTTTAGCTCTTACTAAAGCAACACCTCCACCAGCTACGATACCTTCTTCAACAGCAGCTCTTGTAGCATGTAGTGCATCATCCACACGATCTTTCTTTTCTTTCATTTCTACTTCAGAAGCAGCACCAACATAAAGAACAGCAACTCCGCCAGCCAATTTAGCTAAACGCTCTTGTAGCTTTTCTTTGTCATAATCACTCGTTGTTGTTTCAATTTGTGCTTTAATTTGATTCACTCTAGCCTTGATGTCTGATGATTTTCCAGAACCATTAACAATTGTTGTGTTGTCTTTGTCGATCATCACAGATTCCGCAGTACCTAACATAGATAGATCTGCGTTTTCAAGTGAGAATCCTCGTTCTTCAGAGATTACAGTACCACCAGTTAAGATAGCGATATCCTCTAACATGGCTTTTCTTCTGTCACCAAATCCAGGCGCTTTTACTGCTGCAATTTTTAATCCGCCTCTTAGTTTGTTAACCACTAAAGTCGCTAAGGCCTGACCTTCAACATCTTCGGCAACAATTAAAAGTGGACGACCAGATTGTGCTACTGGTTCTAAGATTGGAAGGATCTCCTGAAGGTTTGAGATTTTCTTATCGAACAATAAAATGTAAGGATTTTCTAAATCGGCAATCATTTTATCAGAATCAGTCACAAAGTAAGGCGATAAATATCCTCTGTCAAATTGCATTCCTTCAACAACATCAACATAGGTGTCTGTACCTTTAGCTTCTTCAACAGTAATGACACCTTCTTTACCAACTTTACCAAAAGCCTGCGCAATTAATTCACCAATAGTGTCGTCGTTATTTGCAGAAATAGACGCAACTTGTTTGATCATTTCAGAAGAATTACCAACTTTTTTAGATTGCTTATCTAAGTTTTCGGTAATTGCAGTAACGGCTTTGTCTATGCCTCTTTTTAAATCCATTGGATTAGCTCCAGCAGCAACGTTTTTAAGACCTTCTTTAACGATAGCCTGAGCTAAAACGGTTGCGGTTGTTGTTCCGTCACCTGCTAAATCGTTGGTTTTGGAAGCAACTTCCTTTACCATTTGAGCTCCCATGTTCTCAAGCTCATTTTCTAGTTCAATTTCTTTAGCAACAGAAACACCATCTTTAGTAACCTGAGGTGCTCCAAAGGATTTACTAATGATAACGTTACGACCTTTTGGTCCGAGAGTTACTTTTACAGCGTTTGCTAATGCATCCACACCACGTTTTAGTCCGTCACGTGCTTCAATATCAAATTTTATATCTTTTGCCATTTTTATTAATTTTTTGTTTAGCAAGTGAAATACTTGCTATGTTAGTTTATCTTTTGTCATTCCTGCGAAAGCAGGAATCTTTTTGTTTTTAGTGGATTCCGCATCAAGTGCGGAATGACAATGGTAATTAAACAATTGCTAATATGTCACTCTCACGCATGATGAGGTAATCTTTACCTTCTAACTTTAGTTCTGTTCCAGCGTATTTCCCGTAAAGAACAGTATCACCAGATTTAACGGTCATAGGTTCGTCTTTTGTGCCTTTACCAACAGCGACAACTTTTCCTTTTTGTGGTTTTTCTTTGGCGTTGTCAGGAATAATTATTCCCGAAGCTGTTTTAGTTTCAGCTTCAACAGGTTCAATAAGAACTCTGTCTGCTAATGGTTTAATGTTTAAGCTCATTGTTATGTGTGTTTTTAATTAAATATTTATGTTAACGCTATAGCGTTATGCTAAAAATGTGCCAGCTGTTTTTGAACTGACAAACTTGCAGACCAAGACGTTGAAATTAAACCAACAAAAAATGCCAACTTTTTAAGTTGGCATTGATGTGTAATGTAATAAGGTGATTAGTTTCCTGTAGAATCTGCAGGAATTGTTGCGGTATCACCTGAATTTTCAACTGGAGTAGACGCAGGTACTGATGTTTCAGTGTCTTCTCCATTAATCACTTTAGAATCTTGATTTCCACCTGCACCAGGAATAGCAAAGTTTGAAGCTAAGATTAGCGCTAATAATAATGTTGCTAATGCCCAAGTACTTTTATCTAGGAAATCGGTTGTTTTTTTAACGCCTCCTAATTGTTGAGTGCCACCACCACCGAAAGACGATGATAATCCACCACCTTTAGGATTTTGAACCATAACAACTACAACTAGTAAAAATGCTACTAGAACGATTAGGATTAAAAATATTGTAAACGTACTCATTGTTTTATGTATTATTTTCTTGTAATTTTTCTACTGCTTTAATTTGGTCTGCAAAGAAACCACTTTTTTCTGGATATTTCAAACTTAATATTTTATAAGATTGAATGGCCTTTTCATAGTTGTTTTGCTCGAGATAAATTCTTGCTAAAGTTTCGGTCATTAAGCCATCATGCTTCACTGAATCTTCATCTTTTAATTCAATTTTTGGTGTGTTTTTAGACGGAATAATTTTAGGATTACTTTCTAAAAATTTATCAATAAGCTCAAACTTATGCGATACATCAGGTTGTGTGTTAGATGTCTTTTCTTCTGAAATATTATTCTCGTCATGACGCTGAATAGGTTTAAAACTTGTGATTTTTAACCATTCTGAAAAGGAATGTGTTTCTGCTTTGTCAAATTCTAAAGGTTTGCCTAGCTGAAGCGTTTCTTCTGGAGTTTCTTCAATATGCTTAGCATCAATATCAATAATAACCTGTTCTGGAGTATGCTCTCTTAACGATAGGAAATTTGCAACGTCTTCAACATTGACTTTTTCTTCAAAAAGATTAGGATCTAAAACGCCTTCAGTATTTTTTATATGCTCTTTTAAAGCGTCATCAATAGTCACACTTTTGTCTATGGAAATGTCATCAATGTCGTGAACTTCAATGGTTTTTAAATGTTCAGCATTTAGTTTTATGACATCTGAAATTTCATTTTGATTAAACACTTCTGATGTAATAAAATCAAATAAAATACTTCGGTCTGTAGTATAGGCTGCTGTGGTTTTGAGTTCCTGATTGTATTTGAAACTTTCTTTATTTTTTAAACCTTTTAAGTATAGCGCTCTGGTCGCTTGTGCATACGGAAACTGTGTGATAAGTTCTTCTAGTTTCTCTGTCTGCTCTGTCGTAATGGTTTGCGGATTTTGAAGCAGGTATGTGTAATCTGAAGCGTTCAATGTTTCGTTATAAAGTTGCTTTGGTTTAATTGGTATAAAATTACAATTTTTATAAACACCTGAATTACCACTTTGCTAATGTGGCATTAAAGATGTCTTGTGTAATGCGTTCAAATATTTCTTCAATAGCTGTATCCTTTTGCGATCCTTGTAATTGCGCACTTCCAGCATAATCAAAAAAGAAAGAGAAACGTTGTTCAAACTCTTCATCAGGTTCATTTTTATCGTAAAATCTGAGATTAACAGTTATGGTCAATCGGTTTTGGGCAGCTGTACTATTAGCTTGCGCAGTAGTAGGAGAGATGCGATACTCTGTGATTTCGCCTTCATAAACCAAATCGCCACCAGAATTGACGAGGTCTAAGTTGGTCTGATTTAAGATTAGGTCTTGTAATGCCAGTGTGAAGTCGCGATCTAAGCCAGGCTCAATTAATGCTGCTGTGTTTTGAAAATAATTCACCTGATAGGTTTTGATATTATCGGCAATAGACGTGCCTGTAAACGAGTATTTTCCACAGCTTAAGAAAAGAAATGGTATACAGAATAAAACGGATTTGTATAATAATTTCATTGATTAATACGTATTAGGGCGTTTCATAGTAATAAACGCATAAATTTTTCCGCCTTCAATAGTAAAAGATGTTGTAATTAAACGATAGCCTTGATAGTGTTTTTCGTTTATTAGATCTTCTGCTTCTTTTCTAATGGCTTCAGAACTATTAGGTCCAAACGATCGTCTTAATCTAAATATTTCAACAGCTTTCATATGTTTTGATGATATTCCAAAATCAAAAGTAAATATTTATATATCTGATTCTCATAAAATTTTCAAAAATTATTTAATCAGGAATAGCGTCACCTTGGTAATAGTATCTAGAATACGCATTCACATCACCAGGCCCTAACTCATCAATGTATTGTCTGCTTCCTGTAATCGGTAAGTTGTTGTCATTAAATTCGTAGTCGTACTCTAGATAACTAGGATCTGAGTAATTCATTAGTGTAAGATTGTTAGAATTTATCAAGATGTTTAGTTTTGAAGGTTGTGCACCAAACGGAAAAATTCTAATGAAGCCATAGACGTCAATAAGATTCGTAGAGCCTTGAAGTGGGTTTATGTTTGAGTCGTATCCAAAACCAATACAATCAATATCTCCACATTCATTATTAACGTTATTTGAATAATTGTTGGACTCAAATTCTGAGCAATCACCAAAATTTTGAACCTCACCTGTGTTTAAGTTAGTAATTTGATTACCAGAGAATAAGCAGAGTTTTACAATTGGGTTGACATCTGATACTTCGTATTTGTGATAATAGAATTCATATTCTTCGTAAGGAATTCCATCTTCTTCATAATTAAAAGGACCATCTGAATTGTAATTACTGGTATCAATGTAATAGTTTTCAGCTTCATAATAGTCTAAAACTCGAGTGCCAATACTCTCAATTCTGTTTTCAGATGAATATATAATATCTTGAGACTCTATGAGAATATCATTCATATCCGTTGTAGTGATGTTTATGATTTTATCATTGCTGTCATAACCGAAAATTACTTTAGTGTTCTCAGTATGCATTTCTTTAAAACGACCATTTTCGTTAAAAAGGTACTTCGTAGCAGGATCTCCATTTGAGTTTAAAATGTGGTATTCTGCAATGATTAATGGATTAAACTCAATATAAATTTCTGTATTGTCATCGTTTGTGTTTCCATCAGAATCATCACCATTATCGCTTATGTCAGAAACATTTTGGTTATTTGGAGTTGTAGCATTAACAGTTATCGATAAACTCAATCCGTTTGTATTAACCTCATTTTGTGTAATATTGAAACTCGCTGTGTAGGTTACAATTTCACTAACTAGAATAACTCCTAGTTCACTTCCCAAAGTAGCGCTTACAAATGTTGGATCGACATCAAGATTTAAGCTATTATCAGAAAAATCTTTTAAAGTACTTTCAAGAACAAGGTTTGAAAGATTTACTTCTCCAGTATTTTGAACTGAAATAGTGTAATTTATAACGTCACCAATGCCAATAAATCCATTGCCTTCGTCTATTACTGAAGCTGTTACAGTCACTTTTAGGCTGGCATCAACAGGGTTGTGTGTTGTGTCATCGGCATTGTCAGATGAACTACAAGAAACGAGTAGGATAGCGGCGAGGCAAACGACGTAAAATAATCTCATTATGTATAGTTTTTTGTTTTCTTAAAGTTAAGAAAAAACTATAAATCATATTGCTTGATTTTTCTATATAACGTACGTTCACTAATTCCCAGTTCGGCAGCAGCTAATTTGCGCTTGCCATTATGGCGTTCTAGCGATTTTTTAATGAGCTCTAATTCTTTATCTTGTAAGGATAAGGTTTCTTCTTCTTCAATTTCTTCTGCGAAATGATATTTGTCTTGAGACACGTCTTCAACAGGTTCGTAGGTATCTTCTTCACTGGTAGCTGGTAATACTTCTAAATTTTGATAGGTGTCTTCGTAAGAATCATTTTCAGCATTGCCATATATTTTTTGAATCAGGTGTTCGTTATCTTTTCTAACATCGTTTCCATTTCCATTTTTCATCAACTCCATAGTGAGCTTTTTCAGATCGTTCAAATCACTTTTCATATCAAAAAGGACTTTGTATAAGATCTCACGTTCGTTACTAAAATCACTTTCAGCTTTTGCTGAACTTACAACAGCAGGTAAATTAGTAGATGAATTAGGAAGGTAGGTGCGAAGCGTTGCAGCAGAGATAGTACGATTCTGTTCTAATACTGAAATTTGTTCAGCCACATTTCGTAATTGTCTGATGTTTCCGTTCCAGCGATGTTTTAATAAGATTTGAATGGCATCCTCATTCAATTTAATCGTTGGCATTTTATATTTTAAGGCAAAGTCACTGGCAAATTTTCTGAAGAGCAAGTGAATGTCTTCCTGACGCTCTCTTAAAGGAGGAAGGTTAATTTCGATAGTGCTCAACCTATAATAGAGGTCTTCACGAAACTTTTCCTTTTTAATGGCTTCAAACATATTCACGTTTGTAGCAGCAACAATACGTACATTGGTTTTTTGAACTTTACTTGAACCAACTTTTATGAATTCACCATTCTCCAAAACACGTAACAGTCTAACCTGAGTTGTAAGTGGTAATTCTCCAACTTCATCTAAGAAAATGGTACCACCATCTGCAACTTCAAAATAACCAGAACGTGTTTGTGTTGCTCCAGTAAAAGCACCTTTTTCGTGACCAAATAATTCACTGTCAATGGTCCCTTCAGGAATGGCACCACAGTTCACAGCAATATATTTACCATGCTTTCTGTGTGATAACTGATGGATGATTTTAGGAATACTTTCTTTCCCAACACCACTTTCACCAGTCACTAAAACCGAAATATCGGTTGGTGCAACTTGAATTGCTTTTTCAAGAGCACGATTGAGTTTTGGGTCATTTCCAATAATTCCAAAACGTTGTTTTATAGCTTGAATTGATTCCATGGTTTAAAAATTTTGGGCATTGAGGTTCTCGAAATGCCCTTTTGGCTTTGGTGAAAATTAAATGACACTTCGAGAGCCTCAGTGTCCATAATTAGTTGTTATCTGAATAGCCTACAGCTTTTCCAATAAGTGTTGCACTCGTACAATCTTCAACATATACCTTTACAAAATCGCCAACTTTATAATGTTCTTTTGGAAACACTGCTACAGTACTTTGTGCGTTTCTTCCTGACCAATGTTCTGAAGATTTCTTAGACTCTTTTTCAATTAAAATCTCAACCGTCTGACCTAAGAATTTTTCAGTACAATGCTGACTGTGCTGTCTTTGAAGATTTACAATTTCAGTGAGGCGTCGCTTCTTTACATCTTCAGGGACATCATCTTCCATTTTACGCTCTGCTAGAGTACCAGGTCGTTCAGAATATGCAAACATATATCCAAAGTCGTATTTTACATACTCCATCAGACTTAAAGTATCTTGATGATCTTCTTCGGTTTCAGTCGGAAAACCTGTAATCATATCATGTGAAATTGCACAATCTGGAAGAATTCGCTTGATGTTATCAATAAGTTCAAAGTAATCTTCGCGTGTGTGTTGACGATTCATTGCTTTTAAAATACGATCACTACCACTTTGTACAGGTAAGTGAATGTAATTACAAATATTATCGAATTTCGCCATCGTTTCCACTACGTCTAAAGTCATGTCTTGCGGATTAGAAGTTGAAAATCGAATACGCATTTTAGGTTGCGCTTTAGCACATAATTCTAACAACTGTGCAAAATTCACAGCAGTTGCTTTTTGAATATCACTAGCTTTTTCAAAATCTTTTTTCAATCCGCCACCATACCACAAATAGCTATCTACATTTTGACCGAGAAGTGTAATTTCTTTATATCCTTTTCTCCAAAGATCATTAACTTCTTCGATAATACTTTGTGGATCACGACTTCGTTCTCTACCTCTTGTAAAAGGAACAACACAAAACGTACACATGTTATCACAGCCTCTAGTTATTGAGACAAAAGCGGTTACACCATTACTATTTAATCGAACAGGAGCAATGTCTCCATAAGTTTCTTCTTTAGAAAGAATAACATTAATAGCGTCTCTACCTTCATCAACTTCTTGAAGGAGATTAGGAAGATCTTTATAAGCATCAGGACCAACAACGAGGTCAACAATTTTTTCTTCCTCTAGAAATTTAGTCTTTAAACGCTCTGCCATACAACCCAAGACACCAACTTTCATTTTTGGGTTGATCTTTTTTACAGCATTGTATTTTTCTAAACGTTTTCTAACGGTTTGTTCTGCTTTATCTCTAATAGAACAGGTGTTAACCAATACCAAATCGGCATCTTCTAAATGTTGTGTGGTATTAAAACCCTGTTCAGATAGAATAGAGGCAACAATTTCACTGTCGCTAAAGTTCATAGCGCAACCGTAACTCTCAATAAAGAGTTTACGTGTATTGCCTTCTTTTTTATCTAAAACAAGGGATTGTCCTTGTTTGCTTTCGTCTATAGTTTTTTCCATATGTGTTTTTCGAATAATCGAAAATGAATTTTAATCTTTTACAATCGTCAATAAGTATGCAAAGGTAATATATTTTTAAAAATTGTGACAAAGTGTCAGTGTGTTAGTTTTATTATTTAGAATAATTACATTTGAAGCATAAACAATACTAACGACTATGAGATTTGAAACCATACAAAATAAAATAGATATTGCTAAACGCTTAGACTTTGGGAGTATTTTAGATCGTTCATTTGGCTTATTTAAAGCTATTTGGTTAAAAGGGTTTTTAATGGTTTTGATTATGATGATTCTAGGTTTTGGTATTTCGTTTTTATTTATCACAATAGGGTTAATTCCAAATCCTTATGATGTTAGCGAAAGTCAGCAGGTTGGATTTTTCACAGACTTTTATCAAAGCACATTTTATAACCTGCCTCAAACGATTATATTCGCTCCAATTTCCTTAGGATTATTAGCTGGATTTTACAGAATGTGTAAGCAAGCAGATTTGAAAGAACCTCAAGATGATGATTATTTTTACTTTTTTAAAGGCAACCATTTACGAAAGCTCTTGACTTTGGGTTTAATTTATGCGTTAATCGCTTCTGTTGCTCAAGCCTTGTTCTTGTTTCCCTACATCTATGCGTTTATTCCTTTATCGTTTTTTTCTGTGATTTTTGCGTTTAATTCAGAATTGAGTGAAACCGAAATTGTGAAGTTGAGCTTTAATCTAGGCACAAAGAAATGGCTATTAGCCTTTGGTTTAATTTTTCTTACTGGAATAATAGCAATGCTTGGTGTTTTGGCTTGTTTTATTGGAGTTTTCTTTACCATGTCATTGGTTTACATTCCACTATATTTTATTTATCGTGATGTTGTTGGTTTTGAAGATGATGATGAAATACAATTAATTGGTACTGAATAAATGCTTTTGTTTACGCAACCTTTTAAAAACAATTGTATCTAATTTTAAATGATGGTTATGAAATTGCTTAAGCGTTTTACTTTTTTAATGTGCCTTCCTTTATTGGTTTTGAATACGACTTGTGATGACGATGATATGGCTGATAGCTCTTGTGGTGTTCCTGTTGTTATTGATAATTCGTATTATGAAATGGCTGTTTCAAGTGATTTTGAACTCATTGACTTTAATATTAATGATGATTGCTTGACTGTCGATATTGGAGCTAGTGGCTGTGATGGAGAGACTTGGAGTTTGGTACTTGTCGATTCAGGAAATGTAGCTGAATCTTCTCCCGAACAACGCTTTTTAAAATTAATCTTCAGTAATAACGAAACCTGTTTAGCGGTATTATCGCAAACGCGTGTTTTTAATTTGTCAAGTCTACGTGTTGAAGGTACAAATGAAATTCTTCTTAATATTGAAGGAATTGAAACACCTCTCAGTTATATGTATCCTTAAGTTGTAATACTTTTTGGCTAAGTTATTTATTACATAAATAGTGGTTTTTTATGCGATTAAATTCAAATGGAAATGATCTAAAATTAGGAAGTTAAATTTTTTTTCACATACATTTGTAGCCTGAAAAAATCAAATATGCCGAAGAATTTAGTCATTGTAGAGTCACCAGCAAAAGCCAAAACCATTGAGAAATATCTTGGAAAAGACTTCAAGGTAGAATCGAGTTTTGGTCATATTGCAGATTTACCTTCTAAAGAGTTAGGAGTTGATGTTGAAGGTGATTTTAAACCAAAATATCAGGTTTCCAAAGACAAAAAAGATGTTGTTAAAAAACTAAAAGAACTTGCCAAAAAAGCAGAAATAGTGTGGTTAGCAAGTGATGAGGATCGGGAAGGAGAAGCTATTGCTTGGCATCTTGCTGAAACACTTGGTTTAGATAAAGCAAAAACGAAGCGTATTGTTTTTCATGAAATTACAAAATCGGCTATAAAAAAAGCGATTGAAAACCCAAGAGGTATCGATTATGATCTTGTTGATGCGCAACAAGCACGTCGTGTATTAGATAGAATTGTTGGTTATGAATTATCTCCTGTACTATGGAGAAAAGTAAAAGGTGGTTTATCTGCTGGACGTGTGCAATCTGTGTCAGTGCGATTGATTGTAGAGCGCGAGAGAGAGATTCAAGATTTTGTTTCAGAATCTTCATATCGAATTGATGCTGAGTTTTCAAATGAAGACGGACAAACTTTTAAAGCGAAGCTTCCTAAGAATTTTTCATCAAAGGAAGAGGCTTATCAGTTTTTAGAGTCTAATGCTTCTGCAACATTCAAGGTTTCAGATCTTGAGAAAAAACCAGCAAAAAAGTCTCCTGCAGCTCCATTTACTACATCAACTATGCAACAAGAAGCGTCTAGGAAACTAGGGTTTTCTGTTGGTAGAACCATGAGTAATGCGCAGCGTTTATACGAAGCAGGTTTAATCACTTATATGAGAACAGACAGTGTGAATCTTTCAGATGAAGCGAGAAATGGCGCACAAGCTGAAATAGAAAACGCTTATGGTTCACAATATAGTCATCCAAGAAATTACAAAGGAAAATCTAAAGGCGCACAAGAAGCGCATGAGGCGATTCGTCCAACCGATTTTTCAAGACATTCCGTTAATGTAGAACGCGACCAAGCTAGGTTGTATGATCTTATATGGAAACGTGCTATTGCATCACAAATGAGTGAGGCTAAATTAGAACGTACGAATGTTAAGATCAATGCTTCTACGCATGAAAATACATTTACAGCTAATGGTGAGGTGATTACTTTTGATGGCTTTTTGAAAGTTTACTTAGAAGGTACAGATGATGAAGATATTGAGCAAGAAGGAATGCTTCCTGCAATGCAAATTAACGAGACGCTTACCAATAGTTATATTACTGCTACCGAACGTTTTTCGCGTCCGCCTTATCGTTATACCGAAGCATCTTTAGTTAAAAAATTAGAAGAATTAGGTATAGGACGACCATCAACATATGCACCAACAATTTCTACCATTCAGAATAGAAATTATATAGAGAAAGGGTCTAATGAAGGTGTTGAGCGTGATTATACACAACTAACTTTAGAGAATGGTCAGATCGCTGATAAGTCGCTCACTGAAAAAGTGAATAGCGACAAAGGAAAATTAGTGCCAACAGATATTGGGATGATCGTAACCGATTTTCTTGTGAATCATTTTGGAGCAATTCTAGATTATAATTTTACGGCAAAAGTTGAAGCAGATTTTGATGACATTGCTGATGGTAAAGAAGATTGGACGAAAATGATGAAGGAGTTTTATCAAAAATTCCATCCTCAAGTTGAAGATGTGGCTGCAAATGCCGATAGAGAATCTGGAGAGCGTGTGTTAGGAACTGATCCTAAAACTGGCAGACAAGTAAGTGTGCGTTTAGGGAAGTTCGGACCTATGGTTCAAATAGGTACAGTTGACGATGAAGAGAAGCCACAATTTGCGAGTTTGTCACCTGATCAACAATTAACAACTATTACTTATGAAGAAGCGATGGAATTGTTTAAATTGCCAAAGCAATTAGGAACTTATGAAGGGGAGAAAATAGAAGTTAATAATGGTCGTTTTGGTCCTTATGTGAAATTTGGTAAAAAGTTCGTGTCACTTCCAGCAGGAACGAATCCTTTAGACGTTGAAATGGATTTGGCAATCGAGCTTATCAAAGAGAAACAAAAAGCAGATGCTCCTATATATATGTATAAGGAATTACCTGTTCAAAAAGGAAAAGGACGTTTTGGTCCATTTATCAAATGGAACAATATGTTTATTAATGTCAATAAAAAGTATGATTGGGATAACCTTTCGGAAGGTGATATCATCGAACTGATAGAAGATAAGATTCAAAAGGAAAAGGATAAACTTATTCATCATTGGGAAGAAGAAGGTATCAGAGTTGAAAAGGCAAGATGGGGACGACATAATGTTATTAAAGGTAAAATAAAAGTTGAGCTTCCTAAAACAGTTGATGTTTCAGATATGACCTTAGAACAAGCCAAAGCACATATCGATTCTAAAGCGCCCAAGAAAAAAACCGCTAAAAAGAAAACCACTACTAAAAAATAAAACGAATGAATTTTAGTTTTTTGTCACCAGTTTCAGATACAGTATTAGCTCACTCCGAACTTTTATCTGAACAATCACTAGGCAAAAAAATTAAAATCCATTCAACTCAAAACGGAATTCCAGATTTAGATCAGGTTAAATTGGCGATCATTGGTGTTAAAGAAAACCGCAATGATGTCAATTATATGGGAGAAGTATTAGATTTTGATGCTATTCGCACATCTCTTTATGCGCTCTTTCCTGGTAATTGGTATACCAACATTGCCGATTTAGGAGATATTCCATCAGGTTCTTCTATTGATGATACCTATTATGCTTTAAAAACAATCGTATCGGTTTTATTAGAAAAAAAGATCATACCTATTATTATTGGTGGAAGTCAAGATCTAACCTATGCAAATTATAGAGCTTATGATACTATGGCGCCAATGGTCAATATTGTAAACGTAGACAGTAATTTTGATCTAGGTGATGCAGATGTTGAAATGAAGAATAATACCTTTTTTGGAAAGATCATTCTAGAGCAGCCTTATAATTTGTTCAACTATTCTGCTTTAGGCTACCAAACGTATTTTAATTCTCAGGAAGAAATCGATTTAATGGATAAGCTTTATTTTGAAGCCTATCGTTTAGGTGAAGTTACTCACAATATCAATATTGTAGAGCCAGTGATGCGAGATGCGCATATTGTAACTGTAGATTTAAAGTCAGTTCGTGCTGCTGAAGTTGGCGCAAAACAAAAATATTCTCCTAACGGATTTAATGGAAAAGAGATTTGTGCGATTTCACGTTATGCAGGTATTAGTAATAAAGTTTCATCTTTTGGGATATATGAGTATAAATCGTCAACTGATTTAGATGCAACACCAATGTTAGTGGCGCAAATGATTTGGTATTTTATTGAAGGTGTTAATTGCCGAATTAATGATGATGATTTCACCGATGAAAATAGCTATCAAAAGTTTAATGTCCTTATTGAAGATGAAGAGCTTATCTTCTACAAAAGTATTAAAACAGGGCGTTGGTGGATTGAAATACCTTTTTTACCGAATGTTAATAATAAATTAAAAAAGCACACGTTATTACCATGCACGCACGATGATTATGTAGAGGCAAGTCAGGGAAAAATTCCAGAAAGATGGTATAAAGCGTATAAAAAGAACAGTTTTTAGCTTAATTTTGAAAGTGCAGTTTAACGATTTTTTAATCGACGAAATGTTAACTTTACAGGATGAAATGCAAAAAAACTATAAAAAAAATTGTTTTTTACAAAATATATAAATATGTTTACTGCCTTAAAAAAAATAAACCCTTTTTTAAGACAATATAATTACAACTAAATAATTTAACCTCGAGTTTCTATGAATATTAAGAAGTTTGCTTTATTAACCGCTGTTTTAGCTCTTTTAGTCAGTTGTAGCTCTGGTGACAGAGGAGAATTGGTAGGAGTTAAAGGAAAGAAATGGCATCCAGAAAAGCCCTACGGTATGGCACTTGTTCCAGGTGGAGCATTTATTATGGGAAAATCGGATGATGATCTAGCAGGTGTTCAAGATGCACCTACAAAAACAGTTACTGTAAGAGCGTTCTACATGGACGAAACCGAAATTACAAATAGCGAGTATCGCGAGTTTGTATATTGGGTAAGAGATTCTATCTTAAGAACTAAACTTGCTATTCTTGCTGATGAAATTGGAGAGACTCCAGGAAATGGTGGAATAGGAGAGTTTGCCTTTAATGATGCTGATCCAGAAAACATGTCTGTATATGAAAAGTACATGTATGACAATTACAGTGGACTTGGACCTACAGGATATGAAGGTAGAAAATTAAATCACGATGTGGATTTAATTTTTGATACTGCTGATTACCCAGACGAATACTATGCTGAGGTGATGGATACAATGTATCTTCCTATTGAAGAGTCTTACAACGGACAACGTACTTGGGATGTTAAGAAATTTAAGTTCCAATACAAGTATATGGACATTCAAAAAGCTGCTAAAGATAGAAACCTAAGACGTCGTGATGTAATTATTACTGATGAGGTAGAAGTATACCCAGATACAACAGCTTGGATTAGAGATTTCTCTTATTCATATAATGAGCCAATGCACAATGACTATTTCTGGCACGATGCTTATGGCGATTATCCAGTAGTAGGTGTGTCTTGGAAACAAGCTAATGCGTTCTGTCAATGGAGAACTTTAAAGAAAAACTCTTACCAAAAAAGTAAAGGAAGACAGTATGTGAACAAATTCAGATTACCTTCTGAAGCAGAATGGGAATATGCTGCAAGAGGTGGCTTACAAGGCGCAACATATCCTTGGGGTGGACCTTATGCTAAAAACGACAGAGGTTGTTTTATGGCAAATTTCAAGCCTTTAAGAGGAGATTATGCTGCAGATCAAGCGTTATACACAGTTGAAGCAGATGCCTATGAACCAAATGATTTTGATTTGTATAATATGGCAGGTAATGTTTCTGAATGGGTACATGGATCATACGATCCAGGATCTTATGAATACTCAGCATCATTTAATCCTACTGTAAATGATCCTGATAACGAACGTAAAGTTGTTCGAGGTGGTTCTTGGAAAGATGTAGCTTACTTCCTACAAGTGAGTTCAAGAGATTACGAATATGCAGATTCAGCAAGAAGCTACATTGGATTTAGAACAGTTCAAGATTATATGGGAACTGAGGTTACTAAAAATGCAGCAACAAACTAATTAAAATTAACTAAACTAAATATTTAATCTACTTAAGTTTAACGACTTAAATTAAAACTAAAAACAAAAATTATGGCACAAAAAGGTAAAATCACAATCACTAATATGATCTACGGATTAGGAGCAGCAATTGTAATTGTTGGAGCATTATTTAAAATCCAGCACTGGCCGTTCGGATCAGAAATTCTTACCCTAGGTATGATTGTGGAAGCATTAGTATTTACATATTCCGCTTTTGAAAGACAACAATCAGAATTAGATTGGTCATTAGTATACCCAGAATTAGCTGGAGGAATGTCTACAACAGGTAAAAAGAAAAAAGAAGAGCCAAAAGATGCTGAAGGATTATTATCTAAAAAATTAGATAACTTACTTAAAGAAGCTAAAATAGATGGTCAATTAATGTCTAGCTTAGGTGAAAGCATCAAAAACTTTGAAGGTGCAGCAAAAGGAATTAGCCCAACAGTTGACGCCATGGCTGCTCAAAAGAAATACAGCGAAGAAATGTCTTTAGCTGCCGCTCAAATGGAATCATTAAATAGCCTTTACAAAGTACAAATGGAAAGTGCTAACCGTCAAGCAGCAATTAACGAAGAGTCTGTTGCTAATGCTGAAAAATTAAAAGAGCAAATGCAATCATTAGCCTCTAACTTATCATCATTAAATGGTGTATATGGTGGAATGCTTTCTGCAATGAACAAAAACTAATTAGTTTTTTAACTAATATTAATTATTAACCCTTAAAAAACTAATTTACAATGGCAGGAGGAGGAAAATTATCTGCAAGGCAGAAAATGATTAACTTAATGTACTTAGTATTTATCGCAATGATGGCGATGAATATGTCAAAAGAAGTACTATCCGCTTTCGGATTAATGGAAGCTAAATTCTCAGATTCAAATGTCGTAACTACTGATATGAACGAGAAGTTATTGGCAAACCTTGAAACTAAAGCTGAAGAAAAGCCAGCTGAATTTGCTTTAGCGGCTAATAAAGCTAAAGAGATTAGCACAGCTTCTGAAAGTTTTTACAAATACATTGAGAGCTTAAAAGCAGATTTATTAGCAAAAGGTCAGTACAAAGTTGATGAAACTGGAAAGCTACCTTTTGAAGCTATGGATAAAACTGATATCCTTGACGAGGCTTGGTTTACTGGAGACAGATTAACTAAGAAAGGTCAAGAGGTTATGGCGAAAATCCAAGACTATAAAACTAAAATCAAAGAAATCATAGGTGATGATGTTAAATACACTAAGGCTATTGAAAACTTTGAAAAGCGTTTTAGTACAGATGCGGTTCCTAATAAAGACGGTAAAAAGATCGATTGGTTAGATTACCACTTCAAGGGATTCCCTGCAATTGCGTCTTACACAAAGTTGACAGCAATGCAAAATGATGTTAAAGTGACTGAAGCTAATATGTTTAATGTATTCTTAGGAAATACATTAGATGAGGCAGTATCTTTAAAGAATTACCAAGCCATCGTTATTGCAGATAAGTCTGCATTCTTTGCTGGTGAAAAATTCCAAGGAAAAGTTGTATTAGGAAAGTATGCTAATGTAACACCTACAGGATTAAGTATTGGTGGACAATCTGTTGATCTTGAAAAAGCAATTGACTCTACTGGTGCAGCACGCTTAGACTTTAATGTTGGTAGTGTTGGTGAACAAAATATCGAAGGAACATTTACGTTCTTAGAAGATGGTAAGCCACTTGAGATTCCTATCAAAGGAAACTATGTAGTAGTTCCTAGACCAAATTCAGCGACTATTTCTGCTGATAAAATGAATGTGGTATATCGTGGTGTTGTAAACCCAATGACAATTTCTTTTGCTGGTGTTCCAGACAATAAAGTATCTGCTTCAGGTGCTGGTTTGAAAAAAGGCTCTGGAATGGGTAAATACACAATGGTACCTACTTCAGGTAGAGAAGTTACTATTAATGTTACAGCGACTTTAGATGATGGTTCTAGAGTAAGTGATAAAGCAGTATTTAGAATTAAAGATATTCCAAAGCCAACAGGTAAAATCAACGGTCAATCTGAAGGTAAATTACCTAGAAATAACGTTGAGATTGGTAAAGTTCAATCTGTATTAGAAGATTTTGATTTTGACTTACCATTAACGGTAACAAGCTTCAAGATTAAAGTTCCTGGTCAACCATCTGTAACATGTCAAGGAAATAGATTAAATGGTACTGCTAAAGGTGCTTTACGTAAAGCAAAGCGTGGTGCAGCTGTACAAATATTTGATATTAAGGCTAGAAGTAATGGTCCTATTATCAAACCTGCAACTCCAGTTGTGATAGAATTATCTAACTAATAACTGTATTTGCATAACCCAAATTTTAAAATTTAAAACGATGAATTGTAAATTCTTATTATCAATAATTGCAGCTGTAGGTTTTACATCTAGTGTGTTTGCACAAGCCAATATCTTAAATGCAAAAGCACCCGAAGAAATTGGTATGAAAACCGAAGCGCAGTTAGCTTTAGATAACGACGAACCACTTGAATACGGTTATGTTGGTGATAGAGATATCTTGTTTTCTAAAATGACTTGGGAGAAAATTGTTCTTGATGAACGCGTAAATTTCCCATTGTATTTTCCAGTAGATACTAACAATATTGGTAAAGAGAGACGCTCTTTATACCATACGTTAATTAAAGCTGTGCAAGATGGAGATATCAAAAACGTTTACAATGATTCTTATTTTACTGAGAAGCGAAGTATGAAGGAACTTAAGGACATCACAACTAAAACCGATACCTTAGATATTGGATATGACCAGTTGAATGCTGATGGCTATGTAGATCCTGAGTATATCACTACTCGAAATATTGAAGCTTTTGATATTAGTGCTTATTTGATTAAAGGTTTATGGTATTTTGATAAGCGTCATGGAGAATTAAAGTATAGAATTCTTGGAATTGCTCCTGCAGCTCCAGATATCAACTTTATAGATTCAGAAGATGAAACGAATAAAGTGCCAAACGCATTATTCTGGGTGTTTTTTCCTGAAGCTAGAGAGGTTTTACACAAGTCTAAAGCCTTTAATAACAAAAATAGCGCCATGCCTTTAACTTTTGATCACTTACTCAATTCAAGACGATTTAACGGTTACATGTACAAAGAAGAAAATGTATATGGCGATCGTGAAGTTAAAGAGTATGTGGCTGAAAATGCATTAATGCAGCTTTTAGAATCTGATAGAATTAAAGAAAAGATTCGTAATTTCGAACAAGACATGTGGTCTTATTAGTAAATAAAACACATATAAAACGCTCACTGAAAAGTGAGCGTTTTTTGTTTTAATTTTGTTTCAATATGAAAGACCTTGAAGTAGATTACATTGTTGTTGGTTGTGGACTGGCAGGAATCGCCTTTTGTGAAATTTTAGAGCAACATCATCATTCCTTTGTTGTGTTTGATAATGCATCACAACAATCTTCCAGAGTTGCCGCTGGCTTATACAATCCTGTTGTGTTAAAACGATTTACTCCAGTTTGGAAAGCTAAAGAACTTCTACAGATGGCACTTCCTAAATATGATATTTTAGAAGCCAAGCTTGATAGTAAACTCAATTATAAATTACCAGTTTATAGAAAGTTCTCATCAGTAGAAGAGCAGAACAATTGGTTTTCTGCTTCAGATAAACCTGTGTTAACCGAATTTCTTTCAACAACACTTATTAAGAATACGAATCCAAGCCTTAATGCGTCTTTCGGATTTGGTGAAGTACAACATACAGGCAGAATTGATACAACGTCATTGGTGTCGCTGTATGCAAATTATCTTAAGGAGAAGCATCAATATCTTGACGAAGCCTTTGATTACAGTGTATTAAAGCCTTCAGAAAGTGGGATTGATTATAAACACATAAAAGCTAAGTACATTGTTTTTGCGGAAGGTTTTGGTATAATGCGAAATCCATTTTTCAATCAATTGCCTCTAAATGGCACAAAGGGAGAAATGTTGACGATACATGCGCCAGATCTCAAAATGAATTTCATATTAAAAGCCGCTGTTTTTGTTGTGCCTTTAGGACAGGATATGTATTGGGTTGGTTCAACCTATGAATGGGAAGATAAAACACATACTATTACATTTGAAGCTAGAGAAACTCTTGTTGAAAAAGTAAAGAAGGTCATTACTTGTGATTTTGAAGTCGTACATCAAGTTGCAGGAATAAGACCAACCACGATAGATCGAAGACCTCTAGTTGGACCTCATGCAAATAACAATAGGATGTTTGTGCTTAATGGTTTAGGAACAAGAGGTGTAATGATGTCTCATTACGTAGCAGAGCAACTTTATAAGCATATCGAATCTCAATTACCTTTAGATGATGAGATTACTATTGAAAGATTTAGTTAAGCCGTCTTCTTTTTCACTAAACTCTTGTCGTAGCTCATAAACATATTGATCCAAATATTCCTAGAAAGACGCATAATTATTGGGCCAAAAACAAGCATGGTTCCAACAATAGCAAAAAAAGCAGTGAGTAATGATGAACCTAAAAACAAATAACTAATAACAAAAGCTGCAACGGCAAAAGCAATACCAACACCATAACTTACATACATCGATCCGTAAAAAAAAGAAGGTTCTAAGCGATATTTTGTCCCACAATGTGAACATTTATCATTGATTTTTAAAACATCATTTAGTTTGTATGGATTTTTCGTTTCATACATTGATTCTTGTTGGCATTTAGGACAGGTTCCTGTGAAAATGCTATAAATTTTAGTGCCTTTCAACATGACTTAAAATTGATTACTTTTGTTGCCTTTGTAAGCTACAAAATTAGTGTATTTGCAAAACTATTTATAGAGAATCGCAATGTTTGTTGTAATTCTATTATTTGAAAAACTATGCTTAATATTCATAATCTTTCTATCGCTTTTCAAGGCGAATATTTATTTGAAGACATTTCATTTAAACTAAGTCCAGGAGATCGCGTAGGTCTAATAGGAAAGAATGGTGCTGGTAAATCAACTTTACTTAAAATCCTTTCTAAAGAATTGGAATCTGATAGCGGACAAATAGCTGCAGATAAGAACTTAAGCATTGGTTTCTTAAAACAAGATATTGATTTTGAATATGGTAAAACTGTGCTCGAAGAATCTTATGAAGCCTTTGAGGAGATTAAAGCATTAGAAGCTAAATTAAATGATATAAACACCCAACTTGCGGAGCGTACCGATTATGAAAGTGAGAGCTATAACCAGTTGATGATTGATGTTAATGACGTACAACATCAATATGAAATTTTAGGTGGTTATAACTATCAAGGTGAAACCGAAAAAGTGTTACAAGGGTTAGGTTTTAAACGCGATGATTTCAATAAATTAACAGATACTTTTTCTGGTGGATGGCGAATGCGTATCGAATTAGCGAAACTCCTACTTCAGAATAATGATATTCTATTACTGGATGAGCCAACAAACCATCTCGATATTGAATCAATCATTTGGTTAGAGGCTTTTCTAAAGAATTATGCTGGAGCTGTGGTTATTGTATCACACGATAAAATGTTCTTAGACCATGTGACCAATAGAACGATTGAAATATCACTGGGCAGAATTTACGATTACCCTAAACCATATTCTAAATTTTTAGTGCTAAGACAGGAGATCAAAGAACAACAACTGGCCTCTCAAAAAAATCAGCAAAAGCAAATAGAACAAACCGAAAAACTTATTGAAAAGTTTCGCGCTAAAGCAAGTAAAGCTTCTATGGCGCAATCTCTCATAAAAAAGCTTGATAGGATTGATAGAATTGAAGTTGACGAAGATGACAATAGCACAATGACGCTTAACTTTCCTGTGTCTATTACGCCAGGAAAAGTTGTGGTTGAAGCTGAAGGTATTTCAAAACACTATGATGACAATGTGGTGCTTACTAACGTAGATCTTATGATTGAACGCGACAGTAAGACGGCTTTTGTTGGGCAAAACGGACAAGGGAAATCAACATTAGCTAAAATTATTGTTGGTGAGATAGAATATGATGGTCATCTTAAATTAGGGCATAATGTACAAATAGGATATTTCGCCCAAAATCAAGCTGAATATTTAGACGGAAATAAAACCGTATTAGATACGATGATAGATGCCGCCAATGAAAGTAATCGTGCTAAAGTGAGAGATATCTTAGGGTCGTTTTTGTTTAGAGGTGATGATGTTGAGAAATATGTAAAAGTTCTTTCTGGAGGTGAACGCAATAGATTAGCGCTTGCTAAATTAATGCTGCAACCTATTAATGTGCTCATTATGGATGAGCCCACAAACCATTTAGATATTAAATCTAAAAATGTTTTAAAAGAAGCCCTTAAAAAGTTTGAAGGGACTTTAGTTTTGGTATCACACGATAGAGATTTTCTACAAGGTCTAACCAACAAGGTTTACGAATTTAAAGATCAAAAGATCAAAGAATATTTAGGTGATATTGATTTCTATCTAGAACAACGTAATGTCGAGAATTTGAGAGAAGTTGAAAAACGAACTGTTGTAAAAGATACGCCTAAGCAATCCAACAAACAATCTTACGAGGATCAAAAAAAATTAAAGTCACTCAATAATAAGCTCAGTAATATTGAATCTAAAATAAGTGAGCTAGAGAAGAGTATTAAAAACGACGATGTTGAGTTAGCAACTAATTATGATGCTACGGTTTCTGATGCTACGTTTTTTGATCGGTATCAAACTAAAAAGGACACTCTTAAGCAATTAATGTCTGATTGGGAAGCAGTCACAATTGAACTTGAAGCCATAAATTAAATACAGCTGCTTTTGTTTTTTATAGAAAAATTAACAGCTATGCACTAAACTTACCAATACTTTTGTGGTCTAACTATACTCAAATTAGATCCATGCGTAACATTATACTCTCTATTCTTGGAATTCTACTTATTGTGGGTTCAGTGTTTTTTGCTAAACGCCTTATAGATAACAAACAAAAGCCAAAACCTGTTCCGACTAAAGTTGTAAAAACAGTTTTTACTGATACCGTTTCAAATAGTACAATTCCAATTGTTATACCAGCTAACGGAATCTTAGTTGCTAAACGACGCGTAGAGATCTATTCTGAAGTTCAAGGTATTTTTAGGTCAGGAACTGTATTGTTCAAACCTGGTCAAGAATACAAAAAAGGTGAAACACTTATTCGTATAGATGCTTCAGAATATTATGCAAGTGTACAATCTTCAAAAAGTAATCTCTATAACGCGATTGCAGCAATAATGCCTGACTTAAAGCTTGATTTTCCTGAGGTTTTTCAAAAGTGGCAAACATATTTAAACAGTTTCGACTTAAGTAAAACCACACCTAAATTACCAGAAATGACTTCAGAAAAAGAAAACTATTTCATTACTGGTAGAGGCATTGTGTCGAGTTATTACAATGTCAAAAATTTAGAACAACGACTTGCTAAATATACCATTAGAGCCCCTTTTAATGGAATTTTAACAGAAGCCTTGGTTACGGAAGGGTCTTTGATTAGAAACGGACAAAAATTAGGAGCCTTTATCGATCCTTCGGTCTATGAAATGGAAGTGGCTTTAAGTAAAAGCTATGCAAGCCTTTTAAGGGTTGGCGAAACTGTTCAACTCAATAATTTAGAACACACTGAAACCTTTACAGGAAAAGTTTCTCGAGTTAATGGAAGCATTGATGCCACAACACAAACTATTACTGCTTTTATTGAAGTGAAAGATAAGCAGCTAAAAGAAGGGATGTATTTAGAAGCGAATTTGAATGCTAAAGAAGAACCTGATGCTATTGAAATTAACAGAAGCCTTTTGTTGGAAAATGAGCAAGTCTACGTAGTAAGAGACAGTGTGCTGGATATTATAGATGTAAAGCCTGTGTATTTTTCTGAAACTACAGTTGTTTTAAAGGATGTACCTAATGGAACAGTGATACTCACGAAACCTGTGTCTGGCGCTTATGCAGGAATGTTGGTAAAACCATTTGTTGAAGGCACAACTTCTCAACAAGACTAATTTCCATAAACAGACCAACTTATGAGAAAGTTAATAGCTTATTTTATTAGATACCACGTTGCTGTAAATGTATTCATTATAGCGTTTGCTATTTTTGGAGTTATTGGATATAAGTCGCTTAAATCGTCATTTTTCCCCCTTGTTGATTCAAAGATCATAAACATTAGCATTACGTATCCTGGGGCTTCTCCTCAAGAGATCGAAGAAGGTATTGTGCTTCAGATCGAAGATAATCTTAAAGGTTTAAAAGGTATAGATCGTGTCACTTCAACATCACGAGAAAATAGTGGTACTATTACTGTCGAAATTGAAAAGGGAGAAAATATCGACTTCATGCTTCTTGAGGTTAAAAATGCGGTAGATCGCGTGCCTTCATTTCCAACAGGAATGGAACCTTTGGTTGTTGCAAAACAAGAAGCTGTTAGAGAAACAATTTCGTTTGCTTTAAGCGGAAACGACGTGCCTTTAGTGACTTTAAAGCAAATTGGAAGACAGGTTGAAAATGATTTGCGCGCTATTGAAGGTATTTCGCAAGTTGAAGTTACGGGCTACCCAGTTGAAGAAATCGAAATAGCGGTCAATGAAACTAACTTGTTGGCCTATAACTTAACTTTTAATGAAGTCGCTGAAGCTGTAAGCACATCCAATATTTTAGTTACAGGAGGAAACATTAAAACAAATGCCGAAGAATATCTGATTCGTGCAAATAATAGATCCTACTATGGCGACGAATTGTCAAATCTAATTATTCGTGCAACTCCAGAAGGTAAAACAGTTCGACTTAGAGATGTTGCAATTGTTAGAGATCGCTTTTCTGAAACTCCAAACGCAACGTATTTTAATCAAAACTTATCGGTAAATATTTCTGTAACAAGCACCAATAATGAGGACTTGATTACATCTGCTGAAAGGGTTAAAGCATATATTGAAACGTATAATCAAAAGCATGAAAACATAAAGTTAGATGTGGTTAGAGACCTATCTATAACACTAACTCAGCGTACAGCATTGCTTACAGAAAATGCCATTGTAGGAATGATTTTAGTCCTGTTGTTCTTATCAGTGTTTTTAAATACACGATTGGCGTTTTGGGTGGCATTTGGATTGCCAATTTCTTTCCTTGGAATGTTCATTTTTGCTGGTCAATTTGATGTGACAATTAATGTCTTGTCTCTCTTCGGAATGATCATCGTTATTGGTATTCTCGTTGATGATGGTATTGTAATAGCTGAAAATATTTACCAACATTACGAAAAAGGAAAATCACCAAAAGAAGCCGCAATTGACGGGACAATGGAAGTGATTCCTCCAGTTGTTTCTGCTATTATTACGACCTTATTAGCGTTCTCATTATTTCTGTTTTTAGATAGTAGAATTGGGGAGTTCTTTAGTGAAGTTTCAGTCATTGTTATTCTTACCTTAGTTGTTTCACTTGTTGAAGCATTGATCATACTTCCAGCGCACTTAGCACATTCAAAGGCGTTAAGAACTCAAGTTCCAGAAGAGAATCCGTCTAGAATGAAACGATTTTTTACTAAGATGAGAGGCATTAATGCTTTTGGTGACCGTATCATGAGTTTTTTAAGAGACAAATTCTATGCACCTGTTTTAAACTTTGTCCTACAATTTAAGCTATTGTCTTTAGGAATTTTTGTTGCCTTACTCGTATTAACCTTTGGATCTATTGGTGGAGGTATTATTGGTGTTACAATTTTCCCGTCCATAGCAAGTGATCGTGTGTCTATTGAACTTGATATGCCTAACGGAACCAACGAAAAAATTACAGATTCTATCATTTCTATGATAGAAGAGAAGTCTTTTATAGTCAATAAAGAGTTTACAGAGCAATACCTTGAAGGAACAGGAAAAGAACTTTTTGAAAATACGATACTAAGCTTAAACAGTAGTTCAAGTGCACAACTAGTTATTAATATGTTGCCTGGAGAAGAGCGTCCAGATGAGATTAAATCTTCAATGGTAGCAAATAGATTACGTGAATTGGTAGGACCAGTTGTTGGAACCGAACGGTTGATTTTTGGTTCTGGTGGTAATTTTGGTGGAAGTCCAGTTTCAGTGGCACTTTTAGGAAATAATATTGATGAACTAAAAGCCGCTAAATTAGAACTCAAACAAACCTTATCTGAAAACCCTCTTTTAAAAGATGTTGAGGATAATGATCCAGCTGGTATTAAAGAAATTAGATTACAACTTAAAGAAAGTGCGTATCTCTTAGGCTTAGATTTGCGTACTGTGATGTCTCAAGTACGCTCTGGTTTCTTTGGTGTACAAGCTCAACGTTTTCAGCGTGGTCAAGACGAGATAAAAGTCTGGGTGCGTTACGACAGAAGCAATAGAGCGTCTATAAATGATCTCGATGACATGCGTATTGTGACACCTTCAGGAGCACGAGTCACTCTAAAAGATATTGCGGTTTATACTATCGAAAGAGGCGAAGTAGCTATAAACCACTTGGAAGGCCAAAGGGAAATTAGAATTTCTGCAGATCTAAAAGATCCAAGTTCTAGTGCTACAGATATTTTAGAAGATGTGAAATCGAATATCATTCCAAATCTACAATCTAAATATCCAACAATTTCAGCCTCTTTTGAAGGTCAAAATAGAGAAGCATCCAAGTTATCAAGCTCATTGAAAAAAGCAGGAATTCCAATTTTAATACTCATTTATATTACCATTGCATTTACATTCCGAAGCTATAGTCAGCCGTTATTATTAATACTACTCGTTCCATTTAGTTTAACTGCTGTGGCTTGGGGACATTGGCTTCTTGACTTTTCTGTAAATGTGTTATCCCTTTTAGGAATTATAGCACTTATTGGAATTATGGTCAACGATGGTTTAGTCCTCATAGGAAAATTTAATACTAACCTCAGAGAAGGAATGCCATTTGATATGGCTGTTTCCGAAGCTGGTAAATCACGTTTTAGAGCTATTTTCTTAACCTCTTTAACGACCATTGCTGGATTAGCGCCATTACTTTTAGAAAAAAGTAGACAAGCACAATTTTTAAAACCTATGGCGATTTCTATTTCTTTTGGAATTGCCTATGCCACTGTTTTAACCTTACTAGTTCTACCACTGTTTTTATCTTTCAGCAATAGCTTCAAGAAAAATGTGAAATGGTTATGGACTAATAAAGAGGTGACAAAAGAAGAAGTTGAACGTGCTATTAAAGAACAAAATGAAGCCAATGACCATTAGAATTGCCATTACATACCTATTATTTTTTGTTGGATTAAGTCTTAGTGCACAACAAATTCTGAGTCCAAAAGAAGCTGTAGAATTGGCCCTAGAACATAACTTCGGAATTAAAATAGCCAATAATGCGGTTGAAGTTGCTGACAATAATACAAGTATCTTGAATTCTGGATATTTGCCTACAGTAACTGGAAATGCTGGTGTAACGCATAGTATAGACGATAACGAATCTGAATTTTCAGATGATAACATACCAGATACTGTTTTGAAAGGAGCAGAAAGTTCTCGGTATAATGCTTCAGTAGGTTTAAATTATACATTATTTGATGGATTAGGACGTTTGTATAATTACAAACGCTTAAAAGAAGAACATCAACTTTCAGAATTAGATGCAAGAGAAACCATTGAAACAACAATGCTCCAGATTTTCTCTATTTATTATACTATAGCACAACTTTCTGAAAATGTTGATGCTTTAGGGCAAACCATAGAAATCTCTAAAGATAGGCTTGTACGTGCTGAGTATCAATTTGACTATGGCCAAAGTACCAAGCTAGGTGTTTTAAATGCGCAAGTAGATATTAACAATGATAGCATTAGTTTGATAAGTGTAAAACAGCAATTAAGAAATACAAAGCGGGATTTAAATGTTGTTTTAGGAAATCAACTTTCTAATGAGTTTAAAGTTGATACTTCCATTGATTTTATGCTTCAGCTCAACAAAGAAGAATTACTTGAAAAAACAAAGGCTAATAATGTGTCTTTACTTCAAGCTGAAAAGAATATTAATATCAGTAAGTTCGATATCAAGACTAGCAAAGCACAGTTTTTGCCAACTGTAGGTTTAACAGGAACTTATGGTTGGAATAAAAGTAACAATAATGCAGCATCGTTTGTGGCAGTCTCTACAAATACAGGACTCTCTGGAGGTATAAGTCTTTCGTGGAATTTATTCGATGGCGGCAGTACAATAACGCAAGTAAAAAATGCTAAAATCAATTTAGAAAATCAGCAGTTTTTAAAAGAGCAATTGGTCATTGAAATTGAACGTGATTTTAATAATGCTTGGGATGATTTTCAAAATAAATTAAAAATATATCAAATTCAAGAAGACAATATCAATACCTCGCAAAACAATTTTAATCGTACTCAAGAAAAATTTAAAATAGGACAAGCTACTTCTATTGAGTTTAGGCAAGCTCAACTTAATTTACTCAATGCGGAGTTAAGTAGAAATCAAGCAAAATATGATGCTAAATTAGCAGAATTAACAGTGCTTCAATTAGGTGGAGAATTGCTTAATGTTGATTTTTAGAGAGTTATATGCTACTGCTTTAGTTGTAAATAATGATGAAATGACCACTTTTTTAGTCTTAAAAAGAGAATTATTCTATTTTGTAAACAACTGAAAATCAAATTATTGAAAATTATTCGATAAAGCGACTATGCATTTCATCGAAAAAAATTGGTAGATAATCGATATTCTTATATTTTCGTTTTAGTAAATGTGCTCCCTCACAAAATCTACTATTATGAAAACCGCAAGAATTACACTGTTATTATGTATGGTAACATTACTGTCATTTGGTAATGTATCTACTAAAGAAAAAGAAGCATTGATCGCTTTTTGCAACGCTACCAACGGAGCATCTTGGAATACAACTTGGGATACGAATAGTCCAGTATCGTCATGGTTTGGTATTACAGTTGAAGATGACAAAGTTGTTGCCATCAATTTAGAATTCAATAATCTTGAAGGACAAATCCCAGAATCTATTGGAGATCTAACCAATTTAAGAGAACTTAATTTATTTAGAAATAATCTTACAGGTTCTATTCCAAGTACAATTGGAAACTTAAAGAACCTTAAAGTTTTAAATGTCGCATTTAATCAGTTAGATGGCGAGTTGCCTGAGACTATAGGTCGTTTAGCTTCGCTTGAGAAGCTGCAATTATTTATGAATAAAATTAAAGGCTCGGTACCTGAATCTATTGGTGACTTATCACAATTAGAAAGTTTAGAATTGTATAGTAACAATTTAAGCGGTGTATTGCCAATTAGTGTTGGAAAACTGACGAATTTAAAAGAACTACTTGTAAGCAGTAACAAGTTTACTGGGAAATTACCTTCAAGTATTGGTAACCTAGCCGATCTTAAGGTGTTGAGTGTATTTGATAACAGCTTTTTAGGAATTGTACCAAATTCAATTTCGCATTTAGATAACTTAGAAGAATTAGTACTTGCAAATAATGCATTTTTTGGAAGCCTTCCAACTGAACTTGCAAGTCTATCTAACCTAAAAGTGCTTATGCTTGGAAACAATGATTTTAAAGGAGATTTAGCGAGTTTAGAGTCGCAATTCCCAAACATAGAACAATTCGATTTTGTAAACAATGGAGACGTTGGTGTACTAGCAACATTAGATGCAGAGGACGACGACGATTAACATATATTTTATAGTTTTAATTTTAAATAGCTCTTGATCAAATTGATTTAAGAGTTATTTTTTTATGATTTACTATTGTTAAAATCAAAAAGCGTTGTATATTTGCAGTCCAATATCGCGGGATAGAGCAGTAGGTAGCTCGTCGGGCTCATAACCCGAAGGTCACAGGTTCGAGTCCTGTTCCCGCTACAACAAGCCAAATACGGAAGTATTTGGCTTTTTTTTGTAAATGAAATTTTAGAACGTTTACGTTCTTACATAGAAATGTCAAAACAATAAATTTTACTCTAAACTTGGTTTGTTGTACAAGTTTCCCTTTTAAGATTTAACGAACACATAATCTAATTCTGTTCCCGCTATTAGTAGAATCTTAAACTATAATGCTGAAAGTTTTTTGTTTTTTTATAAGAAAATGGAATTATGGAGTAGGCAAGTTATTCTATTCTGTAGTTCTACCGCTATGATAACCAATTTGTTCGATTAAAGGCTTTAGAAAACAAAGAAAATTAATCATTTAGAAACTTCTTTATTTTTGTAAACTCTTTATGATGTATTCCTTTGCTCTCCAATGCTTCAATGTCTGCTAAAAAATAAGATTTGTATGTGTTATTAGTGCCAGGGAATAGTTCGTCTTTTAAAAGTCTATAAATAATCCATGCTTTTTTTGGTTTGTTCTTTAAAACATAAGCATTGACAAGTATTAAATTTTCGAATCCTTTTGTGTTACCTGTAGCATCTAACTCAGAAGCTTCATGAGCGGATAAAATTGCTAAATCATAATCACCACTTTCTAATGCCAAGACTGAGATATTAAGGTGAACGACACGTAAACTATTTTTAATGTTTAAATTTTGAGGGTTGTCTAGATAAATTTTATTGACTAAACCAAGCTTTTTTAAATTTTTTGCCAGTTTCTCTTTTGGGTTGGACATAGAATCGGTATCCTTATAAAATCTTTCTAAATATGATACAGCAAATTCTGGATCGTTAAAATAAGATGTTGGTATTGGATTTTCTGAAAGAGGAGAAAAGTATAACTTAAAGTCACTGTTTTTTTGTGACAATTTTTTAACTCTAGGATTGGAGGCTAAATAGGCTAATGAGATTTTTTCAACTTCTTTAATCATTGTCAATGCATTTTTAATAAAAAAAGTTTCATATTCTTTAGGGTATTCATACAGACTTAATTGTCTGCAAATTATCGATAACATTATTTGCAATGATTCAGCGTATTGTAGACTATACTTTTCAGGATTCTTTTTAGCCAATGTTTGAAAAATTTCGTTTGAATTTAGAATCGGATTTAATGCCTTTTCGTTGTCATCCAGAATATTTATGTAATACAAGGTAGCAAGCTCAATATAATTTTGAGCAAGAGATTCATCTAAGCTTTCACTATTTTCGTTGGATATAGCTTTATAGTCTTTAATTAAGGATATAGCTTTCAAATAGTAAGTTTCAATCTGACTATCATTGTTGTTAAAAAAATTAATTAGCGCTAAACGATTATAAGAAAAAGCTAAAGCTTTAATAATATTATAAGATGTATTATTAATTTGACCTAGAACTTCTATTGCTTTTAAGCACGTTTGTTCAGCTTCTTGATAACTTTTTTCCTTGAGGTTGATTGTAGTTAGTAGATTGTATGCCATCCCTATGTTTCTGGAATACTTTCTTTTATCAGTATTTTGGTATATATCTAAAGCTTTTACTAATTTCTTTTTAGCAATTTCATCTTTATCCAGACATACATATATAAGACTTATCTCATAAAGTATAGGTATAAAAATGGCATCATCTTCAGAATAACTTTGTTTTAGGATATCATACGCAGTTTCCTTGTACTTGAGTGCTTTGGTGTATCTGTGTATTTCAAACGCTAAGTTGCCTGCACTGATTAAGTGTTCAACAGATAAAAGGGGATTGATTAGTTTGTTACTCAAGATTTTATATATAGTATCGTATTGAGAGAGTGCCTCATCGAATTTCAACTGACTTTTCAAACTTCTGGCATTAAGTCTAATTTCTTCAACACTAGAATGTATGTTTTCTATTCCGTTTAATGCTTCATGATATGCTTTTTCAGTACTTAACTCTGCTCTAGCTTTTTCTATTGAAACTCCAGAATTAAGTGCATCTAAATAATTATTAGCCCTTTTTTTTGCACTGTCTCTATTTATACTGGCGAACATTAACGCATCCTTGAAAATTTTTACCGAGTCATTTAAATGAATATATTTATTAAGTTCTTCCTGTTTCTCTTTTACCAAATCATGAGCAATTCCGAGTTTGTTTTTGTAATCTATGAGTTCCTTTCTAATCTTTTCCAATTGCGCCTCAGTTTCATTTTTCATAATGCGATAATACTTTCTTGCAGCAATATTTCTAGCTCCTTCAGGGCAAACAATTATTTTGAGAGGCATTTGATCTGGGTTTTCTGGAATTGGGATATATTTTAATTCATTTTCATTGACGAGTTCAAATGATTTTCCGTTTTTATCTATCGCTACATTGTTCTCCCCAATTTGAGGAGATACGATTGACCCAGGATTAAGTTGTGGAAATAAGAGATTAAAATACCCATCTGCTTTTGAATAATCACCATTTGATGATGAAGCATTTATTTTAATGCCTTCTACAGGAGACCAATTGCTACTCTGTAAATAAACATTTCCAGATAAGTTGCCTTGACTATAACAGTATAAGCACATCAATTGCAATAAAAAGGTCAGTATTTTATTCATATTAATTTTTATCTAATTTTTCTATCATTGCAATAAATCTTGCATCAGACTTTATACTTTTAAGACTATCGTCACTATTTATCCAATTAATATCATCAAAGCCCAAATCTAAAGCCTTTTGTAAGTTGGCGAGAGCAGTCTCTCTATCATTTCTTAAAGAATAATACATAGCCCAATTACGATAAACTCTACCTGTATTTGGGTTTAGAGTCTCATACTCCTTAAATGCCTCAAATGCTTTTTCAAATTGCAGACTCTTTACATATGCAGTCCCTATGTTATTGTAGAATAGGGTGTTTTTGTATTCTTCAGACAAAGACGATGCATTCAAGTATTCTGAGATTGCATTTTTGTAGTCTTTTAAGTAATAATAACACAAGCCTACACGATTGTGAAGATTGTAAGATTCTGTAAAATCTAGTAAGTATTTAAAATTTTGTAAAGCACTTTCATAGTTAGAATCCGAAAATTGACTTAGGGCTAAATTGTAATATGAACTTAATAATTTCGGATCATTTTTTTCTAATTTTTTCTCTCTTATATATAAGGATTTGTGATGAAAAATTACGGCTTCACTATAATTTTTTAAATCATAATAATTAATAGCAATATTGTAATATGATGAAGCCAAAATTAAATTGTCAGGACCATATAAAGTTTTAAGAATATGCATTGCCTTTTCATTGTAGCGCAAAGATTCACTTGGTATTTTTGCATTGTCGAATGCAGAAGCAGTATATGAATATGATTTTGCTAGTGCTTCACTATCGTAATAAAGCTCTTCTTCAACAATATTATGAGATAAAAGTTGGTATTCTAAGGCTTTTTCGAAATTATTAAGTTTTGTATATGTTGTTGCTAGGCTTCTATAAGTTTTTATTATATCGTTAATTGGCTTAGGTTTTATATTTTCATATAGGTTAACCAAAGTTATTGAGCTTTCAATTGCTAATTCATAATTATTAGATTCTATGTATTGGTTTACTAAAGATTTATTTTGATTAGCCATTTCAATATTCGATAAATTTTCTATTTCAAGCTTATTTAAGTAAGTAATAACCTTATCAAAATTCTTATGATTTATTCCGTGATTTTTGAGTGTAACAATATCTTCTAAGAATACGTCTTTGTAGTTCTTCTCACCTTCGATATAATCAATATACCAAAGATTTTTATATATTATTTTTGCCTTATCTAGCTGGTTTTGCAATAAAAAAGCTAAAGCTAAATTTGTATTAATCCATATTTGGTTTGGATCAGCCTCTAGTCCTTTTTTAGCTAATTTTTCTGCGTATAAATAATCGTTCTCAAATAATGAAAACCATGCAGAATTACCATAATGAAAACTAAGGTTGGTTTTTGGTATTAAAAATTCTGGATAATTATTTATGTAGTCTTCTAATATTGAAACAACTTCTTCTTCAAGCTCTAATTTATTTTTATTGCTATTAGATTGTTCAATTCTGGTTTCTAAGTTTTGAATGTTTTGCAAAAGGTTTATATATAAATCGCTCGCAGATGCATAGTAACTGTAATAGTTTTGTATTGAATCAAGGGAATCTAATAAACTTTCATCATGGCTAATAAAGTGTTTTGTTCTTTCAATAATTGAATGTGCGTTGTTAATATATTGAGTTCCTCTCTCAATACAAGACAAGTCATTTTCCAACATTAACTGTATTTGCATTAATTCAGCTAGAATTTTGTAATCTAATATTGCAGTTAATGTGACGGGCTTTGTGGAATTTTTTTCTAATACTGAAATCATCTCCTCTTTAATCTTTAATGCCTCTATTAAATTATGTTCTGCTTCTTTATATTTATCGAGAGACATTTGGCTCATACCTAAACCTTGTTTAATTCTATAGTGTAAAAGTAATTCTGAATAATTCAATCCATTATTCAAGGTACTTTCTAATACTATATCAGGTAATTTATATGCTCTTTCTGCTAAAATATAATTCTCTTGTTCTGAATAAACATCACCTAAATCAACACAAATATTATTGTACAGTTTTTTGAAGTTGTTTGATTTTAAAAATCGTTCACTTAATTTTATTGCTCTTTCCAAATGGTCTACAGCATCATCATAGTTTTTTCTTTTGTACTCTATTTTGCCTAGAGATCTTGAAATTTGTGCTAGGTTATATGAGTTTTTATCAAAATCATCAGAATTACTGTATAATGCCATCGAATTGAAAAATTCGATCTCACTTTTGTCGTATGCTTCTATTTCATAATACCTATCTGCCAACCCTTTTCTAGCATAAGCTTCATAATTGTAATCCAATATCCATTCTGCTTTTAGGTTATCAAATATTTTGATCGCTTTTAGGTAAAGATCTATTGATTCTTGAATGTTATTAGTAGATGCAGCTAAAGAAGTTAAACTATTGGCAAGTTCAGAACATTGAATTTCTTTATCAATGCACATAGGTTCTAAAAGAATTGCAGACTTATTGAACTGTATTCTAGCAAGACTATCTTTGCCTTGCTTGAAATATAAGTCTCCCAATGCTTTGTGTAAACCTGCAATCTCATGATTAAAAAGTTTATCACCAAAATTGATATCTTCAGTTAATTTTAAAGCCTTTTTGAAGTATGCTTCGGATGCATCATATTTTCCTTCTTCTTTATAGATGATTCCTTTTTGTTTAAGCACTTGAGCAATTAGTTTATCAATAGCTGCATCATTTGACAGCTTTTTATATGTGTTATAAAACTTTAATGCTTTGTCTAAATAATCTAATGCTTCATTATAAACCTTGTAATAACTTTGAATTACTGCTAGATTATATTCTATGATTCCAAATAATAAAATTTCTTCATTAGAAGGGTATTTATTTTTTTTATTAATTTCTTTTGCTTTTTTGAAGTATCTTTCTGCCTCCAAAAAGTTTTTATCTTTGAAGTGATGAAGACCTAAATTAGCCAAACTATTAGCATAAAATCCTAAATATTTTTTGTTTTGACTTTCTTCCATAGACTCAAACAATGCTTGATTTTTTTTCAAATATTTTAATGCCTCTTCTACATTATAACTCATAAAATAAATAATGGAAAAGGTGTCATTTAGGGCAAAAAGCTTATCTATAAATTTGTTTGAATTAAGTTCACTAATTAAAATAGATTCTGCATTTTTTAGGTCGCTAATGGCTTCATCGTTTCGATTTAAGACGTATTTAAATGTACCTTTTGTTAAATAATTATCAAACTCAAGAATTGGGTGGACATTTTTCTTCTTTACAATTAATTCTAAAGAATCAAGTTGAGAAATTGCTTCATTAACTTTAAATTGTCTGACTAGAATTTTAGCATTAATTTTTATTTCCTCTATACTAGAATTAAGAGAATTATAACCTAGTTCTGCTTCCTTTAATGCTTTAGCTATATTTAGTTCTTTTCTAGCTTCCTCAATAGATTTATTGGCCAAAAGACTATTTAAAAATCTAATAATTCTCCCGGAAGCACCATCTCTATTAATTCCTGCGAAATAGTTTGCATCTTTAAATAAAGTAATTGAATCATTGATCTTTTTATAATTATCAATAGTCCGTTGTAGTGTATTGATTGAATCTAATGAAATTGAAAGATTTTGTCTTAATCTTTTGAGCTCTTTTTCTTTTACTTGTATTTGTCTATTTTTTTCATCATTTAATATATTGTAATAACGAACTGCTGCTTTATGTCTTGAGCCTTTAGGACAAACAATAACATTGATAAGTTGTTTTTCAGGATCATTTGGTATAGTAATTGCTCGTATTTCAGTATAATTGACTAGTTCGTAAACTTGTCCATTTTTATCTTTTGCTATGTTGTTGTTACCAATTGATGCATAGACAACATCTCCTGGTTTAAGTGATGGAAAATTTAAAGTGAACTCACCCAAAGATTTGGTATAATCACCATTGAAATCATCTACATTGATTTTTATACCCTCAACTGGTGACCATCCACTGTTTTGTATGTATACATTTCCTAAAAGCTTTCCTTGAGAATAGCAACTTATTGAAATTGAGAGTAAGAATAAAACAATTATAGATCTCATTATTTCATGTTTTTGAACAAACCAATTGAAATTTCATCACCTGGCTCGTACGTTCTAGTAATTGAATCTAAACCATTGGCAATAACTCTAATATCGTATTTGGATTTCCTTAACTCTATTGGTACCTCTATATAGAAAATCCCATTTTGATCGGTTACTGTTTCTATACCTTCCATAACCATTTTAATTTTTGCATCAGAAATTGGCTCGTGTCCTATATGATGAAAAACTCTTCCTCGTATTTCTGATAAGGCATTGTTTGGTTGAACATCCACTATTATAGAGCCTTTTTTTAAAACGATAAAGTCAGATGTAAATTCCCAATACGGATCAACAAGCTCGATTTTCACCTTTTCATCCAAAAGATTCTTTTGCAAATCAGTTAAAGATATTCCGTCTTTTGTATATGTTTTCTCTAATGTAGTTTCTTCTAAATAAAAAATAACTTTAGTATTTTGTTTTTTTGCTAATGGTGGGTATTGACTATTGATTTGAATGGATTGATTTGGAGATAAAATAATAGTTGAGTTGAATGGAACATTATAGTAGTTGTAGCTAATTAAAGCAATTATTAGAATCATAACTATACCAGCTCCCATGATGTAGGTTTTGTTTTTTTCTACCCAATTACTTTTTATTTCGGTTGTGACCGATTCTATTTCTGAAAGAATCTTTGATATGTCTTTAGAAATATTGTCATAGTAATCATCGATTATCTGTTCAAATTCAGGTAGTAAATAAGTAGCATCTTTTTTATCTGATATTTGGTGTTTGATAGTTACGAGTGAATTGTTATACGCTACTAATTCTTCAGCGTTCCCTTTTGCATCTAGTTTTGCTAAAATCTTATTGTTTTGACTTATTGTCTTATCTAACTTTTTATCCAAATTTTGATAAATATCACGTTGATAAGCAATTAATGCAGGTCTATTTTTCTCTAATTTGAGCTGCTCTCCAAAGCATAACTGCAGAATGGGGATAAATTCATTTTCGAAATATTCTCCAAAAGGGTGTTTCGGGTGTATTTCATGATAACTATCAACCGATAGATTAAATAGTTCAAAAAGCTCATGAACTGAATTTGGATCCTCTATTTGACGATATAAAGAATCATTTTCATTGTATATCTTATCTTTTAGCGCTTTTACTTCTAAAAGTAGATGTTTTTCTAATTTATCTAATCTTGATTTCTGATGTCCAGCGAGAAAATATTTTTTGTTGTAAGAATGGCATATGAGCGAGATACAATTCTCAACAGCACTCAGAATGATTTTTTTTATGTCATGGTTAAGATCTTTAGGATCTATTCCATTAACAAGACCTTTTAATTTATTATAGCTTAAATCATTGACATAATTACCTAATATTCCCCCTGCAATGGTGTTCAACAAACCAACGATGTTATTACCACCAGAAGTAGCCATAGTTAGACCAGCACTAGCTAATAGTCCCACAATGTTTTTGATGTTGTCTTTTTGATTCATTGATTATTAGTTGATTAACCAAATTTAACAAAAAACTTAAGAATAAATTATATTAAGAAATTGTATTGAAAGCTTTTAATTCGTCAACAATTTGGTTCGATTTCTTTTCTGTAAACTCTACAAAGAAGCTCCTTGAGAAATCAAGGAGCTTTTATTTTTTAATAGTGTGGTCAATAATGATGACAAAAATCATAATGAGTTTTAAAATGGATTAGTAACTTTAAGGTATGAAACATATACTACTACTTACAGATTTCTCAAATAGTTCCGTTAACGCTATCCATTATGCTTTAAATTTATTTAGTGGTCAAAGCTGTAAATTTTATGTGCTACACGTCGAAGCACTAAATGCGTATTTAAGTGATGATTTAATGGCTGGTGGAAATG